>CAWEFC010000039.1:0-167207 GCA_963808085.1 uncultured Acidobacteriota bacterium
AGCGCGCCGATCGTCATTCTCTCTCATCATTTCTGGCAAAGCCGTTTCGGCTCTGATCCCGGTGTGCTCGGGCGCGTCGTCACGCTCGACGGCCTCCGTTACACCATCGTCGGCGTGCTTCCCGGCAATTCCGGCGTACTCGATTCGTTCGATCTGTGGATGTCCTTCGGTCAGTACCCCGACCCGCCGACCGACCACACTTATCACCAAATTGAAGCCATCGCGCGACTCAAGCCCGGCGTAACCATCGCGCAGGCCCGCGCGGAATTTGAAGCGCTCAATCGGCAGTCGGCCATCGCCTATCCCGCGCAGCACAAAGGCTTCGGCGTCCTCGTTCGTCCCCTGCAAAATCCCGCCGCCGCGCAAATGCGCCAAAGCCTGCTTGTTCTGTTCGCCGCAGTCGGCCTCGTCCTGCTCATCGCCTGCGCCAACATCGTCAATCTGCTCCTCGCGCGCAACGCCGCCCGCGAAAAAGAAATCGCCCTGCGCATCGCGATCGGCGCCAACTCGCGCCGCCTCATGCAGCAACTCCTCACCGAGAGCGTATTCCTCGCTTTAGCTGGAGGCGCACTTGGCATCGCCCTCGCCGCCGCGGGAGTGAAACTTCTCGGCGCCCTTGCTCCCACCACCCTCTCTGCGGTTCAAGCGTCGCATCTCAATGGCGCCGTTTTTCTTTTCACTCTCGCCGTGTGCGTCCTCGCCGGAGTCGCCTGCGGCCTTTTGCCCGCGTTGCAAGTTCGCAAAACCAACGTCAACGCCGCGCTCAAGCAAGGCGGCAAGGGGAGCGGCGCTTTTTCCGGCCACAAACTTCACAATCTCGTTGTGGTTGGTGAAATCGCCCTCGCTCTCGTTCCGCTCATCGGCGCCGGATTGCTCTTGCGCAGCCTCCACGATTTGCTCAATGTGAGCCCCGGCTTCCGCGCGGACCACCTGCTGACCACGCACGTTCCCATCGCCGCCATTTCCACCGACGCCTACAACAGAATGACACCCGCGCAGCGGCAGGACGCCACGGAAAAGCGCGGCCTCGAGTTTCTACAAATCGTCCAGCAGGTAGACGCTCTTCCCGGCGTGAAATCCGCCGCCGGCATCAGCGTCCTGCCCCTCGGCTCGCACCTTCAATCTGCCTCGCGTTTTGTCATCGAAAACCGCCCCATTCCCGACGCGGGTGTTCGCCCCATCGTCGAAACACGCGGCATCACGCCCGGCTATTTCTCCACCGTCGGCGTCCCACTCCTTCGAGGGCGCACCCTCACGCAAGAGGATTGGAACAGCTCGAACATCGACATCGACGAAGCCATGGCCCGCCGCTTCTGGCCCCTAGGCGACGCCCTCGGCAAGCGCATCAATCTTTGCTCGCTTACACCTACACCGTGCTGGTTCTCCATCGTCGGCGTCGTCGGTAACGTGCATCAATTCGGCCTCGACGCCGCTCCCACATACGACGCCTATTTCTGCGGAGGTTGGACCGATTATCTGCTGATTCGCACTTCCTCCGATCCTCACCTCATCGCTTCCGCCGCAACCAACGTCATCCACCAGATCGACCCCATGCTCCCGGCCGATGCCGTTAGCACCATGGACGAGATTCTCTCCGACACGCTTTCGCCGCGCCGTTTCTCCGCGCTGCTCATCAGCATTTTCGCCGCACTCGCTCTCTCGCTCGCCGCCATTGGCATCTACGGAGTGATGAGCTACATGGTCGGCAAACGCGCCGGCGAAATCGGCATTCGCATGGCTCTTGGCGCGCAGCCGCGTGACGCCTTGCGTTTGATCGTCGGGCACGGCGCGAAACTGGCTCTGTGCGGAATCGTTGTGGGCGTCGGCGGCGCATTGCTACTCACGCGACTCATGACCAGCCTGCTCTACGGCGTCCACGCCTCCGACCCGCTGACTTTCATAGCCGTTTCCGCGCTTCTCCTGCTCGTCGCGCTCACGGCCTGCTACATTCCCGCCCGCCGCGCCACGCGCGTCGACCCCATGACCGCGTTGAATTATGAGTAGATTTGGACGGTTTCTTCCCGCTCAATCGGCGCCGATTGGACGATTGTCGGCAACCCGGTTTAAATCCACATGGATCATGCCTCGTCCCGTCGGAAACTGGCCGCTCTTGGGTACGCCTAGCTCGGCAAGATCAGGACACCACGCAAAAAAAGTTGACAGGCACGTCCGCCTATAATAGAAGAACTGCGGTACGGTTCTCGGCTCAATTCCCCATCCCATGGCCACCATTCGTCAGATCGCCAGAGAGCTCAAGGTCAGCATCTCCACCGTTTCGGCGGTGATTAATAAAAACGGCTACGTAAGCGACTCGCTGCGGGCGCGTATCGAAAAGGCTCTACACGAAGCCGATTACCGCCCCAACCAGATCGCGCGCAGCTTGCGCCTGCGCGAGACCCGCACCATTGCCTTGATCGTCCCTGACCTCGCGAACACTTTCTACTCCCATCTGATGCGCGGTGCGGAAGACTACCTTTCCTCCCAGGGTTATCGCTTGATCGTTGCCGATACTCGCGAGGACTGGAAGCGGCAGTACGACTACCTGATGCTGTTTTCGGGGAATACCACGGACGGGATCATCCTGGTTCCGAGCATGGCCACGGACAACCAGATTGCTTCCATCCCGGGCCTCGTGCGCTTCACGCCGCTGGTGTACGTTGACCGCAGCCCGCTGCACGCACAAGTGGACTCGGTCTTAATCGACAATGTCAAGGCGGCGTTTAATGCCACCGAGCATTTGCTCCAACTCGGCCATCGGCGCATCGGGATCGTCCCCGAGCCGCTGAATCTTCTTAACGCCGCCGAGCGTCTTGCGGGTTACAAACAGGCATTGCGCGCCTACCGGATTCGGGTGGATTCCAAACTCATCCGCCCCGGCGACAACACGGAAGACTCTGGCTACCGGCGCGCCCTGGAGCTCTTCAAGCTTGCCGACCGCCCGACCGCCGTGGTCATGTGCAACAATCGCATGACTCTGGGTATGCTCGCGGCGATTCGCGAACTGGGTCTGGCATGTCCGCAGGCCGTGTCCGTAGTCGGTTTCGACGATTTTGAATGGAGCGCGCACCTGGATCCGCCGCTCACCATGGTGCGCCAACCGGCGGCGGAATTGGGCACCACCGCCGCCATGAACCTTTTGAAGCGCATTCGACACACCGATTCGCGCCCGTGCGAGAAGGTCCTGCTCCCCACCGAACTCGTGGTCCGTCATTCCACCGCGCGATTAAAGAAGTAAGAGTAAGCTCCAGGTGGCGGGTCGCGCTTGCTGGTTAGGCCGCAACGCGCACATTATCGCGCAAGTACTCGGGCGCAAAGTCGGCTCCGTTGGGCCAAACGAGGGTATGGAACTCCGGATGAATCTGGAACTGACTGAAGGCGGCGGGATTGAGCAGCGGTTCGAAGATAGGGCCACGGAGAGCATGCGCCAGATCGATCTCGCCCCTCGTCCCGTCGCGAAACCGGAGCCACACGACGTGGGCGGTCACGTAGCGTGCCTCGACAACGTGATAGTCCATGATGCTCACTCCAGAGGGGCAATGCGCCTGAGAGGTTGCCCTTGCCGCGCAAGTTGCCAGTTGTCGATCAATTCTCCCCGGTGCAGGTTGGCCCATTCCAGCACGAGGCGCAAGGCCCTGGCCGGGAATTGGCCGTGGATCGTGCCGGATTCCACGTCGACCGAGATCTCGCGCTCGCCATAAACCGCGTGAAAATGCGCGACGCCACGCTCATTGTGGAATATACCGATCGCGATGCCGAAGAACCGAGAAATTTCAGGCATAGATTGTCACTGGCCTCGCTCGAGCGCAGGCCTGTCCATTTTAACCGTCGGCCGATCTGCACGTCCCCGAAGACCCCTACTATTGCCGCTGGGCCCCCTCACATTATAGCGCCACTTGTAAACCTCGGCGCGTAGGGCGTCTAGCTTCCTTCCTCGGGCAACAAGTCCGAAAGCCGCCAAGTGGCTGAAATTAAGGGCTCATGCACCCTCCGACGGATACCGAGAAGCCCAACGCGTACCGTAGCTCGGAAAATGGAATGGGTGCTCGTCGCGCTTGGGATCTTGGGCCTCATGGACATTTTGAAACCCATCGCCGATTATTAGTCATTTCGTCGATTCTGCCCGGATTCAGATTCCTTGATGACGAGTGATGTCTGGCCCAGTTGGGAACGAAAGGAATCTCGTCGATTCCTTTCGCCAGGCTGTGCATCTCACTTCTTTTTAATAAGTTAACAGCGCAAGGCACGGCTTTTACGGCACACCCCGGGGATCACAATAACTAGGCTATTCTTAGTTCAAAGCTTGCCACGATCAGTCGAGGCCATCTCGGGTAGGTCGTGTCCCAGTCGAAAATTTTGGGGCCTCAATCCTCTTGTACCCCTCAAAAAAACCTCAGCCAGGGAAGAAATCTGCGCTCAAAGTTCGAGCTACGCTCTGCTGCTCCCCGCCATGGCCAGCCAGCCGCCGGATCAATTCGGCTTGGAGGGCTTCGTGCCGGGTGGCGGAACTCCGCCGCTCGGTTTCGTGGAGCTGGGGGCGGAGGACTGCGGCTTCGGTGATGGCGCTGCGTTGCCCGCCGTTGATGCCGGCTTGGTTGGAGGCGGCACCTCGCCCGCAACTACGGGCACGGGTTCTTCCTCTTCTTCTCTCACCTCATGCTCGGGTGCGCGGCCAGTGAGGACGGTCCACTTGAGGGGGTAAACGTCAGGGTCGAAAATCACAAAATAGAAATGCCAGATCAGGATCGAGAACGTCGCCAGGATGGCTTCGTAGAAGTGTACGGCCGTCGTCACGTCGAGAAATGACATGGGATAAGGCAGGTGGGCAAGCACCCAGTTGTGCGCCCACAACAAAATGCCGGTGACGGCCATGACGATCGTTCCCCACACCAGCGCCCAGTATTCCGCCTTCTCCATGTAGTTGAAGCGCGCGTACTTTGGCTGTTGGGAGCGATAACCCAGGTTGTATCCCATGGTGTGCACGGCGTCGTGAACGTCGCGCACACGGGGAAGCATGGCCTTCATCCAACCTCGGCCATCACGCTTGGTGAACAGGTAGATCAGATGATAGATGGAGCCGGCGATCAGCACCACGCCCGCGATCCGATGGAGCCAGCCGCGCAGGGGGAAATTCTTCTCCCACTGCACAATCGGCTCCGCCCAAAATGAGTGCGGATACTTCAGCGCGAAGCCCGTAAAGACCAGGGTGATGAAGCTCACCAGCAGCAGGACATGCTGCACGCGCTCGTTCAGGGTCAAACGCACTTGCCCGTGCCCCCCGCGGTAGTGCTCCAGGACGCGCTTCGCCTTGCGCCACCAATCCAAAAGATTGTGCATGAGCATCGATGCGAGAATTATCGGGATTGCCAGCAGATAGAACGCTTTCACGAAACCGAGCACCCGCCCTCCCGCCGTGGTGGTGGGAAGCGTGTGCACCGAGCTAATGGTAAATCGCTGGCCCGCGTCGGGATGGCACTTGCCGCAGGTCTTGCCGAGGTTCGCCTTGTTGACCGTCGAGCGTGGGTCGCTCGAGGGGAAAATATTGTGCACGCCATGGCAACTCGCGCAGTTGGCCACGGTCTGCTGACCGGAGCTAGAAGCTAGGCCGTGGTAACTGTCCTCGTAAGTGGGGACGCGCGAGGCCGGCACGTTGAAGCGCGCCATCAACAACGTGTTGGCGTGGCACCGCGAGCAGGTAACCTGCGAAACATTCGCCAGGTACACCGACGATTGCGGATTTCCGGGCGCCAGAATGCGGTGCTCGCCGTGGCAATCCGTGCAGGTGGCGGCGTCCAATACTCCCGCAGCCACGGCCTGCCCGTGAATGCTGGCGCGATAGGTATCAAAGATGTTTTTGTGGCACTGCGCGCACGTGGACGCGACGTTCTGCTTCCAGATCTTCGAGCGTGGATCGGAGGCGGGGAGGATGTCGTGCACGCCGTGGCAGTCGTTGCAGGACGCGGCCTTCATGTTGCCCTGCTGGATGGCGCGGCCGTGAACGCTCTGCTTGTAGGCCTCCACCGGCAGCGCGACGTTAAATAGGTACTTGGCGGCGAGCGCGGGGTTGGAATGGCACTGGCCGCAGGTGTCGGGGAGGTTCGCCTTGTTTACCGGCGATTTCGCATCCGTCGCGGCCACCACTTCGTGCGCTGTGCCGTGACAACTCTTGCAGGTGGGAGCGTCACCGTTCATCTTGGCGTGCGCCCGGCCATGAATGCTCGAGTTGTATTGACCTACCTCCGTCGTGTGGCAGGTGGCGCAGAACTGGGGACCGCGCGCGACAGGGTCGGCAACATCGTGCGTCCCGTGGCAGGTAATGCAGGTCGAGCTGTCCTTGGGATCACCCAACATCGCGTGGGCGCTGGCGCTCAGCTTCACTCCTTCGTCGGCATGGCAAGTGAGGCAGGATGCCGACGCCGTCTTTGCCGTGTGCCCACTCTTGGCGGCCCCCGCGTGGCAATCCACACAACCTAGATCTTTGTGAACACTGTGCCCCAGTGAGGCGGGGTTGACCGTGATGGCCTTTCCCTGTGAATTCACCATCCCAGTCCCCGGACCGTGGCAGGAGAGACAGTCATCCACAGCGAGAAGGGGTAGCGTCAGGACGAGGCATGCCAGAGCAACCGCAAATCCCACCAGGAAGCCGAAGGATCGCCACCAAGTTTCCTTCCCTTGAATTAAGCCCTGCGGCCTCTGCCCACTGGAAGGTGGATTCGCGGTAGGTCTCTCTTCGGGGTCAAATTGGGGCAAATTGCGCATGTTTTGGACCGACAGAGCCACACTTTCTGACACTGAGTCGGTTTTGGTCGCCTCGCCAACGATTATTGCAGTTTAAGTGCCGCAATATTCAACAACCGAGAGGCCAACGCGTGACATGAGTTTCATGTTCGCGCAAACCACCAGACAACGTGTCAATCTTCCCCCACCTTTGCCGACTTGTCCTGCACATGGGCGTCCTGCCAGACGTTATCCAACTTGGGGGCTGGTATGGATTATCGAGGGTTAACGAGGTCTCCGATTTCTCGTCCCTTGCTTTTCCGGCAAGCTCATTGAGTCACCTGGAAACTGAAGACTGCGTCTGACCCGATCTTGCTCCCAGGGAGCGGAGATTGCGTGAGGATGATTCCCGGGGATCCCCCGTTGGTAGTTAACGGCGTGATTTGCCCAAGCTTGAACCCGTTCTTTGCCAGGACGCGCCCAACTTCGGCGATGGGCTGCCCGATGAATCGAGGACAAAGATATGCGGGAGGTTCTTCACCAGCCGAAATCAAAAGGTTCACCGTCGGCGTGCGCACCTCCTCCGAGGCAGGAGGGGGATCTTGCGCGACGACCTGATCCGGATCCCCCGGCCAAGGGAGTACGGCGACTTCTCCCACAGTCAGCCCGCGTTGAATGGCCGTGATCCTGGCCGCACGCACGCTATCTCCGACCAGATTGGGAACTGCCACTTGAGGAGGCCCCAGGCTGACTAGGACGTGCACGTGCTGACCCATTTTCAAGGGCGTTCCTGCGGGGGGCATTTGTTGCGCAATCTGATTTACTGGATAATCTGTGCTATAAATCTTGTCTTCAATTTTCAGCTCCAAGCCTAGGCCGGCGGTGATGCGTTGAGCGGTCTCGAGCGAAATTCCCACGAGCTTGGGCATGCTTTCTTGCCGGCCATGAATGGTGAGCCGGATGGTAGCGATGGCACTGAGCAGCGCTACGGCGACCAAGACCGTGAAGAGAAGGAAAAGCCGGAATAGACTTCGCAGGCGATTGCCCACACCCATGGTAGTGGGGATTCTACCACGAGGCTGGGAGGGATTTGGATAAGTCATCATCATCGGCGCCACCGAACAACGGTACTTCTGTGAACGCCTTCCGCCACGGATAATTTCCCGGCATCTGCCGTTAGGCGTATAATCGCAAGCGGGCTTTGGACATCGAGACTTTTCGAGGAGGACACTCCATGCAGACACGGCTTCGCGTGATGGCGGGCGCGGTGCTGCTGACGCTGGCGAGCACGCTGGCGGCGCAGACCGGTCCGCTGAAAGTCGGCGACAAGGCGCCGGATTTCACTTTGCCCGATCAAAGCGGCAACAAGGTTTCGCTCAGTCAGTTTTTGGGGAAAAAGAATGTAGTACTGGCGTTTTATGTGCTTGCCTTCACCGGTGGTTGAACGAAGGAACTTAAGGCGTATCAGGCTGATATCGCCAAATTCGAGCAAACCGGAACCGCGGTGTTGGGAGTAAGCGTTGACAGCCAATTCGCCAACAAAGCCTTCGCCGAGCAGATCGGCGTAACCTTCCCCCTTCTCAGTGATTTCACGCGCGAGGTCACGACAAAGTATGGAATCCTGAACGACAAGTTCCCGGTGGCCCATCGGACCACGTTTGTCATCGACAAAGACGGGGTGATTCAGCATATCGACCGCGAGAGCGAAGCCCTGGACCCCAACAATGCCCACGCGGCGTGCAGCCTTTTGGAGCACCGCAAAGGGCAGTAGAAGAGCAGTGACAAGCGACGAGTGAGCTTCCTCTGTGCTCGCGGCAAGACAACTCGCTACCACGGTGCTGTTGAGCATACTTCTTATGCCTCTGTTTGGCACATCCGCGACTCTGAAGGTCGGCGACCGTGCGCCCGACTTCGCGTTGCCTGACCAAAACGGCAAGGTCGTTAAACTCGCCGACTTTCGGGGCAAGAAATCCGTCGTCCTGGCCTTCTACATTCGCGCCTCCACACCGGGTTGAACGAAAGAGGTAAAGGCGTATCAGGGTGATATCGCCAAATTCGAGGCTGCAGGGGCGCAAGTCTTGGGGATCAGCCTCGATAGCCAGGAAAGAAACCGCAAGTTTGCCGAGGAAACGGGCGCCACTTTCCCTCTGTTGAGCGACACCGACAAGGAAGTCGCCAAGGCTTACGGTGTCCTCAATTTCACTCGTCTCTTTGCCAACCGCGTCACCTTCGTGATCGATAGGGATGGCATTATCCGCCACGTCGACGAAGGGTCTGACGCCATGGACCCTTCCGGCGCCGCTCAAGCCTGTAGCCTGCCAAGAAAGCAGTAAGTCATAAGCAATCGGCAGAACGGGGTGGGTTCCGTAGCGCGGACCTGTTCGTTAGGTCCGCGGTTTGTCCCTGACCTGCCATGAAAAGCCGCGGATCTACAAACCAGGTCCGCGCGACATCCGCCCGCCTGCGGGCCGAACGCTGTTCGGCCCTACAAATCTGCAACCACCTTATCGTCCTTCACGGCAGGAATTTCGATCACCACGGTTAGCCCGCCCAGTCGCGCGCGGTGCACAACGCCTGCGGCGAAAATGAGCGCGCCTCCCTTCCCGAGCTTCACATGTTCAATGGGGGAGTTCGAATCGTTGCGGTATTCTGCTTCCAGCGGATGCTCGGAAAAGTAGATTTCCAAGTGATGCGGGTGGTAGTGAGCGTCCTGCGGGCCCAGTTCGTTGGCGAAGCAAAGCGCGAAGGGACCTAAAGTTTCGTCCACAAGTCCGCTGTCAAATTCACGCGACTCACATATCGCGTTAGCAGCGTCGCTCGCGGAGTGCCGCCACTCAACTCCCTCAAGCTTCACCTCTGGCTTCAGCACTCTGGCCGCAGCCTTGAGCTTAGCGACTAACTCTGTCGCTAACATTTCCGGCGCTACGATCTTCACATCTTGCCGGGAGTTCAGCGCGAAATGCTCGCTGAGTTCTTCGAGCGGAATGGCCAGAACTTTGCGCATGGCAGAATAATATCGTGGGAGTGTTACCGCTGGAACTCTATTATGCTGTTCACCTTGTCCCTAATGAACTGGGCACGCGCCTTCCCGTCGACTGGTAACCCTTGCTGCCGGCTCCAAGTCTCCAATTCCTCAACGTCCACATCCACCTTGATGATCGAAAGACCAAGGGGCTCCAAATCCTTCACGGCCTTTTCCGCGATGGCCAGCCATTCCGCGTGCGTATTCTCGAGTCTATCGACATCGACTGAAATCTCGCGCAAACGCTGCCACTATTCGGGCCGGTACCAACCGACACCCGTCAGCGGTTTTTGCTTCCCTCGACGTATTCGCACGCCGTTTCCCGTCCTCAGTGTTGCTGCGCCGCCAACTTGTTCAGCACTTCGCCGAGCTTCTTGATTTCGTCTCCGTACCCTGCCCAGTCGCCCTGTCGCTGAAGCTGCAGAGCACGTTCGTAGTGCTGATTAGCTTCATGAATGAGCGCTTGGGTGTCCGGAGCGGCGGCAGGCTTGGCGCCAGCAGCGCCCGGAGCGGGCGCTGGCTGGCTGGGGGTTGAACCGGGCTGCGCCGGTGTGGTGGTTACGCTGCCGCCGAAAATCTTGGTGAGTGCCGCATCGAGTGTCGCTTCCATGACAACGTGGTCGGAATACGCCACCAAAACCCGCTGCAGTTGCGGCAACGCATTGGCGGTGTCGGCGGCAAGATAGAGAGGTTCGACATAGAGCACGGAATTGAGCACCGGGGTCACCAGCAGCGTCCCGCGAATCACTTTCGAGCCGCCCTGACCCCACAGGGTAAGTTGCTGCGAAATGCCCGGGTCCTGGTCGATGCGCGATTCAATCTGCTGGGGGCCGTAGATGAGCTTCTCCTTGGGGAACGTAAACACCAGAACTTTGCCGTAATTCGGATCGTCGCAGCGCGCCGCCATCCAGGCAATCATGTTGTCTTTACGCGCGGGCGTGAACGGCGCCATCAGGATGAACTCCTCGCGCGTGCCCACTTCCGCCAACTTCATGATGTTGTAGTAAGGGGTCATCGCGGTGCCGGACCCTCCCGCCGCGCTCTGGGCGATGCGCCACAAATCCTCCTTGTTATAGAACACCTGCGGATCGGTCATGTGGAAGACGGCGTACATGTTTGCTTGTACGGAAAAAATCTCCTCGGGATAGCGGATGTGGCTGCGCAGATCCGTGGGCATTTCCCCGAGCGGGTGGAAGACTCCCGGAAAGATCTGTGCATAAGTCTGGATGAAGGGGTCATCCGGGTCGCTGATGTAAAACCTCACCTCACCGGAATAGGCGTTAATGGTAGCTTTTACCGAGTTGCGGATGTAATTATCGCCGTGGGGGGCAGGTTCTGAGTAAGGATAACGCGTCGAACTCGTGTAGCCGTCAAGAATCCAATAGAGCGCGCCACTATCGTCAATCACCATGTAGGGATCGTGGTCATAGTGAATGAATGGAGTCAGCCGCTCGGCGCGATCCAAGACTTGGCGGTAAATCATCAGGCGGCTTTCCGGTTGGATGTCCGACGAAAACAGAATGTTCTTCTCGCCAAAGGCCATCGCGAATAAAAGGCGCCGCCAGAAGTTATCGACAGGAATGCCTCCCTCGCCTTGGTAGCTGGTGTAAACGTCCTTGTCGCCTTGGGGGTAATCGAACTCCTTGGCGTGCGTTTTGACAAAACAATAATCGCTGCCTTGCTCACCGAAGTAGATTTCCGGACGTGTCACCTTTAAGGAAACATCGGAAACTGGGGGAAGGTTTTTGATGAAGAGCACCGGCAGCCCTTCGCTGGTGAATTCGTTCACCGGCCCGAGGCACAGTCCGTAGCCGTGGGTGTAAGTAAGGTATTCGTTGATCCAATTCCGCTCCGGCAGGCTCGCCGGGTTCAGTTCGCGGGGCGATAGGGAGACCTGACGGTAAACACCGTTGATCCGGTAGCGGTCGTTATCAATGTGCATGAAATCGTAGTAGGTGCGGATTTCCTGCAACTGCGCAAAGGTAGTCAGCAGTGGCTTGTGGTCCCACAGGCGGACGTTGCGAAACGTGGACTCGTTTTGGCGAATGTCGTCGAGCGTCAAATCTTCTACGGCGGAGAAACTGCGCTCCTCGAAGCGGTCGAGGCCATAGGCCTTGCGAGTGAATTCGATGGAGTTGGCGATATAGGGCCGCTCCTTATCGATCTCATTAGGCGCCACCACAAACCGCTGCAAGATTTCGGGATAGATTGAGCCGCCGAGAATTCCCACCACCACGATCGCGCCAATCCCGATCAGGGGCGTGCGGATATCCGTCGTGCCGGCGCGCACGAAGAAAATGCCCGCGGTCAAAACCGAGATCCCCATGAGCGCCCACAGAACCGGCAGGGTGGCGTGAACATCCGTGTAGCCCGCGCCGAACACCACTCCCCGCGGCGAGTAGAGCAGATCGAACATCCCCAGCCGGAAGCGATAGGCAATCAGCAGGAAGAGAATCCCGCCTAACGTCATCAAGTGCGCGCGCGCCGCTCGGGCAACCACCGGACCGCGCGGCGTCACCCACACGCCACCCTCCGCCAGATACATGAAGGCAGCGGTCACCAGGCAGCAGATCAGGGTGACCAGCGCCAGGTGGTAAAGAAACCAGATGTAGGGCAATTTAAAGAGATAGAACCCCAGGTCGCGGCCGAACAGCGGGTCCGCAATGTTCATCACGGGCACGTGTCGGGCTCGAATGTAGACGAGCCAGTGGGTCATGCCCCACTGGCTGACCAGGTAACCGACAAACAGCACGGCCCCCCAGATCAGCCAGCGGAAAAGCGCGCCGAACCGTTCCAGCGGGGCGAATTCAATGTACTCGCTGTAAACTCGAGGCGCTTGCCGGTGCGCCAACGTGTGGGCGACGTAGAGATTGATGCCGGCGACGATCATGAATCCTACGCCCGTAATTCCACTCAAATTAATCTGGGCTTTGAGAATGGTCAGATAGATCAGGCGGTAATGCTCCTGGTTGAACCACAGCCAATCCACCAGCAGGTTTACGCCGTTGGTCAGAAGCGGCAGGAAGACGAGGATGAACAAGACCAGAGCTACGATGATTCGAATACGACGATTGTTTGCCATGGGGATTCTCCGGCGCTATCTTCACACAGCGGCAAGCCACTGTCAAAAATCATCGGGCCGTCGGGTCATCGGGCCATCTGGCGATTGAGCGTTTTCTGGGGGGGTGATTTGACCCGCATCCAGCTCTCCGACCGGGCTCATCGCCAGACTCACGGACGGAGGGAAATCGATGCACCCCTGCGGCCCCGAGAACGGTGCCTCACCAGTTCGTCGCCGGGTGAGGATCACGAAGTCGTCCGCGTAGTTGGCGACCTGCGCCCGCAAGGCCTTTCCCCCCTCGCTGATCCGCCAGTACTCAGGAACCGTGCTTACCCTCCTTCCCCGATGATCGCTCCAGCAAGGCTCGAAAACCGGGCACAGTGACCTCAAAAACCAGTCTAATTTGATCGAAAAAGTGTGATTTCTCGACGGACATTCTGTCGCTCGACCCCGTGTTTTCATACACATAGTCGGATCATCCTGCATTTTTAACATCTTTTTGCCCCGCGCGGCTGATCCGCGGCTTTCTAACTCAATTGTTTTCAGTAACTTGACTTCGCCCTGTTTTTTCACAGATTTCTTATAACTACTTGTATCTTCATAAATATAGCCGCTTCGGAAGCGATTTCGCTAGAAAAGCGTCCGTGACGACCACGCTACGAATAACTTGCTTTGTTTTAGCAACTTGAATTTCTGACTTCCCCCGATTCCTACCCCTGATTCTACCCGTAACAGTACTTCTTTTCATGAACATAGTCGCTGTCGAAGAGCAATAATCAGCAAGTGGCTCGCGGCAAAGGGTCAGTCGGCGATTCCGGAAAAAAAGCCAATGCTGGGCAGCCGACGCCACGCCCGTTGAGTTCACTTTGCTGTCTGCTCGGCATCCGCAGATTGGGTTATCGGACTGCGCAATTCTACCCAAAGACAACTCCACGCCCCTTACTCCAGCACGTTCATTGCCATAGGCTACAGACATTTTGACCTTGATCCCGCCGGCGGTAAGAATGCCCCGCTGTTCCCCGTAACCACCGGGCCGGCTCGTCTTGGCGGACAGAAATTGCCGTTCCCGCAGGCATGCGCTTTGTTTTGAGTCGTAGCGCCGGCTTCCAGCCGGCACCGGAGCCGCCAAGATGGCGGCGCTACGTTCAAATAAGGACAAAACCCGGGCGTAGCCGGTGCCGGCTCTGAGGTTTAACCGAATGGCGCCTCGGAGGCTTCAGAGGGTTGGAGCAGCGAGTTTCTTGGGCTCGCCAGGGAGCGGCGGAAGACCAAGGTTGTCCCCATTCGCGAGCCGGGGGGGATCAATGGAGCTTCGGCTCAATACAGCTTGAAGCTCACCTCGACCGAGACCTTGCAGGGGACGGGTTTCCCATCTTTCATGGCAGGTTTGAATTTCCACGTCTTCACGGTGTTCACGGCATTCTCCGTCAGCCCCTCGTCAAATCCCGGCTCAGCTTTCACATCGGTCACGGCGCCGTCGACCCCGATGATTATCTTCAGCACTACTTTGCCCTGAATTTTTGCCGCTTTTGCCTCCTTGGTATAGGGAGGTTCGGGCTTGAAGATAGGGACGGGGGCGCTGACGCCATTGCCGACGGTATAAACCCCGCCAGTTACACCACCACTGACGCCGCCGGTCACTCCTCCCTTCACACCTCCAATGACACCGCCAGTCACACCGCCACTCACGCCGTTTTCCGCGAGCGTGAAGTTTAGGGTCACATCAGTAATTACAGATTTCTCCCGCGGCGCATAGCGCCATTGCTTTACGGCAGCGAGAGCTGCACTGGCAAGTTGGGAATCGCCGCTCAGCACCTCGAGGTTCGAGACGCTGCCATCCGTCGCAACGGTGGCGCGCAGAAGAACGAGGCCTTGAATGCCGGCCTTTTTCGCCGCGGGGGGATATACCGGGCTCACCTTCGCCACTGGCTGAAGGCTGGTCTTCGTTGCCGGTTGCGCTGGTTTGCTGTCTTGGTCGCCAGGTGCGGCGGGGCCATTGTTCGAGAGGGTGAAATTCATCGAGACAGTCGTCACTTGACCCGCATCGCTCGCCGGGTATCGCCATTGCTTAACCGCATCGAGCGCCGCTTTGGCCAGTTGCGGATCGCCACTTACCACTTGGATATCCGAGACGCTGCCGTCATCGCTTATGGAGACCCGCAGCCTTACAACTCCTTGAATGCCGGCCTTCTTCGCCGCAAGCGGATAGACCGCGGGCACTTGTTTGACCGGGGGAATCTCGGAATTGCCGTTCGCTGCCGCCGAGCTGCCGGCGGCCGCCGATGCGGGCGCCCGCAGCGGGAACGCCCAAATGCTCAAGACTCCTGCCAGCATCAACAATCCAACGATTCCAGTAAGCGAAACGTAAAGGCGTGGCTTCGACATGGCAACCTCCCTCACCAACAGTTCAATTCGATGCGCAAGTTGTCTTTCCTTAATAAAAGTGGGTGCTGCACCCAGCGCGGGCCCTATGCCGCCGCTGGCAATCTCCAGCAGTGCGCTCATGTAAGGCTTGCGCGCGCTGATGAGGCGAACAGCTTCCGCGTCCACCGCCGCCTCGCGGCTGAGGCGAATGCGATTGACCACCCAAGCCACGGCGGGATGAAACCAGAAAGTCGTGAGAACAAGTTCCTCGGCCACGTTGAAAATCCAATCCCGCCGCGCCACGTGCAACAATTCGTGGCCGGCAATGGCGCGCTGAAAAGCTTCGCTCAGTGTGGGAAATCGATGCGGAAGAAGGACGGAAGGCGGACGCACGCCGAAAGTAGCAGGGCTTTCTATTTCCGCTGAAAGATACCATGAAGGCGAGAAGCCCAGCCGCGACTGGAGCTCGCGCATCCACTCTGGGAGCGGATCAAACGCGCGCGCCGCCCGGCGGATCGCTCGCAAGCGTCCCAGCCCCAGCGCCAACCAAGCCAGGCGAACGAGCATTCCCGCCATCAAAGCGCCGATGATAAGTGGATAGACCCACGCATGGGATATTGCCGCGCCCGCCGGCATAACCGCAAAGCTGATCGAAACAGAGGCGCCGCCCGCCGCGGGCGCAACGGCAGAAGGCCTCCAGGGCTGAAGGAGCGGAAGCAGCAGGCAAACGCCCAGCAATCCTTGCCAGTAAGCCAGCAGAACGCGCGGCGCGCGCAGCCGGAACATCGCAGGAAGCGCTGTGCCCACCACCACCAGCAAAGCGACTTGTGCGCAGTAGGCGAGAAAGTTGGCAAACCAGAGTGGAGGACTCATTCGCTCTCCTTGATGGCGCGCGCGATCTTTTCCAGCTCTTCGGGCGAAAGATGGCGGTCCTTTACTAAGTGCACCAGAAGTGGTTCGGCAGAACCATTGAAGACGCGCTCGACAAACTCCTGCACCATCGACCGGATGACCTTGGCCTTGGCCTGGGCGGGCCGGTAGACGTGGGCCTTCTCCCCGGCACGCTTCTTCAGGTAGCCCTTTTCTTCCAGGATGTTCATCATCGTCATGACGGTGGTGTAGGCGATTTTTCGCTTTCGCAAAAGGGCTTCGTAAACGTCGCGCACCGTGGCGGCGGGAAGTTCCCAGACCACCTTCATAATCTCCAATTCCTGCTCGGTCAGGGTGCGGCTCTTTGTTCTCATACTAATTAATTAGTACTAGCGGATTAGTTTGTCAAGCGAAAAACGCAGGGCGGCGCTTGTGCCGACATTTTTCATAATATAAGATGGCTGGTTGCGGTTTTGGACGCGCAAAACACTAGAGGCGTGCGACTTCACTTGGAGGTGCGGTCTTGGCAGAAACTCCCAGATACGACCTGGTAGTGATCGGCAGCGGCCCGGGCGGTTACGTGGCGGCGATCCGCGCCGGTCAGTTGGGCCAGAAGACGGCAATTATTGAAAAGGAAGAGAGAGTTGGCGGAACGTGCTTGCAGGTCGGCTGCATCCCCACCAAGGACCTGCTGTTGAACGCCGACGTCTTGGATTACTTTAAGAACGCGAAGGAATTCGGCATCGTATGCAAAGAGTTTTCCCTCGACTGGCCCGCTATCCTCGCTCGCAAGGCCAAGGTTGTCACCAAGCTGACGAAGGGCGTGGAGTTCCTGCTCAAGAAAAATCGCGTCGAGACGATTCGCGGGTATGGGAAGCTCGCGGGCGCGGGCAAAATCAGCGTGACAGACATCAAAGGCACAACGCAGGAGATCGCCGCCAAGAATATTGTGTTGGCCACAGGCTCGGAAGCGCGCATGTTGCCGGGTCTCGAGCCGGACGCCAAAACACTTGTTACCAATAAGGAGATTCTGAACCTGCCGGCGATTCCGAAATCGATGATCATTATCGGCGCGGGCGCCGTGGGCGTGGAATTTGCTTCCATCTTCCAGCGCTTTGGAACCAAGGTCACTGTGCTCGAAATGCTGCCACGCGCGGTGCCGCTCGAAGACGAGGAAATTTCCGCCGAGCTCGAAAAGGCGCTCAAGCACCAAGCTGTCGCGCTTCAAACTCAGGCGAAGGTTGCCAAAGTGACAAAGACCGGGACTGGCGTCACGGTAGAGTACACCGTGGGCGACGCGAAAGCCCAGTCGGTGGAAGCTGAAACCTGCCTGGTGGCCGTGGGCCGCGCGCCCAACACAGCGAACGTCGGCATCGAGAAAACGCGCATCAAGCTGGAACGCGGCTTCGTGAAAACCAACGGCTTCATGCTAACGGACGAGCCGGGCGTCTACGCGATCGGCGACATCGTTGCGAACAGCCCGCTGCTTGCCCACGTGGCCTCGATGGAAGGCATCGTGGCGGTCACCCATGCGGCCGGCAAACACGCCGAAGCGATCAATCACCGCCAGATTCCTAATTGCACCTATACCGAGCCGGAAGTCGCGAGCGTGGGCATGACCGAGCGTCAAGCGCGCGAAGCTGGCCACAAGATAAAAATCGGAAAGTTCCCCTATGCCGCGGTGAGCAAGGCGAGCATCCTGGGCGCGCGCGAAGGCTTTGTCAAAGTGGTGAGCGATGAGAAGTACGGTGAAATCCTCGGCGTGCACATCATTGGGCCGCGCGCTACCGAAACCATCGCGGAAGCGGTCATGGCCATGCGCCTCGAAGGCACCGTCGACGACATCGCCCACACCATCCATGCCCATCCCACGCTCGCGGAGGCAGTGGGCGAAGCCGCGCACGCTGCGGTGGATTGGGCCATACATATTTAGGAGTTAGGTGTCAGGGGTTAGGTGTTAGGGACAGGGGACGCTGTAAGTTTAAAGGACAAAGTGTAAAGGATGACGTCATTTACACTTTATCCTTTAACCTTTCGCCCTTTTTTCATGCTTCTCCACCTCGAACAACTCGGGCTTATGGACTACGCGTCAGCGCTTGAACTGCAAAAGGAACGTGTGGCGCAGCGCAAAGCCGGGGCCATCCCCGATACGCTCCTTCTGCTCGAGCATCCGCATGTGTACACTCTCGGCCGCAACGCCCGGCGAGAAAACATGCTGGTGTCGCCCGAATACCTCGCCGCCCGCGGCGCGCAGGTTTTCTCGACTGACCGAGGCGGCGATGTGACCTATCATGGTCCCGGCCAACTGGTGGGTTATCCCATCTTCGATCTCACCGAGCACCGCCGTGATATTTCCTGGTACATGCGTTCGCTTGAAGAAGTGTTCATTCGCACGGCGCGCGATTGGGGGATTGAGGCGGGGCGCGCGCCGGGCGCCCCAGGGGTGTGGGTCGGAAATGACAAACTGACGGCGATGGGTGTTCACCTCTCGCGCTGGGTTACCTCGCACGGCTTCGCAATGAATGTCAGCACTGACCTCAGCCATTTCCAGTGGATTGTTCCTTGCGGCCTGCGCGATAAAGGAGTGACATCTCTTGCCAAATTGCTCGGCCATACTGTCGACATTGATGAGGTCGCGAAGCAAGTGGTGGAGCACTTTGGCCAAGTGTTTGGTATGGAGGTAAAGGCAGTCGAAGAATTGAAGACTCGAATAAGTTGAAACGTCAAAGAATACAAGGTCGAACAATCTTGTGCGCTTTCGACCCTTTATACCTTCCCGAGGGTGGCCGGACAGATGAATAGCACGAACACCGCGAAGAAGACGAACGCACGCGCAATGCCAGATTCTACGACCATCGAGCGTATGCTTTACTCCCTCAAGCTCACGCGCGAATCGGAATGGCGCATTGAGAATGTGCTTTATCGCCAGGGTAAAATCGTGGGAGGCGTGTACGTGGGGCGGGGGCAGGAAGCGATTGGTGTGGGAGCGGCGCTCACGATGCGCGCGGGCGATGTGACTTTACCGTGCCATCGTGATTTTTCGGTGTTCCTGATCCGTGGTTTTTCGCTTGCCGATATCTTCGCCAATTGGCTTGGGCGCGCTGAGTCTCCCAATCGGGGCCGTGACAACACGATTCACATCGGAAGTATGAAGCTGGGCATCATCCCCATTATCTCGCCATTGGGGGCCACGCTGCCGGTCGCTTGCGGCGTGGCGATGGTTTTGAAGCAGCGCGGTCAAGGAAACATCGCCATGGTCCATTTCGGCGAGGGAACCACCAGCCTCGGCAATGTCCACGAAGCGATGAACTTCGCCGCTGTCATGAAATTGCCGGTCATCTTCATTTGCAATAACAATCAATTTGCGTATTCCACGCCTCTGGAAAAGCAATTTGCGGTACCGTCGCTCGCCATCCGCGGTTCGGCTTATGGCATGCCGGGTGAGAGCGTGGATGGCACCGACGTGCTAGCTGTCCACGAAGCCGTGGAGCGTGCCAGCTCCCGAGCGCGCGCGGGCAATGGGCCCAGCTTTCTCGAGTGCATAGCGCTGCGCATGGCAGGCCATTCCGCGCATGACGCAGCAGAGTATGTGCCGGAGAAATTGAAGCAGGAATGGGCGAAGAAAGATCCCATTGCTCGCCTCGAAAAGTTGTTGCTCGCCCAGAAGACCGTGACCCGCCAGCAGATTGAAGAAATCGACCGCCGCGTTCGTGGGGAAGTCGATGTTGCCATTGCCGAAGCGGAGGCGAGGCCTCTGCCCCGCGGAGAGGAAGCGGTGGAGGGCGTTTGCTGCGGACCAGACTGTTGGTGGCGGAAACCGCCTTCCGATGCCCGTGGTCCCTCGTCGATAGCAACGGACAACGGACAAGGGACAAAGGGCGAATGACCACGCAAACACCCGGTTCACTTGTGGGAGCAGCGTGATGGCCTTGCTCACCTATTTGGAAGCGATTCGCCAAGGCCTCTGGGAAGAGATGGAGCGCGATCCATCCGTATTCGTCATGGGCGAAGACATCGGTGCCTATGGCGGCGCGTTCAAGGTGACGGCCGGGATGCTCGAGAGGTTTGGCGAGAGCCGGGTGATCGACACACCCATCAGCGAGACGGCGATTGTAGGCGCGGCCATTGGCGCGGCGCTCATGGGTATGCGCCCTGTGGTGGAAATGCAGTTCATGGATTTCATCGCCAGCGGCTTTGACGAGATCGTGAACATGGCGGCGAAAATGCATTATCGCTGGGGACCAGCCGTTCCCATGGTCATCCGCGGGCCCTCGGGAGCGGGCGTGCATGGCGGGCCTTTCCACTCGCAATCCAACGAAATGTGGTTTGTGCACACTCCGGGGCTCAAGGTCGTGGCTCCCTCGACCGCCTATGATGCGAAGGGGCTCATCAAGGCCGCCATCCGCGACGATAACCCCGTCATTTACTACGAGCACAAATTTCTCTATCGGCGGATCAAAGAGGAAATTCCCGAGCAGGATTATGTCGTGCCGATCGGCAAAGCCGCCGTGCGCCGCGCGGGTACGGACATCGCGGTGATCACTTACGGCGCCATGGTCTGGACCGCGCTCGACGCCGCTCAGGAACTGGAGAAAGAGGGACTTTCGCTGGAGGTCGTTGACCTGCGCAGCCTGCTGCCCTACGATGAAGAGACGGTCCTGGCCAGCGCGCGCAAGTGCAGCAAGGTGATCCTGCTGCATGAGGACACGCGCACCGGCGGCATGGCGGGCGAACTCGCGGCGTTGATCGCGGAGAAGGCTTTCGACGATCTGGACGGCCCAATTGTGCGGGTCACCGCGCCTGACACTCCAGTGCCGTTCTCGCCGCCGCTGGAGGAATACTTCCTGCCCAATGCGCAGAAAGTGGCGGAAGCTGCAAGGAAATTGGCCACGTACTGAGAGGTCATCATGCCTACCAATGTCATCATGCCCCAAATGGGGGAAAGCATCGCGGAAGGAACGATCACCAAATGGATGAAGAAAGTTGGCGAGCGCGTTGACCGCGATGAGCCGTTGTTCGAGATTTCCACCGACAAGGTCGACGCGGAAATCCCCTCGCCCGCCGCCGGTGTGCTCACCCAGATTCTGGTGAAGGAAAATGAGACGGTGGCCATCAACACAGTGGTCGCCGTTGTTGATGGCGAGGGCGCCGGCGTTGCGACTCCGACGGCGACACAGGCACCGACCCCAATCCCGGAGCCCGCCTCTCTTCCTCCCGCCCCAGCTCCCGAGGTCCCGTTGCCGGCGGCTGCGACCCAGGCGATGGAAGAACAGGAAAATGGCGAAGGAGGGGACGTACGCACCTCCCCTCTCGTCCGGCGCATTGCTCGCGAGCAGAATGTAGACTTGAGCGAGGTGAAGGGCACGGGATTGGGTGGCCGAGTCAGCAAGAAAGACATCCTGGATTTTATTGACCAGCGTCGTGCCGTCGCGCCACCTCAGCCGGTCTCGGCACCCGCGCCCAGCGCGCCTCCCGTGGCGCAGACAAGTCCGTCTCCGGCGGCGTTCACGGGAGCTACGCAAATCGTTCCCATGACGCCCATGCGCCAGAAAATCGCCGAGCACATGGTCGTGAGCAAACACACTTCGGCGCACGTCTACACGCTGGTCGAAGTCGAAATGACGCGAGTCGTGGCCGCGCGCGAGCGCTTCAAGCAGGAATTCGAACAGCGCAACGGTATCAAGCTGACCTACACGCCCTTCTTTATCCGGGCCTCGGTGGAAGCAATCAAGGAGTTGCCCATCATTAATTCCTCCGTGGACGGGACCAATATCGTTTACAAACGCGACGTGAATGTTGGCATCGCGGTGGCGCTCGAAAACGGTTTGATCGTGCCGGTCATTAAGCGCGCGGACGAGAAGAATTTCCTGGGCATCGCGCGTGCTGTTCAGGATCTGGCTGACCGCGCGCGCTCGAAGCGCCTGAGTGTGGACGATGTTCAGGGTGGAACGTTCACCATAACCAATCCGGGTAGTTTCGGCGGATTGTTTGGACTGCCAATTATCAACCAGCCCCAGGTGGCCATTCTGGGAGTAGGCGTCATCGAAAAACGTCCGGTCGTCCGCGACGATGCCATTGCCATCCGGAATATGGTCTATCTCTCCATTTCGTACGACCACCGCGTGATTGACGGAGCGGTGGCCGAACGGTTCATGAGTAAGATCAAAACACATCTGGAGAACTGGGACGAGGCGGTGCTTTAATCGGGCGATCAGATGATCGGGTGATCGGGAGAACAAAGACCCATCGCAGGTATGATTCTCATTCATCCGATCATTGGACAGCCCGGAACTGGGCACTGCGTCTCACAGCCCGGCCACGGGCACACGATCGATCATGTTTTGAAGGGAATCAAGGCAGGCATTCGGATCTACGTTGTTGCTTTGGAGACTGGGCATCAGTTGGCTCAGGTTCAGCGCGAAGAATCGTGTGCCTGCATCCTTTTGGCCGATCATGGCGTAGTCTACAGCCACGCTTTGAAGCAGATTCATGCTGCGATTTTTCTCCTGCCGCCATTTCGCCAGATCCTGACGAAGGATTTCCTGAAGGTAATCACCGAAATTCGCGGTCTCGTCCTGGAATCGGTCGCCGGTGAAAGTGTATACGGCAGGCACGGTGGCAGCGTCCGCTTGAGCACCGCAGGTCGTTGCATACGGCCGGTGGGCGATGCATTGCCAGTTCGTGCCCTTGGTGAGCTTGCGAACGTCGAGGCCCTCGAAGGGTAGTCCGTCGATTCCGTCGATGCGGCCGATCGGCACTACAGCGTCCTTGCCAAGTTCCAAAATCGTGACCACGGTGCAACAATGGCTCCCGCCGGAATACTGACCAATAATGAGATCAGGCACGGCGCGACCGGTCAGGTCGCGAGTGTAAGAGGAGCGCACGCGGCTCCCCGGAACGGGAAGGCCATGACGGCCATTAAAGTCATAGAGTGCCGACCACGGATCTTTTGAGCCCTCGAGTGTTGCCAAATTGAAAACCGGCTTGTCCTCGCGATCGTAGATAACCAGCCGCCCGGGGGCGAAAATTAACGGCGCTGGGCTGGCGCGATACAAGCCAACGCGATAGTTGCCCAAACGAATTTCCTTGAGCCGCTCGTAGCCCGCGATATCGGGGATTTCCCCGCCCATGCCGGCGGTGTTCAGGATGAAATCCTCCGCGGAGCTGGCGACGTCCTTCAGGCTGGCAGGATTCCACCTGCGCTGGACGGCTACAACGGCCAACAGCACAACCGCAGCCAGCGCCATGGAAACGATGTTCTCACCCTTCTGCATATGTGACGGTCCGGGGTCGGAAGGTCAGTGGCCAGTGACGAGTGACAAGTGAAGAGCAGGCAGTGCCAAAACTGCGGAAACCGAATTCCCTGGGGTCTCCTACATCGCTGGTGACTTGTCGCTCGTCACTGGTCACTGGCCCCTCAGGCACGGCGAAAGGAGTCGAGGCGCCAGGAGTCTTCGCTCTCTCGATGGCGGAGGATGTACAGGTTGCCATCGTCCGCGCGGACTTTGAAACACTGGTACCCAATTCCGTACCACTGGTCCAAAACTTCCGTCACCTCATGGTTAGGCGCGCCCTGCTTGCCGGGAAAGGCAAAGCGCAACGGTCGTTCGTCGGCCTTGAAGCCGGAATGGCATTCCACTTTGAGGTCCATGTTCATGGAAGGGACTCAGGGGTTTAGTGTCCGTTCCTTCTATTGTGGTTACTTACTTCTCGCGCCTGCTTTTCGCTAAACCCCGACGGGCCCTGCGGCGTCGCGCAGGAATTTTGCCGACTCTTCCGGCGGGGTTGGATTGATATAGAAGCCTGTGCCCCACTCAAATCCCGCCACCTTGGTGAGCTTGGGTATGATCTCGATGTGCCAGTGATAATAGTCTTGCGCAGTTTCGCCAATCGGTGAAGTGTGAACAATTGAATTATATGCGGGAAAATCCAGCACACGGTCCAACCGCGAGAGCATATCCTTGAGCAGAGGAGCGAGCTGTTCAAACTCTCGCTTTTGAGATTCCTCGAAGGCGCACTGGTGTGTCTTGGGAAGGATCCACATTTCAAACGGGAATCTTGAAGCGAAAGGAGCAATCGCCAGAAACCCATCGTTCTCAGAGATCAAGCGGATTTTGCTTTCGGTTTCCTGCCGGATGATGTCGCAAAAAATACAGCGCTCCTTGAAGTTATAGTGCTCGCGCGCCCCTTCCACTTCCTCGGTCACGCGTTTGGGAACGACCGGCAATGCGATCAGTTGCGAATGCGTATGTTCCAGAGAAGCGCCGGCAGCGTCGCCGTGGTTTTTAAAAATCAGAATATATTTGAAGCGGCGGTCTTTCTTCAGGTCGATAATGCGGTCGCGATAGGCCCAGAGCACATCCTCCACCTGGCGCACAGGGAGGGTGGCCAAGGTCAGCTCGTGCTTGGGCGTCTCAATGATGACCTCGTGCGCTCCGATGCCATTCATCTTGTCGTAAAGGCCTTCGCCCTGCCGGTTCAGCGAGCCCTCAATTCCCAAGGCGGGAAACTTGTTCGCCACGACGCGCAGCGACCAACCGGGAGCATTGCGGCTGCTGCCGTCGCTGCGATACGCGAGGATTTCCGGCGGGGTCTTCGATTCATTTCCGTAACAAAATGGACAAAAGCCCGAACCGCGAATTTGCACCTTATCGCGCACAAAATCCGTGGGTCGCTTGGCGCGGTCCGTGGCGATGATCACCCAACGCCCGGTTACGGGATCTTTTCTGAGTTCAGGCAAGGTCGTTACTCCTTAAAGCTCACAGATGACAGCTCACAGCTTACAGCTAACAGCTTACAGTGACGCGTGGCTGTCTCAGACAAGCTGCGGGCTTTGGTTCTACGCTTTGAAGGCATCCTTGATCAGCCGTACCTGGAGGCCCGCCTCGGGATTCCATGCGACACTTGCGATGTCGAACCGATAGCTCGGTCTTCTGTGGAGGCGGCGAAGGTATTCGTTTGCAGCTTTGGCGATGCGCTTCTGTTTCGCTTTGTTGACCGCGGTCTCCGGTGGGCCCGCAGCCGCGGTCGTCCGAGTCTTCACTTCTACAAATGAAAGGACGGGACCGTCCCAACCGATCAGGTCGACCTCCCCGCTTCCAGAACGGGCCGATCGATTTCGCGCCACAATCGTGTAACCCGCCTGGCGCAGGTACCAATACGCCAGGGTCTCGCCGCGCGCGCCGGTTTTCAGATGTTCTGCTTCGCTATCAAGGGCAGGCGCCGCGTGGGTGGCATGTCGCGCGCGTTGGCGTTCCTTCCAAACCACCGATTGATACATGAACCGAGATAGAATGCCCATAGCGCTTCGCTTTCAGGGGTCAGGGGCTAGGGGTTGGGGGAAATCCCCTAATCCCTAATTCCTAACCCCTAATCCCACGCACTTAGTGCTCCACCTCCGCGATGCAGCGGTCCAGCGTATCGATGGCAAAATCCGCCTGCTCGCGGTCGATCACTAGTGGCGGCATCAGCCGGACGGTGCTCTCCCCGCAACCCAGGAAGAGAACGCCGCGCTCAAACGCCCGTTCGATCACCCGGTTTCGCGCTTCCGTGGCGGGCTCGCGCGAATCCTGGCTCTTGACCAACTCGATGCCAATCATCAACCCGCGGCCGCGCACCTGGCCAACGATGCGGTGCTTGTGCGGCCAATCGACGATTCTTCCCATGATGTACTCGCCCACACGCGCCGCATTGGCAATGTACTTTTCCTCCAAAAGGCGGATGGTTTCAAGCGCCGCGGCGCAGGCAATGGGATTGCCTCCAAACGTCGAGGCATGCGCTCCCGGCTCCCAATCCATCAGTTCCGCGCGGGCTACGGTTACCCCCAAGGGCAGGCCCGAGGCAATGCCCTTAGCCGTAATGATGATGTCGGGCACCACGCCGACGTGGTCACACGCCCACATTTTCCCCGTCCGCCCCATGCCACATTGAACCTCATCGAAGATCAGAAGCATTCCGTACTTGTCGCAGATCCGGCGCAGGTTATCGAGGAAACGGGGAGGAGGAATCACGTAGCCCCCTTCACCCTGAATCGGCTCCACGACGATGGCCGCCACTTCCTCCGGCGGCACCGCCGTCTTGAACATTTGCCCGAGCAGGTCGGAGCAAACGCAATCGCAGACGCAGTCGGGAGCGCGATGGCCTTGCGGGCAGCGATAAGGATTGGCGTACGGCACGTGGGAAACACCGGAAAGAAGAGGGCCGAACCCGCGGCGCTGAACTGCCTTGCTAGCGGTGAGCGAAAGCGCGCCGAGGGTCCGCCCGTGGAATGCTCCGAGGAAGGCAATGAAGCGGTGGCGTTTGGTGTGGTAGCGCGCGATCTTCATCGCCGCTTCCATGGCTTCGGCGCCGGAATTCCCAAAGTACACCTTCTTGGGAAACTTGCCCGGCGTGATCTGAGCCATCTTTTCCGCCAACTGCGCCAGCAAAGGGTAATAAAAATCCGTCCCCGACATGTGAATCAAGGTCTCAGCCTGCTTCTGAATCACGCGAACAACATCAGGGTGACAATGCCCGGTTGAGACCACGGCAATCCCCGCGGCGAAGTCCAGGAAAAAGTTGCCATCCACGTCCTCGACCACTGCGCCCTGCCCACTCTTGGCGACGAGCGGGTAGTCACGAGTGTACGAAGGAGAAACGTATTGCTTGTCGAGCGCCAGAATCTTCTGGGCCTCGGGCCCGGGAAGCGCCGTCGTAATGTGCGGAAGTTTGGTTTCCATCAAATCTCCCCTCTCCGCTGCTTTAAGCAGCATCAGTGCTGGTTACGGGATCCTTCGGTAAGGAGATAGCAGAGAGGATTAATCGCCCCCAAAGAGGTTGGGCCGGGCTAATAACGGAAGAACGACTCGCAGATGCCACATAACTACTTCCGCTTCCAGCGCGCTCCAGCTTTCGTGTCTTCCAGTATAACACCGGCCTTGAGCAGAATTGCCCGAATCTCATCCGAACGGGCGTAGTTGCCTTTGCGCCGCACGGCCGCGCGCTCCGCAATCAACTTCTCAATCTCTTCATCACTCAGGGTTTCGATAAGCCCTATTCCCTGCTGGCCGTTTCCAACTTCAACTTGCACGTCATCTTTCAGGGCATCGGCCACCGAGTCTGTCGGAGTAACTGTCAGGGACTTCACGAAACCAAACTTTACCAGCTTGGCGTGGTCGTTGTCGTCGAGCACAGCGAAAACGCGGTCCCAGCGTCCTAGGGTATCGAGAAAGGCGCCGCGGTCCCCGTCGCGGAATTCGCCCCGGTCCATCGCGGTGTTGCCATCTCGGACCATATCGAAAATCGCGCCCAGTGCTTCCGCCGTGTTCAGGTTGTCATCGAGCGCGGCTTGAAAATTCTTGCGCGCCTCTTGCGCGCGTTCTTGCAGCGTCGCGCTTTCCCCGGCGGGAAAACTCTCCTTAGTCAGGCGGAAGTGAAAATTCCGCAGCCGGTCAATCGACTGCTGCGCCTGGTGCAGTCCCTCAAAAGTGAAATTGAGCGGCTTGCGGTAAGGCACCGACGCCAGAAGATAGCGGACCGCCGAGGGCTTGTAGCCTTTATTGATCAGGTCGCGAAGGGTGAAGTAGTTGCCGAGTGATTTCGACATGCTCTCACCATTGACGATCAGGTGCTCGGCGTGCATCCACACCTTCACGAAAGGCTTGCCAGTGGCCGCTTCGCTTTGCGCGATTTCGTTCTCATGATGGGGAAAAATCAGGTCGCTGCCGCCCGAGTGGATATCAAAAGTTTCACCCAGGTATTTCATCGACATGGCGGAGCACTCGATGTGCCAACCCGGGCGCCCCGGGCCGAAGGGCGTTTCCCAAAATGGCTCGCCTTCTTTCGCCGCTTTCCACATCACGAAGTCGCGGGCGTTTTCCTTATCGTACTTGTCCGCGTCCACTCGAGCACCGTCGCGGACGCCGGAAAAATCCACATGCGTAAGCTGGCCGTAGGGCGGGAATGCCGCAACTTTGAAATAGACCGAGCCATCGCTCGGGTAGGCAAAACCTTTATCAACGAGCGTCTGAATCAGCGTGACCATTTCCGGAATGCAGTCGGTGGCGCGAACCAGAAACTCCGGCTCCTCGAGGTTGAGGAGTTGGCGATCGATCAGGAAGGCCTCGATGTACTGGTCGGTATAGGCACGGAGCGGCATCCCCGATCCCTGGGAGTTGCGAATCGTGTTGTCATCTACGTCCGTAAGGTTTACGACGTGCCGAAGCTCGTAACCCGCGTACTTGAGATACCGGCGAAGGATATCCTGAAAGAGAAACGTGCGGAAGTTGCCGATGTGGGCGAAGGCATAAACGGTGGGCCCGCAGGTGTACATGCGGACGGTGTTGCCCTCAAGAGGCTTGAAATCTTCAATCTGGCGGCTCAGCGTGTTGTAAAGGCGTATGGGCATCTCGGTGAACGCTTTCGTGATGGGGTCAAACGCACAATTCTATGGGCTGGCTCGACGCCAAGTCAAGAAAAGAGCAGCGAAGGAGTTCGCGATACAATAATGAAAAACAGAATCCTTCGGGCCGTAGCGTACGTTTCCCGCGTGCGCAGACGAGCATCCCCCCCTCGAATTCTGCTTCGGGCTTGTCACACGGAGCTCCTCACGTGTCATCAGGGACCTCCGGTGCTCTTAATCTAGTCTAGATTTGTCGCTCACAACTCGCCGCTCGTCACCCGTGATTTCCAATAACTGCGTTTTTATCATCAACATCGTGGCAAGCGCCCCATAGGTCATTTGTTTTCATCAACATCGTGGCAAGGCCGTTTTCGGACATATTTTCTCCATTTGTTTTCATCAACATCGTGGGACATCCCTGCATTTTTCCCCCCGCGTTCTTGCTGTGCTTCGCCAAGGTAATTCTCCTAACACATTTAATTTCATTGACATACATTCTTTCACGATTTCCATCGCCCTTAGCTAACCCGTTTAATTTCTGGTACATCGTGGCAGAACCGGGAGTGCTGTAGGGTCGATCCTTGGGTCGCGGGTGTGCCGACCAAGGCTGTTACCGGCTTGCTGGTGCCGCCAGAGCGGACCATGTGTCCGCGTGCGAGCGGGCAGGATGCCCGCGGTCTCCGTAGCCGCCACCTAACTCCCCGCTGGGTAATTTCACCGCGAGACTGAACCTCCCATCAGTAGCCTAGCAATTTGGCGACCATTCGCGCTGCTCCGCGCTCCAACCATCGCCCGATGGCGAAATTCTTCTGTGGAAAAACTTGAAATTGTCCGAATCCGTAGGCATTTATCACTGCTCATCGCGCTCGCCGTGCGTTACTATTCGCTCTGGGACCGTGACAGCGGCGTCGGTGACGGATCAAGTACAACCTTACCGACATCCGTGAGCGGTGCCCCCGTGGCCGCACTGGAAGCCTTGTCAGCGGCGGGCCGTGCCCCTGGCACGTTATTCTAGGGAAGTGCTGGGATGGGAGGTATGCATGGTGGGTCAAGCAAAGGGAACATTTGAGGTGAAGTTAGCGCCGCAGAAGCCGGACAACGCCGAAGCGGAAGACTCGAAATTCGCCAGGATGTCGATCGACAAACGGTTCTCCGGCGATCTGGAAGCCACCAGCAAAGGCGAGATGCTGAGCGCCATGACGGAAGTCAAGGGCTCGGCTGGCTACGTCGCCATCGAGCGTGTGAGCGGTACCCTACGTGGCCGCAGCGGCACCTTCGTGCTCCAGCACAACGGCACGATGGCGCGCGGTGCGCCACAATTGAGCGTCACCGTCGTACCGGACTCGGGGACGGGTCAACTGGTAGGCCTCGCCGGGGCGATGACAATCAAGATTACGGACGGGAGGCATTTCTACGAACTCGACTACACGCTTGCGGAGGCCGGGTGATTACCCATGCTTGTTTCTGCATCGCCTGCGGCGTTGAGCGATGCGGTCTATCTTGAGTTCGGGGGATTTTTGCGCAGAACTCGGGAAATAGAGAGGGCGCGACCGGACTCGGGATCGACATCCAGCAGCGCGGCGGAGAGGCGAACGTCGCCCTTGGCAACTTCAAACCGCGTCGGCAATTGATCCAGGAATTTCTGGATGACGGTCTGCCGCTCCATGCCGATGATGGATTCGTAAGGTCCGGTCATACCCAGGTCCGTTAGATAAGCAGTGCCTTGGGGGAGCACCATTTCATCGGCGGTTGGAACATGCGTGTGCGTTCCCAGGACGGCCGTGACCCGGCCATCAAGGTACCAGCCCAGAGCTTGCTTCTCAGAAGTCGCCTCGGCGTGAAAGTCCACGATGCGAATCTTCACATCGTCGGGAATACCCCCGAGAAGTTCATCCGCCTTGCGAAAGGGACAATCGAGCGCGGGCATAAAGACGCGGCCTTGCAGGTTGATGACGGCATAACCGATCCCTGCTGGCGTCTTGCCGACGAAAAGGCCACGGCCGGGAGTTCCGGGGGGATAATTGGCCGGCCGCAACAAACGTCCATTGACCTGTTCGCGGAGATGAGGATAAATCTCCTTCTTATCCCAAATATGATTGCCGGAAGTCAGAACGGCGATGTCCAGGTCGAGCAGTTCTTCCACCAAGGCAGGAGTAATCCCAAAACCAGCGGCGGCATTCTCCCCATTGGCCAGAACGAGGTCGGGTTGCAACTCTGCCCGCAAATCCGGCAGAGCTTCTTTTACGATCCGCCGGCCGGGCTGCCCGAAGATGTCACCGATAAAAAGAATGCGCATAAAAGAAAGTTAAGGTGTGAAGGGTGAAGGGTAAAGTTTAGGGTATTAGGGTATTTATCCTTTAACCTTGACACTCTAACCTTCAACCGCGTTCCTCAAAATTTCATCCAGCGCCTCAGTACACTGCCCAACCTTCTGGTCAACATGCTGGGTGATGTCTTCATACCGGGCCTTCAATTGATGATACTCATCCACCACATTGAGGGCCGCGAGCATTGCCACGCGCAGGGTGTCAGCGGTCCGGGTACGCTCCGCAATCGCGCGCATCTTCGTGTCCAGGTACTGCGCGAGCTTCTGGATGTATTCCTCGTTCAGGTCCCCGCGCATGAAATACACTTGGTCGTAAATTACGACGCGGATACTCTGGGGTTCCTTGGCCATGGCGGTGAGAAACCTCCTCTGTAAAGACCAGTGCTTGGACGCCAGCGCGTATCAAGAACTTGCGCGCCGCTATACACCCGTCACTGTTCACTGCGCTTTCGTTCCAGCGGCCATTATCCCTCGGAGAGAGGACCTGTCAACACGTCAATCCGTTCCAGAAGTTTTTCCACGCGAGAACGAACGTCTTCGCGCTCCCGGCGCAGGGCGTCCAGCTCGCGCTCCATCGCCTTCCCGGCTTCGACCCGCTCCAGGGATTCCGCGTTGAGCTTTTCGATCTCTTGTTGCAGGGCGCGTTCCTTGGACTGCGTTTTAAGCTTCTCGATCTCTTGCTCCAGAGCGCGCTTCTCAGCCTGAGTTCGCTTGAAGAGGTCAATCGCCCGCAAGAGTTTTTCTTCCAACCGTTCTAACTGATCGTTTGGTTCCATCACGTGAGCCTCACCGCCGGTTTATGATTGCCGATTTTCGATTGCCGATTTCCCCGGAGAAAGTCCTATTATCATTGCGCATCTCACGCGAGGCGTCCTCTCGGCTGTCGACACCCGATACACATGGTTTTCAATCGTGAATCGACAATCGTCAATTCCTACCCTCGCAGTCGCGCCCCCGACCCTTCAAGCGCCGCCAGCAATTTTTGGCTCAGTCCCCCTACCTCTTCGCTGGTCAGGGTGTGTGTCTTGCTCTCGAAAATGACCCGCAACAAAAGGCTGTAATGCCGGGGGGGTATGGCGCCGCTACGGAAACGGTCAACGGGGTGGAGGCCGCGAATCTCCTCCAGCTTCAAGCCCGCGATGGCCGATGCAATGCGCGCATAAGGTAAATCGTCGGGCAGCACCAGGGAGAAATCCCGCTCGACCGCGGGAAACTTGGAAATGGGCTGAAACTTTCGAGAGCGGAAGGAAAAGTTCAGGAGGCTCTCGAAATCGACCTCAGCTACCCAAACCTCCTGGCGCAGCTTGTAGTCCCGCGCTAGATCGTGCTGGACCAGCCCAAAAACCGACAATTCGACCCCTTTTGAACTGAACCGGCCGCTCCGCTCTTGCTGGAGGTACGTGCGCTCGGAGGGCTCAAAAACCAGGCCTGGCACATCGAAAGCCCCAAAGATCGTTTCGAGATCACCCTTCAAGTCGAAGAAGTCCAGGAGGGCTTGGCTATCGTAAATAGATGCCGGCCGGCGATGTCCCGTTGCGCCAAGAGTAAGCACTCGATGTTCTTCCGGCACGCTATTTGCGCCCATGCTATAGGTCTTGCCGAGCTCGAAAAGCCTGGCGTCGCTCGTGCCGCGGTCGAGGTTCCAGCGAATCGCCCTCAACATGCTGGGCACCGCCGACGTGCGCATGGCGGAGGCATCCTGGCTCAAAGGGTTGGCAATCAGAACAGGCGGTGATGCGGAGAAGCGCCCGGTTTCGGCTGGATCCACCATCGAGGATGTGATGATCTCATGAAATCCCAGCCCCACCAACAAAGACGAGGCGGTCATCACCTTTTCGCGATTCGCGTCGCGTTCGACTCGAGGTGGCGCTGGCCGTACCCGGGCCGGCAATCGGTCATATCCCACGTGGCGCGCGACTTCTTCGACCAGATCCACCTCACGCGAAACATCCACGCGAAACGATGGAACGATAACGCGCCAGCTTTCGCCGTCCGCCCGTTTCACCTGAAATTCCAAGCCGCGCAGGATGCGCTCAACCTCGTCTCCGGGAACATCAGCGCCCAAGATGCGGGTGATCTCGCTCCTGCTGAGGCTTAATTCCAGCGGGCCTCTAGGTTGAGGGTAAACGTCGATCATCCCCTCAAGAATTTCTCCCCCCGCAATTTCCTGAATGAGCGCGGCGGCGCGGTCGAGGGCCAGCGGCGCCATCCGGATGTCGGCTCCTCGCTCGAAGCGGTGGGAAGCCTCCGTGTGCATCCCCTGAGACTTCGACGTGCGTCGGATTGACACCGGCTCGAACCACGCGCTTTCGAGCAATACGGCGCGGGTGCTTGCGGCGATCTCGGATTCCTCCCCACCCATAACGCCTGCCAGAGCCACCGCGTGTGTGCCGTCGGCGATGACCAGATTATCGCGGGTCAGCGTGCGGTCAACGCCGTCGAGCGTTCGCAGCGGTTCTCCAGGCTTGGCGCGCCGGACGATAATCTTATGCTGGCTCAAGCGCGACAAATCGAAAGCATGAAGTGGATGCCCCAACTCCATCAGCACATAATTTGTGACGTCGGCAACGTTGTTGATGGGCCGCTGGCCGACGGCTTCCAGGCGTTTCGCCAGCCAGCCCGGGGACGGTCCCACCTTCACGTTCTGCACGACGCGGCCGCAGTATCGCGCGCAGAGATCGGGATCGGAAATCTCGATCGAGGCAGCTCCCTGCGCAGGTCCACCCGATTCCTTCACCACGACTTCAATCTTCTTCAGCGCTTCGCGGTAGTGCGTGGCAAGCTCCCGCGCCGCCCCATAGTGGCTCAGGCAATCGGGCCGATTAGTGGTGACCTCAACGTCGAGGACCCAATCGTCTCCCACCTGAGCCAGCCCCTCAGTGTTCAAGCCGATCATGGTGAGGTCGCGATTGAGCTCGCGTGGGGAGCGGTCAATCTTGACGAATTCTTTGAGCCAGTTGACTGAAAGCTTCATAGAAATTATGAATTCTGAATTATGAATTCTGAATTAAGCATGCAAATCCCCGCCACACCAAAGGTCCCCCCACCGTACTTTGCTTTTTTCATAATTCAGAATTCATAATTCAGAATTGCCGTAAGAATCTAACGTCGCTCTGGAAAAAGAGCTGAATATCATTGATGTCATACTTCATCATGGCGAAGCGATCGATCCCCAATCCAAATGCCCAACCCGAGTACTTTGCCGGATCGATTCCTCCGCTCCGCAGCACCTGGGGATGGACCATGCCACAACCCATCACTTCGATCCACCCGCTCTCTTTGCACACCCGGCAACCTTCGCCGCCGCAGAAAATGCAACTGATGGAAACCTCACCGCTCGGCTCGGTGAAGGGGAAAAAGCTGGGCTGGAACCGCGTTTGAATTTTCTCGCCGAAAAGTTTCTTGGCGAAGAAGTCGAGGGTCCCCTTCAGGTCGGCAAAGGTGATGTCACTCGCGATGGCCAAGCCTTCGATTTGATGGAACATGGGCGAGTGGCTGGCATCTGGATTGTCGTGGCGATAACACTTGCCGGGAATAATGATGTGAAGCGGCACCCCGTACTTCTCCATCGCGCGGATTTGCACGGGCGAAGTGTGTGTCCGCAAGACGGTTTTTGAGTCAATGTAAAGAGTGTCCCAATCATCGCGCGAAGGGTGGCTCTCCGGAATGTTCAGCGCATCAAAGTTGTAATAGACGGATTCAATTTCCGGCCCGCTTTCAATGCGGAAACCGAGATTGAGGAAGATATCCTCAATCTCGCGCTGCATCTGCGTCACGGGATGTAAAGTGCCAAGCGGCCGCCGATTGCCAGGGAGAGTGAGGTCGCCAGGGATCTCGCGAGTTACATGACTGACAGCGCCAGAGAGTGAAGCGTGGGATGATACTTCGCCGTCGGTTGATGCTTGCGCCCGAAGCGGCACCTCTTTCGTCAAGGCGGCGAACTCAAGCGCGGCGGATTCCTGCCGGAGCAGGTTGAAATTGCGCCCTGCGAATGGTTTTAATTCCTTGGGAGAAGCCTTCAGCCACTGCTCATCGACGAAGGATAAAAGTCCGTTCTTGCGCGCCAGCCAGCGGTCGCGGAGTTCTTTGCAGAGCTTTTCATGCTCGGCTTTGCCCGTCGCACCGCGGGAGACCAAAGAATCCTTTTCCCCCACCATCGCGGCCCGCACCTCGGCAAACAGCGCATCTACGGATGCACTGTCGGTCGCGCAGAGTTCGACGAGCGTCTTCCGAACTTTTTCGTCGATGGTCATAGAGGTTTGGGCGGAGGCGGCTCGCGAACCGCCCCTACCAAATATTTGCGCCCGTGATGCGCCTTGGCGGTGTAACGCGGACCTGTTCTGTAGGTCCGCGGCTCATCTCCGATGGGCAAGTAAAAGCCGCGGACCTACAGAACAGGTCCGCGCTACGTTTTCTGTAAACCGCCGGCTATCGACTTTTAACTGTCGACTATTAACTGCTAGCTGCCGGCTGTTGGCTGTTAAGCGCTTGCTTCACCTTACCGACCAACTCCGCGAAAGCCAATTGGTCCTTCACAGCCATCTCCGCGAGCATCTTGCGATCCAATTCAATTGCCAGGGTTTTCAGCCCGTGAATGAGCTGGCTGTAAGTGAGCTCGTGCGAGCGCGCCGCAGCGCTGATCCGAAGGATCCAGAGCCGGCGGAAATCGCGCTTTTTGCGACGGCGGTCGCGGAAGGCATAACGTCCAGCCTTGTCCGCAGCTTCCTTCATTGAGCGGTAGAGCTTGCTTTTAGTGAGGAAATAGCCTTTGGTGAGTTTGGAAAGCTTCCTGCGATTGTCGCGGCGCACAGTGCCGCGCTTAACTCGAGGCATGGGTTTATCTCCTTTAATTGAATTTGCGGGGCAGTGAAGGCACCCTATTGGCCTCGGTATAGCCTTCCCGCACCCTGGTAAAACAGGTGTCAGACAGCATGTTTAAGGTGGTGGATTACGGAGAAGAAAGTCGACCGCGGAGTCATTTTCCTTTCCTGGCACCTGATAACTGACACCTACAACCTGTAACCGACAACCTCGAAAACTACCTTCCGTAAGGCAGCATGCGGAGAATCTGCGCCTCGTTCGAGGGCGATACCTCGACCGCTTTTCCCAACCGCCGCTTCCGCTTGCTGGCTTTCGAAGTCAGGATGTGGCGAGCGAAAGAATGGTGACGCATGACTTTGCCGCTGCCGGTAATCTTGAAGCGTTTGGCAGCACCCTTATGAGTCTTGAGCTTGAGTTTGACTTTCGGAACCTTAGCCAAATCTATCCTCCTGAAGATCCTTGCGACCCCGCGGGCTTGGCCGAGGCCGTCACTGGAACATTGGGTTTGACGGACGCCGACTGCGGCGGTCCAGCCGGATGGCTGGCGGGAGGCCGCGGGGATGCTCCTCCGCCCTTGCCCGCTGCTTTCTTTGGCGCCAGAATGGCGGTCAGGTTCGGGCCTTCGAGCCGTGGCCGCGCCTCGACCTGCCCCGCTTCTCCCACCTCTTGAATCAATCGATCGATCATGTCAAAGCCCAGGTTCCGGTGCGCCATCTCGCGTCCGCGGAACATAATCGTGACCTTGACCTTGGCCCCCTCTTGCAAAAAATCCACAATCTTATTGCGCTTGGTCTCAAAATCGTGGACCGAAGTGCGGGGCCGCATCTTGACTTCCTTCAGCCCGATGGACTTTTGATTTTTGCGCGCCTCGTGTTGCCGCTTGCTGAGCTGATAAAGATACTTTCCATAATTGATGATGCGGCACACAGGAGGATTCGCGGTCGGGGCAACCTCGACCAAGTCCAAGCCCTGAGTTTTGGCCAGCTTGATTGCGTCGAAGGGAGGCATGATACCAAGCTGCCCTCCTTCCTCATCAATCACCCGGATTTCCTTGGCACGAATCCTTTCATTGACTCGAACGAATCGGTCGGCGATAAATCTTCCCTCCCAGCCCCCACGGGGGCCCTAAAAACTGCACATTGCTTTCAAGCTTGGAGACCACCCGGTCCTAAAGCTACTGCCTAGCTTACCATTTCGCAGCCCTGGTGTCGATAAGCTCCCGGGCCCAGTTGACAAAATCAGCCAGTGGCCGAGAACCTGCGTCGCCCGTATCTCTCCGGCGAACCGCCACGGTGTGGTTCTGCGCCTCGCGATCACCCACGACCAGCATGAAGGGGATCTTCTGCAGTTGCGCGTCACGAATTCGCGCGTTCAGCTTCTCATTCCGATCGTCCAATTGGGCGCGAACCTTGCCGCGGCGAAGTTCTTCCAGAACCTCCCGGGCATAAGGCGCGTGCTTGTCGCTGATCGGCAGCACGACGGCCTGCACCGGCGCGAGCCAAACGGGAAAGGCGCCCGTGTAATGCTCAATGAGGACTCCGAAGAACCTCTCGATGGACCCCAACAGCGCGCGATGCACCATCACGGGGGTGTGCAGATGCCCATCCGGCCCCACGTATTCCAAACCGAAGCGCCGCGGCAAATTGAAATCAAACTGTACGGTGGTGAGCTGCCAGGGCCGGCCAATGGCGTCCACCAGCTTGATGTCAATCTTGGGGCCATAGAACACCGCTTCGCCTGGCATATACTTGTACGGTATTTCCATGCGCTTCAGAGTGTTCATCAGCGCGCCTTCCGCCAGGTTCCATTCGTCCACCGTGCCCGCGTAATGCTCGGGATTACCAGGATCTCGGGCGGAAAGCTCCACTTGATATTCGTCGAAGCCGAAAGTCTTGAGCACCAGGTGGGCAAAATCCACGCAGGCCTGAACCTCCGACTCCAGTTGGTCGGGCATGCAGAAAATGTGGGCATCATCCTGGGTGAACCCGCGTACGCGCAGAAGGCCGTGCATCACCCCCGAGCGCTCGTAACGATAGACCGTGCCCAATTCCGCGAGGCGCATCGGCAATTCGCGATAGCTGCGTGCGCGCGACTTGTAAATCAGAATGTGGCCGGGGCAATTCATGGGCTTGAGCTGATACTTGTCGTTCTCAACGTCCATTGGCCCGAACATGTTCTCGCGGTAAAAGTTGGCGTGGCCACTGATTTCCCACAAATGCAGGCGCATGGCATGAGGAGTATGGACCATGTCATATCCGCGGGCAGCCAGCTCGTCACGCAGCCAGTCCTCAATCTCCCGGCGGATGACGCCGCCTTTGGGATGCCAGAAGATCAGCCCCGGTCCCGCGTCGTCTTGAATGCTGAACAGGTCCAAATCTTTGCCCAGACGGCGGTGATCGCGCTTCTTGGCTTCCTCGATCTGCTGGAGATAAGCATCCAAGTCCTTCTGGCTGAAAAATGCAGTCCCATAGATGCGCTGCATGGGGTGCGAGTGCTCATCGCCCTTCCAGTGCGCTCCCGCGACGCTCAGAAGCTTGAACGCTTTGATCCGCCCGGTGGATGGAATGTGCGGCCCCCGGCAAAAATCCAGGAACTTGCCGGTGCGGTAGGCAGAAAACACGGGGTCGGCTTTTTCCTGAATCAACTGGCATTTCAGGAACTCGCCCATCTGCTCGAATAGCTTCAGGCCCTCTTCCTTAGGAAAATACACGCGCTCGTTAGGCAAGTTAGCGTGAACGAGCTCCTGCATCTTCGCCTCGATCTTTTTCAGATCATCCTCGGTGAACGGCTTCTCACGGTAGAAATCATAGTAGAAGCCATTCTCAGTAGGCGGACCAATGCCGGGGTGCGCGTCCGGGAAAAGTTCGGTAACGGCGGCAGCAAGCAAATGCGCGGTGGAATGGCGGAATATCTCGATCCCCTCGGCAGACGCCGGCATGATGAATCGGATGGGCCCATCCGCTTCAAGCTGGGTCGAGAGGTCAACCAGACGGTCGCCCTGCTTAGCCGCTAAGGCTTCGGCGGCCAAGCGCGGGCCAATCGACTTGGCAACCTCGAGGGCTGTCGTGCCTTGGGGGAACTCTCGGGATGCGCCATCAGGAAAGGTGATATGGATACTTGCCATTGACTGGACGACTTCCTGGCTGCTGGTTGCAGACCCTAACTATAACAACGATGCACACATTGGTCAAACGATTGAGAGCGATTGGAGTTTAAGAATCACGGATCACGGCGGCCCCAGAACCGGCACGGCCAGGGAGCGAACTGCGCGGGCGTCGTCGCTCAACAGAAGGCGGATGACGCGCGCGACGTCCTCGGTCGCTACCCACTGGGAAAAGTCGGCCTTGGGCATGGCGCGCCGATTCGCTTCCGTGTCCATGGTGCCCGGAAGAATGCAATGCGCATGAATATTGTAGTCCTTCAGTTCACTGGCAAGAATTTCCGTGAACTGGCGGACCGCGCCTTTGGATATTGCGTATGCGGCAATGCCCGCGCCGCCGCCATTGAGAATCGCTCCGCTCGAAGTCGTGATGATCCGGCCGAAATTCTGTTTGATCATCACGGGTACCACGGCATGTGCGGCCAGATAGACTGTCCGCAGGTTCATATCGAACATGCGATTCCACGTGTCTTCGCTGGTTTCGTAAATCCTTCCGGCCGCAAATCCTCCGGCGAGGCAAACCAGAAAATCCACTTGCCCCCAGCGCGCGACGACATCTCGGACGAACTGCTCGACGGCGGCAGCCTCGGTCAAATCCGCTTGCGCGCCCCAGAGTTGTTCGCGCGCGGCGCCCGCGTGGCCGGCGAGCCCCGCCCAGTGTTCCTCGGAGGTATACGGGACGGCGACGCGCGCCCCGTGTCCAGCCAGGTCGAGAACGACGGCGCTGCCCAAAGCGCCCGATCCGCCCGTTACGATAGCCACTCGGCCTTGAAAGTCCATAGAAACACCTCGCAGTAGATGGATCCCCGGGAAACTGAAATGATAGCAGACGAAGGTCAGGCAACAGGATGAAATTAGGTCGGCATGGAGAGTACGCGGTAAAGAGAACCGCAGGCGAACCGACAGACTGTCCACCAAATCGGGTCTATTTGACGCTCAATGGCTATATACACAATAACCCTTTTGACTTTATCTCTCTTGCGCCTTACTATGGCCTGTTGAGGAGGCTTGGCCGGCATGATCGGCACGACCCTAGCCCACTACGAGATTGAGGGCCGCCTGGGTGAAGGCGGCTCAGGCGTAGTCTATCGCGGACGCGACCTGCGCCTGGATCGGGAAGTGGCGATCAAGGTTCTGGCAGATGCTCTTCGGGACGACGAACTGGCCTGGGCACGTTTGCTGCGGGAGGCCCGCCTGGCTTCGCAACTCAACCATCCACACATCGCCGCCATTTACGATCTGGGGGAGGAAGACGGTTGCGCCTACATCGTGATGGAGTATGTCGAAGGGTTGGCGCTTTCCGACATTATCCCCTTTGGCGGCATGCCGAGCGAGCAACTTGGGCGCTACATGGCGCAGATTGGCAGTGCCCTGGGTTTCGCGCACGATCATGGGGTCATTCATGGAGATCTCAAGGGCTCCAACATAATTGTTACCTCGGAAGGGGATATCAAATTACTGGATTTCGGCTTGGGCCGACGCATTCCGCGCAACGGCATGGCCGAGGTCTCAAGCTCATGCCTAACCCTGGCGGATGGCGGCGCGACGGCCGGAACTCTGCCTTATCTCGCGCCGGAAGTCCTGCGCGGCCACCCTTCCAGCCGCGAGAGCGATGTGTGGGCGCTGGGAGTGCTGCTCTACCAAATGGCTACCGGCGAGCTACCCTTCAGCGGGGGCACGCCGTTCGAATTGAGCGTGGAAATCATGGTGGGCGCGCCAGCCAAGCTCGAAGAACTGCCCGAGCCGCTCCGAGCCACACTGCGCACCTGTCTCGAGAAGGACCCCAAGGCCCGCCGGATCCAAGCGCGCGAACTCAACAGCGCGCTCGCGGGAAGCCTCGAGGGGACCAAGCCCCCATTGTTAGCAGGGCCGGACGCAACGCCAACAACTGCCGTGGAACCAACGGTTGCACCTCTCGCTGCGCGCAGGCATCGCTGGTTGTGGGCGGCGGCCGCAATTGCGCTCGGAGCTTTGTTGCTGGCGGGCGTCTACGCACGGCACGCCTGGGTTCTGCGGCAAGCTCCCCTGCCGAGTCCCCAGTCCCAGGTGCTCAAAGCTTTCGGGGCGGGAACTCCCGGGGTCGAGGTTTGGGTAAACACGAACTCCGGAACCTACCACTGCCCTGGCACACGATGGTACGGAAAGACGCATGCGGGCGAGTACATGATGCAGAAACAGGCTCAAGACAAAGGCTATCATCCCGCCGCGGACCGGGCCTGCATGTGACGGATTGGCCGCACGGGTGCGCGGAAGTATTCGCGCCAGGTGAAAGACAAGCAAGCGGAGGAAACTTGGTTAATCGCCCACGGCCGAGTCGGTCGACGAGGCAGTGTAGGTGGAGTTGCCGTGGATCACGCCACTCTGGTCGGTGTAGTAGTAGACGGTGCCGGTCTGGCCGTAATTCGTAGGATTCGCTTGCAGTGAGTAGGCATTCCAGGTGTTGGTCGTGGCATTATATTCGCCAGCGGTGTACACAAACGCGTATCCGCTCTTAACGCCCGATGCGAGGAGGGAATCCAGCAAACCTGCCGCGGTCGACGATGCTGCTTGGCCGGAAGGCGGTTGGCCCAAATACGCGAGTGAAGTCGAGTAGCCCGTGCCGTAAGTGGTCGAATAGGTCACCTCCCCCGTGGTAATCACACGTAAACTCTCGATGGTGGAAGCTTGATTCGCGGCAATGCGGCTGCGGAGAAAATTGGGGATGGCAATTGCCAGGATCACCAGAATGATCGCAACGACGATCAACAATTCAATGAGCGAGAAACCCCGCTGGTCTTGACGCATACCCTGTCTTCCTTCTCCCAACGGGTTCGAGGCGGAGCAAATGACACGTGCGCGGGCTGAACCCGTCCGACACTTTGCTAGGAGCACGTCAAATACCAACCGCTCAGGTCTTCTTATGGCCCTGAACGGTTGAAAATAGAGATCTTCCGTAGTTGGCCTCGGCGCATCGTAGCACAAGCCGACAAGGAGTGGAATAGAAGTTGACAAAAAATGTCCGTCCTTGAATTACCTTGCCGGCGCGGCAAAACCCGCGCCAGCACCTATACTAACTAGGCCAGATATCTGATTGCTCTCGAACCAACCGGACGTGCGCAGCCACAGAAATGCTCCGATGCCGCCAGGTCAAGCGCGATCCTCGGGCAAGCCCTATCGCGGGATTTCCACCTCCAGGCCGCGGCGCTCCGCGGAAAGGTAAGCGCTATAAAGCACCGCCATCGTGTCGCGAGCCAATTGTCCACTGGAAAGCGGGGTGTGGTTGGCGGCCATGCTGGCCATGAAATCCTGGAACTCCTGCGGGTACCCATGTTGCCAGTCCTCGTCGGGAGCGGGATTGCTCCAACCCTGCTTGGTCCCGAGCTTTTCCGTCAAATAAACATCCTTCAGAATATCCTCGCGGGGATTATAGGTCTCGATCGCATCGATGGGATTCAGGTTGCATCGGGTGCGATGATTATTGGCGAAGACTTCCAGCCAGTTGTGGACGCCTCCGAGGACGAGCTCGGTGGAAAAGACATCGGCGACGGTGCCATCCTCGAAGGTGACGTGCACCTGGCCGTAATCCTCGATATCGTCGTAGGTGGTGCGGAGGAACCCCGCGTCGCGGTAATTCGGCAGACGCGTAATTTCGTGGGTGCGGGCGGAAACGGTGGCGGGGCGAATGGGTTTGCCGTCATGCGCCTCTCCTTCCACGCGCTTCAAGTGGAGGATGGCCGACATCGGGTGGCAGGCCTTGCCCACGAGCGACCCGCCGCCGGAGAATTTCCAGATGCCGTAATAGGGTGAGTGGGAGCCGCTGTGGGATTCGTCGCCGATCATCCACAGAATCTGTCCGCCGCTTTTCTGGACGATCTCCCGTTCCTTCGCGAGGGCCGGAGCGTAAATGAAATTTTCGGCATAGCCAAGCTGCTTCCCCGACGCGCGCGCGGCAGCGAGAATGCGGTCGCAGCTTTCGAGCGCCTCGCGCAGCATCACTTCTTTGCTAAAGGTGTTGCCGCGAAAGTCCGCCGTCCCCGGCCCGTAATAGCCCGTAAACGGCTTTTCGACGATTACGTGCTTGCCGCGCTGGAAGGCCGCCACGGCCAGCGGCTCGTGCGTCGAGCCGGGCGTGCAGAGGTCAACCACATCAACGGCATCGCACAACTCCGCAAAGCTGGCAAAGGCCTTGACGCCGTGCGCGCGCGCAAACGCGTCGGCCGACTCTGCCGACTTCGCGGTTACCCCCACCACTTCGACTTGCACGCCATAGACTCGCCGCAAGCCTTCCCAATGAAATCGCGCTGCGAACCGCGCGCCCACCAATCCGACTCTGATCACACCTGTCATAGGAAACCTCGATGTTGGTCTTTTGTCACACCGCCCGAAGCAAAGGCGCGGCGACCGGCGCTCAAAAACGAATGGATTCTATCACCCCGTTGGGGATACAAGTCGAAGGAATGCAGGACCCTCCCGCTCACACGAGCCCTTAATGCACGCCACTCGTTACCAGGTTCCCACGAAAAAAGCCTGCCGGCTTGGAATTCAGGAGCCACCCAGAAACGCAAGGAGGGCCTTGTTGAATTCGTCGGACTTCTCCAGTTGGGGCATATGACCGCACTGTTCGATCACGACAAGCTTCGAGCCGTGAATCGCCTTGCCGAAGCCGTGGGCATCGTCGAGCGAGAAGAGGCGATCATCCCTTCCCCATATGAGCAGTGTGGGCAAAGTCAGATGCCCGAGCTTCTCGTTTTCAAATTGGTCCTCGGACAGGCTACCGGCAAGAAACCTTGTAATCGTATATCCATCGCCAATTCTCAAGTGGCGCTGAAACTCTTGTTCCACCAGTTGATCGGTGATGAGCTGTTTGTCGGCAGTGAGAAACTCGAGCATCTTGCGGGTCTCTTGGATTGATCCCGGGTTGATGTTTATGGGAATGGCACGCCGTTCGAAGAGCATCATCTCGATAACCTGGCGAATGCCGGCAATCGAGGAATCATTCAGAGTCTTGGCCATGGGTGGGGGCATTTTGATGGGCCGCCATCCACCGGCGTCGGCAAGAACCAGCCTCTGAACCTTCTCCGGGTGTTGGCGGGCAAAATCTACCCCGATCCAGCCCCCCAGCGAATTCCCTACCAGGGTGGCTTTGGGAATGTTGAGGGCTTGCATGAACCGATCCAAGAACTCCACCCAGGTTTGAATCTTGTACTCGATGGGAGGCTTGTCGGAGTTTCCGAACCCAAGCTGATCGGGAACCACAACGTGGTAGTGAGGAGTGAGCGCCGGAATATTGCCGGCCCAGATGTCCGCCTCAGCACCGAGTCCGTGGAGCAGAATAACGTTCTCGCCCTCGCCAGCCTCGTAGTAGTGGATATGCTGGCCGAGAATTTCAATCACCTTCTCGGGGGGCATGGAAGGCAAAGAAGGGATTTGGGCGTGAACCCCGCTCGCCGATACAAAGATGCCCGAGGACCCCGCCAGTAGGAGGACGCAGATTTTCAACAGACCGATCTTGAAACTCGCGTTGGCTGTCGCGCGCGCTGTGATCGCTGGTTTGGCCATCATCATATGCAGAGTCTCCGTTAGGTTCTCAAGTCAGAAATTCGCTAATACGTTTCAGCGTGGCACGCATTCGCAGTTTTTTCCTGCCTTTCCGCCTGACTGAACGACCTCTCCACAAGGCAAAAGGAAGATCCCGACCCGGCGACGTGCGGGGATCATGCTGGAGCGAGCACATGTACTTGCTAGTCTAACGCGATTGGTGGAGATTCAACAACCCGTAGCGCGGGCGTCTCGCCCGCGCTACATCCAGGGGTTCTTCCCAGGGAGGCATGGTGACGCTCGCGAGACCCTATTCGTTTCTCAAGGCGGACCAAGGATCGCTTCGCATGGCGCGGCGCGCGGGGACGTAACACGCGGCGAAAGCAGCGCCGGCAAGGATCGCGGCGACGTCAGCGAACGTCGCAAAGTCGTTGGGCGAAACACCATAGAGCAGGCCTGCGATCGCGTGACCCATTCCCAGAGCAAGAGGCAGCCCTACCAACAAACCGACCAGCGCGAGCGTCATTCCCTGACCGACGATCAGCCGAAAGACTTGATTCGGCGCAGCACCGAGAGCCATGCGCATGGCGATTTCATGCGTACGTTCTTTCACCGTGTAGGCAATCACACCGAAGAGACCAATGGCGGCCAGGGCCAACGCAAATCCCGCAAAGGCGGCCATGAGCGTGCCGCCAAGCCTCCACGCGGTCAGAGTAACTGAGCGCAAATCGTCCATGGTCATGATGTCGAATACCGGCTGGTCGCGGTCGAGAGCGGCAACTTGCGCGCGGACGCTTCCTTCCAGGCTCCGCGGGTCGGGCGAGGTCCGTACGACCAACGCCATCGTGCTCTTCACCTGCTGGCGTAGAGGGAAATACATCTCGGCGGGCGCGGGGACGTTCAGCTCGTTTTGGATGTTGCCGACCACGGCCACCACCGTGCGCCAGGGTTGGTCCGCGAGCCGCCCACTGAACCGCATCCGTTTCCCCAGCGGGTTTTCTCCGGGCCAAAAGCGCGCGGCAAATGCCTTATTGATGGCAACCACGAGTCGGCCCTTGGTGGTGTCTTCGCCGGTGAACTCTCGCCCTTGAAGTATCGGTATTTGCATCGTCCGGAAATAGGAGTCGCTAACGGTACGGTAATCAGCCTCTGGTTCCTGTCCTGCCGCCGGTTCCGGCCTTCCTTCAATACGCAGGGTTGAGGTTGAATTCATTCCGCCTAAGGGAAGTATGTTTGCTGCCGCGGCGCCTTGCACTCCCGGGAGATTCCGCACGCGCTCAATGAGCTGCTCATAGAAGTTCACCGTTTGCTCGGCGGAGGTGTATCTCGCGTCCGGCAGGGCAATAAACATCGTCAACAGCCGGTCAGGATTGAAACCGGGGGTAATGCGTTCGAGACTGACGAAGCTTTTCATCATAAGCCCCGCGGTGACGAGCAACGCCAGTGAGAACGCCACTTCCGAGACGATCAGGCTATTGCGCAACAAACGGTGGCGTCGCCCAAATCCCGTCGAGGGCGCCCCTTCTTTCAAGGAGTCATTCACATTCGGGCGCGATGCCCGCAAGGCCGGAAGAAATCCGAAGACTAGCCCCGTTCCCAGCGAAATGAGCGAAGTGAACAGCAGGACGGGAGTGTTGATCGCGATCTTGCCCCAGCCGGGGATCATGCGCGCGAATTCGGGTGGAATGCGGATGACTTGCACTTTCAGGCACAAGAACGCCAGCAAAATTCCCAGACCTCCACCCAACAATCCCAGAAGCATACTCTCGACAAGCCATTGGCGAATCAAACGCCGCCGCGTGGCGCCCAAAGCGGTGCGAATCGCGGTCTCGCGCTGGCGGCTCGCGGCCCGCGCCAGCATTAAATTGGAAATATTCGCGCATGCTATGGCCAGAACCAGCCCGACTGCCACCATCAAGACAATCAGTGGCGCCCACGCCTGGCCAACTTCGCTCTCCAGCAGCGGCATGACGTTCACGTCGCGGCCGATGTTGGTGGCGGGATACTGTTTCGCCAGGCGCCCGGCGATTGCGCTCATCTCCGCTTGCGCCTGCTGTGGACTTATTCCCGCGCCCAAATGGGCGACACCATGCAGGTAGTGTGACCCGCGATTCGCTTCCGACTGCGGCGTAAAGGCGAGTGCGGCCCAGATCTGAGCGCCCGATGGGTAGTTGTAATCGGGGCCCATCACGCCGACCACCGTGTAGTTGATTCCATTAAGCAACACGAGCCTGCCCACGACGGAGGGATCGGAGGAAAAGTGGTCACGCCAAAGCCCATAACTCAGCATGGCCACGCGATCCTTCCCCGGTGTGCCTTCCTCCGGGAGAAAGGCACGGCCCAGCATGGGCTGCGCCTCGACCGCGGCAAAATAATCGGGAGTCACTAGAAATCCGTGAAGGTGTTCGGGATATTCGACGCCGCCAAGGTTGGCATCCCACCACTCCTGGGCCGCGATGTGATCGAAGACGTGGTTCTGCGCCTTCCAATCCAGGAAATTCGCCGGCGCCAGTTCATTGCGGTCGAGGCCGATATTAGGCACACGCTCCCAAAGGGCCACGACCCTCCCGGGGTCGGGGAATTTGATCGGGCGGAGGAGCAAAGCATCAACGAGGCTGAAGATATAAGTATTCGCGCCGAGGCCCAGAGCGAGGGTCAGCGCTGCGGCCGTCGTGAAGCCGGGGTTCTTATGGAGCTGGCGGGCGCCGTAGCGGCAATCGGCGATCACCGAGTGGAGCCAATTGCCCATCCGTCGCTCGCGAACCTGCTCTTTTACCTGGTCGATACCGCCGAGCTCGATCCGCGCCGCACGTTGCGCTTCCTCGGGCGGCATTCCTCGACGAATGTTTTCCTCCGTCAGCATTTCGAGGTGCGCACGGACCTCCGCGTCGAGGTCCACCTCCACACGGCGAGAGAGAAAGAGATTGCGAAGAAAACTTCGAGCCCTCACCAGCAGCCGCATGGCAGTTTCCTCTCTACGATGCTTCCAAAGCTTGACCGATGGCCCACGAAATGCGGCCCCATCGCGTGGTTTCCACTTCCAGTTGCTTCCGTCCGGCCTTGGTCAGGCGATAGTATTTCGCCCGGCGGTTGTTTTCGGAGTCTCCCCAAAAGGAGGAAATCCAACCCTCTTCCTCCATGCGGTGGAGAGCGGGAAAAAGCGAGCCGGGCTTGACCACAAAAGTGCCGCCGGTGATCTGCTGGATTCGGCGTGAAACTCCCAGTCCGTGCTTCTCGCCGGCGACCAGCGATTTCAAGATCAACAAGTCCAGTGTCCCTTGCAAAAGGGTCGTCGGTTCAGCTTTCAAGATGCCTCTCCTATCGATATTCTGTAGGAAAGATAACCATTCACGTATAGAATGTCAATCGGAAACAATCACGGCGGTGTGGCGTGGTTTCTTCGCCGATTTAAGAGGCGCTGCCCGCGGCGTCCGCGGAAAATTCCTGATGGGCAAGGAGGATGCGCGGGCGTCAGCCAGCAGGCCCGCGCTTGCTCTTGGAGGGATGGAGCCCAGCCACACGGATCTCAGTAAATCTGTCTGGACTCTGTCCCTGGGCTCTGACTTTTTGTCTTTCCCTGAAAATAATATACCATACCATCATTATTTACTTGACAAAGACTAGCGACGTATGTAGTCTAAGGTGGGAAGACGGGCCTGCCGCCTGACGGTAACCGCCGTGGACGCTCAAGACGGGGCGAGACAGCAAAGTGGGCAGCAGGCACGGGGCAACGCATTGAGGACGGACTGCTCGGCACTGCTCACGGTCACTTCCTCTGAAGAAGGAACTCGATGCTGCTCGCCGAAGCGACTATGTTTATGAAAATACAGTTTGTTAGCCGATCATCGCGAGTGAAACAGTGGGAAGAAACGACAATCAAGTTACTGAGAATACAGAACTTAGTCCAGGGCAAAAAGGGCCGTTATCGATAAAGATGTTAAAAATGAAGGATGATCCGACTATGTGTATGAAAACACAGGGGCGAGCGACAAAACGTCCGACGGAAAATGCCCTTTTTTTGACCCATTTTCACGCGTTTTGCCGCATTTCGAGGCGTTCCCGGAGGTAAAGTCGAAGGGGTCGAGGAGACCGCCCGCCGAGCCGATGACGCGATCGGCTTTCATTCAAATTCCGAGCATGACATGAAGTATCCGCAGCATGGACAGATCATCTTGCAGTGCCGGGATTCGAGCCGGCTGGAGCAGACAGGGCAGAACTGGTTGGGGAATTCCGGCGCGGCGGCCGAGTTGTCGGCATTACAATCGGCGGGTTGGGATTCGGCAGATTCGGGAGTCTCATCGTTCATGTTCAGCTTCCCTTCACACGTAATGATCCGCAATGAAGGCACGCAGCCCCTCGTACGCGCGCGCGAGTGTAGCCTCATCGGGAAGGAAGACGATGCGGACGTGCTTGGTTCCGGGGGCCTGACCGAATCCCGTGCCATGCACCATGAGCACCTGCTTTTCCACCAGCAAGCGCTTCACAAAGTGTTCGTCGCTATCGGGAATATCGATTCTGGGGAAGGCGTAAAACGCTCCGCGCGGCGCAACGCAGCTCATGTGAGGCGTGCCCCGGCAGGCCTTGACGGTCAGGTCGCGCCGGGCTCGAAGCTTACTGCAAACTTCAGCCAAGTGGCCCTGCGGTCCCTCAAGCGCGGGGCGCACGGCGAACTGCTGCGGTTGATTCGAGCACAGCCGCGCCCGCAGCAATTGATGAATGCCTTCGAGGTAGGGTTTCACGGCTGCCGCATTGCCGCTCATCACTCCCCATCCCACTCGCCAACCGGGAACGAGGTAGGACTTAGAGAGTCCATTGAAGGTCACCACGGGAACGTCCGGCGCCAAAGCGGCCAGCGAGGAGGGCGCGTCGCCGTCCAAAATCAGCTTGTCGTAGATTTCGTCGGCAAAGATCACCAGATTGTGCTGCCGGGCTATTTCAACAATCCGCTCCAAAGTCTGGAGAGAGTAAACCGCTCCGGTGGGGTTGTTGGGATTGCTCACCACGATGGCGCGCGTGCGGGGATTAAGCTTGCGGGCGATGTCTTCCAGGTCGGGCTGCCAATCATTGTGTTCGTCCAGCAAATAGGAATTGGGCACCGCGCCGAGTTTGGCCAGAACCGCCGAATACAACGGGTATTCGGGGCTGGGCGTCAAAACGTTTTCCCCCGAGTTCACCAGGGCCGCGAGACAAACGTCCAACGCCTCACTCACGCCCGCAGTCAGGAAAACGCTTTGAATATTGCGAATCCCTTTGCGTTCGGCTTCCGCGCGGACAGCCTCAACGGCTTCGGGAACGCCCAGCGAGGGGGCATATCCGTTGCAGCCGTCGCGCATCGCTTTCTCCACGGCCGCAATCAAATGGGGAGGGGTGCAGAAGTCGAAATTGAGCGGGTCTCCGATATTCAAAGGAAGGATGGTCTTGCCTTCCCGCGCCAGTTGCTCGGCCAGCACGGCCATGTCGCGAATGGCGTAGCGGACGTGCTCAAGCCGTGTGGCGGCGTGGACGACATGACGATCGAGAGGTGGGCTCATGGAGATGACCTATCGGCGGCAGAAAAAACGGAAGCACCCTGGGCCGCCCGCGAGGGGCAGAAGCGCCCCAATCGTCATGATAACGCAACGCCACCAATAAACTTATTGTTGTTTCTGTTTTTTCAGCAAACCCGCGAGGCCACGCACGGCTTTGACCGGCTCTTCAGCAGCAGCTTTGGGAGCCCCCGCCTCTCCCGACGCGCCCTTTATAGAGAACTTTGGTTTGGCGAAAGTCCCGCCCACGGTGAAGGGGAATATCATTTTGCCGTCGGCCATTTTGGCGCCGGCCAAACCTCCCAAAACCGTGGCGAGTGGATTGGTCCCGCTCGAGGCAAGGCTGGCGTCGCCCTGGTAATCCAGGCTCCCATCACCGGCCATGGTCATGCTGCCCGTGCCATCCACGTCCACCCCGTTGCCCACCATGGAAATCTTGTCATTGGTAAGCCTGGCGTCGGCAATGTGGAATTTCGTAGACAGCGACGAGAACGACGAGGGGTCGCCGTTCGTGGGGCCGACGCTTGCCAACTTTGCCAGGGCGCGCAGATTGCTGGTGAGTTGCAAGCTGGGCATTTGGCCGTTGCGAATCGCCACCTGGCCAGAGCCGGTGATTCCCACCAAGGGGTCCGTCGAGTGAGTGACCGCACCGCTCAGCTTGGCCGCCCCCTCCAGGGTCCCGGTCATCATGCCTTTAGCTTGCGGGAACGCTTCCAGCAAACCTGCGACATTGACGCCTTTCATTTGCGCATCCACGGTATAAGCCAGATTCGCGCCCCCGAAGTTCAGGGAAAGATTTCCCGTGGCGTTGCCGCCGTAGCATGTCAGGTCCAGATTATCCGCGAAGACCTGCTTGGGATAGAGGCGCAGATTGGTTTTCAACTTGGTCACGGCAAGATCGCCGAATTCAATCGCGTCCGCCTTGAGCGTTCCCTGCGCCACCGGCGGCCCCGCCGGATCTGCAGCGTACACGAGGGTGGTGAGCCAACCGGTCATACTTGCAAGTGTGCCCGGCGCGGAGGCCGGTTCCTGGAGCAGCGCCGTCGTGGCAAAGCCGTTCAGGTTCACATCGCGCAAGTCGATCGCGGCGCCACGAACATTTACCAGCGATGGGCCGGGCGCTCCCGATGCCAGCAGGCTTGCCGCGGAAAACTGCCCGCGAGCGATCGTCACCTTGGCGATAACACCCAGCGTAAACGAGGCGCTGTTCTTCTCGCCGGCCGGACTTGGAGGTGGTGCGTCTTGGGCAGGCGGGTTTTCAAAGTTCCACTTGCCGTGCGTGTCCTCCAACATATTGAGCGTGAGATCATCCAGCTCCAGAGAGGTTATTTCTACCTGGTGATTCATCAGGGCGGAAGCATCGACCACCGCGACGATCTTCTTGGCCTTCACAAAATCGCCGGTGGGAAAACCGGCGGGATTCCCCATGGAGAAATCATCAACGCGAATCGCGACTTGTGGAAGGATGGTCAGGTCCAGGCGCCCGATCTGAACGGGTTTCCCGGTCTCCTGCTGAATTTGCGCGATCACCTGCGGCCGATAGCGATCGACATTGAGAAGCAGAGGAATGATGATGGCCAGTGCCACGATAACGAGGACTACTCCAACCACAATAGCAAGCGCAACCTTTTTCAATTTGGACATGGAGGTTTCTCCTCGGAGTTTTGTAAACGGTTTAAGACGGTTTCCTCCGACCTCGCTGCGTAAGGGTGGCCACGATGTCGGCACTTCAAATTTTACACCGTTTTTTCCTCCGGTGCTTGGTTCAAGGCGCAATTAATGCGCGGGGTTGGGTTTGGCGGGAGGAAGGACGCGGGCAAACTTGGCGGCGTAGTAGTCGAAGAAAGCTTTGCCCGGCGGCGCCACCTGGACCGTCTCGGTGATCTCATCGGGCCCGGTTCGCACCCAGGTCCTGCGGAAGAGCCATCCGGGTGGAGGCGAGTCGCCGCCTTCCGGATTCAAGTTAATTTCGGGACCGTCGACAGTCAATCGGTAGCGGCTGATGAATCCGGTGCTGGAGAATACTCGTAAGGTAAATCCGGGCCCATTGGTGCTAGCGCTGAGGATTCCCATCCAGGATTCCTTCATTGCCGGCACAGTTGGAGTGGCTGCGAGCGAAACCTCGCCGCGAAAGATCAGGAAACGTTTTCCCAGGTCGGAACTGACGGAAAGCTGCACATCACCTGGCGGGTTGTTGGGCAAGGTTTTTCCGGTCCATTGGCCCAACAACCAATCGAGCGCGGAATAATCCGGCGGCGCGGGAATCGGGATTTGATATTGGACTGGAGGTTTGTCCTTGGCCGCCGAGGTGGCGCTGGCGAGTGGGAAAAGCAGGGTTAGAATCAGTGCGCGCACCAGCATGGGAGTATCCGTGTGCATGGGAGGCGTGATAATCCCTCGCTCAGGCTTGCGGGAAAGGTTTAGATGTCCCTTCGGACCACCGATCCGCCGGGAAATTGATCTCCCAAAACCCTGGTGGTTCCAGAATTTCAAAGCCGACTTCGTAGGCGTAATTCTTTGCCCCAGCGGAGGTCCACACCACCCGGCCGCGTGTGAATCGCTGATTGCTTCGCGTGCGAATGTCCAGCGTGGTGCCGACGGGAAACTGTTGGTGGCTGCGAATCAACCCGCCGTGCAGGCTAATCACCAGCGTTTCCACCGGTTCCCATTCGGCCGTGGCGGGCGCATTGATGGGGCTGACAAACAACTGCACCCTCATGACCATACGAAGACTTCGTCGCCGGAATGTCCGCTCTCGGGAAGTTCCCTCCATCAATGCCACCAGAAAGGAAGTTCGCCTTGCATCTTAGCCATTTTCCTCCAGCCATAATAACATACGGCTCTGCACATGCAAGCGTAGCTGGGTTTAGGTTGATCGCGGGGCCGCTGCTTCTGCCCTTGCGGCCGATACCTTGGACATGGCGGCCTTCGCTAATCCGGCAGCACTCTCTTCAGTGCTTCCAATTCCGGCTCGCCGGGGCCGAGAGGCAACTTCACTTTGCCGCGCTGCACGACGGAGCGGCAGAGGGCCATCATGATTTCGAGGTCTTTGTAGGCGCTTTCACCATTGCAGGGATGAATCTTCGTCTCATCATCGAGCCAGTCGGCCATCTCTTGAACATACGGGCCCATATCATGCTCATAGTCCATGCTGCCGGGGCCGGACGTGATGCCGTCGCGCGTGACGGCGCGCCACCCCCCACCAGTAAGCGCCTCGGCAAACCCTTCGCTGCCTTGTGCGCCGATTCGGCACTTGCGCCACCAGTAGTCAACCTCCGGCACATCCGGGGCGCCATCACCCGCCTCCACGATGCCGCGCACGCCGTTGGAAAACTGAATCAACCCGCCGATGTAGTCGGGCGAAGGATGATTGTCTGCGAACTTCGATTTTCCGTGCGCCTGTCCGACCACCCATTCGGCTTCGACATAGTCGTTGTACCACCGCGTGTAGTCGATCAGGTGCGTCAACATGTGAATCATCCAGCCGCTGGCGGTGCCGTAAACGGTGTGTACGCGGCCGATGGCGCCGCTCGCGACGATCTCCTTCACCTTCTTGTAGTGATCGCCGTAGCGGTGCTGGTGGCTCACCACCGTCTTTATTCCCGCCGCGCGGGTGGCCTTCATCATCTCCAGCGCCTCGTTCGTGGAAAGGGCCGTGGGCTTTTCGTAGGCAATGAGCTTCACCCCGGCCTTGGCACCCGCCTGAATCAAAGGCAGGCGCAAATCGGGCAGCGTGCAGAAGCAGAAGATATCAGGATGGGTTTTCTCGACCAGCGCGGAAGCGTCAGCACTGGTTTCGCTGACGCCGAATTTCTTCGCCGCGGCGTCGAGACGCCCGGCGTCAATATCGCAGAGCCCCACCAGCTTGAAGCGGCCGTTTTTCTGAAAAGCGCTGGCATGATGTGTTCCGCGCTTTCCCATGCCTGCGACAACGACGGTGAATTGATGGTTTGCACTCATGGACGGACTCCTGAAATCGGAAGATGGGGTATGCGCATCGGGAAATCGGGTGAGCAAGAAACACCCGTGGCATCGAGTTGGTTCTCTGCTCACCCGATCTTCGGCTCAGCCGATAACCCGATGGTTAACTCGCAGCCTTAAATTTGCCGGCCTGTGCCTTATCCCAGGCCAAGGTCGCATCAATGACGGCCTGAACTTCCTCGCCGGTCAACTCCGGGAACATAGGAAGCGAGAGCACGCGCGCCGCGGACGCTTCCGCGTGCTTGAGCGAGCCGGCGATGCGGGCGTCCTTGCCCCACGGGAATCCTTCCTGTTGGTGGATCGCGATCGGATAGTGGGTGAGCGCAGTGATGTCACGCTCCTTCAGGTACGCCTGAAGGCTGTCGCGGTGCTCAGTTTCGACGACGTAAAGGTGATAGATGTGGCGGTAACCCGGCAACGCGGTAGGCAGTTTCAGCGATGTGCCCTTCAGTCCCTCGTCGTACTGCTTCGCGAAGCCGCGGCGCAGGTCGTTCCACTTATCGAGTTGCTTCAGCTTCACGCTCAGGACTGCAGCTTGCAGGTCATCCAGGCGGCTGTTGTAACCCATGCTATGCACGGAGCGCTTCACCGAGCCGTGATTGCGCAGCTTGCGAACGCCCTCGGCGATGTCGGCACGGTTCGTGACCACGGCACCGCCGTCGCCAAAGCAACCCAGATTCTTTTGAATGATGAAACTGGTGCACATGGCGTCGGAAAGCTCGCCCAACTTGAAATCCGGACCGCGAGCACCCAATGCCTGCGCGTTGTCTTCAACGAGGAAGAGCTTGTGCTTCTTGGCGATTTCCGCCACGGCGCGCATTTCCGCGGGCTGGCCATAGAGGTGAACCGGTACGATGGCCTTGGTCCTGGGTGTGATTGCAGCCTCGATCGATTTCACCTCGATATTGCAAGTCTTGGGATCGCAATCGACGAGCACAGCCGTGGCCCCGGCGATCCAGATGGCTTCAGCAGTGGCAAAAAAGGTGTTCGAATTCGTAATGACTTCGTCGCCGGGACCGATCCCCAGCGCCATGAACACCAGCCAGAGCGCGTCCGTTCCGGAGTTTACGCCGACGGCTTCGGACGTGCCGCAGTAGGCGGACAGGTCCCTCTCGAATTGCTTGAGCTTCGGACCCATAACATAGCTGCCGCTCTCCAGAACTTCATGGATGGCGGAATCGATTTCATTCTTCAGATTGTGGTACTGCCGAACGTGACCATAAAACCCAACTTTCACCGACGCCATAAACACCCTCCCTAAGTTTTGCCTTTAAGCTTTATTCTCGCAGAGGAGCGAAGTTGACCGCTACATGAAACTCGCTCTGACGAGACGAACTTTGTCCTCGGTTCGTTTACAAACCACTACGTTATAGCACAAAACGCAAGAACTTCTCGGTTACATTTTTATAAACTTACAACAAACTGACATTTCCGCCCCTCTCCCTCCAAGAGGTGGCGCAACCTTGTCTGGTGCGTCAGAAACGGTTGCTAGGAGGCGGCGCTCCGCGTCAGCAATCCCTGCGCGCTCAAAACCTTCTCAAGCTTAGCGCGATTTTCGGGTTTCATGGGGACCATGGGGAGGCGGTAGACCTCTTCGATCATGCCCATCATGGCGAGCGCGGCTTTTACAGGAATAGGGTTGGTTTCAATAAAGTTGACCTGCATCAGCGGAAGCAATTGCGCGTTCAGCTTGCGAGCCTCATCGTACTTGCCTTCGAGCGCCAGGCGCGCGAGCTGCGCCATGGGTCCGGGAATTTCATTCGAAACGACCGAGATCACGCCGACGCCGCCCACGGCGATCAGAGGGAACGTGAAGGCGTCGTCACCCGAAAGAACTCTGAAGCTGGATGGCACAGCGTTCAGGACCTCCATCTGCTGCACGATGCTTCCGGATGCTTCCTTGATGCCGATAATGTTGGGAATCTGCGCGAGGCGCGCAACGGTGGGCGGCTCGATGTTCGATGATGTGCGCCCCGGCACGTTGTAGAGGATCACCGGCAGCTCAGTGGACTCAGCAATGGCTTTGAAGTGCTGGTAAAGCCCCTCCTGCGTCGGCTTGTTATAGTATGGGGCGACGGAAAGAATGGCTTGTACACCGAGATCTTCGACTTCAGCGGCCAACTCGCAGACCTTTTTCGTGCTGTTCCCACCCACTCCGGCAACGATGGGAACCTTCGCGCCCACTTCCTGCTTGACGACGCGAAGCACCCCGATGTACTCGCCGTGTTCCAGGGTTGGAGTTTCGCCCGTGGTTCCGCAGGGAACGAGAAAATCGATGCCCTCGCGAACTTGGAATTGCACCAACCGCCGCAGTGCCGCTTCGTCCACGGAACCGTCCTTCCGGAATGGGGTGACGAGGGCCGTGCCGCAACCACGAATTTCCGCGCTCATGGAAACCTCCAACACCAAGGGCTGGGGACTTATTGCCGAAGGGAGTCGAAATTATGAATTATGAACTATGAACCAACGACCAGCTCCGGGCTAGATTCGTGTCACCCAGACGAGTCCGCGTTTCATAACTCAGAATTCATAATTCATAATTTCTCATCCTCCCGCTCCCAACTCCAGCACCTCTGCGAAACTGTAAAAGCCCTTCTTGCCCACAACCCACCGGGCGGCGTACAGAGCGCCTTCGGCAAAGCCCTGCCGGCCACGAGCCGTATGGCGCAAAACCACGGTGTCCGCCTCGGAGTCGAAGCCCAGTTCGTGGGTTCCGGGGATGTAACCGGCGCGCACGCTGGCCACGGGTATGTCGCGGTCGACCAGGTAGGGTTGAATCCGCCGCGAAATGTCGAGTGCGGTCCCCGACGGCGCGTCCTTCTTCATTTTGTGATGCGACTCGGTGATGAACGGGTCATACATCGGGAAAGGCGCGAAGATTTCCGCCGCCGCCCGCGCCAGCCGGTAGAACAGGTTGACGCCGATGGAGAAGTTCGCCGCGTAAACCAAGCCGACACCGGTGTGCTCAATCACCTTGCGAATCTCCGCCTGATGCTTCTGCCAGCCGGTGGTCCCGACCACCAAGTTCACCCCCAATGCCGCCACTCTGTGCACATTTTCCACCACCGAGTCAGGCGTGGTGAAGTCAATACAGACATCGATGCCGCTGAATTTCTCCCGCGTGATCCCGCGGCTTTGGGCGTTGACGTCTATGTCCATCACCAGACGCACTTCAAATCCGCGCTGGGGCGCCAGTTGTGCCAGCGTCTTTCCCATTTTTCCGTAACCGAGGAGCGCGAGGTTAGTCATTATTCACCGCGAACATTCGTAGACAGTAGACGGAATAGGGCGTCCGGTTTCTCCCGTCTACCGTCTACCGTATCCCGTCTACAGCCGTTTAGTCCAGGTACCCTTCCGACTTCATCAACTCGGCGTTGAGGAGCGCCGCGCCGGCGGCTCCTCGAATCGTATTGTGGCTCAACGCGACGTACTTGAATTGCAGCACTGCGCATGCTCGTAGGCGGCCCACCACAGTTGCCATACCGTGTTCAGCGTTCAGATCGAATTTCGGCTGTGGCCGGTCCCGCTCTTCACGCACAATAATGGGGTGCTTTGGGGCGGATGGCAAGTCGCGCTCCTGCGGCAGCGAGCGATAGTCGCGCCAGACCTGCGTAATGTCGGCAATCGTGGCTTTGTTCTTGAGCGCCACGGAGATGGTTTCGGTATGGCCGTCTTCCACCATCACGCGATTGCAATGAGCGCTCACAATGAATTCGCCCATCTTCACATGGCCATCTACGCATTTGCCCAAAAGCTTTCGCGTCTCGCGCTCCACCTTTTCTTCTTCACCACCAATGAAGGGAATCACGTTGGCCAGGATGTCGAGGGTAGGCACCCCCGGGTAGCCTGCGCCGGAAACCGCCTGCATGCTGGTCATCAACACCTTCTCGAGCCCAAAGGCGCGCTCTAATGGTGCAAGCGACATCACCAGTCCCACGGTGGTGCAATTTGGGTTAGTCACGATCATACCGTTCCACTGGCGCACCTTTCGTTGTTCGCGAATCAGCGCCAGGTGCTCGGGATTCACGTCCGGAATCAGCAGAGGTACGTCCTGCTCCATGCGGAAGTTTGACGAATTTGAAACAACGACGTGGCCCGCGTGGGCGAATTCCTTCTCCACCTCACCGGCTACTTTGGAATCGAGCGAGGAGAACAGCAGTTGCGGAGATCCTCCAGGCTTGCACTCGTGCACTGGAAGCTCCCACGCACTCTGCGGAAGGGGATCGCGCAAACGCCAGTTACAGGCTTGGCGGTAGGTCTTGCCCGCCGACCTCTCGGAGGCTGCCAACCATTTGATTTCGAACCACGGGTGATGCTCGAGCAAGCTCACGAAACGCTGCCCGACCATTCCTGTAGCTCCCAGAATGCCCACTTCAATCTTCTTCATGAACAATAATGGCGAATGACTTCCGCCATCTCCTTTCTTACAAAAAGGGGTTAGGAATCAGGGGTCAGGGTTTAGGGAATGGACCGATCTCCTTCGCTCCGGGTTGCCAATGCCTAAAACCTAATCCCTAACCCCTGCTCTTCAGGTCACGCACCAAACGGCAGTAAAGATTGACTGCGGCTGCCAGGTCAGCCTTGCGCACGCACTCGCGCTCAGTATGGGCCATGCTGATGGAGCCTGGCCCGAGCAGCAAGGGGCGCCCCCAGTTGGTCAGTGACGGCAGGTCGGTGGTGAACGCCACGACGTCCATTTCGTAGCCGTCGAGATCCTCCATTATGAGTAGAGGTGTATCGCGCACGAATTCAAGTTCGCAACGGCCGGCATTAACCTCGGTAATCTTCTGCCGCAGCGGCGCAGAATCCTCCACCGTCCGAATCAGAATCTGGGCCACCGCGGCGTCAGGTACGACGTTAGCGGCTCGCCCGCCGGTGATCATGCCGATGTTTAGTGTAGAGGGCCCGAGCACGGGATGGGTAGGCAGAGTAATCTGGCGAACATCCGCAAGCACGTCCATTAATTTGTCAATGGCATTGACTCCGAGGTGCGGGTAAGCCGAATGCGCCATCTTGCCATGCGCCCGAATATCGAGCCGCAGGTTTCCCTTGCACCCAACCACAAGTTTGTTCTCAGTCGGCTCGCCATTGATGATGTAGCGCGAACCCCGTGGGTGGAGATTGGCTTCACGTGCGCCGTCGCTGACGGTCTCTTCTCCCACCAAAAAGAGCAGTGCGAAATCCTCCACGCCCTCTTTCTTGAGCTGTTCTGCCGCCGACAACTGCGCCGCCGCGATCCCCTTTGCGTCGCAGGAACCTCGGCCGTAAATGTTCTCTGCGTCATCATGCGCTGGGAAGAACGGCGGTACGGTATCCAGGTGCGTGCTCAGCACCACGTCGGGCTTTCCCCACGTGGCGAACACATTGGAACGGTCACGTGACACAGGCATCAGTTCGGTCTGAAAACCGAGTTGGACAAGGCGTCCCTTTACGAATTCGGCGCAGGCTTTTTCATGGCCCGTGACGGAGGCCATGTTGACCAGGCTCTTGGTAAGTTCAAAGAGATCCATAGAGGTTTCCGTTGGGCGCCCATCGCGGGATATCTAGCAATCGCCCTACAGTGGCAATCCCGCAGTTTAGCGCAACCCTATCACGTTAGACCACTCCCGAAAAAGGCGTCAAGCCGAATCGGGAATCGCTACTGTCCTGGATTCGGGGCGACGCCGCCATCGTGGCAGCTTCTTTGCCTGCAGGAAGCCGACATTACGCTTGTCGCTGGGGCGTCACCCCGGAAATGTGTCACGTAATCCGCGCGTTTTTGGGTGTGGATTTGCTCATGTTCTAGCGTAAGTGGAAGGAGGCCCATATGGGCACTTTGATGGTTGTGCTCATTTTGTCACTTTCAGGCCTTGCCTTGGGCATGACGACCCTGATGTCCGTTAGGGGTGCGCGAGCTTATTGGCAAGCGCGGGGCAAGCGTCTGGTAACGTGCCCAGAAACTCATTGCGCAGCGGCAGTGGAATTGGATGCCAACGGCGCTGCCTTAAAGGCTTTTCGGGGAGGGATTTACCTCTGCCTTCAGGATTGTTCTCGGTGGCCAGAAAGGCAAGCCTGTGCCCAGGACTGCCTGAGCCAGGTGGAATCGATGGGACAAGCCTGCCTCGTCCGCAGCATTGTGACGGGATGGTACCAGGGAAAGACCTGCGTCTACTGCCACAAGGCCGTGGATAGCGTCGTGGAATGGACCGGGCACATCCCCGCACTTCTTTCCCCGGATTCCAAAACTGTAAGCTGGGATGACGTCCCCGCGGAAAAACTGCCGGAGATCTTCGCGACCCACCAACCCGTCTGTTGGTCGTGTCACATCGCGGAAACCTTCCGGCGCGAGCACCCCGAACTGGTCACTGACCGCCCGGCGCGATGGTAACGCGGAAGCCTCGGGTGACACGTGATGAGGACTCCATGGCGCATCGTTGTGAAGCGCATGGCATCGCTGCGTCCGTTAGGTGCCTCTTCTGCCCGACCTTCCCACGTAACTTACCCGCCAGATGCAGCTTCCGCCGTCATCGGTGACCAGGATTGAGCCGTCACGCGCTGCGGCCACACCTACCGGCCGCCCCCAAACGTCTCCAGAGGGGGTCACGAAGCCGGTCAAGAAATCCTCATATTCACCGCTGGCACGGCCGTCTTTCAAGGGCACGCGAATCACTTCGTACCCCGTGCGCACGGACCGGTTCCACGACCCGTGTTCCGCCGCGAGAATTTCACCCCGATACTGCTTGGGAAATTCGTTGCCTTGGTAGAACGTCAGCTCCAGCGAGGCATTATGGGGCTCCAAGAGCACATCCGGCCCAATCACCTTGTCGCGCAGTTCGGGATGCTTCCCCGCATGGCGCGGGTCTTCGTGTGAGTCGATATGATGCCACGGCCAACCGTTGAACCCTCCCTCCTGAACGTGCGTGATGTAATCGGGGGAAGGTTGTCGCCCAGAGGGTGGACCCACGGTTGCGGACATTCTGTCGCGTCATCTCACGGCCACGCGTCATGACGCAAGCGTGCCGGCTTCAACCTCGATTGCATTGCGCGCTGTTATGAAGCGGCGGTTTTACACGCACCTTGCAGACTGGTCTTCGAGCCGTGTTATACTTTTGCGAAGATGGGACCTTACAGGCCCTAAAGCGCGATGAAAAGCTGCCCTGAGTGTTCGGCTACATATCCGGATGACTACGCGATTTGCCCCAAGGATGGAGCCCCGCTCCATGAAATCACCCTTTGGCAAATCGGGACGGTCGTGCGCGGAAAGTACCGCATTCAGGCGCGACTGGGCGAAGGCGGTATGGCCTATGTTTACAAGGCCCACCACGAATTGCTGGACGAGTTGCGCGCCCTCAAGGTCATAAAGCCCGAACTTGCCCGCGACGCCGAGTTCATGGGCCGCTTCAAGAACGAAGCCATTCGCGCTCGCAAGCTGAATCATCCCAACGCGGTGCGTGTAGACGACCTGGACATTGCCGAAGACGGCCTGCCCTTTATCGCCATGGAGTTGGTGATAGGCGACACCCTCAAGACCCTCGTTCAGCGAACCGGCCCCCTGCCTGTCACCCTAGTCCTCGACGTTGCCGCGCAAGTTTGTGACGCCCTCGACGCCGCGCACAAGCTGGGGCTCGTTCATCGCGACATTAAGCCCGAAAACATTGTCCTGATCGCCCAGCGCAACGGTCCTCCGATGGCCAAAATCCTGGACTTTGGAATTTCCAGCCTGCGTGAGGAGAGCGTCGGAGGGAAAGGTTTGACGCAGACCGGCATGGTGATTGGCACGCCGGAGTACATGTCGCCCGAGCAGGCCTTGGGGAAGCGTGGCAACGAAATCGACGGCCGCTCCGATCTCTACTCGCTCGGCATCGTCATGTATCGAATGTTGACCGGCGAACTGCCTTTCCGGGCAGACACGACGGTGATGATGATCCTTCAGCATATTAAGAGTTTTGCCGAGCCGCCGAACAAGAAGCCGCTCCTGGCCATTCCGGATGCCGTTTCGGCGATTGTGATGAAAGCGCTGGAAAAGGATCCCAACCTGCGCTTCGCCACCGGGGGAGAAATGGCCGCCGCCATCAAGAAAGCGCGCGGCAGCACCACAATCTCCTCGCGCAAAATCGATTACGGAGCCCTGAGCAGCGCGACCGCGACGTTTGGAACCGAGAGTGCCGCGGCCAGCCCGGCTCCCACCCGCAGTTCGCCTCCCCCGGCGCGTCCGGCAACGCCCCCGGCTGCTGCCCCCGCCGCACCCGCGCAGGAGAAAACGATTTATAGGACGTCCGCGCGGATCGGGCCTCCCCCCAAGGAGTTTCCCACGCAACTGGTGTTGACCCTGGTAACGGCGGTCGTTCTGGTGGGTGGAGCGTTTTACGCCGGAAGGCACATCGAGTCCTGGCACTCAACGAGCGGCGCCGCCGGCCCAGCGAAGCCGCAACCCATGAAGACCGCCGCCGCGGAACAGGCTGCGGCCAAGACTGCCAAGACGGCGCCCTCTTCACCCACCTCCAAAGAAGAGGAGCCCACGGAGCATAAGAAGCTGACGTACGGCGAACAGGCCCAGATCCGGGAGCTAAACTCAATGGCTGCAACTTACTACGGCCAGGGTGGGTGCGACAAAGCCATGCCGGTTTACGAGCAGGTTCTGGCCATAGACGCTCACGATCCCCAAGCCTACGCCGCCGTGCGAAACTGTTTTGCCAAGGCCAGAAACGGCGACAAGACCGCCCCCACCATTCCTCCCGATAATCCCCCCAACCCGTGAGGCTCTGGACTCTATGGCTCTTCTCTTGAATCTTGAATTTTGAATCTGTGATCGCTCCGCCGCCTGTGGCTCTTCTCTTGAATGTCGAATTTTGAATCTGTGGTCGCTTCTGCGCGGGTGGTGCGGGATGTCGCCCCGCACGGGGCTCACGTGCCCCGCCGCTTGCGACCTGTCCCACGCCTGGCTCGCCGTGGGCTAACATGACAGCGTCCGCTTCGTGGGCTTCGCGCTGCTCCTCGGCCTCAAGTTGACGCATATGAGTGATGCCCCGGGCTTCGTCATTTCGCTTTGGGGCTTGACAACGATTGCCGACGGGCCCCCTACAAACTGCTGTGACAAATGGCCACGTAGTGCGGGCATCCTGCCCGCTGACTCGGGAACGTCCCGCTCCCGCCCAGCGTGGGTAAGATGCCCACGCCACCGCGGGCGGGACGCCCGCGCTACAAAAGTGGTTCTGTTTTCCCCACGGCGATTCACGTTGCGGATGACGCGTGCGAAATTTAGTGCGAGGATAGATTTGCACAACCCTAATCGAGACGAGATGGCTCAGAAGAAAAACACGAGATATATTCACCGCCTTCAGCGGAGCCGCTTACCCGCGGGCACCGTCGAACTCGCGAGATACCTTATCGGTAAGACGCTGGTGCATGATACTCGGGCCGGCAGAATGAGCGGGCGGATCGTCGAAACTGAAGCTTACGTGGTGGGCGATGCCGCGGGGCATGCCTATCGAGGGCTCACACCGCGAAGCAAGTCTCTGTTTCTCGATCGTGGGCACGCGTATGTTTATCGTGCCTATGGCTTGCATTTCCTGGTGAACGTCTCGAGCGAAGTCCGCGGGGTGGGGGCCGGCGTCCTGGTGCGCGCTCTCGAGCCACTCGATGGAATCCACCTCATGCGCCTTCGCCGCTCTCAAGCGCCCTTGATCGATCTGGCTCGAGGTCCGGGGAGACTCACCGAGGCAATGGGCATTGGCCCCGAGCACGACGGCCTGGACCTGTGCGCCTCGAGCCCACTGTGGCTTGGCGACTCCGTCAGGCCGGTGGGTGAACTAGGTACGAGCGTAAGGATAGGAATATCGCGAGAAACCGAGCGTTTGCTCCGATTCTATGAAAGGGGAAGCCCTTACGTGTCTGGGCCCAAGCGGTCGAGAGCGTGAGGGGAGGACGGGGACACGCGTGGCAGCCCCCATTGCAGTATCTCAATACAGGAAGAACGAAAGTTTGTGTAGTGCCCGCGTGCTAGCCCACCGGCTCTTTGCAGTACTGGACAAAAATTTTCTCCATCTCTGCCAATCGCTCGCGTTCGCTATTGCGCAATCGCCGCGCGAAGGACTCAGGTACGCAGCGTTGAACGTGGTAGTGTAGGATCTCATCGCCCACGCTTTTTACGGCGGACTGAATCGCAGCGATCTGGGTCAACAACTCGACGCAAAGGCGAGGCTCCGTGAGCATTCGTTCCACTCCGCGCACTTGGCCCTCGATCCGGCGAAGGCGAAGGGTCAACCGCTTTTGTGTTCCGGCCGTTAGCATGAGGTTTCCTCAGTAAGCCAAACTTGAATCCACATTCCCATACCTGGTAAAGGTATAATACTGCCCACAATCGAACTCGTCAACGTGGGGCAGAAGCACACCACGGTAGTTAAAGGCACGGATGGGCGGAAGCCCGCTCCATCTGTGACCAACCAGCCGGCGCGGCAATTTCGATTCTTATCGCCTTTGGTTACGTGCTGCGCGAGGTTCGAGGGGGTGGCGCCTCGTGAAAAGGCGGGGTCGCCAACGCTACGAGGAAGGCTTGGTCGCCGCCTGCCCGGCTTGTTTGAGGTTCAGAGCGGACTGTTTACAATCGCTTTCGCCTGCTTCGCACTCCAGTGTGTTCCGTTCACCGTTGGCAGTGGCGACTTCTTTCGCTTCGGCGGGCGTCAAGAGCGTGTTGTCACAGAAATCGTCACTGCTCAGGCAGGAGAGGAGGTTCCGCTGGCGTGACGCGTCCGTCACTTCTTCCCTCTCGGAGGGCGTGAGGCGAGAAAGATCGCACAAGGCTTGTCCCGTTTTGCATGAAAGCAGATTCTCTTCGTGCCGAAGGATGTGCACTTCAACCGCCTGGGCTGGCGTTAATAACGATGGGTCACAGGAATCGGAGTCTGTCTCGCAATCGACCAGGTTTTGCGCCTTTTCTATATTCTCGACCCGTTGCAGCTCGGTGGGAGTCAGCAATCCCTTATCGCATATGGCGGGTGCTGTCTCGCACGAAAGGAGATTTTGCTCGCGCGCAGACTCCGCGACGTCCTGGGCCTGCGCTTTTGTGAGCAGAGACCGATCGCAATCGGCAAACCCGGTCATGCAGCCCCAGAAGTTCTTGTCCCGCTGCACGGAACTCAATTGCTTCACCTGCGCTGGAGTCAGCAGCGATTGGTCGCAATCACCGTAGCCATCCAGGCAATTCTGCAGATTCCCCTGCCCTCGATTTACTGCAGTCCGGCCGTAACCGGCGCTGGCAAAGACCGCGAGCAAAGTCGCCGCTACTGCGCCTTTCATCTCTATTCGCATGTTCTCTCTCCGCCACTCTTTTCAGCGATTGTCAGCGCCAGTTTTCATCCGGATGAGACGCTCAGGACTTCTTAGTCCCGTTAGTCCCATTTTCGTGCTTCGCCACCGACGCTTTGAGCTCCGTGGCAATCCTCTGACCTTTTTCAAGGTGGTAGTAGACAACCACGTGGTCACCCTGGGCGACGTTACCTTCTCTCCTCGTGCCCGGCTCCAGTACAAATGTCGTTTTCTCGTCCTTGCCCTTCCAGGTGTGATCGAGGGTTAATTCGTTTGCCGAAAGCGTCGCGATCGTCCCCATCTCGCGATGTACAGTCGTACTCGCTTTCGCCTGCATTGCAGCCTCAGTCGGCTGCTTCGCGCTGCTGGTTCCACTCGACTGGCTGGCAACAAGAGCGCCAACCGTCATGAGCAGCACGCCGATTACCACGAGAGTCTTTCCATACTTCATTGGGCACCTCCTTGAAATGCGGTGAAGAAAGCGTGTCCGAACACAGGCCGAAGGGTTCTCCTTCATCGTATTCAGACCCTCTCACCCAGCGCGCAACAAGCGCGACAGCAGTTCGGCGCCTGGCGCCTGTGCGCAGACGCGAGTTGGCTTGAAGGAAGGTCAAGCCAATAACCCGAGGCCTGCGCAGACTCCCCACTTCCCATGATGCGAAGCCGTGTCCGGCGGTTGCTCTCACCGTGTTCCTACGTCGTCATATACCAGGACCCGGTATTGGTATAGGCGATCGCACGCCAGTATGCTAACGGCATCAGCTTGGCCGACTGGTCCGCGTGACTGTGACAGGCCCGCCCGTGCTTTGGTTCGAGATAATGATCAAGCAATTGATTGTTGAAGAACACGAACCCGCACCCGCACAGCATCACAGGTGGGATGGACGATGAGGTCTGTTTCAGTCGGGCCAGATCTGCGCAGCATTTGTGATGTGTTCGATCGTCGGCGAGCGCGGGCATTAGCCTCGTGCGCCCGAGTCGCTCCGCCTCGCTCGGGTGCCGGACGTACTTCGAGTTTACATTTTGTAGCACCGGGATGACACCGGTACCCGTACCGGGGAATGGTATATGCGATATTCTGACCCGCACCCGCCACCAGAGCAACCGTCCACAATCTATCTCGCGTCATGATTGAGTAGGACTGTCTCCAATCCTCAGGTGGTGGCTGTCCCGCCGCGCCCCGGGACGCGCCAAACCGAAGGTGGTGCCAGTCTGCAGGATTTCGATGAAGGGAGAAGTGGATATGCGAATTTCAGTCAGAGGCATTACGTTAGCAGGCGCAATCCTGTGGGCCTGCGCAATTCTGCTTGTTGGCTTGATCAATGTTGCGTCACCGGGCTACGGAGTCGGTTTTCTGCAAATGACAAGTTCTGTCTACCCCGGCTTCCACGTAAATCACACCATCGGGAGTGTTCTGATGGGAACGCTTGAGGGATTCATTGACGGAGCAGTTGCGGGATTGCTTTTTGCGTTACTCTACAACAGCATTGCAGTTCGAGCACACCACGCGCAGGCGAGCCCGAAAATGTGACGGTACTAAAATAACGTGGCGGTTGGCTGCACGAGCGCGCGCAGAGGGCGCGGCGCAGGCGCGGAGAAACGGTCGTGGAACTGAAAATTGCCAGTAACAGCGCGACCCCCGGGAAGCTTCGTCAGTACTACGACGCCATCGCTCAAGCTATCGGAGGCCGAGCGGGACATTGGGATGTGTGGCTTTCGCAGTTCAAGCCGGGCTTTCCTCTCACCGTCATGATCAATGGCCCTCAGGGTCTTCGGCTGTGTCAGATCTTCCCGGGAGCGCAGCAACAAAGTCTACAAGTTGTTGGGGCGACGGTTGCTAGGTTGATTGGAAAGGCATGTGGACAGGAAAAGCGGGACAGGCCGGACTGAACCCCGTGGCTGAGACACGGCGGTAAATGGGAGAATGGTTTGGTATGACTCAAATATGCTCAGCATATGGCTAAACGACTGCAGGTCATCCTCAAAGATCCTGAATACCGCGAGGTTAAGCGTGCCGCACGCTCGCGGCAAATGTCGATTGCCGAATGGGTGCGGCAGGCGCTCGAACAGGCCCATCGCCGCGAGCCTGAGGGGAGTGCCGGGCTCGCCTCATCCCCCGCATGAGCAATGCTCAACGATTACTCGAACGACGGGTCAATAGTCGCCAGTGCCTCGCGACCGACGCCGAGGTCCTGCAAGGGATCTTGCATCGCTACGTCGATATCAGGGCGAAAGGGTCAGGTACAGTCCCGGCTCTCGGGTGGTTCTACATTCGGCGTTTTCGCAATTGAGCGCCGGCCAGGCGGCGGTGCCAGAACTCGCGTGCGCTGGTCCAATTCCACAGAACGAAGTGGGCAGCAATCATCACGCCGACCGCCACGGCGAGATTCTGGGGAACCTTCAGGATCGGTTCAAGTCCGGCGGGAGTCGGATTGTATCGAAAGCCTTCGAACTTCTGAATGGCGAGAGCGGTTGCTAATCCCAAAAGGGGTAGTCGAATGAGGTGACGCGGAATTCGGTGAGCGGAGTAGCGCGCCAGCACGTGTTCGTAACGGCTCGCTATCCAGAGAGCCACAGCCCCCGCGAGCGCGCCGGCGACGATGCATAATCCGGGATCGGTCACACCAATTTGCGGCAGCAGCGGCCGCAAAACGGGAATGGAGTACATCCAGGTGAAAAATCCGGCAAGAGCCGAGAGCGGGTAGAGGCACACCCAGAGTTCCCAAAGTATGCCCACGAAGATCAGATTGAATAAAAGTCCCCGCCTCCCGACCTTCCCATCCTCAGCACCGCCTGCCCGAACGATACTCCCTGGCCGTACGGCACGGGGGAAGGCATCGGAGTCGGAATCGCGGAAGGCAACCAGCTCGGAGCTGATATCTCCTGGGGGCCCTGGGGGGGTTCGGGCGACCCGGGCCCACCTGGAGGTCCAAAGGGATAAGGGTTGAAGGGGTTCTTGTAAGGATTATCGCCCACCACGCCTCCTCCCGCGCGAATTGAGGCCCAATTTTCTTGGCGGATGCAAAAGTATGGCGTCAATTTGTCGCAATGGCTACACCGATCATTGCCCGCCGAAAATGCGACTTGCTCTGCTGGGCGCGCCGCGGGTGCGGACACCCGCGCTACTAAGATGTGGTCCGGATGCCTCCGAGGCACCGGGCAACATGCCCCGCGTGGTGGCGACCCTCACCCTCTCCTGCGGATCTTTAGAGTGCGGCAGCTTGCTGCCGCTTTCTCTTGAGCCAGCTTGCTAGCTGGGGCTCCACTGCACGGCCTGGTAGCGGGGAACGGGGCGCGGTTTCGAAACCTCGCGAGCAAGCTCGCGGGAAGGAAAGCGGCAGCAAGCTGCCGCACTCCAAAGCTTCGCAGGCGCTTCTTAGCGGGAAGGAGTAGGATGAGTGGCTCGGCGGAGGTTAGTCAGGCCGAAAATGTCCGATCTAGAACCTTGTCAAGGAGGCACTTGTGGACGTTGGTTTACCGAAAGAAGTCAAGGACAGCGAGTACCGGGTGGGCCTGGTCCCGTCCGGAGTTCATGCTCTGGTTGAAGATGGAAATCGCGTGTGGGTACAGAAAGGCTCGGGGGTAGGCTCGGGGTTCACCGATGAGGAATACGTGGCGGCTGGCGGAAAAATCCTCGACGGCGCCGATCAGGTTTACCAGCGGAGTGAGATGATCGTGAAAGTAAAGGAACCGATCCCCCGGGAATATCCGTTGCTGCGACAGGGGCAGATCGTTTTCTCCTATTTGCATTTGGCTCCGGTGCCGGAGTTGACGCAGGCAATGCTCAAGTCACAAGCGACAGGTGTGGCGTACGAGACCATTCGCGACGCCCGCGGGGGATTGCCGCTGCTCACTCCCATGAGCGAGATTGCGGGCCGTATGTCCGCGATTGTGGGAAGCTACTTCCTGCAGAAAGGGCACGGAGGCAAGGGCGTACTGTTGGGCGGGGTTCCGGGAGTTTGTCCCGCGCGCGTAACCATCGTGGGCGGCGGGACCGTGGGAATTAACGCCGCGAAAATGGCGATTGGAATGGGCGCGCAGGTGCTTATTCTCGATATCGATCTCGACCGGCTGCGGCACTTGGACGACATCTTTTTTGGCAGGGTTGAGACCAAGATTTCCAACGCTTACAACGTTGCCGACGCCGTAAAGGCAGCCGATCTGCTGATCGGTGCGGTGCTTCTGCCCGGCGCCAGCGCTCCCAAGCTGGTTACGCGCGCCATGATCTCCAGAATGCAAGCCGGTTCGGTCGTGGTGGACGTGGCAGTCGACCAGGGAGGATGCATCGAGACCACCCGGCCAACCTCTCACAGCGACCCTGTCTTCACGGTCGATGGAGTGGTGCATTACTGCGTCACCAACATGCCGGGAGCGATGCCGCGAACATCAACGATCGCATTGACCAATGCCACGCTCCCTTATGTGCTAAAAATCGCCGCGCTGGGTTTGCAGGGGGCAATTAAGGACAACCCGCTGCTCCGCGGGGGAGTGAACACCTACGCCGGACAGGTCGTCTGCAAGCCCGTGGCGGAATCACAGGGATTGGAGTATTCGGAAGTGTTCGACTGAGCCACCGTGCCTCAGTGCATCGCTCTGCCCCGGACGGGAGAACGATTTCAGGGGGAGGGGGGCAGACAACTATCGTAGCTTGGGCGTCCCGCACGCGGGGGCGTGGGCATCGTGCCCGCGCGGTGGCGGGAGCGTGACGCTGCCGCGACGGCGGGCTAGATGCCCGCGCTACGGACGAACTTGATGACAGCGATTGCAACCTAATCCTCGCCTGAAACGTCAGATGGGAGGACGATGAGTCTGCCCAAGGCGAGTTGCGTTTGGAGTTCGCGAATTTGGAAGCCAGCCGTGGCCCTCCTGGCGGCCTCGACGACAGGCTTGCTTCTGCTCCTTGTTGTTAGGGAGCACGCCCGACCTGATGGCGCCAAAGTCTTTAATCACTATTGTGCTCCCTGCCATCGCGAGGGCAGCAATACCGGAGCGGCCAGCCCCGACCACCTCCGCCGAATGACGCGGCAGGATATCCTTCGAACCCTTCAAAGCGGAGTCATGAAGCCTCAGGGCTCAAGGCTCAGCCCGGCTCAACGGCTTGCTGTGGCAGAGTATTTGGGCACTGCACAAACCGCTGCTGTCCAATCGATGGGAGGAGGTTGCAAGGGCGATCCGCCCGCTCCTCCAGCGGATTGGGCCTGGAACGGCTGGGGAGTCGACACTTCCAATACGCGATATCAACCGGAACGGGTTGCTGCACTCACCGCCAAGCAGGTTCCCTCGCTTCGCCTCAAGTGGGCGTTCGGTTTTCCATCGGCGTATGCCACCTACGGTCAGCCCACAGCCTACGGCGGGAAGATTTTTGAAGGCAGCGAGAATGGCACGGTCTATTCCCTCGATGCTGTGTCCGGGTGTGTCTTTTGGACCTTCAAAGCCGGTGACACGGTGAAAACGGCGATCTCTATCGACCCAGAGGCTAAGGAAGCATTCTTCGGCGATACGGGCGGAGAAGTCTATGCGGTGAACGCGCTGAGCGGGCGACTGCTGTGGAAGAAGCACGTCGACCAGCATGCCGCCGCCCGCATCACGGGTTCGCCCATGTTCACCAATCATCGCGTCTATGTGCCGGTATCCTCCGGTGAGGAAGGCGCCGCTGTGGATCCTACGTATCCTTGCTGTACGTTTCGCGGTAGCGTGGTTGCGCTGGATTCCCGCACCGGCAAGACGGTTTGGAAATCCTTCACCATCCCCAAGCCCGCCAAGCGGACGGGGCGAAAAAACTCCGCTGGCGCCGAGATGTGGGGTCCTTCTGGGGCTTCGGTCTGGTCTCCACCCACGGTTGACTTGAAGAGACACGCCGTCTATGTGGCGACGGGGAATGGCTATTCCGGTCCTCCGTCCGCATACTCGGAGGCGATTATTGCCTTCGATCTCGACAACGGCAAAATGCTGTGGTCCCGACAGTTGAACCTCAACGACACCTGGAATAGCGGCTGCTACACTCCCGAGAAAGTGAACTGCCCGCAGCCCGCCGGGAATGACTTCGATTTTGGCGCTCCCCCCATCCTGAAATCGCTCACCGACGGAAAGGCGCTGCTGATCGCGGCACAGAAATCCGGCATGGTCTACGCGCTCGATCCGGACCAACAGGGAGCTCTGGTGTGGAAGACACGCATTGCGCGCGGCGGTCCCCTAGGGGGCATCGAATGGGGCGGCGCGGCGGACGATTCACTAGTGTTCTACCCCCAGTCTGATTGGGCAGACTCGAAACCTGCCGAGGGTGGAGGCTTGTTCGCGTTACGGATAGCGACGGGAGAAATAGCATGGTCCGAGAAGCCGCCCGTCCCCGCCTGCCTAAAGCAGGACGGATGCAGCGCGGCGCAGATGGCGCCCATCACGGCAATTCCAGAAGTGGTGTTCGCCGGCTCCCTTGATGGACACTTGCGCGCTTACGATTCGCACATCGGGAAGCTGATTTGGGATTTTGATACGGCACAGCCATTCCCGACGGTGAATGGAGTTGAGGCCCGCGGCGGCTCCCTGGTGGCTACGGGACCGTTAGTGGTCGGCGGGATGCTTTATATTAACAGCGGCTACACCAACGCCATGGCCGGAAACGTTCTTCTGGCTTTCACGACAGCAGAGGGCAAATAAGGGGAACTGGCCGGCGCATCAGACTCCTTCCAGTGGCACAGGCACTCCTGCCTGTGCTTTCCGAGCACAGCGTTCAGACGCTGCCAGCGTGGCTCACAGGCTTTCACCCTTGGCAAGCTGACCGGACAGCAGGAAGGTCTTCGGATGCGGTCCCTCACCGCAGATTCTGAAGGTACCGAAATCCTTGTACCACTCGCCCTGCGGAACCTGCGGATGGGATTCGACCCAGGTCCGAAGCTTGTCAAGGTCGGCGATGCTGATCCGACGGTCCCGCATTCTTTCCATCAGATGTTGGCGGATTGCGGGCGGCAGCTTGTTCCAGGTTTCGAGGTGGGGCATCAGTCGCCAAAAACCATGCGGCCCAGATCGTCCCCGAGGCGAGCAACGTCTTTGGGATCGGTGGCCGCACGATAACGCTCGGCGAGCTCGAAGAACTCGCGTTGCTTGCGCTTCTGGGCCTCGATCCCCTCTTCCACCAGCTCCACGATGATCCGGTTGGCGCTGAGACGCCGTTGCTTCGCCAAGCTGCGGACTTGCCGCGCGGTATCGGCCGGAAGGCCTACGGTCTGGCGAACAACCTTATTGGATGCAGGCATGGAACCATTATACACCACAATGGTGACGCATGTTCTTCCGCCAGCGTCGAGGCCCTATTTCCAATCTTCCCGCAGTTGCAAAATCGCCGAGTTCGCCAGACCCAGGAACGGCCCGGGTACATTCCGGCCCGCTATGCGCTCGCGTTGGAAGAAGTCCAATTCGCAATTCTTCACTAATGGCGCCGTGGGTAGCGGAGAGTCAGGTCTCCACGAGAGCTGCCAGCGCTCGGCGTCGAATGATACGGCCCCGTGGAGGGCGACCGAGTGTTGGCCTGAGTCTTTCATCACATCTTCGCCGGCCTCGGTCGAGACATAGACGTTGTAGTCCGCTACATTGCTCGGGTCGCCGGAAAGAATGGGTTTACCCTGGTCAACAACAATGTTATTGAGGATGCGATTTCCCGTGGACGTCAGCCGCCGCCCGTTTGACGATCGATCGGTGGCGACCACGGCCACTACCAGTTCTTCTGCAACGCGGCCGAAAAAGTTGTGTGCGACGATCGCGTTGTCCGTATCGGCCAGGCGCACGCCTTCTCCATTGATGTTCCAGAAGACATTGTTGTCGACCAAGTTGGGTGTCTGCGATGCCTCGATGAAAACCGCTCCCTGCACCGTGTTGATATCGTGCATCACATTTCCAGTGACGCGCGAATTTTGGTTGTCCCAATCCAGCCAGATGGCGCATGCGCCTTGGATGCGGGCAATGTGATTATTCCGCACGAGGGTCCCGCGATTCACCAGCAGCTTGATGCCGGCCACTTCCCAATGGAACTCCGCGTCCTGCCACCCGCAATCGACGATATCGTTGTCCTCCACCAGCGCGTGCGAAACGCCGAGGCCGCGAATTCCCGCCGTGCCGCAATCGGATACGCTGTTCCGCCTTACGATGTTGTGACCCAGGTCCGGGTCCGTGCGTTCGGGTGTGCCCGGCCCTTCGTGGGCCTCAAACCCCACTTCAATTCCCACCGAATTGACCTGCCGCACGGTGTTCCCTTCGATGATCCAGTGATGCCCGCCCATGGTGAAGAGTGCGCCCATTCCCGCGCGCGCGAATCCATTGGCGCATTGCTCCAGGATCAACCCGCTCACCCGAATGAAGCCCAGGCCCGTGGTCTGAGGCTGAATAATGTGCGGCTGCACGGCGGCTTCAAAGAGCCGGCCATTCGGATTGCCGCCGTCGAAGGGATGAATGTGCACCGTCTTGCCGTCGGGATCGACCCAGTAAGAGCCGGGCAGCCGCACCAGGTCTTCGTACGTGGCCAATTGCGCCATGCGCCGCCCATCCTGGAACAGCAACCCCCGTGGCAGCGTGTAAGGAATGCGCCCCTTCCACCTCATGGCCCAGTCCATTACGTCGATTTCCTGGTTGCTCAGATTCGGCGTGCGGAAGGGAAAGTAGCCGTCCGCGAACAGGCTATCGGGCAGCACCGTCATCCAGAGTTGCTTGGAGAAGATGCTTGGGGGGAAACCGGCCGGCGCGCTTTGGCCAGGCGTGGACAAGGCCGGCGGCGAATTATTGGGATCGATCGAAAGTTTCCACGCGGTGGCAATCACCCTCGAGCCGCGAATGACGACCCGTTCGCCCGGCGCTGCCTCGTACGCGATCATCTGGTCCTGACCATTGCCCGGCAAGCGCGGCCGCACGAGTTCCCGGTAAACGCCCGCGTGGATCCAAACACGCTCGCCAGGCTTCACGACCTGTGCCGCGTGGTTAATGGTTCGAAAAGGGTGTTCTTCCGTCCCGTCATTTTCGTCGGACGCGTGCGGGTTGTTCTGGCTAACGTGGTACGTTCGAGTGTAATGCGTCAGGTCGCTCCAGCTCAGAAAGGGCGTCCCATCAGGCATAAGCGCCGGCGGAACGGCCGGTTGATATTTCACCTGCGCCATGGCGCAAGCGAAGCCGCTGAATATTACCAATAACATCGAAACGAAGCGCATCGTGAAATCCTTGGATTGCTCGTCGTGGTGTGCCGCCTCGTCCTGGTCGGGCAGCGTCGAGAGTATACTCTCCTGCACCGTGCCCTTCTACAACCGCGTGCACACGCCCAGCGAGCCCCAACCCAATACCGCCAGCACCCATCCCTACCCGCGCTGTTCTGCTTGGTGGCACAGGAGCGGCTGTGTCACTTCGCCGACTCGGCGACTGGCGAGAACCTGTCCCAGCTTCACCACCCATTTCCTCTTTTCGATAGGTATAATGCAGCAGCCTTCTCCGCTGCTTGTGGCCGGACCGCATCAGCACGGCCTCCGTGGCTGCCGCAGCCCGTCACGCGAAGGTTGAAAATTCAAATTCGAGAATCAGGATGGCCCCATGGATAGGAGAACCTTTAACCGCATTCTCGCGCTGAGCGGCGCCGGCAGCGCCTTGACAGCAGGCAGCGCACTCAAAGCAAAATCTGCGCTGGCGTCATTATCTGGAAATCCGCACGCCGCTCCGCTGCCGAACGCCCCCCGCGAGTTCGCGCCCATCGAGTTCGACACCGTCTCGTATCGCATCAACGGAAAGCCCACATATTTGTATTCGGGCGAGTTTCACTACTTCCGCGTTCCCAAGGCTGATTGGCGCCGGCGCATGGAACTTTTCCTCGAAGCGGGCGGAAACTGCGTCTGCACGTACGTCCCGTGGTATTTGCACGAGCCCGAGGAAGGCAAGATCGTCTTCGGCGGCGAAAGTGGAGTATTGGATTTCGAAGGCTTCCTTCGCACCGCGCAGGAAGTGGGTCTCTATGTAATCGCCCGCCCCGGCCCCTACGTGTACTCGGAAATGATGTACGACGGACTGCCGGGTTGGCTCTGCGAGAACTACCCGGAATTGCGGGCGCAGGGTATCGACGGCAAGCCATTCCGAACCGCGTCGGTCTCCTACATCCATCCTCTGTTCCTGGAGAAAGCGCGGAAGTGGTACGACCGCGTGGCGCCCATCATCGCGGCCCACTCCGCTTCCCGCGGCGGTTCCATCGCGCTCACGCAGTTTGACGACGAGATCACGGGCATACACATCTGGTACGGCTCGCTCGATTACAACGCCGCGACCATGGGGTTCGGCAAGCCGGACGGCCGTTATCCGCGTTTCCTCCACCAACGCTATGGCGACGCTGCCGCAATGAATCGCGCTTACCAGACCACTTTTGCGTCTTTCGAGAATGCGCGGCCGATTGCACCCTCGGATTCCGCCAGTGTGGCGCAGGTCCGCCGGGCGAAAGACTACTTCGACTTTTACCTGACGACGATCGCGGAGTATGGCAAAACGCTCGCCGGGTGGTTGCGCGAGCATGGTGTGGACATGCCGCTCATGCACAATTCCGCCGGCCCTGGCATGAATGCTTATTATTTGGAAATGGTCGAGGCGCTGGGCAACAAGACTTTCATTCTGGGCTCCGATCATTACTACAACCTCGATCAGAGCTGGCCGCAGAACAATCCCACGCCCCAGTTTGCCCTGAATATTTTCTACTCGCTGGAAATGCTGCGGCTGCTGGGATACCCCCCCACCACGCTGGAATTGCCCTCGGGCAGCGCCGCCGACTGGCCTCCCGTCACCGCGCCGGACTGCAAGGCCTGCTATTGGCTGCACCTCGCTTTTGGTATGAAGGCAAACAACTATTACATTTTCACCGGCGGGCCGAACCCTCCGAACTCCGGCGTCACGACCGACATCTATGACTACGACGCCCCCATCGGAGCGAAGAATGAAGTGCGGCCGCTCTATGACGTGCAAAAAGAGTTGGGGAAATTTCTTGCCCAGGCGTCGTGGCTGGAGGAAAGCGAACGGGAAAGCGATTGCCGCTTCGCTCTGGATTTCGAGTACGCACGCGCGGATCAATACTGGAAAAGCCAGGCGGGATTTCTCGTGTCCAGCCCTCAGGCGTGGGACTTCCTTCGCAAAGGCGCACTGACCTCCGCGCTTTGCGCCAGCCTTTCACCAGTGTTCTGTGACTTGCGCAAGGACGATTGGATCCACGACAAGTCGACGCCGCTGGTGCTGGTCTGCTCTTCCAGCATGGCTCGGGCGAAACAGGAACGGGTGGTGCGATTCCTCAAAGAAGGAGGCAGGGCGCTGATCGCGCCCGTCCTTCCGGTGGTCGATGAGAATCTCGAGCCTTGCAGGCTGTTGAGCGAATTTCTCGGGAGTCCCGCGATCGAGCGCAACCCCGACGCCTTTGCCCGAATCAACATCCTCGATGTTCAGAATATTCTCGATAACGGGGAGAACTACGTGACTCATGCCCTACCGGCCGGAGCGAGCATACTGGGGAATGACGAACACACGAAGGGTCTCCTTGCGTGGGAACTCACAACCGAAGGTGGAGGCAAAGCCGTGTTCCTAGGGTTCCGCTGGCTTCATGCCATGCGGGAGCACTCACTGATGCTGTCGTCGCTCCTCAACCGCTTGGGCCTCGAGCGGCGCGTGGAGTGCCCGAATCCCAACCTGTGGACATCGCTGCGGACGGCAGGAAGCCACTCCGCGCTGTTCATCATGAATTTGTTCACCTCTCCTCAGGAGGCGGAAATCCGTTGCCGCCCCGCCGGGCGAAGCGCGGCGGTAAATCTAGGTCACCACAAGTTGGAACCCATGAGCGTGAAGTACATCGAGGTCTAGCTACCCGGCCATCGCCTGGGAGCGCGGGCATCCTGCCCGCTTTTAACGCGCGTCGCGCGCGTCAGGGGAAATGGCCAAGATAGCCATGCCAGGGGGTGGTTCCGAGCCAAAATGTGCGGGCAGAATGTCCGAGCACCACAAACCGTGAAAATGAATTTGCTCGAAAATCCTACCGGCAGGAATTTGGCGGTTATGGTGGTAGCCACTCATGTCTAGCCACCCGGCCTTGAGGTTTCAATGCCTTTGATGCGCAAACAAACCGCAACAGAAGGAAGCCAGCGCCCAAGCGGACTGTGGCGGGAATGCCACGTGAGGCGCGAGCCCTAAAAGAAAATATTAATAGGGGACGAGCGAAGCCTGAATGTGTATGAAAACAAACCAGTATGTGACGCTTTGCCCGAAAATAAAGCGACATTTCTGCACGACTATCGGGCTTTTCACACAAACGCACCCGATTTTGCGGAAATCTCCGGCTTATTTGTCAGTTTTGGAGGCGAGGAACGGATTCCTCGCTGCAAGAAATTCGTGCCACCCGCACCCTGCCCCATGAAGGGGGCATGGCCGTGGACGCCGATCGCAAGAGAGCCAGCGCCAATACCATCACTCGGGCGAACCCACGATGTGCCAGAAACAAAACGCTTTAGTCGAGAATTACTCAAATCGAGCGAAATCTTATGTAATTGAAAATAGGTTAGTTAGTGAATTCAGCACGGCGAAGCGGGAGAAAGAAGGGGAATAAGAAATAAAGGCTAGTCCCACGATGTTGCTGAAAACAAAGGAAGAACGAAGTGACATTTTGACTAATCCCAAGATGTTCATGATAATGAAGGACCTACATTTTTTAACCCACGATGTTGATGATAACAAATATAGTTAGCGGAAAGATCGGTGCCGCGAAACGAGTTCCGGGTGACCCCCAGACGCAGAATCCAGAGTGGCGAGAAGCGCTCGCGGGCGAGTGCTGTTCCCGGCCGAAGCATGCTCGGATGTAGCGCCGGCTTCCAGCTGGCAGAGGTGCCGAAATGGCGGCGTTACGTTCAAACGGCACCATCGCAGAGATCTGCTTTCTTTGCGCCCTTCGTCCCGCAATGTATAATGCTGCGATTGTTCGCAATCCCGCGGAGCGCCCTGAGCCCGGGCAAACCTGAGAGACAGCATGCATAGACCGACGTTTGTATCAGCCATCAGCCCAATCGTTATTGTGGCCGCGATCTTCACCACCTTTTTCATCTTTGCTCAATCCCGGCCCGGCGCCACGAAGCCCAGTTCGCCCGGTGAAGCCAGCGGCGGCTGCGGCGCCGCTTCCATCGAAACTTTCCGCAACGTCGGCAAAGCATATTTTGAGCAGGGCAAATACACCGAAGCGATCGAGCAGTTTCAGAAGGTCGTGGCTTCGGGCAAAGCCTCAGCGATCGACCACCTGAACCTGGGCATGGCGCTGATGCAGGCGAACAAACAGGACGAGGCGCTCGGCGAGATGACCACCGCCAAGCAGATGGACTCGCACCTGGTGGCCGCCGATTTCAATTTGGGCATTCTTTATAAGCGCGAACTCCGCAATCCGGATGCCGAGGCGGCCCTGAAACGGGTTATCGCGGCGGATACTGAGGACCCCTCGACGTGGTTCAACCTGGGAACCGTTTATTTCGCCGAACGCAAGCTGGACGAATCCCTCGATTCCTACCACCACATTGTGGAGATGGGCTTCGGCCGCGGCCAGAACTTTTACGTCGCCGCGCTATTCCGCACTTTCACTGTGCTCGTCCGCTTGAAGCGCCAGGACGACGCCCAGAAGGCATTGAAGCAGTGGGAAGGGTTGCACGATAAGGTTCCCAACATTTCCCTTCAGGACCCGGCACTAGAAGGCGGCAAATATGGAGTCATCACCCTGCCACCCGCGCCGCCCACGGAAACCGCGCGCGCCGCGAGTTTGGAGAAGGTGACTTTTGCTGAGATCAGCCAAAAACTCAATCTCGATCTCCCTGCGGTGAACGCGGTGGCGTTCGATCCGCACCAACCCATCAAGGCCGCGGAATACTCACCCGATTTCGCCCGTCAAAATCTTGTCCCACTCTTCGGGCCTTCGATCGCCGTGGGCGACTATGACAACGACGGTCATCCGGACCTTTACGTGGTGATTCCTTCCGCCAAAAATTACCTGCTCCATAACAATGGCGATGGAACGTTCACGCGACGTAACGGAGAAAGCAGGGGTCGCGGGACCGGGCGCGAGCCTGTCCGCCACGTTCGCCGACTTCGATAACAGCGGCAAGATGAGCCTGTTCGTAGCGGGCCTTGACGGCGTGAAGGTCTATCGCTACGCGGGCGATGGCGGGTTTCAAGACGATTACGGAAAAGGCGGGGATGAAGCCTGAGCCCGGTGAAGTTGATACACGCGCCGTGCTGTTTGACGCCGATAACGACGGCTTGCTGGACCTCGTCGTCACCGCTTACACCAACCTGAGCCAGCCCCCGCCAAGGACTCCTTCACCTTTCCCAACGATTTCTCCGGCTCGACGCATCCACTTCTATCGCAACAACGGCGATGGATCGTTCACGGAGAAGACCTCTTCCGCCGGCCTCGAATCGGCCAAGGGGCGTATGCGCGGGGCGGTGTTTGCCGATTTCTCCAACCGCGGCTACTCCGACCTTTTTCTATTTCGCGATGATGGCCCCCCCTTGCTTTACGAGAATCAGGGTGAGGATAAGTTCGTCTTACACCGGGAAACGGGCGCGGCGCTGGCGAAGGCGGTGGTGCTCGACGCCCAGGTGGCCGATTTCAATCACGATGGCTACTTCGATCTGGCCGTCTGGACTGCGGACGGATACCACGTGCTGCTCAACGAGCGCGATTGGAAGTTCTCGCCCGCTGCGGCGCCGGCCATTCCCGCGCCAGCCGGCTTCTTCAATTTCCGCGGCGTCGTGGCTGACCTTAACGGCGACAGCTTTCCCGATCTTCTGGTGGCCGACGCGCAGAGCAAACTTCACTTTGTCGTTAACCACGAGGGCCGATTCCGCGAAGGGTCGATCGCGATTCCTGTAGGCGATGGCGCGGCTGCTCACTTCGCTTGATCTCCACAGGCTGGAGAATCCCGGCCAGCTCGACCTGCTCGCCATGACCCGCAGCGGCCAGTTGCGCGCTTTCGAGAAGGAGGGCCCGCCCGCGCACTGGGTGGAAGTAAAAATGAACGGCTACAAGAGCAACAGCCGGGGAATCGGCAGCGTGGTGGAATTCAAGGCGGGTAACTACTACAACAAGGTGATTATCACCAGCAGCCCCGTGCGCGTTTTTACCGGCGACCTTGCGAAGCTTGATGTCATCCGCGTAACTTGGCCGAATGCCGTGGTGCAGAACTGGATCGACGTAGCGACCGACAAACAGGTTGAGGTTCGCGAATCCGAGCGCCTGGCAAGCTCCTGCCCGTTCCTCTACGCGTGGGATGGCCGAAGGTTTAATTATGTCACCGATGTGCTGGGGGTCGGACCGCTCGGCGAACTCGCTCCCGACGGCACGCGCGTCAAACCTATTCCCGAGGAGTTTGTGCGCCTGCCCAACCTCGTGCCTGATTCCAAGGGCGACTACGTTTTTCAGTTGACCGATGAGATGCGCGAGGCCGACTTCTTCGACCAGGTCAAACTTGTCGCCGTGGATCATCCCGCGAACGAAGAGATTTACGCGAACGAAATATACGCTACCAATCCCGGCCCGCCCTCGCTCTACACCGTGCCCGACAAGCGCTTTCCCGTGTCGGCCGTGGACGATCAGGGCCACGACGTGCTGCCCCTGCTGTTGACACAAGATGGCCGCTATCCCACCGACTTCGCCCGCAACCGCATTCTGGGCATGGCGGACTTGCACTCGCTCACGCTCGACTTGGGCGAGTTGCCTGCGAATGCGCCCGGTAAGTTTGTGGCTGAATGGTTGGGTTTTCTGGACGGACTCCAACGGCGCGCGCGCTCTGGAATCCAACCGGCAACTGCAAATGATCTCGCCCTATTTGCAGGTTCGCGACGCGAAGGGGAAGTGGGTGACGGTTATTGACGACATGGGACTGCCGAGCGGCACGAATCGCACGATGCGCGTGGACTTGGCAGGCAAATTCCTTTCCGCGGATCGCCACGTGCGGATCGTGACCAATCTTTGCGTGTACTGGGACCAGATCTTCTTCACCACCCACGAAGCTCCGGCGCCCGCGCCCGTCGCCTTGCCCCTCATCGACGCGGATCTGCACTACCGCGGCTTCTCAGCGCTCGCAAGCGATCCGGAGCACGTGAAGCCCGACACTTTCAATTATCAGCAGGTCATGACCACGGCGCCGTGGAACCCCCTGCGCGGTAACTACACGCGCTATGGATCGGTGGAAAAGCTACTGGCGCGGCCCGACGATCAATTGGTGGTGATGGCCACGGGCGACGAGATGACGGTGGAGTTCAGCCCCCGCGCCTTGCCCGCCGTAAAGCCCGGATGGAAGCGCGATTTCTTCCTGGACCTGCGCGGCTACGCCAAGGACGGTGAGCCCAACACCGCTTTCGCCTGGACCGTCGAACCGCTGCCGTTTAGCGGAATGTCCAATTACCCGCCGAGCCCCAGCGACCAGGCCCCGAGCACGCCGGAGTATCAGCAGTATCTGCGCCAATACCAAACTCGCCCCGGCTACGCGCTGATTCCGCCCCTCGCCCCGGCGATTCATTAGCCATGGGAGCGCGGGTGGCGCAGAAAAACCCTTCACCACGGAGACACGGAGAGCACGGAGAGAGATTAATATAAAATAATACTTCAAGTGTCACTAAACCGTTTTAGTAATATGTTGGTGTGATATTTCTCCGTGACCTCTGTGTCTCCGTGGTGAATCCCTCGTTGGATTGCGGTTCGGCCCGCGACTGGGCGTTGTGGGCGAAGACGTGAAGCAACGACTAAGCGGTGCTACTCGCGGGGGGGCACAGGAGGCGCGGCTGCCACTTGCGCCGCCGCATGTTGTTTTTCCAGCGCCACGGCGCCCTCCAGCAGGCGTGGAAAATCGTTACTCAAGATCTTGCGGCAGTTCCGGCAACGCCACAGTGTATCCTGCGGATCGAGATAGTTGAAATTGACGCAACCGCATATGCACATCACCTGAAGACCGGTGCTGCGTCCCTGGACAACCTTGACGTCCTCGGCTCCAACCGGAAAGTTCATCGTTCCTCCTCGTAGCGCCCGCGCAGGTTGCAGGCGTGCCGCCGTTGCTGGGACCCTATTGTACCCGATTGCCGCAAAATACGGCGACCTCTAATGGCCCTGCCCGCTTCAACGCGCGACGACTCCGGGCGGCTACGCAGGCGAACCCGGGGCCTCGCCCTTATTCAACTGGTAGCCCGGGCATTGGCGAACCGGAAGGCTGGGATATTTAGGATACTTCGGGTCAGTCGCCGAACGTTGGCATTGATAGAAAAGCGAACCCCGATCAGTGCGAACGGGCCGCATATGCTGACACATGAAGCACAAGCCAACCCGCTCACTTTCCGGAGAGTTTGGGGACATAGAAATGAGCTCCGGGATGAACCTTCGTCAGTCATCCGCCCTGCGGGCTGACGTGCCAGCGGGCTCGCAATTTCGTTTTCATCCGGCGACAGTAATGAGAGAATATCCTCATCTTGATCATGCCAATGTGAAAAAAAGCGACCGTGGGCTGCCCGCGTTGAATGACTGATTGGGTGCATGGTTGCGGCCATCAAGAAATTGAACACGCTTCGGTCGATGAGGCGATTCCCTCCTATGAAACTCCTCAACTTCGAATTCAAGGCGCGTCTGCAAGACGCCGAGCATGTCCGAACCAGTCTCAAACAACTGCGTGCGCGCTTTCTGGGGACCGACCACCAGATTGACACCTACTTCCGCGTCCCCGCAGGACGGTTGAAAATTCGCGAAGGGCGCATCGAAAACTCCCTGATCTTTTACCAGCGGACAAACTCCGCCCGCGCCCGGCGTTCCACCGTGGAGATGATGCTCTTGCCGCGCCGGAACTCCGTGCGGGCAATCCTTTCACGCGCCCTGGGCGTTCTGGCCGTGGTCGATAAGCGGAGGGAAATCTATTTCGTCGGCAACGTGAAGATTCACCTCGACCGCGTCCGCGGCCTGGGAACCTTCGTCGAAGTCGAAGCGATGACACGCTCGGGCGACATTCGCAAGGTCCGGGCGCAAGCGGCGAAGTTCCGGAAGCTTTTCGCCATCCCTGCGGCGGACATCGTTCCGCAATCATATTCTGATCTGATTCTAAAGAAGCGCGCAAAGCGCCGGAAGTGATCGGCGCACGCGCGGCCGGCCACTCGGACTGTGTATTCGCGCACCTGATCCATGATGCGGTTCGCCGTTTCGATATCCGGTACGTGCTGTACCTTGTAGAAAACGCCGCCTTCGAGGGTGTGCGATTCGAGCGCCGCGGCAAAATCCGGAAACTCCACACTGACCACCACGGGAAGGTCTCCCAACCGGCGCCGCAGCTTTCCGAGAATTGAAAACGCGGAAGGGAAATGGAGATCGTCCGCCAGAAATGCCGCTTTGAGCCCACGCACGGTGGAAACCGCTTCCAGCAAGTGGCGCCCATTGGCGTGGATGTGCACCACTCCGCCATCAAAGGTCGACAGGATTCGCTCCACCGGCTCACGGCCCCACTTCTCAAAGTCCTTGACGGAGGTCATGTGGAAGGGATCCACGCTTTCAGAAACGATGCGCCCGGGAATCCACTCCACCATATTGCTGCAAGTTCCACCCGCCAGCAGCGGAGCGTATTGAAAGAATGTTCGCTGCACTTCGACGTTCAACTGGTAGGCGAATTCAATGGCTTCGCGCACTTGGTCCGGGCGGTCAATCATTTCGAGGTAGGTTTGGGTTGCGCCGAAAAGCTCGAAGACGAAGTTGAGGCTGTCGATCAGAATGAAATGGCTGATACCGAATTTGCCATCGCTCGCCGTGTGAAACAGTGCCAATTCCTGGAGATAGAAGTCATACGACGGCGAATGACGATTGATCTGCAGATCGCGAAACCCCGCCCAATCCTTCAAAATGGGAGGAACCATCGATGAGATCCAACCATTTTCCGGATGCGCCATAAACTGCACCTTGCCGCCCACAATGCCGCCATACAGCCCCTGGTCCATCTCACTGAGGTAAGCCGAGGGGATGGAGTCATCGTGAATCGCCGCCCGTTCCGCCAATAGCTCATCCCAAAAAGCCGAGCGCTGTGCCAGTTCCGGGCAATCGACATAGCCGGGCGGGTACTTCGCGGCAAACTTTCGCAGCGCGTTGGTTTCAACCTCCATGCGAGCGAGGATGCGGTCCTGCCGACGGTGCGTATAGAGCAAGCGCAACCTCTCCAGGCGCGCTTCAAGATCAGGACAATACTTAAGCGAAGAATCCATGAAATCCTCTCTGTTCCTATTACTTGTCCTTTTCGACGTAGCGGCGATTGTTGGGAAGATCGAAATCAGCCTTCATCTCGCCGCTGACGGTGATAGGAAAGGTCTGCTCCGAGGCGACGCCATCCGCCCCATCCACTTTCAGCCGGACGGTGTAAGAGGCCGCCGCAGTGAAAGCATGATTTACCTCTGCACCCTCTTCACTGGTACCGTCGCCGAAGTCCCAACGGTAGGTAATGGCCGGAACGCCCTCCGCTCTGGCCGCGGCTGAAAACATCACCGCCGCCCCAGTTTGGACTGCGGAGGGGACCTCTGCCGCGATCGAGGGCGGCGCGGCAGCCACGGAAGTATCAATGATCTTGATCATACGTACGGTGTGCCCGGGCTGGCCGTTAAGCGTCAACCTGCCACCTGCCAAATCGACGGACCTGCCGCTGTCAAAAATGTCGGAAGCCTGGTAGGTATCGCCCTCGGGCAACCCCAAATCCGCCAGATTGAAAGTGTGCGACCGCGCTCCTTCCGTCCAATTGAATACAGTCAAGATCGCGAGGCGGCGGTCCTCTTTCAATAGGAATACGCTGGGGATCTCGTCTTCAGGCCGGTAAGTCATCAAATCGACCGGAAGGGAAACTCGCCCCAGTTTCGCAATTTGCAGCACATCCGCGTTTTTTACCAGCGCCAACCGATCGGGTTGCACACTCAGCAGCGGCATGTCGTCACCCAGTTCGAACATGCCTCCGGAAACCGCCGCGAGCGCGATAGAGATCTCTCCATCCTCCCGGGAAATGGGGGTCTTTGCCGTGTGCCACCGCGGCGGCTGGTGCTCCGCCGCTACGGTAAAGGCATCGGGATCGCTCACGAACCAGTTTCTGTGCATGTAATAACGCGCGGCAATCCCCGTGGCGGCTTCCCTGCTGGCAACGAAGGAGTGGCCGGTATCGACGGAAGTTCGGCCCGCGTCTACGATTCCCACCGGGTTCAGCATGGGGCTGCCGTCCTTGTCGAGCAGCACATCTTCTCCTACCGCCCCGCGGATGATCTTGAGCCCGATTCGTTGGGCCTCGAGCGCGGTGGTGTTGGGCCGGTAATGGAGACCCTCAATCGCGCTATCATCCATAAAATCCATTTTGATCAAGCGCACGCCCCAATCGCGAGTCAGGGTTTTGTAGGTTTGGCGCAAGTACTCCTGTGCGCCCGGATGGGTGGTGTCAAGCGCGTAGATCGGGTCCGTCTTGCCGTCCCCCACGAACGCAATCTGGATGGGTTTGCCCTGGGCATTGTGCACCAGCCAGTCCTTGTGGTGCTCATAGACCCACGCGCGGGCCGTCACTTCAAAAGGCGCGGTCCAGATGCCGAAGACGAGGCCTTTGTGGCAAACCTGCAGCCCCACATAGCGCATGCCATGGGGAAACTGCGTGGCGTTTGCGGTCGAATACTCACCGCGCGCGTACTGGTACCCCTCATCAATAAAGAAATATTTGTACCCCAGGTCCTTTATGTTCTGGGCTTGCCAGAGCAGATTTGTCAGCGTGGGCGCCTCCGTAATCCCCCCAAACAGTATTGTCCAACTCCACCAGCCGATGGGGTTAGGGGCCGTCACTCTCGCGTGGTGAAGAATCCTAATTGCCTCGCCGTATGCTTCCAGTTGGGCGTGATAATCGGTCCCCACGGCAAACATCATCCGCTCGGAAGCCAATTCCTTCCCTGCCTCGACGGGCAGACTCAGTTCGATCCGGTCCTCGGGCGGAGCCGCTTTGAGAGATTCTCCAACTTCGATTTCGGTCGTTCCCGTCGAGTCCACAGTATAGGAGGTAATCTTCGGCTCGCCTTCCGTGACGTTCTCCACGTGCAAGTGCAGGATGTTCAAAAGTCGCCTGGACGTGAGTGCAGCCAGCAACAGGCTCTGCTTGCTTTCCTGGTTGTAGATCAGTTGGCTGCCCACGCCCCGGTGCACTCCATCGGGCGCGTGCGCCAAATCGAATATCTGCAGATATGGGCGATCTTCGCTAAAGCTGTCCGAGAGCACGCGGTACGCCGCCTCGCGTCCACCGAGATTGACCAAGTCTTTACCCGTTGCTTCCAGGCTGCGAATCGCCTGGACGCTCAGCGTTTTCCCGGTCGTGTTGCGAACGGTGACCTCCACGTCGCCGTAAGGATGTTGATCGTAAAGTCGCAAGACCGTGACCAGATCCGGCTTTCCCGCGAGCCCACTGAAAGTGACCGTGATGGCATGCCCGCTCCCCAGCTCATCCTGAAAGGTGGATTCTTCGGCCAGTTGCTTGGGATATTCGCTCGACTTCACCCACCGGTGGTCGATTTCCGCGCCGACTTGAGCGACGATCACGGGCTGATCCATTTCTTTCGTCTGGATGCTGTACGACCCGTGGTGGGTGTCCGCGTAAACAGTCAACCGATCATTCTTGATCGAAGCGTTTTGCTGGGGCGCGGCCTGCGCCACCGCTGTTAGAGTAAGAGCCGCAGCCAGCGCCAGTGCATACTTGCCTCGAATTTGGGGAAAACATATAAACATGCCTACCTCCTATGAACGCGAGTCTTTCCATAGTCCCATCAGGCGTGCTGGATTATACCCATCATCGTGTCCACTGCCAATCAATCGATGGTTGCTTCTGAATCCCGTGAAGAATGTACTGGGAAGCAGGAGAAAATCGGTGATGGTCGAATCATAGCAGTCTTGCGGCCGAAAAAGCGGGGCAAGGGCCGTGAGGGGAATTCGATTCGCTAGAGTTGGGTTCTGGCAAAGGGCATTGTGACGTGCGGCTATCGCCTCGACGCAATCCGCATTTGCCTCAGAAGTCCGTCGAGTTCTTCTGGAACGCCTCCAATTGTTCCCTCGCGGCTTTCAGGCTGAAGGCACACGAGCGATCGGTCTGCCGGCATTTGAGTAGGGTCAGCTTGCAGGGACACGGGCACGGCTGGCTGGCCAATTGGTTTATAAACGCCCGCCTCTGGTCCGGGCTCAGCTTCGAGAGGTCAAGCCCCGGAACCTCGAGATCGCCATCCGCCTGGGCTCCAACATCGTTGGGATTCACCTGCCCGGAGAGTCGTTCGTAATTCTGCCGATAAGTGGGATTTTGCGAATTCATTTCGTAGGCCGCGCGGTATTCCTGCAAGGCGCCCTGGCGGTCGCCTTTATTTTCGAGAATCATGCCAATCCGGCTGTGCGCCTCCGCATCCTTCGGGTTCAGGCGCAGCGCTTCGCGGAATTCCGCTATGGCGCCATCCATATCGCCCGTGTTCTGAAGCGCCACACCGAGCAGGCCATGCGCAAACGCGTTGTTCGGGTTCAGGCGCAATGCCTCGCGCTCCTCCGTGGCCTGGCCCTTCCAATCACCCTTGTTCCCCAGCGCCATACCCAGATTGAGGTGCGCAAACGCGTTGTTCGGATTCACGCGCACCGCCTCGCGCTCTTCCGCGATCTCGCCATCCCAATCGCCCTTGTTCCCCAGCGCGATGCCAAGATTGAGGTGCGCAAAATCATTGTTCGAGTTCAGGCGCAATGCTTCGCGCTCTTCCGCAATCTCACCATCCCAATCACCTTTGCCTCCCAGCGCAATGCCAAGATCGACATGCGCAGCCTCGTTCTTCGGGTTCAGGCGCAACGCCTCGCGCTCCTCCGCGATCTCGCCATCCCAATCGCCTTTGTTGCCTAGGGCAATGCCGAGGCTGGCATGCGCCCATTCATGATTCGGGTTCAGGCGGAGCGCCTCGTGGTATTCGGCGATGGCCCCATCCTGATCGCCTTCCTGCCCAAGCGTGAAGCCAAGATTAAAGTGGAGGTCGGCGTCTTGGGGGGCCAAGCCGATAGCCGCGCGAAACTCTTTCTCGGCGTCGGCATAGCGCCCCTCACGCATATACGCTGCCCCCCGCGCGGAGTGCTGTTGAATCTCCCCTTGCTGCGCCGCGGCTTGCGGGTCGACATGGCTGGGCTTGGTTACTTTGGCGGTCTTGAGCGCGGCGACGAGCTCGTCGGTGCCGCCCGCCGCACGGACTTCCTGAAGATAGTCATCGGTGGGTTCGAAATTAAGGCCGCGGTCCTGGACCAGCATCGCGACTCGCTCGCTTGCCACCTTACCCGACAGCAAGGCAAAAATCTGGACCTGGGTCAGGGGCTTTTCGGGTCCTCCACCCGCGGCTTGGGGGTGCCTCGCCGCGCGGACTGCCGCGAGGAACGCCTCGTTTGCGCCGCCGTCTTTGAGGCTTTGGAGGAAATCATCCGCCGGCGTAAAATCAATGCCCCGTTTCTTGATCGCCTGGGCGCCCGTCTCGTCTGCAAGCCCCGACTGCACCATGCCTCGCACTTGGTCCTGGGTAAAAGGCTTCTGCTGCGCCGTCATGGGCAACGCAAAAAACCCTACGATTGCGAGGATCAAGACAGTCACGATGGGTTTGCCCCTCATTTGCACCCCCCGAAAGCGGAAATCTCACGGATAATTTGCATGTATTCTAGCATGCATTAAAATCCAATTTCTCCCGGATTCGCGACCTGGGCGGGAGATACCTCGGTCAAGTTATGGCCACGCTTATTCACCAGCAGTTCGATGAGGGGTCACGCCAACCGGTAACTCCCTTCAGGAGCGATAGCACGCGTACTGCGGACTTGGTGTTGAAGTCGCGGCTCTTCAGGAGCGGGCAGGGACCGAGGTTTTCGTGTCCGAATTCGTAACGTTCGTTTATCCTTAACATAGGGATTGAAGCAAGAATGTCATTTGAACTCCAGCCCACCCTTAAAGGCGAATTCCTCGAACTGAGGCCACTTCGGACCGAGGATTTTCAAGATCTCTATGCTGTGGCTTCCGATCCCCTGATTTGGGAGCAACATCCGTCCAACGACCGCTACCGGAAAGACGTTTTCACGGGATTCTTCCACGAGGCCCTGGAGTCCGGAGGAGCGCTCATTGCAACTGACGCCAAAAATAGCCGGATCATCGGGTCGTCGCGATTCCATGCATACAATCCCGAAGAAAGCGAAATTGAAATCGGTTGGACCTTCTTGTCCAGGTCCTACTGGGGCGGCGCCTATAACGGTGAAATGAAACGTCTCATGCTCCGCCAGGCCTTCCGATTCGTGAAACGCGTCATGTTCATTGTGGGCGTCCAGAATTTCCGGTCGCAGAAGGCAGTGGAAAAAATAGGCGGAGTGCGTGTGGGATCAAAGGTCGATGCCCGCGGCCGGGAAAACTTCATCTACCAAATTACAGCGACAACTTGAAACCAGTCGCGCGGAGAAGCGGAAGCGAAGTGATACAGAATGAGTGTAAGGTCTTAGGCTCCCACTAACACGCTCGATGCCCAATAGCCGCACGTGCGCACCGATCGAACAGTCCTGAGCTGCGCTTGATTTTCTCCGCTTTCAAACTTTTCGACCTCTTTCACTAGTTCGAGTGTCTTTATACGTCGCCCCCAACACTTCGTCCACCGCCTCTTCGAACACGTGCAACGACTCGCGTAGCGCGTCTTCGGCAATGGTAAGCGGGGGTGCGATCTTCAGGCACTCCCCGCTGGCGGCAACGGGTGCAAACATCAACACGCCTTTCTGGAAGCAGGCGATATTGATCCGTAATGCCGTGTCGGGGTCTGGGGTTTTCGATCCGGGCTTCACCACTTGGATTCCCGCCACCAAGCCTTTGCCCTGGAGGCATCCGAGCACCTGAGGATATTTCTGACGAATACGCGCGAGCTCGGGGATCAGGATCTCACCCAGGCGCGCGGCGCGCTCTGCCAGGTTTTCCTTCTGGATGATTTCGAGGCTGGCAATCGCGGCGGCCACCGGCAAGGGCGATCCGGAATGTGTCGACGTCATCGAGCCGGGGGGGTAGAGGTCCATGATGTCCTCGCGCCCAATAACTGCCGAAATCGGCAGCGACGAAGAGATGCCCTTGCCGCACGCAATCAGGTCAGGACGGACCCCGTAATGCTCAAACCCAAACATCTTGCCGGTGCGGCCAAACCCCGCCTGCACCTCGTCGTAACACATCACGATATCGTGCTGGCGGCAGAGTGCCTGGAGCTTCTGGGCGTACTCGACCGGAAGGAAATCGGGCCCGCCCCCTTGGTAGGTCTCCGTCATCACCCCAGCGATGTCCTGCGGTGCTACACCCTGTTCTTCGAGCGTCGCGATGAAGAGATCAAACGAGGTGTTTTCATTCTTGTAACCGTCAGGGAAAGGCACTTGCACAAAGGTGCGGTCGCGATCGACCATCCACGCCTTCCCCTTTTCCGAGCCGCCGGCAAGCTGCGCGCCCATGGTGCGCCCGTGAAAGGCATAATGAAAGGTCACGAAGTACTTCTTGTGCGGGCCGTGTTTGGCCAGGGCGTAGGTTTTTGCCAGCTTGATGCAATTCTCGGTGGCCTCGCTGCCCGTGCTCATCAGGAAGACGCGGTATTTCTGCGGGTCCGGCGAGAGGGCGCGGAGCATCCCCGCCAGGCGCGCGCGCTGCTCGTGCGCGAACACATACGACGCCAGCAGCCCGCGGTCAATCACCTCGCGCAATGCCGCTCGGATCTCCGGACGCCCGTGCCCCGCGTTCGTAATCAGCACGCCGCTCGACCAGTCAATCCAACGGTTACCCCAGCGGTCGCTGACAATGAAGTCCTCAGCCTTGTCCCATACCAGGGGCGGCTGACCCATCATCGAGCGGGGCTCGGACTCCTGAAGGGTGGCGAAGATCGGCAAAGATTCCGGCACCGGCAGCTTGGTTTTGATGCTACGGTACTTCGTTTCCACCTTCGGGACATCCCGAGGCGTCAGGTCATAAATAGCCATACGCGATTACCTCCAAGAACTGCTGATGGACGATCGAGGATCGCCGACGATACACGGACGGCAACCGACCTTAGTCGATTGGTGAAGGAAGGAGTCCAGAGTCTTGAATCGGCAATCATCGATCGTCACGCGGTGATTCCGGGTCTGGCGCCGTAAACGATGCGCACCGGCGCGGCATTGGCAAGGATCGAGGCGCGCGCTGCTTCCACCACCAATTCGTTGATGTAACTGTTGGCGGGAGTGGCGATCAGGCCTTGGGCGTCCACTTCGTGGAGTATTCCCCGGCGCTTGGCGAGCGCGGCTTCCGGGGGCAACCCGGCTGCGGCATTTTCCAGGCGATGGATCGCATGTGTAATTCCCGCCACCGATTCGTACCCATATCCAATTGGTTTATAGCCTGGCCCCTCCCACGGAACCAGCCGGTAAAAGTCCGGGCTGACGTAATTGTATTTCGACCCCCCGGGGCCGATACTCTGTAAAAACGAATAGGCCACGCCGCGGTGATGGTCGTCGTGAAAGATCAAACCCGTTTGGTCGTTCCCCTCGCAGTACAGAACCATGCCCTGGTCGTTGCTCCCGGCGGCGGCATCGGGATAACCCAGGCCATTGATCACAGAAAGCAACGCGCCGTTCTCCCAGGTCACTCGGCCGTGCGACCAGAGGAACGCCTCATTGCCGTTAGGGAACTTGCCTTTCACACCTTTGAGGGAAACTTCCACAGGCTTCAGCCCGGTGATGAAATAAACCAAGTCGACATAATGGCACCCAATGTAGGTAAAAGGATCGGTGCGGTCGCAAGTGAACCAGTTCTGAAAATTCGAGTGGCGATAGTAGTACGGCTCAATGAGCTTGGCCTCGCCCATCACGAACTCGCCAAACTGCCGTAGGGAATAGCTGCGACGCGCAACCAGCGAACGGCGGTCAAAGCGCTTGTGGTACTCGATCCCCACGAAGCGACCCTTCTCGAAGGCCAGTTTTTCGATCTCGACTGCTTGCTGATATTTGAGTACCAGTGGCTTGACGCAAAGCACATTCTGGTCGTGATCCAGGGCATACTTCACCACCGAATAGTGAAGATTGTCGGGCATGGCCACCACAACCATGTTGCCCGGAACCATTCCCGCGATCACCTCTTTGTACAACTCGGGAAACTGCGCCTCGGCCGATTCAGCGAACGGAGGATGCGGCGTGAAGCCTTGGCCGGGAAACGCTTCATGGAAGTCCGGGTTCTCCGCCAGAGCCTTCAGGGGAGCGGTATTCAAGGCGCAAACATCGATCTTGCGGACGATCCCGGTTCGTTCCAGGTGGTACAACGAGGGCAGAAGCAGATCGAATGTGATCATTCCTCCACCCACGATTGTGACGTCAAGGCGTTTTGCTGGTGCAGTCACGGAGCCTCCCCCTTCCAGGCGAATCTACGAGCGATCGTCCCGGAAGAGAAAGATATTATGAATTCGCACAGGATGTGTCAAACAAGCTTGCTGTCATCGGCAATGGCCCCTGCGTTTTAATCCCAAGGTCAGTCGTCGTCTTTCGCCCAGAATGGTCGCCAACTTGCAAGCGTACTTCACAAGGCGAGCGGCATAGCTCACGTATGCGCGCAGAATGTAGCCTAAAGAAAATGTCGGTAATATGGACGACCTGGTCCCCATGTCCTGCATAGTGAGAGACTTCCGCAGTTTCCGATTCCATCGCATTCCCCTTGGGGGTCGCCCGGATTGGTCCGCAAACGTGGTGGCGAGCCGGCCCCGCAAGTTTGCACACTTCATTCTCGGATGAATGGTATGAAACCGGAAATGCCGCCCAGGACGGCCGACCTTTCGACGATAACTCAATGCACAATAGTCACTTATGGGCCGCAACGCGCCTCGGCTAGCGTTGTCGACTGCGGGCGGGAGCACAACTTTGCTCCCGCGGCCAACACCGCCGCGACTGGGGGAATCCACGCAGCCCTGATCGATCAACCGTCAGCCGTTGTCGCCAAATGCCCCAATGGACAGGCGTCGAGGCCCGAAGCCAGCATCTCAAGGGTGAGCAATTTGTCCCCAGCCGATGAAGACTACTGCCGGAGACTACCGAACGAGAGGCAGACCTCCGCGACCGAGAGGAAAGATTCAGCGTGTCTAACTTATTTCGACGCCTATTGTTTCGGCCACGCTGCCGCGCGCGCGGGACAGGCGCAAGAGACTTTTTGGCTGTGTTGTTGTTGGCTCTCGTTGGCGCCGGCAGGCGTGCTCCTCACCGGCCCTCACCTTCAAATTTTGTTGCGCGCGGCGCCTAAACATTTCCAAACAGGTTTGCGCGCCAAGCGTGGCGGGAGGTTGCCGAAGGCCAGACCCATCGGCGCCCCAGAAGGAGTTAGAAAATCATGAAGTGTCCGCAATGTGGTGCTCCAACTGAAGTTAGCGAGAAGCGCGGTCCGTTTCGCGATCGCCGATGCACGAGCAACGCTTGTGGTCTTAGTTTTACCACGCGCGAGCAGGTCGTGAGGCCGCGCAAGCAGGAGGTGCGCCCCGGGGAGCACGGACGCCTGTGTGCACGCACGCGCGCCATTCAAGGCGACGCGCCCACGGGCATTCCCGCTGCCAGGATGGCGGCGGGAGCGGCCCCCGACCGCCCCGGCATGCCCGATCTCACCAAGGGCGACGCCAGTGACGGCCAGCAAGTCCCACCTCTTCAACAAGCTCGGGTTGGAGCATGACGCGAGGCTCAGCACATCAATCGGACCCGCGCGGAGGGGAGCGGCCCACCCCGTATCCGGACGTTTTCGCGCGTGAAATTGCCGGCACTCGCGGCTCGTCACCCCGGGTACGCAGTGAAGGCGCCTCCGGCCGGCGCTCGCCGAGGCGCCGTACAGGCCGTCTGGAGTTCCCGCCTAGAGATATAGATAAGGTTACGATTCACTCGGGGAATGATTTTCCCGCGACGAGCGTCACCGCCGCTTGTGCTCGACCGGATGTTTTGACGCCCAGAAGACCCGGCGCGAACCGATGCCCGGACTTTCTCACTAGCGATAATGTCCGGATCCGTATTCGGCCAGAAATATTGACGCAAAAAGTAGCCCAAAAACTACGAAATCCGGGCTTTTTCGCTACTGAAAATGTCCGTGTCTACGCACAGAATGTCCACTTTTATGCCGCCACCGCGGCAAAAACGGACGGGGTAAAACCCCAATTTCCTACCGGTAGGAAATTCGCTAAGAAAATCTTCATCCAAATTCCTACCGGTAGGAATTTCAGTAAGATTCCACTTGACATTTCTAATATGGTTATTATATGATATAAGGGAAATGAACGAGGTGTTCCCAAACCGAATGGATCCCGCCCGAGCGAAGGCCGCCTCCAACCGGGTCCTGGGAAGATTGACGAATCCCCTGATGGGGAGAGCGATTGATCCCGTCATGGGGACGCCGCGCCCGAGAACGGTGGACTCTGAGGGACTTTATCGGGCTTCAGACCTCGCACCTGGGGCAGAAAGAGGCCCCCACCGGCTAACGATTCCCGCGATTTCGCGGGAACCAGTACAAAGTCCGGCCCAAACGTCCGCGGAGCGGTCACCGAGCGGCGAGCCCGCGCCACCGCGCCAGGCAGAATCTCGCCAAATTCGCGTCGATGTTCGCATCGGCGTCTCGTTTGCGGAGATTGAGGAATCCATTGTGCGCCAAGTGTACGAACTGGAAGGCACGCAGTTGCGGGCCGCCAATGCGCTCAGCCTTACGCCGGACACGGTTTCACGCATTATGCGGCGCTCCGCTCGAAGAAGGGTTTCGCCCCCGCAGGTTCCGTCGGCGTGGCCCGTGGCCAGGCCGACGGAGATGGATGGGGTGAACGCTGAGGAACTTGTATCACTCGCGCCTCTCGTCCCTTTTACGCGCAATCCCGCAGAAGTAGGAAGCGCACCACCAGCTCCTGGTTATGCGCAAGCCCCAGCGGCTTATGACTGAGGGTTGGCGACGAATGAGTTACGCCTGAAGACGGCAGACTGACGACTGAGAACTGACGACGGTTTTTCTAAATCCAGCTTAGCTCGCGCCCGATCAGCGTGAGTGAGGGCGGCGGCGGGTGCACACGCTGCCGCTGCCCTAAGTGACTGACAACACAGCAAACACGAAACTCGAAAGTGGAACCTCGAAACTCGACAGCCCGCGCACAGCGTCAGGAGATCCGAATTTCGGCCCGCGACATTCGGCCAACTCCCCGCAAAGCGCGAGAATCGAAAGTGAAAACTCCAAGGTCGATAGCGCGTTCGCGGCCCTCCGAAGTTCCGAGACCCGAGATTCGGGACTCGGGACTCGGGACTCACAAAGCAAGTCCCTACCCCTCAATGCCGAATCACGGACCCCTCAAACCCCGATTCACGATTCTGCATTTCTAAACCCGGAGCCCCGAGTCCCGAGTCGCGCGTCCCGTGTTTTAGCACCATCTCTGGCGCATTTAACCCAGCAGCAGTTGCAATTCCTCTTGCGCGTCACGCCCGCGGCGTTGGCCAGCGAGCGCGACTTCGAGATCCCCGCGAGCGTCACCCTGGCGCAGGCCATTCTGGAAAGCGCCACCCCCGCGGGCTGGGGAAGCAGCACGCTGTTTCGCCTGGCGAACAATCCGTTCGGAATTAAGTATTCGCATCTCGTTTCGACGGTTCAATCTGGAGTTGTCGCAAAAGCCGAAAGGGTTAAAGAAGCGGAAAACAGCAGGATACTCGCGCCTGCGGTTCCTTCTTCTTCGACTCTTTCGACTTCTGCGATTCCGTTAACTCCGCCTGCCGCCTACGGTGCGTTTGACGCCACTACGTGGGAAATCGAGAATGGGCGGAGGAAAGTCATCAGCGCCGAGTTTCAGCGCTTTCCCAATTTAGATGAAGCCTTTCGCGCGCACGCGCTGCTCTTGCGCTCGCCGCGCTACCGCCCCGCCTTCGCTGTGCGGGACGACTGGAAGAAGTTTGCGGAGCGGCTGGGACCAAAGCTCTCCCTGCTGGACTCGGAGCACTGTGGATATTCCACAAACCCCAGCTACTCCGCCGAGCTCATTAGGTTGATCACGCTTTACCGATTCGACGATCCCCGGGCGGTGGAGTGGTACGCGACAGGGAACGACCCTGGGACGGGATACCGGGTACGGGATATGGGACACGCGCCGGAGAGCGAAGTGGCCGCCGAAGTGGCGGACCGGAAGTAGGCCGAAGGCAGTAAGCGGAAAGCGTTTAGCGCGTTGGATCCTTGGGCGGTTCTGCGGATGGCGGCGAGGTGAAGCATGGCAACGGTTGCGTGGTCGGTTGCTCTTCTCATTGTCTTTAACGCTCTCTTGACTGCGGCGCTTTGGATCGTTCGCGCCGGGGAAAGACGGGAACAATCGGGACACGGGGAACGGGATACGGGGAACGGGCAAAGCGGCGCCGCCCTCGCAGACCTCGAGAGGGTCCGATGAAAGTCAAAGGCGCCGTGCAGCACTCGAAAGAACTCGACACCGTACCCCGTACCCCGGGCCCGTGTCGCGAAAATCGAAATTGACGGAGGGAAACATGAAAGTTCGACACTTAGTATTAGCTGTACTTCTCGCTAGCGCTCTTTGGTTCCAGGCTTGTGCGATTCCGGCCTGGGTAAACACGGTGGAGTCCGATGCCGAGGTGGCCGCTCCGATTGCCGCCAGCCTGATTGATGTTGTCGACCCGGCGCTGGCGCCGGTGGTCACGCTGGTTGAGAACGGTTTCACGGCGTTGGTGAAGACGCTCGACACCTACAAGGCCTCGCCCACGGCGACGAATCTTCAGGCCGTGCAGTCGGCGTTTGCGGCGGTCAACGCGAACATGTCGCAACTCGAATCCGCGGCGCAGGTCAAGAGTTTAGCCAGCCAGGATAAGGTTGCATCGATTGTGCAACTGCTCGCGCAGGCGGTAACGGAAATCGCCGCAGCGGTGCCGGCCGCGCAAACAGAAGGATCTCAAATCTCAAATTTGAAATCTCAGATGCCACACGCCCAGAAAACCTTCAAGGGCTGGAAGGCAAAGGATTTCAAGCGCGAATTCAACAGCATCGTGAAGGGCGACGCGCGGTTTAAGGAACTGAAGTGATCGGGCCATCAGGTGATCGGCCGATCGGGCCGTCGGCTGATGGGGAGATCGGGTAATTGAAAAGCTGCCCCTTGTCCATCGTCCGTTGTCCGTCGCTGCGGGTCACGCCGCGGGGACTCTGGACGAGGAACGAAGAACCGCCGACCCGTTGATACGGGCGCGGTTCAACAAAGCAGATGCAATGGATCGAAGACCCCGATCGAGGCTGGCCAGCAAGTGCGACGGATCACGGACCATGAACCAGCAGCACGTATTCCGGGGATGCCGGCCCCGACGCAAGTCAGGCCACCAAGTGCCACGGACCGCGGACGACGGACAAAGGACTGAGTACTTCGGACTAAGGATTAACGATGTCAATCGATCATTCCAAAATGCGTCTCGGCAAGCGTCCTCGGCGGCATGACGCTCGCACTTTGAAGCTGGCGCGGTACATGACGGCGGCGCTTTCTCCCGCGCCGGCTTCGGTGGATTACACGCACGGCGTTAGCGACTGGGGAATGATGCTGAACGACGAACTGGGCGATTGCATTATTGCCGACGGTCCGGGCCACGCCACGCAGGTGTGGACGCTCAACGCCACCGGCACGATGGTGACGCCGCCCGACTCGCTCATTCTCACGACTTACGAGAAGTGGTGCGGCTACAACCCCGCCAATTCCGCCACCGATCAGGGTGGCGTCGAGCTCGACGTTCTGAACGATTGGCGGCAGCAAGGATTCAACGGGCAGACGTTGGACGCGTATGCAGTGATCGGTCTGGAGTCCGGAGTCCGAAGTCCGGAGTCCGAAGTTCAAGGCGAAAAGTCCGCGACCTCGGACGTCGGACGTCGGACCTCGGACTGCCCCGGCCCCCAATCCCCAGCGCCCAGCACCCAGCTCGCGCAGGCGATTTGGCTCTTTGGCGGCGCGTATGTAGGTGTCGAGCTTCCGCTCCGTGCGCAGGACCAGGACGTGTGGGACGTGCCGGCCACTCTTGGCCCGGAAGATGAACCGGGAAGCTGGGGCGGGCACGCCATTTATCTTGTGGGCTACGACGTGCCGGAAGTAGCACAGCCACTCCTGGCTGTGCAGGGGAAGGCGGATACGCCCTCGCGTGCACTGGCAGGAGTGCCTGTGCCACTCCAGACACAGGCAGGAGTGCCTGTGCCACTCCAGACACAGGCAGGAGTGCCTGTGCCACCTACTTTGACCTGCATCACCTGGGGCGGACTCAAAAAGATGACTTGGGCGTGGTTCGAAAAGTATTGCAGTGAAGCTTACGCGCTGGTCTCAAAAGACTGGCTGAACGCCAGTGGAGTTTCGCCGAGCGGGTTTGATTTGGCGGCGCTCGAGAGTGATCTGAAATTGGTAACGGCCTAGAGCGTCACGATCGAGGCATGGTGCGGCGGAGCCGCAACCCATCGGGCCTCGTAGGGGTACCCCTCGTGGGTGCCCGCCGGTTGGGCACCCCTGAAGGGCGCCCTACGAAGCGCAAACAGAGACACCAAAGTATGCTTCGGCACTTATTTATGACGGACAAATCGTTTGGGCGAATCCAGAAGGCGAAGCCAGCAAGCAGCGATTCGCGGCCTGGCACCAGCGGACCTCCGGCCTTGGTAAAGCCAACATGCGCCCTGTCGCGCGCCCTTAGAGAATCACGTAGGGAGGATTGAAATCCGCCACTCCCGCGTGCCGGCCGGCGATCCAGCGCAGCACACAGACCTGTTGAGGATCGGTAAGTGTGTGGGTGACGGCATTCACCACGACTTCCAGCAGAAAGTGCGCTCCGAGGTCTTTGTAATAGTCGATGTCCGGCTCGATCTTGACGCAGTTGATTCCGTCGATCTGTTTTGTCGGGTCGTTTTCATGAAACGTCAATTGGACATTCGCTTCCCCAAACTGAATCTGCTTCCAACTGCGGGTAGCGGTGCCGTGAAAGATCGAGGGGTCCAGCTCGGGCGCAAACTCCCCCTGCAGGGTGGCGGTAATGATCTGCGGGATGATCTGGGGGTCCGCGTAGCCGAAGAACCGGTCTTGCGCGAAGGTGTTATCCCAAATCACTTCTTTGATGTAATCGAGCGGCGTGCCTGCCGGCAAGTTGATAGCGCTCATCGCCGTCACCAGGTTGAAGAAGGAAGCAAGCGAGCCGGGCTGGTTTTCCATCAGTTGCGAGTACCGGTCCTGGGCGGCGTTGTCGTCCGCGGCCCCATGGGCCAGGAGAGCGGCAAAGTTGGGGTGGGTCTGCTTGAGGGTGGGCCACAACGCATCGCGAAAGTTGAAACTCCCATTGCTCGGCAAAAGCATCAGGTCCATGGACAGCACGGTGCCGGCAAGCATTTTGACCGGGGTGAATCCCGCGTCCTTGTAGCCATCGGCGGAGACCAGCACGGTGTAGTTGTCGCCAAGGTTGTTATAAATGGGCAGTTCCTCCACCAGAATGTTGGGGGCGCTGTAGAACTGATCGAGAATCTGTTTCTGATTCCCGTCGATGACTCGCAGAAGGATCTGGGCGCTTGCACTGAAGGGTTTCCTCGTCCCGTCGAAAACATTCACCATCAGACTTCCGGTGCTTGTTGCAGTGTTGGGCATACGCGCCTCCATGTGAGAAATAGGAATGAATCTCCAGGGGAATGGGGCTCTTTCGCTCGGCGCCACGCTGGGGCCACGAGGTTGCCGGAGTGCTCTCGGCTCAATTCCCTCGCTGAAATGTTAACCCTGGCCCGACCTTTGACTCATTCTACTCCTCGCCGCCGTCAGAGCACAGAGGCAAAGTTTCACCCCGAAATCGCTGGTTTCCTCCACCCGCCGGCTATTGGGCGAGAGGGCGGAATCATGCGACTCCGGATTTGCGGAGCGGACCTGGGAGGATTGCAATGATGACAGACCTCGAGTGGGCCAGAGCGTTTGTGGGCTGCAAGATCGAAGGTACGGGATACCGGTTCAACGAAACCGTGGAGTTCTGGTTAAGAAGCTCGCGCAAGTGCGGGAAGAAGCCTCCGGCCACATGCGGCCGCCGGAAACATCAAGCGAGAGCCAGAGCGGTCGGGCCACGGCCTGCCCAGATCAGCGCGGTCGATTGGTCTGTGCGCAGCACCTTAGACTGCGGCAGTTCGACGCCGCCTTTGAATCGCCGATGGCCAATGCGACGTACTGAACAGAGCGACACGAATTGTAGCGTCGATCTCCGATCGACGACGGCGGTCGGAGACCGCCGCTACATCTGAAACCTGGCACCTACAGTAAAGGGGGAGTTAAACAATGGACGTTCAATCGATTCAAACACAGGCTTTGATCACTTTTGTCATGCCTTTTCTGATTCAACTCGCCAAGCGCAGCCAGAGTGCCGGGTTTGCCTGGATTAGCCAGCGCAAACCGAAGATCTGCATGTTGACCAGCGCTGCGTTGCGGCGATGCTGACGTCGATGGGGATCGAAATCGTCCACGCGCCGCACAGCCTTACGTTGACCTGGCCCGATTCGACCACGCTCGCGCGCGGATTCGCGACCTTTGCCGTGTCAGCGGTCATTCAATTCGCCGCCCAGCACGCGCTGTATGACGGGTTCTGGCGGCACGTTGTGCCGAATGCAGGAGCCAGGAGCCAGGAGTCAGGAGTCAGTAATTAGGACCCGCAAGCCAGTGAGGCGCCAGGAGCCAGGAACTGGAGGGATGGGGTTTTTCTATTCTGACTCCTGACTCCTGTCTCCCGACTCCTGACTCCCGAGGATTCAAATGATTAATGCCAACCAAATTCAAGCTCTTCTCCTCGGGTCGGGTGGTTTTATCGGCACGTGCATGGCGGGCGTGGGCGCTTACAAGATGTTTTCCGCCGCCACGCGCGGAGTGTTGCGAGTTCCCGCCAGCCTGGAAAAAGGCGCCGACTGCATGGAGCGAGTGGTGGTGGCGATCGAAACCCAGAACGCCGTGTCCAACCAGGTGAGTGAGCTGAAGGGCCTGCTGATGGCCACGCGCGAGGAAATCATGAAGATCTCCAGCGAGCGTGAGTTGATTGGCCGCGAACTCAGATTGATGTCTAGAAAGATCGAGGCGTTTTCGTGCTATGCGGAGGAGGAGTGAGTAGGGGCTGGGGGCTGGGGGCTGGGGACCGGGGGATTCTCGCACGATGGTGGTCCCCAATCCCAGGGGCCGAACCCCCGGTGGAAAGCGTCAGGGACTAGAACCAAGCGTTTGGATTTACGGACCTGGGGCAGTTCCACAGTAGCCAGCATCCAGCACCTAGCACCCAGTACCCAGCACCCGAAAGAAATTTTGAATTCGACGAGGCAAACACATGTCCAAAGTAAAAACCAAGTCAGAGCAAGAGTTCGACCGTACGGAGATTCTGCGTTATTTGAACGAATGCGGACTTCAGCCGGTGACCCCCAAGACCATCCTGATTTACATGGACGATTGCCTGCGTCCCGTGAGTCTGCCCGGGGTGGAATTTCACCTGCGCTACATGCGCGATCGCGGATGGGTGGAACTGGGGGTCGAGAAGCAGGTGGGCCAGCCGGAAGTGATTCGCTGGACCCGCATCACCGCCAACGGCGTCGATGAGTACGACCGCAGGTGCGTGGCGCTGGGAGAGGCCAGGTAATCGAGCCGCGGTCGAGGTAGGTGGAAGGAGGGGCCCGGTAGGTCGTAGGTGGCAGATGGTAGATGGGGAAAACCCCACGTTCCACCTACGATCTACCACCTACCCCTCCCCACCTACCACCTACGACCTGCCACCTACTAGAAGAGAGGTCAAGCTCCATGCACCGTTGTGCTGTAACGAAACTGCAAACGCTCGAGGCCCGGCACCCGGGATTGAATCAGCGGGTGTATGCGATGTTCGCGGAGTTTTGGCCGGCGGCCGAGGTCGGACAGATGATCCAGAGCCAGTACGGCGAGCGCCTCAGCCTTCGGTCCCTCGACCGGTATAAGAGCAAGCAGTGGCAGGCGCAGCGGGAAGTGATTCAGCAGATCCGAGAAGCGGCGCATGCCGGGCTCAAGCCCGGAGTTACAGAACGCGCGCGCAGTGTAGCGGCGGGTTAACCCCGCCAGGCGCGTCCCGCCCTCGCGCCGGGATTGAGCCCCAAGGGGGCGCAAGAACAAGGCCCAGGCCAACGGCCTGGGTGAACGGAAGGACTCGTATTCGCCCCCGAGCCCTGTAAGGGCGAAATACCGGTAATCGCGATGCCCGCACCGGCACGCGGCGGTTTTAGATCGCCCCTTCAGGGCTCGGGAGCATGGGACCGATGAATTCCCAGGCCTTCAGCCTGGGCTTTGTTAGGTCGCCCCGTTGGGGCTCAGACGTAACGCCGCCCTTGAGGGCGGCACACGCCGGGCTCAAGCCCGGCGCTACGACTCCAAACGCGCGTCCGGCGTCGGACTCGAGCAGGAAGAACGAAGAAGAAAGGGAAGCGATGACAAAACTTTCGCGAATCGAACTCCTCGACCACCAGTTTCCCGGCCTCGCCGACCGGGTACGCCAGTGGTTCGCCGAGGGCGTGTCGTGCCAGAAGATTGCGGCGCTCCTGGTCGAGCAATACGGCGCGGCGGCGCGGACGGCCCATTCCGCCGTCGGCAGCTTTCGTTTGAAGCGCTGGGTGCCCGAGCAACGGTTGTTGCAGAAAAAGAAAATCGAGATTCTGGCAAGGCAGCAGGTCGCTCAGGAACGGGAAATGAGAGCGACGCTGGCGCGCGAATTTCCGAGAGAGGCGAGATGACAAACGATTCGCCCGTACAGGGCAAAAAGAAGTTTGTTCTGACCGAGATCGAGAAGCTGGACGGCAGCATTGACGGGGTGGCTTCCGCCGCCCGCGGATGGTTCGATCGAGGCAAATCCGCGGCGGAGCTTCCTGAGGTGATCAAGAGGATCTTCGGGGTTTCCATCACCGAGAACATGGCGAATAACTATCGCCGACTCCGCTGGGTTCCGCATAAGGAATTGGTGGAGCTGAAATTGGCCGCCATCACGGCGGCCGTTCAGGCCTTCGGCGGCGATGCCGGCTTCGATGCGGCGCTGCTGGCCAAACTCTGGGAAATGATGGACGAGATGAGCGTCGACCAAATCATTGCGGCACGCAATCTCTTTGTGCGGGTGCGCGCGCAAAACCTGAAAGAGCAGGAATTCCTGTTCAAGACCGGGCAGTTGAAGCTGGCCCCGGCCGATGGGGTGGAAACAGATCCCCAGGCCCAACAGCAGAAGGTGCTGAGCCGGATCAAGGAGATTTTCGGACTCGCCAGCAACGAGCCCGCGGCGTTGCCCGCGCATGAATCGAGCCCCAACGGGGCGCAAGAACAAAGCCCTCCTGAATTAGGAGGGGAGTTTGCCGGCGACTCCGGCGAACCCGCGCACGAATCGAGCCCCAACGGGGCGCAAGGACAAAGCCCTCCTGAATTAGGAGGGGAGTTTGCCGGCGACTCCGGCAAACCCGCGCATGAATCGAGCCCCAACGGGGCGCAAGAACAAAGCCCTCCTGAATTAGGAGGGGAGCTTGCCGGCGACTCCGGCAAGCCCACGCACGAATCGAGCGCCAACGGAGCGCAAGAACAAAGCCCTTCTGAATTACGAGGGGAGTTTGCCGGCGACTCCGGCAAGCCCACGCACGAATCGAGCCCCAACGGGGCGCAAGAACAAAGCCCAGGCCAACGGCCTGGGTGAACGAAATGGCCCCCTTTCGCTCTTGAGCCCTGTAAGGGCGAAACACGGGGAAAGCTCGATGGGCGCGTTGGTGCGAGCGGATTTTTAGATCGCCCCTTCAGGGCTTGGTAGGCATTGGCCCGACAATTCCCAGGCCTTCAGCCTGGGCTTTGTTAGGTCGCCCCGTTGGGGCTCAGACGTGGCACCGGCGGGAAGCCGGCATTACGGAAGACAAGGCAAAATCGTGAAACGCAAGGCTCACAACTCGGTCCTGGCCGGATCGCCCGGGCAACTGCTGGCCCGGCTGAAATCTCCACTTCACCCGGTATTCGCATCGGTTCCACCCGCTGTCGAGACGGCGCCAGGCGGCCCGGATCGGCCGGCGGAACTGCCTGCGCAAGAGCCCTTCGACTGGAGGGACCGAATTCCCGTTCTGCCCTACCAGTTCCGCTGGATCAGGGACGACTCGCAACTGAAGATTGCGGTCTGGAGCCGGCAGAGCGGCAAGAGTTTTGCCGCGGCGCTAAGAGCCGTGCTCAAGTGCACGGAGAGGCGGACCCAGTACATCATCCTCTCCAAAGGCGAGCGGCAGTCGCGCCTGTTCATGGAAAAGGTCAAGGACTTCTGCCAGGCCTTCAAGGAATTCAAGGTCCTGCCGGGGTACGAGGAAACGCAGGAATCCGACGACACCACCATGGAAGTGTTCTTCCCCCACAACGGCTCGCGCATCATCGGCCTGCCCGCCAATCCGGACACGGCGCGCGGTTACTCAGGGAACATCGTGCTCGACGAATTCGCCTTCCACGGCGACGCGCGCAAAATCTATGCCGCTTGTTTCCCCATTATCACGCGGGGATACTCCATTGAAGTTATTTCCACGCCCAACGGGACGGCGGGAAAGTTTTATGAGATTGCGAAAGCAGCAGGCCTCGTAGCGCAGGGCTCGCTCTCCAGCCCTGCGGCTCTTACCGAAGGCATGGAAAAGCCGCAGGGCTGGAGAGCGAGCCCTGCGCTACAGAGCTGCCCCTGGTCGGGGCATCGGGTCGACATCTACGACGCCGTCGCCCAGGGGCTTCCGGCGAACATCGAACTGCTTCGCTCGGGATGCGACGACGAGGAAACGTGGCTTCAGGAATATTGCTGCCAGTTCCTTTCCGACGCGCAGAACTACATTCCCGTCGAGCTGATTTCCACTTGCGTGCATGAAGAGGCGACCACGGAATGGAACGAGGTGTCAGGTGCCAGGTGCCAGGTGTCAGGAAGACCCGAAGCCGCGCCGCTGACACCTGACACCCGACACCTGACACCTTCAACCCGCGACCTCTACCTTGGAATCGACATTGGCCGCAAACGCGACCTCACCATCGCCTGGCTGTTTGAAAAAGTCGGCGATGTGCTCTGGTCGCGCCAGTTGGTGACGCTCAAGGGCGTGTCGTTTGACGAGCAGGAGCGCGCCATCTGCGCGCTCATCGAAGGCGTAACGCCCCGCTCCATCGGGGCGGCTCTTACGTCGGCATGGGAAAAGCCGCAGGGCCGGAGAGCGGGCCCTGCGCTACCGGCCGCCGTTCGCCGGGTGTGCATCGACCAATCCGGCATCGGCATGATGCTGGCCGAACACCTGGTGCAAAGGTACGGCGCGATCGTCGAGCCCGTCACCTTCACCGCGCAACTGAAAGAACGCCTGGCGCCCATGGTGAAGCAGGCGTTCGAAGAGCGCACGGTGCGCATCCCCGACAATCGCGAGGTGCGCGCGGACATCAATTCGGTCAAACGCTTCGTGACCCTCGCGGGCAACGTGCGCTTCGACGCCGAACATACCGACCGCGGCCACGCCGACCGCTTCTGGGCACTGGCCATGGTGGTTCATGCCGCAACCGAGCCGCGCGTCGAGCTTTAGCGAACTGGCGTTTCTGGGCGGAAGTCCGGTGATGGCAGGCATGATGAGGACGGTATTTTGAAGGATGAAGAGTGAAGGATGAAGGATGAAAGGGGAACCGCGGGCCGTCACTTGTCGCTGAGAAATGGCTGAGCACCGAGTTCCCTTCGTAGCGCGGGCGTCTCGCCCGCTGGGGCGTGGGCATCCTGCCCGCGCGCAATCATGGCCAGGATGGCCATGGCACAAGCTCTGACGGGAGCGGGACGCTCCCGAGACAGCGGGCAAGATGCCCGCGCTACGTCAGTCGGTTCGAAGGAACTTTTTATGAAAAGAGCACGCAATTCGAAAAACGGAAGACAGATGCCGCATATTCTTCGCGAAGGTCGCTCAATGTCGAAGGCGTTACAGACCCAAATCGATAAGGCCGTTTCATTGGCCGATACGGAAATCGGCCTTCATCCTTCATCCTTCACACTTCAGACTTCCCCTGTCCCCCGTCCCCAACCCCTAATCCCGACCGGCGCTCGCTCGCCTCTAACAACCCCCGGCGGCCTGCCCGTGGCCCCGACGCACGCCGTTCCTCCTACTCCTCCTCCGGAACCGATTTCGGTGGCGGCTTACACGGAACGAATCCGCGCGGGCTGGGTTCCGGTGATGGGCCTTCCCGGCACTCCCATCACGTCCGGCTTTGTGCGCGACTTGGGCGAGTACAACCCCAAGCTTGAAGGCTTGAATGGCATTTGGACGTATCAGGAAATGCGCCGAGGCGACGGCCAGGTGGCCGGTACGCTGCGAGCCTGCAAGATGCCCATCCTTTCGGCAAAGTGGGAAATAGTGCCAGGAGACACATGTGGCACGGGCTTCCAGCCCGTGAGCGGACACGGCCAGGATGGCCGTGCCACGAGCACGATCTCCACCAGCACGATCTCCAGTTCCGGCGCCGGCGGCGCGACCGCTGCCAAGGCCAAAGAGGTTGCGGACTTCATTCGCGCGAACTTGTTTAGTGGACTCGAGTGGCAGGACTGGCGCGGGTCTTGGCACACACAAAATTGGAAAGACGTGGTGCGCTACGCGCTGCGCATGCAGGATTTTGGCGCGGCGTGTTATGAAGAAGTGATGTCGGTTGACGGCGACCGCATCCGCGCCCGCCGCCTGTGCGACCGCCAGGCGCTCACGTTTTACCGCTGGCATACGGACCCCCACAGCGTCGATCCCGCTATTCCGCCCTTCGTCTACGACGACGGCGAAACGCTGTACGCGCTCGAGCAGTGGGGGTACCGTTCCAATCGCTTTGAGTACGTGATGCTGCCCACCGACAAGGCGTGCGTCTTTACTCACGACCAGGAAGGCGCGAACTTTTGGGGCATCCCGCTGACGCGCGCCATGTATCCGCACTGGTTCGTGAAGAAGCATCTCGAACGCATCGACGCCATTGCCTGCGAGCGCAACTCGCTGGGCGTGCCCATGATTATGCTGCCGCCCAACCCTTCGAGGCAGGACGTGCAGACGGCGCAGAATTGGGTGACGCAGTTGGCCGCGCACGAGAAAACCGGGCTCTCGCTGCCTAACGGCGCGGAGTTCAAGCTGGTGGGCATCGAGGGCCGCATCCGCGAGATTCTGCCGTCGCTTCAGTACCACAAGCAGCAAATCGCTACGTCCTGCCTCGCCATGTTTATGGAGCTTGGCCAAACGGCGACGGGCTCGCGCGCGCTGGGCGATTCGCAAACCGACTTCTTCCTGCTAGCCACGCAGAATACCGCGGACTACATCGCGCACCAGATCCGCAACTCGACCATTCGCCGGCTGGTGCTGTGGAATTTTGGCCCCGACGCTCCCGTGCCCTACCTTGTCCCCGCCAACGTGCAAGCGCGGTCAATCGATTCGATGGCCGCCATCATTTCGCAACTCGCGCAGGCGGGCGCGTGGATTTCCGACCGCTCGAGCGTTAACCAGGCGCGACACGAATTGGGCTTTGAGGAGTTCCAGGACGAGGACGTTGTTGCGATCCGCGGAGAGACCATCGGAACGCCCGGCGGGCAGATTAGCGGCAAAGGCGGCGAGGCAATCGAAATTCGGGACACGGGGCACGGGACAGGGGATACGGGGCGTTCCTCGCCATCGGCGATGGGGAACCTCGGCGGTTCCCGGGCCCGGCGCGGCTAGCGCGCCCCGTGTAGCGCCGCCCTTGAGGGCGGCACGTGCCGGGCTCAAGCCCGGCTCTACGGGCGCGCCCGGATTGTAGCGGCGATCTCCGATCGCCGTCGCGGCGGTCAGAGACCGCCGCTACAGAATGCAGCAACGAACTAGAAACGGAGAAATTATGAGAATCGTACCGAAAACCCTTTTTGTTTCCTTTTGCATCGCGATTGTTACCTTGATGTTGGCGACGTTCAATTTGCGCTTGCCGCAGGTGCATGCCGATCCCTACAACGCTCGCATCATTTTCCGCCGGTCGGTTACACTGTGGATAATCCTATCGCTACCATTGCCGGAGCGACGATCGCCAGCACTCCAACGGCCACCACGGGCGCGTCCGCGGCCCACGTCACTTGGGTCTTCGGCACCGTTGCGGGGACCTACACGGGCTGTACGGTGCAGGCGAAAACCAGCTACGACGGCACTAACTTCCTGAACCTGGGCAGCGCCGCGGCCGTGACCGTGACCTCGAACACCATCAACGCCTGGGACATCTATCAGCAGGCGCCTGTAACCACCGGCGTCACTACCACCGCGGTCAGCAGCACCGCCGCGCCAGGCTTCGGCCAGTTGACCGAGTACACATTCGCGTGTTCAGCGCCTACGGAACCAGCGCGCCGGTGGCGATTACGGGGATCTACAAATAGGTGTCAGGTGCCAGGTGTCAGGTGCCGGAAAAGCAGGTGCCAGGTGTCAGGTGTCAGGCGCGGGAAACACAGGTGTCAGGCAGAAGGCGGAGGTGGTTCGTGGTAGGCGTTAGAGATTGCGTGCAAGGAAATGGGAGTCATTCGCCAGCAGTGTCCTTTGCTGACACCTGGCACCTGGCACCTGACACCTTCGCCTCTGACACCTGGCACCTGGCACCTGACACCTGGCACCTCCAAAGTGATCGCTCGAATCGAGGAATACAACAATGTCTGACGAACGCAACCAGTTTCACTTCATCTCCCAGCTCAGCGCGATGCCTGCCGACGGGTTGGCCCGCATTCCGATTCTCGTTACCGGCAGTTGGGTAAAAGGCGGACGCGACGTTTCCTTCACCCGCAACGAGCTGTGTACCGCCATCGAGAATTTTCACAAGCTCGCGAATCACGACTTGAACGTGGACTACGACCACGCCAGCGAGGATCTGGAACGCGCCGCCGGAGCGCCCACGCCCAGCGCGGGACGAATCCTGGCGCTCGATCAGCCCGAAGAGTTTAAGTCCGAGGTCCGAAGTCCGAAGTCCGACGATTTCGGACCTCGGACCTCGGACTCCGGACCTCGTTTCATTCTTTACGGCCGCTACGAGCCCACCGCGCGGGCTCGTCAGATGATCAAGAACCGCGAGTATCGCTACGTTTCGGCGGCGTTCGCCAAAGACTATCCCGACCGAAAAACGGGAGAGTCGCAGGGCTTGACGCTGACGAGCGTGGCGCTGACCAATCAACCGTTTCTGGATGAACTACCAGAGATATGGCTGTCAGTATCAGGGGTTAGGGATCAGGGGTTAGGGGTTCGGGAACCCAAATCCCAAACCCCTAATCCCCAACCCCTAATTCCATCCCGCCTCTCGGCGGAACAAGGAGGAAGCATGGCAAAGTTGAATCTCAAATGCTCCGCCGAAGGCACGCACGAAGCCTACGACGGAGACCGTAAAGTCGGCGAAATCGAAAACAATCACCTCTTCGAGTACGCCGCCACGCACGGTGGCAAAGACGGCGGTTCGGCGCAAGGCAACCTAAGCGCGCGCCGCACGGGCCTGGCTGCCGACGGCTTCGCGACGTTTGCCCGGGAAGTTGGCGCGGAGGGCCGCAGCAAAGAAGAAATCCGCGGCCTCGTCACGCTGGCGCTGCATCCCCTTGAAGCCGAAGTCACGCTGCTTTCGGAAACCATTGGCGCAGGCGGCAAGCTCGACAACAACCGCCTGGATGAGCTGGACGATTCCGGCATGATCAGCCGCTCCGGGTGGCGGCGCGCCAAGGACGCCGAACAGCGCGTGCAGAATGCCTTCAGCCGCGGACAAATCACTCCCGCGATGATGGCCACGGGAGCGCCGCTGCGCCTGGCGCTTTCCGACGGCACGGCGTTCAAAGCCCTCATCGAAGACCGCCCCGCCATCATCAAAACCTAACTCCGTTGTGGGCCTCGGCGGGTCGGGCGCGGAAACCGGGGAATCGCCTCGGCAGCTCTTCTCGAAGCTGGTGGAAAACAAGAAGAAGGAACTGCTGCAGGGCGACGCAAGTCTCGGCATGCTCAACGCCGCTCGCAAGGCCAGCGCGCTGGTGGCGAAAGAGAATCCCGAATTGCTGAGGGACTATCGCGCGGACGCGAAGAGCGCGTAAAGAACGGGGATCAGGGGCTAGGGGTTAGGGATTAGGAAAAACCCTAACCCCTAAACCCCAACCCCTAATCCCTAATTTTTCGACGAAGGAGAAACATTATGCTAGGAAACCAAGGCTTGACCGCCGCCAAGTTCGACACGAACATCCGCGCCCTCCGCGGCACCGTGATGAGCTTGCCGGTCACGAACCTCTCGACCGAATCGGATTTTTACGTTGGGCTGCCCTCGGGCTTCAACACCGTGCCCACGGGCGTGCTGTCGCAGGACGTGGTGGAGCCGGGCTACCCGCTCACCTCGGAACTGTGGCTCGATCCCAACACCAGCAACCCCGTCACTGGCTCCGTGCCGCCCTCGCCGTTCGTTTCGCAGGGCCGCGCCTGGGGCCTGGTCTTGAATGCCGCCGAGGCCGAGGTGATCGCTGCCGACACCACCATCCAGGCGGAAGACGATGTGGTGATCGCCGACGCCTACGGGCGCGTCACGTCCATCCGCAACGTCACCACCGGCTCGACTGCGTATGTGGTGGGCAAAGCGAAGTATCCACCCACCGTGGCGAACCAGAGAATTCGCATTCAGGTGAGTTTGCGGCAGACGAAAGTGTAAGTACAGGGGTTAGGGGTTAGGGATTAGGGGTTCGGGAAAAGCCGAACTCCACAGCCCGCCCCCGCCCCCGGACGGTTCGGGCGCCCGGTAGCGAATCTTCGGACCACGCTATTGCGCGCACCCAGGGATCGGAAATCAAGGATTAGGGCAGGTTCTTCCCTAACCCCTAACCCCGAATCCCTAACCCCGAGGCTTTAACATGGAAGTTTCCTTAGCCCATCTCGACCAGTTTCTGACTAATTATTCTATTGTCTACAGCAACCAGGATTTCGTGGGAGGACGGCTTTTCCCCGATTTCCCGGTTTCGAAGCAAAACGATCGCTACCCGATATTCGGGTTCGAACGTTTCAAGTCGTACAACACGGAGCGCGCGCCGGGGAGCGAGGCCAATGAAATGCCCGGCTGGCGCATGTCCAACGATGAGTACTACTGCGACGGCAAAGGCCAGAAGCAGCTTATCCCCGACGAACTGCGCGCCAAATGGGATTTCTCCACCGGCCCCGAGATTTTCACCACCGAAACGCTCGCCGACATCATCGACAAGCAGCGGGAAATCCAGATTTACAACCTCATCATGAACTCCACCACCGTGCCCAGCACCACGCTGGCCGGCACGGGGCAATGGAGCGACTTCCAGAACTCCGACCCGGTGGCCGCCATCACGGCGCAGCGCTCGACGATTTTGCTGAGCTGCACCAAGGAGCCGAACACGCTGCTGGTGGGATACCCGGTATGGCTCCAGCTCATCCAGCACCCCATCATCCTCGACAGGTTCAAGAACCACGCGCTGCCGCTCGGATATCCCACCGATCAGCAGTTGGCCGGGCTCTTTAATGTTGACAACTTTATTGTTGCCAAAGCTCTGTATGACACAGCGCAACAGGGCATCGCCCACAACCTGAACTACATCTGGGGCAAGAACGCGATTCTGGCGTACGTGCCGCCCGGGCAAGGCCAGTTGATGATTACCCCCGGCACCACTTTCCGCTGGCTGTACGGCGTGCCGTCGAACGAGGGCATGCTGGTGAAGCGCTACCGCGTGGAAGAGCGCTCGGGCGACATGATCGAGTATCAGACGTATTACTGCGTCAAGCTCGTCGTTCCCGGCGCCATGTATGCGTTTAAGTCGGCGGTTGCATAGCAACGCGCCCAAGCTGACGGCTGACAGCTTACAGCTAACAGTAACAACTGTGAGCTGTCGGCTGTCGGCTGTGAGCTAAACCAGGAGGTTTTTAATGCCCAAGTACCAAGTTCTCCAGCAAATCGAGAAGAACAACGTGATGTATGTCGCCAAAGGCTCGTCGACGGCGAAGTTGTTGCCCAGCGCCTGCCACGGGAAATTGATCCCGGTGGATGCCGCTGGCGAAATCGAACTGAGCGAAGAGGAAGCTGGCATCCTGATTTACGGCCAGGTGCCGCTGTTCCAAGGCAAACCCGATCCGATTGGCGGCGGCGAAGTTCGGGATCAAAAGGCCAAGGAAGATGCGGAGAAGGCAGCCTCCAAAGCCGCAGCCGAAAAGGCGGAGTACGAAGAGTTCGTGGCGTTCAGAGCCGCGAAGGCAGCGAAGGGAAAGAAGAGCTAACAGCTCACAGCTCACAGTCGACAGTTCACTCTGAGCTGTTGGCTGTCAGCTATCAGCGCAAACGGAGGAAATATGGCAGCAAGCGCAACCTATACTACGCTTTTCACTTTCCGCCTGGACCGTCGGCAGCTTGTGCGGCGGATCCGGGTGGATATCACCGGCCTCGCGAGCGGGGCCAATACCATTCCTCATGGCATCGTGGCGCCCAACAATCAGTCCGCCGGGCAAATGCCGAAGGAAGAGATCGTCCTGCTCACGTCGACCGTCGGCGTGCATCGCACCCAGGCGGCGGACGCGACGAATCTTTATTACACGGTCGACTCGGGAAGCGGAACGACGATCTCGGTGTATGTCACTGTGTAGAAGCGCGTCCTTGGTCCCTGGTCATTTGTCCTTTACCGGCTGCATTGGCGCGGGACGAGTGGCAACGGACAAAGAACAAGGGACAAACGACAAAGGAGTAAAGATATGTCTTACACCACAATCACCCAGGTAACCGGCATGTTTCCCACGTTTACGCGCAATGGGCCGAAGGGGCCGTCCGACACGCTCATCCAGAACTATATTGACGACGTGGCGGGGGAACTAGACGCCATTTTGCAGCGGCGATTTCAGGAAGCTTATTCGAGCCTCGGATTCACTGCGTGGCAAGCAGCCTTCAGTACCGACCAGTTGAACCTGCTGGAGAAGGCCAATCGCTATGGGGCCTGCGCGCAACTTGCCGAGGTGCTCGAAACTTCCGGAATTACCGCGGCGGCCCGCGTGGCGAAGAGCTTTGAGGACGAGTTCAGCAAGATGGGCAATAAGCTCAACGCCCGCGACTCGGACGGCAAGCCGCTCGACCAGGGCGGCGATTACGATTATCTATTCGATCCACTCGCCAAGGTGGAAACGCCGCGTGCGCAACTGGGCGGAGTGGCCGGCGGAGACCAATACCCGGGCGAGACATCGAGCGAGAGATCGACGAACGTGTTCAAGAAATGGGACCGAAGGGAGATGTAGGTGGTAGGTCGTAGGTGGTAGATGGGGAAAACCCCCACCTGCCACCTGCCACCTACTACCTACCAACGTTATGTCCTGGACTCAAGCTTATCAAGCACAATTCGCCAAGCCGCTGGTTAACCAATTGATCGCGATTATCCAGCGCGATCAGGCCTCGGCGCTGGGTGTCATCAACGCCGCGCGCGCGGCCGATGGGAATCAGCCGCTCGCCCCCATCGCGGAATTCCACAAAGGCGCGGGACCCCGCACGGGTTGGCCCTGGCTCTATCTTGAAATCGGTCCGACCAACTTCGAGCGCGGCGATGATAGGACAACACGGCATCACCAGGTTCGCGTCAACCTGGCGCTTGATACCGGCCAGTACGACCAGGAGATGGCACAGGAGGACGCGCAGGATTATGCGCGCCTGATCGACATGATCGTCTCCAGCGCCGGCCCCTGGCCAGCACTCGGCGATTGGACCACTTCTCTGCCTATTCAGCATGAGACCGTGCCCAGCGGCGCCACCGTACCAAACGCCGCCGGAACCGTGAACGATGTTTTTGTTGAGTCGAACGTCCCGGGGAAGATCAGCGTCGAAGGGGTCGATGGGCCGGTCATGCGGGTCACGCTCACAGTGCTGTTTGAGCTCGAAGAAACCTAGGAATTCTGAATTATGAAGTCTGAATTATGAAGTGAAGACCAAGCGGATCGGACTGCGGCTATAGAGCGTTTGCTCCTTGCTGCCCACTGCGTACTGATTACTGCCTACGGAGGTTCTACCATGGCTCTCGGAACGGCAACACCTACCCTGATTCATCAGGGCCCCGGCTGGGTTTACTTAAACGTATGCGCGCCTGCCAGCGGGAAGAGGCACATCATCGGCGCAGACGGCACGCCCGCGCAGCCCTCGTGGCCGGCCGCGCAAGCCGTGACCGCGGGACAGATGATTGTGGACACAAACGGCAACATTCAGGAGTGCACGATCGGCGGCACCACGTTTGCGAACGCGCCTGGCACTTGGGGCAGCACGATCGGCGCCATGACCTCTGACGGGTCAACCGTCGTGTGGACCTGCGTGGCGCTGGCGCCGGCATACCTGTTCGCGGGAGCTGTGGAGGGCGTGACCGATCTCGACATCGGCGCCAAGGTGGAAGAAACCACTGCCGACCAGGAAACCCTGCCCATCGACGCTGTGATGACGGGCGAAGTGGATTCGATCGCGGTGACGCTGAAGGAGTCGGATTGCGGAAAGCTTCAGCTCCTCGTCCCGCACGGCACTTACGCGACGGGCACCGACACCGCACTGCCCGCCGGAGCGCAAGTCTATGAGGAAATTGCTTTCGGCGGTTTGAAGACGGTGCCTAAGTTCAGCGTGCTGCTTATCTCCAAACGCAAGGACCAGACTTCGAAATTCGTCATCTCCCAGATCTACCGCGCCTACCAAAAGGAAACGGTGAAGCTGCCCTTCCAGCGCGGCAAAGAGACCACCTACAAGATTACCTTTCAGGCGATCGCGGACCTGAACCGCCCGGTGGGAGACCGCGGCGGAAAGGTGTACCGGCAGGTGTGAAGGGGCAGGTGGTAGGTCGTATGTAGTATGTGGGCCTCCCTCATCTACCAGGGACGATCGGTAGACGGTAGGTCGTAGGAGGGTGTTTCCCCGCTTCCGCCCGCTACCTAGGAACTAGCACCCACGTTGCGGAGGAGCAAGTGCAATGAGTGTCAATGGCCTCGCTGAGGCAAATGATCTTCGTGCTGCTGTGGAGCGCTCCAACGTCGAGCGAGTGGATTTGCCCGCGAGCGGACTGAGCGTGCTGCTTTGCCGGCCTCCGGTGTTCGCGGCGCTCGCCATGGGAAGGGCAGGCACTCAACTACAAGCCAAGATTACGGACGCCAAGCCTGAGGAAATCAAGACAGAAGATATTCAGGCGTTCACTCACTGGCTCGGCGAGACGCTTACGCGTTTGTTCGTTCAGCCCCGCTTCGCTGCCACTCCCGAAGCCGACCAAATCGGACTGGCGGACATCCTGATTGACGACTTGAAATTCATTTTCCGCTGGCTGCGAGGCGAGGTGTTTAGCGCAGGTTCCAGGTGTCAGGTGCCAGGTGCCGGGGAAGGCCCTGACACCCGACACCTGATACCTGACACCTGTTCTGAAGACCTCGGCCGATTTCCTGGAGGACAAGGAGCGGCTTCTCTACCTGGCGGAAGTGGCGAAGCGCAGCTACTGCCGTCCGAGCCAACTCCTGGAGCTCAAGGGGATGCCGGCGTATCTGCTGGATTGCACCGCGGCTGAGACTATGGCCGCCCGCGAGCGAGGCGAGTTGGAGACGCAGGGGAACGTGATCGAGTGGTGAGGAAGAAGGACGTCATTAGTCCGTTGTCCGTGGTCCGTAGCCCCTCTATGTCGCAACTGACCCGGCACTGCTGACAACTGACAAGGCCAAGGTGATCGCTGACCGCTGAAAGCTGAGGGCTAACAATGGGCCAAGGTGGAAACAACATTCTCAGTCTGCTGCTCCAACTCGGGGCGCATCCTCAGCGCGCAAATTCGGCGTTGAAGATTCTGGACGCCTCTTCGACCGGCCTGGAGAAGGATTCCCGGGCCATGAGCGAGCACACGGCAGAAGTTCTGAAGGCCCTGAAGGCTCAGCAACTGGCCGCGGCGGAACTAGGACGCCTGCACGCTCAAAGCCAAATGGCGGTGGCCCCGCTCCGGGAAATGCGCGAGACTTTTCGCGCGCTGACGCCGGAAATCGCGACCTCCACGGCTCAGACGGATCTCCAGACGAGCGCCGTCCAACGCGCAGCGCTTGCCCTGCGCTCGCAAACAGCGGCAGGCGCGGAGATGTTGAGCGGCGGACTGGCGGGCCTGGTTGCCGGCCGGAAGGCGCAGGCCGGTGTCGAGGCGATTTGGGAAACCGCGCGCGGCGTTGCTCTACTGGCCGAAGGTACGTGGCCGCCCAACCCTGCCGCCATCGTGGCGGCGGGCCTGCACTTTGAGGCTGCGGCGCAATATGCGCTGCTGGCCGGCACCGGCAGCCATCGTCACAGCGCAGGGGCGGGCGGCGGAGCCGGTGGCTCCGACCGCGGCGGTCGATCGGGCGTGGGTGAATCGCCATACGACTCGCCATCACCGGCGCTGGCGCCAGGAGCTGCCGGGGCCTCCGCCCGGTTCAGCGGGTCGGGTGTGGTGATTATTCGCGGTACGCAGGATTTTGAAAACTATGTTGCGACCGCAGTCAATGGCGCGGTAGCGCGGGGAGTCAACGTGACGGCCACCAGCGCGCAGCGAGGAAGCCCGGTAGGACACTGAGGAGGAGGTATCAGGTGCCAGGTGCCAGGTGTCAGGTGTCGGAACCTGCGGCCTTGGTTTTCCCTAACACCTAACACCTGACACCTAAAACCTGACATGGCTAATCCAGCGATTCTTTATCCATACGGCGATGGCACGGCCACACTGAGTTTCTTGCGGCCGCCCACCAAGGTGCCCGCCTACTCGTCAGTGGCGGTGCGGCACGACAATGTGGCGTCAAGCGGCGTGCGCGAATCGATCCTCGAGCGGATCGACAGTTACCTTGACCTCGATTTGGAGTGGGTGGGAGTGGGTGCGGACGTACAGGCCTGGGCGCAATTCATGAGCTATGCACTCCAGGGAAGCATCTTTGCCTATTTTCCCGATAGCTCGCAGCCCAGCTTTACCAACTACTGGCTCGAGGACACGAATTGGACGGCAGCCTATAAGGCGCCAGGACAGTATAGCTTTCACTTGAAGTTTAGGCAGGTGGTGACATGAGAGCTTACAGCTCACAGCTCACAGCTAACAGTCGACAGTCTAACTGGTCTCTGCGAGCTGTTCGCTGTGAGCTGTTAGCTGTCGACTGTGAGCTGTGAACTATGATTCAAGGCAACCAAACCTGGCAATCCGGCTTGAATGCTTCGCAGAAGGAGCCTTTGTACATCCTTCAGATTCTACAGTTCGGGATCGTGCTGGCGAGCTTCACGCAGTCGCAAGTCCAATCGCTCACGCAAACCGGATTCGGGGTGATGACGTGGGGGATTGGCGGATGGGGAACATAGGAAATTATGAATTATGAATTCTGAGAGCTAAGAAGCCTTGAGCCCTTTTTCAGAATTCATGATTCAGAATTCAGAATTTATATGCCCAACGTATCCAATTATTGGCCCGGTAACTTTTGGCAGGCGATGAACCTTTCGCTTGCTTGGCTTTACGGGCGGCAATCGAGCCCTGCGGGCAACTGGCTTGGCGATGCCCTCCTGACGCAGGGGGCTACCAGCACGGCGGTCACGGAAGGGCCCGCGACGGGCCTGGTCGAGTGCGGCCTCAGCTCGCAGATTAACTTTTTGACGGGCCTCACGGTGAGCGGCGCGCAAGAAGCCGCATTCCCGATGACGCAAATCGAGTCCATCGTGGCGGCGCTGCCGCCCGGCCTGTGGGCGGACAATCAACTGGGGCCGGACGGCTACCCGGCGAATGAATCGGGCCAGGCCCTCCCCTGGGGCAACCTGCTGGTGAACGGGTACGAAGTGACCTCGGCGATGGAGCAATCGGTGGGAGCGCTGCTCTACAATGCGAATTCCAACTGGATTACGCCGGGGCTCCCGCAGACAGCGGGAGTCATCGCCAAGTGGACGGCTAACGCCAATTACCCCTTCGGCTCGCTGATTGTCGATTCGAACAACAACGTCCAGATGGCGCTCTATAACGGCACCACCGCCAACACCAGTAATCCTCCCAATTGGCCGACCACACTCGGCGCGCTGGCGGGCGACAATACCCAACTTTGGAAACTGATCACCCTCGGTTATCAGAACACCTATTGGGTGGCGACGGGCTACATTTTCAATTTGCTCAATGCCGCGAGTTCCTACCGTGTCGATGTGTTCGTGCACACCGATATTTGGTACTACCAAGGCAGCTCCGGGCTACAAACGACGGTTCCCATTGGGGCCGGAGCTTATGCCGGAGGTTACACGTGGAGCTTGGCGGGCGTGCGCACTGGCTTGCTGGTTGCCGCTCTCTACCCCACAAGCGTGGCACCGCCGGCGAGCGGTTGGTGCGGCGCCACGATTCCAGCCGGCTGGGTGGCGCACACCAACACGGGCGTTTGCCAGACGCCGCAGGGTGGAACCACGTTGGGCGGCAAGCTGGCGAATTATAAAGCTCAGGTTTACATCGAGACCGACGTCGAATACCTGTTGGAAGACAATATCCCCATCATCGTGCAGAGCGACGGCTTCCATGCGCGCGCGGGGTCGAGCGCCATGGCCACGCCCGGCACCGCAGCCGTCCACATCCTTTACAACGACCCGGTGGTGGGATGGACGGAAGTTTTCGATTCCGTGGGATCCGAGCTGGAGTACTCCGACCTTCCACGCTCGTTTGATATTCCCACAAGCGACCCGCTTTTCGTTCCCGATCCCGGCGCGACGGACTTGCCCGCCATGCAGAATCGCGGGTACATCTATGATTCCGCCCTGGCCATTCTCGCCTATACCTCCGCGGGGAATTTCACCGCGGCGGAGAAGGTCATCAATCAACTGAATACATTCCTCGCGTCCCCGGGTTACCTGGCTTCGACCGTACTCGAGAACGCTGAAGACGGATCAACCGCGCGGTGGTCGGCAACCGGCGCCGGCGCGACCGTCTCCAACCTTGCGGCCACCTCGGTGTCGCCCGAAGAACCGCCCTATGGCACGGGTAACATTCTGGATTTCCATGCTGGCTCGGCAGGCGACGTTTTCACTTACGTCGGCAGCGGCTTCCCCGATACCACTGACAACCAACTGAGCTTCGAGCACATGGAGGCCCCGGGGGTGGGATTTGTTTTCGACGTCAGACTGGCAACGGCGCAAGGGCTGGTGACGGATATCCAGATTACTAGCGCTGCGGCCGGCCCGGCGACTCTGGCGGGGACGATCATCACCGTGCCGATTGGTCCGGGGAACACGAACTGGCGTACCACCCTTTTAAATCTCACATCTCAAATCTCAAATCTCACAGCAGACACGCTTGTCAAGGTCACCGGTTTTACGCTTACGCAGACCACCGCGAACACCGACCTTTACTTCGATAATCTGAGTGTCGGAGCCGTCCAGCCGGCGAATTCGCTGAGCTTCAGCTATGACACTTACTACGGCCAAGTTGATCAGGCTTACGTCCGGGCGGGCGCGATGGCCTGGGTGGTCTACGCCTACTGCGTTTACATGCGGTTATCGCAGGATTTCAGCCCGGCGCTTCCCTTGCAAGGAATGATCAATTTCTTGCTCACCCTGCAGAGTACGGCGTCGGACCTTACCAATGGCCTATTTTACGAAGGGTATGGAAAATACGAGAATCCCGGCTACCAGTTTGTGCCGGGATTCGTAACCACCGTTTCCACCGAGCACCAAATCGACTTATGGTTTGCTTTTCAGCGCGCCACCAACGCGCTTCCTGTAGCTGCCACCAATCTCCTCAAGACGGGGCAAATTACGTCCGCGCAAGCGAGTTCGCTGGTAGCCACCGCCGGTGCTGCCAGCGCCGCCGCTGCCAGTATTGACTCCAACCTGCTCACGAACCTCTATATCGCGCCCGCTGGCTCGATACCAGGGCATTTCGCTCAGGGCGTGACCGGAAACACCCTCGACACCAGCCAGGCGCTTGATGCTTCCGGTCATTGGGCGGCGCTTTGGGCGCATGCGACCACCCGCGACGACATCGCGTTACAGTGCGCGGAATTCGCTTACCAAAATTTCCTTTTGACCAATCAAACGATCGCACTTTCGAGCATGGCCAACTCCTACAATGAGGCCCTTCAGGTCTCGACGCCGTTCAGCGGCATGAAGCCTTACAACGATTCACCCGGCGGGTATTCCGGCTCGCCGGCATCGGTGTGGCAGGAGGGCACCTGGGGCATGATCCTGTTGCTCCTCGACCTCTATAGCATCTCCGGCCTAGCCACCTTCTTTAACGGGCTCGGCACGACGATCGATGCGGTGCTCACGTCCCTTGTTGGGGGGCAGGCCACGGTTTTGCAGGCGACGGGCAACGGATCGCTGGTGGCCTATTCGCTGGCGGCGCGTGGCCTGCCTTATGAATTTGAGGTGTGGCCCGCCCTCGCCCCGACCGCGTGGATGTGGCTGGTGGCCACCAATCCCAGCCTGCTGCTCACCGTTGCAGGCCTGCCGCAAATGCTGCCTTATATGTACGTTCCGGCCGGTGCGGAACAATCCATCGACGATAAGAACGGCTCCAGTTCGATTGGCCAGATGGAGATTCGGTGTATCGATCCCGGCGGGGTGCTCCACACCCTGGCGGCGCAGGAAGAATTGATTGGACAGGTTGTAACGTTCAGCATGGGCTTTCCCGGAAGCTCTCTCGGTGACTTTACTCCGCTGCACGTCATGCAGATTTCCGAAATCGGTTTCGACACCGACGGCCGCGTCAACCTCAAGGTAGACGACCTGAAACGCTTCGCCCAAGGCGCTTTCCTTTGGGCAAACGGCGGACCCGAGGAATACCTGCCGGGGCAGAAGAATAATTGGCAACCCAGCGGTGCGCAGTGGCTGGCCAACGGCTTTCCCGTCTCGAATGACAACCCGCGCTGGATCAGTGGCAACCCGCTCGACATCTTCCTGGCGGCGATGCAAAACGAGTTGGGAGTGGGTCAGGATCTGGCGCTCAGCGCAGCGGTAGAGGTAGGAGGAACGGGGCAGTTGGTTGCGGCAGCGAATCCTTTTTGGGCCCAGTATGTTCCGCTTTCGACCTCCGCCACCGCTGGCGATCCCTCTACACTGATCAATCCCAACCCGTACCTCGACGTCGCCGGTATCACGGCGCTTCGCGATTCGATGTTCTCGGGAGACTGGCTTCGAATTCAAGATCACCTCGCCACAGCAGGGCCGAAGTTGGTTGGAGGATCAAATTCTTAAGCCCCTTGGCTTGGTGATGGTGGTCACCGCATCCGGGCAGCTCACGCTGAAGGCGATGAAGAACCCGGAGAACCAGACGCCGGTGGCGAGCTTCACGCAGGGCAACATCATGGGCATTCCGGAAGTCCGCCTGGCTCCGGTCATCAACGCGTTGGCGTTCCGCCTCGACGTGGATGATTCCACCACCAACACCAGCGCGCGGACCTACAACACCACCGTGACCATGCTCCAGCAATCGAGCTATAACCTGTTTCGCTACCTGTACAACCACCAGGTAGAAGCTGCTGGAGTGAAGGTCGCGCGTGGAGGCACACTGCGCGCCTTCCTGTTGGGCGACCAGCTTTTCCGGCGCTATGGTTTTGCCACGCCGATTTACCAAATTGTGACGCAACTCGTCGCGCTTCAGCCCGAGCTGAAAGACTGGGTTTCGCTCACTCACCCTCTGCTGCCCGACTACATTGGCGGCGGACACGGTATTACCAACGTTCCTTGCGAGATCATCGGCCGCGCGCCCGATTATGCAAACGGGCAAGTGCGCTTCACGCTGCTCGATATGCGCCGGGCCAGCACTACGTCGCCATTCGAAATCGTGCCGTCCGCCTCCATGGTCCTGCCGTCGTACTCGCAAGCGACGGAGCAGGAGCAGGAAACGTATTTCTTTATTACGCCGTCAACGAATGGAGTTTATACGGAGGCGTATAACACGATCTTTTGAACAGAAGCTATCAGCAGTCAGCTCTCAGCTTTCAGCTATTGCACGTGCCGAAAGCTGAAAGCTGAACGCTGAGCGCTGAAAGCTGAGGTACTCATGTCACAGATGCTCATGTCTTCCATTCCCGGATTTTTTGATTTGGCCGACTCGACGATTGCCGGCGGCCAGCCGCTGACGGATTACGCTCTGGCGAAGATCTCGCACAATGCCAAATTCGGCGCCGTGCGCTGCGAGATTATCTACATGGGATTTTACGGCCCCGGCGACAGTGTTGCGCCGCCCGTTTCTCCTGTTGATGGCTACGACTATAGCTACGCGGAATGCCTGTTTATTCCAATTCTTTATTCGTCCCGCTCTCCGGCTGCGGGTTATGTTCCGGGCCAGGCGACCCCGCCCGCCCTTGCCAATAGCGATCCCGGGCAGGGCAGTATGATTGTTTGCCCCTATCAACTCGACGTGAACGACGCGAACGGCAAGGTCGTGATCCAAACCTATTGGTCAACCAGCGGCGCGGAAAACCAAGGCACCGCGAAGGTCATGGCGATTTGCCAAAGGCTGAGCGTGAATTTGCCGGCTGGCGTCAGCGGTGATTGATTCATCGGGTCATCGAGCCATTGATTCATTGAAAAGCTGTCGGTCGTCCGTCGTCCGTTGTGAGTTGCCACGGACCACGGACCACGGACAACGGACTAGGTAGCCATTATGGCAATTGTGCGAACAGTTCTTCCCCGCAAGGGTTTTGTCCAGTCGCAGCACGGGATTACTCAATACGAGTCAGACATGGACACCAACATGTCCCTTCTTGATGCCAATGTGGCATTCATGAGCGACCTGGCGTCGGTGGTGGACTCGCTGGTAGGAGACCTGGGTCTGAACGGCCTCGTGAGCGGGTTTCAGCTCGCCACTTCCAACACTCTTTATCCCAGTGTGACGGGGGGAATCCTCTACGCCAACGGTTCGCGCTATGCGCCTACCGGCCCCGCCCTTACCGCGGCTCCCGCAAACGCCACCTCATATCTCTTTTATCAGCAGGAAAATTGGCCGAGCAGCTTCTACTACCGGTCCGTTCTCGGCGCCCTGGATCCCGGTGATGCCTTCATTGGAGTCATTGTCGCCAACGCAACCCAGGTCACTAGCGTGACCCAGGCGACGGCTCTCTTTGGACAGATCCTCGTGGCGCCCTCGGCCCCAGGTAATTTTACAGTCCCGCATTTGTTAGGCCGCATCCCCATTGGCGCGCACGTTCGCATGACCAGCCCGGGTTACATCTGGTGGCAATCGCCGACGGACGTGGACGACGTAAACCTCTATCTCGTTGCCTCAGACGCTGGGGTGACTGCAAAGGTGCAGGTATGGTGAAAAAAATAGGATTTAGGATTCAGGATTCAGGATTTAGGTGCCAGGTGCCACGTGTCAGGCGTTGGGTCTCGAGGTTGCGCGCTTGGGTTCAATGCCTAGTGCCGTCTGCGTTCTGCTCACTAGCATCGGTTCTTCTGCTTACTGCCTACTGCCCAGTGCCTACTGTTCTTTCCGCTCAGCAGCCCCAGGCGCAGGCGGGGCAGGAGATCTTCCCCGTCAATGCCAAGTACGTTCAGGGATTTGGACCCGGGTATTGGCCGACGGCGGGATCAAACCTGACCCTGAACCTGGCCCCGGGGACGGCAGTGTGCAGCAATGTCGTCCGGACCTATGCCGGCGGCACACTTACGCTCGCGGCCAGTGCGACCAACTACGTCTATCTGAACGCCGCCAATAATTGTGCGCCGGCGTCGAACACGACGGGCTTTGCGGCTGGGAACATCCCCATCGCGACAGTCGTCGCCACCAGCACGGCGATTTCATCGATTACCGACGTGCGAACTCCGTTTGTCTCGAGCGGCGCGACGAGCGGTGGGACCGTGAGCAGCGTGGGAATGGCCGGGGATGGCATCATTTTCAGCGCGACCGTCACTGGTTCACCGATTACTTCGAGCGGAACGCTCGCGCCGCAACTTCTCACTCACACGGCCAACACGGTATTGGCGGGTCCGGGCTCGGGACCGGCCGCCACTCCGACATTTCGCGCGCTGGCGCCCGCTGACCTGCCAGCGTCGATCTCCAGCAGCACGACGGGCAACGCGGCAACCGCCACCGCCCTGGCTTCCAACCCTACTCAATGTGGGAGCAACAGTTGGGCCACGGGCGTTTCTAGCAACGGAAACGCCAACTGCTTTCAGCCGAACTTCAGTACCCTGAGTGGGACGGCAGCAATTTCACAAGGCGGCACGGGGCAAACCACCGCTCCAGCCGCATTCAGTGTTCTTTCTCCCCTGAGTATCGAGGGCGACCTTCTCTATTACCACTCTGCCGCAAACGCCCGCCTGGCAGCAGGCGGCAATGGCCAGTGCCTCGTATCAAATGGCACCGACCCCATATGGGGCTCGTGCAGTGGCAGCAGCAGTTTTGCTTGGAGTTCTCTGGTCAATCCGGCGGCAAGTCTGACCCTGGCCATGTCCACCTTCGCGACGACATTCAACCATACTTCGCCCGTCAACTGGACTTGGGCGAACACCACCGCATCAACCTCCGGCACGGCGCAATCGAGTCCGTTGTTCAATCTCTCGGGGACATATTGGAACGGATCGGCTTCGGCGACCGATAGCTGGTCGCTCCAGGATGTTGTCGCCAGCGGTACAAATGGAACCGCGACTCTCACGCTAGCGCACGCCGGCTCAACTGGGGCCGCAGCGCTCAGCGTACCGAATCTGACGGAAACCAGCACCACTCAATACGGCGTGTTGTACGGCGGGGGATCGGCCTCTCCTGTGAAGTCGACGGCGGCAGGAACCAACGGGCTACCCTTATTGGGCCAAGGATCAGCCGCTCCGGCATTCGGCACATTGGGGATTGCCGGCGGGGGTACTGGACAGACCACCGCGTCTGCCGCGTTCAATGCCCTTTCGCCGCTCAGCACGGAAGGTGACTTACACTATTACCACTCTAACTCGAATGCGCGTTTGGGTATTGGCAGTAGTGGCCTGTGCTTGACATCGAATGGCGTCGATCCGGTCTGGGGATCGTGCGGGAGCGGTGGTGCATCCGCGACGGGATTGGGCAATGGAACAACCGTAATCGATGTCAGCCTGCAACCTGGGGCGAACTTTAGCGCGAAGGTAAACACGGCCATTTCGGACTGTTCGCCCGGGCCGTGCACGTTTGACCTCCGTGGATTTTCCGGAAGTCAAACCATGTCGCAGAACATTCAATTCCCGGCGAACAGCGACGTGATTATGGGCCCGATGACGATCAACATGGCCAGCGGAACGCAGTTCCTCCTTTCGAATTACGTCCACATCCATGGCGCCACCTCAGGCGGGTATACGTCTCTGGTAAAGACCAACACCACGAATGACTATGCGCCGGTCATCTACGGCACTTCCGGAAACTCGTGCGGGCGTTGAAATCGACCACATCTGGATCGGCCGTACGACCTCCACAGGGCCGGAGTTGCCTGTGACTTCGGTCGCAGCGTCATCAGGCGGTAATGCGGTCTATACGGGCACATTTCCCAGTTGCGGCAGCAACGCTTGCGTGGGGTTTGAATTCGGCGTGTGGGGTCTTCAAGGCACATGGAATGAGGGCTACTTTACCGCCACGGCGTCCACCACGACGACCCTCACGTTGAATAATGGGGGCGCAACCGCGGAAACAGCGCCCACTAATTTACCTGGCGGTACATTTGCCGTTCAGTCTGGCGGATGGGGAATTGCCGCGCCTCTCATGGGTTCGAATTTGCACGACATTTTCTCGGAATCTGATTTGGGCATCAAGCTGGTTGATAGCGGGTGTGGTTGTTATAACGACTTTGAGAATCTCAATCTATGGAGCGGCCACGGGGCTCTTTACCTCGGAGTGAGCACCGCCTCTCTGGACGCGAGGAGTATCGTCGCGTGGGCGGCTGATGACAATAGCGTTGGATATGCTGCGGCCAGCGGCTACGGCGTGCGAGCCCTCAACGGCAGCTCCATCAAATTCGATGGGCTCGACATCGAAAACACGAAATACTCCATCGTGTCTAAAGACTGGTGGATTTCAGGTCGACAATTTCTACCTTGAGAATGACCACGCCATCGGTCTGGGACTCGCTGGCGAGGCGTCGCTGCCCATCCTGATGCAAGGTTCGCATGGCGTCAAACTCCCCCCGGGAATTGATGTGGTGGACCTGAGCAATAGCGGCGGTCCATCGTTCGGCCGTAATGTTTATGGGTCGTCCGCTGGGGGCCAGGCCACTCAAATTCCCAATCCCGTCTACGCGTCGCTGGCTCTCACTCCAATTTCCATCGGCAGCTACGCAGGCGACGCCACGGTTGGCCAGGGCAGCGGTTCCATTCCCTATAATTACTGGATGGTAGCAGTCGATGGAAACGGGAATAAGACCGCCCCCATTGCTTACAATGGCGTTCCACTTAATCAGACCCTGGGACCTTACACGCTCGCCCTCTCCGCGGCGTCTGCCGCGAGCGGGGGCATGACAACCTATACTGGCGCCATAACGGGCGGAGCCAGCGGTGGATTAAACAACAACTCCTTTACGATCAGCGGGTTCACAAATGCTGCGAACAATGGGACGTTTTCCTGTCCAACCTCCACTTCCACAACGCTCGTGTGCTCGAATTCCGGCGGCGTCGCGGAGACTCACTCCGGGTCTGCGGCGAGCGATGCGTATAATATTATTAACGGGCCATTCGCCTACACGGCTGCAGGAATCAAGTGCATCGACATTTTGAAAGGTAGCACGTCACAGTCACTCGCGACATGCGTACCTCCATCCCTCTTCCCGCTCCACGACGACGGGTCAGTCACGGTACAGGCCTATACAGCCCCTACGCGGAATGCCACGAGCGATGCTTATGTTCCAGGCAAGCTATCCACGGCGAGAAACATCTTGGACGACGCTAGCGGGAATATAACTGCTAGCGGGAAAATAACCGCTGGAGCTTCTACCAGCAGTGCTGCAAGTTTCAACACGCCGGCGGGCACTGCGCCCAGCGTCCCCTCTGCGGGCGATCATTGGTATGACGGCGACAGGGTTTATGTCAAGGACGCGGAAACCAATTCTGGCGTGGCTTCCAGTGTCCCGCGGCGCTTGACCATCACTTCCGCAGTTACCGCGAGCAGCACCACGGCGGTCACGGTCGGCACATTCGCCGTCGCTGCGAGCAAAACCTATTGCTTGATGTGCCAGCTTTTTATCCAGAGCAACAACACGAGCAATAAGCCCACCGTGCTCGTTACCTGCCCCTCCAACCCCTCCGCATCACAGTTTGGATTTGTCTACCTACCCACGGCAACCACCGTCGCCGAGTCGGCGGCGGCCTGCGGCACCACCATGGTCTCGCCTACGGCCACCGGCACGGCCAGCACTACTTTGGGGGGGAACTCACTTTCGGGGATGCTCCAAAGTGGCACGACTGCGGGATCATTGACCGTTCAGGTCGAGAGCAGCGGCTCCTTCAACACGATTATAGAACCTGGAAGCTATTGCATATTGTATTGATCATAAAAAGGTATACATCATGACAAGAAGACTGGATGTCAAACAACAAATGGACCGGAAGCGGCAAACAGGATTAGTCGGTTTCCTCTTCTGTTTGCTTTCTTCCTTTTACCGTTTCCCGCTTTCTCTCAGGTCAAAACCACCGTCACCGATAATCTGCTGGGTCCGGATGGGTCGCCTGCGAACGGGACGATGACCATCAGCGCCGCAGGGGCATTTCAAAGCGCCGATGGGCATAACGTTGCTCAGGGTTGGCGCATCCAAATGCCGGTTTCGAACGGGAGCTTTACGGTGAGCCTGATCCCCAATCAGGGCGCCACTCCATCAGGTGCAAAATGATTCTTATGTGGTCGTCTACAACCTGACTTCCTCTCTGGGCACGTCCTATTGGTCAGAAACTTGGTTCGTGCCTTCCAATGGGCCAGTGGGTCTGGCAGCGGTTCGAACCTTGCCGACCTTTCCCGCCACTTTCCTTTCCCCACAAGCGCCCAATACCGTTCTATCGGGACCAGCCACTGGCAGCTCCCCGGGCACCGCAAATTTTCGTACGTTGGTGTGCGCCGATCTGCCCTCTGGGTGTGGCGGTGGGAGCGGCGGCAGCATGACCTGGCCGGGCGGCGCCGGGGTTCCGGTCTATTCGGGAACGTCTTCCTGGGGAACGTCACTCGGCACCAGCGGCTCCGGCTCAACGCTTTGCCTTACAGCGTCATGCGTCATGACCACGCCCAGCCTGGGCACGCCCTCTTACCTGAACGCAGCGAATATCACAAACGTCCCCTACAGCGCCCTTACGGGTACACCGCCTACGTGGAACCAAAACACCACGGGCAACGCAGCCACGGCTACGGCGCTAACGGCGACGCCCATACAATGTGGGACGAATACTTTTGCCACCGGGGTCACGGCGGCCGGGAAACGCCAACTGCGTGCAACCCACCTTCAGCAATATCGGAGGAACTCCCCCAACCTGGAATCAGTCCACTACTGGCAACGCAGCGACAGCTAGCGTAGCTTCGGCGCTGGCGTCCACCCTTGGAATCGCGGGCGGTGGCACGGGTCAGACCACCAAGGCCGCGGCCTTCAATGCCTTGTCCCCCCTCACTACCGAAGGGGATTTGAATTACTTTTCTTCGGGCGGGGTGATTCGCCTGCCGGTTGGGGCGATCGGCTCTTGCATCAACTCAAACGGCACAGACCCCTTCTGGGGAACGTGCGGTGCCACCGCCTATGTAGGACCGATCACTAGGGCCGTTGACCCGCAGTGGGGGGTGAGCACCTCAAACACGGCCGCGCAGAATCAGGCCGCCTTTGCCGCGATTGCGTCGGCAGTGAATGCCGGAACAACCTCGCCCTACATCTATCTCCCCGCCGGCACCTATGACGTGCTTTCGACGGGTGCCACGTCGACGACCAACAACGCGCTGGGGCTGTACAACGTCCCGGTCACATTTGTGTGCGAGAATCCGGCCACAACCATTATTCTCCAATCCGGTACGGGATACCTGATTGACTTCGGCCCGCAAGGGCTCACCTATCCCGGCAGCAGCCCGATGGCGTTCGGGCGCTCGCGCTTCACCAACTGCGGCGTCCAGGGCGGTGCGACGGCGCTCGAAGGCATCGTGATGGAGCAAGAGCTGTGGAACTCAGAAATCAACGGCAACCTGTTTGAGAACTGGGGTGGGGGCTCTTTTACGCTCTCCTCGGTCGCCACAGCGTCGGGGGGCAGCACCGTCTACACCGGAACCATCACCGGCGGGGGTGCCAATGCTTATGCAGGTTTGTATTTTAGTATCACCGGATTTGACATCACAGCTAACAACGTGTTTAACGCTCTCTGTACGGCCTCTACTGCGACCTCTCTAACGCTTACGACTTCCGCTGGGGTATCCGACACCCACTCGGCCACAGCGGCGGTGCTAAATTTCCCGATTTACCTGAAGGGTGACACGAGCACACAAGTCCACGACAACACTTTCTACACGAATGACTCAGGGCTTTACCACAATGATCTATACGAGCAAGACACGACTGGGAATGGGTTCAGCCTTCTGACCATGCACCACAACCTTGTCGACAACGAAATCTCGACAACGAACCCCAATACCCACATGTCGGGAATCGGTTACTGGGTGAATGTCGGCTCACAACTCGACATCCACGATGAGGTCATGTCAGGCCCGCAACCTCTGATCATGATTTCCGACACAGCCAGTGGCTATCGCAGCGCAGAGTTTCATAATAATTACCTAGAATGCTACGGCGCGGCGTCCACCTATTGTGTTCAGGCCGGAACCCCGGGTGGCACCGATAACGTTTACAACGTTGATGTGAGCCACAACCAGTGGTACTTCTACAACGCAGCGTACATGCTCGGACCTTCGAGCGGCACTCACTCCATCACCAACTGGATCATCGCTTACAACCAATGCCGCCAGGGTTGCTTGGGTGCGGGAATTATGAGCTCAAGCAGCATCGCCTCTATCGTGGCGGAGGGCAACCTAAATTTTGCCGGCAACAACGGTCCGCGTGGGAGTTATCTGCCGATTGGGCTAGACGCCTGGGTGAGTTCTTCTTACGCGGGCCAGTCGACGTTCGGCTCGGGTGGCTACTATAACGGAAATAATTGGGTGGCCACCGCCGCGGGCGGCTGCTGGGTTAGCCCCAACGCTGGCGGAGCGAATCTCACTTTTTACTGTAACACGGGCCTTACTGCGGGGAACACCTTTACACCAACCACGTTATTGAACATGTTTCCCTCCACAGGAATTGCCAATTCAAGTTCTGACCCTGGCTCGGGGAATTTCAGTTGGACTGGGAATTTCAAACTCAGCAGGACCTTTTCAACCTACAACAACCTCTCAACCGTGGGCGACGGGGTTGCTTATAACCTTGGGCACGCAAACTCAGCACCGTTCAGCTCCACCCAAAGCGGAACCCTGATTGCCTCGCCGGTGGCGAGCCATGACTACACGGTTCACTACTCGATGTGGCAAGAGGCATCGGGCTCGGGCGGAACGTGCTCAACCAATGCAACGGCTGCGGTTGCGGTAACGTGGACCGACCCATCGGGTACCCCGCAGACCCAGACTTTTTCGGCTATGAACGTCCCGCCCACTTTGGCGGCGGGAGCGATCCAATCCAACAAATTTAGCCTCACGGCATCGTCCTCGGCTGCTATCGCATACACCGTTTCCTGGTCTGGAGGGAACTGCACAACGCAACCGACTGCCCAGATTCACATCTGGGCCGATGCGGATAACTAAAGCACGTAAATGGACCACGGCAATCGGACGCATCCCAATGCGCGATCAGCCGCGTCACTCGATTCTTTGACGCCGAATTCTGTAAACGCCTAGAGCCACGGTTGACCTCCTCGCCGTGGCTTTCTTTCTCTTAGGTCGTGCTTCGACTCTCCGGCTTAGCTGCGTTTTCCGCCTCGGAGTTGGAAGATCAAGAATTCTCGCCTCTCATGCGGTCTCTGCCTTTGACTGAATCGTGGTCTGCCGTCTCTCGACAGCTTGCACCAATGTCGGAATTGACGGGATGCGATGGTTGCGAGGAAAATAATCATGGGCATCAATGTCGCCATGTACTTGCAGGAGGGAGAAACCCATGGAAGAGGTCCATACGGATTGGGTCAACTTGCAGGTTGCCGACGGAACCACGATGCGGGCGTTTCAAGCTCGGCCGCAAGATGGCCACCCGCGCGCGGGCCTTCTGCTGTTTCAGGAGGCCTTCGGCGTGAATGCGCATATCCGCGACGTTGCGGAACGCTTTGCGCGTGAAGGCTACCATACCCTTGCCCCCGAACTCTTCCACCGCACCGGCCCGGGATTCGAGGGGACCTACAACAATTTTGAGGCCGCCATGCCGCATGTGCGTGCTCTGAAGGAGCAAGATCTGGAGGCCGATGCGCGATCCGCTTACGGCTGGCTTCATGAAAACGTAGGCTCAGCAGAGATACCACTTGCTTGCATCGGCTTCTGCATGGGTGGCCGTGTTTCCTTCCTTACTAATTCCGCGCTGCCCCTCAAGGCGGCGGTCTCGTTTTATGGCGGCGGCATCGCGCCGAACCCAATGGGCACAGGACTGCTCAACCGCGCTACCGATCTGCACGCCCCCCAACTGTTTTTCTGGGGAGGCGTCGACAAACACATTGGGCCAGAGCAGAGGCAAGCGGTGGCAGAAGCTCTGCGCAAAGCCGGCAAGCCTTTCGTGAATGTCGAGTTCGCGGATGCCGACCATGGATTCTTTTGCGACGCTCGATCGAGTTACAACCCCGCCGCCGCCCGGCAAGCCTGGGCACTCACCCATGCCTTCTTGGATTGCTATTTGGAGAATTGATGCATTGGCAGGCCCCCTCACGCGGTCTCGGCGGTAGTCAGCTTAGGTTCAAGAGCTTGGCCCGCCGCTTTGCCGGGACGCGCGACCAGCCAGGTACCCACCCGCAGGGCGAGAAGTAATCCCACCAGCGCGGCGTAAAATAGCGGCTTGCGAACGTCCGACTTCACCAGCCAATAATAATGCACCACGCCGGCGATGGCAGTAACGTAAATCAGCCGGTGCAAGGCCAGCCAACGCTTCCCTCCCAGGCGCCGAATCCAACCTGTCGTAGAGGTGAAGGCAAGGGGGATCATCACCACGAAACCTGTGAATCCTGCAGTGATGAAAGTCCTCTTGCGCACATCTGCCAACATATCCGACCAATCAAAAAACTTGTCCAGCCCGATCCAGGTGCTGAAATGAAGCAGCCCGTAAAAGAAAGCAAACAGCCCAACCATCCGGCGAAAACGATTCAGTTCGGGCGACCGCAGAAGCTTTCGTGCCGGCGTCACCGCCAACGTGATGACAATAAAGATCAGCGTCCAATCGCCCGTCTGGTGTGTGATGTACTCAATAGGATTGGGAGTCAGGTCGTGGTGGAGAGCCTGCCAGGCCAATCTACCCACAGGGACCAGGCACAGAGCGAACACAGGCAACTTAATCCATTTGCTTCTGAGGATTCTTCGCAATCGCTCACCGTTCCTAGTAGTTCTTCTTCAGGTCCATCCCCGTATACAGCGACGCGACCTGATTGTAGCCATTGAACATCAGGGTGGGGCGCCGGAAGAATTCGCCCAGGCGGCGCTCCTTGGCCTGGCTATAACGGGGATTATCAACGCTGGGGTTGACGTTCGAATAAAACCCGTACATAGGGGGATTCGCAAGATTCCAAGTGGTGTCCGGTTTTTTTTCCACCAGCTTGATTTTCACCAGCGACTTAATGCTTTTATAACCGTACTTCCATGGCAATACCATCCGCACCGGGGCGCCATCCTGATTGGGCAGCGTTTCACCGTACATGCCGAAACAGAGCAGCGCCAATGGGTGGATTGCCTCGTCAAGACGCAACCCTTCAATGTAGGGCAACCGGATCCCCGCGTGACTTCCCAGAGGCATTTGTCCCGGGTCGTAATAGCTTTCAAACGCCACGAATTTTGCCTTGGGCTGTGGCGATACCTCTTTCAACAGCACATTGAAGGAGTAACCGACCCACGGCACGACAATCGACCATCCCTCCACGCAGCGATGACGGTAGATGCGCTCTTCGAGGGGCGCCAAATGTTGCAACTCGTCCAGCGTAAAGGTACGGGGCTTATCGACAAGCCCACTTACCTTTACGCTCCAAGGTGAAGTGCGAAAGTGGGTCGCATTTTTGGCGGGGTCTGCCTTGTCCGTACCAAACTCCCAGAAATTGTTGTAATGAGTTACGGCCTCCTGGGGTGTCACTTCTTCCGTAGTACTGAACGGACTCTTCGCGACTACGGTTAGCTTGGTTGCTGCCCAAACCTTCCGGGAGGGCCAAGCCAACTCCCTCATCGTTCGCCCCGCGAGCGCTCCCACCGTTACTTCCAGCGCGCTCGCCAGGAATTTCCGCCGGTTAACATAGAGCCACTTTGGAGTGATCTCCGATGAAGGAATTCCCGGCGCTTTCTTGGTTAGCATGTTTCACTCTTCCTGTCTTCGCATGGGCCCACTTCCCTTGTTTGTAGACGCTCCCTTGTCGCAAACGTAACCCGCCGAACTCCGATCTGGGCTCGCCCCGGGTCCGCTTATTCTATTCGACGCTCAACGAATGTCCAAGGATGCACTAAGACCACGCTCCGATGCCGCTGGAAGTGCCCTCCCACCGTCGGTGAAAAACTTGGACAGGTGGGTGTTGCCAATTTCCCTTCGAAAGGTTACCTTGGTGGCCTTCCTGAGCCTTTGCACCCGGTTCAGAGAATTCCTATGGGTGAAATACTGGAGGCCGTGCCGTGAGAATTGTCAGCATCGGTGAGGTGTTGTGGGACGTCATCGGAGATAAGGAATATCTCGGTGGCACGGCCCTCAACTTCGCCGCTCACGCCACCCGCCTGGGGCATACCGTATTCTTCGTGAGCGCTGTCGGCAAGGACGCACGGGGCAGGCGGGTGCTCGAGCGCATGTCAGAATTAGGCCTCTCGACACGTTACATTCACGAGATCGATACGCATCCAACGGGCGTCGTGACAGTGGAGCTTGACCAGGCCGGTGTGCCGCGATTCACCCTTCATCATCCCGCTGCCTACGACGCCCCGGAGCTTACCGATGCCGAACTCGCGGAACTCCTCTCGCCGAGGCCTGCCTGGATCTATTTCGGAACCCTTTTTCAGATGAGCCCGCAGGCCAAGCGATTGACCTATCGGTTGATCGATTCGCATTGTGGCGCGCGGCTTCTCTACGACGTCAACCTGCGCAAGGACTCGTACACGCCGGAGTTGGTGCGGGAACTGATGCCGCGCGGCCAAGTTGTGAAGCTCAATGAGGAGGAGGCGGCGAAGGTCGACCAGATGATTGGGAATGGGGTGCGATCTCTGGAGGATTTCTGCCGCTCCTACTCGAAAGAGTTCGGTTGGCAGGCTGCCTGCGTCACCCGCGGCGAAAAGGGCTGCGTGATGTTGGTGGACGGCGAATACGTCGAAGCGGCCGGCTATCCGCTGCAAACTCAGGACACGGTGGGGGCAGGCGACGCGTTTGCCGCAGCCTTTGTTCATGGCTTGAGCCTGCGATGGCCTCCCCGGGAGATTGCTGACTTCGCCAACCGCGTCGCGGCTCTGGTGGCCAGCCGGCCTGGAGGCACGCCACCATGGACTCTTGAGGAAGCACTGGCGCTCCGTTAGCCGAAAAACGAAACTCGAAAATCGACGGCTTTGCGTCGAGTTTCTGCCTTCGGTTTCTGAGTTTCGACCGCCTGTGGCGCCTGGCACCTAACACTCGACACCAAGTTTCTCCAACACCTTATCCAGTTCAGGCAGCAATTTGATCCGCGGGCCTTCCACGTGCGGGTAAGCGCCGATGCGGTCAATGAGCACGCCGCGCAACCCCGCAAGTTGCGCTCCACCCACGTCAGTAGCATTTGTGTCGCCCACAAAAACGGCCTCATTTGCCGCCACTTTGGCACTGGCAAGGGCCATCTGAAAAATCTCAGGATGCGGTTTTTCCACACCCACAATCGCCGAGTCAAAAACGGCCTGGAAGTAGTCCGCATGCCCACATGTTTCAACTGATCCTCGATTGTGCCGACGGAATTGGATATGACTCCTAGAAAGTAACCCTGCTCCTTGAGCGACGCCAGATAGCCGGGAGTCTCCGGCATCACCACGGACCAGGTGCGAATGTTGCGAAACCCCTCGATCATCATTTGGATCAAGCGCGGGCGTTCACTCTCGGGCACGCCAACTTGTTCCATCAATACCGCCAGGTACTCAGCCCAGTAATAATGATCGATCGTCCGCGGCACATTCCCCTGGCGAATTTGCGGCCATAGCCAAATATCGAGCTTCTCCTTGGCGGCGCGCTCGGCGGCGTGAAAGTCCTCCACGCTGGCAGGGAAGCCGGCTTCGGTCAGGTCGCGCGCGCGTTCATCGAGCCGGGGATAAAGCAGCGTGTTCCCCGCATCAAAGAAAATGGCGCGAACGTGTGATGATTTCATTCCCTCTCCTTGGATCTCCTGATCATCGGCATTATAGCAGCCGCGCGCCGTTCACTGGCGCGAGGGAAAGGACCTTGACCCGCCTGGGGCTTGCAACTAGATTAGGTTCGTCCGTTGTGCATAGGAGTTCGCTGTAATGAGATCAAGCCACGGAACCCGGCTGGGGCTCTTCCTACCCTATCTCCTCGGCGTGTGCCTGCTGGGGACGATGGGGCGGTCGCCGCTGTGTGGGGCGCAAGCCGTAACAAAGCCCGTAGAAAAAGCGCCCGCAACTCCCGCCGCGCCGGACCCCGAACAAACTGTCCTGGACGATGCCTTTCGGTCGGCGCAGGGTAATCCTCAGGTCCTCATCAAGAACTTTGAGGATTTTCTCGTTCGTTTCCCCCAATCCCCACGGCGTGATGCGGTTTTACGCACCATTTGCACCTATGCGGAGCAGGCCAACGCTCCCGATGTGGTCTTGCAATATGGCGAGATGCTCCTGGAGACAACGCCCAATGACCCCCATCTGTTGACTTTGCTCATGGATGCGCTGGCCCGCCAAAATGACCAGCCAAGCCGCACCCGAGCCATTGAATATACCTCGCGTTTGATCGTCATCGCGGAACGTCAGCGAGACCAGGCTGCTGCCGTGGCGGGCAACAATCATGCCGCCGATCAATGGGCGGAACGCATTGCCGGCATCTATGCCCGGCGCGGCGGTTTTTATCGAGATTCCGATGACCTCGACAAAGCTGTCGCCGACTACGAGAAGAGCTATGCAATTTATCCCAGCGCGCCCGTCGCCGAGCAACTGGGAGATGCCGCATTGAAGAAAGGTGATTCTTCTCGCGCCCTCGATTATTACCTCACCGCATTTGTCTTTCCCGACAAAGGCGCCGAACCCGGGAGCCGCCAGGAGGTTCGCCGCAAGCTCGGCAGTTTGTATGTGGCGCAGCACCATTCCGAGCAAGGCTTGGGAGACCTTGTGCTGTCGCACTACGACGCCCTCATACCACAACTCGCCGCGCGTCTCTCCGCCGGTCCACTTCCGAACGCCGGACGTCAAGACCCATTCGAATACGTCCTGGAGCGGGTGGACGGTACGCCTCTACCCCTTGCGAGTTACCGTGGCAAGGTTCTGGTATTGGATTTCTGGGCGACGTGGTGCGGCCCTTGCCGCGTACAAGGCAAGCTTATCGAAAAAGTGGCCGGAGGTTTTCCATCGGATTCGGGCGCTTCCTTCCTGTCTCTGAATACTGATCAGGACCGCAACGGCGTGCCCGCTTTCCTCAAGAAACAAGGCTGGACATTGCCCGTGGCGTATTCCCAGGGCCTGGAGGAACTTCTCAACGTGAAGGCTCTCCCTACTCTAGTAATCTTCGATCGCCAGGGCCGAGTGGTGTTTCGCGAGGACGGTGTGGATCCTGGAAGCTTCGTGGAAGAAGTGAGCAGGCACTTACGCGAAACGCTTCAGGAGGCTGTAAGTAGTACGCAGTAGGCAGTCCGCAGCAGGTCGTGCACCTCAACTCTTCAACGCCGACCCTCTCGCCTTTGGCATCTGCATGTTAAGCGTGCAGGTCTATTCGCTCTTGCAGTCGTTGCTTATCGTCCCGGCTGAGAAACGATGCTTCGACGGCGTTCCGGCATAATCCTACCACTGCCGCGCGGCTGAGATCGAAGGAGCGGGCTGCCCGCAGAATTTCCTCCTGCAGACTCGTTCCGAACATGGCCGGATCGTCGGAGTTCAGCGTGACCACCAACCCGGCTTCCAGGAGTTTCGGAAGCGGGTGATCTTCGAACCGCGCGATCAAGCCTGTGGCCACGTTGCTGCTGGGGCAGACCTCCAGGGGAATACGCCTCTCCCGCAGTAGGGCCATCACATTGTCATCACGAATGGCGGTCAGGCCGTGCCCAATGCGCTCGGCGCCAAGAAATTCGACGGCGTCGCGGATGCTTTCCGGTCCGCAAGCTTCACCGGCATGGGCAACAACGTGAAGCCCCAGGTCGCGCGCCTCGCGGAAAACATCGGTAAAGAGTCCTGGCCGGACCGCCCTCCTCGTCGCCGCCGATGCCAAACGCCACGACCCCGTGTGAACGGTAGCGCGCCGCCCAGCGCATAACTTCACGTGTGTGGTCAATCCCGAAGTGCCGAATCGGCGTCAAAGATCCAATTTACCCGCACTCCCGTGCGCGCGTGCGCATCTGCCCGTGGCTGCGGCCACTGCCTCGAAGACCGTGTCTACCGGCTGCTTCTTCCACAGCACCACTCCGGCGGCGAAAATGACTTCAGCGTATTGCACGTTTTGTTCGGCGAGCCACTCGATCAGCCGCGTGGTTGCCAACGCATAATCCTGCGGCGTCTCGATCAGCAGGGTCACGATCTTGAAGGCCGCCAGGAACTCCCGAAAATTCACGTAGCGAAAATGCTCCGCCTGCCGCGCATTCATCCACTCAACCACTTTCTGCCTCAACCCGCTCTTGTGCTCCGAGAGCTCAAGCAGAGTTTCTGTTCGCACCGCTCCCTCCAGGTGCAGGTGCAGTTCGACCTTCGGTAAGCGCTCAATAAAAGACGAGAGAGTGGGATCGAGTTTAGGCATGGGTACTAGAGGTGAGTTCTGGGAACTGGAGATTTCCCCAACGTCCAGTCCTTGAATCCCGAGAGCCGCTTTTCTCATCGCACAGGGAGTTGAGGACGGCCGGCGTTCAGCCACGCTGTATACCAATAGGAGCCGACATCGTGCGCGGCCGCATTGATCTCGTGCACTAAGGTCGGCCCCACCTGATCATAAAAGCGGTCGTAATACTCGTCGTTGTAATCCGGCAAGCCAGCCCGGGCGCGCAAATCGGACCAGAGAATGAGATCGACCCAAACATTGGAGGCTAAGCAGGTTTGAAATGCGTACTCCGTCGGATCGTCGATCTTCTCGGCGCTTTCGGGATGCATGATGAAGAGCTTCGAGTAGCGATCGATCAAATGGATATCAAAACGGGCGGAAAGGCCTGTCTGCAATGTCATCTGGCCATCGAAATTCTGCGTCGTGTGCAGAGGGTCGTGGGCATCCGCAAGGTAATGCCCCAACGCCGCAGCGTCCAACTTCACATCCTCCCAATCCGCGGCCTTGATCGCCTTGGTGAGGCGCAGACTGAATTCCCCGATTTGCCAGGGAAGCACACCGTCACGACTGATCCGCCAAGAGACGAATTTCTCCTTCGCGCGGGCGTAATCATGCGGCAACTCCAGGTATGGGAATGCCCCGTATTTGTCCAGATAAATGTAGTGCCGCATACGCTCGTAGCGATCCTTCTTCATCAACTCATCAGGGTCATTGGCGTGCTCTAACAGGAACTGGCGATTATTTTCAAAGAAAACTCGGATTTCCGGAGGCAGGGTTTGGATCGCCCACGTATCAACAATTACGTGCGCGTTGGGACCCCAGGCAAAGTCGAGGCGGGGGGAAATGAGGCAAAGAACAAGTAAGGCGAGCAGTAAGACAATCGGCTTGGGCTTCATCGCCATGTTGCGAGGCCCCGGAAGAACTCTGACGCTGGCAGGCTCCATCGGTCAGGTTCCATCGAACCCATAGGATTGTACCCTACCTGCTCCCGCCTGTCTTTCTTTGGCGAGAGTACACCTTCGAGGCGACGGGTATCACTCACCCTGACCCCTTCCAGGGGCGCGTCAGGGGTAATCATCACACCTACGCCGGTGTGCGCGGGGACGAGCCAAATTCGGAATGATGCCGGCTGTAGGTCAAATAGATGCTCAAGCCGATGACCAACCACACGAGGAATCGAACCCAGGTCTCGATCGGCAGGCTGGCCATCAGGATAATGCAGGCGACGATCGAGAGAATCGGAACGGCTGGCACCCACGGCGTTCGAAAGGAGCGCCGGCGTTCGGGCTGCTTCTTGCGCAGCACAAGTACCCCCAGAGAAACCAGCACAAATGCGAATAGGGTTCCAATGTTGGAAAGATCCGCCAGAGTGCCAATGTCGAACATCCCCGCCGGGATAGCGACGAAAAAACCCGCTACCCAGGTGCTGATGTGCGGCGTCATGAAGCGCGCATGGACCTTGGAAAAAACTTGTGGCAGCAGGCCGTCGCGCGACATAGCGAACCACACGCGAGCCTGCCCCAATTGAAAAACCAGCATGGAACTGATCATGCCCGTCAGCGCGCCAATGGAAACCCATTTCATCACGTTGGGCAGTCCCAGCGCCATCAGCGCATTCGCAACTGGGGCGGCGTTTCGCAGGGTCTGCCAATTCTGCACACCGGTTAGCACGAGCGCCACAGTGATGTAAAGCGTGGCGCAAATCACCAGGGAGGCGATGATCCCGAAGGGCACATCCTTCTGCGGGTTCTTGCACTCTTCCGCCGCAGTCGAAACGGAATCAAACCCGATGTAAGTGAAAAAGACGATCGCTCCGCCCGTCAGAACCCCTTGCCAGCCGTTGGGCATGAAGGGTTTCCAATTGGAGACGTGAATGAAACGGGAAGCGGCGACGATAAAAATCAGGATCGCCAGGATTTTCACGCAGACCATGATATTGTTGGCGCCTGCGCTCTCGCGAATACCCACGACCAGGACCACGGTAAGGATCATCACAATCAGGAAGCCGGGAACGTTGAACCACGCGCCCGTGTACTTCCCTTCCACGAACATTGGTTCCATGAGCTTACGCGGTAGATCAATCCCGAATCCGCGCAGCAGGCTGTCAACGTAAGCGGAGAAACCCACCGCCACGGCCATGTTGCTGACGGCGTATTCCAGAATCAGGTCCCAACCGATAATCCAGGCCACGATCTCGCCCAAGGTGGCATAGGAGTAGGTGTAAGCGCTGCCCGCGATGGGAATCATTGAGGCCAGCTCCGCGTAGCAAAGACCCGCCAGAGCACAGGCAATCGCCACCAGAAGAAACGATAGCGCAATGCCAGGCCCGGCGCCCGGCCGTCCAGCGGTGCCGAGCGCCTTTGTGCCGTGCAGCACCACATCCAGGAGCGGAGCCTTCAGGATGGAATGCACCTCCAGGACTTCGCCTGCCGCCGCGGTACCGGTGAGGATAAAAATGCCGGTGCCAATGATGGCGCCGATCCCCAGCGCAGTCAGAGACCAGGGCCCCAGCGTTTTGCGCAGCCGATGCCCCGGAGCATCCGCATCGGCAATCAGCTTGTCGATACTTTTCTTCTGGAAAAGTTGGCTCGCCAAGGATCTCCTTTTGCGTCACAGGCAGTGGGCAGACGGGCAGAAGGGAGTTCTTTATCTGCTTAGAGACCAGCTATCCATCTGCCTGTACTTCTATTTCCTGCGTGGAGGCGCGCCTGGACCCTTCTTCTTGATCTTGGGCTTGCGAGAGCCGCGCGGTTCCGTCCGCTTCGGTTTGGCCGCCTGCTTCTTGCGAGCGGCGCGCTTCAGCTTCTTTCGTTCTTCTTTATCCTTAATGTTTTTTGTGTTCATCCGTTTAGCCGAGAACTGGCACCTGGCAGCCGAGAATACAGTTAATTGCCGACTGCAGGTTATCGGCTTTCCCTTTCAAAAGTGAATCTCTAATTGCCTCTCGTTGCGTCTTTTTTATTCATGAATTTGGCAGGTAGCCTGAAATGACCCGCCAGAGTAACTCGAAGCTGCCGGCATCCAGCTAGACTCTTTCCAACCCGGCAAAGCGCTCCACCATGATCTTCCGGCCGTAGCCCGGAAAACTGATGGTCAGCTTGCTGTCTTCACCGGCATCCTCACATTCCAAAACCGTACCGATGCCGTATTTAGCGTGGCGCACTTTGATCCCGAGCTTCCAGCGCTGTGACTGCCGCGCGCTATGTCCACGATCCTGCCCCAGCCGCCGGTCGATGCCCCGATCGCGTAAGAATCGTTCCGCGCCAGCGACTGAGTTTACGGCATTTTCCCAAGTTGTGCGAGCTTTTGACGTTTGGGCACTTATCGGCTCCAGGAGGTTAGTCGGTACTTCGTCCAAAAAACGCGACCTCCGGCTGCCTTCCAGGGAGTCCCGTCCATAAGTCCGACGTTGCCGCGCCCAGGATAACACCAGACGGTCGCGGGCGCGCGTCATGCCCACATAGCAGAGCCGTCGCTCCTCCTCGATTCCCGCGTCGTCGTCAAGTGAAAGCTTGTGGGGAAACAAACCCTCTTCCATCCCCACCAGGTACACGAAGTTGAATTCCAGCCCCTTGGCGCTGTGCAGCGTCATCAGCGTCACGCGCGCGCGCTCATCGTAATCGTCGGAGTCAGAGACCAGCGCTGCATGATCCAGGAACTCAGCCAGCGTAATTCCCTGCTCCTCCGCCTCCACCGCGGCATTCACCAGTTCCTGTAGGTTTTCGATACGGTCCTGTGATTCCGGCTGGTTTTCCTGCTTCAGGATATCAACATAACCGGTGCGGTCGAGGATGCTCTTGAAAAATTGCCCCATCAGCAAACTCTCATGGTCGGCCATTAGTTGCTTCATGAGCATTTGGAAAACCGCCAGCGCTTTGAGCGCGCGGGCCGGAAGCCGACGCGCCGTCAATTCATCATCGAGCGATTCCCAAAGGGTGAGCTTCCGCTCGCGAGCCGTTGCCTCGATCGCACCCACCGTAGAAGGGCCAATCCCCCGAGCCGGGGTGTTGATGATGCGCTGGAAAGCCGTTGCGTCGCGCGGATTGCTGGCCAGGCGCGCATATGCCAGTACATCGCGGATTTCTGCGCGCGCGTAAAAACTGAACCCGCCCACCAGGCGATAGGCGATGCCTTGGCGGCGCAAAGATTCCTCCAGCACGCGCGATTGGGCGTTGGTGCGGTACAGAACGGCCACGCTGCGGCTGCCATCCTGGGCGAGACATTTCACAATCTCACTCGCCACGTACAGCGCTTCCTCGTCGTTGTCCCACGCTTCATAGAGGCCAATGCTGTCGCCGCCCGAGCGGTCCGTCCACAGGGTCTTTCCCTTGCGCGCCAGATTGCGGCTGACTACCGCTCCGGCGGCGTCGAGAATTTTCTGCGTGGATCGATAGTTCTGCTCCAGGCGAACGGTTTGGGCCTTGGGGTAATCCTTTTCAAAACTCAAAATGTTCTGGATGTCTGCCCCGCGCCAACGATAAATCGACTGGTCCTCGTCGCCAACGACGCACAAGTTCTGATGCATCAGAGTGAGCTGCCGGATCAACTGGTATTGCGTGCGGTTGGTGTCCTGATACTCGTCTACCAGGACGTATTCAAAGCGCCGGTTGTACCTTTCGCATACGTCCGCAGATTTATAGAATAGCTCCACGGTTTTCAGCAGCAAGTCGTCGAAATCCAAGGCATTCGCCTGCCGCAGCTTCGCTTCGTAGAGGCCGAACAGGCTGGCGATTTTCTCCATCGGATCGTTCTGCGCCTGCTCATACATCATCTCGGGCGTCATGCCGTGGTTCTTGGCGTAGCTGATACGCGACAAGACGCTGCGCGGCGAGGTGACTTGCTCCCCCAGCCCGAGTTCCTGGATGCAAGTCTTCATCATCCGCTGCTGATCATCTTCGTCATAAATCGAGAAATCGCGGGTGTATCCCAGGTGGTCAATGTGCCGCCGAAGCACGCTGACGCAAAACGAATGGAAAGTGGAAACATGGGGTGCGCCGGCGCGCAGTTCCACGCGCCCATCCAGCAGCTTGGCCACGCGCTCCTTCATCTGTGCGGCGGCTTTGTTGGTGAAAGTGACCGCGAGGATACTTTCCGGCGGAACCCCCCGAGCTTCTATCAGGTGGGCGATTCGATAGGTGATAACGCGCGTCTTGCCGCTGCCTGCGCCGGCCAGGATGAGCAACGGCCCCTCGGTTTGTTCCACCGCGGCGCGCTGCTGGATATTGAGTTGGTCAAGCAGGCTTGGCATGCAGGTCTGTGAGAGAGGAGGTTTTCCTCGCGGGCGACTATTTGTGTTGAGCCCGAACGAACATTGTACACGATGACTGGACTCACCAACAAACTTTGGGCGGGCGCGGCTCCACGCCACCAGGTTTTGACCGAGTCTTGGCCGTGGCACTCACTTGCTTGCGGCCCCACGTGAAAACCGATATTCTAAACTCCGCTGAAATTACCCGCAGGCTTTGCCAATCGTTGCCGCCTCGGATCGAGAAGCCGTCGCATGAAGCGAGTTCTGATTCTTCACTACCATGAAATCTGGCTGAAGGGGGAAAACAAGAACTACTTTCTCAGCCGGCTGCGAGACGCAGTTCGCCGGAGCGTGGCGGACTTGCCGATGGCATCGCTGAAAGGCATCTCCGAACGCCTGATTCTCACTCCCGAAGATGATGCGTTTCTTCCCCAGATCATCGAGCGGCTGCGCCGGGTGTTCGGCCTTGCGTACATCGCCGTGGCACGCGAAGTGCCGAGCCCAATCGAGGCTCTGGGGCCGGAGGCGTGCGAAATGATGGCCGAAGCAAATCCGCGCAACTTCGCCGTACGCGTCAAAGTAGCGGACTCAGCATACCGAATGAATTCCATGGAACTGGAGCGCGAACTGGGGCGCAGGGTGCTTGAACACCTGCGGGGGAGAGATCCAAGCGTGGCGGTGAAGCTCAATGATCCCGAAGTGACCTGTCAGGTGGAGATCATTCCGGGGAAAGCGCTGATCTATGCCCGCCGCGTGGAAGGCCCCGGCGGCCTGCCCGCGGTGACCAGCGGACGAGTGGTGGCACTCCTTTCCGGCGGGTTCGACTCGTCCGTGGCGGCCTATAAAATGATGCGCCGCGGATGCCATGTCATTTTCGCTCACTTCTTCGGTATCCCCTCGCCCTCTCGCAACTCATCGACGGGGGTGGCGGAGGACCTTGTACGCACCCTCACGCCCTATCAATTCACCTCGCGCCTCTATCGGATTCCCTTTGATGCCGTCCAGCGGCGGATTGTAGCGGGTGCGCATGAGAGCTATAGGGTATTGCTGTACCGCCGCATGATGGCGCGGATCGCCCGGGAAATTGCCCACGCGGACCGCGCCCTGGGGCTGGTCACCGGCGATAGTGTGTCCCAGGTGGCATCGCAGACTTTGCACAACCTTTATGCCGTCGATCGGGGAATTGATCTGCCGGTTTATCGGCCTCTCGCCGGCGACGACAAAGCGCAAATCCTGCGCTTGGCGCGACAGATCGGGACTTACAAGATTTCTTGTGAGCCTTTTGAAGATTGTTGTCCGCGCTTTATGCCGCGCGCGCCGGCGATTTTCGCGCGTCCGCAGCAACTTGACGACGCTGAACGTCAATTGGATATCGAAGGCCTGGTACGCATGGGCCTGGAAGGCGCCACCTGCCTCGATTACAAGTTTGAGCGGGGCGAGGTCACGGCGCGCGAAGGTTCCGTGCGCCGTATCGAGCATCAGTTGGCGGGGAAGAAAGCTTCCGAAGGGCAACCGGCTGCCCACGAAACTGCTTCCAACTGACGGGGTTGCCCCTTCCGCAGGACAGATTGAAAAGGCAATGAGGATGCGCGCAATGCTCTGGACTCGTTCACGCTGCGCGCCCATGCTCGTTGACGGCTTTCGGGGCCCTTTCTATAATTGCTTGTTGAACTCGGAGTCATCATATGATCAAAAGGATTTTCGCTACCCTGGTTTTACTGAACACCCTTGCGGGATGGCTCCCCGCGCAGGAGGCAAAACCCAGCACAACGCAGAGCACGACGCCTGCCCCGACCCAGACCCCGACCAGCCCCACAATCCTTAGAATCCCCGTCTACTTAGTCAACGTGCCGTTAACGGTCACCGATAAGAAAAACCGTCTCGTCATCATGATGACCAAAGATGATTTCAACCTTTTCGAGGACGGCAAGCCTCAGACCATACAATATTTCAGCCGTGAAACGGACCTGGCTCTGCGCATTGGCCTGCTTATTGATACTAGCAATAGCATTCGCGACCGCCTGCGGTTTGAACAGCAAGCCGCCACCGATTTTCTCTCCGACACGATCCGGAGGGGAAAGGACCAGGCTTTTGTGGTGGGTTTCGACGTGGAGCCACAAATAGTTGAAGACTACACCGACAATGTCGAGCAGCTCAGCAACGCCATCCGGAGTTTGCAAGCGGGAGGCGTCACCAGCCTCTACGACGCAATTTACATCGCCTGCCGGGATAAACTGCTCTTTTTCCCGCCTCCCGAGCCCTACCTGCGCCGCTTGATCATCATTATCAGCGACGGTGAAGACAACCGGAGCGAGCACACACGCGACGAGGCGCTCGCCATGGCTCAACGCGCGGAGGTCACGATTTTCGCCATCAGCACCAATCGGACGGGGGCCGAACAGCGCGGCGATAAGGTGCTTAAGTTTTTGGCTGAACAAACCGGTGGTCATGCGTTCTTTCCCTTCGAAGCCAGTGATTTGGGAGAGGAATTTCGGGCGATTGGACGCGATCTACGGACCCAATTCTTGCTCAGCTATACTTCCTCGAACACTGCCCGGGACGGAACCTTCCGCAATATCTCGATCCTGCCCGTTGATAAGAGCCTGCACGTACGTGCCAAGACGGGTTATTTCGCTCCCTCTCAATAGGGCGCTAACCTTGAGGCGCGTAGTACCCGCGGCGGGCGTCGACCTTGGCATTCCCAACCCGAACTTTGACCTCAATCTTGCGGAAAGTACCATCGAGCTTGGTATTGGTGGGGGTATATCCCAACAAATACTGCGTGCGGAGTTCCCGGGCGATCTGCTGAAACGCCTCGGAGGTGTCCCTCGCGTTGTTCGCTTGGATTACCCGGCCGCCAGTTTCCTCGGAAAGCTTCCGCAATACCGACTCACCGCCATACCCCATCCCGCGATGGCTGTAGAATGCCCGGTCGCTGATATCGATCGAGTAGATGATAACGTCCGACTTCTGCGCCGCCTCGAGCGCCGTGTCCAACCTAACTTTGCTGCCCTGGTCTTCACCGTCAGTCAGCAGGATGATAACCTTGCGGCCCACTTCGTTCTTGAGCAGATCGCGCGCCGCTAGGTAGACCGCATCGTACAAGTGCGTCGCCCCACCGGAGTCGCCGGAGGGATAAGTTCCTGTTGTGCGGACCCCGCCTCCATTGACCTCGGTTTCGTCGATGGCGCTGCTGAGGCGACGGACGTCCGAGGTGAAGTCTTGGAGTAATTCCACCTCGACGTCGAAGTGCATAACGAAGGTGAGGTCCTTGGGGCGCATGACTTCACCCAGGAATGCCTCCGCTTCCGACTTTTCCACCTCCAGTACGCGTTCCTGGCTGGGACTGGTGTCAACCAGGATGCCCATGGTGAGTGGCGTGTCAGCTTCCCGCGCAAAATAGCGGATTTCCTGCGGCTGCTGGTCTTCTTCCAAAGTGAAGTCATCCTTGGTGAGGTCGGGAATCAGCCGGCCGCTCTTCTGCCGCACTACGGCGTAGACGTTTACGACCTCTGAGGTGATCTTCAGTGTCCCGCCAGCGGGTGGAGGAGTCTGGGCGTCCTGCGCGTTGACGAACGTCGCTGCCGCAACCAGAATGCAGATTGAGAAGATAATATCCCGCATAGCTCTGCGGTGTTTTGGGGGAAATGCAGGTCGAGTGTGCATGGTTGTCCTCGGGGCGCCGCCGCCCTTCTCCTTTGGATGCAAAACAGAGATTTCGCGCTCGGCCCGATGTCTCACACAATCCCATTGGATAGTTTCAGCGGTTCTTGTCCCGGTATTCCAGTTTACTCTGAATGTGAGCGAAGAAAATCGGGAAACGTTGCCCCTACCTGCTCCCCTTGGACATTCCCAACGCCCCATCCGTGATCACCCTTGGCAAGGAATTCCGACCATGACCCCGCGCGATGATCGGAATATTTTCATCGTGCTTCACTTTTTCGTCGTTAAATATCACTTTCCACTTGACAAGATAATTCGGTTACTCTAAACATGATGATTGAATACGCGCTCCGCCAGCAACGCTGGCGGATACTCTAAAAAGTTCGGAGGAGAATAGAATGGCAGCGAAAAAGAAAGCCAAGAAAAAGAGGTAAGCCTCTTTCGTAAATTTGATAGGAACTCTCGGGGGTGCAGCGATGCACCCCCAAAGTTTTTTTGGCGGCAGCTTGTTGAACGCCTCGCGTGAGTCCTGCGCTTGCCTCTCCATCCATTTTCCCCTGTATTCATGCGGTCACGGTAGATCTTTTGACCCTCCGGAGGCCGCGCAGAATTCATTCTTTCAATTCTTTCTCGGGCGCCGCCAAGGCCCTCGGCGCTTCATCCACCGTCGCGAGTTCTGGTATCTCCTCACCCGATGCCGCTCCCAGTTCCTTGAACTTCCGCGCCGACACTAACACGCGACCTTCCATCGAACCCACAGCCTTGTTATAAGATTCCACGGCCCGTTCAATGGACGACCCGACAGTTTGGAAGTGGCCGAGGAATGTTTTCAGGCGGTCGTAAAGTTCTCTGCCCAGTTCGCTGATCTGTTTGGCATTCTGCGCGATCTTTTCTTGCTGCCAGAGATAAGCTGCCGAGCGTAACAGCGCGATGAGCGTCGTGGGGGTCGCCAGCACCACTTTCTTTTGCATTCCATCATCAATGAGCTGCCGATCTTGCTCCAAAGCAGCGCTGAAGAAAGATTCTCCGGGCAGGAACAAGACCACCAACTCCAGTTCGGGGCCCACTTGTTCCCAGTACTTTCGTTCGGCGAGTTGATTCATATGGCCCCGCACCAACTCCCCGTGCGTCGCCAGCGCTTTGGCCCGGTCCTCTTCCGATTTATCCGGATTGACCGCGTCCAGGAAGGCCTGCAAGGGAACCTTGGCATCAACGGCGATGCGCCGATTGCCGGGAAGATTCACGATCATGTCGGGCCGCTGGCGGCCTGTGTCCGTTGTGATAGTTTCTTGTTCTGTGAAGTCACAGTGTTCTGACATGCCGGCCAGTTCCACGACCCGGCGCAAAGTCAGCTCCCCCCACCGGCCACGAGCTTTTAGAGGTGAACTCAAGGCACTTGCCAGATGCTTGGTTTCATCCTCCAAGCGTTTATTGGCCTGAGCCAGCGTGCGCAACTGCTCATCCAGCGTGCCATAAGCCTTTTGACGGGCCTTTTCCATCTCTAGAATCTGGAGCTCGTATCGCCCCAGAGATTCTTTGAGGGGGCTGACGAGGCCATCAATCGCTTTCTGCCGCGTCTCCAGATCGCCTTTGGCCTGCGCCTGCAACGTTTCAAACTGGCTGCGCGCCAGGGCGATGAACGCCTGGTTGTTGCTCTTAAGGGCCTCGGCGGAGAGAGCCTGGAAGGTCTCCGTCAGCGTCCTTTTTGCTTCCTCCAGGAGCTTTCGCTGCTCGTCCAGACTCGTCTGCGTCTCACGCAGCTTGGTTTCTGCGGCGACCCTCAATTCGCCCTCGACCTTCAGGCGCTCTCGCAACTGATTCGAATCTGCGAGTGCGCTTCGCGCGTTATCAAGCTCTGTTTGCGCCTTGACCTTCTGTTCGCCCTCCTCCCGAAGTTTTTGCCGAAGCCCAACGAGTTCGCGCTCACGATCATCCAGGGAAGTTTGGAGGGCTCCAAACCGCGCACGGACCTCCAGAAGTGTGCCTTCCGCGGCCTTCACGCGTCCCTCGGCATCTACCTGGGATTTGACCAGCTCGGTGCGGGTACGGGCCGCGGCCAGCAACCAGCCGATCGCACCGCCAAGCACAATACCCAGCAAGACGAGCAGGATCGAGTTCATAGGGATCGCCTCATTTCGATTTCGGATGCAAGTGAGCGTTGGCCACGGTTTCAACCCAAAATCAGAAGCTTTCTTCGTGCGCCGGGCAGATCAGCACGTAGTCGCAATATTTGCACGCAAAGCCTGGTTTGGGGGGAAACAACTGTTTTCGGATTTGCCCGGCCACTTCACGAACCTCGGTGATGACCGAATCGAGATCCTTGGGAGTGCGCACGGTGCGCACGGATTCGTTATTCGTGAAGCTATAAAAAGCAAGCCTAGTAGGGTTGAGGCGCATCTGGTCGCGTGCGGCCAAGGCGTACACGGAAAGCTGAAGGCTCTTGTCCGCATCTTTTTGCGACGGCGGGCGGCCGGTCTTGTAATCCACCAACTCCACAGAATGGTCCGTGAGGGGATTAATCTGGTCAATGCGCCCTTCCAGCACGACGTCCCCCAGGTCGAGCGAGAAGTGCGCCTCAGCGGCGATGGGGAGCGTCGTGACGGTTTCGTGCCGGCTCACGAATACGCGCAGTTGCTCAAGCCCCGCCTTCTTGTAAGCCTGTTCCTGGTAATCGTCCTCAAAGCCCGCGCCTTTCCAGATTTGCTCGAAATGCGCCTGAATTTGCTCGAAATGCACCGGCCCCTGCCGCCTCAGTTCGAAATAGCGGCGCGCGCACTGGTGCATGACGTTGCCGAAGGTCAGGGCCGGCTGCGGCCCGGTTGGGATCTTCAGATAGTGGCTGAACATGAACTTCTGCGGGCAGGTATCGTAAGTCTCGATGGCTGAAGCGCTGAGTTGAAGCTTCTGCTCTGGCTTGATGGCCGAAGTACGGCTGGCCCAGGCTGCAATCGGTGGATAGATTCCCGGAGCGCCTGGGGCATTGCTAAACAAGCTGCTCTGAGGCATTGAGGCACGAGTGCGCTCGCTCAGTACCGGCGGCGCCACCGGCGGATCGGCCGTGTCCGGCGGAGCCTCGGGAACCTGGATACGCTCGATATCACGCGCCTCAACCGAGGGGTCTGAGGTGAGATCGTTTACGAACACGGAGGGCTTTTTCGCCGATTTCGACACGCTGGAGACATACAACCGGTCCTCCGCGCGCGTCAACCCCACGTAAAGCAGCCTCCGTTCTTCCTGTTCATGAATGTTGGCAGGAGGTGGCGGACCCTTGCGAAGAGCTTCTGGAAACTCGATAACGGGTTTCTGCTCGGTATGTGGAAACCGCCGAGGCGCCACGCTGAGAATGAACACTACAGGAAACTCCAGGCCTTTGGCGGCATGCACGGACATCATTTGCACGGCGTGCTTGCTGTTTTCGGGCTCGGGCGCCTCGATTTGGCCACCGGCCTCGCGAAAATACGCAAAGTACTCCAGGAATGCATCGAGTTTCCAGGATTCGCTTTTGCCCTCCCACTTTTCCATGAATTTTCGGAAAGATTCGACATAAGCGCCGTCGGGGTCCTGCGGCAGGAAGTTCAGCTCCAGCCGGCCGATCAACCGTTGGAGCACAGCCAACACCGGGGCGTGCTCGGCGTAACGGTGTAGATCGCTCAACAGGCGGTTCAGTTCCGGCCACCCTGTGGCCTCCAGGCGGCTCGCGTCTCCAGACCTTTCCCAGGATTCCAGGACGTCAAAAAGCGAGCAGCGGTCGCGCAGTGCCTGTTTGCGCGCTTCCAGGGCCAATTCTTCGGGGAAACTCCATCGCGGCGTGAGCAGGACACGCGTGAGGCTGACGTTATCGTGCGCGGAGTGGATGACATTCAGGTATGCGGCCAGGTCGCGCAGGATGACAGTAGATAGAATTGACAGGCCGCGTATGGCGAAGGGAATTTTCAACCGGCGGAATTGTTCGACCAACGGATCGCGGTAGCCATGCGCACGGTAAAGCACGGCGATATCGGCCGGCGGCGTCCCCTGCCGGGTGAGCCGCGCCACTTCTTCGGCAACCCAAGCCGCTTCGCTCAGGAAGTCAGCCGATTGCAACAGGTAAACCGGGGCGCCCTCTTCCCGATTCGTCCGGAGTCGCGGCTTCGCCTCATACCGGTCGTTCTTCGCGATCAGCACTTCCGCGACGCGGAGGATGCGCCGAGTGGAGCGGAAGTTGGTGTCAAGAAAAACGGTCTCGTGCCCGGGAAAGGCTTCGTCAAACATCTTGAAAGCCCCATGCGACGCGCCCCGAAAGCGGTAAATGGCCTGGTCATCGTCACCCACAGCGGTGATGTTGTGCGGCGGCTTCACGAGGCGCTTCAGCAGCTCCACTTGCGCGTAATTGGTATCCTGGAATTCATCCACCAAGACATAGCGAAAGAGGTGGCGATAGGAATCCAGAACCTCCGGCTCGCGGTCGAAAAGGCGAACCGTCTCCGGAATCAGGCTGCCGAGACTCGAACAACCGGCTTCCTCAATGAGCCTCCGGCTATTGCGGAAGACGCGCGCGAGTTCCTGCTTTTTCTGGATTTCCTGGTACATCAGGGTGCGCTCTGCGGCGTCCAAAGACGGCGCGATCCCCAAGTACTCCTTTTCCATGGATTCCGCGTATCGCTCGAAATCCGCCGGCTCGATCAGCTCATCCTGGCAGCGCGAGAAAAAGTCATTGAGCGAATGAAGAAACGCGCCGGGCTCAGCGAGCTTTTGGTAAAACTGAAGTTGAAGGCTTTCCATCCTCTGGCGAAGGAAGATCCAAACGTCGACTTTGTCGAGCAGCGTTCGCTCGAAATGACGTTTCCGCAGCACCTCATAACAGAAAGCATGAAATGTGGAGATTTGGGGAAGGGTCTCGATTTCCGGCAGGGCCTCCCGAACGCGACGCTGCATTTCTCGCGCCGCCTTTTCAGTGAAAGTCAGCGCCAGGATGTTTTCCGGCTGAATCCCCTGCCCGGAATTTTCCTCCGTGTATTGTGCAGGAGTCTTGAATTCCGGAAGCAATGCCGGTTCTTCGGCGGCGATTCCCGTGCCCGTCAAAAGGAGCACGATTCGTTGGGTGATAACGCGGGTCTTGCCGCTGCCCGGCCCGGCGATAATCAGGAGCGGGCCTTCGCCATGCTCGACGGCTTTCTGCTGTTCGGGGTTCAGCTTGAACGCTGATCTCATCGGCCCATTATTTCGCGAAGCATCGAAGGGAAGCAAGCGAAGGAGCATCCCATCGCTTGCGGCCCCGCAGTGTCTTCGATAAACTCGGGTTTAATCATGCGCGCCATGCTTCTGGAAAAACCGCGCCCGGCTGCGGACAACCCTCTAAGGCTCGCGGAGCTTCCCATCCCACAACCTGGCCCCGGCGAAATCCGCCTTCGCGTGCGAGCTTGCGGCATTTGCCATACGGACCTGCACATCGTGGAAGGGGATTTGACGCTTCCCAAGCTTCCGGTAGTCCCCGGCCATCAAATCGTGGGCACCGTGGACGCTCTCGGCTCGGGCGTGAACGATTTTCGTCAGGGCGACCGCGTGGGTGTTCCGTGGCTCTACTCGACCTGCGGGGAGTGCGCGTACTGCCGCAAAGGCTTGGAGAACTTGTGCGAGCGGGCGCGATTCACGGGCTTCCATGTCGATGGCGGCTATGCGGAGGCGATGGTGGCTCCCGCCGCCTTTACCTATCCTCTCCCCGCAAGTTTCTCCGACCAGGAGGCTGCGCCTTTGCTCTGTGCGGGTGTCATCGGCTACCGCGCACTCAAGCTCTCGAACCTCCAACCGGGCGAGCGACTGGGTCTCTACGGTTTTGGCGCGTCGGCGCATATTGTGATCCAGATTGCGCGCCACTGGAGTTGCGAAGTCTGTGTCTTTACGCGCGCGGAATCGCACCGCGAATTGGCGCGCCAGCTTGGGGCCTTGTGGACGGGCGCGGCGGGTGACCCACCCCCGAGCCCGCTCGATGCGGCCATCATTTTTGCTCCGGCAGGCGGGCTTGTCCCCAAGGCGCTGCGGGCGCTTCGCAAAGGCGGCACGTTGGCTCTGGCGGGCATCACCATGTCTTCCCTGCCCGAAATGGAATATCAGCTCCTCTACCACGAGCGCGTCCTGCGCAGCGTCGCGAATAGCACGCGTGAGGATGTACGAGCCCTGCTCCGTCTCGCCGCGGAAATTCCCGTGCGCACCCAGGTCGAACCTTTCCAGCTTTCCGAGGCAAATCACGCTTTGCAAAACCTCAAAAGTAGTAAAATCCACGGCGCCGGCGTGCTGGTGATCTGAAAGGGGCCAGTTGACCGCACTCTCTCGTGGTGTGAAACCGCCACCCATCAAATTGACCCGTTGCCCAAAGGAGTAATCAACATGTTCCACAACTTTGCCCGCTGCAGGTGGTCGCTGGGTTCAATACTTCTGCTCGGGTTCGGCGTGCTGTCCCTATCCCCGGCTGTCCGGGCGCAGGAGAACTACCAGCCCAGCGCTACGAACCTGGCGGCGCGGGAGTGGTTCCAGGATGCCAAATTCGGATTGTTCATTCACTGGGGCGTCTACAGCGTCCTGGGCGACGGCGAGTGGGTCATGAACAACCGCCACCTCACCGTGGAGGAATACGAAAAGCTGCCCGCCTTCTTCAACCCCACCGAATTCGACCCGGCCGAATGGGTGGGCATGGCCAAAGCAGCGGGGATGAAGTACATCACGATCACCAGCAAGCATCATGACGGGTTTGCGATGTTTGCCACCAAGCAATCCGATTGGAACATCGTGGATCGTACGCCCTACAAGAAAGACGTGCTCAAGATGCTGGCAGATGAATGCCACCGCCAGGGCATCAAGCTGTTCTTCTATCACTCGCAACTGGACTGGCACAATCCGAATTACTTCCCTCGCGGTCGCACCGGGCAAGACGCGGGGCGCCCGGACAGCGGTGATTGGGACAACTACCTGGATTATATGGACGAGCAACTTCGCGAATTGTTGACCAACTATGGTGAAATCGGAGGCATCTGGTTCGACGGAATGTGGGACAAGCCGGACGCGGACTGGCGCCTTGCGACGACCTACAAACTCATCCACGACCTGCAACCGCAGGCGCTGGTTGGCTCCAATCACCACCACTCACCCTTTCCTGGCGAGGATTTCCAGATGTTTGAAAAAGACCTTCCGGGACAAAACACCGCGGGCTTCAATCAGACGGCAGTGATCAGCCATCAACTGCCGCTCGAAACCTGCGAGACGATGAACAATGCGTGGGGCTTCAACATCGGGGATTCCCACTACAAAAGCACACGCCAACTCATTCAGTACCTGGTGCAGGCGGCGGGTCACAATGCGAATTTCCTCTTAAATGTGGGGCCGATGCCCAACGGGAAAATCCAGCCGGAGTTCCAGACGCACCTGCGGGCGATGGGCCAGTGGCTCACACGCTACGGGGAATCGATTTACGGCACTCGCGGCGGGCCTATCACTCCCCGGCCATGGGGCGTGACCACGCAGAAGGGGAATAAGGTTTACGTTCACATCCTGGATTGGCAGGACTCCTCCCTGTTGCTCCCGCCGTTACCTGGCAGGGTCCAGTCCGTGCACTACTTGAAAGATGGAAGCCGCGGAGACTTCAGCGAGTCGGCAGGCGGTACCGTGCTCCAAATTCCTGCAAGCGCCCGAGACGACTCGGACACCATCGCCGTCCTGGAAATGGGGGAGCGCCAATAGATCTGCGGATGGACTATTGACTCGCTATCAAGCGTCAGCAGTCCGCCGCAAACCGTTCGCGGAGATCAGAGGTGTTGAAGCCGCTTACGTCTCATGAGTGACCACGGAAATGCGTAAGATGGCCCCCTGACCCGATTCCCCTCACGCTTCCCCAGCGTCCGCAGGTGGTTTGGTCTTCCGCCGTGTGGAAGGCTTGCGCTTGGCGGTCTTAGCCCCTGCCTTAGGGGCGCGCGGCTTACGTGGTTTGGATTGAGGAGCGGTTTCCGCATCGACCAGATCCTCAGCCGGAGCCGGGACCGGCGCTGGCGGCTCCGCAGGCTCGTCGATCTCCTCTGGTAAGACTTCCACCTCCCAATTCACGTCGGTTTCGACCGGCAGAAGCAAGTCAGGCTCAAGCTCCGGGCCAAGGTCCGACCCCACCTCGGGTTCAAGCCCTGTTTCAAGCCCCGGTTCAAGCTCTTGTGGAATCTCCGCTGCAATCTCAACATCTGCCGATGTGGCAGGAGTCACAGCAGGAGCGGGGCCGGCGGGGAACACTCGCCAGACTCCCTTGCGATCGCGATGCAGACGCAGCCAGCCTTCGCGCTGTGCCTGGTGGAGAAGATCCAACAGGCCGCGAAAACCCGATCGCTCATCCACCGCCGTCCCGGCCGCGCGCAAGAGCTGCCGGATCTGCCGCAGATAGACCGGACGGTTGGGGGCTTTCTCAAAATGTCCGGGCAAAGCTTGTCGCAGCGCAGCTAGAGCTTCATCCGGACTCGCGGGTGCGGGCACAAAGGCGGCGGGGGCCGTTGGCGCTGGGGCTGGCGGAGGGATTGCAGGAGGCGGCGTAGCCGGAATCTCGCTCGCCGGACCTTCGGTTGCAACTGCCGCCACTGATTCCGCCTCGACTGCGGGCGTTTCGCCTACCGGCTCCGGCGGAGTCTCGCGAGGGGCCTCACCCTCAAGCACCTCGACAAGATAACCGCGGTCAGTCCGGCGCATTTCCACCAAACCCGCCTTGCGCAGCTTCTGGATGAATTCCAGGAACGAGCCGGCGCCAAAGTCACGCTCGCTGAAGGTGGCGTCAAGCTGCAACAGCGTGCTCTTCAGCAGACCAAGTTGCGGGGCAACTTCGCGTTCGGCCAGGATCTGCAACGCGCGCTGGATATTCGGCATGGCGGTGGAGAGCGAGCGTCCCTCGGCGTTGCGCGCCGCGGTGCGCTGAGTGCGCGGTGTGCGCGCGCTGTCGCCGCCGGTTTTCATCAGATTTTCGTAGGAAATAAACTCGTGGCAGTTCCGCTGCAAGATGCCGGAGGTAAACTGGCGGCCGCCCACAACGAACACGCGCTTGTCATATTGTTTCAGCTTTTCCACCAGCGCGATGAAGTCGCTATCGCCGCCAACAATCACAAAGGTGTTGATGTGATTGTGGGTAAAAGCCATTTCCAGCGCGTCGAGCGCCAGGTTGATGTCCGCGCCGTTCTTGTCGCCGCGGGGCGTTACACTACGTTGCACCATATGGATGGCATGCTGCGTCATCTCGCGGCTATACTCGTTCGATCGAGGCCAGTCGCCATAGGCAACCTTGCTGACCACCTCTCCCCGCTCCTTGAGCGCCTCAAGAACGATGGAAACGTCAAAGTCTCTCCCTAGCGTCTCCTTGACGCCAATCTGGATGTTGTCAAAATCAATAAACACTGCAATCTTTAGTCTTTCTTCGGCCACAATCCCCTCTTTCACCTGGGGTCCCGTCACAATTCGTCACGCGCGGGCACTCCTCAGGATAGTGCTTTACCCCAACATCATACTCCCATAGGTCACGTCTTGGCACTTCCAGATTTGCCGTTGGATCATGGAATGATTTAGCGATTTGTGATTTGTGACTTGCGATTCTCGCCTTTCGGGCTTCGGGTTGCGTCTTTCGAGTTTCGCTGTGCGAGCTTCGATCCTCGACTGCAGGTCTGACATTTCCGATCTGAAATCGGCACTCCAGATCCTGTGCCATGGCCATCTTGGCCATGTCTCCTTCACGGGCAGGATGCCCGTGGCACTCCTCGCGTTCTTGCGCGGTCCGCTCAGACGGGTGCTCCTCGCCATTCGGGATCCTGGCTCTGCAGGGTCAGTCGGGACTGGTCAAACGTCCTAGGCGCTTTGATAACTAAATCTTGTCGTGCCATCTTTTGTTTTCATCAATATCCCCGGATGGACCTTCATTTTTGACTATTTTCTCCACCGAGGCACACTTCACGTTGGCCGGGGACCCGTGAAGGTTGGCCCTGACACTTGGCCCCTGACACCTGGTACCTGCCCTCTTTCTTTTCATCAATATCCCCGGATGAACCTTCATTTTTGACTATTTTCTCCACCGGGCACCCTTCACATTAGCCGGGGACTCGTGAAGCTTGGCTCTGACACCTGGCACCTGACACTTGGCACCTGTCCTTCTTTCTTTTCATTAACATCCCCGGATGAACCTTCATTTTTGACCATTTTCTCCACCAACTACCTTTACACAGGCAGGGGACCCGTGGATATTGGCCCTGACACTTGGCACCTGACACCTGGCACCTGTCCTTTCTTCTTTTCCTCAACATCCCCGGATGAACCTTCATTTTTGGTTCCCTTCGGCGATCTGCCTCCCTCCCTCGCGCCTGGGACACCCGCTCGGCGAATCGGCCCGCCCGACCGACGCCCCGTCTTTGGGGCGAGTTGAGGCGCTGGCACGGTCTCTTCACCTGCCACCCGCGGCCAGCGGTTCCGGCCAACCAGCCAACTACAGGCCTGACCGACTTGCCGGCTATCGTTCCCGGCCTCCTTTTCTGATCGGGTTTTCGCGTAGGCCATTGGTGTGAGTGCTTTTACGCAAAAGTTAATCTCCAAGTAATATGCGAGCAATACACCGACCAGGAGAAAGCCAAGCACCGACGCAATGCCCGATAGCCGCCAGAATATTTGGCGTTTCACGCACGAATTTCCTGCCGGTAGGAAATTGGCTCGCGGGACTTTCCGCTGGGCATCCGATTGTTGCGGGATCGCAACGCGATGGTGCAGGAGCACCCGGACGAGTTCGTGGGCGAAGTGGTGAAGGCGAAGCGGGTGTCGGCGGAGGGGCCGAGGAAGTGACCCCTCACCCGTCTCGCCGCGGCTGGTGAAAGCGCCCGCAGCAAGCCACCCTCTACGCCTTCCCAGCAACTCTTCCATTCCGGGTCGGTAAAAAAACATCCCAAGACCTCAACGTCGAGATCGCTCTTACTCTTAAAGTAGCTATAGAACCCGCCGGACGTCAGACCCGTGCCCGCCATGATTTGCTGGATCGAGGCATTTTCAAAACCGTGGCGGTTGAAGAGCCGGCGAGCGCTCTGGATAATCTTTCCCCTGACTTCGACGCGATGGTTGGCGGGATAAGGCATGGGTCCTCCTCGTTTTACTTGCCGGAAGTATGCCTCCGCGTGGATGATCCCTGCCATGAAAATATGATCTTGAACATATTCTGGCCGGATGCTTTAATGCCCCAACCTTGGGCAGTGGTGCAGTTTTACGTAGAGGCGGCTTTACGCCGCCAAATGGCGAGGTAAACTCGCCGCTACGACGTCAAACGGTGCCACTACCCGACCTTGGGCAACAACAGTCGGGAGGGCAATCATGAACGTGAATAGCATGCGTAACGGCAAGAGTTCGACCGCACTGGTCGGTATGCCGACGCGGCGGCAAGCGATGGCCGGGGTCGCCGTTGTGTTTGGCAGCCTCGCCCTGAGCTCCATTGGGGCTTGGGCGGAAACTGAGGCAGAGCTTTCTCACACGGCCGAAGCTATTCACCAGGAGCCGGTTTTCAAAGCGAGCCGGCTGCGGGTATATGAAGCGCTCACCGATACCCAACAGTTCAACAAAGTCACGCAGATCATTGCGGCCAAGGAGCCCAGCATCCAGCTCGAAAAGTCGCCGACGCAAATCAGCCGCGAAGCGGGAGGCGCCTTCGTGCTTTTTGGCGCCATCATCGTGGGGCGGCATATCGAACTTGTGCCGAACCAGCGAATCGTCCAAGCCTGGCGAGTGGCCTTCTGGGATCCGGGAATCTACTCGATTGCGAAATTCGAACTCGTGGAACAAGGCGACAGAACCAGGATTGTCTTTGACCACACGGGCTTTCCCAAGGGGACGGGTGAGCACCTCGCAGCAGGATGGAAAGCCCACTACTGGGAGCCACTCGCGCAATTCCTGGGTTAAGCGGCGACGGAACCCAACCACGATTGCCTCTTGTCCTGGCAAGGAGTCAAAAATGTCGAGGCGGCTTTAGGCCGCCACATGGCGGGGTAAACCCGCCGAAACGACCACGTGGAGGCGTAGAGCCGCCTCGACATGAAACTGAACGGCGCCCTTTCTTCAAAGTTCTTCTTCGATACTTTTCTTCAATGCTATCGACGCGATTCGCCGCGCGTGCTACCATCGAAATGAGTTTGCTCATTGCCATTGCACGTTGCAGGGCAAACCATGTCAGACTTCGGGCTCTGTGCGACGGATGTTCGCGAACCCCGCCAGGTCCGGAAGGAAGCAACGGTAACGAGCCTCTCCGTGTGCCGCGGATCACCCGAAGTCTGATCAAGAATTAAGAACGTCCTTTGTCCGTTGTCATTTGTCCGTCGCCAGGAACAAGCCGAGGTGATCACTGCGATCAACGGCCTACCGGCAACGGACCGCAAGGGGCTTAATCCTGAATCCTAGATCCTAAATCCTAAACCCTGATTTCCCTCCCATGTCCTACCAAGTCATCGCCCGCAAATATCGGCCCCAAACTTTCGATGACGTGGTGGGACAGCACCTGGCCACCGACACCCTGAAAAACGCCATCCTGACGGATCGTGTGGCCCACGGATATATCTTTTCGGGGGCCCGGGGCGTGGGGAAAACCACCACTGCGCGCATTCTGGCCAAGGCACTCAACTGCATTTCCGGCCCCACTGTTACTCCCGACGGCACGTGCCCGTCGTGCGTGGAAATAACCGCGGGAAATTCCGTGGACGTCCAGGAAATCGACGCGGCCTCAAACCGGGGCATCGACGAAATCCGGGAACTGCGGGAAGCGGTGCGGTATCTGCCCGCGCGCGACCGCTACAAGATTTTCATCATTGACGAAGCGCACATGCTCACCACGGAGGCCTTCAACGCGCTGCTGAAGACCCTGGAGGAGCCGCCCCCGCGCTCGCTGTTCATGCTCGCGACCACGGAACCGCACAAGCTGCCTCCCACCATTCAGTCGCGGTGCCAACATTTTTCCTTCCGATTGCTGGATTACGGCGAAATCTACGATCGCGTACGCGCGGTGATCGCGGAAGAGAAAGTTGACGCCGACGAGGGCGCCGTCTCTACGCTGGCGCAGGCAGCCGAGGGCAGCATGCGCGACGGTCTTTCGCTGCTCGATCAGGTGATTGCCGCGTGCGGCCAGCATCTGGACGAAAAACGCGTGCGCCAAGTGCTGGGAGTGGTGCCCACGGAATTGCTCGCGGACATCGTGAAAGCCATCGATGCCGCGGATTCCCGCCTGGTGCTGGAACGCGTGGGCCAATTGGCGGCTGAGGGTTATGAACTCGCCCACTTCTGCGGCGAGCTCACGCGTTTTGTTCGCGACCTGATGATCGGCCGAACCTGCGGGGCGGACAGCAAGCTTCTCCAAGTTCCCAGTGAACAGCGGCAGCAAATCGGTGAGATTGTGGGCCGCTTCAGCGAAGAAGACCTTTCGCGGTTTTTCAATATTCTGCTGCGCGCGGAAAGCGAGATGCGCTATGCGCTGGTGCCGCGCTTCCATCTGGAACTGGCCCTGATGAAGATGGTACACGCGCGACGACTCGCATCGCTGGAGATGCTGCTCAGCGGCCTCGGCGGCGCAGGCGCTCCGGTAAAGAGTTTACCCGCGCCGGCACGGCCCGCCGCGGATCCACCCGCGCGTCTGGCTTCCGAGCCGCCACGCCAGATTCGCACCGAGAGTTTCGCCAAACGTCCTGCGGAGGAACCCCGCCCGGCGCCGTCTGTCGCGGTCGCGCGCCCGACTGCGCCGCTAGAAACCGCCGCCCCGCCTGTGCCCGCGAGCGAGGATGCAGTACTCGCCGCGATCAAGTCCAAGATCTATGCCCAATCGAATTTTCTGGGCAGTTGTCTGGAGCACATGAGCCGATGGAGCTTCGAGAATGGTGAAGTCACATTTTCCTACGCGCAGAAGGATTCCTTTTTCGCGGATTTACTCAAGAACCGGGAGCAACAGGAAATGCTTCGCGGCGTGTGTACGGAAGTGCTCGGCAAACCCGTGAAAATCTGTGTTAGACTTGATGAGCAGGAAGTAGAAGCTCGTGTAGAGCGGCCCAACGCTCGCGAACGCGCCGAACGGGATCAGGCGGTGGAAGCATTTCGCAAAAAGTTTGACGGCACGGTGCTGGATGTCAAAGACCTGAGCCGGGAGTGAGCAATGAAAAACCTGGGGCAAATGCAACAGATGCTGAAGCAAGTCCAACAATTCCAGGAACAGTTACAGAAGCAATTGGATGAGTTGGTGGTGGAGGCCGCGGCGGGCGGGGGCATGGTCTCCATCAAGATGAACGGTCAGAAGCAGATTCACGAAGTGCGCATCGACCCCGAGGTGTTTGCATCGCAGGATGTAGAAATGCTGCAAGACCTGATCCTGGTTGCCTGCAATGAAGCGTCACGAAAAGTTGACGAACAGTTGTCCAGCCAAATGGGCAGCCTGGCCGGCGGGCTTAACATACCGGGCTTGACCTAACGCCTGCCGAAACTCGAAATAGAGAATAGAAACTGGAAATTAGAAACTGGAAACTCGAATATCGTAGCCAGCCTTAATGCCGTGCACTAACGCCGAAGTCACGCACGAATCCTTCTTATGGATGGCCTGGAAAAAGAATACCCACAAGCGAATCGTGCAGAGTCCAACCCGCTCAATCGGAGGAAGGGTGCCTCCTCGAGTTTCCAGTTTTGAGTTTCTAGTTTCCAATTTCCAACCTTATGAAAGACTACGCTGAGCCTTTGGCCCGTTTGATTGACGAGTTTAAACGCCTGCCGGGGATCGGGCAGAAGTCGGCACAACGCATCGCCTTCTACCTGGAGCGCGCCTCACGCGAGGAAGTTCAGCGCCTCGCCGCGGCCATCGTCGACGCCAAGGACAAAATCCGCTTGTGCAGCGTGTGCAATAACCTGACAGAACTCGACCCTTGCGAGTACTGCACAGACCCTCGGCGCGATGGTGAAGTGATTTGCGTGGTCGAGACGCCGTACAATGTTATCGCCGTGGAGAAGACGCGTGAGTTCCGGGGACAATACCACGTGCTGCACGGATCCTTATCGCCGTTACAAGGTATTGGCCCCGACCAACTGAAGCTCAAGAACCTGCTCGAGCGCCTTCGGGGCAGCAAAGTAAAAGAATTGATTCTTGCCACCAGCCCCACCGTCGAAGGCGAAGCCACGGCCGTCTATATTTCCCGCCTCATCAAACCGCTCGGGGTAAAAGTGAGCCGCATCGCCATGGGAATTCCCGTGGGCTCAGAATTGGAGTACGCGGACGAAGTTACCATGGTCAAGGCCCTCGAAGGCCGCCGCGAGATGTAATACCCTAGCTGATCGGCAAGTCGGGTGGAGGACTGTAGGTGGCTTGGGGTAGAAGGCGGTCTCGATCGTAAGGCGGGTCCTCGTGGTCCGGCATCGGGTCGTCGGGGAAATCCTTGCGCCACCATGCGCGCCAATCCTCATCGGCGAAATATTTCAGATAAAGATAGGTGTCTTCCTCGGCGCCGGTGCTGAGCAGTTGATAATGGCAAGCGGAATCCTGGTTCAGGAGGACGTCTTTGGTTTCCTCACGTAAGAGGTCACCCCAGAGTTTCGTGTAGAGCTCACGGTCACTCAGATGGTCGGTGTCCTCCAGGAAGATCCGCATTTGGGCCATCTTGTTGATGACTTCCCAGAGCTTGGCTGTCACCTCTTGGTCATTTAGCGATTCCGGCGCAGGCATGGAAACACCGGCCCTCTCCAATTGCTGAAAGTGCGTTGTCCATGGAGCTTCCTCGTAATCCACGACGTGTTTCCAGAATCCTTCTTCGACTTCGGGTGATTGCTGCTCGAACTCCCCGGTCGTCATCTCTCCGCCGGCCAATTCTTGCGCCCGAAGCTTCAGTTCCTCGATCCTTTTTTCACGTTCTTCGTCGGACTGATCATTCGCCATACGTGGCTCCCTCGATCAAGAATCGCCTGGACCCGCGCGCCGGGCCGCCAAACCCGGTCCCATCGTACATGCATACATCTGGATTTTCCAGTGCTTCCCGCGGTTTTTGTCCGGGGTCTCCCGCGCGGCAACAAACCCCGTTTCGGTAACCTCCGCCGTCCGTTATAATCTAATGTTTTGGCCCTCGTTAGTCCTACGGACAAGATCAAGGGTTTAAGAGAGAAGGATTCGAATGCTCGCCCGTTTTCGCCCGCTTCGGCCGTACCTTGCTCGCTATAAGGCGCGCTACATTACGGGATTCGTCTGCCTGGCTGTTGGACAGTCTGTGGGAGCCATTGTTCCTCTGGTCATCAAGGCTGGAATCGATGACCTGATGCACAGCTTGCTCTTGAGGCGCTTGGCCGTTGTGGCAGCCGTGCTGATAGGGTTGTCGCTCATCAAGGCCGTTTTCCAATTCTGGACCCGATGGATTCTGATCGGCATCTCCCGCGACGTCGAATTCGATCTGCGCAATGACTTGTTCCGTCACCTGCTCCGTCTATCCCAGGGGTATTACACCGAACACCGCACCGGCGACTTGATGTCAAAGCTCACCAACGACCTGAATGCGGTTCGCAACATGGTTGGCCCGGGCATCATGTACTCCGCCACTACCGTGGTGGTTGGCATTACGACAATCGCCGTGATGATTCGCCTGGATTGGAGGCTGACGCTGATGGCGCTTGCCCCCTTGCCGCTGGTTTCCCTGGGGGTTAAGTATTTCGGCGCCAAAATTCACGAGCGGTTCGAGAAAATTCAAGCGCTTTATTCGGAGATCACGGAACGCGTGCGCGAGAACATCGCCGGAGTGCGGGTGGTGCGCGCCTTTTGCCAGGAAGATGCGGAGATGGCCACGTTTGACGTGATGAACCGCGACTTTGTGCAAAAGAACCGGGGATTGATCTGGATCAGCAGCTTCCTGTGGCCGGCAATGGGACTGATGTATGCGCTGGCAGTCATGATGGTGTTGATTGTGGGCGGATTCCACGTGGTGCGGGGAATGATTAGCGTCGGTACGTTTGCCGCCTTCAACGTGTATCTCGCCAACCTGATCTGGCCCATCGTCGCGCTGGGTTATGTGACCAACCTCGTGCAGCGCGGTTTGGCTTCGCAGGGACGATTGATGACCATCTTCGATGCCAAGCCCGATATCGACGACCGCGAAGTTCCTGTCGAGCCCATAACGGCGCTCATGGGCGACATCGAATTCCGCGATCTGAGCTTCAGCTACAACGGCCACGCGATTCTGAAGAACATCAACCTGCATATCCCCGCCGGCAAGACTGTGGCGGTGGTCGGCGCGACAGGCTCGGGAAAATCCACGCTGGTCAATCTGATTCCCCGCCTGTACGATGCGCCACCCGGAACACTTTTGATCGACGGAGTTCCCATCCGCCAGATCCCTCTCCACACGCTGCGCAAGGACATCGGGTTTGTGCCGCAGGAAACATTTCTGTTCAGCGAGACGATTCGTGAAAACATCCGGCTGGGCGCTCCGGAGAGGTCGGATGCCGAGGTGGAGCGCGCTGCCGCGATATCCAATATTCTCCCAGAGATTAGCAGTTTCCCGCTGAAGTTCGACACCATGGTCGGAGAGCGCGGGCTAACCCTCTCCGGCGGGCAGAAGCAGCGGACGGCCATTTCTCGCGCGGTCATTCGCGATCCACGAATTCTGATTCTGGACGATGCGCTCTCCAGCGTGGATACCTACACCGAGGAGACCATACTGCGGCAACTGAGCGGTGTTGTGGCCGGCCGCACGACCATTCTGATTTCGCACCGCGTTTCGACCATTCAGAACGCCGATGAAATCGTGGTGCTGCACGGCGGTGAGATCGCTGAGCGCGGCACCCATGCGGAACTTCTGGCCATGAACGGCCATTACACGGAGCTCTACAACAAACAGTTGATCGAAGAGGCGTTGGAAAAGGAAGCGTGACGAAGGTGGTAGAAGACAGAAGTCAGGAGCTAGGAGCTAGAAGCTAGAAGCTGGAAATCAGAGGCTGTCAAAAAAGACTGGAGGGTTTTCATTCTGACTCCTGTCTTCTGACTCGTGACCTTGTCCGGATTATGGCTGGGAATTCACACGAAGAAGAGATTCTCGGAAAAGCTTACGACGCGCGGCTGATGCGGCGGTTGATCGAGTACCTTCGTCCGTATTGGCGGATGACCTTGTTCGCGCTCATCACTACGCTCGTGTACGGAATGCTTCAGGCCATCCCCGCATACCTGATGAAAGTCGAAGTGGACCGCTATCTCGACCCCGTTCGCGGCCAGCACCTCCCTTCCATCCTCGCCAACTTTCTGAGCCGCGATCCCATGGTGGGCATTGTCCAAATCGCTTTTGCGCTTTTCCTTCCAACGATCGTCGCCAGCTTCGTGATGGAATTCGCGCAGTCGTTCGCCATGCAACTGGTCGGGCAGAAGGTGATGTACGACCTCCGCCAGCAGATCTTCCTTCACTTGCAGCGCCTGGAATTGGCCTTCTTCGATCACAATCCGGTGGGCCGCCTCGTCACGCGCGTGACCACCGACGTGGATGTGCTGAACGACCTATTTTCATCCGGGGTGGTGGCGATCTTCGGGGACTTCTTCACCCTCTTGAGCATCATCGTGGTCATGCTGGAAGTGAATTGGAAGCTGGCCTTGCTGACCTTTTCGGTACTACCGGTCATCATCATCGTAACGGGAATGTTCCGGCGCGCAGTGCGCGATTCTTACCGGCGCATTCGAATCGCGATTGCGCGTATCAACGCGTATTTGCAGGAACACCTGACCGGCATGGCAGTGCTGCAACTCTTCAATCGGGAGGACCGCAGCTTCGACGAATTCGAGGCCGCCAATCGCGCCCACATGGAGGCCTACAAGGATTCGATCCTGGCATACGGCCTGTTCTATCCCGCGGTAGAACTGGTGGGAGCGATTGCCATTGGCATCATTCTCTACATGTGCGGGGGGATGACCTTGCGCGGTGCCGTGAGCGTGGGCACGGCCATCGCCTTCATCCAGTACTCGCAGCGGTTTTTCCGTCCTATTCAAGATCTAAGCGATAAGTACAACTTGTTGCAGGCGGCGATGGCGAGTTCGGAACGTATCTTCAAACTGCTCGATACGCCCGTGATGATCGTTGACCCGCCGCGGCCCCAGGCACTCACGCACCCCCACGGACAGGTGGAATTCCACAAGGTCGGGTTTGCCTACAAGGACAACCACAAAGTTTTGGACAACATCAGCTTCGCGATCGAGCCGGGTGAAACGGTGGCGGTGGTGGGCCACACCGGCGCCGGGAAAACCACCCTCACCAACCTGCTCTTGCGTTTTTACGATGTGCAGGATGGCAGCATCACCTTCGATGGCATTGACATTCGCAAGCTCCGCCTCGCTGATTTGCGTAGGAATTTCGGCGTGGTGCTGCAAGATCCGTTCCTTTTCTCCGGGACGATCGCGAGCAACATCCGTCTGGGCACCGAAGGTATTACCGATGCGCAGTTGCACGAGGCGGCCCGAGAGGTCAACCTTCAGGCGTTTATTGAGAGCCTTCCGGGAGGGTTTGACGAGCCCGTTCGGGAGCGCGGCGCCACGCTCTCCGTGGGTCAAAAGCAGTTGCTGTCCTTCGCCCGCGCGCTCGCGCACAATCCCCGCATTCTGGTCCTCGACGAAGCAACCTCCAGCGTTGATCCGGAGACCGAGCATTTGCTTCGCGAGGGGATGAGGCGCCTGATCGAGAACCGCACCTCGCTCGTCATCGCCCACCGGCTCTCCACCATTCAGAACGCCAGCAGAATCGTGGTCATGCACAAGGGGCGCGTGCGCGAAGTGGGCAACCATCAGGAATTGCTCGATCAGCGCGGAATATACTTCAAGCTCTATCAGCTTCAGTACAAGGACCAGGAGATTCCCACGGCACGGCTGGTCGCCGAGTCGGAGCCCTTGCCAGAACGTCCTTAATCGACGGTGCCCCACAGGGCGACCCGAAGGGGCGGAATAACGAAGCCCAAGCGTCCGTAGCGCGGGCATCTTGCCCGCTGTCTCGGGAGCGTCCCGCTCCCGCTTCGGCGCTCAGCAAGAGTGACCCAGTAGTGCTTAGTTGAAGTGACCCACCGGCGGGACCAGCATTTGGAACAAGATTTGGAGTGAGAGCGAGAACATCATTATCATCCACGCCGAAGATGTGCGCTGGGACGTCTGGAGCGGAGGGAGCGACGTTCTCATCCCACGCCGAAGGCGTGGAACGCCAGCGACGGAAGCGGCGCTGTCAGCGGTTGGTCGGTGGGTTCGAGGCGTCTGCATGAAAGC
>CAWEFC010000040.1:0-38862 GCA_963808085.1 uncultured Acidobacteriota bacterium
CCGCTCACCCATCCCTCCAGCCCTGACCTCTCGATCGCTCTTGTCCACAGACGATCATACCCCTTTTTGAGTGGCACTGCCGCGGTGGCTACTTGGGGGTCTCCAAACAACCGGCCTGGCCTTCATCCGCAAGGTTAGCACATTTCTGGGCGAGCCTGTAAGCTTGGAGCCAACCAGCAACCCGATCGAGAATGAACTTTGAAGGTGTGTCTCCTCCGTCGGCAACGATGAAACGCCGACGACTTGCAACGGTGCAAAAGTTTTTCCAGCCTGGCGCCGCGACTCAAGCTTGCATTCAGCCGCCCACCGGTGTACATTGCCGGTCACGTAAAAAATGAAATTGGAAAATTGACCCGCAGGATAGCTGCACCTGCGGCGCTAAACAACAAAAGAGAGGTGGGAAAACATGGAAGAGCTTCAAGAGCTCCACGAGAACGCGGAGCACGGCTCGCACGATCCTGCGCTGATGCCCGTCACCTTCACGATGGCGGTGCTGGCCGTGGTGCTGGCGGCCATCTCGTTACTGGGCCACCGCGCGCACACGGAAGAATTGCTATTTCAAAGTAAGGCAACCGATGCTTGGGCATACTTCCAGGCGAAGAATATCCGTCTGCATACTTATGAACTCTATCTGGACCTCCTTTCAGTGACAGCCGTGAAGGACGCTGAACTGGCAGAAAAAATCAAAGAGAAGTACACGCACCAGGTAGAGCAATACAAAGAAGAGCTCCGGGAGGGCGATTCGGAAGCCCATGCCCTGGAGCGCGAGGTTGCGCTCGATTCGCGCCGGGGAAATCGATTCGACCTCGGCGAAGTTTTCCTGGAAGCCTCAATCGTAATTGCCTCTCTCACTTTGCTCACCAAGCGGCGATGGTTTTGGCTGCTGGGAATTCTGATGGGAGCCGTCGGCTTGGGGGTGGCCCTGACGGGATTCCTGATTCACTAGCACCCTTGCTGGAGAATGATTCCGGAAGCCGGATCGCACGACAAGTCGAAAAGTTAGCAGGTTATGATCACCACAATACTATAATCGCTAACCACTTGCAGGACTTGGAGAAAAAGGCTAAGCTCCTCACTCAAATCCGTCCTAGGGAGTTAGAACAGTATGAATGAGCGTCGCGCCAGTCAACGAATTCCGATGGGGCTTCCAGTTGAAATCCGCTGGAAGACCCGCGCCGGTACCCCCAAGCAGGCGACGGGCAAGACCGGAAACATCAGCGGCAGCGGATTGTTCATCGAGGTTCCTGTGCGCCTGCAACGGACAACCTCGCTCAGCATCAAGGTGGTGCTTCCCCGTGGGGGGAACCAATCCCCCTTAGAGCTTTCGTGTAACGGACGGGTCGTGAGATGGAAGCGGGAGGGGGAAGCCGAGGGTTTGTGTGTGGTCATCGATGAGTATGAATTGCATCCATTGTCTGAGGCCGAGCCTGGGGGCACGCATCTCCGCAAGCGAGCGATTCGCACTCCCGGCCGCCCCGGGATTTCTCACAAAAGACAATCCATGTAGGCTGTGATGGCGTGATCGTTCGGGGGCGAGGGCTCCTGCCGGGGCTTGCCCAGAGCGATTGACAGGAGATCATGAATGGGAGCAGCTCGAAATTCGAAAGGCAAAATACGGGTTTTTGTGGCGGACCGGGAGGGCATCTTCAGGCTCGGCCTCAAGAAGCTATTCGCCGTCGAGGATGATCTTCGGGTTGTCGCCGAGGCGGACAAGGCCGCCGACGTTTTGGCTCTGATGGAGAGCTTTCGGCCGGATCTGGCTTTTATTCAGGAAGAAATCATTGCCGAGAGTCACGGCAGCCTGATCCCGGCAATTACCAAGACAGCTCCCAAGTGCAAGGTCGTCGCCACGGCTTCGGCTGAATCCGACGAATCCTCGACGAACCATGTGCGCAATGGCGCAGCCGGGGTGATCCTCAAATCTGTCGACCCGCAAGTATTCGTCAAGTGCGCCCGCCACGTTCATGAAGGTGAGACGTGGGTTCCCAAGAGGCAGGTTTCAGCGATGGCCAAGGCTCTTGAGGTGCGCATTGATAGCAGGCCTCGCCCCGCGGATACGTTAACCCGCCGGGAGAAAAGCGTTATCTGCTGCTTGATGGAGGGCTGGCATAACCGCGAAATCAGCACCCACCTCGCCATTTCCGAGCAGACCGTAAAGAACCATCTTCGTGCCATCTACGATAAGGTTGGGGTTTCCGACCGTTTGGAACTCGTCTTATACGCCATCCATCAGCGGCTGGAGTTGCCCTCCCTGCAAACCAATTCTCCGGCACAGTGACGCGGCAAACTCCGTCTAGTACTTTCGTACTGTAGGTACCTCCCACCAAACATGCTATCCAAGTGATTACGGGCGCACGAAATAGAGCGGACATTCTCGGTCGTGCGGTTCCTGGTAAAGGAAATAGTGTGGCTCGCCCAATCCCTTGGCGGCAGGTTGTCCTATCGGTCGGAGTGGCTATCGTTACCCTCCGGCGAATTCCCTTCTCGGAATTGCGGGCGGCATTTAGGAATTTAGACCTGAGAAGCGTTCTCCTTGGGGCCTTCTGCGTTCTCTCTCTGATCGTACTTCGTGCTCACAAATGGCATTGCCTGATGGCCTCCGTAGGCAACTTCCGCGTGCGGCAATCGTTGCGAACTTTGCTGGGCGGCTGCGCGCTGGGACTGATCACTCCCGGCCGGATCGGCGAGCTGGGTCGTTGTATCTTCGTTCGAAAGAATCAGCGAACGCAGGTCGCACTCCTGACGGTTTTCGATCGGATTTTTGATCTCTGGGCGCTGCTCACCTTGCTGGGGGCCAGTCTGTTCCTTCTCGCCCCCCCTCCCGCCGCCATCTTTGGGGTGGCGATGTGGCTCGCACTCCTTCCGCTCTTACTCGGGTTTCCCGGCCTATTGGCCCACCTCTCCAAAGGAATACGGAGGCTGAGTCATCTTCACGGACATTTGGCCGAAGTTGCGTCGGGATTGCCTCCAGCCCGGATGCCCAGGTATGCCATCATGGGCTTAGGGGCCATGGGGCTGGAGCTCTCTACGTTCTTTTTCCTCCTACGTGCTTTCCATGCCACGGAATTCTCAACGGCCGTCGCCACCTACCCTTACATCGCGGTGGCGGGGGACCTGCCGCTTTCCTTCGGGGGCGTGGGCATCCGCGAAGGTGCAGCAGCCTTCCTTCTCTCGCCCTATGCCGTGCCCGCGGGAGCTGCCGTGGATGCGACGTTGCTTTGGTTTGTTTTCGGAATCCTCTTCCCGGCAGTGCTCGGTGTCGCCTGGCTGGCCATCGAAAAGCTTAAACCAGTTCTCCCGTGGACGGAGAAACAAGCACCTCGTCCGAACCCGGCATGGGGGAACCTGGATCCCGCACATCAGCAAACTCCAATTTCATCCGATAGCGTGGCCCCGCCTTGTGAGGCGGGGTGATTCTGCCAGGGTTCCCCTCATCTCCATTCAGTAGCGAACGACAATCTGAATTCCTGACTGACATCACGGGACATTCCTGGACTGGAAATTCCTGGACTCCCTTTGCCGCAATACTTCTGCTGAACTACGTGCCATCCGTACTTTTCGCACCCATAGGAAATGCCGCGGACCTAACGAACACGTTCGCGCTACGTTTACCTTCCCGTGGCCCTCTGTCATTCGCCGTAAATGCGGTATACTTCCGCACACCTTTTTTCAGGAGGTTTCGATGAGTCGTTTCGTCTTGAGTGCAATGGCATGCCTCGCGGTCATCTTTTTCACGGCACACGCGGTCGATCCGGTGCCTGCCGCCGCGAGTCCCGCGGGCGCAGCCAGCCCGGCGCTGGGTGCGGCCGCGGCAGCCGACTCCCCCGCCCCGCTCGATGGTTTTTCCGGAGATTCGGCGCGCGAGGAACGCGATTGGGAAAGCAAGTTCCGTGCTCTTCCCAGCCCCGAGAACCTGCGCAGCTACATGCAACGACTTTCCGCGCGCCCCCACCATGTGGGGACCGAGTATGACCGTGCCAACGCCGAGTGGATTCTTTCGCTCTTCAAGCAGTGGGGTTGGGACGCGCACATCGAAAACTTTGATGTCCTCTTCCCCACTCCCAGGGAGCGCCTGGTGGAGATGCTTGCTCCCACGCATTTCAAGGCGACGCTGGAAGAACCCACCGTGGCCGTCGATCCCACCTCGAACCAGCATTCCGAACAACTTCCCACCTATAACGCTTATTCGGTGGATGGCGACGTTACGGCGCCGCTCGTCTATGTGAATTACGGCATCCCCGCGGATTACGAGGAATTGGACCGCCTGGGCGTATCGGTGAAAGGGGCGATTGTGCTTGCGCGCTACGGCATGTCGTGGCGCGGAATCAAACCCAAAGTGGCGGCGGAGCACGGCGCTGTGGGCTGCATCATCTATTCCGACCCGCATGAGGACGGCTATTTCCGCGGCGACGTTTTCCCCACCGGCGCCTGGCGTCCGCTCCAGGGTGTGCAGCGCGGCAGCGTGATGGATATGGTGCTTTACCCCGGCGATCCCCTGACCCCCGGCGTGGGCGCGACCAAGGACGCCAAGCGGCTCCCGCTGGCGGAGGCCAAGACCATCACCAAGATTCCCGTTCTGCCCATCTCCTACGGCGACGCGCTGCCGCTGCTCGTCGCCCTGCAAGGACCGGTGGCCCCGGAAGCGTGGCGCGGCTCGCTCGCCGTCACCTACCACATTGGGCCCGGCCCCGCCCAAGTGCACTTAAAAGTGAAGGCGAACTGGGACACCAAAACCCTCAACGTGGTCGTCGGCAAGATTCCCGGCTCGACTTCTCCCGACGAGTGGATTGTGCGCGGCAACCACCAGGATGCCTGGGTGAATGGCGCCGAAGACCCCGTAGCGGGACTTGTTCCGGAGATGGAAGAAGCGCGCTCGCTGGGCGAACTGCTCAAGCAAGGCTGGAAGCCTCGCCGCACCATCATCTACTGTGTGTGGGATGGCGAGGAGGAAGGCCTGCTCGGGTCGACCGAGTGGGGTGAGACCCACGCTGACGAGCTGCGCCAGCACGCCGCTGTTTACATCAACACCGACGGCAATGGCCGCGGCTATCTCGGGGCTGAGGGTTCGCACACGCTGGAAAAGTTCATGAACGACGTGGCCCGCGACGTCGAAGATCCGGAAACGAAACTCTCCGTTTGGAAGCGGCATCAGCTTCACATGATTGCCCACGGCACAGCGGAGGAGCGCACCGAAGCCCGCACCCGTCACGACTGGCGCCTGGAAGCTCTCGGTTCGGGGTCTGACTACACGGTGTTCCTGGACCACCTGGGTATTGCTTCGCTCAACCTTGGGTTCGGCGGGGAAGACGGGGGTGGTATCTATCACTCGATCTACGACGACTTCTATTGGTATACCCACTTTAGCGATACCGGATTTCTGTATGGCCGGGCGCTGGCCCAAACCGTCGGCACGGCGGTCATGCGACTGTCCGGCTCGGAGCTGCTCCCCTTCGACTTCACGGCCTTCGCGGACACCATTCACACCTACTCCGACGAGTTGAAGAAACTCCTGAAGGACAAGCAGGAAGCCGTGCGCGAGCGCAACAAAGAACTCGAGGAGGGCGTATTCACCGCTACCAACGACCCGAAGGAGCCCCTCGTCCCCCCGGCCAAAGAGGATGTGCCGCCTTACCTGAACTTTGCCCCGCTCGATAACGCCGCGGACGCGCTCACCCACAGCGCGGGGCGCTACCAGAAGGCGCTGGATAAGGCCGAGGCCAACGGGGCTGCCGCGCTGGCCCACGCTTCGCTCGAGCAGGTCAACCAGACGCTGATCGAAAGCGAACGCCAACTTACCAATCCTGCGGGGCTCCCTGGCCGCCCCTGGTTTGTTCACCAGGTCTATGCGCCAGGATTCTATACTGGCTACGGCGTCAAAACCCTTCCCGCCGCCCGTGAGGCGATCGAGCAGAAGAAGTGGAAAGAAGCCGACGCCGCGCTGGTGGAGATCGGAAAAACCCTGGACGCTGAGTCGGACTTGATCCTGAAAGCCGCCGACGAATTGGAGAAAGCTATCCAGCAATAGGCCGTGAGGGTGAGGTGTGCGAGCCTTGTTCCCCCGGCATTGCACTGATCGAGGGTAAAGGTCCCCACGAGGCTGTTGTGGTCAGCGCTCACGGTAATCTCGTCGCGGATATTGGCAGGCCCGAGCAGAGGGGGGGTGACAAAAGGGGGCGGAGATTGCAATGCCCTTTGCCACCGCCATGAGACGTGCAACCCGGCGTTGGGACTTGGTCAGTCCACGCTGATTCGCGTGGCGGCCGTTTTTCCCTTGATCTCTTGCACTGGCGCTCCAGTACCGAAGACGTCGGTCGGCTCGAAGAGTTTTTGATCGAAGGTACCCTCATAAGTCTTGCCGTCGCGCGAAACACGATCGACCTCATCCTCGGTGAAGATGTTCGCGAGGCTTCCATCCGGCGCGAACATCAGACCAACATGGTGCGCCTTCACGGTGCCGTTGCCTAACTGCTTCCAGACGCCGAAGCAAACGTTCCCTCCGGCCGGCGGCAGAAACGCGTTATCCATTTCCGTTCCATCCCCGTGCCAGGTCTTATAGCTCTGCACGAATTGGAAGGAGCCGGGCGGGACAACTGGGATTGGCAAAGGACCTGGAGTCGAGTAATCCGCAGTGTAAACCACGTGCCAGAGGCCCACGATCGAATTGTACTGATCCAGGTCGGCTGGTGATGCTTCCGCGTTCCCGTCGGCAACTAACTTGAACAATGCTGGACCAGACTTAACGGTCCACGACTGGTGTTGCGGTCTGGGCGCGCCCCTTTTGAGCACGCTCAGGTCCACGCATTGGGCATTCGCCAGCGAGGCGAAGACAGTTGCGAACATGGCCACTCCGAGGGCCGCCTTCAACGCTCTGAACATCGTTCTCATACGATTCTCCTTTTTTGTTGGATTTGGGTTTCCTCTTTCCGCCTTCCTGAATTAACTGAGCACTGCACTTGCGCCATCTCGCCGGCACCCGTTTTCCGGGTTCCGGGGCCTTCGTAATTACCTCTTTCTCTGCTTCGCGAATTCGTCCTTCGAGTCGGGCCGCCACCTTCCAGCGGGAAAATGGGGGGAGCATTTCTCGCGCACCCGACTGCGGAGACCGCTCCACCCCCAAACCCCGGCCACAACCACTGGCCTACTTCTTCGCCATCAAAATCGGCAGTCGCTGAGTCAGTACGGGGGCTTGAGCGAGTATCTGCGTTTCGGCCTTGGGCGCCGGGTAGAAGAGCACCAGACCGACGTCCGCGAGACGCAGGGTGCGAATCGTGCCCCTGTCTCCCTGCCGCTCGACAATCAACTCGTTTCTGCCGGCGAAGGTATAGTCATGCGCCATTGGCACAATCAGATATGGCGAGCCGTTTTCCCCGCGGACTAACACGGTGTTAATCGGAGGGCTGCCACTGGAATTGACGGTGAACGAATAGTTTCCCGGGGCGAGCACGGCCTGTCCCCAGCGGACTTCAAAGGGCAGGTTGAACTTACCCGCGGCAGTCTGCGCGCTGGCCAAACTAGCGCCTATACACGTGGTCAGCAGAGCCAGAACCGCAAATTTCATTAGTTGCGAGCTTCGATTCATGTTCATAACCATCCTCCTCATTGGAATTGGGCAACGACGCTGCATTTGTTGCTTCACCTCTTAAAACGCAAAGGGCGGGCGAAAACTGTCATGCCCGGCAATGTTTTTCCGAGTGCTTGCGAGCAGATGTGGTAGGTTGTTACTAATCAGGGGACGTAAAAAAGACTGGGCAAGCGCGCCACGCTGAGGGCAGTGAAGGGCTTACACCTGTTTTCGTCGACACGGAAGGCAAGTGCCTCGTTGCGTTCGGCCTGACGTGGCGGGCTTTTTGATTAACACCGACTCAGGTAGCAAGCGCAGGCTGCCCGCGAGCTGTCGTGGCCAGGATTCCCATGGCCACACTCAGGAGCAGGCATGGCAGGTACCCCGGTACACGACATCACGCAACTTCTCCAGGCCTGGAGCGCCGGGGACGAGCGGGCGCTCGACAAGCTCATCCCGTTGGTGTACCGGGAGTTGCACCGCATGGCGCAGCGCTACATGGCGCATCAGTCCCCCGGCCACACCCTGCAAACCACGGCCTTGGTGAATGAGGCTTACCTGCGGCTGGTGGACGCCGGAAAGATGAACTTTCAAAACCGCGCCCACTTTTTCGGTGTTTCCGCCCAAGTGATGCGAAGCATCCTGGTGGATTTCGCGCGCCGCCAGGGTTCGCAGAAGCGTGGGGGCGAAGTGCAGCGGGTAGCTTTGGAAGAAAGTATGGTGGTTTATGGGGAGCGAGGTGCCGATTTAGTGGCGCTCGACGATGCTCTCCGGGCCCTAGCCGCCATCGACCCACGCAGAAGCCGGGTGGTGGAGTTGCGCTTTTTCGGCGGACTCAGCGTGGAAGAAACGGCGGAGGTGCTGCGCGTCTCGGCTGAAACCGTGCTGCGCGATTGGAAGGTGGCCAAGGCTTGGTTGGGGCGCGAGATGAGTGGAGAGAAGCGGGATGAAGCCTGAACGTTGGGAGCAGGTGGCACAGATCTATAGCGCGGCTCTCGAGCGCCCGGGGAGCGAGCGCACGGCTTTCCTTCGGGAAGCCTGTGGCGGGGATGAGGATCTGCGCCGTGAAGTGGAATCGCTGCTCGACCGCGAAGGGAAAGACGCAAGTCTGCTGGAATCGCCCGCCCTGGAGGTGGCGGCGCGGCAACTGGCGCACGACAAAGCCGCGGAGCGCGAGCGCCCGTCGAGCTCCGGTATCGCCGGCCTGATGGGCAAGACAGTTTCCCACTACCGCATTTTGGAGCGGCTGGGTGGGGGTGGCATGGGGGTGGTGTACACAGCGGAAGACCTGCGTCTAGGCCGGAAGGTGGCGCTGAAGTTCTTGCCCACGGACTTGGCGGGAGTTCCCGCGGTGTTGGCGCGATTCCAGCGGGAGGCGCGAGCCGCTTCCGCGCTCAATCATCCGCACATCTGCACGGTGTATGAAGTAGACGAGGCCGACGGGCAGCCTTTCCTGGTGATGGAGTTGATGGAAGGCTCGACCTTGAAGCACCTGATCGCCGGCAAACCTTTGTCGACGGGCCGAATTCTCGACCTGGGGATGGAGATAGCCGAGGCGCTGGAAGCAGCCCACACCGTGGGCATCGTCCATCGCGATATCAAGCCGGCGAACATCTTTGTGACGAAGCGGGGAGAAGCCAAGATCCTGGACTTTGGGCTGGCGAAGTGGACGGTAAGTGGCGAACAAGCCGCGAAGGTGGAATCGGCGGAGACTTCCACTCGGGCGAAGCTCAATCCCGAGTTGACGATACCGGGCTTGGCGATGGGGACGGCGGGCTACATGTCGCCGGAGCAGGCGCGGGGAGAAGAAGTGGACGCGCGCACGGACCTGTTCAGTTTCGGCGCCGTGCTGTATGAAATGGCGACCGGCCAGCAGGCTTTCAGCGGGGCGACTTCGGGAAAGATTCGGGAAGCGATTCTGGCCCAAGAGGTAACTCCGGCCCAACTCCTGAATCCTGCCCTCCCGCCGGGGTTGCAAGCGGTCATCGCCAAGGCGCTGGAGAAGGACCGCGATCTGCGTTACCAAAGCGCCGCCGAAATACGTGCCGACCTGAAGTGCCTCCAGCAAGGTATCGAAACCGGAGGAATGGCAGGGCGCCTCAAGCCTGCCATCGAAAACTCGGGGGCGGGGGCGGCTCCGCGGGAACTGCGAGTGGGGCTCCGCTACGCGATTCCGAGCGCGATACTCATCGCGATATTTTTTGCTTTTGGAGCATGGCAGTACCGCCGGTCCCAGCAGCGGCAGTGGGCGCGCGAGCAAGCGGTCCCGCAGATCGCAAAACTCCAGAACGATCGTCTGTCGCTGGCGGCATTTCTACTGTTGAAAAAGGCACAGCGATACTTGCCGGGTGACGCGCGGCTCGGGCAGATTGCGGAGCAGAGTACAGAGCCCGTGACGATTAGCTCGTCTCCTCCCGGGGCAACTGTCGAAATAAAAGACTACCTATCGCCGAATAGCGCTTGGTTTCGGCTGGGGATTACTCCGCTGAACAACGTACGAATTCCCAGCGGGTACTTCCGGTGGAAAGTGTCGAAAATGGGCGTGGGAGAGTACGAGGCAGCTCCTTTCACGGCGCCGAAGATGAATTTTGCCCTGGACGCCGAGCTCGCCGCGCCGGTGGGGATGGCCTGGGTGAGGGGCGGCCCATGGGCGGACTTCATCGGCTTTGTCGGTCTAGTTGGCCCGTACCCTCTTCCATCATATTTCATCGACCGTTACGAAGTAACGAACCGCGAATACCAGAGGTTTGTGGACGGGGGCGGATACGAAAAGCGCGAATACTGGACGAAGACATTCGTGCGCGACGGCCGCGAGATGAGTTGGCAAGACGCGATGGCGCTCTTCCGAGACAGCACAGCGCGCCCAGGGCCCTCGACGTGGGAGGGCGGGCACTACCCGCAGGGGCAAGGCAACTACCCGGTATCGGGCGTGAGCTGGTATGAGGCGTCGGCGTACGCTGCGTTCGAGGGGAAGAGCCTGCCCGCATTCGCGCAGTGGTACGCCGCTGCATCGCCGGATGAGACCAACTACATCGTTCAGAGCAGCAATATTTCGCTATCCAAACTCGCGCCCGTCGGGACGTTCCAAGGGTTAGGGCCTTACGGCACGTATGACATGGCCGGTAATGTGCGCGAGTGGGTTGAGAACGATACTAGCAACGGGACAAAGTTCATTCTTGGCGGTGCGTGGAACTCTCAGACCTATCTGTATGCCGATCCCCAAGCACTCTCGCCGTTCGATCGCTCGCCCGAGAATGGATTCCGCTGCGTGCGCAACACGGCGCCTCCGCCCGCGGAGGTCCTGCGGCCCGTCAAAGCTCTCGAACGGGATTTTTCCAAGTACAAACCCGTGCCGGATGATGTGTTCCGCGCCTACCTTACTTTGTACTCGTACGATAAGACGCCGCTGCACGCGGCGGACGATGGAATCGTCAGCGAGACTGAAGACTGGCGCGTGGAGAAGGTCAGTTACGATGCGGCGTACAACAACGAGCGAATGGCCGCGTACCTCTTTCTGCCGAAGCGCGTACGTTCGCGATATCAGACCGTAGTTTTCTCGCCGAGCGCGAGAGTATTCGATCTTCAGAACAGCAGGACGCTGGGCGATATCAAATTTTTCGACTACATTGTTCAGAGCGGCCGCGCAGTTCTTTATCCCGTCTTCTACGGAACGTACGAGCGACAGGGGAAAACCGTGTACGTGGGCGCGGCACAAACGCTCACCTACTACGCGAATCGTTCGAAGGATCTTGGCCGCTCGCTCGACTATCTCGACACTCGCCCGGACATCGATCCGCAAAAAATCGCATATCTCGGCGTGAGCATGGGCTCAGCAGAGGGAATCATTTACACCACGATCGCGCAGAGCAGACTAAGAACGGCGATGTTCCTTGATGGCGGCTACTTTCTCGACAAGCCGCCTGCCGGCGGCGATCAGGCTGATTTCGCGCCGCGACTCAGAATTCCTGTGCTGATGGTGAATGGCCGAGACGATTACGTGTTCTCGGTGGACAAGTCGCAAAACCCATTTTTCCGAATGTTGGGGACGCCGGAGTCCGATAAACGGCACGTCGTGTTGGACACGCCTCACGATGTGACCGGACAGCGGACACAGCTTGTGACTGCCGTCCTAGACTGGCTGGACAAGTATCTCGGAAGAGTCGATTAAGCGCAGATCGAAATCTTGATTGGGCGATGCGCAGCGCACGGTATGGCTTTCGACGATGATCGGTGGGTCTAAACGGATTCCCAGGAAAGTTGGGGAGCCTGTCATGTTGAGGATATCGCACTGGAGTCCTGCCCGCGGGTGGAGAGAAGCGGGATGAAGCCTGAACGTTGGGAGCAGGTGGCGCAGATCTATAGTGCGGCTCTCGAGCGCCCGGGGAGCGAGCGCGCGGCTTTCCTTCGGGAAGCTTGTGGCGGGGATGACGATCTGCGCCGTGAAGTGGAATCGTTGCTCGACCGCGAAAGCAAAGACGCGAGCCTGCTGGAATTGCCCGCCCTGGAGGTGGCAGCGCGGCAACTGGCGCGCGACAAAGCCGCCGTGCGCGAGCGCCCGTCGAGCTCCGGTATCGCCGGCCTGACGGGCAAGACAGTTTCCCACTACCGCATTTTGGAGCGGCTGGGTGGGGGCGGCATGGGGGTGGTGTACACGGCGGAGGACCTCCGCCTGGGCCGGAAGGTGGCGCTAAAGTTCCTGCCCACGGATCTGGCGGGAGTTCCCGCGGTGTTGGCGCGATTCCAGCGGGAGGCGCGGGCCGCTTCCGCGCTCAATCATCCGCACATCTGCACGGTGTATGAAGTAGACGAGGCCGACGGGCAGCCTTTCCTGGTGATGGAGTTGATGGAGGGCAAGACCCTGAAGCACCTGATCGCCGGCAAACCTTTGTCGACGGGCCGAATTCTCGATCTGGGAATGGAGATTGCCGAAGCGCTGGAAGCGGCGCACGCCGTGGGCATCGTCCATCGCGACATCAAGCCGGCGAACATCTTTGTGACGAAGCGGGGAGAAGCCAAGATTCTGGACTTTGGGTTGGCGAAGTGGACGGTGAGTGGCGAACAAGCCGCGAAGGTTGAATCGGCGGAGACTTCCACCCGGGCGAAGCTCGATCCCGAGTTGACGATACCGGGCTTGGCGATGGGGACGGCGGGCTACATGTCGCCGGAGCAGGCGCGGGGAGAAGAAGTGGACGCGCGCACCGACCTGTTCAGTTTCGGCGCCGTGCTCTATGAAATGGCGACCGGCCAGCAGGCCTTCAGCGGGGCGACTTCGGGGAAGATCCGGGAAGCGATTCTGGCGCAGGAAGTAACTCCGGCCCAACTCTTGAATCCTGCCCTCCCGCCGGGATTGCAAGCGGTCATCGCCAAGGCGCTGGAGAAGGACCGCGATCTGCGTTACCAAAGCGCCGCCGAAATCCGTGCCGACCTGAAGCGGTTGCTACGCGACAGCGACAGTGGACGAGCCACCGGGCGGCCCGGTTTCCCCGGCGAGGAATCAACCGCTTCGCCTGCACGCTCCCGTCGCGTCCATCTCTTATTGAGCTTGGTGGCGATGGTAGTTGCCCTGCTGCTTGCAGGCCTCTTCGTTTACCGTTCGAAGCAGAAGCGGGCAAGCGGGCCTTCCGAGTGGGCGCAGCTCACGAATTTCACTGATTCGGCGACCTCGCCAGCGATTTCGCCGGACGGCCGCATGCTCGCTTTCATCCGCGGGGCACATACCTTCGTGGGTCCGGGGCAAATTTACGTCAAGATGCTTCCGGCGGGCGAGCCCGTTCAGCTCACTCACGACAGCAAGGAAAAGATGAGCCCGATATTCTCTCCTGACGGCTCGCGGATCGCCTACACCGCATTTCCTCCCTTTGACACGTGGGACGTCCCGGTCTTGGGGGGAGAGCCACGCCTCATGTTGCCGAACGCGTCCGGGCTCACCTGGGTTGATGGCCAGCACCTCCTTTTCTCAGAGGTCAGAATTGGGGTCCATATGGCCGTAGTCACCGCTTCCGAAAGCCGGGCCGAGCAACGCGACGTTTATGTGCCACCCCGGGACCGCGGCATGGCCCATCGTTCGTACCTCTCGCCTGATGGCATATGGGTGCTGCTGGCAGAAATGGATAATGGTGGGTGGCTGCCCTGCCGGCTGGTTCCCTTCGATGGCAGTTCGCCTGGCAGGCCAGTGGGCCCACAGGGCGCGGGTTGCACCAGCGGCGCATGGTCACCCGACGGGAAATGGATTTACGTTACCTCCGACGCGGGTGGGCAGTTTCACATCTGGCGCGAGCGCCCTCCCGATGGCGAGCCGGAGCAGGTCACCTTCGGACCGACCGAGGAGGAAGGCATTGCCATGCACCCCGACGGCAAATCGCTGGTTACCTCAGTGGGCCTGGAAGAAAGCTCCATTTGGATCCATGATCCGGACGGCGAGCGCCAAGTGTCATCGGAAGGTTATGCCATTGCCCCTTACCTTTCTCCCGATGGCACCAAGGTTTACTACCTGGTGCGCCCCCGCGGGCCCACGGGCTCATTCTTCAGCGGCGAGCTGTGGGTTGCCGACGTGAAGGGTGGCAGTCCCGAGCACCTGCTTCCGGGATTCGCGATCAGCGGGTACGACATATCACCTGACGGCGGGCGCATCGTGTTTGCCGCACGCGACCGGCAAGGAGACTCGCATTTGTGGGTTGCCTCTCTCGATCGCCGGTTTGCGCCGCGGCAGATTCCCTCATCCACAAAAGATGACAGCCCCTTATTCGCGCCCGGTGGCAACATTTTCTTCCGGGGCGCTGAAGGCGGTTCGAATTTCGTCTTTCGGGTGAACGAGGATGGTAGCGGTCGCCAAAAAGTTTCGCCCAATCCGATTTTCGAGTTGTTCAGCGTCTCTCCCGATGGCGAGTGGTTTACCGCCCTCGGCCCACTCCAGCGGGAAAAGGACCCTGTTGCCACTTTGGCCTATCCCGTGGACGGACACGCCCCGCTCAAGATCTGCGCGGGTTATTGCCCAAACAGGTGGGATCTCGCCGGAAAGATCTTTGGTTTGACCATCGCCGAAAACACCCAGGGCATTGCCCCCTATCAGACGGTCATCTTTCCTCTGCCCGCAGGCAGAGACTTCCCGACGCTTCCATACCTTGGCACGAACTCTCCGACCGGGCATGGCAATCCGCCTGGAGTGAAGGTCATTGATGCGTTGATTGGCCCCGGGCTCACCTCCTCGGCCTACGTTTACACGCGCCAATCCGTCCATCGTAATCTCTACAGCATCCCGGTGCCGTGAGCCCGTTTGCTCGCCCGCGGGACCCGGAAACGCCGGCCCGATGCCCACGAAAGGTACCTGTTTCTCCCTCCCAGTTCACTGGTTTTCCGCGACGACCAAGATATACTTTTGATCGTCTCGCAGCATTCCAATCTCATTCCAGACTTCAAGCCATTCTTTTTCGTCCTGCCATCGGCGATCCTCTTTCTCGGTCTTCCAGATCATCTCCAGGTAGGTTTTGCGGACGATCATTCCCCAAGCACCCCAATCGATTTGCTTTACTTCCAACCCACCCTTTTTCGCCCAATAATCAATTACCCCAGGCGCAAAGCCGAGGCCTAGAGAAAAAACTTGCGGAATGATCTTCTCGGGCTACGACCCGGGTTCTGTCCCTTTTGAACCTTGCGCCCTTACTTGAACGTAGCGCCGCCATCTTGGCGGCTCCGGTGCCGGCGGGAAGCCGGGGCTACGCCTCAGAACAAAGCGCATGCCTGCGGGGACGGCAATTCCATTGCGCCACGAAGAAGCCGGCCGGGTGGTTGCGGGGAACTGCGAGTCATTCCTACCGCCGGCGGAATCACCGTCAGGATTTCTGTAGCCTATGGCATTCAACGTGCTGGAGTCAGGGGACAGTGAGTTGTCTTTGGGTGAAATTGCGCAGTCCGGCAACACCCTCTGCGGACGCAGCGTCGGCTGCCCAGTTTGGGATTGTGGGCCGGAATCTCTGACGGACCCCTTGCCGCGCGCCAGGTGCCGATTGTTCCTCTTCGCAAGCGACGATGCTCATGAAAATACGACTGTTACGGGTAGAACCGAGGCAAAACACCCGGCGGAAGGCAGAAGACCAAGTTATTGAAAAAAAGCAAGTTACTCGCAGCATGATGTTTAGGGACGTTCTTTTCGCGAAATCGCTCCAAAAGCGACTATATTCATGAAAACACAAATGGTTACGCGCAATTTGTGAAAAAGCAGGACACAGTCAAACTACTGAAAATAAATGAATTAAAGAGCCACGGATCTGCGGTTCGGCGCAAAAAGATGTTAAAAATGAAGGATGATCCGACTATGTGTATGAAAACACATGGTCTATCGACAGAATGTCCATCGACAAAACACACTTTTTTGATCAAATTGGACCGATTTTATGGTCATTATGGACGCTTTTCGAGCCTTGCGGGAGCAATCATTTGGGGGAGGAAGGCAAGCACGGAGCGTTCCCATTCGTCTGTCCTCGGCATTCTGCGGCCGGCTAAAGTCGGCCGGACAGCGGTTTCTATGATCCGCCTTGAAACATCCCGAAGCGAACAAGTCCATTTTGTTGCGGGATTTCCCATAGATCTCGCCCCGAAAGTGCTTGGCCGGCAGCAACCGCGGACCTGTGTTCGTTCGCCGCGGGCAGGAAGAACTTACGGGAAGGACAGCTCGCGGACCGACCAAACAGGTCCGCGGAACGGACGGGGTGCAGCAAAAAAATAGATAAATACGTTCGAAGCCGGAATGTGTATGAAAACAAAGGATCTAAAGACACAATGCCCGAATAAAAACAGACATTTTGGTCTTAGTTTTCGACATTTTTGCTTAATCGATGCCCATTTTGCAGATAAATGCAGATTTTGAACGACAATTTGGCAGATCAATGCGGTTTTTCGCGGGTATCCACCGTTGACTCCAGCCAGCGGCGGCTCATCACCGCCGATCAAGCAGCCTGCCTGTTGCGCAGACAAGCCGCCACTTGCGATAATGGTGCGCGATGGTAGTCACCCGACAGACAATTTGGCGCTGGTGCGTTGGCGGATTCTCGTCATGTTTGCTTCTGGCCAGCAGCTTGGGGCTGAGTCCCAGTCGCGCCGCATACAACGGCGCCACGGCAACGAGTAGCGCTCCACCAACCCAGTCCACCAACAAGACGACACGTCGCACACGCCCCCGGCCCAAGCCTGTTCCTCTAGACGCTCTCGACCCCGTGCCGATTGAAGCAGGCGAAGGAGCGCCATTGGGAACCTTCTTCCAAGCGCTCGCGAGTCTCCAGTCTCAATCAGTGGATACATCGGCACCGTCATTGCTGCGCATCATCCACTTTGGCGATTCTCACGTCGCCTCGGATTACTGGGCCGGCGTGTTACGCGAAAAACTCCAGGGGCGCTTTGGCAACGCGGGACCTGGGTTCGTCCTCCCCGGCCGCCCCTGGAGTAGCATCCGGTATGCAGCCGCCGAATCGCTTGATGGCAAGGGCTGGCGAACGGATGGCCTTAGGGCCGGAGAGAATGACGGCGTCATCGGTCTGGGTGGTCTGAGCACCGAGAGCTTCCACGAAGCCGAGCCTGCCTCGGCGCTCGCGACGTTCTCGCAGTTCGACATCTTTGCCGCCACCACTCCAGGTAGCAGTTGCTTGCAGGTCCAGGTGGATGACGCGGAAGTTCACGACCTCACTTTGGATACTCAACAGGTCATTCCCCCGCCCGCCGCGTCAAGCGCGTTAGTCCCGGAGCCCAGCAGCCGGTCCCTCGGCGGAGGAGCGGCCGATCCGCCCGAGCCCATGGTTCAGCCTACTTCCACCAGGCGGAAGAAGAAGCGCCGTAAGGCCAGTCCTCCTGTGCCTCCGTTTAAGCCCTGGCCGGCGGACTCCCCGCTCGACCTTCTCGACCTCACCAACTCCACGCCCCTCGCGGCGGGTCCGCATAGGATTTCCGTCCGCAGCAGTTGCGGCAGCACCGCCCGCTTGCTGGGCCTGGAGCTTTACAGCGGCGCCAAAGGTGTTCTCTACGACACCGACGGAGTCAACGGCGCGCGAATCTCAGACCTCGAAAAACCCATGCCGGCGCTGCGACGGGCGCTCCTCCAAAAGGCTCGCCCCGCGCTGATCATCGTCTCTTACGGCACCAATGACATTGGGACGAGAGGCTTCAACTCGAGCGAATACGAAGAGGGAGCATTCCATATACTCACCAAGTTGAAGGCGGATGCCGGCGACGCCTCCATCCTGGTCACTGGTCCGACCGATCGTGGCAGCCCACGAAAGCGAACCCGCACCCTGATCCAGGCGGGGCAAGCGCTGCTTCAACCTGCCCTGCGGAAAGCGGCGCTGCGTGCGGGCTGCGCGTACTGGGATCAGCAGGCCGCCATGGGAGGACCCGGCTCGATGACCCGTTGGGTGAGGGCGGGACTCGCGAATTACGACTACGTCCACTTTTCCGCATTGGGTTACAAGAAATTGGCCGATATGCTCTACGATCAGCTTATCGCCAAGTACAGTGAGTTTCGAAAGACCCAAACCGTCGAGTAGTAAAGTATTGACCCGTCACCTTCCTCAGGCAGCAATCTATGGCTCTCGTTGAACCCGCATTTCTCCTCTTTGCGCTGATTGCCTGCCTACTGTATCGCCTCGCGTCGCGCCGCGATTCCCTTCGGCCGGCCGTGCTGGTGGCGCTATCGCTGTTCTTCTATTCCACCTGGAACCCTTGGTATTGCCTTCCCATCACCGTCACGGCGCTGCTGGATTACCACACCTCGCGGCTCCTGGCGCGCTCCACGAACGCGCGGGTGCGCAGCCTGCTGATTACGACCGATATCACGCTGAATCTTCTCATTCTTGCCCTATTCAAGTACTTCAACTTTCTCTACGCGAGTGCCGCGCCGTTCTACACATTCTTCGGGCGCGCATTGCCGCCTGCGCCCTTCCGCGTGGTCTTCATGGTGGGGATTTCCTTCTACACGTTTCAGTCGATGAGCTACGTCATCGACGTCTATCGGGGCGAGCAGAAACCTGCGCGAGGCTTTCTGGAATACTTCGCGTTCGTCTCCTTTTTTCCCACCCTACTCGCCGGACCGATCACGCGCGCCCGCGTTCTGCTGACGCAGTTGCAGCAGCCCGCTTCGGCACTCACCGACGCGGAGGGCAGCCGGGCGCTGATGATGATCGCGCGCGGGTTCATCAAAAAGCTCGTCTTCGCGGACTACCTTTCCGTCAACCTCGTGGATCGCGCCTTCGAGCTGCCCCGCATGTTTTCCTCCATGGAAATCCTGATTGCGGTGTATGCCTTTGCCGTTCAGATCTACTGCGACTTCTCCGGCTACAGCGACATCGCGATTGGCGTGGCCCAACTTCTCGGGTTCAGGCTCCCCGACAACTTCAATTCGCCTTACCGGTCGGAATCCATGGTGGAGTTTTGGCGGCGCTGGCACATCTCCTTCTCCACCTGGCTGCGCGACTATATCTTCTTTGCGCTCCCTTCCAGCCGCCGCGCGAAGTGGCGGCTCTACTGGAATACGTTGGTCACGTTCGCGTTGGGAGGACTTTGGCATGGCGCGTCTTGGACGTTTCTGATTTGGGGATTGCTGCATGGGTTTGGACTGGCGGTGAACCACGCGGCGGAGGCACTCTGGCCACGGCGGGGAAAGCAGCGTCCGAAGCACCTTATCGCTCGCATCGCCGGAGCTGTGCTGACGTTTCATTTCGTATGCCTGACCTGGGTTTTCTTTCGCTGCGACTCGTGGCAGCAAGCCTTGCAACTTCTTTCCGGGCTCTCGCGCGCCACCACCGGCTTGATCAATATTCCCTGGCCCGTGCCGGTACTCGTGGCCGTGGCTTTACTGGCCCAGTGGTGGCCGGCGGATTGGTATCAGCGAGCGGAGACCCTCTTCGCGAAATGGCCGGCACCGGCGCAGGCCGCCGCCCTATCCGGCGTGGCTCTTTTCATCGCCTGGACCAGCCGGGCGACCGTTACCCAGTTCATCTACTTCAAGTTTTGAGCGTTGCGGATGAAGCTTCCGAAGACTTGGATCACTCTCGCGCTGTTTTGCCTTCTTGCAGCGGTTCCTTACTTCATGCCGTCGTTGGGACGCTTCCGCTTCTTAAACGCTCGCCGGATTTCCACGCCCTTTGCCGCTTGGAAGCGTGACGCTCTCGACCGGTTGTTTCTGATACCCCGCCCACCGGCCAATCCCAGCTTCACGGCAACGAAAGGCGCAGCGCCTGCGCCCAGCGCCGCCACGACAACACCACTGCCCCCTTCGCTTCTGACTGGAGATTACATCGGACGGAACTGGCCAGTACAGGAAGACGTCCAGCAAATCCTCGCGGAGCCGCCCGAGAGCGTTTCCATTCAGGATTTTGGCTGCGTAATGACCCATTTCTACTCGGCTCTCGCTTTGACCGAACAGAAACAGCCCGGCGCCATTACGCGCATCAGCCACTTTGGTGATTCGCCCATCAGCGGCGATCTGATCTCCGGCGAGGCGCGCACATTGATGCAAGATAAGTTCGGCGATTCCGGACACGGCTTTATCCTTGTCTCCAAGCCTTGGGACTTCTACTATCACGAGAACGTGCTGATGGAGGGGAAGGGATGGAAGGTGAATTCGCCCGTCCTGCCGGGTGGCGGCGGCGGTGATTTCGGTCTCGGCGGCGTAAGTTTCACGGCCGACTCCTCTTCCGCGTCTTCCACAGTCCGAACCACTTCGAACGGCGAAGGGTCGGCGGTCAGCCGCTTCGATATCTTCTATCGCGCTCAACCCCATGGTGGTTCCTTTCTCGCCACGGTCGATCGCGAAGCGGCGCGAAAGTTCTCCACCCAGGCGCAGGCGAAAGCGTCGGCGATGGTGTCGATCTCCGTAGAGGACGGCGGCCACTCGCTCACGCTCACTCCCCAAGGCGACGGCCTCATTACCCTCTATGGCGTGGCCTTGGAGCGCAACACGCCGGGCGTGGTTTACGACACCTTGGGGCTGCTGGGCGGCACCGTTCGTCACCTGGCCCTCTTCCGCGAAGCTTTGTGGATTGAGGATCTCGAAAATCGCAAGCCCGATCTGGTTATTCTCAATTTTGGCACGAATGAAAGTAGTTATGGATACTTGGGCTATCCGGATTATATCCATAACTACTCCGTCGTGATCCAGCGCATCAGGGCCGCGCTTCCCCACGCCTCAATTCTGATCATGTCGCCGATGGATCGCGCCGCGCGGAACGATGACGGCGACATCGTCACCATCCCCGCCATCCCCATCCTGGTCGCGACCCAACAGCGCGTGGCGCGCACCGAAGGCGTGGCGTTCTTTAACACCTTCACCGCCATGGGCGGCATCGGAACCATGGCGCGCTGGTACGACGATCAGCCGCGCATGGTGACCGGCGACTTCACCCATCCCACCTATACCGGCGCGCAGCAAGTGGGGACGTTACTCGTCAATGCCCTGTTGGGAGGATTTACCGAGTACAAGCGGAACTCCGGATCTGAGCCGTGCACGCCCGCCGCCGGGGCCGGGTTAGAGCAAAAGGCAGAAAGCAACACGCAGTAGGGAGCGGTGATTCTCGACCTTAAGTTAACGCCAGGTCCCTACGAGCCGCGGTTCATCGAGTCCGCTACCGTGGCTGCCGTGGTCAATCCTTACCGGGTTTGCCCTTGGCAGCAGGCATCTTCGGGCCGAACATCACCCGCAGCACTTCCTTGTTGGTGGCGTAGTTCGCATGGGCGGCCGCCGGATTGGCGATAATCCAGTGCCACCACGTGTTCCGGACGTAGAGGTTGGTGACCGCGAGGCCCTCCATCGCGGGAAGGTGCCAACTGAGCAAATCGCTTGGATCGCTCCAGGCGACCACCTGCGGAAGTTTAGCCGTCGTAGAGTCTCCGCCGCCACGCCTCTTGGCAAAGGTCTCGCGCAGGCTTTTCCACCTTTCCATCAACATGTTGAAAGCGCTGGAAACCGAGTCCGGCGTCGGAGCTTGTCCGGGCGCGAGTCCGGGAGCGTCGAGCCCTCGCATGTTGGCCAGCTCCAGGAGTGGAACTTGGTTGGCAAAGAAGTACACCAGCGAGGTGCGTTCGAGAATGTATTGAGCGGCGGCGTCCTCCGCTGCGGCGCCGGGCGTTGGCGGAATCGGGGCCTGGGGAACTCCAGCATCACGTCGGTCCATATTGAGGGTCGAAAACACCAGATAGCTTCCCAAGCTGTGCGAAACCACAATGAACTCACGATCGATTCCGTGCGGGTCGTTCAGTTGCTGCTCCCAATCGTTGGTTTCCGATCCATTCGCTCTAAACCTCACCGACTTCAGGAAGAGCTGCCGCATCCCTTCCCGGAAGATGTCGCGCATGGAACCGACCGCCATCATAGCGTCAGAAAATCCCCAATCGAGGATGCTGGTCTTCAGCCAGCGATTAAAGAGCGCTCCCCGGCGCTGGCCAGTTTCCAGTTTCTTGGCGTCCTCCGGGCTCACCCATGTGTAAGCTCTAAACCGTCCCGGACTGGACGGATCCAAGAGTGAGGCCTGGGAGCATAAATTAAGCAAGATTGGATTGGGACCCGCCAGATGCGTTTCCCCGGTCAGAATGGCGCGGCACTTGAGCGGGTATACCAGCGGCCACCAGTTGATCTCATCCACAACGATGGGGCCGCCGTGGGTCCGCTTCAAAACGTAGTGATCGACAAAAGGGTCGGAGGCACTCCACTCCTCCTTGCTTCTCCAAACAGGTCGCTCCATGTACTCAATCGCGGGGGGCTCGGCGCCGTTCGCAAACTCGCCGCTGTCGGCATAGTCTCTTTCCGCTGGGCTGTCCGGGGCAGTGCAATCTTTCAGAAAGCGGCAGATGGCCTTTTGGAATATTTGCGACCCCCCGGCGCTGGTCGCGCCAATACCGTGTACATAGAGAATGTGCAGCGGGTGCTGGCCACCATTGCGCAATGACTCCCCAATCGAGGAAATCTGGGCAAGACTTTGCGGCCCATCGTCGATGATCTTGGCCTGTATCGGGACGCTCCCTAGGCCTCCCACTATCAGGGGCAGGACGAGAAGAAGTTTGTAAGAACGAGGTGTCATCGTTTCTCCGGTTGAATCCATGCGGACATGCCTTGTGCCTATGGTGAAACTAGACTTGAATTGTACCTTAAGATCCGGAGCGCAACCCCGAGCTCGAAGATGCACCCGGCGCCTCCCCGCCCCGACGCACAATCCTGCTGAGTGGCTCAGGGTTTCGGAACTTTCAATTGCAATCCATCGCTGCTGGCGCTATTGTTGCGTCTCGCGCCAAGGCGCACAATCAATCCAACAATTCAAGGGGGCGATTATGGCGAAGTTTCTAATCAGCGCGTCGTATACCGCTGAAGGCACAAAAGGGCTGCTCGCTGAGGGCGGCACCAAGCGTCGCGAAGCCGCGGTGAAGGCCATCAAAGGGGCAGGCGGCAAAGTGGAAGCGTTCTATTATACCTTTGGCAAGGCTGATGCCATTGTCATCGTCGACTTGCCGGACAACGTGAGCGCGGCGGCGGCCTCACTGGCCATCAACGCCAGCGGAGCGGTCACGACGACTACTACAGTCCTTCTCACTCCGGCGGAAATTGACGAGGCGGCAAAAAAGGCCGTCCCCTATCGTGCCCCAGGGCAGTAAGCATTGATGCTTCGTTTGGTGTTGTCGGGAGGCACGATCAATTCGAAACTTCCATTGATTGTGCCAGCCCCGTTGGGCGTTGAACTGTGCAACGGGCATAGTATGGGATCTCCAGAAGTTCGAGCTAACCCACTTCCACGAGCGCCGCGCCCCAGCTCAGGCCTGCTCCGAAGGCTGCGATAACCACTTTCATGCCGGAGCGCAGCAGGCCCGCCTCCTTGGCCTCCGACGCTGCGATCAGCCACGATGCCGAAGAGGTATTGCCGTATTTGTTAAGGTTTATAAAACACTGACGAGAGTCAATCTTCAGTTCTTGCATCAGCCGTTCCAGCAGGCGTAGATTCGCCTGGTGAAACAGGAAGAGCCCGATCTGATCGACTCCCAACCCATTCTTTTCCAGCAATTCCGCAACGGCCCGCGCGAGCTTACGGACCGCGTGCAAGATGATGGTCCGGCCCTCCATTTGAAGTGTCGAGCCAAACTCCATGCGCAGGGATTCGGAGAGAGCGCCATCGCTGGCAATCCGAACGTCGCGGATGGTCAAAGGTCCGTCGTTCGGAGTAATCAGGCACGCGCCGGCGCCATCCCCGAACAGGATGGCGGTTTCCTTGGCGCGGGGCCCCTGCGCGAGGGCGCGCGTCATGGCCTCCGACGCCACCACGAGCGTCGGACCCCACGCCTCGCACATCCGGTTGGCCAGCGCGAGCCCAAACAGGCCGGAAACACTGGCAAGGTGCAAATCAAAGGCGGGGATTCCCGGAGCGTTGAGCCTTTTCTGTACTTCCGCTGAGACGCCTGGAAACAGCCGATGCGGTGTGCCAGTGCAAGCGATGATGGCTCCCAGCTTGTCCGCAGCGATCCCGGCATCCTGCAAACATGCCCGCGCCGCGCGCTCGGCGAGGTCCGAAACCGTTTCCTCCGGCGCCAACACGCGCCGCGTCTCAATGCCGCACACGCTCACGATCCATTCGGGGGTGACCTGAAACTCCGCCGCCAGCGCTTCATTCGACAGTACACCGGAGGGAAGAAAGTGACCGAAGCCAGTCAGCGCGGACATCTACGCGGCACCCTGACCCCTCAGGTAAGCAGCAATTTTTCCGAGGGATTCGAATTTGGAGGGATGAAGGTCGTTATCCGGCACCTTGATGCTGAATTCCTTTTCGAGGTCGGCAACAAAATCAACGAGGTCGAATGAATCGATGACGCCGGTGTCAAAGAGCGAGGCGTCGCGGTCGGCGGGGATGGGAGCCTTCGCGACTCGCGCCAAGGCCTCCCGAATCTTTTCGTCAAGAGCCATTCCTGTTTTCCTCACGGCAAAGGACGCAGCGCGCCTGACCTGCACTGTAGCTCCGCGGCGTTGTACCAACCCATTGGAGAAAAGCTGCGGACCTACTGAACAGGTCCGCGCTACGATTTCCCTCCGGTTAATATTGCGTGTTCACGGCTATCATACTACAAGTCAGCGCGGGGCGAGACCGGCGTGGCCGTACCGCGCGCAGGCCCGATACGCGGCGGCGAGGGATTCCAGCAACGCTTCGGGATTTCCTGCATCTTCCGGTGTGAATTCAAACCGAGTTGAAAGCCGCACCATAATCTTCCGCCCGGTTTCAGCTCGCACGTCTGCGGCAAGCTGATTCCGTCTGAACAAGAAGGCTTCAATCAATTGGAATTCTTCCGGAGTGAGCCGCGAAACGTCGTACGGGGAAATGCCGACGGAGGCAGCCAGGTCCCATTGGACCTCGGTCGCAAGCGCCGTAGGCCTTTCATGAACCACCACGGTGCCGGCCACGTAATCACCCAACCGCTTGCTCTTGGCGCTGAACAAGGCGCTGATAATGGCCACGCCGTACAGACCCGGTATGCTGTCCACAATCCTCAGGAGGTTCCTCGCGGCGGCTTCATAGACAGTGATGGGCCGGCCGGAGTCCTGGATCACGCGCAAGTGGGTCCAGCGCTTGCCAGGAGTCTGGCCGTGCCAAATCGCTTCGAAGAACAGGAAGTATCCAAATTGGACCAAAAACCACGCAATCACCAAGATGGCGAAAGTCCACGCCCCGCGGGTTCGCATTGTGTGAATGCGCGCCCCCATGGCAAGTGCGATGGCGGCGAGAATCGACCCGGCGATTGCTTGAAGAAGAGTGTCGAGAGCTAAAGCCAGAAACCTGCTGCCAATCCCGGCGAGCGGAAATTCCAGAGGGATCTGCTCGGGCGTATCAATGACCAGGTTATCCATGGGAATTCAGCCTCCCATTTTCAGGGAGGCATCCAAAAATTGAACTTCGCTCACGCTTGGCGATAGAATACGAGCCATACTAGTAAGGTTTGTGCGATCACGCTGACACAGGAGTGCTGATCGCCGGTACTCCTCATGATTAGCGCACGCTGGCTCGGAAAACGCAAGCCGTACTGGGACCGGATTGAGGCGATCATCAAGAGAGCCGGTAACCGGGGAGTGCGCGCACTCGATCATTCGGAACTCCAGGAACTCGGCTTACTATACCGTCAAATCGCGGCCGACCTGGCATCGGTGCGCGAGGACCCGTTGAGCCAACCTTGGGCGGCATACCTGAATCAACTTCTCGCTCGCGCCCACAACCTGATTTACATGGGGAGCCCCGCTCGACCGCGCGGAATCCTGGAATTTTATCGAGCGGATTTTCCGCGGATTTTCCGTGAGACATGGAGCTACACGGCCGTGGCGTTCATCCTGTTCCTCGTCGGGGCGCTCGGGGGGCTTTTCGCCTGCCTCGCAGATCCTTCCTTTCAACGATTCTTTCTCGGTCCGGAGATGAGCAGTACGATCGACCGCCGCGAAATGTGGACCCATTCGGTGCTCACCATCAAGCCCCTGGCTTCCAGTTCCATCATGACCAACAACATGACCGTCTCATTCACCATGTTCGCAGCGGGAATATTGGGCGGCCTCGGGACCATCTACATGCTGATGATGAACGGGGTGATGATTGGTGTGATCGGCGCGGCGTGCTGGCAGGCCGGCATGAGCCTGCAACTTTGGTCCTTCGTTGCGCCGCATGGGGCTTTGGAATTGCCCGCGATTTTCATTGCCGGCGGCGCGGGCTTGCTGTTGGGGCGTGGCTTGCTTTTCCCCGGAGAACTGCCTCGCCGCGAAGCCCTCACATTTTACGGTGGGCAGGGAGTGCGCTTGGCCCTCGGAACCATACCCGTGTTGTTCGTCGCGGGAATACTCGAAGGGTTCTTCTCGCCGTCCTATATTCCTGTAGCTGGGAAGTTCGCATGCTCGGCTGCGGTAGGGGGACTGCTGCTTCTTTACCTGACCCAGTGCGGAAGGAAACGAGCGTAGCGCCACTCGTAGGGGCACCCCTCGTGGGTGCCCACCGGTAGGGCACCTACGAGACCCCAGTCAGAGCAAACCCTTCGATTTGATCTGAAGGTAGTGGTTAACAATTTCCGAGGACAACTGGCCGGGGAGGAACTCCATTGCCAGCGCCCCATGTTCGCGCAGGCGGCGGAGGAGGATCTCTCGCCGCTGAATGATCTCCTGGGCCGCCACATACTGGTACATCTGGGTGGGAGAGTCGGGCCGACGCGCCACCAGCGCACGCATTTCCGGCTCACCCACCACAGCGAACAAGACCAGATGCTGGGGTAGCAAGCGGGAAGCGGCCTCGACAACCTCGGGAGTCGCGGCGGTCTCAGCCAAATCGGTGATCCAGACCACCAGACTCCGTCTTCGGTGACGAGTGAGCAGGCTGTCCGCTGCCAGCCCATGATTGGCCTCAACGGACTCCCCCGCGACTAAGGCCAATTGTTCCAAAATGTGGCGCATATGCTCCGCGCCGCGTGCTGCCGGCAAATACGCCTGGAGCTTGCGGCCGTAGGTTACTAGACCCGTTGTGTCTCCGGAATGCATCGCGACGTGGGCGAGGCTCAAAGCGGCGTTGACAGCGTAATCGAGCTTCATCAGCGAGGGTAGGACCGGTTCGGGCTCCGCCAAAGCAGCGGATGCAGGTGCACTGGTGTCTCCGCTCCCGCTCTTCGCGCCGGATTGCGCGGTGGGTGAAACGGTGTTATACGGCGGGGGAAAGGCCGCGCGGGAGTCGCTCGGCGGACGGGTTCTCGCCAGCATCAGGCGCCCGGCATCGACAATCAGAAATACGGATTGGCTCCGCTCCACCTGGTACACCCGGCTAATCAACTTGCCGTGACGGGCAGTGGCGGTCCAGGAGATGTCGCGCATTTCGTCCGACTCGCGGTATTCGCGCAAACTTTCAAACTCACGCCCTCTTCCCAGCAGCCGCTTCAGACGCTTCTCCTGCTCGATTTGCCTGCTGCGCACCAGATAAAGTGTGTAGCGTTGCGGTTCGCGCAAGTTCGGGTAAACGCGGACGGTGAAGCTGAGGTTCGCAACGGCCCAGCGTTCGGCAAACCTGACGGGGCTGCAATAACGCAGAAAGACGCGGCCAACTTGGATATCGCCCCGCGTCGTGGGGTGGACCGTATAGGCCGCGCGAGCGCTCCCGCGCGGTGGAACGTTCAATCTGAACTTGGGGAGTTTGCCCGCGAGTGTAGCGGGAACATCGTCCTCGACACTGATATCAACCGTGCGCGCCGAGTGATTGCTCACCTGCAAGACCACCTGCGAATCAAGGTCGAGGGACGGCGGTTCGCACCATTCGCGAGAAACCGTAATCTGCGCTGGTAAAGGCAGCCGCCGGAGGTCGATGATCCACGCCAGGATCACCGCAACGTCCCACACCATCATGGCGTAGAGGATTCGGCGGTTCCACCAGGCGGGTCCGACCCACAGAAGACCGAGAATCACGGCGAGGAAAAAACGGGACTGGAAAGCGCCAGGCCACCGCCGGGCGCTCGTCGCGGGGGTGGTCATCGTGGGAGGCATGAGGCGGCCCGGCGCATTCATTTCGGAACCTCGACAGCGCCCAACACCTCAGCAACAACGTGATCGCTCGATATGCCCTCGAGGTCGGCTTCAGGCTTTACCAGAAGCCGGTGACGAAGGACGGGAGGCGCCGCAGCCTTGACGTCGTCGGGGATTAGATAGTCGCGCCCGTCCATCGCCGCGAGGGTCTTTGCCGCGAGCATCAGGGCCACCGTGGCGCGCGGACTGCCCCCCAGACTTAAAGCAGGCCAGTCGCGAGTTCTCCGCACCACGGCAACGATATAGCGGAAGATGCCGGGCTCCACCTTCAACTCCGCCACCTCGCGCCGCGCTGCAGTTAGCGATCCGGGGTCAACAGGCAGAAGCCCCAGCGATTCGATGTGGTGCGGGTCGAACCCGCGCTGGTGGCGTTCCAGAATTTCCACTTCTTTGTCCGCCGGCGGATAAGGAACACGTATCTTAAATAGGAAGCGGTCCAGTTGCGCCTCCGGGAGCGGATACGTACCCTCGAATTCGACGGGGTTCTGCGTGGCGAATACGGTGAAGAAAGGCGAGAGCGGGTAGCACGTACCATCAAGAGTCACCTGGCGCTCCTCCATCGACTCGAGCAGGGCCGACTGCGTTCGAGGAGGAACTCGGTTGACCTCGTCCACAAGCAACAGCCCAGTGAAGACCGGGCCGCGTCGCAGGGTGAAGGTGCTGGAGGTCATGTTGAACACATTGGCGCCGAGGATGTCCGCAGGCATCAAATCGGGAGTGCACTGAACACGCTGAAAGTCCAGGCCGCAGATTTGCGCCAAGACTTTTACGGCGAGCGTCTTGGCGATTCCCGGAACTCCTTCCAGAAGGGCGTGGCCGCCACAGATTAAGACTGCCAGCATTTGGCTGATGACTTCGTCCTGACCGACAATCACTTTGCCAATTTCAGCGCGCGCCTGCGCGGCGAATTTCTGAACATCCCCGGACATGAAAGTCTCCTTTGGTTAGTTACTGAGGCGCGGTTGTCGCGCGGACCTGTTTTATGGGTCCGCGGCTCTTCCCCAAGTAACAAGGGGAACATTCCAACCGGCGGAGAACAGCCGCGGACCTACAAAACGGGTCCGCGCTGCGAACCCTTTTTGGTCCCATCGACGCGAGCGGTGAAACTGTGGAGTTCGCCAATCCACGCCAAAGCTTTCCGCTCCGAAACGCCACGCAGTTTCAGCGCGGAGTCAATCTGCTCCACAGTCTCGCGAAAACCTGGGATCCCCCATCCCGGTCTTTCCTCGACGCTTCGGATCAAGTCGGAGGTTGACGCCGGGGAAAGGATCCCCAGCCGGCGCGCGAGGAGAAAACGAAAACGGGAAAAGGCGATTTCCAGAGCCCCATCGGCTTCGTGCCTTTGTTCATAGAGCGCGCCGAGAGATTCGACGAATTCTAATGGCGAAAGACGCGATTCCCGCCGCATCGGGCGAGTCGCCCCACTCCGCCGCGCGTAAGTAACAATGACAAAAACAGCGAACAAGGCAAATTGCAACGCGGCCCAGAGCAGGGGGCCGCGCTCCAGGTAATCCCACAATCCCAACCGCACGCCATGAAAATATTCGTCCCAAAGGACGCGGGTCCGGCCCGGCGGCCCTACCGAATTCAGAAAGAGCGCCAGGTTCGATGCCTTGGTGATTCCGAAATTGGTCAGGGGCGAATCCCCTGCCCACCAGATGACCTGCCCTTTGCCGACGAGGACCTTGGTAACCGTCGCGCCATCGCTGTCGCCATAATATCGCTGCTGGCCTGCGGATTGATGAACCCAGCGAACGGAACTTTGCATGGTGATTTCTGGCGCACGACGCGTGAGGGGTGCGGGCTGTTCAGCGGCAAATGTGCGCCATTCATCTTGGCTTTCCGGCGTCGGGTCGACGCCTCGCGCGCCAATCATCGAAGCGCCCAGCGAGCCGCTGAGGAGCACGCGGCCGCCTTGCGCGACAAACTGCTTTAGTTGTGTTTCCTCTTCGGCTGTCGCCAAAATGGATGGCCCGGCGATGATCAGCAGAATATCCCCGGAAGGTGCCGGTAAATCACCGGGAGGCTTTACCCAACGCTCAACGCGATAGCCCATTTCCTCCAGCAGGGTATATGCGGCCTTCGCCCCACCATTGGTGGTGGAGTAGGTCGAAGGAAAACTGACCGACGAATTTTCGCCTCCACGAGGGGCCAACAGCGCAAGTACGGTGAGAAGCGCAAGCAGGCAGACGGAAACGAGCAGAAACTTCCGATCCCCGGCGTCGAGGGGAAGAGTCATCGCAGCAACTCCAATTCTGCCACGACCACTTCATAGTCAACGGAGGAAGCCTGCGCGTTGCCGTACCAGACGCGCTCGAAGCAAGTGGTGATGGCCAGCAAGGGAGGCCGTTGTGTCGAGTCCGCGGGCAGAAGGCGCACATATTCTCGATGGGTCCGCGAAGGGTCGACTTGCCACGTTCCAGCCTCCTCGATACGGCGAACGGCCGCTCCGTAAATGACTCGAATCGCCTCCCGGTAATCACCTCGGGACGCAGCGGCTCGGGCCTGCTCGACCCACTCTCTCCAAGTACCGGGTGGAGCAACCCCTTCCGCCGGGAGAGGCGCGGGGCGATGCGATAGATTCGCCAGTGAAAGATGAGTGAGAGAGTAGATCAACCAGCCCAAGAAAATCAGGCTAACTGCAATGACCACACCCCACAGAAAGGCGGTTGTGACTGCCGGATGGCTTCCGGCGCGACGCAATAGGTTGCCAATGAAAGTCCACACCCAATCCACGAGCCGGTCCCACAAGGACTCCATCTGATTCGGCGCACGGACGGCGCGGAATTCGCGTCGTTTCAGAATATTCTCCAACTTGGGGCGCGCCGACTGGGGATTGGGCTCGGAAATCTGCGCGAGAGCCTGAGCGTCCTGGCGCATGGATTCGAGGCGAGATACCATTTCTTCGGAGTTTTCTGTGGCCGAAGTGGGGTTTGTGGCGAGTTGGTCGAGGAGGGCGCTCAGCCACTTCGTCGACACCTGGAAGCGCTGTCCCTCGACGGCGACCGTCCAATGAACAGGCAAATGTTGGCGAAGCGCAACGGCTTCGTCGGGGTGCAGCCGCAGACGGCTGGCCGACGCCGACCATCGCCCCAGCGCGGCGGTGTAGTCTTGCAAATCGAGCAGAACCGGGGAGTCCGAGTTTGCGGACCGCCCAGCGAGGGCTCCCGTGGCAAGCGGCAGGATAAGCATCGCAAATAGGGAGATTCGCTTCATGCTCAAGAATTGACGGCGGGAGGGAGCGATGCCAGTAACCCTTGCGCATTCTCCTCCGCCTGACCGCCTTCATCCGCTGTCAGCCAGTTCAAGAGTTCATTGATTTTGAATTGTAGATAGAAAATGCCCAGGAAAAACGTTCCCGCTCGGGAAATCAATTCATCGTTTTGGATGCGAATGCTCGCCGAGAACATCGCTTCTTCGCGCGGGGTCAGGTGGTCCACCAAAATGCGCCGGGCCTTAAAACACTGGACGACGATGATGCTTTCCGCAATCAACAAAATCACAGGGTGCAGGGGACCGAGGACGTTTTCGGCTGCCACCCACGAGCCCCATTTGACACTTCCGACAATCGGGAGGCAGAAACTGACAATGAATCCGCCGAGGGCCACGCTGAGCCCCGCCATCCCGAGCTTCTCGGGAGAATGCAGCCTGTTCAAGGCCTTTCGGCGAGTCAAGAACCAGATGGCCTGATAAATTCCACCCGTCACAATCGTCCAGAATACTGCTCCGAAAACACTGGAGTTTTCCAAGCGGTCTACTTCTTTCCCTTGTCCCTGAGCGCTGGCCCCGGGGGAATTGTTTTGGGAAAGATTCGCCATCATCAATTGCAAATCAAAGCCCTCCTTGCGAACGCGCAAGTCGTAATACGCGATGGCAAAACTGACCATCAGCAGTGGAGCTGTGGCGGCGCCGGCGACGCCTCCCACCAGCAGGCTCGGAATCGTCAGCCATAAACCGGGCCGACCGCCCTTGGACATAAGGAGGAAGGCCGCAACGCTGAACGGCGCCTGGCAGAGCGAGACGAGAGTCATGCGAATCAGCGTCATCAGGACAGCAACGAGGAGCAGGCGCCACAGGTAACCTTTGGTTAACGACACACTACGCTTGAGGGCCTGGCCCGCCTTGAGACCTTCAAGCACTAGCGCGGGAACGGCCACGCTGTAACGCATCAAGAAAATAATGACCAGTATTCCGCTTATGAGGATGCCGACGAGCGCGATGAGACCCACGAGGGCGGCGATCCAAGGCAGGGTTCGGAATAATGGCGCTACTGCCGCGATCATAAAGACGAGGAGCATGCCGCCTAAAAAGAAGAGACCGAAGGAACGGAAAAGAATCGAGAAGATCACATAAAGAAGTCGCCAGAATTTATTAGCAACAATCCGATAGGACTCGCGAATCGTTGTAACGCGCCCGAGATAAACCTCAGAAAGCGCGTAGGTGCTGGCCCCCAGCGCCATGGCGTACACTATAAAATAGGGAATCAAAATACCGAGGAACAGCGAGCCGGCGCGCATGGCGAAAGCTGTAGACTGGGCCGCCACTTGGGGGCTCGGAGGGCTATGAGGGCTTGGAGGAGGCATGATCCCGCTCATGTACACCTGAACCATGACGTTAAGCCCAACCAGCAGCCCTTCCGGAAGAACCATAACTCCCGCAAGCAGCCAGAAGTGCTTGCGGAAGGTACTGAAAGTTTTGTCCAGCAGCTCGCCCAATCCAAGGGGAGCCAAGGTTACAGTCGGCATGTAATCCTCGGGCGAGGAACCAATCAAGCCAGAGTGTCAAAGTGAGAAACCTTTACCAATCGCCTTCGGATTGTAACACCTATCCACAATTCATCCCTGGGCAATCTAGGAGCTGCAATTTAGCCACGGACTCTCACGAATCGGGCTCGACCAGGGCTTGTTCCGCAATCGATCGCCCTCACCCGCCCATGCAGGCGATGACAAACTTTAGGTCGCACTTGCCTCGCGACCGTTGGCTTCGAGTGTCGAGGGAGACCCGTGTAACGGCAACCGCAGGCGCGCTTCGCACCCGGCGTGACCCTTCCGGTTCTCCAAGGTCAGGCTACCGCCATGGGCCTCCGCGATTTGCCGGCTTAGGACCAAGCCGATTCCCGAACCCGTAGGCTTGGTGGTGAAGAACGGAACGAAGAGGTTGGAAGTGTTTGATAAGCCCGGGCCCTCATCCTGGATGCATACTTCCAGTTGATCGGCACGGCGAGCCCAACCCACCGAAACTCCCCCTCCGGTGTCGAGCGCCGCGTCCACCGCGTTGCGGAGCAGATTGATGAGAAGTTGTTCCAATTGGTCAGGGTCGGCGCTTACGATCAGGTCGGGACCGGGCGTCATGGCAATCATCGCGCGAGTCTCGAGTCCAACGATTCGGCGCAGCAATGCTCCAGCTTCTACTGGTTGCAGCTTCGGTTTAGGCAGGCGTGCGAGCCGCGAGTAAGCCTCCAGAAAGCGGCTTAATGCCGCTGCACGCGATCCGATCACGCCCAGCCCGCGGCGCATGTCATCTTCCCAGTCCGGCTGGCGAGGCTGGCGGGCCAGCATCATGTCAAGCGTGCCGGCCATAGATTTGATTGGGGCAAGGGAATTATTAAGCTCGTGGCCGAGGACGCGGATCAGCCGTTGCCACGCTTGACGTTCCTCCTCGCGCAGGGGCCGGCTTAAATCCGTCAGGACCAGCAATTCGTGCGGCATCCCGCTTTCGCGGAAGGCGCTACGCCGCATCGCCCAACGCCCCGCTCCTCCTGGGAAGGAAATCGTTACGGTTCGAGCGGGCTCTCCTTCCAGGCAATCCCCCAGACCCAATTCCGCCGCAGTCTGTCCTAAAATGCGTTCGCCGGGTTGGCCCAAAAGCCGCTCCCCTGCGCGGTTCATCAACCGAAGTTGCTGCCCGCTGTCAAAGGTGAAAACGGCGACTTCAATTTCCTCCATAACTTTGCTTAAAAGGGCGGTGGCTTCGAGCGCGCCCAAGCGGCGTCCGTGCAGGGCCTCCCCAAGGGCATTTACTTCCAACATCACCTCACCCAGCGCGTCATCAGGGCGCGCGTCGCGAGCGCGCAGGGAGTAATCCTCCTCGCGCAAAGCGGAAAGAAGGTTGGACAGTGTTTGCAGCGGGTAGACCAGATTGGATCGGAGGGAGAATGCGGCGCCGAGCCAGAACATTACGACCAAGGACCCGAGGGTCCAACGCGTAGCGCTGGAGTAATTCCCGAACCAGAGCAGAAGGACCGCTACCAGGACGGCGGGGAAACCCGCAAGTAAGGCAAAAGATAACATTCGGGCTTCAAAGCGCAACCGGCGGGGTGATGGCCTCCGGGTCTGGAGCGCGCTATTCCCTAGCCAATCGTTTGCCATAAACAAGCAGTCGGTTCTCGGTCATCAGGCTTCAGCAAAAGATGCCTGCGAAATGACGACTGGTAACTGCGGCGTTTACAAACCGTATTTCTTGAGCCGGCGGTAGAGGGCGCTTCGGCTCAGTCCAAGGGCGTCCGATGCAGCGCTAACGTTGCCCTCGTAGCGAGCGAGGGCCTTTTTGATCAGAAGGCTTTCAACGTCTTCCAGACTCATGTCATCGATCCGGCCGCCCCCCTCGCGTCCCGCCCGCAAACCCAGATCGCTGGAACGCACCAAATCGCCCTGCGCCATCAGAACCGCGCGCTCCACGGCATGCTCCAACTCGCGGACATTGCCTGGCCAGGAAAACTCTAGCAGGGCCTGCATCGCGGCGCTCTCGAAGCCGGTCAGATGCTTGCGATAGCGCTGAGAAAATTGGCGGAGGAAATAGTTTGCCAGCAGTGGCAAATCCTCGCGCCGCTCCCGCACAGGCGGCAGATGGATCTCAATCGTATTCAGCCGGAAGAGCAGGTCTTCCCGGAATCGGCCGGCTTCGACTTCCTGCGCGACGTCGGCGTTAGTAGCCGATAAAACCCGCACATCAACGCGGCGGGTCTTCGACGATCCCACGCGCTCCAGTTCCCCCGCCTCCAGCACCCGCAAGAGCTTCGATTGCAGATTCAGCGAAACATTGGCGATTTCATCCAGGAAGAGAGTTCCTCCGTCAGCAAGTTCGAACCTGCCAACGCGGTCGGTTTTGGCATCGGTGAAGGCACCCTTGACGTGGCCAAACAACTCGCTTTCGAATACTCCTTCGGAAAGCCCACCGGCATTTACCGTAACCATAGGCCGCGAAGCGCGTTCGGAAAGGGCATGCAGGCTGCGGGCTACTACCTCCTTGCCCGTACCATGCTCACCGGTGATTAAGACATTCGCATCCGAGGGCCCCACCCGCCCGAGCAAGTCGAGGACGGGCCGCATGGCCGCGGATTCTGCGATAAGCGTGGGGCGCCCTTCAGTGCGCAGCAGGCGATTTTCCGCCTCTAGGCGTTCTCCCTCCCGCAGAGCACGGCTCAACTCGATTTGCGTCCGCAAAATCGCGATGAGTCGGGCATTGTCCCAGGGCTTTTCGATAAAGTCGCGAGCGCCGCGCCGCATCGCCTCGACCGCCAAGCCCACGCTTCCCCAAGCCGTCATGACCACAACAGGAAGTGCGCTGTCCATGGCTTGCAAAACAGTGAGCAGGTCGAGGCCTTCCTGGCCGGAAGTTGTGTCGCGCGAATAGTTGAGATCCATCAGGACGAGATCAAAGTCTTTGGACTTTAACGCCGTCACGATACCGTCGGGTGAGGCTGTGGATTCGGTTAAATAGCCCTCGCCCTTGAGCAGGAGGCGGAGAGCCTCCAACACATCCGGCTGGTCATCGGCAATCAGAATCCTTGCGGTTCGCGAAGTCGTCATGGTTCGGTGGACTCAAGATTATCTTAGCGCGGTTCCGCCGCGGTGTCAGGCGACCGTGAACATTACGATCGTGATAGGCGATCGACAGCCCTGGGATTCAATCGTCAGTTGAGACGTAGCAACTGCTACCGACCCCATGCCGCCCGTCACTTGCCGCTTGTCGCGCGAGGTGCGTGCAACTTTAGCGGCAGCGCGGTCGCATAATTTTTGAAATCGGAATCCGTCGTAAAGACGTTCCATTCCCTGCTGATAGCAATCTGGCAGATCAACGCGTCTACGAGGGAGGCGGCGATTCCCTTTGCCCGGCAGGCGTTGCTGGCGCCGGCTGCCGCTTCGTAGTCAGAGGTCGCAATGGGCTCATCGGGGAAGGCACGCAGGGCAACCCGCAACTTTTTGTACTGGGCGGGCGTGCGAATTCCCGACAGCAGTTCCTGCCGGATCAAACCGATAATGCGCGCTCGCCCCTCGCGTGTGAGGTCCGCTAGCTCGTTCACTACCGATTTTTCGCCTGCGGTCAGGTCCCTGCGCTGGCGGCGCAGGGCTAGCGACCATACTGATGTGTCAACCAGGGTGTTCATTTTCGCTTGCGGCGCTCCCGCTTGTAATCAAAGGTTTCGTTGTAATCGATTGTTCCGAAAAGGGAGAGAATCCTCTGCTGCTTTCGGCGCTGGACATACTCATCCAGCGCAGCAGTCACGGTTTCCTTCTTTGTACGGTGACGCCCCAGTCTTTGCGCCTCCGCAATCAGGCTATCATCAATCGCCAGGTTGGTTGGCACGATCCGCCTCCACACACTATTCTACACAATGAATTGTGTAAACGGTATTGCCGATTACTTATTTCCGATTTCGACTGGCGATCGGGCAGGTGGGCTGTGTCTCGGATTCGCTGTGTCAGCTCCGCGATTAATATCATTAGGCAATCAGCAATCAGCATTCACTCGAAGCCGCTCGCCTTTCAATCGATAATCGCCAATCACGCGATCCACCCGTCCTGGAGTCTGATAATCCGGTTACCGTAGGCGGCATTCGCCTCTGAGTGCGTCACCTGAATAATTGTTGTTCCCTCGCTATTAAGCTTCTTGAATAATTCCATGATCTCTTTTCCTTGGCTGGTGTGTAGGTTCCCCGTCGGTTCATCCGCGAGGATTAACTTAGGCTTGGCAATGACGGCGCGGGCGACGGCCACCAACTGTTGCTGACCGCCCGAGAGTTGGCTGGGGAAGAGATCCTTCTTTCCTACAATCTGAAAACGGTCGAGAGAGTCCGCCACCAGCGACTGCCTTTCTGACGATTTCACGTCGCGATAGGAGAGTGGAATATCCAGATTTTCCGCTACCGTCAAGCTGTCGAGCAAGTGGTACTGCTGAAAAACAAAGCCAATGTAGCGTTTGTTGATCTCGATACGTTTCTTGGGTGCGAGCTTGTGGATCGGGTGTTCGAGGAAATAAAATTCGCCCTCCCAGCCGCCGTCGAGCATACCGATGATGCTGAGAAGTGTTGACTTTCCCGCGCCTGACGGTCCCATGATGGTAATGAATTCGCCCTCATGGATATCGAGGTTAATCCGCCTCAGCACGTAGTAACGCCCCCCCGCCAGAGGATAGTATCTTTCCAAATTCAGCATTTTGATCATAGACTTGTCTTGTGAACCCCCTAGAGTTGAATCTTCCAATTTGCCCGCCGGGTGAAGTCTTTAAATACCGAAGCCCAGCCTTTGCACTTAAGGGGCCGCCCGACGATGCTAAACCCCCTAGCCATCACCCTCGTGGCGCGAGGGGCGGGAATATACGCCGCCAGCAGCGCGACCACAAGCAGCAACAGGAAACCGCAGCGAATGTCAGCGGATCGCCTGGCTTGACGCCGAAGAGTAGGCTGGACAGATAGCGCGTCACCACGAGCGCCCCGGCCACTCCCATGATCAACCCGCCGAGGGCCAGAACAAATCCCTGACCCAGAACCCCGGCACATCATTCCGCTGCGTTCTCACGCAATCATGGCGTCGTGCAATATCGATATCAGGGGTGGCTCACTGAATTACAGCGTTGATGACTCGATTTACGCTCGGGTCTCTTCCACGATCCGGCCGTCGAAAAGATGCACGGTCCGCTGCGCGAACTCTGCATAGCGAGGATCGTGCGTCACCATGCAGATGGTTGCACCCTCCCGGTGCAGGTCGCGCAGCAAGTCCATCACCGCTTCGCCGTTTTTCGAGTCCAGGTTTCCGGTAGGCTCATCCGCCAACATGATGGAGGGCTTCCCCACCAGTGCCCGGGCCACGGCCACGCGCTGTTGCTGACCGCCCGAGAGTTGCGCGGGGTAGTGCTTCATGCGGTGCGACATCCCCACGCGTTCCAGCGACTCCTGCACGCGCTGGCGGCGCTCCGTGCTCGCCATGCCTCGATACGTCAACGGCAATTCCACATTCTCATAAACATTGAGATCACCGATCAGGTTGAACGCCTGAAAGATGAATCCAATTTCCCGGTTACGGATCCGGGTTCGATCCGAGATCGAGAGGTCTTCGACGGAGGCGCTGTTGAGCGTGTACTTGCCGTCCGTCGGCGAATCAAGCAGGCCGAGGATGGAAAGTAATGTAGACTTCCCGCACCCGGATGGACCGGAAATAGAAAGGTATTCGCCGCGCCCAATCTCCAAATAGATCCCGGATAATGCGTGGGTCTCCACTTCGTCCGTGAAAAATACCTTGGTGACACCATCCAGTTGGATCAGCGCTTGCCCCGATCCGTTGGATTTCGACTTCCCCGCATCCTGTTTCTGGTCTTTGCTTTCAGAACCTGCTTCCATAGCACTCTCCTTTAGACTTGCTCATTGAATTATAGGCTCATCGATCGATCGAAAACCGAAACTTAAAACACGAAAACTGAAACTCGAAATCTCATTCATATCTTAGCGCCACGATAGGGTCCACCTTGGTCGCCCGGCGCG
>CAWEFC010000041.1:0-33671 GCA_963808085.1 uncultured Acidobacteriota bacterium
CGCTCCCGCCTTTGCGGGCAGGATGCCCGCGGTCCAAGGCGTGGCATGGCCATCCTGGCCATGACCGTTCACGGGCAAGATGCCCGTGCCACGTTCTTTGGCTGCCTCGCCAGCCACAGCCGCTCCTAAACCAGGGAAGGAGCGAAATCTCGACTCCCATGACGGACGAAGATTTCGAACTTAACCCGCAGAACGTGCGTGATTACCTCGCGGCGCAGGGCTTCATGCGTGGCGAGGATGAAGTCATTGTCACTGCTTTGGGTGGCGGCGTTTCGAATAATGTTCTGCTGGTTGAGTGGGCTGGGCCGAGCGAGCGTCGCTGGGTCATCAAGCAGTCGCTCGGAAAGCTGCGCGTCAAGGACGATTGGCGGTCCGACCGCTCCCGCATCTATCGCGAGGCGGAGTCCATTCGGGCGATGCGGCAGGTGTTGGGTCCGGCCGCGCTGCCGGAAGTGATTCATATCGATTCTAAGAAATTCCTCTATATCATGACCGCCGCGCCCGCCGGGTCGCAAGTGTGGAAAGATTTGCTGCTGGCCCGCCGCGCCGATTCGCAAGTGGCTCGAAACGCGGGTTTGCTGCTGGCGAAGATGATCAACGCCTCGCGAGACGATTCTACTTTAATCTCACGGTTCGAGGACCGCACGGTTTTCGACCAGCTCCGCATCGATCCCTACTACCGCACCACGGCTTCCCGCCATCCCGAGCTGCGCCGACAGTTCGACGACCTGATCGCGAGGTCGCTCGAAATCCGCACCTCGCTCGTACATGGTGACTACAGCCCCAAGAACATGCTGGTGCGCGGCGAGAATATCTTTCTGATCGATTTTGAAGTTGTGCATTGGGGCGATCCGTCGTTCGATGCGGCGTTCCTCGTGAACCATCTGTACCTGAAAGCGTTTCACCAGCCGACCGCGAGCGGGCAGTTCATCGCTTTGGCGGACAGTTTTTGGAAATCGCTCATCGGCTGTCTGGGGCCGGAATCCGCCACGGGATTTGAGGCCATGACACTCCGCCACCTGGGAGGGCTGATGCTGGCCCGCATCGACGGTAAATCGCCGGTCGAATACATTCAGGACGAAACCACCAAAGACGCGGTGCGGAACGTGGCGGCTTGGATTCTTCGCGAACATCCGTCACGGCTTGCGGAGGTGGAGGAGAAGGTGCTGGAAAAGTGTAAAGGGTAAAGTGTGAAGGGTAAAAGGCGAAGGATGAAGGATGAAGTATGAAGGATGAAAGCGGCAAGGCCCAGGACATTCGCGAAAGGTCTTTTCAATATGCTCTCCGGGCGATCAATTTGTTTCGTGCAACTCAGACCCGCAAGGACGCTGCCGGCAGGGTTCTGGGAAAGCAGTTTCTGAGGTCGGCCACATCGATTGGCGCGAATATTGAGGAAGCACAATCCGGAGAAAGTCGGGCAGATTTCATTCACAAATACGGGATCGCTCAAAAAGAGGCGAGAGAAAGCCTATACTGGCTGCGCCTTATCGCCGAATCCGGCATCGTGACGCGAAGGCAGATGGAGCCGCTAATCCAGGAGACCGACGAGCTCATCTCCGTTATTACGGCCATCATCGTCCGTGCAAAGAAAAACAGTGGGAAGAGTGAAGGATCAAGTCAGAAGGATGAAGTATGAAGGCTGAAACCGTTTTCAGTCTCCACCATTTTGCCTTCATCCTTTGCCGGGTAAGATAAAAACGTGAAGGGCGGAGCCGGTTTCATCCTTCAGCCTTCATACTTCATCCTTCGCTCTTCAGGCGCATCTCTTATACTTTAGCTCTAATACATCAGTCTTCTGGATGGGGGAGATTGCGTGGCGCACATCGCTTCAATTCGTGGCCGCGAGATTCTTGACTCGCGTGGCAATCCCACCGTCGAGGTAGACGTTTATCTTGACGACGGGGCAATGGGGCGGGGAATCGTTCCTTCCGGTGCTTCAACAGGGAAAGCCGAGGCGCTTGAGTTGCGCGACCGTGACTCGAAGCGCTATCAGGGGCTCGGCGTGCGCAAGGCTTTGGAGAACATCGCGCAGGTGATTGCACCCGCTGTCCGCGGCGTGGAGGCGGGCGATCAGCAGGCGCTCGACCGTCGCCTGTGTGAGCTGGATGGCACCGACAATAAGCGCCGCCTGGGGGCAAATGCCATCCTGGGAGTCTCGCTGGCGACGGCGCGCGCGGCTGCGGCGTCAAGTGGCATGCCGCTCTATGTTTATTTGGGCGGACAGGGCGCGGTGGAGTTGCCCGTGCCCATGGTCAACATTGCGAGCGGCGGTTTGCACGGCGGCGGCAACATCGACTTCCAAGACTTCCAGGTGATCTCGTTGCGCGCCGAACGCTACTCGGAAGCGCTGCACGACGTGGTGCTAATTTACAACGCCATGAAGGACGTTCTGAAGGCGCGCGGCGTCTACTCTGCGGGTGTCGCCGATGAAGGCGGCCACGCTCCCCGGCTCGCATCGAACGAAGTGGGATTCGAAGTGATGGTGGAAGCCATAGAACGCGCGGGATTCAGGCCCGGCGAAGATGCGGCCATCGCCGTAGATGTGGCGGCAAGCCATTTTTACAAAAACGGCCGCTACCAGCTTTCGACCGAGCACGAGGAATGGACTTCCCGCGACCTGGTGGACCATCTGGCGGCTTGGTGCGACCGTTATCCCATCCTCTCGATCGAGGATGGCGTGGCGGAAAATGATGATGCGGGTTGGAAGCTGCTCACCGAGCGCCTGGGCAAGCGCTGTCAGTTGATTGGCGATGATAATTTTGTTACCAACCCGCGGCGGCTCGCGGAGGGAATCGGCAATGGGGTTGCTAACGCCGTGCTGGTGAAGATGAATCAGATCGGTACGCTGAGCGAAACTCTCGAAGTCATCAGAATCGCACAGCGAGCGGGCTATGGCACCGTTGTCAGCGCGCGCTCCGGCGAGACGGAAGATAATTCCATGAGCGACTTGGCCGTGGGGACAGGGGCGGGGCAGCTAAAGGTGGGTGCCATTACCCGCTCGGAACGCCTGGCAAAGTACAACCGCCTGCTGCGGATCGAAGAACGACTGGGTGACCGCGCCGTGTATCGCGGGCGGGAAGTGTTCAGGCGTTATGGTTCAGAATCCGCCGCACGCGATCGCAGTTTTCCTTGATCTCATCCTTGAAGCGCGGAAACATTCCCACTACAACGCAATCCTGCGGCTTGATGCTGTCGAAGGCCAGCTTGAAAGCATTGTCGACTTCTTCCGACGATCTCACGACGCGGCCGGCGGCGAGAATCTTGAACAGGAAGCAGGTCTTGGAAGTCTTGCGGGCCACCGCGTAGGCGCGGGGAGGATCGGTTTCAAGATAGACGTCCGAGGCGGGCAACGGCAGCACACCCAGCAGCTTGCGATATTCATCCGGTGTGCGCGTGCGATTGTAGACGCACAGCATGTAGAAATCCACATCCCATCCGTGCTCTTCCACGTATTCCACCACTTCCGGCTTGTGGGTTCCAATGCCCACGCGAATTCCCGCTTGACGCACTCTCTTGGTGTACTCGAGCGCCTCGTCCATCTTACCCTCGCGGAAGAGAACGTCGGTCCTCTCGCCGTGGAGGTAGAGCGCCATGGCGTTCGTGCGCCGCACCACGTCTTCCACCGGGACCCAGGGTTGGGTCGGTTGCGATCAAGTGCATGTTCCCGCCCTTGGAGCGGAAATTCTCCATGTCCTTCACCGGTTTGTCGCGGTGCGCATACTGATAGGCGTTGATGCCGTTCTGCTGGCACTGAAGCAAAGTGTCGCAGATTCGGTCCGGGGTGTTCCAATCGCGCATCACTTGGTCCAACAAGCCATTGAAGTGGGAGTATCCATAAAACTGGTTGCAGCCCATCACCATGCGGCTGATTGCCGCGTCGCCGAAGCGGACCGTGGGAAGAGACGCGGCGGGTCCAGCTTGCGTCGCCGCCATTGGACGCACCGCCAAGGATGCCGCCAAACCAGCGGAGGACTTGAGAAAGGTTCGTCTGCTGCTCATGGATTCTGTACCTCGCGAAGGGTATCGACAAAGCGCATTGTGGATATCCCAAGAATGCCCACTACTCCACGCTACTCAGCAAGACGGAAGCCAAATGAGGAGTGGGCACTGGGCCGGGGTTCTCGGACAAAATGTTTGCGCCGGGCAGAAGGGCCCTCATGCGATAACTAAGACAGCGACAAATTGACCGGCGTATTTCCACCACCGCTGCTTGTCTTGGCGCAGCAGTGGTTGGCGAAGGGTGTAGAATGGTTTGCTTTCGCGTGTCACCTTTTGCTGTGACTTAGAAAGGCGCAATCCTCATGATCCGACGTAAATTCTTAAAGCAATCATTAATGGGAGGCGCCGCGCTTACCGCTGGACTGTGCGCGCCATCCTTCTCCCAATATGCCCTGGCGAACGAACGCATAGGCGACGACGAAGTCCCCGGCTGGGGATCCTCGCGTTGGCCGGCCACGGGTCCCTTAAGGGCCAATCCCACGAATCCCCGCTACTTCACCGACGGCAGTGGTCGCGCGATCTTTCTGACCGGTTCGCACACCTGGGCCAATTTTCAGGACCTCGGCCTCCCACCCGTTGCCCGTTTCGACTACCCGGCGTACATCGACATGATGGTGAAGCACAATCACAACTTCATGCGGTTCTGGCACTGGATGGCGGCGGCCTACGCGCCCTGGACGGACGAAAAGATTTTGTTCGAGCCATTGCCTTATCAGCGAACGGGTCCGGGTGTGGCGCTCGACGGGCTGCCCAAGTTTGATTTGTCGAAGTTCAACCCCGAATATTTTGACCGGATGCGTTCGCGCCTGATTTACGCGCGCGACCACGGGATTTACGCCGCCGTGCAGCTTTTCCAGAGCTTCAGCGAGAAAAAGGAGAATGACCCCTGCGACCCATGGCCCGCGCATCCCTACAACTCCAAGAACAACATCAATGGATTCAATGGCGAAGAGGGCGACACGGGCATGGTCAGCCTGCACCGGCCCGAGGTGCGCGACATGCAAGCCGCGTACTTGCGCAAGGTGGTCGACACGGTGAATGACCTCGACAGCATCCTTTATGAAGTCATGAACGAGGGCGGAAATCGCGACTGGGACTGGTGGGTGGTCAATTTTGTCCATGAGTACGAAGACAAAAAGGGGCGGCGGCATCCAATAGGTCTGACGGGATACAACTCCGAAGGGCTGAAGTCGATGCTCGAGAGTCCCTGCGATTGGATTTCACCCGGTTCCGACGATGGTGGTTTCTTCAAGAATGATCCGCCTGAGTGGGATGGCAAGAAGGTGGGAGTGCTCGACACCGACCACCTCTGGGGCCATGGAGGAACGCCGTCGTGGGCCTGGAAGAGCTTCTGCCGAGGCTACAACACGCTATTGATGGATTCCTGGGTTCCCATTCCCGGCCACCCATGCGGGGAGGTCAACTGGGCCTCCCGCCCCGGCTTTCCCACGCGTGACCTGAACCGCGCCGACGCCTGGGTTTGGGAGCCCGTACGCAAGGCCATCGGCAACACTCGTGTTTACGCCAACAAGATGAAGCTGGTCGAGATGACGCCGCACAGCGATCTGGCCTCCACGAAATTTTGCCTGGCCAACCCCGGCCGCGAGTACCTCGTCTATGTTCCTGAGGGGTATGAGGTTACCGTGGACCTTGCCGGCGCCCAGAGAACCTGGGAGATCGAGTGGATGCGTCCCGTCGAGGGTGACACGACCGCGGGAGGGAAGTTCAAGGGTGCGGGCAAAACGGAATTCATGGCGCCGTTTCCCGGTCCGGCAGCGCTATACCTGCTCGCCAATGGATAACGGCGGTGGCAGAAGATCTCCGGTCAGGAGTTGAACATAAGACAGCTCATCCCAATTGCCATCCTGATCGTCGTGGCTGCGGTGCCATCGTTCGGCCAAGGCAATTACGAAATCCAGGTTTACGGCGCGGACACCATAGCCCCTGGACGCACCATGGTGGAACTGCACAGCAACTTCACTTTTGAGGGATTCAAGACGACGCAACTCGGTGTGCTTCCCGACGAACATCAAGAGCACGAAACGGTCGAGATCACGCAGGGCTGGACGAGCTGGTTTGAAACTGGATTCTACATTTTCACCAGCTACGGTCCCCACCAGGGCTACAAGTGGGTGGGCGACCACATCCGCCCGCGCGTGCGCGTACCCGACAGTTGGCATTGGCCGGTGGGCGTCAGCATCTCGACGGAAATTGGTTACCAGCGGCCCATCTTTTCCGCGGACACCTGGACGTGGGAAATCCGCCCCATCGTCGATAAGCAGTGGAAGTCGTGGTACGTGGCGTTCAACCCGGCGCTCGAAAGGTCGTTTCATGGACCCAGCGTGCGCCAGGGCGTGACCTTCTCCCCCAACTTCAAGGTGGCCTACTCCATCACGCGAAAACTCAGCGCGGGGCTGGAGTACTACGGAGCAGTGGGGCCGGTCACTGGGTTCGACCCTTTCTACCAGCAGGAACAACAATTTTTTCCGGCGATTGATTATGATTTCGGCCCCAATTGGGAGTTCAACCTGGGGGTGGGAGTGGGCGCCACGCGCGATACGGATCATCTGATGGTGAAGATGATTATCGGGCACCGATTTCGGTTCATCACGCCGCACGTGCCGCGCATCTTGAAGCCCAATCCCACAACGGGAGGGGATTGATTGGCGCCGCCGCTGATTCGCGCCCGAACCGGATTGTTCCTCCTGCTTTGCCTGGTGGCCGTGTCGATGGCGCGGGAAAAGGCGCCGCCTCCCGCGGGACCGCCGGTTCCCTTGGGCCTCCCGCCCGTTCCCTGGCCGGAAGATAACCCCTACTCACCGGCGCGCGCGGAGCTGGGTAAAGTGCTCTTTTTCGACGGGAGGCTCTCGGCTAACGGCCTGGTCTCGTGCGCCTTCTGCCACGACCCGGCCCACGCGTTTGCGGGCCCTACGCCCCTTTCCATCGGCGTCGATGGCAAGATGGAACCCCGCCGCACCCCCACCCTCATCAACCGCGCCTGGGGGAAATCGCAATTCTGGGACGGCCGCGCGGCAACCCTGGAAGCGCAGATGGTTTCTCCCTTCACCAATCCCGACGAGATGGGAATGACCACCGACGGCGTGGTGCAAAAGGTTGCGGGTATTAAAGGATATGGCCCGCTTTTTGCCGCCGCTTTCGGCGACAGCTCCGTTACCTATGATCGTATTACCAAGGCTATTGCCACCTTCGAACGTACCATCGTCTCGGGAAACTCCGCCTACGACAGCTACCGCGCCGGAGACAGGACAGCGCTGACCAAGCAGCAGAAGGATGGCTTCGATTTCTTCAACAAGCAGGGCGAGTGCGCCGAGTGCCACAAGGGGCCGAACTTCTCCGACGAAAAATTCGCCAACCTGGGTGTGGGCATGGCCAGCGCCCATCCCGACCTAGGCCTGTTCGATTTCACTAAGAAACGCAGCGACATGGGGAAATTCAAAGCGCCCACGCTGCGTGATCTTGCACGCCGCGCTCCCTACATGCACGACGGCAGCGACAAAACGCTTTCCGAAGTTCTGGATTTGTACGCAAAAGGAGGGCTGCCCAACCCGCACCTGGACACGCGCCTCACTCCCTTTTATCTCGATGAGGAGACCAAGCGCGCTCTGCTGGCATTCCTGGATTCCCTCAACGGAGAAGGATGGCAAGACATTAAGCCACCTGCGGCATTTCCGCAGTGACGGGTAGCCAGGGGGCTTTACGGGTTGGAGAATATGCTACCGTCGGAGCCAAGTATGCGCGGCTCAAAGCTGAGTGTTCACGAATCATTTAGACAAATGGCGGAATTGATTGCGAAAATGGCCCCATGGTGGCTTCTGCTTGGGTGCATCATTGTGAGTTGGGTGTCGGCCTTCTACATGGTCGTGATACGGGGCTACAACTCTCCCATGGTGGCATCTTGCCAACCACAGTCATGGTGGCGACTCCTATGGATCATCGAGTATCCGGGGGGTGCGTTGATGGCGGCCGGCTTGTTGGCGTTTAGGCCCCCGTCACTCTCCCCGCTAGCCAGAAAAATGATCGCCATTATCATTTTTGTATTAGCGGCACAGACTGCCGTCTCCGCGCTCGCCCTGTGGTTGGGCACCGACCAAACGAATCTTGCAGACCTCGGAATTCGCTCCGTCGCCCTGCTTGCCTCGTTGGCCTTTGTTCTTTGGCGTAAGTTCGGACACGCTTAGTGCGGCCCCCGGTTTTGGGGTCCGCGGATCTTCATGGGAAAATGCAACGAACCTGAAAGACACAGACCCACCCTCGAATTTGGGAGCGCAAGTCGAATGAAGAACCGCAGACCTCAACTGCGGAGGTCTGCGCTACGAGCACTCAGCCACCTTTCGGCTGTACGAATGGTTGCCGGTATACCTATTTAGGTATATCATGGGAAAAGCATGGAAGAACCCGCGAAGCTGCGACGCTTGTACTGGGTGGGGAGCAGCAAGGAAGACCTGTTGGCGCTTCCGGAAGACGTCGTTGACGTTTTCGGCTATGCCCTTTACCTGGCACAAATCGGCAGAAAGCACGACCAGGCCAAGCCGCTGAAGGGGTTCGGGTCGGCAGGTGTGTTGGAGATTGTGGAGGATTGGAAGGGGAGCACCTTTCGATCCGTATACACAGTGCGATTCGAGTCGGCGATTTACGTCCTTCATGTATTTCAGAAGAAATCCAAGCGCGGCATTGCCACGCCAAAGTCCGATTTGGATTTAATCCGGCAGAGACTGAGGGTGGCCGAGCGGGCTGCCAAGGAGTTGGGAGCATGAAGAAGCAAAGGAACATTGAAGGAGTTGCCGTCCGGGAGAGCAGCGGAAATATCTATGCTGACTTGGGGTACGCCGATTCTGAGGATATGGCGGTGAAGGCGCAGCTCGTCACCAAGATTGCCGATATCATTCGCGAGCGCGGCCTCACCCAGGAGGGTGCGGCAAAGGTGCTCAGCCTGACTCAGCCGAAGATTTCGAAGCTACTCAAAGGGCAGTTTCGAGGGGTTTCAGAGCGACGGCTGCTGCGCTGCCTGACAAAACTGGGGACGCGATGTTGAAATCGTAGTGAAACCCGCCCCGCGACGTCGTGCTGGCCGGTTGACCCTCCTCTTTGCCGCAAACGCACGCTGAGTGAGGGGCTGTTTGCCCACGATCCCAAAAGCACTTCCCGAGGAATTGCCCCGAATTTCCAAGATGCGTGTCCCCGTTCGAGTTTGGGAGTCCCCGTAGCGCGGACCCAAAATTCGGGGGTCCGCGTTACGGCTGCGGGCCGATTTCCGTGAGACTCTTAATCATTTTGGCGCTGTATCCAATCTGCCGCCCGTCCAGCGAATGGCGTCTTGCACCAGCGTGCGATAGGCTGGGTAGAGATGCGCTTTTTCTCCGTGCCCGAGTTGGATGTAGACCACTCGCGATTTGGTGTAGGGGCTGATCCAGGCCACGGGGCCGTCACTGGTAGGAGCATCGCTGCGAAGCAGCACTTTCACGTCCGGCGAGATCCACATGCCTTTGTAGGTTTCATCCCAGATGTGCATAGTGCTGATATGCGCGGTGATGGGATGGCGCATGACGGGCGTCACACACATTTCTTGATCGTGGAGATACGTCGAGGGGGGCAGGGAACCCAGGGGCTTGAGAAGGTATCGGCCTCCCACCACTTCCTTGTACCACCATTCCCACTCGGGGTAATCGATGATGGCGTGGTGCAGCACGACAATCCCTTTGCCTGCCTCCGCGAAGTTTCGCAGGTTGGTCTTTTCCGCTTCGCTGATCTCGAGCGAATAGTCGTAGAGCACCAGGACGTCGTAATCTTTGCGGAGGTCGTTTTTGAAGGCCTCATGATTCGATACGGCGTGGTCCCAGTGCAGGTCGTCCGCTCCCTCGAAGACCGTGTAGAACGTTGTGGCATAGTCGTGCCCGCCGGTGACAACTAGCAGGCGCAGCGGAGGCGCCGGGCTCGCGAGTGTGCCGGCAGGCGACAGGGTCACCGCGCCCGTGGCTGCCCATTCCACTCCTCGCGCAATCGTGCTCACATAACCGCTCTCCTGCTGGGCGGAGTTGTCATGCCCCAAAGCTGAGTAGAAGACGCGGCCCTTGCCGTAATTCACGGTCCACATCAAGGGCTCATCTTTGCCCGTACCGCCATTCGCCGGATCATCCCAAGCGGTGGCAAGAATGTGCGCGGCGGGCGACATCTTGGGACTATGGTAGAGCTCATCGGAAGTGAGGAAGGAGTCCGGCAAATCTTTGGTGATGGGATGTTCGCGGTCGATGAACTTGACCGTGAAGCAATGGCGCGGGGCGTGGGCGGACTTGGGCGGGCCGAGCGTCCACCACCCGCCAATCATTTGCAAATACTCGGGCCACGGTCGCTGCGTGATGCCCGAAGGCTTGTGGTTGTCGTACAGGATCTCCATGCCACTGAAGGTGTAATTGGCGCCGTGGACTCCCACCAAGCCTTTACCTTGTTTGACGAAGTTCTCGACTGCCTTTTCCGTCACTTCTCCCCAGCGCGGACCCTCGTAGTCGACCACCAGCACATCGTAGGCGGCGAGCGTCGCCGCCGTGATTCCGACGGGCTCTTCTTCCACCCGCACATCAAAGCGACCGCTATCCACCAGAATCTTTCGCAGGAACGGCGTGGTTGTGCGCCAATCGTGATTGTTGCGGCCGGAGAGAATCAGCACGCGAATTTTTCCCTGTTGGAAGAAGGGAATGGTGTCTTGAGCAAACATTGAGGAAAATGCCAGTATGAACGTGGCACAAAGGGCAGAGATGAGCGCCACTCGTACAATTCTTCGAATCATGATATGTCCTCACATTGTAGGATTTGAGATGGCATTTCGTGTCTGGTGAAAGAGGAGTCTGAACTTCGTAACTCCAACCTCGTTGGGGTTGGGAAATCGTCGGGCGGATTCTTTCCGTGGGTTTCACCCCCGGCTAATGATATCGGATGGCACCGGGGTCCGGACCCCCAGCACCCAGTACCCGATACCGAATCCCTAACCCCTAATCCCTAACCCCTCATTAAGGTGCGCCAGGCTTCGGGCGGCCTGCTGTTCGGTTCCACACTCGACAGACAGCACTCCATTGAAGTTCGCGCCGCGCAAAATCGCGATGACTCGCTGCCAATCGATCACGCCGTCACCGCAAGCGCATCCCACGGGCGTGCCGGTCACCTTGCCGCGTTCCGCGTCCGCGTGCTCGACAGTGATGTCCTTCGCGTGGACATGAACCAGCAAGCGGCAGACGGCCTTCAGTCCATCGTAGGGATCGCCTCCCGCCAGGTAGACGTTTCCGGTGTCGTAGTTCACGCGCAAGAGGGGGGATTCCACCAGGCTCACGATCTTCAGCAATCCTTCCGTAGTGCGGGAAATACTTTGGTGGGGCTCGATACCGATGTAGACATGGTAGCGCTCGGCCGTGCGCAGAACGGTCGAGAGCGTATACTTCATGATGGGGAAAGCCTCCTCCATGCTCACCCAAGCAGGGCGAATTCCCTCATCGGTATTGACGACGGGCGCGCCGATAGCGGCGGCGAGGCGGATGGCCTTCTGCAAATACGGCACGCTGATTTCGGGCCGCATCAGCGGACAATGCGCACTCAGGCCCGAGGGCTTCACACCATTTTGATCGAGGATGTCCTTCATTTCTCCTGGATCGTCGTCGAGCGAGAAGGAGTGAAAGTACCCCGCTTCACTCAGCAGTTCCCGGCCGTTGTGGACCATGGGCTCCACGTACTTGTAACCCAACTTCGCGGCGCGCCCCACGCCCTCGGCAAATGACTTGTCCTGCGACCGGATGAATTCCATATTTACGCCAACATCGATGCTCATAATTCCCACTCTTTCCGCCAGGCGATGCGGGCTTTGTCGCGGTAGGCGATGTTGCCGATGTGGCAGGCCATCGCCGAATAGTGACCTTGCACTACGTCGGCGTTGGGCTGTTTGCGGCTGCGGATGCAGTCCAGCCAATTCTTCATGTGCGTATCGTTCACGCCCTCGACCGTTGCCTCCGGAGCTTGGGTGTTCTGTTTGCTGGGAATGAAGTGGTAGCCATAGCGGAAAATCGAGAGGCGTCCGCCCGTGCCCATAAAAACGATGTCGGCGTCTTCCCGGCTGATCATATCGGTGATGGTGGCTTCAAACGTCACGTTGAGCTTCTCGGGGTATTCCACGATGAAGTTGACATTATCCGGCGTGTCGCGCCCGTCGTCGTAAAGATAAATGCCTCCGCCCGCCACGGCCGCGGTGGGATGGGTGAGGTTCATGAACCAATGAATCACGTCGACCATGTGGACGAACAGGCCACCCGTCTGCCCGCCGGTGGAGAAATCCCAATCGGCAAAGCGGTTGAAATAGCGCCGGGGGTTCCACGGGGTCTTGGGCAGCCAAGCCAGGCAGGCATCCCAGTTGAGTCCCTCGGGTTTCTGCTCCATGCCGGGAGGGATGGGGGTTAAATAGCCGCTGTTTCCATTCCATATGGTTCGCACCATATTGACCTTGCCGATCAATCCAGTATCGAAATACTTCTGCTTGGCTTCGGCAAAGTGGGCCGTCGTTCGCTGCTGCATACCAACTTGCAGGATGCGGTTGGATTCACGCACCGCGCGCACTAGGGGCGGCCCCTGCTCGGGGAGCGAGGTCATGGGCTTTTCAACGTAAATGTCCTTGCCGGCCTTGCAGGCGTCGATGGCGATGAACGAATGCGCGTGGTCGAATGTCGCCACGATGACGCCGTCAATATCCTTGCGGTCGAGCAATTGATGGTAGTCGGCGTACTTATCCACGCGGGTCCCCGCCACCTTTTCGGCCTTGTCGCGCCGGGCGTCATAGATGTCGGAGATCGCCACCCACTCGATACCGCCGGCTTCGTTAGCACGGGTCATTAGGTACTGGCCACGATCGCCCGACCCGATGATGCCGAGACGTATGCGGTCATTTGCCCCCCAAACGCGGAGCGCCGCGGCCGCAGTGGCCGCGCCGACCATAAAAGTTCTTCGCGAAATATTATTGGTCAATGTATTACTCCTTCCGTTCGAAAAGTGAGACTCTCCGTTTTTGCAGAGGCAGGACGATGAGGGATTTTCGAAATCTGATCAAGAGGCGGCGAGAGCGGGGTCGAAGTGCATCGTGGGCCGCGCGCTAATCCGGCGGCTCAAACGGCGGGTTGGAAATGTAACACGCTAGCTCGCGCGATCCAGGCCTTCCTTTCAGGTCTTCGGGCGGGCATGAGTATACACCTGTAAGGGCACAACGCAAGCGTGGCATTACATTCGTGTCGTTGCATTTGTTGCCCAAGGAGGGGCGTCGCGCGAGGGGGGAAGTAGCGCGGGCATCCTGCCCGCTGGGGCAGGGGCGTCCCGCCCGTGCCACAACGGGAGCGGGCGGCTCCCGAGACAGCGGGCAAGATGCCCGCGCTCCCAGGGCCGATGGCACTCAGTGCTGCGCCAGCCCGAAGCAATAGAGTGTGGAACTATGGTCCACCGCATAGACGCGGCCGTCGGCAATGGCTAGGCCGCTGAAGTGGACCCAACTGGCGATCGTGCTGCCGCTCTGGTAAAGCACTTGGCCGGTCCTGGCGTCGAGGGCAAACAGAACAGCGTTGTGCGTGTTCTGGCTCCGCTCCTGGTCGGTCAGCAGTTTCCTGCCGGGAACGAAAATGATGCTCGGCCCGGTGACCTGCTGTGTGTTCTCGCCGGTCGAGAGGGCAAAGATCACGCCGTTGGCGATGGCGACGGGTTCCGGCACATCAAAGTCACCGGAAATCCAAGCGGGGGCGAGCGTGGGCTGCTGCGTCGCCGGACTGGTCACCACTTTGAACGCCATGATGCTGCCGTGCGGAGTCGGGCCTAACGTCGCGGGAAAATGCGGCGCCTCCTTCGAGGCCGGCCCCCAGACGGGCACATAAAGCCAGGTGTTGCCATCCTCGTCCCGCCAGGAGGAGAGTTCTCCCCAGATGCCCTTCATCTCAAACTCAAGATCGTCATTGGCGAGCTTCTGGCGGTAGAGTGGCGTTTGGTGATCTTCCGAGCCCAGGGAATCTGCGTCCAGCAAGTACAGCGCGCCTTCCTTGCCGCCCCCAGCCACCAGGCGATGTTTGCGGTAGGGGAACCAGATGAGGCTTGATGCCGCAATGTCCAGATCGTACTGCGAAATTTTGCGGAAGTTCAGGGGTGAATAGTAGTCGGTTATATCGAGATCCTCCGGGTGAGCGGCGAGCAGACTGCTGCCGTATTCGCCTTCCGAGGGATTAAACTCGCCGTCGCCGGTGGAGGCGTAAATCCGTCCGTCCGCGCCAATCGCTACTCCGCCACGTCCCCAGATTCCCGCGCCATTTTTCGCCACCAACAGATCGTGAATTACCGGCCGATTCGGATGCCGGATGTCGAGAGAGTAGATTCCCGACCGCGCGCCCCCGCAGCCCTGGGAGATCGACGTGTAGACGATGTCGTTCGAGAGGTTAAGGCTCCAGTCCTTGGAGTAAGCGGGGACAAACTGCACGGGACCGATGCGTGTCTGCCCCGTGCCCAAGTCGAGGCCGTAAAATTTGCCGTCTACGGCGATCGAGTAAATCAAGCCTCGGGCCTTGTCGATGGTGGGCGTGGCATTCAGATTATTCGGACACAGCCACATGCCCGCATCCTTCGGAAGCACGTGACTCTCAAAGGTCCGCGTCCAGATCAGCTCGCCGGTGCGGGCATCGATGGCGTTGAGATTATCGGAACTTCCCGCCACGTAAACCACGCTTCGAATGCCGGTGGGAGTGACGACCTTCTCCGTCACCACTGGAGCCGTGAGCGCGGTTAAGGAGAGCGGCTCGTTTTTGATCTGAGTTTTCCAGAGCAGCTTCAATCCGGAAACATTTTTGACGTTGAGCGAGTCTTCTTCTGCCGCCCAACCCGAGCGTTGCGGATCGTGGCCAAACGTCGGCCAGTCAGCGCCCCAGCTTGCGATCGCAAGCAAGAGGCAAGTCACGGCCAGAGCACCAAAAGCGAGTTTCATGATTTTCATGTTTTTTCCCGTCCGCTAACGTACACCGGACCGGGGCGGAGGACAAGGATTTCCATTGCTGACTGCCGATTGCGGATTGGTTCAATCGGCAATCGACAATCGGCAATTGCAAAACCGTGTGGGCGGTTCATGGCGCATTAGGCAGTAGGCCCTTTTCAACGAGCACCGGCGGCCGGCGGTGGTGAGTGGCCTGCTCATAGGCGAACGCCCAACCGAGCAAGTCGCCGTCCTTCCACCGTCGGGTTGAAATCTCCAGGCCGAAGGGAAGGCCATCGGGATAAAACCCGCCAGGAACGACGATGGCGGGGGCGCCGATCATGTTGACCCACCCCGTGTCGCTGTGAGGGCCCCCGCTAATCCCACCGTCTTGCGGCATCGTCTCATCGGGTGGCGGCATTTGCGTGGCCGGGTAGACAAACCCGTCCAGGTGCAGGCGGTCCAGGGTTTCATTGTAGGCATCGAGCGCCTTTTGCCGCGGGGCACGCACGTTGGCGTCGGCTGCGGGGTCACTTTCGAACAAGGCTTGCACGATCGGCGGCCGATCCTTTGGTGCGGCCTCATCCACGCCGCCAATGATGGTGGCCGGCAAAGGAGATCCGACTGCCTTCTGGTACTCATCGGCCGAATGATATTGCGCCGGTCCAAACTCGGCGAGGAACTTTTCCGTTCCTTCGCGAATGTAAGGATGCGTCGCGACGCGAGAAACGGCCACGGCGAAGCTATCGGGGAGGATCGAATCGTCGAAGACAACGGTGGCGCCGGCGGCGCGCAGCCCTTCGAGTGCCTTCATAAAGGCCGCGCGCGTCTCCGGGCGCAGCGGCAGGCGAGCGTCAGCCATATCTGTGGCGACCTCACCCGGTGACTCGGCGGCGCGAATGCCCTGAAATGGCGTGCCGGTTCCAGCAAGAATGAAGGACGGAACGCCGAAGCGTTTTCCTTTGAGCGCGTCCGCCTTCAAATATCGAGTGTAAGGGCCGGGCTGGGCCTTGGCAGCGGACCCGACGGTGCGGGGATCCAGGGGGTCTTCTCCGGCCATGACGCCAAGCGCGATGGCGGCATCGGTCACGTCACGAGCGATGGGACCGGTGTTGTCGAGCAGCCAATCGAGCGGCGCGATGCCCGCGATGCTCACCAGGCCGCGAGTGGGGAAAACCCCCACGACGGAGCTGGTGGCCGCCGGCATCCGGATCGAGTTGCCTGTGTCGGTTCCATTGCCGAGCAACGCATAGTTGGAGGTGATCGCGGTGACGGTGCCCCCAGATGACCCGCCGGGGCTGAAGCGCACGTCGTAGGCATTTCCGGTGCGTCCGAACGCGGTGCTGCGATTGGTGTCGCTCGCGGCGAAATCTGGCATGTTCGTCTGCCCGAGGATGACGGCTCCCGCCGCACGAAGCTTCTTGACGATCGTTGCGTCGCGGGGAGCGATCAGCGCGTGGCCGGGGATCATGTAGCCTTTCCATCCATCTGTCGTAATCAGCCCCTTAATGCTGGTGTTGGCTTTGATCACGATCGGAATGCCCCATAGGGGGCCGCGCCCAAAACTGCTGCCACCCGCCTTGGCTTCCGCATCCTCGCGAGCAGCGGTGGCGAGAGCTCCGGGCGCGTCCACGGTCTGCACGGCGCGATAAATGCCGTTGTACTTCTTGATGCGCGCCATGTACCAGCGCACGACTTCCGTAACGGTGTACTTATGGCTGCGGTACATTTGTTCCAAGCGGGGGATGGTGACTTCGAGCAGGTCGCGATCCACCGTCGCCGGCGTGATGCTTGCCCTCGCTGCCGGGGCCGTGGTCTGCGCGTACAGGCAGCAGCTCTTGAGCAGGGAAAGCACGACAAGGAGATGGAAAAAACTTGCTCGTTTCTTCATGCGACCCTTTCAAGGGGATGAATGTTTCGCCTTCCCATAGCCCTGCCAAAGATACTCCAGAGCCTCAGGCAAGGTCTGCTGTTTCACGTTGCGGTCAGTGTGCCCGGCGTTGCGGGCGAAAACGAATTGGTAATCATAGCCCTTGGCAGCGAGCACTTTCGCCATGTTTTCATTGGCGACGACCCAATCGTGCATTTCGTCGCGCATAACATTTGGATTGAGAAGGTCCCGGTCGCCCACCTCCATCCAGATCCGTAGCGGCTTGGGCGGACTGTTGGGGATAAGGTGTTCATGAAATTCCCACGCGCCATGCGGGGTTTCGGGGTTATACGGCCACTGCTGATTGACGTAAGTGCCCGAATAGGTGAGAACGCGGTGGTATAACTCCGGGTGATACCAAGCCATGATCAATGCGCAGGAGCCGCCGGAACTGCCCCCCATTGTCGCCCGTCCGTCGGGGTTCTTGGTGAGTTTTACGTGGCATTTCTTTCTAACCAGCGGCAGCACTTCTCGCTCGACGAACTCCGCATACCGGCCTGACATCGTATCGTATTCCAGGCCGCGTTCGCTGCCCTGAGCGTCACCCCTCCCATTGCCGATGGAGATGGCGATCATCGCCGGCACCCGGTGTTCAGCGATCAGATTATCCAGGGCGGTGAACAATCCCCGGTCGGGTCCATCCGCACCGACAATGAATGGCGCGGCGTTGCCGGGTACGTATTGTTTGGGGACGTAAACTGCAACCTGGCGAGTGTAGGGAGCGGGATGGCTGGTCGGCACCAACAGTTTGGCCGGGTCTGTGGGGTCGGGCGTACCAAATGTTTGGGCATCCCGCGCGATGCCGGGATAGATTTTGCTCTCAGTCGAGTCTATGGTGAATTCATACACCGTGCCTTTCGGCACGCCTTCGTGTAGGGCCATTTCGGGCGCGGGGTCGTGAGTGGGCCCGATAATAAAGTTGCCGTCCGCATCCGCCGGAGGATTGTTGCCATCGGGGAGTTCAGTGGCGGCGACATAGCCATAGGTGTGGGGATCGCGGGTGGGGGGCGTCGGGCGCGGCGCCGTTGGCGTCTGGGCCATTGCCAGAACCGCACCAGTTAACAGACCGATTAAGAGCGCGCCGCTCTGCCGACGGAACATGGGGATTCCTTTTGGTCTCTGTGATGATCGTTTTCCTCTGCTAGGAAAAACGTTCGGCTCGATTTTTTCCGCTATCGCACGTCTGCGTGTAGCCCCGTAGCAGGCAGGGAAAATATACCACCGAGAGTGACTCCAGAAAAGGCTGCCGGCGTACGTACATAGAAGTGACCGAGCCCGGACCTATTTTAGGCCCGGGGATTTTGACATGGCGTGTACGAACGCTGTCGCGGCGGAGCTTCTACCCGCATTTCCGGCAGCGATTCTTGTGGACGCAGAATCGTATATTTTCGATTATAAATGGTGTTAATGGTGGAAAGTAGACACCAGAACCGTATTTGTTGTACACTTCCCCAGTTCCCCCAAGTTTGTGAATTTCCGGCAAGGCAGCATGAAATTGCCGTCGCATAACGGTAAGGTCGTTCTGCCGCCGAATTCCCGGCGAGGAGGAAGGCGATGGCGCGAGGCAAGACACCGATTGTCAGCTTCGTCCAGACAAATCCTCAGGAAAGGTGGTCCATGGTGAAACGTTCTGACCGCTCGCTGATCCTCTTCCCATACGGGAGGCGAGGCAAAATTTTAACGCGCGCCGACTATGCTCCGACGGCTGTTTCACGGCTAGCTCAACCCTTCTTGCTGCTTTTGTGCCTGGCGGTGGGAGCGTTCCCGGCGTGGGCGCAAACGGGAGCGAGCCTTTCCGGCGTGGTGACGGACCAAACCGGCGCTGCCCTCCCCGGTGTCGCGGTGACCATCAAGAACGCCGACACAGGGGCAACGCGCACGATCGCAACCGACGGCATGGGACACTATCAGGCGTCCGGCCTGCCTCCGGGGCGCTTCGCGATTCGAGCCGCAAAGCAAGGGTTCACCGATGAAACGCGCACGGGGATCAGCTTGGCGGCTGGGCAGGACGCCACGGTCGACATTAAGATGCCGCCGAACACCCCCGACCCCTGCGCGAGCGGCCACGAGTGGGCCACCACCGATTGCGCGCTGACCTGGCACGGCGTCACGCTGTACGGTGCCTATGACGTCGGCGCCGGCTGGGTCAGCCACGGCCTACCGGAAAACGCCACGAACTATGAAGGCGAATCTCTGGTGAACCGAAACGCCGCGGGGTCTCGATTCCTTGTCGCACCGAACAACCTGTCGCAGACGGGTGTGGGCATCAGGGGCAAGGAAGAGTTTGCGCATGGCTGGTCCGTTGTGTTCAACCTTTTAACTGGCATCAATCCGCAGTCGGGCCAGCTCGCCAACGCGCCATACACCGACACCGCGGACAACGGCCTTCCGCGGAGCAGCTATTCGATAGCCATCGATGGCGCGCGCGCAGGCCAACTCTTCAATGACGAATTCTATGGCGGCGTATCGTCCACGCAATTCGGCACGCTGACTTTCGGCCGTCAGCGCGCCCTTGGTACCGATGTGATGCTCCTGTACGATCCGGCCAGCGGCAGCTACGCTTTTTCGTACATCGGGTATAACGGCACGATGGCCGGCGGCGGCGACACCGACGACACCCGTTGGGACGACGCCGTGAAGTATCGCCTTACCCATGGCCCGGTCCATTTCGGCGCGATGTACAAATTTGCCGATGGTTCTGCCGGCTGCTACTCGGCCTCCTCAACTTGGACTGCCGCCAACTGTACCCCGGAAGCGGCGCATAACAACGCCTATGGTTTCGACCTCGGCGGAGGCGCCCGTAAATTCTCAGCCGACGTTGTCTACCAACATTACAATCAGGCGATCAGCATCGTGAACCCCTTGCTGGGGCCTCAGAGTGTGACGCAGTCATATCAGTCGACCACCAACAGCATCAACACCAACCCCATCAGCGGGGCCAATCTGATCGCAACGGCCAACACCTTAGATGGCATCGTGACCGACAACAGCGCCATTATGGGCGCTGCCAAGTATGTGTGGGACCCGTTCAAGTTTTTTGGCGGCTACGAATACATCTGGCAGAATAACCCCACGAACCCGTTGGGCGTTGGCGCCCTGGACCAGGGCGGTTATCTCCTGAGCAGTGTCGAGGACAACAATCTTGATTCCACCAAGCTCGTGCAGATCTGGTGGATGGGTGGGAAATACACGTACCGCAGCAAAACCGACTTCACCTTGTCCTGGTATCATCAGCAGCAGAACGACTTCCGCGTTCCCTCGACCTGCTCGGCCGCAGCCGGTTTCCGCAGTTCCTGCGCGGGCGACCTTGACGAGGTGTCGTTCTATGCGGATCATCACATCACCAAGCGTTTCGACGCTTATGCCGGTATTGCCTATTCCGACGTGAGCGGCGGTCTGGCCATCGCCATTCCTCATGGCCCGGGCGTCCCCTATAACTACGACAGCAACCTTGCTCCCGTAGTCGGGGGTCGTTTCGCCTTCTGAATTGGCGCTATAATCGCCGGAGGGCTTCGTCGGGCACGCGAAGCTCTGTCGGGGCATTTCGCAGGTTATGAACGTGAAAGAGAATTCGCGAATGTATCGCCAACTCTACAGGGCAGCGCTCTTGCTCGCGCTGTCACTCGTTTGGATTTTGCCGCCCTCAGCTTTCGCTCAGAATCGCGCCATCGTGGTGGGCGCAGCCATCAGCCTCAAGGAATCCTTTAACGAAATTGGCAGCATGTACGAGCGCCGGACGGGGACGAAGGTCACCTTCACGTTTGGGTCTTCCGGCGAAATAGAGAAGCAAATCGAAGCGGGGGCGCCGGTGGATGTGTTCGCCAGTGCGGCAGAGAAGGAAATGGACGAGCTTCAGGCAAAGAATCTGATCGATCGGGCAACCCGAAGAGACTTCGCGCGCAACTCTCTGGTCCTCTTGGTCCCCATCGACTCCGAGCTCCAATTGCGGTCATTTTCCGACCTTGAAAAGCCCAGCGTGACGAAGATCGCCATCGGAGATCCCAAGACCGTCCCCGCGGGCCAGTACGCTCAGCAATTACTTCGCAACACGCAGCTCTGGCCAAAGGTTGAGTCGCGACTGGTCTTCGGTGAAAATGTGCGCCAGGTCCTCGACTACGTGGCCCGGGGGGAAGTTGACGCCGGCATTGTCTATGCGACAGACGTGCAAGTCGCGCAGGGTCGGGTCTCGGTCGCCGCGCACGCCGACCGGGATTATGGCCCCATCCTTTATCCGCTGGCGGTCGTCCAAGGCAGCCCCAACGCAAATGCCGCCAAGGGATTTGTGGAACTTGTCGTGAGTCCGGAGGGAGTTCAAATCCTCAAGAAACACGGTTTTCTGCCTGTGAAATAGGGAATGATCTGGGCCGCATTCAAGCTCTCACTTCTTGTCGTCAGCATTGCCACCGTTCTCATCAGTGTGATCGGGACCGCGTTGGGCTTTGTTCTTGCCAAGCGGCAGTTCCGCGCCAAGGAATTGTGTGATGCCCTCCTGACGCTGCCGATGGTGCTTCCCCCCACGGTAACCGGATATTATTTGATTCTCCTCCTCGGAAGGCGCGGCTTGCTGGGGCGCTACCTCTACGCCTTGACCGGCTGGACTTTGGCCTTCACCTGGGAGGCAGCGGTGGTGGCCGCGGGGGTAATGGCTCTCCCCATCATGGTGAAGTCCGCGCGCGCGGCGCTGGAGTCCGTCGACGCGCGGTACGAAATGGTCTCGTTCAGCCTGGGCAAAGGGGAACTCGAAACCTTTTTTCGGGTGACGTTACCGCTGGCGTTTCGGGGCTTGATGGCGGGCATCGTTCTAAGCTTTGCGCGGGCGCTCGGAGAGTTCGGGGCCACTCTGATGCTCGCCGGCAATATTCCGGGGAAAACTCAAACCATGCCGTTAGCGATTTTCGAAGCATTCATATCGGGGGAGGACCGGCAGGCCCAGGCCCTGGCTTTGATTCTGACCTTCACCTCAATTGTGACGATCTATTTCACCAACGTTCTGACGCGCCCCTCGAAGAGTGCCTGATCCGATGCTGAACGCCAAGATCAAGAAAGAGTTCAGGACGAACGGCCGCATCACGTTTTCGCTGGACGCCAGTTTCGCTGTGCGGCAGGGAATCGCGGTCCTGTTTGGCCCCTCGGGGTCGGGAAAGACGACCATCTTGCGGTCGATTGCGGGCGTTGCTGTTCCTGATGAGGGCAGGATCGAGTTGGGTGAGCGCGTCTACTTTGATTCGGAAAAAGGGATCAACCTTCCCATCCAGCGCCGAAGGATTGGCATCGTTTTTCAAGACTACCTGCTGTTTCCACATCTAACCGCGGCGCAAAACGTGGCGTACGGAATCAGGTCGGCAAGCCCCAAGGCGCGGCGCGACCGGGCTATGGAGTTGCTGGACCTGCTGGGAATCGCCGATGCCTCCGATCGCCGCCCTCAGCAGCTTTCGGGGGGCGAGCAGCAGCGGGTGGCCCTGGCGCGAGCCTTGGGGTCAGACCCCGTTATTCTTTTGCTCGATGAGCCCTTGTCGGCGCTTGACGCGGCCACTCGCGTGCGATTGTTGGGGGAAATCGTTGATTTGCAACGCAAGTCGAAGATCCCTTTCCTCTACGTCACCCATAGTCCGGCAGACGCGGTTCGAGTCGGTGACTCCGCTCTGATCCTGAGTGCGGGGCGCATCGTGCAAGAGGGGAAGCCCGCCGAAGTTTTCAACGCCCCGCGAGACTCGGTGGTCTCGCGGGCTGTGGGGAGCGAAAACATCTTGGCGGGGAAGATTCAAGATCAGAACGAGCGCGAAGGAATTAGCGTCATTGACCTCGGGGGATGCCAACTGGTGATTCCATATGCCGGGCTGCCAATCGCTGCCCCGGTCACCATTGGAATTCGCTCGGACGACATTATTGTTTCGCGCGAACGGATCGGAAAGACGAGCGCGAGGAATCTGTTGGAGGGTACGATCCGGCAAGTTGTGCACGATGGACAGGAGGTGGATCTGCTGACATTCTGCGGCGTGGACCTGAAGGTCCGGATAACCCCCCAAGCGCTTGAGGTCCTCGCCCTCGAGCCGGGGACGAAAGTCTATCTGCTCATCAAAGCAAGTTCCTGCCACCTGCTTCCGTAATGAAGCGAAATTCCAAGCGAGTCTTCAGTTTCCACAACGAATGAATCTTAGGTTGTCTTCTGGAATATCAAGGATGTCTCACTGCCAATTTAATTGATCAAGCACCCGATTCGTGGGTAGAGTAATAAATGGGCAAAATATACCGAAAGGAGAAATCGAGCCATGCCGCTGAGCACCGATCAAAAACTGTTGACCCTTAGCCAGGACATTATCGCCGGCTTTGACAAAGCTGATGGTGGGATTCATCCCGGGTTTAGGCCCGCCCACGCCAAAGGGATTCTGCTGACGGGAGTGTTCACTCCTTCGACGGAAGCGGCTTCACTCACGCGCGCGCCGCATATCCAGCGGAGTTCCACTCCGGTAACTCTGCGCTTCTCGGACTTCGCGGGAATTCCCACCGTTCCCGATAACGACCCGCAGGGAGCGAGCCCGCGCGGTTGCGCGATCCGTTTCCAGCTTGCCGAACATGTCCATACCGACATCGTTGGGCATTCGGTCGACAACTTTCCTACGCGCACGGCGGGAGAGTTCCTGGAATTCCTCACCGCGTTGATTTCCACCGATCCGGCTGGGCCGCACCCAAACGCCATTGAGCAATACCTTGGCGCTCATCCCGCGGCGCTAAAATTCGTGCAAACCCCCAAGCCGATTCCGACCAGCTTTGCGCGCGAGTCGTTTTTCGCCGTGTCCGCATTCAAGTTTACCAACGCGAACGGAGTGAGCCGCTACGGGCGCTATCGAATGCTGCCGGCCGCGGGGAATGAATATCTGGACCAGGTCGAAGCGGCGGTGCGGAGTGCAAATTTTCTCTTCGATGAAATCAAAGAGCGCGTCGCCAAGCAACCGGTTCGGTTCCGGATTGCCGTACAGTTGGCGAATGACGGCGACACCGTTGACGATGCCACGGTCCGTTGGCCGGAGGATCGTCCCCAACTTGCTTTCGGCGAAATCAGCTTGACGGAGATTGCTCCGAACAACGCCCAGGAGCAGCAGCAGATCATCTTCGATCCCATTCCTCGCGTGGATGGCATCGAGGCCTCGGCCGATCCTCTCTTTGAGCCGCGGGCGAACGTCTACCTTATGACCGGAAGACGACGCCGAGCCGCCGGAAGGCCGCAGAGCTTCTGAGGAATTCGCCGACTAGCATGCGGAGCAATCGGCCTCGTTTTACGTGTTTCGGGAGGGGTCGGCAAACCCCGCGAAAACATACGAGATTGCGGAAGGGGGGCACAGATGGCGAACCGATCTGGTTCATCGCTCGAAACCCTACCCGCAGCAATGGAGCGTTCCATCGCGAGTGTTTTAGCGCCGATTCCAAGTATTGGGACTCGCGGCGCATCGACTCCCGCGAGTGCACATTCTCCACCAAAGCCCTCAGCGCGGAATGGCTTGAAAGGTAGGGGGAAGAGTCCCAATGGTTTAGGGCCCGAGTTCGAGAGCAAACACCGCGTGCTTCTGATGCCCAATTCATCGACTCCGAAAGGATCGTCGGGGCGCAGAAGCGGCATGTCTCTGTACTCCCGCATGAATGGCTGGTCCTGGGAATTGATCTTGCTCGGCGTGGGAATGGTGGCGGCGTTTTGCGCTTTCGCTGCGGGCTTGATGCTTGCTCGACTCCTCCGGTGGTAATCACGGCCGAGCGCTCGAAGGATACCACCGAATCGGCTTCGTAACGTTCGTGCCAGTTCAGCCGTCAAGGGCTTCGGGAACAAAAATGGGGACTCCAGGCTGGCACGTCAAGTTGGCCTGGACTCGGGCGATTTGATTGCTCCCGTCTCGCCGAGCCGGGGCGAGGACGCCAGCCAATCCGCGATTTTCACCGAGGAATATTTGTACGCAGCTTCTGCGATCTCATCGCCGAGGTGAAAATCGGCGCGGCCGAAGCACTCCACCGGCGGCGCAAGATATAGATCAGCCATCTTGGCAGTTTGGGCCCTGCGGGCCGCACTGCCGAGCTCGATGATTCGCATGAGCACGTCGATGATGCCGGGGAAGCGCAGTCTTTTCGCCGCCGGTTTGAAGCGCTGGGCCAGGGCTTGCCAGCCCGAAATCCGGTCTCCATAATCGCAAACATCGGAGAGGTCGAGGACGGAGGAGACGTCCGATGCGATCACCGTACCGCACTGCGCATATTCGCGCATGATATCCACCGGAACGTTGTTGATGATGCCGCCGTCCACCAGGAGATCCCGGTCCCAGAGGATGGGTGGCAGGGCCGCGGGCACCCGCATGCTGGCGAGCAGACTCTTGAGCAGCGAGCCACGCCGGTGCACTTGGACGCTGGCGCGCGTGAGGTTCGCGGAGACACAGAAGAACGGCAGCCAGAGGTCTTCGATCTGCGTCTCTCCCAGCAGGCTGCGAAAGTGATCATCGAACCGATTGGGGACTAGAAGAGAAACCACGGGAATCGTGAACTGCCTCGACAGCTTGAGGCATGCCGTCGCGAAGCCGTGTACCATCCACTGGGGATCGTATTCCAAGGCGGCCGCTGCCGCCATTGCGGCGCCCATGCTGGTGCCGCCGGCGATGTCGATGGACACGCCGGCTTCGCGAAGCGCCTGGATAACCCCACCGTGACCGGCGCCGCGGATCCCGCCTCCGCTCAGAGCCAAGCCCACCGCGCGCCCGGTTAAACACCGCGCCATTCGGGCGAAGTCCGAATCCGAATCCGGACGGAGGTGGTAATGCTGGTCCACCTTCGTCGCGGCGAGCCACGCACCGGTCCCGGAGGGAAGGATCACGGAGGCCGGATGAAGCAACGCCAAACTTGCGGGACGGCCACGCCGGTCGTTCAAAGCGCTGGTGACGTAGGCCTCGGCGTCCTCGCGCGGGTCCCGAGCCGCATCGGCGACAATCAGGATGTGATCGCATTGCCGCAGGCAAAGGCGCGACCAGAGAGAATCGGATGGATCCACCTGATAAATCAAGTAGCGGTGATCCGTCTCCAGCTTGCTGAGGAACTCGATGATCCGGCCATGACCGGCTTGGCGCTCGCTGGCTTGCGCCGCTCCCGGCTTCCCCAGGTAGGTGTCCAGGAGCGCGCTCCCTAGCAATAGGGTGGGACCGTGGGTCGATAGGGTGCTCGCGAGCCTCGCGCAAAATTCCTGGATCGGCGTGCCGGGTGACGCTGGCGCCACCGCAAGGATCGTGCTTGAGGGTATGGGGCGCCCGGGCACGCGGTCTTGCGATCGCAGTCGCGTCACCAGTTCCCGCGCGATGACTGCAAGCAATTCCGGGTGCCGGGAAGACAGGCGCTCAAACGCGTCTTTGGAAAGTTTGGCGAGGTGCGAGTCGCGAGTTGCGACCACGGTTGCGCTCCGGGGCTGCCCATCGATCAGCGCCATTTCCCCCGCCGTTTCCCCGCAGCCAAGCTCCGACACGACACGTGCGTCTTCGCCGGTCAAACCCACCGAAACCCGCAGTCTGCCGCTCACCACCAAGTAAAGGGAGTCCCCGGCGTCACCCTGGCGAAAGAGTGTGGTTCCCGCCTCGATCCATTCAGACTCCAGCTCAGTTTCCAGCTCACGCAGGGTGGGCTCTGCAAGGTCGCCAAACATCCCCGATGCTTCCAGCGCAACGACCAGGCGGTTCTTGCGCAGATTGAGTGCAACAAATCGATCGACCGGCTCGACCGCCTCCGGATGGTCCTTGGCAAACCGCTCGAAGCCTTCCCGGGTGAGTTTCAACGCGCGCACTGGAGAGACTGTGCGAACCGTGGCCAAATGAACGCCGCTGGTCCAGAGAGCGAGCTCTCCCACCACCTGACCCGGCCCGCGTTGCGTCCGGACTTTCTCCGGGTGGCCGGGAGCGGCGTCCAGAAGACATACCTGCCCCGAAACGATGACGTACACAGCGCGGCTGGGGTCGCCCTGGCGGAACAGCGTTTCTCCCGCCTCCAGTTGAAGTTCATCCAATTGGGACGCCAAGTCCAGAAGCGCTGTGGGGTTAATGCCGTGGAAGATTTCCGTGGAGGAAAGAAACGGAATTCTCTCAATGGCTAAAGTACGATCCATGGCACGATGCTCCTCGATAAGCTACACTTTTGTTGTGACCTTCGCGTTGAACCCCGAATCGTGACGATAATGACAACGGCGGTTCGCGTCCGCTCGCGGAGCTGGGGTGCTCGGTCGCATCCAAGCCCGCGTCTTTTTATGGCCACCACTCCGAGTTCATTCGATAATCGTTTTCGAGTACTGGGTTCGTATCACCCTCCGGTTCGCGAAATCTTAGCTCGCCTCGGCATCACTAGACGTAGGCTTAAGCAGCTTGAATTGATCAAGATCGTCCGGGAACAACGCGCGTCCGAGTAACAGGACGTGGCACTTCTCACTCGGCGCCCTTCGTACTGTGCGGCATGCTCGTCCGCTTGGCCTTCATGCACGAGGGCCATATCCAGGGCGCATTCCGTCGAAACTCATTGCCGGTCCCAGCGTGATGCCGCTGAAGCTCGTGACCGGGGCGCCCGGATTTTCCATGACGGCCAGGTCGGCAAGGGGATAGACGCCTGAGGATAATCTATTAGCAAAGGTGGAAGCTATAACGCCCTCCTGTACCTCTGTTTCTGGTCAGTCGTGGGGCGCTGATTGGCCTCGACAATCGTTCGATGCGTGCCGAGCTTTGCGAGGAAGATCGATAAGCCGGAACGGTTTTTTGATAACTTAGCGTCATCACCAAGCAAGGTGCTTACACCTCGCCACGCATGATCGACTAATCGCGGATCGGCCAGCCGGTCGGCGCGAGTACTCGTGCAGGTCGCCAATATGCGTGCTCGCCACAACTTTGCCGTTAGTTCCGAACCAGCTCACTGAGCACTTCCCCGGAAGTGTTCACAAGTTGCACGTGAAGCGCCATTTGTCCGACCGCGTGAGTTGAGCAACTCAAACACGGATCGTAACTTCGGATCACCGCCTCGACGCGATTCAGCATCCCCGGCAGTAACTCTTCGCCCCGGACAAAGCGCTTGGCAACTTGCAGGACGCTGCGGTTCATGGCCAGATTGTTCTGGCCGGTGGCGATGATCAGGTTGGCCCAGCGGATAAGTCCGTGCTCGTCAATTCTGTAGTGGTGGAATAGCGTTCCCCGCGGGGCCTCAGAGGAGCCCACCCCCTCCGGGGCATTAGGCTTGGCTTCCGCGCGGACGTGCTTGGAGAGAATTTCCGGATCATTCAGCAACTGTTCCAAGCGCTCAATGCAATAAAGGATTTCCACCAGCCGGGCCTGGTGATAATGGAAGGAACTTAGCACGGCGCGACGCTGCAATTCTTTGAATTCCGCCAACTCCTGGTCGGCGCGTTCGGTACCGCAGCGATCCACAACATTGAGCCTTGCCAGGGGACCCACCCGGTACATGCCGTCAGGATATCCCTTGGGCTTGTAATACGCCGACTTGAGGAAACTGTAGGTTTCGACTTTTTCGCCCAAATAATCGAAATAACGAGTGGGGTCTAGTCCATCGGCGACCAGGTTGCCTGTCGCATTGACGATGCGGATTTTGCCGTCATAGAATGCCACGCGGCCGTCATCCTGCACGGTTCCCATAAACAGGGAGGGGAAGTTCCCAAAGGCTCTGATCTCCTCGCGGAAGTTTTCAACAGCGCTTTTATACCAGGACAGGGAGCGCACCGCGACGGCGAGTACCCCGGGAATGTCCTTTAGAATGGCGTCGCGGTTTTGCTGGCTTAGCGATTCGGTAACTCCTCCGGGGACCACCCAGGCCGGGTGAATACGCTTTCCACCCAGCCGCTCGATGAGCTGTTGGCCAAATTGCCTCAGGCGGATGCCGTCTCGCGCAAGCTGGGGATCATTCTCAAATACTCCCCACAAATTGCGCTTGGCAGGGTCGGAATCCATCCCCAGCAGCAAATCGGGAGAGGACAAATAGAAAACGCTCAGCGCATGCGACTGTACAATTTGCGCCATGTTGAAAATACGGCGCAGCTTTTCGGCAGTGGGAGGAATACGAACGGCCAGCAACGCGTCGCAGACCTTCGCCGATGCCGTCAGGTGGCTTACCGGACAGATGCCGCAGATGCGCGACATAATCGATGGCATTTCGTAAAACGGACGACCCTCGCACAACTTTTCGAAGCCGCGGATTTGCGTTACGTGGAAGTGCGCATCCGCAACGTTCCCCCGCTCATCGAGGTAAATTGTGATTTTCCCGTGCCCTTCGATGCGAGTGACGGGTTCGATGACTACCATTTTCTTGCTCATGTTCATCCTCGAGTAAATGTGACGAGCGAAAGCGGCTCACTCGCATCACTCTCAGGCTCCAAATCTCGTTTTGGCGCTCACATCGGGGCAACGTCCCTCAAGAACGTCCGTCAGCACCGAATAAATGGTGTCCGCGGAAGGCGGGCAGCCCGGCACGTAAACATCAACTTCGACGAATTCGTGGATGGGGCGAGCCTGGGGCAATAGCGTGGGCACCGCTTCCCGCGGAACTCCCGGATCGAGCGTGACGTTTTCAACGTACACGCGGTTGAGCACCTCTACAACCCCGAAGGGATTGCGCATGGATGGGACATTGGCGGTGACGGCGCAATCACCCAGCGAGACAAGGAGGCGAGTGCGTTCCCGCACCTTGCGGATTTTCTTGAGGTCTTCATCGCTACTTACGGCGCCCTCCACCAGCGTCACGTCGACGTTTTCGGGGAACTCCTTATAATCGACGAGAGGGCTGAAGACGATTTCAACCTTGTCGGCCAACTCCAGCAGGCGTTCGTCCATGTCCAGGAATGACATGTGGCAGCCCGAGCAGCCATCCAGCCACAAAGTTGCAAGGCGGGTTTTGCTCACCAGCGTCTCTCCCGCATCAGCGTTAGGTACGGCAGAAACTGCCGTTGCTTGCTCATTTCCTGGACGGATTTGCCCTTTTCCACTAGGGCGCCGGTAGGACAAACATTGACGCATTTCCCGCATCCGGTGCAGGTGTCGGACTCGCCCCACGGTTGATTGAGGTCAGTAATTACCCGGGAATCCACTCCCCGGCCGAGCAAATCCCAGGTGTGCGCGCCTTCGATTTCGTCACAAACACGCACACAGCGCGTGCATAAAATGCAACGATTGTGATCTATCACAAAGCGGTCGTGCGAGGCGTCCACAGGAAGCTTCGGATAGCGATAGGGAAAATGGACGTGGGTCATGTCCAGCGCTTGCGAAAGGCTCTGCAACTCGCAATGCCCGTTGGAAACGCAAACCGAACAGACGTGGTTTCGTTCCGCGAAAAGCAGTTCGATGATTCCCCGGCGGTATTTGCTGAGCCGGTCGCTGTTTAGAGAAACTTCCCATCCTTCCTCAACGCGCGTCACGCAGGCGGGAAGCAGCTTATTAATGCCCTTGACCTCCACCAAGCACAGGCGGCAGGCGCCGACGAGCGACAGGCCGGTGAGGTGGCAAAGCGTGGGGACGTACATGTTGTTTTCGCGCGCCACCTCCAGAACAGTTAAGTCGCCCCGCGCGCTGATTTCACGATCATCCATCTTTAGCGTAATGACCCGAACCGGTGGATTCAAGCTCGCACCTCTCAAATTCGAACTTTGCGTTTCGAACCTACGTTCCGGCGCTCATCTGGCAAACTCCCGACGGGCAGTTTTTCCCCTCTACGTGCGCCGTATACTCCTCGCGAAAATACCGTAACGTGCTCAGTACTGGGTTGGGCGCCGACTGTCCCAGCCCGCACAGACTGGTGTTCATCACCAGGTCGCACAGTTCCTCGAGCACGGCGACTTCCTGGGCTGTAGCTTTGCCCGCCGTGATTCGGCCCAGCAACTCATGCATCTGGTAGGTTCCGGCGCGGCAGGGGATGCACTTGCCGCACGACTCGGTCATGCAGAACTCCATGAAGAACTTCGCCACGTCGACTATGCAGGAGGTATCGTCCATCACGATCATGCCTCCCGATCCCATGATTGATCCCAGCTTCTTCAGCGACTCGTAGTCCACCGGCATATCCAGAAACTCGGCGGGGATACAACCTCCGGAAGGCCCGCCGGTCTGCACCGCCTTGAAGTTGCGCCCCTCCGGAATCCCTCCGCCGATCTCGAAAATGATTTCCCGCAGGGTGATCCCCATGGGTACTTCAATCAGCCCGGTGTTCTGCACCCGTCCCGCCAGCGCGAACACCTTCGTGCCTTTGCTCTTTTCCGTTCCGATGCGCGCAAACCAGTCGCCGCCGTTCCGTAAGATGGGCGGAATATTGGCGAATGTCTCCACGTTGTTGATCAGCGTGGGATAGCCCCAAAGTCCTTCTGCCGCCGGGAAGGGAGGACGCGGGCGGGGTGTTCCCCGTTTTCCTTCTATGGATGCGATAAGCGCCGTCTCCTCGCCGCACACAAACGCTCCCGCCCCGAGGCGCAGTTCGATGTGAAAACTGTGCGTCGTGCCGAAAATGTTGTTCCCCAGTAGCCCCAGATTCTGTGCCTGCCGAATGGCGGTTTTCAGGTTCTTGATGGCCAGCGGGTACTCCGCCCGCACGTAGATGTAGCCCTGTGTCGCCCCTACCGCGTAGCCGGCAATCGCCATGCCCTCCAGCACCCGGTTCGGATCGCTCTCTAAAACGCTCCTGTCCATAAAGGCCCCGGGGTCGCCCTCATCGGCATTGCAAACCACATATTTCTTGTCAGCATCGGTCTTGGCTACCGTCCCCCACTTCAGTCCGTGGGGTAGCCCGCTCCGCCACGCCCGCGCAAGCCGCTGCGCAGCACCTGTTCCACCACTTCGCCGGGGGAATACTCCGTCAGCGTCTTCACCAGCGCCTCGTAGCCCCCCGCTGCGATGTACTCCTCAATTTGCTCAGGATCGATGCGCCCGCAGTTCTCCAGCACTATCTTCACCTGGCGGCGGAAAAAGGGCATGTCGGCGGGACATTCGAGCCTCGCCACCGGCTCCAAGTCGAGGCTTTTAACGATGTCCTCGGCGTCCTCTCCGGTCACGTTCTGATACATCAAGTTGCGGGGCTTCACCGCCACCAGCGGCCCCTGCGCGCATAGCCCCATGCAACCCACACCCTTCACCCTGCACTGGCGCTCCAATCCCGTCCTGCACCTCCTTCTGCAGCGCTCCTTTCACCTTATCGCTTCCTGATGACAGGCATCCCGCCGCCGTACACACGTGAAGGCGATGCTGGAATTGCCGTTCCGCTTCCTCTTGTTTGGCGGTGATTTCGCCCAGTTCCTCCGGTGTCATTGCCCCCACCTCCCCGCTCTCGTCACCACCTCCGCGGAGTTCACCTTCCCCGCCACCTGCCCATCGAAGACCGCGGCGGGCGCGGGTCCGCACGCCCCCAGGCAGCGCGCCGTGAGCAGCGAAATATTGCCATCCGGAGTGGTCTCACCGGGCTTAATCCGTATTTATTCTCCATCTCGCTTAGTAGCTTTCCCGCTCCCTTGATGTAGCAAGCGGTGCCCGTGCACACCACGCAGGTATGCTTGCCGGAGGGCTTGAGGGTGAAATAGTGATAAAACGTCTCGACTCCATAGGCCTGGCTCACCGGCACGCGCAGGCTAGTGGCAACGAACCGCAACCAGTCCGCGTCCAGGTAGTCAAATGACTCCTGCACGGTATGCAATGCCTCAATCAGCGCGTGCGGTTGATTCCCCAGACGGCGCATTGAAGCCTCCACCATCTTCCAGCGCTTGTCTTGATTTCGCGCCTCGGCTTTACGGGACTAATGTCATCATTCGATTCAAAACGCGCTTTGAGAATGGGAGATGGCCCAAGATCGATAACCACGCGCGAGCGGGAGCATCATACGCCGCAAACTCGTCAGCCCAAGGCCGCTTTGTGCAATCAACCCCAGCCCTCGCCATTTCTGATCGACGACTTGAAAAACCTCACCCAAGATGCGTGGGCGGGAACGTGATGGTGACCTCGAACTCAGGAAATTCTTCCCGCAGCGCCTCCCATCTCGGCCAGCAGACTGTAAGGGCGCGGCCTCCTCGGCATTAACCCGGTTGATGGGAAAACCAACGTGGACCATCACGTAGTCCCCTTCCGAGGCTCTGGGACGAAGTCGAGCGATACGGGGCGAATGATGCCTCCGAATTGGACGCGACTGCGGGCACCATCCTTAAGGTATTCGACGGACAATTTTCCGGGAATGGCAAGACACCGATGATAGCCCTTACCTCTGTCGTTTGCGCTCCTTGAACGCAGTGCATTTGAGACGGAGTGTCGCAGTTAGGAAAATACTATTAAGATGATGAATTTCAAGGGATGACTGGGGCCTAGTGGGTGTTTTTAGGTGCGAACATTGGCCTCAGCCTTCGGCCCTTTTGATGGCCGCACCACTAAGTGAGGGGTTTCGTCTGCCCGATCAATCCCAACTCTCTCTTTGTCGAGAAGCTCAATTCGAATTTTGGTACACCGGCAGAGCATGGAATGAATCGGCTACGCCTCGCAAAGTTTGCGACACATCTCGTATAAAGCTTTGTGATCAATGGGTTGCGGCTGCAAGCGAGCGACCTTATTTCTTGTGAACTGGCACTCCGCTCGACAAAAGCTCGTTTATCTACCAGGATTTGGATTCTTGCTGGATGGGACCCCTCGGTCAGGAGGCCAATTCTGGTGAGATGTGCTTTCTAGCCCGCATTGTATTTGGAAGAGTTGACGCCCGGTGATTCGAACGCCCCGACCCCTTGCTTCGTAGGCA
>CAWEFC010000042.1:0-14542 GCA_963808085.1 uncultured Acidobacteriota bacterium
AGACGCGGATTAACGCCACGCTGCGGGAAGCCGTCGCGGGCCACATCCGGAGGGCTCGGGCTCAAAGCCCGCGGTCACGAAAGCACTAATGGAAGTCGAAAGGCCCGACTTCCCCCTTTCTACCCTTGGCTGCGCGCCATTACCCACGAGAGCCGCTCGCTGTCTACTGTTTCCCGTCTAGCGTCTACCGCTTTTCACAGACTATCCCAGCACTTTATCCACCACATTGCCGGCGACGTCGGTGAGCCGGAAGTAGCGCCCTTGGAACTTATACGTCAACTTGGTGTGGTCGACCCCCAGGCAGTGCAGGATGGTGGCTTGCACGTCGTGGATGTGGACGGGGTCTTCGAGGATGTTGTAGCAGAAGTCGTCGGTTTTGCCGATGGAGATTCCGGGTTTAACGCCGCCGCCCGCCATCCACATGGTGAAGCAGCGCGGATGGTGGTCGCGGCCATAGTTGGTATCGGTGAGCTTGCCCTGGCAATAGACGGTGCGGCCGAACTCGCCGCCCCAGATCACCAGCGTGTCATCCAACATGCCGCGTTGCTTCAAATCGATGACGAGCGCGGCGGAAGCCTGGTCCACGCCCTTGCACTGGAGGGCGATGTCGCGCGGCAAGTCGTTGTGCTGATCCCAGCCTCGGTGGTAAAGCTGGACGAAGCGCACTCCCCGCTCGGCCAGACGCCGCGCCAGCAGGCAGTTGGCGGCATAGGTTCCGGGCTTGCGCGAATCCGGTCCATACAATTCGAAAGTGGAAGCCGGCTCCTTCGCAAGGTCCATCAGTTCGGGCACCGAAGTCTGCATGCGGTATGCCATTTCGTATTGCGATACGCGCGTTTCAATCTCCGGGTCGCCGTACTTTTCCGCCAGCAACCGATTCAATTTGGCAATGCCATCGAGCATGCGGCGACGCGTCTGGGGGCTGATTCCCGGCGGGTTCGAGAGGTAGAGCACGGGGTCGCCCCCGGCATGGAACTTCACTCCCTGGTATTTGGACGGCAGAAAGCCATTGCCCCACAACCGCGAAAACAGCGGCTGGTCGGGGTTGAGCGCGTTGGCCTGCGAAATCATGACGACGAAGGCCGGAAGGTTCTGGTTCTCGCTCCCCAACCCGTAGCTGACCCACGACCCCATGCTGGGGCGGCCGGGCTGCTGAAAGCCGGTCTGAATAAAGGTTATCGCCGGGTCGTGGTTGATCGCGTCCGTATAGACTGTCTTGATGAACGCAACATCGTCCACAATCTTCGCGTGGTGTGGCAGGAGTTCGCTCAACAGCATGCCGGATTTTCCCGCGGGGGCGAAGTTGAAGATGGATGGCGCCACCGGCAGGGTCGATTGGCCGGAAGTCATGCCCGTGATCCGCTGCCCCTTGCGAACCGAATCCGGCAAGTCGGTGCCCTTCATTTTGGCGAGCGTCGGCTTGGGGTCAAATAGATCGATCTGGGAGGGCGCGCCGGACTGGTGCAGGAAGATGACCCGCTTGGCCTTGGGGGCGAAATTGGGAAAGCCCAGCAGTCCGCCGGTCTTGGGGTCAAATCCGTCCGCCGAGGCGAATCCATCGCGCGCCAGCAGCGAAGCGAGCGCGGGGATGCCTAGGGCGATGCCCGCGGTGCTCTGCCGGAAGAAATGGCGCCGGGTCATGGAGAGCGCGAGGTCTTTTGCGGTCGTGGTCTTGGGGTCCATCATGAGTCACGTCCAATCTAAGAGCTGACAGCCGACAGCTTATAGCTAACAGTGACTGAGGGCTGTAAGCGGCTAGCATCCATGTTCGATATACGTCATTTCCCATTCAAAAGCTCACAGGTGATAGCTACTGTTGGCTGTCGACTGTGGGCTGTTAGCTGCCCCTTCATTCTTTCGTAATCGTCTCATCGAGATTCAAAATGATGCTGGCCACCGTCGTCCAGGCCGCAAGTTCTTTCGGATCGAGCTTGGGATTGCACTTGGAGGCGCCCACGTTGAGCAATGCAGTTGCCTCGCTCGAGTGCAGGCGATAATCGGCCAGCGCTTCCTGCGCTTCCTCCACCAGCACCGCACGCTCCTGGGGATCGGGAGTGCGCCCTGTTGCCAACCGAAAGGCGTAATCGATTCTTCCGGTTGCCGTCTTGCCTCCCTGAGTCAACATCCGCGCGGCGAGAAAGCGGGCGGCCTCCACATAAGTCGGATCGTTCAAGAGCACCAGCGCCTGGAGCGGCGTGTTGGTCACGGAACGACGCGCGGTACACTTCTCGCGGTCTGGCGCGTCGAAGGTAACAAGCGCCGGAGGGGGAACGGTGCGCTTCCAAATGGTGTACATGCTGCGCCGGTAGAGGTCCTTGCCGGTGGATTCCGTATAGACCTGCCCGGTAAATCCGGAGCCGAAGGCCATTTCTTCCCAAAGGCCCTTGGGCTGATAGGGGTAAACGCTGGGTCCGCCGATGCGATTGTCGAGCAGGCCGCTGGCGGCCAGGGCGTTGTCGCGAATCAACTCCGCCGGCAAGCGGAAGCGCGGGCCTCGCGCCAGCAGACGATTCTCCGGGTCGCGCTCCTCCAGCTCCGGCGTTACTTGCGAAGATTGCCGGTAGGTGGCGGAGGTTACGATGAGCCGCTGCAGGGGTTTGACGTCCCATCCCGTGCGCACGAATTCCGTGGCCAGCCAGTCGAGCAATTGCGGATGGCTCGGCACTTCACCCTGCGATCCAAAGTCTTCCGATGTTTTGACAATCCCGGTGCCGAAGTACTCCTGCCAGAAATGATTCACCGCCACGCGCGCCGTAAGCGGATTTCCAGGGTTCACGATCCACTTGGCGAGGCCGAGCCGGTTCATGGGCAAGCCCGGCGCCATGGGTGGAAGGAAAGCGGGTACGCCTGGCGTGACCTTCTCCTTGGGGTTGTCGTACTGGCCGCGCCCGAGTACGAAGGTGTCGCGAGGTTTCTTCATCTCGGCCATGATCATGACCGTGGGGATGGCGTCTTCCAGCCTGTCCTTTTCCTTTTGCTGATCTTTCAGTTGCGCGTAAAGCTGGCGCTCTTTCTCGGGCGCTGCGTATTTAAGGAAATACTCGGTCAGCCGGGTCTGGCGATTTTTTCCGAGGCCCTTTTCCTTGTCATCCTTAGTTTCGGCTTTATCCTCCATCCCGATTTGGACTTCCTCCGGCGGCTTCTCCGGCTGAAGTGAGGCAATCTCCTGCGCAGGGCGGCCATCGAGCGCCATCAGCAATGAACGCGCCGGCAGACGAATGGCAAGGTCTTCCACTTCGGAATCGCTTAGCCTGCGGTTGTAGATTCGCAAGTCGTCCATGCGGCCTTCGAACGGGGTTCCGAGGCTCTGGTCACCGGCTTCCAGCAACGCTGTGGTGCGAAAATCGCCCTTTAGCTGGTCCTTGAGAATTGTGGTCTCGACCCGCTTGCCATCGACGTAGAATTTAATGCCCGCGGCTTTGCCCGAGCCATCGTATTCGATTAAGAAATGTCGCAGCGAGTCGATTTGCTGGACGTCCTTGGTTTGGACTTCGAGAGCGTTATCGGGCCAGCGGTTGGCCATGCGCACGACGATGTGCGCGGCGCGCTGCTGGCGGCCATCGAACACCGGCTTGTCGTCAGTCAACTCCCATCCCTGCCAATGTTCTCCCGCCTCGCGTTTTTGCAGGATGTTAATCGACATCACCCCGCCGGGCCTGGCCCATAGCCCGAGGGTGAAGGGCTTGCCGCGTTCAAAGTCTCCACTGCCGCCAAATGCCACCTGCGTTTCGGAGCTGAAATCCGCCCCCTTAGCAATTGCGGCCTCCTCATAAACCACTTCACCTCGCACCGGCTTGCCGTCGTGGTGGAGGCCGGAAGCATCGGTGAGGTCGCCATCGAGGGGATAGTAAGCCGCCAGGCCGTCGCGGGTGGGCTCGGGGAGAGAAGCGAGCGCCGACTTCTGCCAATCGTTCCGCTGGGCCAGAACTTCCATTTCCGGAAGGGCGGCGAGCGTGGAGGCGATCTGCGCTTTAATGGCATCAAGCTGCTGTTGCTGCTGGTGCGAAGGCATGGGCAGAACCGGCGCGGCGTTGCCGGTGAAGCCATCCAGGCCGCGTTCGGGAACCGTATTGAAGAAAGCGAAAAAGCGATAGAAATCCTTTTGCGTGATGGGGTCGAACTTGTGGTCGTGGCACCGCGCGCACCCCATGGTGAGTCCGAGAAAGGCAGTGGACGTGGTGCTGACGCGATCGACCACGTATTCCACGTGATATTCCTCAGGAATGGCGCCGCCCTCGAGGGTAATCATGTGGTTGCGGTTAAACCCGGACGCAATCTTCTGATCCATCGTGGCGTTGGGTAGCAGATCGCCGGCCACTTGCTCGACGATGAACTCATCGTACGGCATGTTCTGGTTGAACGCTTTAATCACCCAATCGCGCCACGCCCACATGTCGCGCAGGGAGTCGATGTGGTAGCCGTGGGTATCCGAGTACCGCGCCATATCGAGCCAGGGCATGGCCATCCGCTCGCCGTAATGGGGCGAGGCCAGAAGCTGGTCTACGCGCTTCTCATAGGCGTTGGGGGAATGGTCGGCGAGGAAGGAATCAATCTCCGCGGGCGTTGGTGGCAAGCCGGTGAGGTCGAAATAGACCCGGCGCAGAAGCGTGGCCTTATCAGCTTCGGGAGAAGGCTTCAGCCCTTCGGTTTCGAGGCGCGCCAGAACAAAATTGTCAATGGGATTTCGCGGCCACGTCTTGTCCTTCACTTCCGGCACCGGAGGACGCTTGGGAGGAACGAACGACCAGAGCATTTCCCACTTTGCTCCCTGGTCAATCCACTCCTTGATCAACTCGATTTGCTTGGGCGTCAGCGACCGGCCGGAATAAGTCGGCGGCATGCGGAAAGAGTCATCCGTTGAGCTGATCTTTTGGTAGAGCTTACTCTTCTCGGCATCGCCGGGAACGATGATGCGATAGCCGCCGCGGTCTACAAAGAGGCCTTCCGTGTCGTCGAGGCGCAGGTTCGCCATGCGCTGCTTTTCGTCCGGGCCATGACACTTGAAGCAGGTGTCGGACAAGATCGGACGAATGTCGCGGTTGAAGTCCACCTTCTTGACTGGCGCTTGTGGCGGAGTCACCGACGCGGTTTTGACAGCGTTGAAAAGCCAGATAACGGAAGCGAAGATACCGAAAGTAAACAGCAGCCGTGTGCGCAAGATGAATTCCCCCAACCCCTGATCGAACGGACACCCCGTGGTGCTTAAAGTATACCTAAGAGGTGTCGAGGAATCCACATCGACTTTATGTCGCGCCAGGCTGGCTGGGGGTTAACCAAACCGTCCCGCACCGGCCCTCCTTCTGCTACAATGCCGCCGAAACTCTTTCGTGCTTTACTGGACGGGAATCGCACAGTGGCAGCAAGGTCTTCCAGCGGTCGAGGTGAGGCGTAGTGGAACAAGATTTGGAATTGCTTCGACGGTGCCTCGCCGGCGAAAACTCCGCGTGGGAAGGCCTGCTCAGGGTCTACACTCGAAAAATCTATAACCTCTGCTACCGCTTTACTGGCCGGGCGGAAGAAGCGGAGGACTTGACGCAAGAAGTTTTCATTAAGATATTTCAAACCCTGCAAACATTTGACGCCGCGCAGGGCTCGTTTTCGACCTGGTTGCACCGCGTGGCGCGCAATCACTTGGTGGACCATTACCGGCGCACCAAGAAGGACCGGATGACGGGATCCATCGAAGAGGACGTGGAAACGTTTGAGGCAACGCCCAGCCCGGGAGCAAGCCCTCATGGCCAAGTCGAAGCGCGGGAGCGGAAAGAGCAGCTCCAGCGGGGGCTGGACCGGCTTTCGCCCGACTTGCGCGAGGCGGTGGTTCTGCGGGATCTGCACGACTTGGACTATGTGGAAATCGCCCAAGTGCTGGGGGTCCCCCAGGGTACGGTTAAGTCACGAATAAATCGAGGTCGATTGGAACTTGCGAGGGTCTTAAAGCGTATGGAAGGATTGAGAGGCCCCGCAGAGGCGGGAAGCGAGCCATGACACACTTGGAGATCGAAAACCTGGCGAGCGATTACTTGGAAGGGCTACTGGAACCCTCCCTTCGAGCCTCGGTGGACGCGCATTTGAACAGATGCGCGGAATGCCGTGAGTTGATAGGGGACGTTCGCCACGTCTTGGAGATGTGCCAGGCGGCGGAGGACGCGGAACCCACGCCATGGCTTGTCCCCAAAATTCTGCGCGCCACCATCGGTGAGCGTAAGCCCACGTGGGGAGAACGGATCGCTGCCTACATTCGACCCGTGCTCCAACCCCGGGTGGCTTACCCCATCGCCATGACGGTGTTCACGTTCTCGATTCTCGTCAACGCCGCCGGGCTGAACCTGCGAAGTTTGCGATTTGAAGATCTAAATCCCCGTACCTGGGTTGACCGGGCCAACCGCCAAGGGCACCTGATGTACGCGCACGCGGAAAAGTTCTATTACGATCTGCGCGTGGTCTACGAGATTGAGTCGCGCTTCCGGCAATTGCGCGGCCAGCCGAGTGGCCAGGAGGAAGCAAATCCCAAGCCAGCGGCGCCGGGAGGCGGTTCCTCCGAGGGCGCGCCTTCAGACCAAACCATGGCCTCCAACGAGGGCGCTTGGACCGAGGCGGTCAGTGAAAACGAACAGGCTTTTCGAGCGATAGGGAAGACCGGATTTACCAGGGCGAGAAGGAGTTCAATCCCATGAAATGCGCCAATCATCCACTCAATGATGCCAACGCTTATTGCGGGCAGTGCGGGCGCGCACTCTGCAACGATTGCAAACGCGACGTAAGCGGAATGGTCTACTGCGAAAATTGCCTGACTGCGCGGTTACGCAGTCCTCTTCCCCCTTGGGGTGGAGTCGGGGGCGGGCCGAGTCCCGGCCTGGCTCTGGGCCTGGGGTTTATCCCCGGCGTGGGAGCCATCTACAACGGCCAAGTCACGAAAGCCATTATGCAGGTCCTGATCTTCGGTTCCCTGATCGCGCTCGGCGACCGCGTTCACGGCCCGCTGGACACCATCTTCGGACTGGGCGCCGCGGCATTCTACTTCTATATGGTGATCGATTCGTTTCAGACCGCCAAGGCGAAGTGCATGGGCAAGCCGGTGCCGGAGTGGTTTGGCCTCACCGAGGTGAAAGTGAATGCTCCGATTGGGGCGGCGTTACTGATTGGGCTGGGAGTTCTCTTCTTGCTGGACAACCTCGGCGTGCCGGTCATCAACCAGATCAGCAAGTTCTGGCCGATTCTCCTGATTGTGGCCGGCTTCCTGGTGCTGCAGCGTCGAATGGCGGGGCCCAAACCCCCGGATCCGATCATCCCACCCCCGCCAGATACCCCAGAGGGCGGACCGAGCAATATTCCCGGGAGCAAGGGGCTGTAAAGGACGGGTATTGGGGGCTAGGGGCTGGGGACTGGCAAAAACGAGCACCCTACCTCGCCGCACTAACCGGAATTATGGAGGGGAACAAACATGGCGGCAATTGGCATCATCATCGGTCTGATCGGCGCGGCTGTGGGCATCTTGCTCGGCGTAGTGGGCGGCTTGGTGGGAATGGTCTTCGGGTTGCTGGGAGGTTCCCTCGCCTTGCTCGCCCACCTGTTCCCCGTGTTGGTGATCGCCCTTGGGATCATTTGGTTAGTAAAGGGGTCAAACCCAGGGAAATCGGTCGCAGCAAGGACGGACCCTGGCGTTGCCAGTCGACCGCAAGGCCCCCGCAACCCGCAGTAGAGGCACCGTCCGCATATTCAAGGAGAATGAACCATCTGGAGGAAATTATGGAGCTAAGCCCGTTCGTTATTCCCCTGGGAGCCTTTGTGATGGTGGTCATCATCGTGGCCATCAATTCCATGAAAAAGATGCGCGAGAAAGAGTTGGAGGCGCATCAACGTCTCCGCCAGCAGGAAATGGAGCACGAACGCAAGCTGAAAGAGATGGATGTGGAGAAAGCCAAGCTTGAGCTGGAGAAAGCGCGCGCCGCAAGGTAATCGCTCCGGCGCACGCGCAGCGCACCTTGAGTGCGGCAGTCCGAGGAGACTTATGAACATGGATATCAACCCGCTATGGATTCCAATTTCGGGAGTGGTATTCGGCACGGCCATGATTGTGGCCATCGTTGCCATTGTCCACTGGTTTAAGGCGCGCGACAAAGAGCTGCAATACCACCAGGACATGCGCATTCGGGAGATGGAACACCAAGCCAAAATGAAGACACTCGAAATTGAGTTGGAGAAAGCCAAGCAGAAGATTGCCTAACGCATCACAAACGTGCGGCGGCATTGCCTGAGGGGGGAACGATGCGTGATCTTGTTACGATACTAAGCAGCAATGGAATGTGGGTGATGATTATTGCCGTGGTGGCCATCGCGAGTTGGTTCAAATTCCGCGAACGGGAATTGCGCAGCCACGAAGAATTGCGCATCAAGGAAATGGAGCACCTTCAGAAGATGAAGGAGCTCGAAATCGAGCTGGAAAAGACCAAAGGGAGTTCTTCCACGAGCAAGGCTGCTTGACGCTCGCGCGGCCGGTCTCACGGTGGGGAGGTTATCGCCGATGTCACCGTTTCTTATCCCCCTGGCGGTGTTCGCCATGGTTGTGGTGATCGTTGCCATCACTCAACTCGCCGGGATTCGCGACAGGGAAATAGACGTTCACCAAAAGCTCCACATGGATGAATTGGAGCACCAACGCAAAATGCAGGAACTGGAGTCGGAACTTCAGCGTATAAGACAAGGGAGCTAGCGCAGCTCGCGGCGTACAGCCCCTCGCAAGGAAAGAAACTATGGGAGCAACACCACCATCACCGATCTACTTCCGGGGCGGACTCATGTTTCCCGTCCTCCTCATCGTACTGGGAATAATGTTTCTGCTGGATCAACTCGTGCCCGGCTGGGGAATCAGCAAGACCTGGCCGGCGCTGCTGGTGGTGATTGGGATCCTGAAGCTGATCGATGTGACCCGCCCGCCACGTCCTCCCGAGGGGCCGCGGGTCTAAAAAGCAGTAGGCAGCAGGCAGTTCGGCAGAAAGCAAAAGGCAGGAAGCAGTAAGCAGAAGGCAGAAAGCAGAAGGCGGGAAGAAGTAGGCAGTTGGCAAAAACGGGTTGCGTACGGGAAGGCAGGGGCGAGACTCGAAATGCGAAACTCAAGAATTGAGACGTAGCTCGCGAGTTTCGGATTTCGATTTTCGAGCTTCGGTTCTTCCCGGCGCGAGGTAAATATGAGCGTCTACACTTATCGTCGTGGATCAATCTTCTGGGCGCTGACTCTGATCGCCGTAGGCGTCATCTTCTTGATGCAGAATTTCGATCCCTCTCTTCATCCCTGGCAACTCATCGCCAAATACTGGCCCATCCTCATCATCTTCTGGGGACTTTCAAAGCTCATCGATTACATGCAGGCACAAGCCCATCCCGAGACCACGCCGCCGCCTCTGTTTTCCGGCAGTGAGGTGGTGATGCTGGTCCTGATTCTCGTGCTGGGCACGCTCGTCTCCAAGGTCGTCCTGCACCCATGGCAGCAATGGGGATGGCACGTGGACGACGACGATATTTCCAACCTCTTCTCGAATACCTACACCTATGACCAGACCTTCTCCCAGCCTACCAAGGGCGAGCCGCAGCTCGTTTTGGACGACCAGCGCGGCAGCGTGGAGATCCGCGGTGCCGACCAATCCAACATCGACGTGATTGCGAAAAAAACCATTCGCGCCGAAGACGAGGGCGCCGCCAAAAAAATGTCGGACGCTCTGAAACTCGAAATCGTGGACGAAGCCGGCCACTACGTGCTCCGATCGAATCGAAGGTCCCTGCCTGATGACGGCGGTCGCGTCTCCGTTGACCTGAGCCTGCGCGTCCCCAAAGCCACCAGCAGCCAGATCACTTCCGTGCGCGGCGATATCCAAGTGGACGATCTGTACGGCAACCAAACGCTCTTCACCCAGAAAGGCGACGTGCGCGCCACCAACATCCAGGGCTTGGTGAAGATCCACAAAACCGGTAACTCCACGGAAATTCGCGGTGTGAAAGGAAGCGTGGAACTCGACGGCCGCGGCGACGATATTGAGGTTGCGGACGTCTCCGATACGGTCACCGTGCATGGTGAATTCAGCGGCGCCATTCAATTCCACGACGTCGGCAACACCCTGCGCTACGAATCTCAACGAACCAACATGACCGCGCAAAAGCTCTCCGGGCAACTGAACATGGAGGTGGGCTCCATGGAAGTGAACGGCATCGACGGCCCGCTCGAGCTGACAACGCGCCAGAAGGACATCAACGTCAACAACTTTAAGCACAGCTTGCACATCGCGGATAGCGACGGCCAAATCACACTGCAAACCTCCACGCCACCCACCCACGACATCCAGGTGGAATCGAAGAACGGCGCCGTCGAACTGACCCTCCCTCAGGGGTCGAACTTTCAGATCGAAGCCGACTCGCGCCACGGAGAAGTCGATTGCGACTTTTCTGGGCCCGGCCTGAAGGTGGTGAAGGATGGCGAGACACCTTCCATTTCCGGGAGCTTCGGCAAAGGTGGGCCCCTGATCCGCATTACCACGGAGTACGGGGCCATCCGCCTCCATCGCGCCGGCGCGCATCCTGCTGAGCCGCCTGAGGCGCCGGACTCTGATGAGCATTCTGGCAAAGCCCGGACCACCTGGAACCACCCGAAGCATAGCTATGTGCCCGTGGTCCACGTGCACTCCGCCCACAACGGCTCGTCGCCCGACGGTCTGGTGAGAATTGGAGAACTGGTGAGATCTATTTCAGACTTTTGAGGACATGGTTGTAGTCCTCGTGCGAACCTATCCAAACCCAGTGAAGATCGTTCCCCGTACGCCTGGCAATAGCTCGATAGGAGCGACCTATGGCAAATGTCCAGACCTTTCCCTTGGCCTGAAACTCCAGTGATGGATGAAAAGGGTCTTGTTGGAAGAGCCGATACTTTCCATCTGCCAACCTCTGTACTGGTTTAGGCGGCCGGCATAGAGCCTTTGAAAGTTTGCCGTCAAGAAGGAGCGGAGAGTGGTCACTCTGGTTTGTGAGCCGTTTCCCGCTGGGCGAGGAATTCTTCAAGAGGGACGGATGTTCCCGCTTTGATCTCAGCGTCCCAGGTCTCTAGCAGGCTCAAGCCGGCTCCGCCTTCGGAAAAATCGTCCTCGATTTGCTTGTCCCAAGCCTTGGCGTCCTGCTCATTGATCCAGACAGCGAGCGAGGTTTTCTCATCTTCAGGAAGCGCGGTTATCGCTTGTTTGATGGCTTCGAACGTCATGCCCTCAGCGTACCCGCCCTAATTCAGGAATACAAGCGGCCTTGAATTGCGGCAATGGCCAAGCATGGCGTAGAGGTGGCTTTACGCCATGCTGACCCACAACCAGAGTTCCGAGTTCAGCTTTCACCCCGCCACACGCTGAAGGGTCTCGAAGAAATCCGGAAAGGAAATATCGACGCAGGAACTGTCCCTGATGACGGTGGTGCCTTCCGCCACCAGGGCGGCGACAGCGAAGGCCATGGCAATGCGGTGGTCGGCGTGCGGATCGATTTCGGCTCCGCGCAGTTTTTGGCGGCCGGCCACGCGTAGCCCGTCGGGAAACTCCTCGACCTCGGCTCCCATGCGGCGCAGGTTTTCCGCCACGGCCGCCAGGCGGTCGCTCTCCTTTACGCGCAACTCCGCCGCGCCCCGAAACGTTAGTCCCTTCTCGGTTTGCGTGCCCAAAACGGATAGCACCGGCAATTCGTCGATGAGCCCCGGCACGAGTTCCACCGGAATCTCGCCGCCCGCGAATTGGCTGGCATCGACGTGGAGGTCGCCGAGCAGTTCGCCGTTGAGCATTTCCAGGTTCACCACCTTGGCGCGCCCCCCCATCGGCACCAGCAGGTCGAGGAGCGCTGTCCGCGTGGGGTTCAGCCCCACGTTGTGCAGCATCAGGTTGGAATTCGGAACAATCAGCCCGGCGACAATGAAAAATGCCGCGGAAGAAAGATCGCCGGGAACGTAAAGTTTTTTTCCTTCCAGTCGCGCGCGGCCGCGCACGGCGATGGTGCGCTGATGGCGGCCGATGTCCGCTCCCATCACTTCCAGCGCGATTTCCGTGTGGTCGCGCGTGGGAAGTTTCTCCACCACTTCGGTTTCGCCTTCGGCAAACAGGCCCGCCAGCAGGATGGCGGACTTCACCTGCGCGCTGGCCACCGGCATTTCATAGCGAATGGGCGTTAAGTGGCCGCCCTCAATCTCGATCGGCGGGCAGCCCTTGTCCGCCGTCTTGATGCGCGCTCCCATCAGGGTGAGCGGGTCGGCCACGCGCTTCATGGGGCGGCGCGAGAGCGATGCGTCTCCCCCGAGCACCGAGCGAAACGGCTGCCCGGCGAGTATCCCGGAAAGCATGCGGATCGTCGAGCCGGAGTTCCCTGCATCGAGCGGCGCCGACGGTGCGCGCAAACCATCCAGGCCCACCCCCGCAATCTTCACGACGTTATCTTTACGCTCGATTTTAACGCCCAACGACTTTAGACAGTTGAGAGTGGACTGGCAATCGGCGCTCGAGGAAAAGAAGTGGATTTCGCTCTCCCCCGTGGCAATGGCGGCCAGCATCGCGTAGCGATGGGAAATGGACTTGTCCCCGGGGAATTGCACCGTCCCTTCCAGCTTCTTCGCGGCGCCAAGTTTCTTCGATTTCGATCCGAACAAACCCATGCGTTTATCCTAGCAGATGCGAGATTGTTGCGATGATTTGGATAAGGTGGTAGCGCGGACCTGTTCTGTAGGTCCGCGGTTAGTCTCAGTCAGAAGGCAAGGAAAGGCCGCGGACCTACAGGACAGGTCCGCGCTACGATTCCTGTTCCCCGAAGGGGGACAATATTGTTAGCCGTAGGTGAAACCCACGGATCGACACGGCAAGGAGATAGATCTTCCGACCCTGAAGGGGTCGAATTATTCGGCCTTTCCGGGGTCGGAACCTGATTCTCCGGTTACCCTCCCGTAGGTCGCACCTACGGCTAATGACATTCATCCCCTTCGGGGAGGCAGGAGGTCATCACGCCGCTTTATGTCTCTGCGCCGCTTTCTTGCCGTCCGGCTTCGGCATAAAGATGTCCCGCCAGGTGATCCCGCACTCCTTGACCATCGCCAGCGCGTATTCGTCTCGCCCCAGATTGGAATCGCCGTTGTTCGTACCAAATGAAAACTTCACACCCGTCCGTTTCGCGAGCTTGATAAAAGCGGCGCTGGGAATCCGGTAACGGTTGTTGATCTCAATCGCCACGTCGTTCGCCTTGGCGGCATCAATAACCTTCTGCATCCGTTCCGGAGTCCACAGGCGATCGTAGTCCTTCGCGATCACGTCCGGCAGGAAGGTGGGATTGGCGTGGATGTCGATGGGTTCGTTGTTGAGGATGCCGAGAATGCGGCTCACGAACATTTCCATGAACTGCTCGGGATCGCGAATCTCGCCGACCTCTTCGGGAATCCACATCCGCCTGCGCACACCCTGGTCGTCGGAGAACGTCATGCAATCGGTAAAGATGTAATCAAACTTCGCGATCGCCTCGCGGGAAAACAGCGTTACCCACTCGCGGCCTTCCCCCTGCAATCCTATGAAAGCGGGTGTGCCCTTCATGCTGGCGAGGAAATCGAGCACACCGGTGTCCGTAGTGATGGGAAACTTCAGCCCGCCATTGACGGCGATGCCGTACATAATCCCGAGGCGCCGCGAGTTAGCCAGCGATTGCTCGAGCGTCAGGCCACCCTTCAGGTGAGTGTGATAATCCACGACCGGATAGCCCTGCTGGTTCATTTGCAGCAACTGGCGATAAACGTCGTCCACCTGCGGCAGTTGGTCGGAAGGCGTCTGCAAGTCATCGGGCAAGGGTTTGAACACCAGATTGCGGAACGACACTTTGGGCACATCGCCACAGCATTCGAGAGCGATGGCACCGTGGCCGAGGGTTGGAACCGAAGAATCCGCCGGCTGGGCGGGCTCGATGTAATCGACGATCGGCGTGCCGTTCAGCCAAACCTGCGTTTGCTTGTCTCGCACCTGAACGCGTACCTCGAACCATCCGTCGTCATTCACCATGGCCTTGTAAATGTCGCGGATGCCGTAAAGCGAGCCGGTCTTGCGGCGGTCGAGATCATCACCCTCGCCGGCGTAGACGTTGTTGATTTGCACCTTGAAGCCGGACTTGAGCGGGCCGTGCGATTGAAATTGCGTGTGGAAGTGAATGCCGGAACACGCCCCCGGGCGCGTCAGCACTTCCGCCTTCAGATCGAAGTTCTTGAAATTTCCGTTTCCGCCGCGGCCTGTGTAGAAAAGGGTCGCGCGCGGTCCGGCAGCCACGATGTTTCCGTCTTCAACGCGGAAAGACTTGCTGTGCTCTCCGGCTTTCCAGCCGTCGAGCGAATGACCGTTAAATAGAGAAGTGCCTTGTTCATCGCCGCGAAGTGCGGCGGGTAAAACCAATAATGAAGCCAAAAGATCACGCCGGGATATCGAAACCATTAAACTGTCCTTTCCGGACTTCGGGGCGAGGACTGACAGTATAGTCGCGTGCTCGCGCGACGCCAAATCCCGCTGCC
>CAWEFC010000043.1:0-78554 GCA_963808085.1 uncultured Acidobacteriota bacterium
CGCCCCGGATGGGCTCCAAGCGCCCGAAGCAGCGGGGGCGTGGTTCGTGGCCAATCGCGCCTTTCTCGGAGTTCAACCACAATGGCTTCCACAATGTGGTCCTGCGATACCACTGCGCCAAGGCACGGCGGTGGTGGAAGTCCAACCCCAGGGGTGCTGCGCTACGGCCCACGGGCAGCGGCAGGATCGACCCGGGCGCTCCAATCACTGCCGTGTCGAGAAGTATCTCGTTGTCCTCCCGCCAGTCGTAGCCACTCGACGCATTGATAGCGCGCCCTTGTACTCCGGCCAAAGCGGCCCAGATGGACCACTCGCCGTGCCCGGCCGCTTCCTGTCCCCCGGCATCACCCAGATCATCCAGCGTGATCAGATCCTCGATGGGCGCCATCAGAGGGTGAATGCTGTAGTACTGGATCGTCACGCCGGGATCGACCTCGCGAGCCGCATCCGCGATGGTCTTGAGTAAAGTATACGAGAAGCGCTCGCCGCGCAGTGTAGGGTCACGCGGGACGGCGACATCGGGCCCCGGAAGACCATAGCCGAAGTCGAGCTTTAGCAGCCGCGGTTTCAACTCTCGCATGATGCGCAACGTTCGCTGGCGGAGAAATTCTCTGGCGCGCGGTGAACTCGGGTCCAGCACGTAATGATGGGGCTCGGCCTGAGCCCCCATACTCCAGTTAACGCGTCGAGGCACGCCGTCCGCACCCCGCAAGAGGTCCTCCGGCTGTAGGCCGCTGGCTGCCGTGTCATCGATCCACCCACAAGCTTGCCAGAACCCAAGTTCGAGCCCCTTCTTCCGGATATAGGCCATATCGTCCATAAAGTTAGGGTAGCGGGGAAGATTCGGAATGCCACTGCTCTCATTGGTTTCCCAGCCGTCGTCGAGTACTAGAATCTTCGCGCCGACGTCATCCGCAACCTGGTCGGCAAGTTCACGCAAACCGAAGTGGTGTTCCCGAAAGTTTCCCCAACTGTTCCAATGGCTCTCTTGGTGAGCGGGGGATGAGGAAGGAGCAGCAGGAAAAGACTGAAATAATCGGAGGTAGGCATCCCAGGCGTCGTCTGCCCAGAAGAGCCGAAAGGGTTCCTCCCAGATACGGTCCGCGCCTTTCCGCGCTCCCCAAAGATCCTCACGGTAGAGGTATTCCAGGGCAGCATTCGAGGAACGTATGCGCAGCGTAAGGGCCGCATCGGGCACCGCCCCAGGGCCGAACGCTACCCAACCGTTGGGGCCGCCCATTGCGGCACTGTACAAAGGTCTCGGGTAGGCAGCCGCATACGGCGTGCCCATCGAAGGACCGAAGCTACCGAGAGGGATATTGGCGTTGCCGAAATCCCAACTCCGAAAGAAGCTTTGCAGTGGGCCGCCCTTCGCGCTGGGAACACCAAAGCCTTCGGCTTCCCAATCCGGCCAGAACGGGACGTCGAGAGACGGAACCATGGCGCGCTGTTCCTTCGTCAACAAAGCGGTTCCAAAATAGAGAGCGATCACGCCAGGCGCGGGCTGGTTCCAATGGATCGTCAAGCGCTCGAAGCGTATTCCCTCGGGATCGTGCCGAACGATAAGGGTACCCGTGGCGATATCCGCAAAGTGGATAGTCAGAGAATCCTGCGCATTCGAGACAACTTCCGCCTTGACGTACTGCTTGGAATCGTCCGTATTTTGGATCCAAAGCGCGGGCAGTAAGCTACCATGCCAAATTTCCAGTCCGCCGGGGCGCGTTTTAACAACCGCGCGGTCGGATTGCATGTCCCACGCGAGTTCGTATTGGCTCTCGGCGCTCGCAAGGGGGGCCGATAGCAAAAAGAGGATCGCGAAAAGGGCCGTCTTTACTCTTATTGGCGTTATGGCTTGACGGATTCTAGAAATCACCATGTTGGGTTGTGCCTCGCAACAGTCGCATTCTCGAAAGTGCGCACGACAGTTTAAACCCATGATGCGGGTCTCCCTACTGGAAACTTCGAGGTAGAGATTGAAGGGGACCCTCAGCCCCGTCGTGGCAGCGGGGAAGCGCAGCGTGAGGGCTCCCCCAAAGGAGAGTTAATAACGGTCGTGCAGGGAGCAAAACTGAATAGACGTAAAGTCCTGTTGTCCCAGCGGACATTTCGAGAAGCATTTCTCCCGGCCCGCGTAACCACAGTGTTCCACCCCCGGAAGATCTACCGGTGACGAGGTCGGCAATCGTCGTTCAATCTTGCCCGTCCAACTAAGGGGATTGCGTTTGACGATGGATTTGGCGGATGATGCCCATCGCGCCTTACTAAGTGAAACCCACCAGTCACAAATCAATCTGTCATGGGGCCACTTGGAATTTTGGCCGCGGGCTTTGAATGATCCCAGCGAGACAGGGAGATTGAAATGAAGCGACGCGATTTCGTCAAAATGGCCGCAGCAACGACGTTGGTGGGAACGGGTAGAGCCGACGAAACAGCGACGAAACCTACCTTCGAACAGTTTCTGCGCGAGAGCGCGGTATCACGAGGGGTCATCGAAAGGTTTCTTCACGGTCCCAGTTGGGCGCAGTTTGATTCGGAGTTGGGTTACCGGTTGTGGAATTATATGCCCGCCGATGGACTTGATGGTAGTGCGACGATCTCCACTGTCCAAGCCAATGGCGCGCGCACCTCGTTCATGTATGCTGGCAAAAAATGCCGCATCAACACTTACGGCGACAGCTTTACACAATGTCATCAGGTCTCGGACGGTGAGACCTGGCAAGAGTACTTGGCGGCGCACTTAGGGGAGCCCGTGAGGAATTTCGGGATGGGGGGGTATGGTGTCTATCAGGCTTATCGCCGCATGGTGAAGGAAGAACGGACCGATCACGGTGCGGAGTACCTCACGTTCTATTTATGGGGAGACGATCACATTCGAAGCCTGCTGCGCTGCCGGCACGCCATTACTTACAAGGTCTGGAACCATCAGGGCGGCCGGATGTTCCACGGCAACTTCTGGCCGCATCTCGAGATGGATCTCGCGAACGGCAAATTCGTTGAGAAGGAAAATCTGCTGGCGACACCGTCCGCGTTGTATAGCATGACCGACCCGCAGTTCATGGTGGACCACCTCAAGGATGATCTGGCCCTCCAGCTCTACGCCTACAATTTGGGCTACATCCGGGACTTGGATCAGGAACGTATCGGCAAGCTGGCAGCTCACTTGGACTATCCCCTGGTTCTCGGCCGGGAATTGCCAAGCCAAAAGCGAGTGGGCGAGCTTCTGGACAAGTACTCGCTGCGAGCCACGCAGTTCATCCTGGAAAAGACCCGGGAATTCGCGCGACAAAACCGAAAGCACCTGCTGGTTATTCTGTTTGACCCCTATCGCGCGATGGCCGAAATGCAATCAAATGGCACGCGATACGACCAGGCGACCGTCGATTATCTGGGCAAAGAGAAAATCGACTATTTCGACATGAACGAAGTCCATCTTCAGGATTTTAAGAGGTACAACTTGCCATTTAAGGCATACATGAATCTGTACTTTATCGGCCACTACAACCCACGCGGAAACCACTTTTTTGCGTATTCGATCAAGGATAAAGTGGTGAAATGGCTTGACCCGAAACCGATCGCGTACCAGAAACCCAACCCCGATGCTATTGATTTTAAGGGTTATTTGGTGGGTTACCATTGAGGTGCTTGGCGCGGAGGCAGTCGGGCCTGAGGGGGGCTAAGCAAGCTCCGACATTCTTACCCGATTTTCGAATTTTCGTCCGCCGTTTGTTCCGCGCTGACCACGGGCGAACTCGTCCGAACCACTCGCAACTTAGCCGAGGGAACGCTTCAGTACGGATACCTCTGCAGGTGAGAGTCCGTCTTGACGCCGGACGATCTCTGGTGGTACACCATCCGTGCTCGTGCACGGGAAAGTGATGCTCTTTCCGTCAAAGATCATTGCTTCCTCATGTGTGAGACGGCCTGGCGTAGCCAAGGCATCGAGTTGCCCGACCCAGACGGAGGAACGAAGTGGAGTTACAAGGAAAGCCGGATTTCGAAAAAGCGATGCAACGCATCGAGGCATGGTTCGATCACGAGACTCTTGATCGACCCCCCGTGCGCTTTGCCCAGCACAATGCCGAGTATTCCAGCTCTCCAGCTCTGGCGGGACGTACGTGGCCAAGCCTGAAGGACCGCTGGTTCGACGCGGAATTTCAGGTTGACCTCTGTCTCGAATCCCTCTGTGGCCGCACGTTCTACGGAGAAACCTTTCCGGTTTTTTGGCCCAACCTGGGCCCCAACATTTACGCTGCATTCCACGGCTCGGTACTGGATTACGGCGAAGTCACGTCCTGGATCCGGCACTGTGTCCACGACTGGGACGACATCCAGCGTTTAAGCTTTAGTTATGAGAACGAGTACTTTCGCGGCATTGAGGAACTCACCCGCGTCGCCCTGGAAAAGTCCCCGGGCAAGTTCATGGTTGGGTACACTGACTTGCACGGCAGCCTTGATTGCGTCGCGGATTGGCGCGATCCACAACTACTCTGCCTTGACCTTGTGGACAACCCGCAAAGAGTCCACGAGATGCTCGCCGTAGCCAACCAGAACTTTCTGCCCGTGTACGACCATTTTGACGCCATCTTGAAAGCCCATGGTCAGCTCTCCGTCACCTGGATGGGAATCCCGTCCCGCGGCAAAATGCACATCCCCAGTTGTGACTTCACGTCCATGATTTCGACAAAAGCCTTTTGTGAGTTTTACCTGCCGTCGATGAAAAACGAAATTCGCCATATGACCCACAACATCTTCCATGTTGATGGCAAGGGCATGCTCCGCCATCTCGACCTGATCCTGAGTAGTCCTCAAATTCAGGCCATCCAATGGGTGCAGGGTGTCGGAGACGATCTTTCCATCCTGCAGTGGCTCCCCGTTATCAAGAAGATCCAGGCTGCCGGCAAGGGTGTGCTCGTTGATTTAGAATTGAACGAACTGGAGCCACTCATCGCGGCGATCAAGCCTGACGGCCTGTACCTTTGCATTCCGGCGGAAGAACGGGACCAACCGGACATCCTCAAGCGGCTGGAGAAGTGGTGACGGTTGGGGCCTTGAAATCCACCTTCTCTCATAGTCCACGTGACATGACACATCCCTCACCGGTCCATATTGTCGGGTAGTCACCGGCGACTCAGACTGCTGAAGTTTTGCTGAGGTTAATCTCCCGAGGTCCATGGTGAGCCGACGCGGCACCACCCGGGGTGCGCACCCGAGGTCAGCATTTGACGGCGAGCAGTGGGAGCGTTATCATGCCCCGGAGAATGGTTTGCCTATGAAGAGAATAAGTATTAAGGATATAGCTCGGATTGCTAATGTTTCAAGAGGAACAGTGGACCGCGCCCTGCACGGGCGAGGGGACATCAGTGAGAAGACTCGCAAGCTGATTGTAAAGATTGCCTCGGAGCGGAGTTATAAGCCCCATCCGGCGGCCAGAATGCTTGTCATGGGGCGCGCCCCTTTGTCCATCGGTGTTTGCATCCCCCGGGAGATTCGTTTCTTTTTCGATCAGGTCCGCGACGGAATCCTGCAAGAGTCTCGCCATTTCGAATCCGTGGGGATCAATACTCTCTACCGCCCGTTTGAGCGCTACGGCATGGGCGAACATGAACAGATGGAACAGATGCTTAGGAGCGACATCAAGAGCCTCATCGTGTCACCCGGTATCGATCGCAGCCTGGGCGCACTGATTGACGAAGCCGAAAAGCGAAACATTCGTGTCGTGTGCGTCGCCGGGGATATCGCGGATTGCCACCGGTCGACGGCCGTAAGTTCGGATCCAGAATTAAACGGGAGATGCGCCGCTGAACTCATGGGCAAATTCATCGGCTCGGCGGCACGTGTGGTTATCTTTACGGGAATGCTTCAGCACGATGTTCACTGCCGAGAGGTAAGGAGCTTTTCGGATGCTTTCGGGCAGTTCTCGAATGGTGGCAAGGTCATTGAGGTCATCGAAAACCACGAATCGGAAGTGGAAGCGTTTGACAAATGCAGCGCCCTGCTCAAGAGAGTGCGGCGCATTGACGGTATGTATATCAGCACGGTCAACTGCCTCCCGGTTTGCGCCGCCCTGGAGGCCGCAGGGCTTGCAGATACGGTCAAGCTTGTCACCACCGATTTGTTTCCGGATATGGTTCCGTGGTTCGAGCGGGGGACAATTCTGGCATCGGTTTATCAACGTCCGTACATGCAGGGTCAGACGGCTGTACGTTTGATTGTCGACCATATCGTCAGTGGTGCTCCCTTTCCCCAGGTTTGTTATCTGACCCCTCTGGTAGCGCTCCGGTCGAATCTGGGCATGTTCCATGAAGTCTCTCCCAAGAATAATGCGGAGCGGGGGAATTCCCATGGACCCTCTATCAGGCTACAGGCGTAAGGGCCGGAAATTACAGGTTAGAGATCACGGAAGAATTGAGCCGGGCACCGCTTCTCATCCCCTTCCGTATCGGCCGTACCAAAAATTCTGTTGACAATGAAAATGGCAAGTGTTATTTGTTCCGTGCTCGTGCACGCTCACTAGAACAGTATTCTGTCCTCGTGCTCGATCGGTACCTCAGCAACGTTAAGAATGGTCTGAAGACCGCGGAAGCTATTTCCGAAGCCTTCGCAACGTGACCCTGAAGCAGGCATTATGGAAGAGACCCTGGCCGGTCGTCCGCCAGTTTTTGTAACGCACCGTCATGGGGTGGGCTTTGCATCGACGGAAATTGCCTGCCGCTCCGTAAGGGGACAGCGGGAGGACGGCACGCCCTCATCGCCTCCCCGCTTCGGTACCTCCAAAGTGAAACCGATGTCTTCTCATCCCGTTAATCCTACTCGACAACTTTGCCCGACATTCGGGCCTGAACTACTGCGTCAAGTCTTGGGTCTTTCGTCAAATTTATAGAAGGAGCACTGAATGCAAAAACTCGCAGCTAAAGTTACCGGTCTCGTATTGGTAGTCTTGCTGTGCTGGGCAATTCCCCTGCATGCGCAGAACTCGAATGCCAGCGTTAACGGTACGGTGTCAGATCAAAGCGGCGCCACGGTTCCCAATGCGGATGTGACATTGACTTTGGTCACCTCGGGGACGGTTAAGCACGCTACGACCGACCAAGACGGAAACTTTGCTTTTCCCAACATTCCCGTGGGCACGTACGAACTCGAGTGCAAGGCCCAGGGATTTGAGACCTTTGTACAGCGCGGGATCACTCTCCACTTGAATGACGTCGTGAGTGTTCCCGTTTCCCTTAAGCTTGGCTCCGCGACCCAAACGGTTGAGGTTTCAGCCAACGCCTCCCCACTCAACTTCCAGAATGCCGTGGTGAAGCAAGGCGTGAGCACCCAAGAAATCACAGCATTGCCCCTGGAAGTGGCAGGCGCGCAGCGATCAGCCGCAAGCTTCCTGGTGATCATGCCGGGCGTTAACACGATCGGCGGAGGCCAGGGCGCTGCTTATGCGGAATTCAACGGCGGCGAAGAGGATTCCGACGAAGCCGTCCTTGATGGCGTCAGCATGATTGAGGGCCTCCTCAGCCAAAGCGGGACGGTGGCCATTCAAGCCGACTTCCCGATTTCTCCCGACGCAGTAGGCGAAATCAGCTTGCTCACGTCGAACTACGATCCGCAGTACGGAAATACCTACTCCGCGGTTACTGTGGCCAGCACCAAAGCGGGTGGGGACCAATTTCACGGCGGCGGCTACGAATTCAATCGCAACACGGACTTCAACGCCCGGCAATTTGGCGTGGCGACCCGTCCCAAGGACATCGAGAACGATTTGGGCGGATTCGTCGGCGGCCCCTTGCACCTGCCAGGGTTCTGGTCCGGACGAAAGAAGAGCTATTTCTTCGTTAACTTTGAGGCCTACCGTTCGGAAGGCGCAGCTAACAAGCCGGTCTTGACGGTGCCTACAGCGAAGATGCGGCAGGGCGATTTCAGTGAGTGGCCGTATCCCGTTTACGATCCCACCACCACCACGCCCAATCCAAGTTACGACCCCACAGCAGCAATTTCGACCACCAACATTCCCTACTATCGCACACAATTTCCGGGAAATGTTATTCCCCCCGATAACCCACAGCTACTGTCGTCTCTTGCGGCAGGTTGGCTGAAATACGTTCCCCAGGCAAATCGTCCAGGGCTTGCTAACAACTATGAATCCCCTTATGCCTTGGCGAATGCTCTGAACGCGCACACCGACCAGTGGGACGTCCGCGGTGACCAGTATATTGGCGACCGGGACCACGTGTTCGTTACTTGGCACTATCGCGGCACGCTTCCCTTCACACAGTTTGCTTTTCCCGCACAGATCGATACCAACAACACTCGCGTTCCCAACTACAGCGAGGTATCCCGGCTCAATTACGACCACACCTTCAGGCCAAATCTTCTAAACCATTTTGCCATTGGATACCTGGATCTGCTAACCGAGGAATACAACTCGTCCGACCCCTATGTTAAAGATGTCCCTCAAATCGCTGGGGTCTACAGCAACAAACACGAGTCGGCCATCAATTTCGGAGATAACTATTCTTCTTACGGCGGAAACTCCGATCTTATCTCCACCCGGCCGACTTGGATTGCCAACGATATGGCCACGTGGGTAAAGGGAAAGCACACCATCGAGTTTGGCGGTGAGTATCGCAACCTGGCTTACCCCACCCAGACCACCGCGAACGGTTCAGGTACTTTTGATTTCTACTCCGGCAGCACGGGCCTGCTTGACTACCCGACCCAGACGGGGAACTCGTACGCGAGTTTTCTGCTCGGCGAGGTAAGCGCGGCCTCGATTAACTACTACGCGCTCGGCGCGTTCCGGCCGCAAGCGAAGTCCATGGGCCTCTTTGCGGGCGACACTTGGAAACTGACTCACAAACTGAGTATCGATTACGGAATCCGTTGGGATCTGTACCAACCTTCGGAAGAAGCCAAGGACCAGACCTCCTTCCTGGATCCTACTCGACCGAATCCCGGAGCTGGGAACCTTCCTGGCGCTCTGGTTTTTGCAGGTAGCAAATATGGTGCCGCCAGTTACGGGCATCCTTATCCCGAGAATCTCTACGGTCGTGCCTTCGGTCCTCGCGTCGGCGTCGCTTACGGGTTAACAGACAAGACCGTCATCCGTGGGGGATTTGGGATCTTCATGATGCAGAATTTCTATCCCGGATGGGGCGCGGGAATAGCTACCGACGGCTTTAACGAGGACGTCGGATTCAGCAGCGGCCTGGGCGGGATTCAACCTGCCTTCCTGCTCCAGAATGGCGTTCCCCAAACCTTCACCAAGCCGCCGTTCATCAGCGAAAGCTTCGATAACGGTCAGGGTGGTCCCAACTACCGGCCGTTCGACGCCAATCAGGTGCCTCGTGCCTACCAGTGGAACCTGACGGTCGAGCACCAGGTCAAACAGAACCTGCATCTGACTGGCGCCTACATTGGCAATCACGGGTCACGGCTGCTGTCGCAGCTTGATCCCATTAACGCCCTAAACCCCTCACTTTTGACGTCAATGGGTCCGTTGCTCAACGATCAATTCACCACCAACCAGGCCAGCGTAGACGGCGTGAGCCAGCCGTACACGGGCTGGGAGGGGCAAATGGCGGCGTGTGCGCCTAGTGTGGCACAGGCACTTCGACCGTTCCCGCAATACTGCGGAAATCTCTACGGGAACAATGAGAACCAAGGCTGGTCAAACTATGACTCCCTGCAACTGTCGGCCGAGCAGCGCTTCTCCCACGGCCTCTGGTTACTGGCGAATTACACGTGGTCCAAGACCATGACCACCACCGAATTCGCACAGACTAGCACCTACTACATGAGTATTTCGCCGTACCAAAAGAACCGGAACTACGGGATCGCCAGAAACGACGTGCCCCAGATGTTTAACCTTTCCTTTGCCTACGATCTACCGTTTGGCAAGGGCCGCAAGTTCCTGGACCAGGGAGGAATAGTCAATCGGCTTGTCGGCGGCTGGCAGGTCAGCACGATCGTGCGCCTGCAAGACGGCGTACCGTTCGTGTTCACCTCCGGCACCTGCAACATCCCCTCGCAATTTGCCATGGGCTGTTATCCGGGCATCTTGCCGGGAGCCACTGCGCTCGCGACAAGCAAGAGCAGCTACGATCCCAATTCCGGGCTGAATCCCCTGTTTAATGTTGGCGCGTTCCAGCCGGTCAGCACCTTCAACTTCAATGCCGGTGTGGGTGCTCCGGTCTCCAACATTCGCGGTTATGGATATCACAATGAGGACCTTGCGATAACCGACAACATCGGCATTACCGAACGCCTCCATATGGCTCTCCGTTTCGAATTCTTCAATGTGTGGAATTTCCATACGTTCAACGGCACTCCCTTTACCACCGACGTTTCCAGCCCGAGTTTCGGCGATTGGAACGGGAGTGTTACCAATCCTCGTACTATCCAAATGGGTGCCCGGTTTACCTTCTAACCCGAGTACCGAAAGCCGCCAGGGAACAACCTCTGGCACTGCACCAAGGAGGGCCGAAAGGCCCTCCCGAAGTGCAAAATAGAAAAGCTGCGCAACACCTTGACATCGAGTTAAGAGACCGATATCGCCTCCAAATAGCCCTTGCCTCCTCATCATTATTCGGTAGAAACTGTGGCGTTTGGCCAGCCTTCCCGGGAAGTGAAAATGGAGATCGGTAACCGCGGGAGCATTGGTTTCACCCGGATTCGAACAACTTCGTTTTTAGCCCCGCTGCTCCTATTGGGCGTGGCAATCCATTCACCGGGCCAATCCCCAACAGCCTCGGATTCAACTCAGAAAATTCAGGAACTTATTCAGCAAGGAAACACGGCAGCCGCCCAACAGCTTTTATCGGAAGCGCTGAAAGCGTCGCCACGAGATGCCAATCTGTACAACCTTGACGGCGTCATCAAGGCGCAGAACCACGATTTCGCTGGCGCTGAAGCCAGCTTTCGCAAGGCGATCGAACTTTCGCCCGCCTCTGAGGAGACTTACTTCAATCTCGGCCACCTCTATCAGGAATGGGTTCCACAGCAAGCGGCCGTCCGGGATAAGGCCATCAACGTTTACGCGCAAGTCCTCAAGTTGGATCCCGGCAATGCGGAAGCGAATTATCAAAGCGCGGTCCTTCTGATGCAGAAGGGGCTCTACGCGCCATCACTTCAGCACCTGTCGGATCTTCCCGCCGGTGCACAGAACCGTTCGCAAGCCCTCTCGGTGCGTTGTGGTGACCTGGCAGGATCCGGTGATGAGTCGAAGGCCGAAGAGGTGGCAGGCCAGATGTTGCAGAGTCCCGACCTGGCGGAGGCCGACGTGGTGGGCCTGCTTCCGCTGCTGGCCCGGCATAAGGACACCTCGCTCGCCGTAAAACTCTTAGAGGGCCTCCGGCTAAGAAACCTGGCTACGGCTAATTCCTTAACCAGCCTTGGACTCTTGTACAAACAGATGGGTCACCTCGCGGATGCGCGCAAGACGCTCGACGAAGCGGCGCAAATCCCGCCCAGTTCGGTGCCTCTGCTTTTGGACCTCGCCGAAGTGGCCGACGATCAGAAGGATTACACCGGCGCGCTGGGATACTTGGCTCATGCCCGGGAGATCGAACCAGAGAATGCCTCCATCCACTTCTTTTGGGGGATGGTTTCGGTGCAGATGAACCTGGCGGAAGAAGCGTACCAAGCCCTTAAGAAAGCGGTGAGTCTGGACCCGAACAACGCCTACTACAACTATGCGCTGGGCGCGGTCGCCTTGCAGCGCGAAGACGCCAAAGAAGCGGTTCCCTACTTCCAAAAATATTGCGAACTGAAGCCCCACGATCCGCGCGGGCGGCTGGCCTTAGGCTCCGCCTATTTCGCCAGCCACGATGATGACAGCGCCGAGAAGATTATTTTGACGGTCGCGAATGACCGCGCAACTGCCGCTGGCGCGCATTACTATTTGGGAAGAATCGCCAATCAAAAAGGCAACTATGCCGAGGCGGTGGCCCAACTGGAACTGGCGCTCAAGACTTACCCGAATTATGCGGACGCCTATGCCGAGAGGGGACTCGTTCATCTCAAGCAGCGGGACTACCTGGAAGCCAGAAGCGACTTGCAGAAAGCTCTGGAGATCAACCCCGATAATTACACCGCCAATCTGAATCTCATGATTTTGTACCAGCGCACCAAAGATCCCAAGGCGGAGGAACAAGCGAAGCGCTTTGATCAGGTCCGCCAGGAACGAGCGCAAAGGGTAAAGGATTTCCTCCGGACGATTGAGGTCAGGCCATGAATGCTATATGCCGGCGAGTGCGATCAGGACACACGTAGTGGCGCGCCGCTCCACATCCCGGAGAACCACATCGCCAGCTCAACCCGATCCATCAGAGGAAGGCATTTACCATGATCAGATTTAATCGGCGCGAATTCATGCAAGCCTCTACGGCATCGCTCCTGTTGGACACCGTAAAGGTCTCTGCGTCATCCGGCAACCAGGACCATGCCGATCAGGCTGCCACGGCTTTTGTCCATACGAACGCCGAAGGCAAAAGCTGGACTGTGGGCAACACACTGGTCGAACGCGAGATTCGCTTCGATCCGAAAGTGGGCCTCTATACCGAGAGCTGGCTCCATAAGGTAACGGGTAAGAACTTTTTGAAGCACCTGGACACCGATTTGCCTTGGGGGCCGGAAACGCGTTGGGGTGCGGAGTTTTCATTCCAAGCGGACGCCGCTCATGTGGTAGGTGCGACGCGGGGCCCGGCCGCTGATTTTGACTGGGTGGCAGCGCAAACGAGCGATCTCGCTCCGGACGGCAAACTGCTGGAGATCAAACTGAAATGCGCCAAGAAGCCGATCGACGTTTCGGCCTTCTATGCCGTTTATTCGGGCCATCCCGTAGTCCGAAAATGGATTGCCATTACCAATCGGGGCAACAGCGCGATCAGGCTTTCACACATGGTCTTCGAGGCGCTGAATCTTCAGGCGGCCCCCGCGAGCGACCAGATCATCTTCGGCTATTACGGAGTTCATCCGCGCGAGATATTTTTCACGGGTCGGGCGGAAGACGCCGCCATCATGGCCAAGGACCCCCGTACCGGCGAGGGCTTTATCGTCATGAACGAAGCGCCGGGCTGGATGAAGCGCACCGAAATGACGAATTGGGGAGGTGGCATCCAGGTGATGTATGACACCGACCTGTTTCCCTTCGAGCGCAGCATCAACCCCGGAGAGACCTTTACCAGCGCGAAAAGTGGAGTAGCTTTCTTCGCGGAGGGGCGGGGAATGGCCGACCCTTACTGGGTGATGCCCACCTACACTTCTCGGGTTCTGATGAAGAAGGGAACTGCCTACCAACCTCCCTGGTTCTACAACACCTGGGAACCTTTCTTTCAGGACTATAACGACGCGATCGTGAACGAGTCGATCCCCGTCGCCTCCCAACTGGGCTTCGATGTCTTCACCCTCGACACCGGCTGGAGTGAAAATTATGGCGAGAACGAGGTCAATCCCCGGAAATTTCCCAAGGGATTTGACCCTATTCAAGCCAGCCTCGAAAGCAAAGGTATGCGGTTGGGTCTATGGGAACCGCTGGTGGTGATGGGCCCGGAAAGCCGCGTCGTCCGTGAGCATCCGGAGTGGATCATCCGTGATCTCGATGGCCACGAGAAAACCGCCGGCTTCCCCGGACCTAACGATCGCGTCATGTGCCTCGCTTCTCCGTATCGCGACTTCGCCGCCAAACGTATTAACGATCTCATCCAGCGGCACAATTTGCGGTACGTAAAAATCGATTTGACCACCGTCTTTAACGCCTACGGCGAGGCGCCAGGCTGCTACGCGCAAGGGCATTACCATCGCAACTGCGCTGAATCCCTGAGCGGCATTTACGAGGGCATGCAATATGTGACCGACCAGATCTATCGCGAACATCCTGACGTTCTTCTCGACCTGACGTTCGAACTTTGGGGCCAGAAGCACATTATCGACTACGGGTTGCTGGACGCCGGCGATCTCGACTGGATGAGCAACGTCGATGACGCTTCGGTCAAATCTGCCGGCCCGCGCCAGGCCCGCACGCTGCTCTACCATCGCGCCATGGCCATCCCGGTTGAGACCATGCTGATCGGCAACCTGCGCGCTTCTACGCCGACTCTCGAGGAGCACTTCGCCACAGTGATCGGTTCCGCGCCGCTGTTTCTCGGCGATCTGAGAAAGCTCACCTCCGAGCAAGTCGCCTGGCTGGCAGAGAAGATCAAGTGGTTTAGAGAATTGCGTCGCGCGGTGCCAATGAATGAAGGGTTCTTTCCGCTGGGTGATTGGCGCCAGCCCACCGTGGTGAGCTGGGATGGGTTCGCGCGTCTCAGCCGGCAGGGTGAAGGGATGCTTGTTCTCTTCAAGAACGAATCGCGTTTCGACAATGTTGCCGTGGAACTGCCGGCGTTTCCCGAGGGAGCGTTCCAGCTTCGGTCCGTGATTACCGGACAAGCGCTGGGCACTCGCACCGGCGAGCAGTTCCGCCACGGAATCCAATTTCAGCTTCCGGCCGAGCACAAGGTGGAGATCGTGGAAATCCGAAAGCAGGCGCGGTGATTTGATTTTGCGCTTATCAGCAGGCTACGTTCCCCCCAGGGGAACAACATCATCCGCCGGCGGTGAAACCGACGGTCTGAGAGCCAATTCATATAGGGGAGGCATTTATCATGATCAGTTGGAATCGGCGTGAATTCATGCAGGCTTCCGCCGCATCTTTGTTGCTGAACGGCGTGAAGGGTTCCGCGGCGCCGGGAAAGCCGGCAAATGATGCCGCTGCTCCCGCCTTTGTACACACGAACGCCGAGGGGAAGAGCTGGACGGTGGGCAATGCCTTCGTGGAACGTGAGATTCATTTCGAGGTGGAGCATGGCCTCTCGACCGCAAGCTGGCGCCACTTGGTCACGGGAACAGATTTCGCCGACACGCCCCATGGGAGGCGGAGAAACAGGGGGGCAGAGTTTTCTTTCTGGGTCGACGGAGATTCTCTTGCCGGATCGAATCCGTCTGCTTGGGAATTCATCGAAGCCAAGACTGGGACGGTCACCCCCTCCGGACAATCTCTCGCCCTCAAGCTGCGGGCAAAGAGCAAGCCGATTGAGGTAACTGCTTTTTACGCCGTTTACGATGCGCATCCGGTTGTCCAAAAGTGGATTGCCATCACCAACGGCGGCTCGGATCCCGTCACCCTTTCGCATCTCAGTTTCGAGAGCTTGAGCATTAAACCCGGCGCTCCCGATGTATTGCAAGTGTCGGGGTTCTATGGTTCCCAGCCGCGGGAAATCTTCTTCACGGGTAGGGTTGATGACACCGCTGTTTTGGAGCGGAACTCGGTGACCGGCGAGGGCTACATCGCCATGAACGGGGCGCCCGGCTATACGAAGCGGACGGAAATGGTGGGATGGGGCGATGGCGTCCAGCTCATGTACGACACCGACCTGTTTCCCTTCGAGCGCACTTTGCAGCCGGGTGAGACCTTCACGACCGCGAAGAGCTCTATCGCCTTTTTCGCCGACGGCAAGGGTTTCTCTGACCCACGCTGGTTAATGCCCTCGTACACTTCGCAGGCCTTAATGAAGAAGGGATCGGCCTATCAACCGCCATGGATTTACAACACCTGGGAGCCCTTTGAGCGCGGAATCACCAAAGGCATCACCATGGATTTGATCACCGCCGCAGGGCGCATGGGCCTGGACGTCTTCACCATTGATGATGGATGGCAGGCCGACTACGGTGAGAATGCTATCAACCTTAAACTCTTTCCCAACGGTCTCGAAGAAATCCAGACCGCCGTGGAACAAAAAGGGATGCGCCTGGGCTTGTGGGTGCCTCTCGCCGCCATCAGCACGAAAGTCGCAGTCGCTCGCGAGCACCCCGAGTGGATTTGCAAAGACATGCACGGAAAACCCAAATTCACCGGGACCATGGAGGGTTCGGATGCGGTCATGTGCCTTGCCACTCCTTACCGGGAAGTGGCCGCGAAGCGGATCAGCGATTTGATCGGCCAGCTATCACCTGGCTTACGTGAAGGTCGACCTCACCACGGTGTTCAACGCCTATGGCGAGTCTCCGGGGTGCTATGCGGAGGGTCATGACCACAAATCATGGGCCGAATCGCTCGAACGAATCTACGCCGGCATCCAGTTTGTGACCGACCACATTTATCATGAACATCCCGACGTATTGCTTGACCTCACCTTCGAACTCTGGGGCCAGAAACATATCATCGATTATGGCTTGCTCGCGGCGGGTGATTTGGATTGGCTCAGTAATGTGGATGACGGCGTCGCGCGGGCTGCGGGTGCGCGCCAGGCTCGGACCTTGCTCTACCTACGATCGCTGGCCATTCCGGCCGAAACGATGCTGATTGGCAATCTTCAGGCGGAAATGGCGTCGATTGAGGAGCGGCTAGCAACCGCCATGGGCTCTGGCCCGCTCTTCCTCGGGGACCTGCGAAAGCTAACGCCGGCGCAGCATGATTGGTACGGCGAGAAGATTCGTTGGTTCAAGTCCCTACGCAAGGAGGTGCCGATTCAGGAAGGGTTCTTCCCGCTTGGCAACTGGCAGCAGCCGGGAGCGGCAACCTGGGACGGCTTTGCGCGGCTCAGCCGTAAGGGCGAAGGGATCATCGCGCTGTTCAAGAACGAATCGCATCTCCATCAGGCCGTGGTGAAGCTGCCGGTATTTCCAGATGGAACCTTCCACGTTCGCTCCGCCATGACCGGGCAAGTACTCGGCGCCCGCAGCGGCAGGAACTTCCGCGAGGGGTTTGAGGTTACCCTTCCGCAGGAGCATCAGGTGGAGATCTTGGAAATCCGGAAGTAGCTGCCGTCTTCTTGCGGTGGTGCGGGTTCAGTTCGGTTTCGTAGCGGCGAGTTTACCTCGCCACATGGCGGCAGGCACTACTGTCCAAAGTACCGGGCGCGCCGCATTCTGGATTGGGCTTTGCCCCTTGCTGTGCGAAAAGGCTCTGCCTTTTCGGTCGAATTGGGCACTGATCTCCTCGAACCGGGAGTTTCTACATTTTTGAAGCAAGGGACCGAAAGCGTCGGGGTCGGGAGTAGTTCCGGTGATCAGTGCCCGTCCTCGTGAATTCGTTCCCCTCGCCCCCTTGGGGGAGAGGGTGGCGAGCCACCGGCGTTGTCATCAGCCGGGGCGAGACGGGTGAGGGGGTCAACACCCGTGGGCACTGCGGAAAACATAAATGGTGTGCGTCCTTATCGCATCATGCGTTCTCTTGCTCGTACCGGCGCACAAGTCCAGAAAGGGCGCGAACTTCGCCACGCGCCAGCGGACACCGAACAAGCGGCGTGGTGTTTGCTATTAGATTTGAGGGCTCCCAATTCAGCCGGCAGCACCTGTTGGGTCCATACCTTGTCGAACTCCACTGCGCCGAGCGACGCTCGATTGTGGAACCGGACGGCAGCGTGCATGTGCAGGCTAGCCAAGCTGGAAGAGACGCGGCGAGGTGTCCATCTGAAAAAAATGGGGTACGTGATGCTACGGTTCTCGAAGGGCATGGTCCAGGCGGCGCCGGAATTACTTGTGCAACAAATCTGGGACGCCGTGTGGTCGCTGCCGGAGGCGCTTGGATAAGACGCTGGATAGGGACCCCCTCACCCGTCTCGCCCCGGCTGACGAAGGCGCCGGATGCGATCCACCCTCTCCCCCAAGGGGGCGAGGGCAGAGGAATGCGGAAATAGAGCGCCCCACAAATGTAGAAACTCCAGGGAAAGGCGCAGCCGCTGGTCATCAACCGATGGCCAGATCGCATTTCGGAGGCGAGCGAGCGGCGGCGACGCCCTCCATCGAACTGAGACACCAAGGGTGTGTTGCAATTTGAAATCCAGTTAATAAAGGGGACAGGTTTGCCATGATCAGATTGAATCGGCGTGAATTCATACAAGCATCCACGGCATCTTTACTGTTGAACAGTGTCAGGGTTCCCGCCTCACCGGGCGTGCCGGCCAAGGTTGAAGAAACTGCCAAGGGCGTGCAGGTCAAAGGAAATAACTACACCTGGGAATGGTCGCAGGCCGACGATCAGTTTCGGCTTCTGGACAAGCAATGCCTGCTCATGACCAGCGGAAGTCTACAGCCCGCGGTGATCGTCCAACGCGGTACCAATAAGCAAGCGAGGGAATGTACTCCAGGAAGGCCTGCCACCCACGCCGTGAACGACGGCACCTTCACGGTTAACTACGAGGGGGTCAATGGAGGCGGGAAACTGACCGTTACCTGGCGATTCGAAGATGAGGCTCTATGGCTGGAGCCGGTCGCCTACGAGTCCTCTGAGTCCGAAAACGTCGTAGCGCTTCACTACTTTGCGCAAGGAACAGGGGACGACGCTCGGCCCACACTTGATAATTTCTTTCTCGTTCTCCCTGGAATCAGCGAATCCTCGGCGGTAAGCCCGATTGTAACTGCCGAGCTGGGTTTGAAGCTGACCAGTTGGCTGGGGCGGGGTTCATCCCCCACGCCGGGACTACTTCAGCAATGGGGGTTGCCCGCTCATTTCTTTTGCGGATTCCACCGTAACATTGCGGGTGCGGTTAAGTCATCGATGACCAAGTATCTTTCCGAAGCGTTTTGTTGCGGGCTAGCCGAGCTTCCCAGCGGCGACCAATTCCTGGAAACTCGCGATGGTCGCCACAGCCTGATCGTGAGCTACCGAAGCGATCTCTGGCAGCACCTGCATGGGCCGGGGCGATTGGAATTAGGCGCGAAACTCTACTGGGCAATCGGCCCGAATTACTATGAAGCGATTCGGGCATACTACCGAGGTCTGATCGCGGCGGGGATCGTGAAGAAAGAGGCCAACTCCGAGCGGAAGAATGCTGTCGCTTTGTCTCCGCAGTTTAATTGCTGGGGAGCGGAGGTCGCCAGCCAGAAAGAGGGAGGGAAATTGGACGAAGCCGCGCTCAATTCCTTCTACGACGGGTTGAAGGCTTCGGGCATGAAAGCGCGGATGTTTGTGATCGATGATAAGTGGGAAGGGAAATACGGCAAGCTTGAACACTCGGCGGAGAGGCTCCCGCATTTTGAAGAATTCCGCGAGCGGGTGCGGGCCGATGGGCTGCACTTCGGCCTGTGGGCAGCCTTTATGCGCTGCCAGGATCCCGCCGACATGGGCCTGAATCTCTCTCACATGCTGCATCTGGCAGACGGGAAACCGCTCATCTCCGGCGGGGGCGACACGCCGTACTACATTCTGGATTTCACCCAGCCGGAGGTGGAAAAGGTGCTGAGGGCGCAGGCCAGGAAATTCGTCGAGCGCTACAAGCCGGATTTGGTGAAATTCGATTTCGGTTACGAATTGCCCCCGCTGTCGGTTGCCGCACCGAAGGATATGCGTTTGGCGGGAGAGCGTTTGATGCTGAAAGGTCTCGAGGTGGTCGTGGGCGGCATGCGGGATGCGAATCCCGACATCGTGGTGATGTATTACTGCCTGTCGCCACTCTTCCACAAGTATTTTGACCTCCACTGTCCCGATGACCTTTTCATGACAGTCGGGGAGTACGATGTCGAAGCCAACCGCCGGTTCTTCTTCAGCAGCCTGATGGGAGAGATTGGGCAGCCGACGTATGGCTCGGGTGGGTACGACTGGGCGACGATGCCAAACATCTGGTTTGACACGGCATTAATCGGCGCCCTGGGATCGCTGAACAGTTTTGTCGGGGACGAACAGGACCAGATGCCGTCGCCCGGTCTCATCGCTAAATATAACGGACTCTGCCAGGCCCTGCGAAACACGAATATATTCACCATCGAACCGGTGGGCGCTGACTATTATGAGGCCACACGGGGAGCGCATTCACCTTCCTGGGCGCGGTTTGAGAACGATGAACTGGTGGGCGTGGCCCTTCGCACGCTCCGTCTGGATGGACGCGACGGCCCGGTGAAGTTCCGCGACGTTGTGGAGACCAGCGCTTCGGTAGTGATCGCTTCCAAGACGAACGAAGGAATCGCCAAAACCGCCAGCTTGGTGGTAGTCCCCTATGGCCAGGGCGAAGTGACCGTGCATCGCGCCGACCGGCAAACGACCGAAGCCAGCGTCATCGAGCACTACTTTGGAGGCGGAACGAAGGAAAGCCGTGTGGAAATCGAGGGTGGCGCCCTGCGCTTGACGCTGCGTGAGCGAGATGAGAAAGATTCACCTGTCGAGTGGATGGAAGTCAGCGTGAAAGCTTGATGCGAGTGCCGTGCGGTCCCGCGTTTTGCGGGGACCGGCCTCGAAAAGCTTCCAAGTCGCTAGTCCGCATTTCTCATCAGATCGTTCATGCGGATGCATCCGGGTTTGAGCCCCAAAGGGGCGAACTAACAAAGCCCAGGCCAACGGCCTGGGTTTGCAGAAGGAGGAGCGAGGAGCCCTGAAGGGGCGTGCCACGCTCGACGCGACAAGCTGTAGTTCGCCCTTGCAGGGCTCGACGTTCAGGGTGAAGGAACATCTCTAAGCCCAGGCCGTTGGCCTGGGCTTTGTTAGTTCGCCCCGTTGGGGCTGAAGGAAGCGGCCAGACTGCAGTATTGGGCTTTTCTCGCGAGAAATCCGGGCTAGAACTTTGGTGTTGCCATGATATTCCTATTAATAAGACCGCATTATCGATCAGGAAAGGAAGTCTCAATATGAACCGGAATACAATCCATTGGTTTCTGCGTCTAAGCGTCGTCCTCATCGCTCTTTCGCTTTATTGCCCGACTTTGCCCGCCCAAAGCACCGGCGTTGCCATCAAGCCTCCCTTAGGATGGAACACCTGGTACGGGTATCTGTGCAAGGTTACCGATTCGGATGTCCGGGCCCAGGCGGACTGGATGGTGCAAAACGGCATGAAGGCCGTCGGATACGAGTACGTTAACCTTGACGACTGCTGGCAGGGGAAGCGCGATGCCCAGGGAATAATTCACTCCAACGGCAATTTCCCCAATATGAAAGCGCTCAGCGACTACATCCACAGCAAGGGCCTGAAGTTTGGGATCTACTCGTCACCCGGCCCCAAAACCTGCGCCGGGTATGAAGGCAGCTACGGCCATGAGAACGAGGACGCACGCACCTACGCTGCATGGGGAGTGGATTTCCTGAAATACGATTGGTGCAGCGCTGCAAATGTGTACAAGCCGGACGAAATTGTCGCGGCCTACAAGAAAATGGGCGACGCCCTGAAACAGGTGGGGCGCCCTATCCTCTACAGCCTGTGTCAGTACGGGCTGGAACACGTCTGGACGTGGGGAGCCTCGGTGGGTGCGAACATGTGGCGCACTACCGGCGACCTCGACTACAACTATGACCGATTCTCGCTGGTGGGCTTTGAGCAGGACGGCCTCGAGCGCTTCGCCGGGCCAGGCCACTGGAACGACCCGGACATGCTCCTGGTGGGACTGGGGAAAATCACCGATGACGAGAGCCGGACGCAAGTGGGACTGTGGAGCCTTCTGGCCGCGCCTCTCATTGCCAGCGCCGATCTCCGAAAGATCAGCCCGGAGAGCCTGGCCATCTTGAGTAATCCCGAAGTCATCGCCGTGGATCAAGACCCGGCCGGCGTTCAGGGGCGTCGAATCGCGGAAGAGGGCCCGCTGGATATCTGGATGAAACCCCTTGCCGATGGCAGCAAAGCGGTCGGCCTGTTCAATCGCGGAGAGGACGTGGCGCCCATCACGGTCTATTTCAAGGATGCCGGAGTAGGCGAATCGGCCATGGTGCGCGACCTGTGGGCCAGAAAAGATCTGGGCATGTTTAAAAACAGCTTCACGACTGAGGTGGCGCGGCACGGCGTGGTCATGCTTCGGATAAAATGACCGATATCGCGCTCCCGCGCCGGCTGAAAACATCCCATGATGCCCTGAGGCCAAGTCGTGGGTGCCGTGTCCCAGCCGCTCGCGACGACGATTCTTACTGAATTTGAAATTCGAATTTCGATTTTACCGCTCGCAGTTTCTTCCCTGCGTTGGCATTTCGGTTTAGATCCTTGTCGTTCTGAATCTCGGTGGCCTGTTTTAGGAAGATTCGGGAATTCACTCGGGGGACTTGCTTCGTCATGGACAACTTTAATCGGCGGCGGTTTATTCAGGCATCGGTAGCGTCATTGCTGATGGGCGGCATGCGGATGAGCGCCAGCACTGCTAACCCAGCCGCGGTGCATGAGTCAGGGAAGCAGGTAGGAGCGGAGGGAGAAGCTTACAACTGGGAATGGTCAGGGGAGAACGACCGGTTTCGTTTTATCGACAAGAAGGGACGCGTGATGGCTGAAGGTCCTCTGCAACCCGCCGTCATTGTCCAGACCGTTGGGCAGCACGGAATCCACCGATGCAGCCTGGGGAAGGTTGCCAGATGGGATGTCAAAGGTAATTGCCTGACGGTTGAGTACGAGGCCGTGAATGGGTCGGCAAAGGCAACACTAGCTTGGCGCTTTGATGGCGATGGCGCGTGGCTCGATCCGGTGGATTATGAAAGCTCGATGTCCGAAGATGTTGTCGCGCTCCACTACTTCGCCCAGGGTACGGGTGCAGCGGCGAAGCCCGCGCTTGAACACAATTTTCTGGTTCATCCTGGCATCAGCGAGTCGTCTGAGATCAGCCCGATCATCCACTCCGAGATGGGCTTGCATCTGACCAGTTGGTTGGGGCATGGGTCTCCGAGCCCTGGCCTCGTTCAACAGTGGGGTCTGCCCGTCCACTACTTTTGCGGATTCCACCGCAATACCACCTCGATCAATCTGAAAGGCGCCCTCAAGGAGCACCTTTCGGATGCCTTTTGCTGCGGGCTTGCCGAATTGCCGGCCGGGGATATGTTTCTCGAAACCGACAGCGGACGGCAAAGCGTGATCATTCGATATGAGAGTGACGTGTGGGGGCACCTCCGTGGACCCGGTCGGCTACGGTTAGGCGCCCAGTTGTACTGGGCTATGGGCGCGAACTACTATGAGGCCATTCGGCAGTACTATCTGGGACTAGTCCGGGCCGGGATTATTTCCAAGAAAATCAACTCACCTCATAAGAACGCCGTTGTCGCAACCCCCCAGTTCAACTCCTGGGGCGCCGAGGTCACGATGGGGAAGGAAGTTGCGGGTTTCGATGAACCCACTTTCAACGCCATATTTGAAGGTCTGCAAGCCTCCGGCATGAAGCCCGGAATGTTCGTGTTCGACCAGAAATGGCTGGGTAAGTACGGCGAGTTGGACCCATCGGCGGAAAGATTCCCGCATTTTGAACGGTGCCTCGAAAAGGTCCGCTCCGCGGGGTACCGCCTGGGTTTTTGGACGGCCTTCTTGCGTTGCGAAGATCCGCGCGATCTGGGCTTGACCCCCGCGCACATGCTGCACAAGCTTGATGGTAGCCCTTATATTGCCACCGAGGGTTCAACGCAATACTACCTGATCGATTTTACCCAACCGGAGGTAGCAAAAGTGTTGGGGGACGTCGCGCGCCAGTTCGTGCAGCGGTACAAACCGGACCTCATCAAGTTTGACTTCGGATACGAACTTCCTCTTCTTTCTGAGGCAGCGCCGAAAGACATGAGTTTGGCCGGAGAGAGACTCCTGCTGAAGGGTGTCCAGGTCCTCGTCAAGGCCTTGCGCGAGGTTAACCCCGACATTGTGGTGATTTACTACTCGCTCTCTCCGCTCTTCATCGATGTGTTCGATCAACACAGCCCTGACGACCTGTTTTTGTGCGAGGGGGACTACGATCTGGAGGCCAATCGCCGCTTCTTTTTCAGTAGTCTCTTGGGTGAGCTGGGTATGCCGACTTATGGCTCGGGGGGATACGACTGGCCGACCATGCCTTCCATCTGGTTTGATTCCGCCCCCATCGGAACCTTGGGGTCGCTCAATAGCTTCTCGGGCGATGAGCAGGATACCGGGGCAACCCCCGACCGGGTCGCCAAATATAACGGACTGACCAACCTGCTGCGCTCTTCGAATGTTTTCTCGATCGAACCTCTCGATGCCGGAGATTACGCTTCGCCAACTCGCGGTGCGAGGACCTCTTCGTGGGTTCGAACGGAAAGGGGAGAAGTCGTACTTCTTGCGCTGCGCAAGGATCGCCTGGAGGGCGGTTCGGGGACTGGGAAGTACCAGAATATTGTCGAGACCAATACCTCTGTCGTCGTGGCATCGAGGACCGCCGAAGGAATCAGCCGTTCGTCGCATCTCGCAGTCGTCCCCTATGGAGATGGCGAACTTGGGCTCCAGCGTAAGGATGGCGAACTTCAACGAAGGCGAAAGTGACGGAGCATTTATTTGGGGGCGGGGTTGGGCAGAGTGAAGTTGCAATTCGTGCTGGAAAGCTGAGTCTGCCGCTTCGGGAGCGTGCGGCTGATGGCACGCCTGTTGAGTGGATTGAGGTAGAAATTATACAGGCCTGAAAGCCTGCGAGCACTCTTCAACAGATGTACAATGCTTGAAAAGAGAAATGACGGTCGAACACGGAAGAGCTTTAATCCAGCAGGACGGCGGCCGACACCGACCGCGCCGCAGCACGGGGAAATCCTAGAGGAGGAAATCCGATGGCCAACGGACCACTGAATGACCAGCAATTGCGGGAATTTCAAACATCCGGGTATGTACTGGCGCGAGGATTCTTTGACCAGGAGGAGATCGGTCTGCTTGCACGCGCCGCGAAGCAGGACCGGGAGCTTGACTCGCATTCCTACGGCGCGGCGGACGGAGAGGGTGGAACGGTGCGCCTCTCCCTCTGGAATCATCCTGGAGACACACTCTATGGGATGTTCGCGCGCTGCGAATCCCTCGTGAACTCGGCGGAAAAGCTGTTGGGCGGTGAGGTATATCACTACCATTCAAAGATGATCATGAAAGACCCCAAAGTCGGAGGGGCCTGGACATGGCACCAGGACTATGGTTATTGGTACCACAATTTCGTCCTCTTCCCGTGGCTTTGCAGCGCATCCATCGCCGTTGATCCTGCCACTCGGGAAAACGGGTGTCTTCAAGTCATTCCCGGCTCACACCTGCTCGGCCGGATTGAACATGTCCTGTCAGGTGATCAGGCCGGCGCCGACAAGGAACGAGTGGCCGAGATCCTGAAGAGAATGGATCTGGTCTACGTTGAAATGGAGCCGGGCGACACGCTCTTCTTCGATTGTAACCTTTTGCACCGTTCGGACCAGAACCGTTCCGAGAAGCCGCGATGGTCTATGATTTGTGCTTACAATGCCGCTCGTAACGACCCCTATAGAGACTCTCACCAGCCCCGTTATACCCCGCTTCACAAGGTTCCAGATTCAGCAATAAAGGCGACGGGGATTCGACGATTTGCGGATTCGCCCGGGAGAGTTGACTGGCTCGAGAAGGCGAAAGATGTTAGCATTCGCACCCTGGCGGAAAAATAGTGCGTGAACTTGACGAATCAAACATGGAGCGCAATCCGTTTTTGTGCTCTGCAGATTTCAATTGAAATCATCCGATTACAGTCTCACTTCAATCGGTTGTGAGAACGCTCTAGGTCCTATTGCTCGTTCGTTCTTAACGTGATCGAACCAGGCTCTCTGTTTCTCAGCCATCGGATTTCCTGTTCGCTCCTACACAATCATGAGGCTGAGATTAGCCACATAGTTGTTGGGGCTGGGCGCGAGCGCCTTTTCGGGGGCTTGCTGGGTTAGGACGGACTCCCGCTGCCTCAGATGAATCGCCCCTAACTCAGCGTAAGCGCCGGGATAGTCAGGGTGGGCCTGCAGTGCCAGATCGAGATAACGTACCGCTTCGGGGTATCGCCCCTGGCGATGGGCGATTCTCCCGAGATAGATTCGCCTCGGGCGCTGGGAATGACGTCTTGAAAACCCTTGCCCGTGGAACGTGGGGTTGCACGAGCGCGTACCGGTTTTCCGCACCACCCGCCACCTGGTGATGAGGTATGGTGCCCCCTACGCTGATAACTCTGAGCGCACCAAGGGCTAACCGTTTGGATGTGAGGAAAAGTAAGAGGCAATTGTGACTACGAAGATAAACCTTTCCTATGTCACCTTCTTGGCGGCCGCGGCTGCGCTGGGAGGGCTGCTATTCGGGTTCGATATCGCCATTATTACTGGTGCGGGACCGTTCCTCACCGAGCATTTCAAGCTCAATGACCTGAGCCTGGGCTGGGCCTTCAGCTCGCTTCTGTTCGGATGCGTAATCGGGTCGATTTTCGCGGGGCGGATTACTAATTTCTGCGGCCGTAGAAAAGTTTTGCTTTGGGTGTCATTGCTGTTTGTTGTGACCTCGGTGGCTACTGCGGAAGCGTCTAGTTTCACCTTCTTTATCGCCGCGCGATTCATCGGGGGCCTCGCCGTAGGTGGCGCCTCTATTCTCTCTCCCATGTATGTCGCGGAAGTGTCCCCGCCCTCCCTGCGCGGACGAATGGGTACCCTCTACCAGTTGTCGATCGTGATCGGCATCCTGATATCGTATTGCATCAACTACTTGCTGCGGAATACCGGAACCTCGAACTGGCGCTGGATGTTCATCACCGGGGTGATTCCTTCGGTGGCATTCTTTGTGCTGATGCTTCGCGCGCCCGAGACTCCGCGCTACTTGTTTATGGCGGGCAGAATCCAGGAGGCCTTCACGATCCTCGAGCGAATCTCCGGACGTGAGACCGCCGAATTCGAAATCGCGGAAATGCGGGCCAGCAGCTCGGAGATAAAATCGACTTGGCGCGCTTTGTGGCGTCCGGGAATTCGCCGCGCGGTGGTGATCGGGTTCTGCCTGGCCATTCTGGTGCATGTGTCCGGCATCAATACGATTATCGACTACGCTCCGGCCATCTTTAAATCTGCAGGCTGGAAGATCGACGCGGCCCTGTTTTCCACTTTCGTCGTTGGCCTCACGAACTTTGCCTTTACCCTGGTTTCGTTCTGGATGATCGACCGCTACGGCCGCAAGCCCCTGTATATCATCGGTTCGCTCGGCATGGCAACCGCGCTGCTGCTTCTGACCTTGACCGCCCTCACCGGCCGATTCCATGGCGCCATCGTGTTGGCGCTCATCATGGTTTACTTGGCCTTCTTTGCCTCCTGCATCGGGCCGGTCTTCTGGACGCTGGTTCCGGAAATTTTTCCCAACTACATTCGCGCCACGGCGATGACGGTACCTGTGCTGACCCAGTGGATCGCCAACGCCGTGGTCGTGCTCTTCTTCCCGCTTGCATTTCACCGGATCGGCAAGGCGATTACCTTTGGATTCCTTGCAGCAATGGCCGTGACTCAAGCCATCTTTATGTGGTTTTTTGTGCCCGAAACCAAGAACAAGCCCCTCGAGGAGATCGAGGAGTTCTGGAAAACGGGCTCAGCGTCTGGACCTGGTCTTGACCGGCAGACTCGGGAAGTCGTCATCAAACCCTGAGAGGCTCTGAACGTATTCTGGCTATGTTCAACAAGGCCTCAAATCATCGACCAGCGCGGATTGTCAGAATGGTTTTGATCAGATCGGTGCAGAAGATTGCAGTGGAAAAAAAGCATTACCGGCTTCCATTTCAACGTAGACCAATTTCAATCGCTTTTGAATTTCGGCCAGCCGCTCCATATCAGCGCCCGCTTGTTGACCCGTAAGAACATGATGAATTCGCCCGGAAATTGGTGATCCCGCGGTAGCGCAGGGCCCGCTCTCCGGCCCTGCGGCTTTTGCCGGGGTTTGGCCCTGTCCGCGCCGGGAGGCTCACGGCGGGGGGGAGGGCCGCAGGACTCATAGGCGTTAAAATAAGGCGTTGCACGGCCGACACCGGCCGCCTGCATTGCACCCCTGGGCGCATGTAAAGTTGCAAACTTCCTCGAAGGGGACTTCCGGGGAGTCAGGGGGTGCGCTCCTACGAGTAGGCCGTTACGGCAATGTGAAATGTCTTGGCCCCCCACGGCAGGCATGTCCGGAGTCGTGAATCACAGAACTGGGCTTGCTCCGCGCCAGGAGTATCCTTGGGTCGGCGGAAAGTCGATAATGGGAATTCCGGCTTTGAATCATAGCCGCTTTCATCCGGCCGTGTGGACAATGGTAGATGTTCGGAAATGCCATCTTCACGCTAATCCTCCGACTTCCCCGGCTCCTGGCAGGGTTCCTTGTGACCATCCTTGTCGATGGAATCGAGGCAAGAGGCGAGGAAGGCTATAAGCTTCTTACCTCCTCTTCTGCTCACGGCGTCCACCAAACATGCCTTCTCGCTCCTTCTCTGACTCACCTGCCCCAGAATCGGGCAGCCCTTCTTTCCGTCCATCAACGCTCACGCAGCAAGCGGACTTCCGGGGCGTTTGGTGGTGGGAAGGGGATTTGTGACAACCGAAGTCTCCAGAACCAACAAAGATTACTTGCCTTCGAAGGTACAGATGCAATTAATCGAAATCAAAGCAGTTGCGATCTAATGAGTTCAATGGATTTCCAAAAGTGGATTCTCCTGTTTCGGTACCAGATATCCTAGCAGGAGCGCCCACCGTCCGAATTGACCGCCACCCAAAACTCTTCATTTTGCTAGAACGGAATATCCTCAGTATTTCCGCCGTCAGCGTCATTACTGCCAAGAAGAGACAACTCGTTAAGATATTCCCTCTTCGTTCCATTTCCAGGCGCTCGTTCGGGGATGCCAAGTGAAGCCATCTCTTTCCACGCGTCTATATGGCGCTTGAGCTGAGCATGACAACGGCCTTCATCTATCAGCTTCAGCCGCGCCTCGCGATCAAATGGAATTGCGTGTTTCCCGAGGCACTCTTCCCATAGCGTGGCTAACAATGACTTTGGCCCACGATTCTTGCACTCTACGGCCAACTCCGCGATGAACAAGAGTCTAGGCTGTCCGCCCGCTACGGATCTTTCAAAAGTTATCATAAGATCCTCGAGCGGAATGCTGGGCTGAAGTCCGCCATACCCAAGCTCGTAGCGTGTGTACGACGCTCCCCGGGGCCGAATTCTGCGACACGCTATCGACTTCCTTAAAAGTGCCTTCTCAATGCCAAAATCGCTAATCTTCCGGGTTGAGAGCACAGCCGAACACCCAACAGGCTTGATGCCGAAACGCGCAACCCCCGACTTGCACAAACTCACGAGGTTGTCTGTGACAATCTCCAGAAACGTCATGGACTCCGGCACTTCGACGACCGTTTGGGGTTCCCAGCACAACACGGCGCCATCAAACCTCTGTGCCGCGGGAAGGGAACCCATAGGTACGGGTTCGGGAGGTGAATATCCATATTCCTCGTCAACCCAGGCAAGCAATTCCTCGTGGCCCGTCGCGTCGCGATAGCCAAGGACACCGTATACCAGACAGCGATTGGTATTAAGTAACGAAAAGAGCCATGGGTCAGTCAGAATCATCATCCGCCGTGTCGACCACCAGCGATACTCACTTAGCCCCCTGTCTGCGTTCTTGACCTTAGACGGGTTAGGGTCAAATGAGAAAACGAGCGGGTGCAAGCCCTTGGACGACCCGCCAGGATATCGTGAGATATGCGTTTTCGGTCCACACACCAGCGCATGAGCTATGACAGAAAGCAGCACGTCACGTGCTAGCAATTCCGTGAAGGGGAGCGTCGGCCTCACGAGCGAGTCGCGACGAATATTAAGTTCGAGATGTGAGTTGCCTTCATTAACTGAAATTTTGGGCGGCGCCACCCCAATGTTGTCAGGCCAATTGAACAGATACATCTCACTATGATTCCCTATTTCCGATCGCGCCAGGCTTCGCACAGCGATGCCATTGCACACCAGTTGTGGATGGTTGGTGAAAGTCCAGAATACTGACCGGTAGCCCTTCGGCTGGATCATCGCCCATTCTGCCCGCGCTGACTCGGCCTCCACCGGCTGAACGTATTGCTGTGGCAGGTCTTTTGTCCTGCCATCTATCACTATGCGACGGCTCACCCAAGGCCATTCGCCGCAGAACCAATCCGTGTCGGTATCGACTGATCGATTAAGAGAATCCGGAAATTGTTCTCTAGCCCGAAAAATGGATTGCCAGGCCCTGTCAGCATCGACACCAAAAGCAGCGGCTGCACCAGCTTCACCGAAAAGTTCCTCGCTAGGCATCGAATCTGAGACGATATCGTCTGGCACATCGGGACACGGGGAAATTCCCCCAGTATCAGGAATGCTCTCGTTGGCCCCGGGACGTGTTGGGCCGGTTGGGCGCGGCTCATAGTAGTCGAGTTGCCACTGCCTCACAGTCTCGACCGAAAGTTCAACTTCAACTGTAGTCCCGACAGGCAAGCCCTGATGCCTCTCGATCTCAACATCCCGCCCAGTGGACGACGCTTCAAAGAACAGGCCGAAGGAGTTGGTCACACTGGCATGCCGTGTCCACACTCGGAACCTGGTGCCCAGCAGGAACGCAGCAAACACGCCGATGCCAAAACGTCCCGTCCTCAGAACTCGCGGCGTTCTCTCACTGTCCAGGAAATCGGCCGTCCATTCACGGCTGTATCGGAAGGAGGCACCGGCACGCAGGAAATAATGCTGCACCGTATCCCCGGTCATGCCAATTCCTTTGTCTCGGACGCGCAAGATCCAAGATGAGGGCCTCCGTTTGATGAACTCCACCAAGACCTCCGGTTCTTGTGCCGGAAGATCTAATGAACTCATCGCTACTCCATGAGCCTCGCACCACACTTTTAGCTCCCTGACTGCATCAACTGCATTCTGCATCAGCTCACGAACCCCAATGCCCGGTTCTCTCCCATAAAGGGGCTCCACGAGAAGGGTAAGCAGGTTAGGGTCTGCGCTGAACCCGGTACGCTCCGGAACATAGGGAAGGTGATCAAGGAATGAGGGATTGTTTAGATTCGAGTAGACGCGGCGGGCGGCCAAGTTGAGTTGGTTGAGACCGAGTTCAGTAAGAGTACCATAAGCCTCGTCGAGCACTGCAGTAGAGTGGTCCATTTCCGACTGCAGCCCGGCAAGGAGTTCTCTAAGCTGCAGATAAGTAAGTAAGCAAACATCGGCACTGACGGTGACCATCTTGCCGCGGGGATCCGCCGCCGGACCGACGTTCTCGACCGCGCGATGCTTCTTCCACTCTGCCACCGAACGCTGACTCGGCGGGTTTCGAAGTTGGAGGAGCACGGCTGGCGCTCGTTGACGGTCCAATTGGAGGTAATCGGCGATACGCAGCAACGCCATGGGATAGAGGACAGCGGTGCCCATGGGTTTCGGCGTTCCAGAGTAGGCTGGACTCGACTCCAAGTACGACTTACACAGGCGGAGCGGAGCCCCATGCGACCTCGCTGTTAGGCCAATCAGATCAGCAATTTGCGCTAACGGATGTCCCTTTTCCCTGCCCATGGCAGGAAACTGACCTTCTCCGGAACCCACGGGCAACCCCGGGAAACCGTAAATTGCGATCTCGTGAGCCAGACGAGCATGGTGGCGACGGATGAACTCGCCAATAATCAGGCAGTGGTTTACTTCCCACTGTCCGATGTCCTCTGGCAGTCCGTGAAATTTCCAAACTACCGCTGACGTTTGGCCGATGATGTCCGCCAATTCACGGCCACTGAGCCGTCTGGCTTCCCACACGTAGTCGTTCCACAATTGATGCCAAGGTTGGTCGCATAAATGGTCGATGTGGGATTCACTAAACCAAGGGAGTGGTCGGAACCGGGAGTCCCTGCTCACGAGTTCCTGGAAACCGGTCGGGCGCAAGTGCATGGCAAGGTCATGCAGGAGTGTTGAACCAATGATGACCGCAGCATCAGCGCCGCCCAGAAGGCTAGGATCCGAGTCTTTCCTGCTATTCTCCCAAACCTGTCTGGGAACCAACTCCACCTCGGACTTCAACACGCGGTTAATGTGGTCGATCCCATGGTCGGTGTAGTTAGGGAAAAACGGCAGTTTGTTGTCGGCTAGAATCTCGCCGGTTCGATCTGCTAGAGATTGAACCGGGGCCAGAAAATCGGTTCCATCTAGCAATTGCTTCAGCGGATGTGGGAATTCGACCCTTGCCATAAACTGAGTTCACTGAGAATTATCATTATACTCCATAGAGATGTAAACTCTTTCTCACTTCGACTGTACCAAGAACTAGGCAGGTCAAGGTGTGAAACTTGGCGACTGGGGGAGTTGTGGCTACATCCACCAGCGATGACTATGCGCTGCGTTGCGCCTTTGCCGGCCCTCAAAAGATCGTCGCCGGTGACGCCTCGGGCCGGGTCCACTTCGTTTCTCTCGAACTCCCTGGGGACAACTAACCACCCCGCGAACCCGTTTTCTGTTGATTGGCCGCTGGCTCTCCGATTCGACTTGATGCGTCAGCGGCCTGGAAAGAGCGTTATCCAGTGCCTAACCAACTGATTGCTGGCGAGAACAGCCCTTCCCACCAGCAACCATGCAAACACCCCAGATTACGGCGGTTATGGGATGACTGGAATCGGCACTCCTCTCCACTTGATCATAACGGCCTAACCCCGAAGTGCACGCCGCGCGCAATTTCGCATTAGATTGGAATGGTCCTCAGTATCCGTCTGCGGGTGGCGCACAGTCCGCGCTGGCATGGAGGGCATTTCCGCGCGCATCGAGAAACGCTTTGGGGGCTGGCGAGCCGCGGCGAGGGTTGTAAACACCGCCTTTCGGGTCGGCGCTTGCCGATTCTCTTCCCCTCCCTGGGCGAGCATTTTGTCCGATTTTGAAGTATACATATCTAGTTTGAGATTGTGCTTGACTAGAGTCAGTATATATGTGTATACTCATCGAGTGGATATTGGACATTGAGTATGACGGACGACTTGCGACCCCGCCGGGGTTTGGAGAGCCTTCGGGTCGAGCAGATGGGCGAAACGTTTTGGCGCATGCGGCGCTCCCAGCGCATCCCTGACGGCGTGGCGGTCAAGAACCATCGCGCCAAAGTGCCGGGTGAGGACATGGCGGCGAAGGTGCGATCCTCCCAGGTCTTCGAAGCGATGGAACCCTTTGAGCGCCTTCACAAAGCGCTGTCGCGGCCCGGCCAGGGTCCGACGTCGGCGGAAATCGAGTGGCGTCATTTGCTGTGGCACGGCCATCTTGGCCGTGACCGTTCACGGGCGAGACGCCCGTGGCACTTCCAAATGACAGCACAGGTCTGCGGGTCTTCCGCCCCGCAAAGCGAAAGGCCGCGGACCTACAAGACGTGCTACCCCGATTCTCGCCACGCCGTTTGTAGTCCGGTCAGACGGAATTCGACCGGAGGGCGAATCGGGCCGCGTTGATGGCTCTCCGGAGAATCAGAAGTCTATGTACCTAGAGAGGTTAGAGCACTCCAACGTACGCCCGCTATGGCGCGTGATCAACGCTTTGGGGAAGGTCCAGCAGGGGGCACTCGAGAAAAAAAGATGTTAGATAATACGTTCGAAGCCGGAATGTGTATGAAAACAAAGGGTCACAAGACACAATGCCCGAATAAAATCAGACTTTTAGGTCTTCGTTTTCGACATTTACGTCGAATCGACACCCGTTTTACAGAAAATTGCTGCTTTTGGGCGACAGCTTGTCAAGTCAACTTGTTTTTTTACGGGTTTCTGCGTGCAGGACACGACCCATTTGCGAAGTCGGCCCCGCAGGGGCCGAAAATCATTAGCGGAACCCGTGGGCTTGAGTTTCTTCATTCGAAGCAAGGGAACGAAAGCGTCGGGACCGGGGTTGTTCCGGTGATCATGGCCCGTTCTCGTGAATTCGTTACCCTCTCCCCCAAGGGGGAGAGGGCAGAGGAATTCGGAGGTAGAGTGGTAGCCACGGTCAATGGTTTCTTGTGGGGTTTTCCATGTCGCGCACTCCCATCGGCGTTCACCGAAATCGCGCGGAGGCGCCAAGGGTGGATTTGCGTTAACGGAAGGACCCACAGTCAGGAAACCGCTGACTGTGGCTACCCGCCGCCCGCTCGACGCGCCAGGCTGGAGTTCGCCCTTACAGGGCTCGACGTTCAGGGTTAAGGCTCATCTCTAAACCCAGGCGGTTGGCCTAACTTTGCTAGCTCGCCCCGTTGGGACTCAAGGCAGCGGCCATACTGCAGTGGTACAATGTGGGTCTTTCTCAAGCATTCAACCAAGGTCTGAAGGGTGAAGATCAGCAAGCCGGCCCAGGGATTTTCATCACGGCAGTGCTCTTTGGGCGGGCTTTGCGGGCGGGATGAGGATCAGATGAACCGAAGGGATTTGGTGCGGCTTGGATGGGCCACTGTGATCGGGGCGGGGGCAGGACGGCTGCGGCCCACACTCGCGGAGTCGCTCAGACCCGCTCCTGAACCGGCGCATAATCCGATGTCGAGGCCGCCCGAACCGAAGGCCGGCGCGGGCGCGGCGGATTTCACCCTGCGAATCGCACCCATGATGATCGAGCTGGCCCCGCAAGTTGTCATCAGCACAATCGGGTACAGCAATAAAGTCCCCGGCCCCCTGCTGCGGATGCGCGAGGGCCAACCGGTCTCGATCGACGTTGTGAACGACACGGACGTTCCGGAATATGTGCACTGGCATGGCTTGTTCGTTCCCTCGGAAGCAGATGGGGTGGAAGAAGAAGGCACTCCCCCCGTTCCGGCACACGGCCACCAGCGCTATCAATTCGTGGCCAAGCCGGCGGGTTCGCGATGGTACCACTCGCACACCGCCGCCATGATGGATCTGCATCGGGGCACCTATACCGGGCAGTTCGGATTTCTCATGATCGATTCCGCGCATGACCCTGGACTCTACGACCAAGAGGTCTTTCTGGCACTGCGTGATTGGGAGCCTTATTTTACCCCGATGGATCAGGACGAGGCGGCGCCGGATCCCAATGACCCGATGCCCGAAAAACCCGCCACTCCCGACACGCGTCCGAACGGGCTCGAAGTCGGCGCTCCTCTCTACTCGATCAACGACAAAATGCTCGGCGCGGGGGAGCCCCTCCGCGTGCAATCAGGGCAGCGCATCCTGATGCGCCTGCTCAACGCCAGCGCTTCGCAAATTCATCGCCTGGCTTTGCCCGCCCACAAGTTTCTGGTGGTCGCTCTCGACGGGAATCCCGTGCCTTCGCCTCAGTTGGTCAGCGTGATTGAGATCGCCCCCGGTGAGCGCGTGGATGCGATCGTGGAGATGAATCAGCCGGGCGTCTGGATTTTAGGCGAGCTGCGCGACGTGGCGCGGACATCCGGTATGGGCATCGTGGTGGAGTACGCCAATCAGCAGCAGCGCCCGACCTGGCTTCCGCGTCCGAACGCGCGTTGGGACTACACGATCTTTGGCACGTCCGCGCCGCATCCCCCGCCCGACCAGACCATCGACATGGTCTTTGAAAAAGTGCCGGGCGGGCCCCATGGGATCAATCACTGGCTCGTCAACGGCAAAGAATATCCGCATGAACGGGAATTCGTGTTGCGCCACGGAAATCGCTATCGGCTGGTGTTCCACAATCGCAGTGACGATTCTCACCCGCTGCACCTGCACCGGCACCTGTTCGAGCTTGTCGAGCTCAACGGCAAACCCACGGCCGGCATCAAGAAGGATACGGTGATCGTTCCCGCATTTGGACGCGCCGCGGTGGATCTGGTGGCCGACCAGCCTGGCCTCACGCTGTTTCACTGTCATATCCAGATGCACATGGACTTCGGGTTCATGGCGCTGTTTCGTTACGCCTGAGCGCGGCATCGCGGAGTAAATTCTGCGATCCCGACGGTGAATCTGCTGACCGCAACCTAGCCCCTCGTTCTTGCGGGATTACTGGCCACCCGCGATCTCTCCGACGCCCCTAACGTTTTTTCACGCGTTTGCAATAAAAGCGTAACATTTGACGGTCAAAATGTCTGGGTTCCCAAAATTTTTTCGATTCCAACGGAGGAAGCACATGAATACGATCCGGGGAAGCTTCCGAGCGGCAGTGCTCATGGCAGCGGCCGCCTCGGTGCTGGCACTTGCAGGTGGAGCAAAGGCACAGAATTCAAACGCCAATAACAATATGTGGCCGTACGCAAAGACGCATCGATCGCCCGTGCTGGCTGTGGTTGGCGACATCTCCTGCCAGCCAGACGCGGACGCGCCGCCTTCCGGTACTGAGTCTGCGCATGAAAACTGCACGACCCCCAAGTCCCCTTACATCAGTACCTCTTTGTGGCAATCCCAGGAGGCCACTGCAAATCAGATTGAGAACATTATTAAGCCCGACGCCGTCGCGCTTCTCGGAGATCTGCAATACCAAGTGGGCCAGTATCAGGACTTTGAGCAGTCGTTCGATTTGACGTATGGCGCTTTCAAATTCCTCACGCGGCCCTCCCCCGGCAACCACGAGTTTTATGACGAACATAGTGCGACGGGCGTTGCCGGCTACGGCTACTTCTCCTACTACAATGGCTTCCAGGTCGATTCCAGCGGACAACCGATCACGGTTCAACTCGGCGACCCGTGCCCAGAAGCCCTGTCGGCGGCGTGCAACTACCCGGGGCTTACCACTTCCGCCCCCCAACCCGTGCCGCGATCGGATGGACAGGCGGGGCACTTCGAGCAAACGGGCGGAGTCGGAACCACCTCAACGCCGGGGGCCACAGTGGGAGTCGGAGATGGCTGGTACTCCTATAATATAGGCTCCTGGCACCTGATCTCGCTCAATATCGAGTGCTCGACCCAGCCGGGCGGCTGCAGCTACTCTTCCGGCACCTGGTTGGCCGCCGAAACCGAATGGCTGAAAAAGGATCTCGAGGAGAATCATTCCGCGTGCACCGCCGCCTACTGGCACCAGCCCACCTTCAGCGCTGCCGACAGCCTCACCCCAGAGGGCATCGCCGCTGGAACCTGGTGGCAACTCCTCTACGACGCCGGAGCCGACTTGGTGCTGAACGGACACGACCACCTCTATGCTCGTTACGCCCCGATTAGGCCCTACTTCGATGCTTCCGACACTTCTTTCCCCGGTGTCACCGGCACCTGGCTCGGGACTTCCGATCCCAACAGGGGCATACGGGAATTCATCGTGGGCACCGGCGGCGAGACACTCGATACGGTCGTCTCAGCACCCACCTCCTCCACAGACTGGGACGGGAAGTTCAACCAACAGTTTCTCCAGGCGGCAACCGGGAACTACTGGGGAGTGATGGCCCTCACGCTCGATGGGCATGGCTACCAGTGGGATTACGAGTCGGCACTGTTGGCTCCTGTGGCTCCCGCAGGCACTCTCGCTAATTACAGCGACAAGGGCTCCGCGGCCTGCCACGGTGGGCACAACTGGTAATTGCGTGTTCGCCTTCTCTACGTTAGTCAATTTCCCCCACCCTTCGCGAAACCTCGCGGAGGGTAGGGGATCCTCTTCATCTCGCCCGCTACCGACTGTCCGCTCTCCGTTTTGGTGACGACCCTCCACTCGGCCGCGATTTCTGATTCGGGACGCCTCCGCACAAGGGTAAGCAGGAGTTGGCTTTTCATGCTCGCCCTTTTGTCATTTGTGGTCTGCCCCTAAGTCGACTCCGTTCTGATCGAACAACCTATCTGCGCAGAAATGGCAAATTCTTCCTTCAACTCGTTGCCCATCCTCAGTTCGGAATGCCGGTTCTCCTTGTACTTACGCCGATGTGGATCGTGTCTCGAGGCTTGCCGGAAAGTCATTAGACGCAGAGGGTGAGCACGCAGGTTATGGGGAGAGATACGACATGCATTTATGATTGGCGGTCGGACGTCCGCCCTGGTGGTACGGGCTACGGCTGCACGGGCTGCAGTTGGTTCCAGCTTCCCGGCAGCGCCGAGTTGGGATTGAAGTTCGGATCATCGCTCATCACGTACTCATTGGCGCCATTGAGCCAGGCGTGGTTGTACTGGTTGCTCAACTCAAACGTGCGCCCCGTCGAGGGATCGCGATATGTTTGCACATCCCGAAGGTTCTGGTCGTTGGCATGGAAGCCTATATCTGAAACCCGCTGGGCATTGGCGCTCATGTGCAAGTACGTTTGGGTGGCGAACCTGTCGAGATCGGCCTGGATCTGGTCCATTTTGGCTTCTTTATCGGCTTGTATCTGGTAATAATTGGCGATCCATTTATTCGAATAGGCGGTATATCGAGGCGTGGATTGAATGGAACTCAGCACCACCTTGAACAGCTTGTCGTTGCCATCGAGCTTGCCCTTGGGCGCGCCCAACGCAATTTGCCCGACGGCGTGCATATCGTAAAGATTTCCTCGACCGACGCGGTAGGTCTTCGTCACGAGCGCCACGGAGTACCAGAGCTCCATCGGTTTGTCGTCCTTTTGATACTCGAGCCGTAATCGGATCGCGTCGACCCGGGCGCCGCCGTTGCCGGAGTCCGCCGGCGCCAATGCATAGCGTTGGCGCACGATTTGTTCGAGGACGGGGAACGGCTCGACCGATACCACCGTCATCGCGGGCTTCAAGTCGTTGAGCATGATCTGGCGGAAATATTGTTCAGCGTTCAAGGGTTTCGACACGGGACAGAGATCGTTCGTCTTATTCCCAGTGTGCGTGCGACGGTTGGGATCGGTGAGGTTGTGCAACTCTTGCGGGTCGTCGGAGTATTGCCAGGCGTAGTTGGGAGCGCCTAAAATTTTGGTGACGCCATCGTCGCTGTTGGCCTCCCAGAGCTCGGAAAAACTTTCGCTGAAACAGCCTGTCTTGCCGCCGTACATCCGGAGCGTACCCTTAAAGTCCCAGGTGCTGGGAATCAACATCTCGATCGCCGGCCAGGGCGCCTCGCCAGGGTGGTCATCGGTTGTGGTCGTGATCTGCGCCTTTTTCAGGAGCAGGTAAGAGCGTGAAGCATTGCTGGCAGCGGCCGCTCCGTGTTTGGCAGGGGATGACGAGGACGGTTGAGGAGTGGGCTGTGCAGGCATCATGGCGGGCTGGGGCTGCGCGCTGGCGGGCGGGTTCGGTGCTGGCGCTGCGCTCGGTGCTGGCGGTGCACTGGTTGGGTTGGGCGCGGCAGTGCCGGTCATGCTCGCCGCCTTCTGCGCCGCCTGCTTGCACTGATCTGATAGCGCATCCTGGTGCTGCTTCAAGCAGGCGATGATTCGGCCCCCGCCAGGCTGCACGCCGGCGCATAGCCTTTGCACGTCTGCGGTGCAGCCGGCACGCAGCACGGCCATCGCCGCCGCGTCATCGGCCCGAGCGTAGGGTGCGGCCCACGCGGCACAGTAGAGGAGCAGCAACACCAGCCTGTTCATATGACATCTCCATTCCATGGCAGCCCTGCCGAATGATATCTGTGTGTCAAGCATAGCACAGGCGCGACACTCGTGCTCTTCACGGCGGGGCCTTGGGTTTCTTCGTTCGATTCATCAAGGTACGTCCTTTCAAGAGGTGACTGGAGGGATATATGCTTTTTTGCTTTTCGTGGTCTGCGATTTTTTTCGGATACACACTGGGGAGAGAAGAGATGTCTATGCCTGGGTGCCCCCGCAACGCACCATCTACGGCCCTTGCCCGGCCGACGGGAGGCGATCCCGCCGGCAAGCTGTACCCGATCTCTTCGGGATGCTACGGATAATACCCCGCCGTCGGGAGAATTGGCGGAAGATTCACCGCACATGGGCCCCTCAGATCGGCGCGGACACGACCTGGTAAAGGCCCTTGAAGATCTGAATGAGTCCCCCCACGATAGCTCCGCCGGCCACGAAGAAGGGTCCGCCCGAGGAAATGGCCACCCCGATCCCCGTAGCCACGATGCCGACGACGAACCATGCGGCGCCCATCAGCATAATCTTTCTGCCCGCGGCCGTCGTTGTCTCCGCAAGCTTCTTGATGCGTGTCGTGCCATCAATGAAGCCCTCGTTGCCCGCGGCGTCGACAATGGTGACCCAAGCCTTCCCGTGGGAAGTTACGGTCTCGCCCATGTGGAATGTCGTTCCCCGCCTGTACGAGCCAATCGCCGGAGCCGAGGGGGACGGCTGTGAATACGCGGTCACTTCGTTCTGAACCAGAGACGCGCGCCGCAAGGACATGATCGAGGCATCCGCGGTGATGTAGCCTCTTCGACCGTCGGGAAGCGCTGCCGTCACCCATTTTGTCCCGTTCTGGTTCTTGATTCCACCCACCTCCACAACCTGACCGGCCATCACTTGCGTGACGGGCGCCGCGCTGGGATCTGCTGCGGTGAAGACCGTAATTGGGCGATCCATGATCCGGACTTTCATGGCGAATCCTCCTCTGCCGTCCGCCCAGTTTGCCCCCTGCCGACCGCCTGCGGCATCCTGAGGCAACTCGTAGGGCGCAACGCTGGCTCCGACCCCCACTTGGGCCAATATCTTAAAGGGATCCCTGTGCTCCCTTTATCAGATAACGACTGGGGCCTGCTGGTTCTCCTCTTCAAAAAACGATGTGGATAGCGGCAGATTAAGCAAACACCCACCGATTGTCAACAGGGGGATGCGGATCAGAGAGCCGCGGTCTTCGACTACGATGGGCGTTCTTCAAATCACAATCGCCTCCGTGCCTCGGCCTTGCGATCTACATCAGCCGAAGAGCAATCCCCCGCTAGTTTTCCTCGATAATCGCTACATCCCACGGCTTGAGTGTGATCGATTGGGACGGGCTAAGGGTGTTGCCGGTCAGGAGGTCTTTCCCCGCCGCATACGAGTAAGCAAATGAGCTGGTTTCACTGGAATAGTTGAAGTAATAGTGGAGCTGCTTTCCCAAGCGGTTGACGCCATGTCTCACGCGAATCGCCGCGGGCAACTGCTGGTCTGGCCCGGCGAGTGCGACTTCCTTCAAAACATCGAGCAAAACGTTCTTTTGCAGCGGATCGGAAAGGTAGGTTCCCTCGTAGAGCAGCGTGCCCGAACCATAATGGTTTTCGGTGATGGCGGGCCAGCGTCCGAAGAACGGATGGTCGTACCAGGCGCGGGGCTGGGCGTGTTCGGGCATGATAAACTCCGCCCAGTAGCTGACCTTGTTATCGCCACCCGCATGGAACGGATCGCCCTTCAGCGCCAGCGGCTTCTCGAGGTTGGAAAACTCCTGATAGCTGAATCCCGCCGCTTCGCGAAGGGGTCCGGGCGCGCGCACCCAGCGCACGGCCGAATTCTCATTGGCAAAGCCACTCTTGAAAGTCATCACGACGTGGCCGCCGTTTTTCACATAATCCGAGATGCGGGTGAGAGGGGCGTCATCGGCGATATAGAGCGCCGGAACCACGAGCACCTTGTAACGCGAAAAGTCTTTGGTTTCCGGAAAGACAAAGTCCACGCCCACATTCAGGTCGTAGAGTGCTTTATGAAGCTGCCGCACCAGCGAAGCGTAATCTGCCGCGGGATGGCCTTCGGACCATTGCGGTCCCGCGGAGGAGAAGGGCATAAACTCAATCGCATTCAGCGAGTCGCGGCTCCACAGAATGGCCACGGGGCTCGAGATCTTCAGGTCCACGAGGTGCGGCCCGATCTTTTCGAGTTCGTGCCCGGTGCGCGATACTTCGGCATAGGCGCGGTTGGGCTCCAAATCATGCGACAGGACGCCTTTCCAGTAGGTTTCCTGATTGGCGGCAATTGATGCCCAATGCCAGTACTCCACCATGTTCGCGCCATTTGCGAGGTGCGTGTAAACATCCGCCCGAAACTGACCGTCATAGGGTGGGAATTGAAATGCCGAGGTCCAGTCAGTCGACTGCGCGTTGGTCTCGGTAATCAGGAAATTCGTTCCCCGCAGGGAGCGGGCAAAATCCTCGTTCAGGGACTGCTGCGCGCCGTCGAAGTGATCCTGCGTGCCGTGATAAACGTTGATGGCGGGAATGTCCAGATCGGCGGCGATGGCTTCCTCGTTGACATCGTGACGCATGGCGCCGCCAAAATCGGTGGTGACGAATTGGTCGGGCCGGCGATACTCGCGCACCAGGGCGGCCTGCCACGCCAGAAAATCGGTCACCCGCATTTGCTCCCAGCGCGACCATTCGAGCTTATAGCCGGTGCTTTGGGCGCTATCGCGCGAGGGCAGATCTTCCCAGGCGTTCACGTCCTCGCCCCAGTAATTGAGGAACCACGCTTTATTCAGATTGTCGGTGGTGCCGAACTTCTCGCGCAGGTGATTCACAAAGCCGACGAATACATCGTGGTTCGAGGCGCCATAGGCGGACGTTTCATTGTCAATTTGCCAACCGATCACCGCCGGGTTGTCCTTGTAATGTTCCACGAGATTGCGGATCAGGCGCTGGGCGTAAAAGCGGTACGTGGGGCTATCCGTATCCATGTTCTGGCGCATCCCGTAGAACGCGCCGCCTCCACCGAGCGGCCGCGCCAGGACTTCCGGGTGCTCGTGATAAAGCCACGTGGGGATGGAGTAAGTGGGCGTGCCCATAATAACCTTGATCCCAGCCTTGCCCATGGCGGCGACGACGCGATCCATCCAGGCATACTCAAAATGCCCATCGGTGGGTTCCCACAAACTCCACGTCGATTCGCCCATCCGCACGACCGTGAATCCGGCCTGCTGCATCAATGTCACATCCTTATCCAAGCGCTCGTACGGCATGTACTCGTGATAATAGGCAGCGCCGTAGAGCACACTTGGCATCTGCGGCATGGAGGTCGTAACAGCCGTCTGAGCGTTGGCTTGCCCAATCCCCAAACATGAACTGAAAGCAAGAACGCCGACAATGCCCAACAGCCGCTTCGGCGGAATTAGAGCGAACAGTGTTTGCAGCATAGAGCGACCTCCCAGATCTCGTGGTGCCGCCAGAATCTTGGTTTGTGTTTCTGACCTTCCACGGTGCGGTAACATACACCCCACTCTTTCGGAATTCAATCGCGTAAGCACTGCGAAGCTTTAGAGTGTGGCAGCTTGCTGCCGCTTTTCCCTCGGCCAGCTCACTGGCCGGTCTTAAGCGCCCACTTTTATGCTTCAAGTAGCTGGCAGCAAACTGGCTGTGCGGTCCAAAATTCCCGCGAACAAGCTCGCGGGGAGGAGAGCGGCCGCGAATTGTTGCACTCTAAAGCTCCGCACACCTGGCTGCGAGGAGAGCCGGTCGCGGCAATAGGCGGCGGGATCGCCATCTTTGTTATCGTGGGTAATACGGGGCGGCCGTTGAGCAATGGCCCTGACCCTTTTACGGGCGCGAGGTCCGTTGCACATCTCACCTTGCGCATTCCTGGCCATAACTCCTGCACCGGCAGGAATGCCGGCGAATCGAGTTTGCACATTTCGAATTCCTGCATCAGCGCTCTGAAAGTGACAATAAGGCCGACGGATTCTGCTAAATACGCGTGCATTTGTGTAAAATGTCCGACAGTTGCGCAGAAATGTCGCTTTATTTTCGGGCAAAGCGTCATTGCTTTCTTTGTTTTCATACACATTCCGGCTTCGTTCGTCGTTTAATTCTTTTCTGCGGTCGATCCCTACGCCCCGCCTTCTCTTCGCCGCCAGGATCAACCCTTTACTCCGTTGGATAGTTTTTCCAACGGTTTTCCGGTTGTACATCGGTTCCTTTCGAACTCGCGAGGGGGAATGCCCGCGATGCCGATACTGACGCCTGGCACCCGGTACCGATCGGCCCTGGGTCATTTCACCCCACCGATAGCTCCTTAACTGTAGCCTAGCAATTTGGCGGCCAAACGGGAGGGAGGCGTCGGCCAATTTCCTGCCGGTAGGAAATTCAGAGAAATTTATCTTCAGAATCCCACGCGGGCCGGGTATTCTTACTGAGTAAAGTGTCGAGATTGCGAGAACGAAACGCCACCAGACTCTGAGACGGACCAAACCCGCCACCTCCAAATGCCCTGGGCAGTCCCCAGCATACTCGCCGAGCAGTGCTCAGTGGCCGGGGCAGGTCCGGAAAAGAGAATGGCGAACAATCGCGCATCATTGTGATAAGCGAACTCGACAATCTCTGCCACCTCGCCACCTGATGAGCTGGGGTGCCAGCTAAAACTGCCGAACCGCGCACCCGGAGCGGCAGCGGGGATTGCGGCGTTTTGCGGCGAGACGAGGCTCGGGGGCTCTGGGGTGTTGGTGGGAGTCCAGGGTTTGGTAATCAGCCGAACGACGGCGGGAATCTGGCCCACGAACGATTTGTTGGAAACCGGATCGGTACTCGCTGCCAGGAGGCGCCACTGGTCACTTTGTTTCCGGAATACCATCAGGCTGCTAATCCAGCCAATTGTCCCGGGCGAGGTGTAACTCGCTACGGCTGGCACGAAAGCGAGATGGTCCGTTCCCAAGTCGCCGCAGGCCTTGATCGTGTGCACGTGGCGTTCCTTCGGTACCGTCACGGCGGTGTGAAGGCGGTCCGGATCCTCGAAGTTTTTGATCGCCGGACTGTTCTCGATATAGGCGCTGGCAGACTGCTCGGTAATTTCGCCCAGGTCTGGCGGCAGCGTCGCCCCCTGATTGGCTGCGCATTCCGGTGGCCGTAACGCCAGTGCTTGTGCCGCCTCGAAGTTCGGCGAGGTGCGTATCAAGTACTCCCAACCCCGCCCTTCGAGAGCCGTTAATGACTCCGTAACCTCGACCAAAGCCGCATGGATGGCTGGATCCGTTCCGATGCCCTTGAATCTCCCCAGCGGCGTCGAAACGCCGTCGAGAACACCGGGATTGTTGAAAACCAAGATGTCTGGCGGCTGATGATTGGCGAAAGCGCGGAAGAAGGCACTGGCGAAATCTTGGATGCGGAAGGCTTTAGCTCGTAGCCCGTAACCCAGTTTTTCCGCGGCGAGATCAAGGCTCCGAGGTAGGGCCGCATCGGGCGTGGCGCCCGTATAGGGGTCGCCGACTTTCCATACTGTAATCACCTTTGCTTCAGCCTGCGGCGCCGGCCGGTGTGGGCTTGGTGCGGATGGAATCCGGGCGCCGGCTGTTCGCAGCGGTGGTAACCGGGCGACGACCGGCGTCTTCGCGGGAACCAGCGTGTGTACTCCAGACGCCAAAACGCGCGACTTTTGTGATAGTACATCCTCGATTCTGACATCGCCGGCTACGGCGTCGATATCAGCACAATCGTCAGCCCTGATCGTGACACGAATCCTCCCGGCGGCCGAATTGGAGGGTTCGATGTGAAGTTTTGCCGTGGTGACGAGGATATTACTCTCACCTGAATTCTCCACATCAATGGTGCCTTTCTGCAGTTGTAACCAGATTCGTTCGACCGGTCTCGTGAAGCCGGCGGAAGTGTTTCCCTCCATGGTAGCTTGATTTGAAGGCCATAATCTAACGACCGCGCGGCCAGTCGCCCCCGTCGAAACCGTGTCACCGTCGAGAATCCACTCGCCCTCGGAGAGGGGCTTCCCATTCCGGTTCGCCCCGGATGAGGAAATGACTTGGCCGATCTTATTGCCCTGCCCCACCGATTCCTCGCCGGGAATTTGTGTCGCGGATTCAATGATCGCGGCCCGTAGCCCGCTCGCAAGCATATACCACTTGCTAGAGCTGCTGACTCCGATCGGCCTCTTGGAGGAATTAACAACCATGCCGAATTCGTGAGGCGTTCGACCCACTGCGCCACCGAACGACGAGAGTCCGGTGATGATCACGAGTGCCGGAAACATCGGTCTTCGCCGCCGTGTTGGCATGAATTCCCCCTTGCAAGCATACCAATCAATAGGCTAATTATGAATCCCTCATTCGGCTTGGTCCCACAGCTTGCATTTCCAAGAATTTTGGGTAAACTCCACTAGTACAGGATTCCCGGCAGAAGTGTCATATAACGAAAGTTAAGGAAGGGAGCCTCCCTCGTGGTGGATCAGAATCCCGGAGTATCTTCATTGAGTGGCGAGGAAAAGGCCGTCGCACGTCTCGGCGCGCGGGTCGCTGACGTTACCGATGTAGGCCTCCGGCGGCACAACAACCAGGATAATCATCTGGTGCTCCCTTTAGGAGAAAACGGCGCTCCGTCCGATAGCGAAAAGGGATTCCTCGAGTTCTCTAAGGGACATTTGCTGGTGGCTGTCGCGGATGGCATGGGCGGACACTATGGTGGTGAAGTGGCCAGCCGCTTGTGTGTCGAAAACCTCACCAAAGAAATTGGCGGCCAGATTCAATCCTCAACGAATGGCCAGCCGAATTTGCCCCTCGCCCTGCAAAAAACCGTCGAGGTCGCACACAAGGCCCTGTTCGCACACGCGCAAGCTTACGCCGAGAATCTGACGATGGGGACCACCCTGACGGCGGCGCTTCTGCACGGCCGGCGCGCGGAGGTGGCGCAGGTGGGCGATTCACGCGCCTATCTGTTCCGCGAAGGAAACTTGATTCTGTTAACGCAAGACCAGACCATCGGGAACCAGTTGCGCAACCGCGGCGAGGACTCCGCCCAAGTGGATGCGCAGATCCAGGAGATGTTGGTTCAAGCCGTGGGTGCGCAAGCGGAAATTGAAGTCATCATGACGGCGGTGGATCTGGATCCCGGCGATTTGCTTCTCCTATGTTGTGACGGACTCTACAAGGTCGTTTCGCCCGAAGATATTGTGGAGACTTTGGAGCTAGAGACGGGAATTCCCGAAAAGGCCGCGAAGTTGGTGGCTCGCGCCAACGAATGCGGTGGGCCGGACAATATCACGGTGATTCTGGCAGAGATCTCCCCGGTTGAAGGCACAAGCTGATGGGCCAAAAGGTAGGGCAAAAAATCGGCAAGTACGAAATCGTCGCCGAGCTTGGCCAAGGCGGCATGGGAGTTGTCTACAAGGCTCGCGACCCGTTCATCGGACGCATGGTGGCGCTGAAGACGATTGCTCCCGAGCTGGTCTCCGATAAGGAGATCCTTCAACGCTTCAAGCGAGAGGCGCAGTCCGCCGGGACCCTTCAGCATCCGAACATCGTGACCATTTATGATTTGGGCGAGGCGGACGGGCTCCCCTACATTGCCATGGAATTTGTCGAGGGCGAAAGCGTCCAGAGCATCATCAACCGCCGCGCCCGGATTCCCCTTGCCGCCAAATTGAAACTGGTGCAGCAGTTCTGCGAGGGCCTCTCGCACGCGCATAAATTCGGATTCGTTCATCGCGACGTGAAGCCGGCGAATATTTTGGTAACCCACGACGGCAACGTGAAGGTGGTGGACTTCGGCATCGTGCACTTGGATTCCGCCAACATCACCAAAACCGGAACGTTCCTGGGGACCATCCACTATGCCTCGCCAGAGCAAATTAATGACGGGCGCGTCGATAGCCGGTCTGACCTTTGGTCGGTAACGTGCGTCATCTACGAGTTCATTGCCTATACGAGGGCTTTCGACGGTTCCAACGTCGCCGCCATCATCGGCAAAATCCTGGCGCGGGAACCCGAGCCGCTCAGCCGTTGCTGCCCGGGAGTGCCTCCCGCTCTCGATGTGGTCATCAGCAAGGGCCTGAGGAAGAGCATCGACGATCGCTATCAGTCGCTCGACGAAATGTTGGGCGACCTTATCCCCATCGCCCGCGGCCTGCAACAGAGCTTTATCGGCGACTTGATCGTGGAGGCGCGCGACCTTCGGGACAAAGGTGATTTCAATGCTGCAAGGGACAAGGTGCGGGCGGCCCTAATTCTCGACAGTACTCACGGGGAAGCGAAGCGCCTGCAAACGGAGATTTCCCAGGCGGCTCTTCGACTCGCACCCGACGCCAAGATCAGGCGATTGGTCACGGAGGCGGAGCAAGCGCTCAACCGCGGGGATATTGCCGAGAGCCTCAGGATTCTCGCCGAAGTGCAAGGATCGAATCCCGCGGACACGCAGGCGCGCAATCTGATGCAGAAGGCCGTCGCCGAGCAGAACCGCCAGCACGAGTTGCGCGAGGCGCTGAACTCCGGCCAGAAGGCCATGATGCAAGGCGATTTGACCGGGGCGGAGCAAAACTTGAATCGGGCTCTCCAACTCGACCAGAACAATTCCCAGGCCGCTGAGCTTCTGGGTCGAATCCAGCAGGACAGGCATGAGCGCGAGCGGGACTTCCGCCTGAAGGAAGCGCTATGGCAGGCGGACAATCTCGTTTACGCAGGGAGTTATGAGGAAGCCCAAGGGCAGCTCCTGGAACTGCAAAAAGACTTTCCTGACTCGGATGATATCCGCTTGAAGCTGCAAATTCTCCGCCCGCTCATTCGGGTGCGGCAGCTCGTGGACGAAGGCCAACACGCCTTCGACCAGGGAGAGTTCGGAGAAGCCGTTCGACTGTTCACCGAAGCCCTCAAGTTGGATCCGCACGATAAAGATGTACGTGACCTGAAGGAGCGCGCCATCGCGGAGCGGGAGAAGTTGCGGGAAGTCCGCGGGGCCACGAACACCGGCCAGCAGGCACTGCACGAGGGAGATGATGGCGCGGCAGACTTGGAGTTTCAGAGGGCGTTCCAACTTCATCCCTCCCCGCAGCCGGCTCGAACCGTGGCCGCGCCGGTCCCCCCGCCGCATCCAACGCAGAACCCGGAAGCCTGGTTGCGCGCCACATTCCAGCGGTACGACGATAGGATGACCGCGGGAAAATTCGACGAAGCGGAAATCGCCCTCTTGGAAATGCAGAGTGAATACCCCGCATCCACTCCGATCGGCCAGAAACTGCTGGTGCTTGAACGCCAGCTCAAGATGGCCCGGCTGTTGGCGGAAAGCCAACAGGCCTATAGCGAGGGTGAGTTTGGCGAGGCCGTACGCCTGCTCAACGAAGCGCAGGAATTGGACCCCAGCGACTCGCGCGTGCCGGAACTGAAGGCGCAGGCCATCAAGGAGCGCGACCGGCTTCGGCAGGTGCGTGAGGCGATCAGTTCGGGACAGCGCGCCGTGCGTCAAGGCACTCTCGAGGCGGCGGAACAAGAGCTTCAAAGGGCGTTGCAACTGGACCCGGCCAACCTCCAGGCGACGACGCTGCTCGCCGAAGTTAAGACGGATCGCCAGGAGCGCGACCGGGCGCAAAACCTGAGGTCGGGACTCATTCAGGCGGAAAAACTCCTTGCCGCAAATAGGTTTGACGAAGCCGGGCGCATCCTGGCGGAGTTGCAGCGGGCCAATCCCAATCCGAGCGACGAGGTAAAGGCGAGACTCCAGAAATTGAATCAGTGGAAGGCGGAAGCGCTTGCCTTGGCGGCAAGGCCGTCGTCCGTCCCAATGCGGACATCGCCCGCAGGCCCGGCCACGGCCTCACTCTTGGCGGAGGAACTGCGCCGCAGCCTTCAGACGGTACGGCCTTCGGGATCGACCACGCCCGGAACTGCTTCCGGAAAGGCCTCTAGGTTCACGCCACCGGGGGCTCCAGCCGCGCCACACGCGACCGAGGCGCCCAAGGCAGAACCAACCCCAACGAATGCCACCTCGATGCTCGGCGCTTCCGCGGACGCCGATTCGCCGGCAGGGCCACAACCTCCCGCCCCGCCAGGTCGTCCACGAACTTGAGATGCGTTCGGCACTCTGAAATCCATCGCCAATTCCAGTCGGATTCCGGTCAGGGCAAAATTGCGAGTTGCGCCTTGCTGGCAATGACCCACAGGGACTGGAATGCGGGGTCAGCGCCATCAGCCAGTTTCAGCGAAGTCTCGAACTGGATTCGGGCTGCTTCAGTTCGTTTGGCCTTGGCAAGAATATAGCCAATGATGAAGGGCGGGCCCGGATGGGTGGGGAAGATATCCTCCGCCTGAAGCGCTTCTTGGATGGCTGCCTCCTGATTCTTGGCGGCAATCAAATCCCACGCCTTATACATGTGACCGAGAGCGGAAGCCCGGCGCAAGTCGATATCTCCCTCAAAAACCATCGTCGAGCCGCCGATACTCGCCACCGGCTTCACCTTCAAAAAGTGAATGTAGGGATTCAGAGCTTCGGAGCCCCAATACGGAGCGGCCATTTCTGTCGCGCTAATCAGGACGACGCCGTGATAGGTCTCCGGGGGAACGGGTATGGGGTCATGCCACCATCGCAGGTAGGGATCCGGCAGTTCCTTACAGGGAAGATGATAGTAGGCGGGGTCAGCCGTGCCGAAATAGGCCAGCCAGCAATCCTTGATGTTGTGGCGTGCCACATACTCGCCGGCCTCGCGCAATCCTTGGCCCCAATCGGCGTTGGAATCGGAAAGACTGCGATAAGTCTTCGCGGTTCCGCCAAAAAGCTCGTTGGAATAAGCGAGGTAGTCGGGAAGGGTATGGAGCGAGGAAGCCGCATGAAAGACCACGAGCGCACCCACGACGATGGCCCAGGCTTGATGGCGTTTGGCCAATGCCCCGGCTCCAGCAGCGGCGGCGAGAATCAGGAAAGGGTAAATCGGCAGCACGTGGCGAATGCCCATATTCGTGCCCGCCGTCAGGGCCAAGCCCATAAGGAGTAGAGGCGGAATAAGGAGATAGGCCGCCTTGCGGTAGAATTCTCCTGCCCAAAGCTTGACCGCGGCCACGGCCAGAATCAACAGCGCGAGAAAGCCGAGAGTGGATTTGATCACGAAGGCGACTGGGAAGTAATACCACAAGGCGTGCGGGTACAGGTGACCCAGGAGGAACGATAGCCGCGGCCCCGCTGTAACCATCAGGACGTCAATGAGGCCAAATAGATAAGCCTGGGGAAGCAGCTTGAATCGTGCCGCAGTGGTGATCAGGAGCGGCGTGACGTGCCCCTTCAAGAGAGTAGCGTAGTTGGGAATGGTCTGCCAAAGCGACAAGCCGTCGGGACGTGCAGCAAAACGGAACCCATAGAAGCTCCAAAGAATCAGTAGGCTGAGCCCGTAGATGACGGCCAATCTGCCGATCCAAAGGGGAACTTCTCGCCTAAGGACTTGCCCCCGGGCGGATTCCTCCCTTTTGGCACGGCATGCAACTTCGACACCGGCCAGCAAGGCGAGAGTCGGTGGCAAGAGGAGCGCAGAATGCTTGGAGGCAAGCGCCAGTCCGGTCATGACGCCACACCCCGTCAGACGGAGGAGGGAAGGGCGCTCAGCTACACGCCAGAAAGCGTAGACTGCCGCCAGATTAAAGCAAGTGAACGCGAAGTCGGTGCCGACCACGGTGGAATGGGCCAACAGATTCGGTTCAAAAATCGCGAGCACGGCGGCGATCCAGGCAACTCCCGCACCGAACATTTGTTGCCCGGCCTCAAAAAGAACCAAAACGAGGAGCATTCCCAGGACAGCCTCAGCCAAACGTACCCGTAGCAGCAGGGCGTCCGCGTTGTTCGCGTAGACAAATTTCCTGCCCTCGATGACTACGGCGGGCTTGGAGTCGTCGTGCCAGAGGTGTGGAACCCTCAACTTCATGAAGAGCAGCGGAAACGCTCCGACCAATTTCGCCAGGGGGGGGTGTTCCGGATTGAGGCCGTAGTCGCCCGCCTGCCAGTACCGATAACCCGCGAGGATGTGGGTGGGCTCGTCCCAAATGGCGGAAAGATCACGGGAGGAACTCGTGACCTCTACCACGTAAATGCAAAGGAGCGCGACGATCGCCGTTCCGACCAACAGGCGGCGAGCGGTTTGGTTGAGAGAAAGAAAGGAGTTAAGCCAGGACTTCATTGACTCTTCATTTTGGCCTTTTGCCGCGCCGGAGTAAAGCTCCTTTTGTTTATCGTGGGATCGCGGGTGACTTGGGACCTCACAGGAATCGGGGGCGAAAGGGCTATGAAGTGACCCTCAAAGTTGAGCTAACCCGAGCTTGTGAGTTCTCACCACGTGCCCCGTCTGAGTGCGGATATATTGCGTTTTAGAGCAGACGCGGTACGAATTCTCCCAGCTCACGACATAATGTCAAGAGAGCTGAAGGTGCTCGACACCCAGCCTCAAAATAAATCGGCACCTCAACGTCAAGAAAAGTAGATCCAGAGCAAGTCAAATTGGCGATGTTAGCGCGGATAGTACTAAAGTACTAAGGCTCATAATTTATCAGAACGATAACTTTTTGGGGTGGTGTATACCCTTAAACGCAATCCCGGAAGGGTCGAGGCTCCAAAATTTCAATTTAACGGCTTATATTGCAATGACTTATGGAAACGCGCTATTGGGCGCCGGAATGTGTGGTCAGCTCGCAGACCCGACCGAGGGCGGTTAAATTCTTTTTAAAAAAGACTTGACAAAAGTGCCAAGAGGCTATAATTTACCTACCGAAGCGGGTTGGTTTCAACACAAACTGCAAGCCTGGGTTGGGAGTAGTAAGGAGCTTCCGATACCGGAAAAGGAGTTTTCCCTGATGACGATGAAGACTACAACGTTACGCCTGACTCTCTTTGCGCTCCTCGTGGGGGCGGTCGCAACGGTACCGGCATTTGCTGGCTCCGCGGTGATTGGCTCGGTGGCTGGTAGCATGAACGCAACAGTGGGCGGCCAGTCGCTCTTACCTAACACAACCATTTTCAGCGGAGATAGCCTTCAAGTAAGAGACGGAGTCGCCGTGGTGGCGGTCGGCAACAACAGTCGCGTGATCTTCGGCCGCGATACGGTTGCCTCCTTCCTGCGGGATTCGAATGAAGTGACCGTTGTGCTCAGCCAAGGCAACGTTTCCATGCTCCACCCCAACCAAGGAACTCTTCTGCGAGTGAAGGCCGGAGAGGTTTTCGTGACTCCCGCGGCGGGCTTTAAGTCGCTCGGTGAGGTGGCCATGCTGAATGGCTCCGTGGTAGTGACTTCGAAAGAAGGCACGCTGCACGTGGACGACCACGGCGCCACAAAGAACGTCACCAAGGGGCAAACCATCGTAATCGCTCCCAAGACTGCATCCGGCAGCCCCAGCGCATGCTGCGGCGGCGGTGGCAGCACGGCTCTTGAAGTTGCGGCAGTGGGCGCGGGCGGTGCAGCGGCCGTTTTGGCGGGAATCGCCATGAGCCGTTCCGGCAACGCCAACACGAACGCGGAAGCAGCCATCGCGGCAGCGAACGCGGCAACCTCGGCAGCCAACGCCGCCAATGCGACAGCAGCGGCAGCGGAAGCGGCAGCTCAGCAAGCAGCGTTCTTGGCGGCTTGCACCAATGACATGCTTGCGACAGGCAACACCAACAGCGTCAATGCGATGTTCGGTGGCTCGCAATGCCCGACGTACAACCCGGGTGTCGGCTCCGGTGGCTAGGATCTGAAGAGAGCAGGCTGATTGGCGAGCGGCATCCGACATGGTTGCGGATGCCGCTCGTCGCTTTTTTAGCACGTCGTACTGCGCCTTGCTTCGTATCATCTCTACCAAGAACTCCAACTGCTCGCTCACACTTGGTGCCAGCCCTCAGGCTCAGGCATCGCGGTAGAATCCTGCCGCCGCCAGTGTCGATCGCATAAGGCAACCGCAACGGGTTCGCCGCAGTCTATCCCAGCTTTTCGCGCGATCTCAGCCACTCGGCAAATCGGCCAATTCCTTCTTCAAAACTCACTTTGGGCGAGTAGCCGAGTGCCTGGTGGGCTTTCGTGAGGTCGGCATGCGTGAGGATCATCTCGCCGGCGGGAGTGGGAATAAACCTCCGGCGGACAAGTTTGTGCATCGCGCGTCCCAGGGCATCCACCATTTCGTCAATACGGACCGGGTGTGAGTTTCCGATGTTGTAAACGTCGAAACTGCCCGTTGTGTTAAGTGCCCGCACGATTCCATCCACAGTATCATCAATGTAAGTATAATCGCGTTCCAAACTGCCGTCCCCGTAGATCGGCACTCCCTTCCCTTCCATGATCATTTGTGCAAACTTGCGGATGGCGAGGTCGGGGCGTTGGCGTGGGCCATAGACGGTGAAGAGCCGCAAGCACGCCACTGGAAGAGCATAGGCGTGCGAATACGTAAAGGCCACGGCTTCGCCCGCAACCTTGGTGGCAGCGTAGATGGACAGGGGGTGCGAAATGACCGCGTCCTCGCAGAACGGCGCGCGGCTGGAATGGCCATAGACCGAGCTGGAAGAGGCAAACACGACGCGCTGCACGCCGCTCTGGCGGCTCGTTTCCAGCACTTGAGTGGTCCCGAGCACGTTGATGGAGGTATACGCTTCCGGCTGCGCGAATGACAGCCGCACGCCCGGGCGCGCTGCCAGGTGAATGACGGCGTCGGGTTTGAATGCGGCAAACGCGCGGCGCAGCCCTTCGCCGTCGCGAATATCGGTTGGGAAGAATTCGAACTCTCCGGCCGCCTTGATCTCCGCCAGATTGGCCCGCTTCATTTCCGCCGGATAATAATCATCAAGGTTATCGACGATCGCAAGCCGTTTGCCCTCGCGCAGCAACCGCTCGGCCAGATGCGATCCGATAAACCCCGCGCCTCCGGTAATAAGAATATTATCCATATTAAAAATCATTTCTTTCGCATTACCTGAAGTTGGGAGTCGGGAGTGGACACCATTTGCAGATGGCCCTGATCGTCAACCCAGAGGCTGATTTGCGCCAATTCCGTAGTGAGAAGGAAGCGCCGGAGCGTCATTATTTTCCCCTCGACCCTCACCTGATCGGCACCCAGAGAATTCAGCGTGATCGTTCCCGGCAACGCTTCCTGGGGAATAAAAGCGCGGAAGGCTTGTTGGCCGGCCTTGGCTGTGTCATAGCGGGCGACGGCCAATTGGTATTGATGGAACACATTGTCGTCGAGCACCACGACATCTTTTTCCAGATGGAAATCGCGCTGGTCGTCTTGCCCGCGAACGGTCTTATACCGCACATGGGCCGGTTGAGTGCGGAAGTCGATGCTGAGTTGTGAGGACTGCGTTCCCTTCTGGCTCCAAGTGTAGGCAAGGGGATCGAGGTGAGGGTCCAGCAGCAGGTTTGATGTAGTTCGCACCTCAACGCTTTTGCCGTTCTGCTCCACCTGCAAATGAACGTTTCCCTGGGCTTCAATCTGGTCCTTGCGGACGCGAATCTCAAACGTTTCGGTTCCGATGTTCTTGCCCGCGGCAAAGATTTCGAAAGTGCCATGATCGTTCAGATTAGGGGCGGGGGCTTGACCCGCGAGCGGCCCTGCCGCCGTGACGCCAGCCAGCAGGGCGACAAATGCTAGTCGTAATGCCCTCCGCGCTTTCGATGCCAGTGCAGGCTCCCTTGTGTTAGAAGACCCGTAAACTCAAGATTTGCTCGACGACTTCTTCCGGCTTATGCCCTTCCGTCGAAATGCGAAACTCTGCCAGGCGGTAATAGGGTAAGCGGTCCATGAAAAGTTTGGTGAATGATTGTTCATCGCGAAAGAGTGGGCGATTCTCCAAACCCTGGCAGCGCGCGCGCAGGATATTCGGCGGACAATCGAGCCAAACCGTTGTGCCCCCCGACTCGCGGATCAAATCCACATTGGGAGGCTGGGCAAATGTCCCGCCGCCCAGAGCAATGACGGCCGGCTCGGCTTTGGAGGCCTCCGCAAGCGCGGCGCGCTCAACTTGGCGGAAAAAGGGCTCGCCGGAGTTCTCGAAAATCTCTCGAATGCTTAGCCCCTGCCCGGCTTCGATGAGGGTGTCGACGTCGATGAAAGGCCAGGCGAGCACCTCCGCCAACAATTTGCCCACCGTGGACTTCCCGCTTCCCATGAAGCCCAACAAATAAATTACTTTTCGACGGTGGCGAATCATTCCTTGATGGGGTCCTGCAATGGAAGTGTCCGCCGACAATTATAGTTGCCACATCCCGCGCGACGCAACCTTTCCTTACCCCTCGAATGAGACCGCGCAAACTCAGACCGATGATTCCGAGCGAACGTGCGACCGAGCCGTGCGACCTTCGGTTCATTGCTCCGTTGGGTTATGGGATCACCGTAGCATTGGCCTCCTGAGGATCGCAAAATATGGCGGCGAATTCTCTTAGTAGCGCGGGCGTCTCGCCCGCTGGGGCGTGAGCATCCTGCCCGCGCGACGACGGGAGCGGGACGCTCCCGAGACAGCGGGCAAGATGCCCGCGCTACGGACGTCATCGGCACGATGTTTTGCAAACCTCTCTGGTGGGTGGCCCGCAATTTGCAATCTCCGCATTTCGAGGCCGGCACCTCGTGTCATCCTCGCACCTGATCTTAACGATAACCAATTCGAGGAAGTGTCGCGCCGAGCCCCAGGCTTGGCACGCAGGGACGGATCGGGCCGCTTTTTGCCTGCTAGGGGCACAGTTTTCCCGCAAAAAACACGGTTTTCAAGCGGACAGTCTGTCGCTCGGCCTTGTGTTTTCATAGATATAGTCGGATCATCCTGCATTTTTAACATCTTTTTATATGCGCGCTCTGATTCTTGACGATCTAACTTCATTCTTTTCAAAGACTTGAAATTTTGCTCGTATTTGTCGATTTGCACTAAGTAGCCTTATTTTCATGAATATAGTCGCTTTGTAGGTACACTCCTCAAATCGGCACCTGACCACTGACCACTAACAACTGACAGCCACGCATAGTTATTGTACCATAAGATACTAAAAAGTCAAGAAAATTCTAACAGTGCGAGAGGCTACAAAATGTCGCTGCCGCAGAGTGGGTGCAACTTGTAGCGGACCCGGTAAAAGGTTCACCACGGAGGCACAGAGGCCACAGAGAAATGTACTCGTGCCCACGCGGGAGGGAGTCACGTCTCCTCAGTTTGTTGACCGAGAGTTTTTGTGAGCTTGTTCTCCGTGACCTCCGTGCCTCTCCAGAAACTTCACGTAAGTTATTGATAATTCGTGACGGCAACTGGAAGTTTCCGGCACTATGGACCCGCCAACGGCGGGCAGACACTCTCCAGAAACTTCACGTAAGTTATTGATAATTCGTGACGGCAACTGGAAGTTTCCGGCACTATGGACCCGCCAACGGCAGGCAGACACTCTGTGGTGAAATCTTGGTTCCGCTTTTCTGCTCGCCACCTGTCACTCACCACGCGTGATTTTGTCACTTGTCACTGCCCTCGTAGTTGTTCTTGACCTTCGCGGCTTGTATACTCGGGAGCCGTCCAAGAGCCGCTGGCCACCCATACGGATCTGATGCGCTACGCTTGCTCTTGTAGCGGCGGTCTCCGACCGCCGTCCGGCGATCGGAGATCGCCGCTACAACCAAGGATTTGCCCGCTGTGACTGAGATCGACGCCCATCTCGCTGCGAGTCTTTCTCGCCGTTTCCGGCTCATTCGCCAATTGGGAGCGGGCGGCATGGGTGCGGTCTACCTCGCCGAGCAGATCGCGGTGGGAAACCGCCCGGTGGCGCTCAAGGTTCTGAGCCGCAAGCTCCTGGATGATCCCGACTTCGTGACGCGCTTTCAGAATGAAGCGGCGTCCACGGGGCGCATTCATCACGCAAACGTCGTCACCATTTACGAGTCCGGACAAGCCGATGACGGCACGCCCTACATCTCGATGGAGGTTCTGGAAGGCGAATCTCTTCGCCAAGCCCTCACGCGGCGGGGCGCGCTTCCGGTGACTGAGGTTGCGGAAATTCTCCAGCAAGCGGCGCGAGGACTGAACGCCGCGCACAAGCTGGGCATCATTCATCGCGACCTCAAACCCGATAACATCTTCCTCACGTATTCTGAGGAGGGATCTTCAGCGAGCAGTAGCGCGGACCTGTTTTCTAGGTCCGCGGCCCTTGGCTACGACCGGCCGGAAAAGCCGCAGACCTTGGCAAACAGGTCTGCGCTACCCCGCTCATCGGCGAACGTGCTGGTCAAGCTCGTTGATTTCGGCATTGCCAAGCTGCGCGAGTCCGGCGCCCACACACAGACCGGCATGGTGCTCGGCACACCCGCATATATGTCGTTCGAGCAGGCTTCGGGCATGAGGAGCGATGAACTCGACGCGCGCTCCGACATCTACTCGCTGGGCGTGGTGGTGTACGAAATGCTCACCGGCCGCACGCCGTTTCGTTCCGACACGCAGGTCGGATACCTGCGCATGCACATGCAGGAAGACCCACCGCCCTTCCGCACCGTCAAACCGGACCTCCCCGCGCTGCCCCAGCTCGAAAGCATAGTGATGAAGGCCCTCACCAAAGACCGCGACCAGCGTTATCCGTCCGCGCTCGACTTCGCTCGCGCCTTCATCGCAGCCCCCCAGCCTTCGCCCCGAACCGAAGCTCCCGTGCCGCTCCCTTCTACCAGAATTGTGTCGCCGCCGGCGCCGGAGGCCCCATCATCGCTTGGTTTGGGCCAAAGACCGGAGGCGAACAGTAAAATGAGGGTCAAGGCCAAGTGCATCATGCAGGCTTTCGACAGCACGGCTTGCATACTGTATTTCCCCGGCCGGGAATATGAAATTGACCCCAGTAGCAAACTGGCCGATCTCAAGACGCCGCGGGGCGACTGGGTTTTTCAGTTCGATCGGAAGGCGGAAATGGGTCAGCCGCTTCCGTCAACTAAAGTGGTGCCACCGCCGGCAACGCCGGAACCTGCCCTGCCCGTGCACCCATCCGCGAGCGCGCCCGCCCCGGCCGATATTGCCGTTCAGACTCCGCCCCCTGTTGCGGCGGAAAGAATTGTGGAAGCTTCGCGCGCGCAGCCCCAGGTCGGCAGGCCCGTAGCGCCAGACAGCCGCCGGGCCGCCATGGCCCAGCCTCCGCAGTTCCGCACGACGCCGGAGCCAGCCAGTAAAATGAAGTTCGTCGTCATCGCGGTGTTGGCGCTGATTTTGATCGTTGCCGGGGTCTGGTATTTTTCGCCGTCGGCCCATGCCCCGGTTGTGAAGCCACGGAGCGAGTCCGGAGGGCCACACGGAGATCAGCACGGTCCCTGGGAAGACTACCAACCCGTTATGAAGTCACCGAACGAGTCGGGAGGGCCACAGCCGGGGGCCGGGCAGCAAAACCCCGTAGTGCAAACTCCTGCCCCACCGCGCGCACCTCTTACATTGCCGGGAGATTTCTTCGAGAAACAGGTCGAGGCCGCCAAAAGGCAGGGCGACCTTTATTATGACAATGGTGAGTACGATAAGGCGATCAACTCTTATGAGGAAGGGCTGAAACTGGACTCGCCAAACAGCCAGCTTCTCAAGCAATTGCCCCCCGGATTTGTGCCTGACGATCCCCAGCTGAAACTGGACACCCTGCTTCTCAAGGCCCTGCGCCGTGCGCAAACCGCCAAGGCGGCGGAAGCGAAATTTAATCAATAGAGGAGAGAACATCGGCATGTTGCCGGGGCGAACATTGCGTGGACTGATTGCACCGCTTGTCGCTCTGGTTCTTGGGCTTTGTGCGCTCAATGCCCATGCCCAGTCCCGGAAACCTTTTACCAAAGCTGCCATCGTCGGGATGTTGAAGGGAGAAGTCGCGCCCCACCGCGTGGCGGCGCTGGCGCGGGAGCGGGGCATCGACTTTCAGATCACGCCCGAGGTCGAAAGCGAGTTGCGCCGCGCCGGAGCTACTGCGGAGCTGCTGGCCACGCTGCGCGAGCTCGCGCCCAAGCCCCTCGCGCCGCCCAAGCCTCCCGAAAAGCCCACAGAGATTGTTGTCCAAACCTCGCCGAACGCACAGGTCTATTTGGACGACAGTTTCAAGGGAGAAGCGAGCCCGGAGGGCCGCTTGGTCATCGATAACCCCCAGCCCGGAGATCACTCGATGCGCGTGACCCTGATGGGGAAGAAAAATTACGAGCAACAGATTACGGTGGCGGCCGGGCAGACGGCGAACATTCAAGCGGCACTTGCGGACTTAGCGGGGAGCATCCGAGTGCAAACGTCACCCGGCGCTGAAGTGTTTCTCGATGATTCCAGCCGGGGGACGGCGGACGCTGGAGGCGGGCTCACGATTTCCGACATCGCCACTGGATCGCACCAGTTGCGCATCTCGGCTCAAGGAAAAAAGGAATTCCGGCAAAGCGTCACCGTGCTGGCAGGGCAGCAGAACACGACCCAGGCAACCCTGATGGACGTGGAGAAGCCTCCGGTGGAAGTTCCAAAACCGGTGTCTACAGCGGGCGCAACGCGGGTGAACCCGAAAGACGGATTGAAGTACGTTTGGATTCCCCCGGGAACGTTCATGATGGGCTGCTCGCCGGGGGACACCGATTGCCGGGATGACGAAAAGCCGTCGCACCAAGTGGCCATTACCCGAGGTTTCTGGATGGGCCAGACGCCCGTCACGGTGGGCGCGTACAAGCGGTTCGCGGGTGCTACGGGACGGCAGATGCCTGAGGCGCCGAACTTCAATGCTGGCTGGGCGAACGAGAACATGCCCATCGTAAACGTAAGCTGGGATGACGCAACGGCGTACTGCGCTTGGGCAGGAGGGCGTCTGCCCACGGAAGCGGAATGGGAATATGCCGCGCGCGGGGGCAGCACGGAGGCGCGCTATGGCAATCTGGATGAGGTCGGGTGGTACGATCAAAATAGCGGGAACCAAACCCACGACGTAGCTCAGAAGCGCGCGAATAGTTTTGGGCTCTACGACATGTTGGGGAATGTTTGGGAGTGGGTGAATGACTGGTACGACCAGAATTATTACCAGAGCAGCCCGTCGCAGGATCCTCAGGGGCCAGCGAGTGGGCAGTACCGCATTCTGCGGAGCGGGTCCTGGAGCTACTTTCCCAGGTTCGTTCGCGTGTCGCACCGCCTCGGGAGCGATCCTACCGACGGGGGCAGCGGCGTTGGGTTCCGTTGTGGCGGGGAAGTGTTCGCTCCTTGACCCTTTTTCCGGTAGTGTCCTAAATTGGGCAATTATTGATTTGACTCGCCCACTCTAAAGCGCGAGCATATCAATGTTGCCGATGAATCCAGAAAGGAAGGTTCACCGTGCAATTGCCCTATCATGACATATTGCGGAGGATTTTTGTGCATCTCGCATACCTCGACGATTCAGACACCAAGGCAAAGACGTTTAAATGGCAAGTAATGTCAGGCGTCATCGTCGAAGACAAGAAATTCAAGCTCATCGAAATTGGAATGGCCTCGATTCAGGAACTATTGGTTCCTATCGAGAAGCAGTCACAGTTTGAAGAGTTCCATGCCTGTGAGCTGTATGGAGGGTATGGAGTGTTCGAGGGAATAGAACAGGAAAAACGGTTTAATGCAATTAGGCGACTCTTGGAAATTATTGCAACGGGCGAGCTATCGGTAATTTACGGAGCAGTTAACTTAGATCGGCTACAAAGTGAAGTTTATGCGTCTGCTGACCCGCTAGATATTTCCTTCAGGGTGTGCATAGAAGGAATTCATCGTTGGGCTGATAAGCACATGACTGAACTGATGTTTGAGGGGAGAAAATCGATAATTCCACAATCAGAGATTCAAGCATTAATGCCTCGCTTTGTCGATTGTTGGTTCGGTCAGCTTGTACTGTTGATCATGGATGAGTGCGATAAAAAGATTAAGGATACCTTACATAAGTCATTCCAAAGTGTGCGTCTCCCGTTTACATTTCAGGGGGGATCGCTTCCTTTTCACGATGATATGTATTTTGGAGATTCACGATATTCGGTTGGAATTCAGCTTGCAGATTTATGTAGCTATTTCATTGCGCGACATCTTGGCGGAGACAAAGAAATCGAAAGTTTTTACGCAATGATTCAGCCGTATATTGCTTTCTCGGAGATTCATCCATCAGGCCCCCAGAGTGCTAACGCTATAACCGAATCGGCTCAAAGCAAGGAACTCACAAATGGAGAATGAATTTTCCAAAATCGATGCTGTGGTTCGGCGGGTTCTCTCCGTTTGGCACAAGGAATTACAGAAGCGGGAAAAAAATACCAGCGGCAACGTGCGAAGCTCAGGAAGAAAAAAGCGGGCTAAGGATTCGCCCGCTTTCCGCGCCCATCGCGCTTGCGTTCTTTCTCAGTTAGGGCACGTTTCAAGGTTTGGAGTCTTTCCAGTGAGTTGATTCCAAGTGACGCGCTTCCCGACGATTTGGCGCACGAAGCGGTCGAAGCGGTCACCGTCATTCAGGTCTTTGCGATTGTTGAAGCGGAAGGATTGCTCATCGAGGTAGCGGAAAAGATGAAAACGTTCGACGCTAACGTAGGTTCCCTTGATGCCGCGCTTCAAGAGCGACCAAAAGTTCTCCATGCCATTGGTGTGAATCTTCCCGTCCACATAGCGAGCGTAGCGCAGACCGGCGCCTTTGCGGTCTGCGGTTCTTCCTTGGGTTCACGCTGCCGAAACCGAGGGCAGGCGCGGGTCATCGAGAATTACCGTGGGTGCAAAGTAAGATCCGCGGACCCCAGAGACGGGGGTCCGCTCTACCCAACCCCCCAGGTGACGCCCCCGATGGATCGGGGCGCCCCACGAAACCGGGCAACATCCCTGTGACCGCGTCGCATCCGTGGCCTGTTCTGGCTTTTGTGGCACAGGCACTCCTGCCTGTGCGGTATGCATGGGATGCCTCAACCTCAGGCACAGGCAAGAGTGCCTGTGCCACTCACGGTTGTCATTGAAACCCCGACGAAGGTGCCGCTATGATAGAAAAGGGAATGAGTAGGATGAATTCGTTTTCCATAAAAACCCGCCTTAAGCCTGACGGAATGCTCCAGGTGGCCATCCCCACCGGACTCCCGGAAGCCGACGTTGATGTTCTCGTGGTTGTACGCCCATTGGACGCCGGCAGCGAGAAAGTTAGCCAGAAAAGTTTGTGGCCCGACGAGTTTTTTGACAAAACCTACGGGTGCCTCGCCGAAGACCCGTTGGTGCGCGAGCCTCAACTCCAGCACGAAACCCGCGAGAAGTTGTTTTGACCTACCTCTTGGACACGAATGCCTGTATTCGCTACCTGAACGGGCGATCTCCCCAAGTCAAGGGCCGTCTTCAGTCGCTCCGCCCGGAGGACGTTGTTCTGTGCTCCGTCGTCAAAGCCGAATTGAGCTACGGAGCGATGCGGTCTCGTGACCCCGAGCGCACCATGGCCCGCATTGCAGAATTTGAAGAGCCCTTCGCTTCATTGCCTTTTGATGACGCTTGTGTGCACGCATACGGACAAATTCGCTCCGAACTGGAAAAGGCTGGCACCCCCATCGGCCCCAACGATTTGATGATAGCGGCCATTGCCCTTACCCACGGCCTCACCTTGGTGACTCACAACACGCGCGAGTTTAAGCGTGTCTCCCGGCTGTCATTGGCAGACTGGGAAGAGTGAACGCCAGGCACCGCGCGCCCAGCCGGCTCCACGTCCCTATCGTTGCCGCTTCTGGCACAGGCACTCCTGCCTGTGCACCATGCATGGAATGGATCAGCCCTAGGCACAGGCAAGAGTGCCTGTGCCACACACGATGTTATTCCGGCCGCGCAGGGGATGGATTGCGGGTGAACATCCGATCAATCTCTTCGTCGGTGAGCAAGCCGCGGAAATCCGCGAAAGCGTCGATCAGTGCCTGGCCGGTGCGGAGCGCTGGCAGGGTGGGTTCGGCCTCGCCGGCGCGCGCCTCCCGAACCACAATCTCCTGCACGTAGTCAGCGAGCGAAACTCCCTGTGCTTGGGCTTGCGCCAGGAGGCCGCGTTCGATTTCGGGTTGGAGGTCAATAGTAATCGTCACGGGTGCCATCGCCTGTCCGATAACACTTCTCGGCTTCTTACGCTAGCGCAACGCGGGGAGCAACGTCAAGCACGCCTCCGAGAAACCCCGGGGACAAGGTGGACAGCGAGCGTAGCGCCGCCTTTGCGGCCTGCGGCTGGGCCTTGGGTTCACGCTGCTGAAACCGAGGGCAGACGCCGGTCATCGAGAATTACCCCGTAGGGGCAAAGCAAGAGCCGCGGACCCCAAAGACGGGGGTCCGCGCTACCCAAACACCCCCGCAGTTGACGCCCCCGATGGATCGGGGCGCCCCACGAAACCGGGCAACATCCCTGTGACCGCGTCGCATCCGTGGCCGGTTCTGGCTTCTGTGGCACAGGCACTCCTGCCTGTGCGCCATGCATGGAATGCATCAGCCCTAGGCACAGGCAAGAGTGCCTGTGCCACCCACGACGGCAAACGTAGCGCAGGGCCCGCTGTCCGGCCCTGCGGCTCTTCCGGCGACGCGGGCCGTTCCCGCGCTTTGCGTAATCCAGGTTTTTCCAGCTTTGCCGCAAGGGAGATAACCACAGCTTTAAGGGCGCGCGGCCAAAACCACGGGAAAAGCCGCAGGGCTAGAGAGCGAGCCCTGCGCTACCTCGGATTCCCTTTACGTCGCTCGATTTATTCATGCGGGCTTTTTCCACGGCTTCCGGATTTCGATCGATCACTGTCAAGTAGGCGCGCACGGCGCTTTCCGGAGCGGCGGACTGGCGCCACACGGATGTTAAAACCAGCGCAGTGGCACGCAAGCTCAGTCGTACCAGTCCACGATGGCAAGATGGGGCAGCCGGGAAAATTCTCGGGTGTTGCGGGTCACCAGCGTGGCCCGGTGGGCGAGCGCAACGCCAGCGATGAGATTGTCCAGGGGGCCGATCGGGAGTCCCCGCCTTTCCAGATCGACGCGCACCGTCGCCGCGGCGCGGGCCGCCGAACGGTCGAACGGAAGCTCCGATACGGCAGCGAGAAAGGTATCGAACTGCCTACGCCGCTTGGCGGGGTGCTCGGACTTGGCAATTCCGACCTCGATCTCGTACAGCGACACGGACGAGATCGCTACTTCTCCAGGCGGCACGGCAAAAAGGCGCTCCGCCACTTTCCCTTGTCCCTTAAAGAAGTAGATGAGCGTGTTCGTATCGAGAAGAAACATAGAAGGCGAGAAAACGGTACCGAAGGCTCCGGGGCGATTTGCCCGCGAGTTAAGTCCCGTTTAGAGCCGGACCCGAGATAGATCCTTGCCCGTGAGCGTTCGAATCTCCGGGAGATCAGAAAAATCTGGCCACGCTCCGGCCAACTCCCGGACCTCGGGCGGCCATTCGGTGCGCGCCCGGGTCTCGACGAGTTCGGCAATCCATCGGCTGACCGAGACTCCGGATTTCCGGGCCGCCGCCTTGACGCGACGCTCGGCAGCATCGTCGAGATAGATCGTCACTTGAGCCATGTCAGCACCTCGAATCCGACCGAACACTTATACTGGTAATTATACTTGTTTCGGACTCGGCTGGCAAACGCCAAGTTCTGATTCCCTTTGCCGGGTGGGCCATCAACATTAGGAAGGGCGGAACGTATTTTGCGAGCCGAAGGGACGCCTACCTACGGTTCATTTTGGAGAGCAAGCGCAGCATCTCAATGTAGAGCCAGACCAGGGTGACGAGGAGGCCGAAGGCGCAGTACCATTCCATATACTTTGGCGCTCCGGCGGCGACACCGGTATCGATCAGGTCGAAGTCGAGGACCAGATTCAATGCGGCAATCACCACAACAAATAGGCTGAATCCTATGCCCACCAGGCCGCTGTTATAGATGTAGGGGATGTGAATACCGAAAAAGCCCAAACCCATGGTCGCCAGATAAACAAGAAAAATCCCACCCGTGGCGGCGACCACACCCATGCGGAAATTCTGGGTCACCTTGACCAGGCCGGAGGTGTAGGCGATCAGCATGGCCAGCAGAGTTCCAAACGTCAGGCCCACCGCCTGAATCGCGATGCCCGGGTACCGCGCCTCGAAGCTCGCCGAGAGCGCCCCGAGCATGAGCCCTTCAAGGACCGCATAGGCGGGCGACGTGAAGGCTGCCCATTCCTTCTTGAAGATCGTCACCATGGCGACAATAAAGCCGCCGACCAATCCCACCAGAAGCCACGCCATCGAACCAGCAGGATCTGTACGGTAGGTGTTCCACGTATATGTGGCGCAGACCGCGACCAGCGTCAGCAGGATGCCGGTCTTGTTAACCGTGCCCTGCAAAGTCATCGACACCGCTGGGTCTGCTGCAGCCCGAACACCTTCAAACGTCTTGGGTCTCAACGCCGGATTCGCTGTTCTGAATAACGCCATGCCATCCTCCTTGCCTGCTGAGCTAATCGTGGAGCCCTACTCTACATCCAATTCTATTTTGGCGAATGAAGTGAGTCAAGCGCGTGTAGCGCCGCCATCCTGGCGGCTCCGGTGCCGACCGGAGGCCGGCGCCACGCCCAGCGGTACGTCAACGCCGGCTACACGAATGCAATCGGCGGAAATGTGCTCTTGGCTTTTTCGGTGGAAGGGGAGTGAGAAGAGCAGTTGATGGTCGATAGTTGACAGTCGATCGTGGTTAGCGCCGGAAAAGCAGTAAGAAATGCAGAATGGCTCCCGGTACGCGCCACTCGCTCGCTGCCAACTTCGAACCCAATCCCTAACCCCTAACCCCTAATGCCTGTTCTCTAGTCTTGCGGCTTAATGTGGATACTTCCACTGAACGACGTCAATTCGACTGTGGCCTTGCCGGCGTTGCGCGTTCCCAACAGGCTATTCGAGGCTCCTCGAGGCGAAGCGGACTCGCGACGACGGGTCATGGGCATGGTGTTGACCACTTTGCCCTTCAGGGTCTTGGCGCTCAGTTCGTACGAGGCTGTCGGCGGGCAGACCACATCCACATCCCCGCTGTAGGCGGAGAGAATATAGTCGCCGCGGTCCGCAAAATCGCCTTCGTACAGAATACGGCCGGAGGTGGTGCTGCCATGCAGCCGGGTGGTGTTGGGCGAAACAAAATGCAGGTTGCCGGTAATGGAGTAAGCATCCACGTTGCCGGAGGGTCGAATAACTTCGATGTCGCCCGCCACGGAATGGACCGAGAGATGACCGGAATAATCACGGACCGAAATGTCGCCGCCTACCGATTGCACGGTGGCGTCCGCCTGCATGCCCTCGACGCGGATCTTGCCTTGCGGGTTGCGGATTTCCAGCGTGGCGCCGACGGGAACATCCAGCGTGTAGTCGGCCATTTGCTCGTCAGCGGGCAGAGCCGGATCAAGAAGGTGAGTGTCGAAACGGATCTTCTCGGCGGGCCCCGTGTCGGGAAGGATTTCGCTATCCACTTCCACGCGCGGGGAAGCCACGGTGTAAACCACGTGAACCTGGGCCTTTTCCCATCCGCGGACCAGGATTTGCCCCTTCAGGTTGTTCAAGCTGATGCGGGGCTCACGCGTACTATCAAACGTCTTTTCGAGCCGCCCGGCGCCCGCCGCCCAAATCATGGCTGCGGGAACACAAATAACCACGAGCAGGCGCAGGACATACCTCGCCGACTTCCAACTTACGATAGCCCGGTTCATCGACCCTGTGTCCCTCTCTCAACGCCCTTGAAACTCCAACGCAGAAGACAAGACTTCAGCCTTTCTCGTATACGCCGTCAAAAGATAATCGTGGGCCAGCGTATTTCCGGGCTCGTGCCGCAATGAGTCCAGACATTCTTCAATAGAACCATCCAGGGAGACCAGGCTCTTTTCGTACGTGGCCTTAAGGTCCGGGGCCATGGATGCTTCGTTCGCTCGAAAACTACGTTCCAAATCAGAAACGACTCGCGCTAATGCGCCGTCCTCGCCGAGGGGAATTGCCGATGCCATTTGAGTGACGGCGGGATAACTCCCGGCCGCGTTGGCGCTTCCCCAACGCTGGACGCTTCCCGTGGGAATTGTGAGCACCGAACCTAGAAAAAGCAAGGCCGCCAGAACTCCCAAGGGGACAGCGTGGGGAAACAACCGCCACTCCAGGATTCGACGCCATCCGCTCACAGGAGCGCTGAATGCTCCCTCCGCCTCGAGCGTTGCGCGCACATTGGCCCAAACCGCGCGGGAAGGCTCTTCCTGAGGCAGATTCAGCACCGCCACGCGCATCGTCTGGAGATCAGCCAGCAGCGCCCCACACGATGGGCAATCGTGGGAGTGGGAAATAATGAAGGGGTGAGGCTCGCCCTCCAAGTATGCTTCCAGCTCCGCATCGAATTGCACGCAGGCGGCCGGACGAAGCGCTCCCTCCGCCGCGAGGCTCGTGCGAACCTTTGCCCAAACCAGCGGTGAGGGTTCCTCTTCCGGCAGGTCCCTTGCTGCCGCGCTGATTGACTGGAGATCCGCTAAAATTGTTCCGCAGAATGGGCAATCGTGCGCATGGGAAGCGACAAAAGGCCGAGCTTCACCCTCCAGGTATCCTTCCAACTCGTCGTCGAACTGCACGCAAGCGGGCAGCCTTAAGGCTCCCTCGGCTTCGAGGGTGGCGCGGACCTTTGCCCAAACCAAGTGCGAGGGGTCTTCCTGGGGCAATTCGCGTGCGGCCACGCGAATCGACTGGAGGTCAGCCATCAGCGCGCCGCAGGACACGCAATCATGCGCGTGGGAGGTCACGAAAGGTCGAGCTTCGCCCTCCAAGTATGCTTCCAGCTCGGCTTCGAATCGCGAGCAGGCAGCGAGCGCGTGATATCGGCTTTCTTCCATAAGGCCTCTTACACTTCTTCCACCGGCGCTCCAGCCGGGAATGTTTCCGGCGCTTTGATGCCGCGATCCTGGCGCAACCGCTCGCGCAATTTCATGCGCGCTTTGTGCAGTTGCGACTTGGAATTTCCCACCGAACACTTCATGATTTCAGCGATCTCGTTGTGTTCGTAACCTTCCACGTCGTGCAGCACAAAGACCGTTCGATAGCCCGGAGGCAAATCCGCAATCGCTTTATGCAGGCCGATGCGGTCCACCGAACCGGTCAGCCGCCGGTCATCACTGCCATAATCGCGCTTCACCGGCTCGTCTTGCGAATTATCCACTTCGTCGAGCGAAGTCTGTTGCAGTCCCTTCTTGCGCAAGTGCATCAGGACTACGTTGACGGCCAACCGATGAAGCCATGTTGAGAAAGCAGACTCTCCGCGGAAAGTGGAGATCTTGCGAAAGAGCTGGAGAAATGCCTCTTGCGTTAAATCTTCCGCTTCCGCAGTATTGCCTGTCATGCGCAGGCACAGGGAATAAACACGCCGTTTGTGAGTTTCGAACAGCGCCGCAAACGCTTCTTCGTCGCCGCGCTGCGCTCGCGCAATGAGCTGAGGCTCAGGTGCAGCCTTCGATGCTGGTGGCTTGTTTGTGCTCAATAAATTTCACGATCAACCGCACCTCAACTCGTTTGGTGAGATGCGGGGCAAGATTTTCGAGTTGTATACTTCCTGACGATTACCCCGCCGCGGTGGTTACCGAAGTACTAGCCATTTCGTGCATCATCTGGATGGGTGGAATCTCTTAAGGCGCCGGTCATCTTGCCCGTGTCTCGACGCGCCTCGGCCGCCCACGTCCGTGCTTTTATTGGCTCCCCGCGATCCGGATGACTGCCTTTCCCACCCCGATATTACCCGAGGTATCAGCGGCACGCAAAGCCACCACGTGCTCCCCCGGCGCCAGATGAGTGAACTTCAGCGTAAAGGTTTCCTTGCGCGAATCGACGATGCCGTCATCGGACAATACGTCGCGCCAATCCTGCCCGTCCAGCGAACTCTCCGCCCCTCGCAGGGGTGACGTGCTGTCCTCAGCGGAGAATTGCACTTCCACCGTGGACCCATTTACCGTTTGCTTTAATACATCGACATCGGGAGGCGTATTGTCAACCCAGAAGGGCGCGCTCAGCAATTCGGATTTCCGCTCAAGGCTGGGAGGATTGGATTCCTCGTCCGAGGCGACGAGACGAGCGACATACTTGCCGTCTGCCAAGGTATTAGGATCAAGGGTGTAATTGGCTTGGTGCATTTTGTCTTTGACGAGATGCCACTCGCGCTCATCCGCAGCCTTCAGGTAAAGCGCGTAGGTCAGCAAGTCGCCATTGGGGTCGTCGGCCTGCCAGGTCAGCGTGATGGGCGCCTTCCCGGCCGAGGCCGATTGCGGGTTTTGGCCGAAGGCCGCGGAAGGTGAAGCACTTACGGTTATCCCGCCCACAATCTGCAAGCTGGATGATGTCCCCCCCGCACCTGTTCGCTCACTCGACGTACTGACGTTCAGCGAGTGGATCTGCGGTGGCAGATTTTGGTTCAGATATGAAATCGTAACTTCATCCAGGGTGGGGGAGCTCGTGGCAGAGGTGTGCAGGATAGCCTTCCATTGAAGGTAGCGGGCGGGCGGATTCTTCAACGTGTCGCCATTGGGGTTGCTGTAGGGCCCTACCCAATCGCTCCAGGTATTATCGGGACGGTCGGAATTCCCCGAGCGCGCGAAGAATTGCAGCGAGCAGCCTGCCGGGACATCCCCCCGCCAAGCCAGGACCCCCCAATGGGAAATGAACTTTGTGTCCTTAACCGGCGATTCGTAGGTCCCTTCGTGGGCGGGCGAAGCCCCAATTCGGAACAATTTGGCCACATCACTGGTCGCGGCGAAGAGGTCGCTGCCCTCAAGGAGCAGGCGGGTGGCAAGCGACTCGTGAGTTTCGGTGAGGATAGTCAGTTTCTCGCCGTCGGGTTTTGTATCCAAATCGAAAATCCGCCCGTTGCTGTCGGTGGTAAACAACACGTGGTTGTTCCGGAGCGCCAGCCCGAAAATGCTCTCGTTGCCGGAACTCCAAATTGTCTCCACGGTGGAATCCGGGGAAATTTCAATCAAAGCTCCGCGCCCTCCGCCCAACTGCATGGGGAACATCGCGGAAGCTAGTGGCGCCGCCCGATTAAAGCTTGGAGCCTTGGTTTCTGCCGGAGATGCTTGGCCCTTGGCTGCCGACTCGGGCTCCGTGGAGGCGGTGACGGTGATGGTCGCGGCACCTCCGCCTGGGCTCCCCGGAGGAGGAACAAGCAGCAGGTCCGGCGACCCCTTGCCGCCCGTCCCGCCGAGCGTAGCAGCAAAGATGTGGCCTTGCGGGTCGACGGCCAAATCATGAACCTCCGGCAGTGCTGACTGGTAGAGCACGAAGGGCTTTCCCTGGGGTGAGATCCGGTAAATCAGCCCGTTCGGCACGCTTCCGGCCAGAAGGTTCCCCTGGGGGTCGAGCTTGAGGCACATGATGTGGGTCTGCTTGCTGTCAAAGAACACTTCACCCTTGCCGGAGGGATCCACGCGAAAGATCTGTCCCTTGTCACCGGTCGCAACGTACAACTGACCTTGCCCATCGAACTGGAGAGCCCAAATATATTTCGCCTTCGGATCGTAGAAGACGCTGGATTTCCCGTCGGACGTCACCTTATAAACCTTGCCCTCCGGGGAGCTCCCCACGTAAACATTCCCGTCCGGGCCGACGGCCAAGGCGAAAATGTCCGGCTCATGGGCAGTCAAAAGGAGGGTGGATTTCTGGTCGGGGCCTACGCGGAAGACTTTGCCTTGGTGCCCGGTGCCCACATAGAGATTGCCGTGGGTGTCACGCGCCAAGGACAAGGCCAGAGCTTCTTCCGGACTGAATATCGCGTGGGCATCGGGCGCCAGGGTCAAATCGCCTTCTTTGCTCACCGAGATGCCAGTGAGCGTTCCCTGAAGGAACTCATCAAATGAGCCGACCTGCCAGAAGGTAGTTTCCACCGCAAAGGCGGGGGCGCCGATCGCCAATAACAGGGTTAGAGTGCCAAGGATTCTGCCGAGTTTCATTCCCAACCTTTCAAATGCAGTGGATAGTGACGAGTGGTCAGTGGCCCGTCAATCGTGATCGGCCGACGCAACGGGCCGTGCCGGTCAGATTACCGGGCGATCGATTTACTTGACTGGGCTTCGCGCCCTGCTCTGCCTCTCTGCCCGCTGCCTACTGCCGAGTGCCTTTTGCCTTCTGCTTACTGCCTTCTGCCTACTGTTCTTCACATTCCCGGGCCCGCCACCTTGAGCATCAGCGTCTTCTGGCCATGGATGGCGTACAGCGTCGGTTTGGTTTCAAAATCGCCTACCACCGACGTCCCGTTGAACATCACGCTGGAGGCCGCTGCCGGGTCCGCCAGGAACGTCTGGACGAGCGAGGGCGGAGGTGACGGATACTCATCCCCCTGCATCACAAAGGACCGCTGCGGGGCCATCAACAGGGCGTAGGCGCGATTATTCCGCCGCATCCGGTTCAACGCGTGCACCAATTGCTGCGAGTCGCGCGCCGTTCCCCCCAGCGCGGAAAAGCGGAATTCCAGGGCGTTGATGTTGGCGCCCCCGCCGACGACCAATGAAAGCATCTTGTCCGTGACGCTCTCAGGGACCTCGACCGGGATTTTCTCCGTCATCGTCGCGCCCCCGGGCAGGCGGATGAGTGCGGTCACGTCCAGGTGGTCTCCGGGCCGCACTTCCGATTTGGTGCTCCAAACCTGCTCGATGGTGGCACTGCGTTTTTCGTCAAGAGAGTCGACGCTCAGGTCGACGTCGTGGACCTTAAGATCGGTGAAACCACTGGACATCAACATGGCTAGCGGCGCAGCCACGGAGGCTCCCACCATGGCGGTCGTCCCCACATCGCCGGAAAGCACGTCTTCCAAATTCACCGATTGGCCGTCGGTCAAGTGAATCTCAGCTTTGATGTTCAAGGTGGAAGTCCCGATGGAGCGTTCGGTGACGCCCAGCGCGGAGGTGACGGCGAGGTTAAGGAGGATGGGCGAAAGGAAGGGCTCGTCGATCATTTCGAAGTTGTAGTCGGATTTCCGGTTGAGCGTTGTATCCAGGCGCAGGTGTACGGGAATCATCGGAGGAATTGTGCCCCCCACCTGGCCGTAAATGGCATCGAAGCGGTCCTGCTCGATGGTGCCCACCACGGTGCCCGGCGCATCCACCTTGAATGAGGAAGCAATGCTGGGAACCACCACCAAAACGTGCGCGGGCGCAAAGGGAAACTGCGCCGGGCCCTCGGCCAGAACCTGGTGGCCACAGGCATAGAGGTTATTTCCTTGCCGGAACGTGACCGTGCAGTCGATGTTCAGGTCCATGTCGCCGCGCACCAGCAGGAGGCTGATCATCGAACCCGGCATGAGGTCCGTGGGGCTCGGCGGCGTATTCTGCTGGCCCGCGGAAATCACGCCGCCGTTCGTGGGCTCAAGGCCCAGGCGGCGGAGCTGGGGCGCAAACAGGTCGACCGCGGCACTGGAAAAGCCTCCGAAGTGTAGGGGCAGTAACAGGCTGGAAAAGGAATTTTGATCGGGCTCTGCCGGAGGCGGGGGAATATTTAGGAAGGTGTTTTCATCCACAACTGCCCGGCTCTGGTCTGGCGATCCGCCCGAGACGTTGGCGATGCGAAAGCCCTCGGGCAGAGAGAAGTGCGCCGAGGCAGCCACTGGGGACGGCACGACCGTCAGCATTTCCTCAATAGGCGTAATCCCGGCTATTGCCTCTTTGGATAATGGGAACGATCGCGAGACTGCGCCCACGAGTTTGCCGTCTATATAGACGGGGCTTCCGCTCATGCCGGAAATCACGCCGGTGGTGGCGAGGGGGCCGCCCGAGAGCCGCGCCAGAATGAGGCTTCGCTTGGGGGCGATTGCATTTTTCAGCACCCCCAAAATTTCCACCTGGAATTCCTCGATTTTATCGCCTTCGAAGATGGTTCGGCCCACGCCTTTCAAACCGGCGCGCACATCGCTGAGCGGGAAAATCGGTGGGCTTGCCTGGCCCCCGAGACAGGTCGCGAAGACCATGACCGACGCAAGGCCGGTAAGCAGTCGCCTAAATAGCATCATAGCTGGCAGAGGCCCATTGGCTCTGGGTAAAATTCTAGTCTAAGGACAATCGGGGGATTGGTCAAGCGAAGCGCGCGGCGCGACGCCAACGCTCGCAGGTCGGGTATAATGGGGAGTTCGACCCCGAGGCCGCAGACGAATGTGGGACCGCTACCGCGATTGGATCTACGATTGGGAAACCCGGCTCAACGGCCGCGATAAGAACCGCGTGGTTCGTCCCCTCGAGTGGGGGCTTGACTGGACCGAGCATTGGCCAACGGTGAACGGCACGCGGGAATCGGCGCCAGAAAATCCTGCCGCGTTCTTTGCCCAGCTGAACCAGCAAATTGTTTCCCATAGCGATGAATTCTACGCCTACCGCACTCCCTCGGATTTCCGCCTGGAGAACGGATTTTTGCTCTTCACCTCGCCGGTGCACACGCCCTGCGCGGTGAATAATCTGGCGCGAGCGCGGTGGTTCCCCGCCGGCCGCCGCCGCGCGCTGATCGTGATGCCGCAGTGGAACGCCGACGCCGAGGGCCACAACGGTCTCTGCCGGATTTTCAATCTGCTGGGAATTTCCGCGCTGCGTATGAGCTTGCCTTACCACGACTATCGCAAGCCGGCGGAAACCGAGCGGGCGGATTACGCCGTGTCCGCCAATATCGGGCGCACCCTCGACGCCGGGCGGCAGGCGGTGATTGACGCGCGCGCTTGCCTGGATTGGCTGGAATCGCAGGGCTACACCGAGTTCGGCATCGTCGGCACCAGCCTTGGTTCGTGTTACGCCTTCCTGACCAGTTCGCACGATCCGCGCTTGCGGGTGAATGTCTTCAACCATTTCTCCGTGACGTTCGGAGACGTGGTTTGGACGGGCCAGTCCACGCGCCACGTGCGGCAGGGCATCGAGGGCGATATCGATCAGGAAATCCTGCGCCGGTCATGGATGGGCATCAGCCCCTTTTCCTACGTTGATAAGTTTGCGCGCTGGCCCAAGAAATCGCTGCTCATCTACGCGGCCTACGACCTGACTTTCTTGCCCAAGTATTCCCACCAACTGCTGGATGAATTCATCCGCCGGGGACTCGCCCATCGCGCGCGCGTTTTGCCCTGCGGCCACTACACTACCGCCGAAACGCCGTTCAAGTTTCTCGACGCGTATTACATGGCGTCGTTCCTGCAGTCGGCCTTCGACTGACGCCCACGCGGACGCTCGCGCATCGCAGCCAGAATCCAAGTAGAACAAAATACGCAGTCCTCGGGGCGAAAACTGCCGCCCCCTCTTCCATGGTTTCTTGCCACGGATTCCCTTGAAAAGCGGCGGGAAGTTGTGCCAAAATAAAACCGCTTTTAGAACCGAGATGATTCCGAAATCTTTGCGTCGCACTCCGACATTTAATCCCAAGGCCCTCCTGGCAAGAGTAGAAGAGGGCAGAAGCACCGTTTTATTCTCACGTAAACAAGCAGTCTTTTCGCAGGGTGACCCGGCGGATGCGGTGTTTTACGTTCAGAAGGGCCGCGTCAAGTTGACCGTGGTGTCCAAGCAGGGCAAGGAAGCCGTACTGGGGTTTGTCGGTCCTGATATGTTTTTTGGTGAAGGCTGCCTGGCCGGACAACAATTACGCATGTCGACAGCTACGGCAGTGGAAGACTCGACCATCCTTCGTTTCCAAAAAAAAGGGATGATCCGGCTGCTGCACTCCGACCCAAAATTCTCGGAGCTCTTTAGCACCTACCTGCTCTCCCGCAACATTCGATTTGAAGAGGATCTGGTCGATCAATTGTTCAATTCGAGCGAAAAACGGCTGGCGCGGATTCTGCTCTTGCTCGCGCATTTTGGCAAGGAGGACACACAGGAACTGGTCATTCCAAAAATCAGCCAGGAAATACTGGCGGGAATGGTCGGGACCACGCGGTCGCGCGTCAGCCACTTCATGAACAAATTCCGCAAGCTTGGGTTGATCAAGTACAACGGCGGCTTACTGGTTCACAGCTCCCTCATCAATGTCGTTCTGCATGACTAGGCCTGATTTCTTACCATCAATCGGACCCGACCCCCCCGTGGTGGTGCGGGATGTTGCCCCCAACGGGGCTCGCTGACTCCGCCTCTCGCGTCCCGTCGCGCGGCTGGCTCGCCGTGGGCTAAGGTGACAACGCCCGCTTCGCGGGCTTTCAGGCACCGCGCTCTGGAAAGCGACATAAACCAAATCCCCGAGCCGCTGCCTCCATAACGCGAACGTGCGCTTAAGGGTAGGGGTCGATCACCAGCCCGCCGCTCATGCACATCCCATCATCAACATATCCGCCGGCGCGGCGGCAAGCGGCCGCATATCTCGCCGCTTGCGCATCCGCTTCCCCCTGCATCCGCATTCCCTTGGCCTCCATCTGAGCGTTGCGATTTCCCAAGGCGCCAGCCTGGTCGAACAGTCCCACAGCCTTATTCAAATCTTGCGGCACGCCGCGGCCGTATTCATACATCAGGCCAAGGATGAAAATCCCATCGGGATTGTTTTGGGCCACGGCGAGTTTGGTCCAGTAAAGGGCCTGGGCATAGTTCCGCGCCACGCCCACGCCTTCGTAGTATGCCTTCCCCAGCATAGCCTGGGCGGAGGCGTCGCCTTGGGAAGCCTCCTCGTTGGCGGTCTTGAGGGCATCCGCGTAGTGCCCCGCTTGCCAGGCCATGGTCATGGCGAGAGTGGTGTGATTGTCGAGCGCCTTTTTCTTGTAATTGGCGTCAACGCCTTTGGCAGCTTGTGCGCGAAGCTGCGCGGCGTATGCGGGGTCGCGCGGCCCGCCAATTCCCGCATCGGCCATGATGGCAAGGTTGGCCATGGCTTGAGGGTCGCCCTTGTCCGCGGCGCGCTGAAACCACTGCCGCGACAGGGCGAACTTCTGCTCCGCTTGCCCTCGCTCCCCCGACGAAACCGAGTTATTCACCCCGGGATTGATTCCCCCGGAAAGGTTCTTGCCGACTTCGTTGTAATACATGCCAAGGAAAAACATCCCGTGAACGTTGCCCTGATTCGCCGATGCCGCAAGCCATTTTTCAGCCTGCGCGTAGTATCCGGTTCCGGGCGGATTCAGGTGGTTAAATAGCATCATCCCCACTCCCGCCTCGGCGTTCGCGTCGCGCTTCTGCGCCTCCGCCATCAAGCCGCGCCACGCAGTGTTGTAGTCCTTCTCGGTTAACGCCTTGAAAGCCGCATTGACGGCGGGGGAGGCATCGGGATCCGGGACAAATGCCTTTTGCCTGGGCTGTGGCGATGGATTGGGCTGCGGCGCGGGCGATGGTGCTGGCGTGGGGCGAAACGACGTGTCGCGTACCCAGGTGACCGTCTGCCCCGCCGCGTTGGTGCAGACGATAGTATTGTTGTTCGTGAAGTGGTACGTACCGGAATCATTGGGTTTGTCGGCACCGGCGGTCCATTTACCGTTGGCCGCGGAGAACGCTCCGTCGCCGGCGGGTTGGTTGCCGGTGGGAAGGACCACGTAATTGTGGTATCCGCTGGCATCGTGTACCGACACGAGGGTGACGGTAGCTCCGTTGTAGGGGAAGGTGGTCTTCCACGTCCCGAAGAAGCGCGCCGTATCGTCCGCGGCGCGCGCGACTGTTACCAGCCCGATCAAGCCCGCTGCGAGTGCGCTGCACATCCCGATCCTTGCGCGTCGCGTGAGCATCACGATTCACCTCGCTCAATGCTGCCGGCTCATTCCCTCCAATTGAACTGAAATGTCCGCGCCGGCAGTTTGATTCGGTCAGAACTTATATTGTAAGTTTTGCGCCCAGCTCAAAAGATAAACCCGATCGCGGGTCAATGCAACCCTATGGGCGGATTTCTCCCGAACCGGCACGAATGGCACAGCCCTTCGCCGGATGCGCCGTGATCCCAGTCCGTAGCCACGGTCGATAGCCTTCCCGACCGTGGGCTTTTCCCCTACCCTACACCCCAAAAAATGTGGTTCTCGCAAAATGAAGGACCCACAGTCACAACTACACTGACTGTGGCTGCGCGCTATCCGCTAAATGACTTATTTTCAGTTACTTATTCGGATACGGCAAAGGCTGACGCCATAAGGCCATTATTTTCTGCAAGTTATCGGGGTAGCGCGGATGGAACGGAAAAACGGGGAGTATTTCGGGTCGAGAATCGATGTAACTAGGTTCGCTTGCTATGATTAATCGGCTATTTTCTATAACTATTGTGTTTTCAAATACTTGATGGCTTCAGCCATTTTGTCCGAACTTCGTCCCTTTGTTTTCATCAACTTATCGGGACCACCCTTCATTATTAACATCTTTTTTATGTTGGTGAATGGCTTGGCCGGCGCCGATAAAATGTCGCTTTGTACCAGCTTTCGAAGGGTCAATTCGGCTCTTCCTCTCGCGACTTCCGGGCCCGCTGGAGGGACTTTCCCACCACCGCCGCAGGTGCGCGATTTCACTCGACACACCTATAGGCTAGCAATTTTGTCTCCAAACTCTGCGCCCAGGCCGACAGACTGTCCAACAACAGCAACAATCGTGTCGAATTATCGCCCGAGGTTCAGGGGACGATCTTCCGTTGACAGCCACCTCGTTTGCTGGTTTTGGAGCGGCGGAAGGTGGCCACGTCCAACCCTCGCGGACCGAAGGCAGAGAACGTTGACCTCCGCCCCACCCGCGGCGAGCCCAGCCGCCACCCTTACGAAAACCAGTGTAACGAGTGACCTGGCCCCGGGTTCTCCCGGGTTCTGGTTTTGGAGCGGCCGACGGGTTCCGGGGAACAGATCTTGGCACATTACGCCCCGTGTGACTGTCCCGAGCGGTTGTGAGATGCATCGTCATCTAGACGCGCATGTCGTGGGCATTTCGCTTGTCCCGGAAGATGTTTGTAGAGGCCGCGGCGGCAGCGGCAGGGAAGGGCACCGAGCTTGGATCGGATCTGGTACAAAAGTGATATGGCCTCAGGATAATCGCCATCTGCCGCGGCGCGTTCCAGCAATGGGAGGGCGAGCCGAACCTTGCCTTCGTCGAAGAACAAGGGTGACGGGGACAGATGGAACGTTACACGGGTTTATTTTGTCCGCTTCCCGCCGATGGCCATAATCGCTTGCCCATTTTAAGATACCTTTTCTTGCCAGGTACTCTTGCCCTGGACTGCTATTCCCGAGGTTCTGCGCAGCGTGCAAACATTTTGTGCCACGGGCATCCTGCCCGTGCTCGGGCATGGCCAGGATGGCCATGGCACAGCTTCGGTTGCGGCGCAGCCGCGCTGTGTCCAAGGTGCCTGGTGCATCCGCCTTGGTCACCCCGATGCATCGGGGTGGCACCAGGCCACCGGTCATAGCCCTTGGGCTTGATGGCGCTAGATATGGCCGCTCCGCACGGGAGGGAGAAAGGATCCCAGGTACCCTTTTGGAGCCGGCGACGCAAACAAATACGCTCTGTCGATTCCTGTGCGGCTCTTCCCGCGCGCTCACCTGAACCAACAGCCGGACACGAAGACAGTGACAAGTGACGAGTGGCGAGTCGAGAGCCCAAGCCCTGCATGCCGTTTCCCGTTCTTGGCCCCTCGCAGTGCCCCCGACACTCTCCCACTTCGTTTATCGGCGGGCGGGTGGAGGAGGATGGGTG
>CAWEFC010000044.1:0-68265 GCA_963808085.1 uncultured Acidobacteriota bacterium
CTCGCTCATGCGCGCACTGATGGCAAAGCCGATGCGCCCGCGCGGTCCGCCGGCCCGCTGCTCATCGCGCAACCAATTCACCAAGCCGCTTTCGTGACACGCCGAGTCGCCGCGATAGTAATACTCCTGCACGGTGCTGGGCAGCGCCGCAAAGGCCCGTTGCGCCACTTCCAGCGGCTCCATCTGGGCGGGCACATTGCCATCGCGAAATTGATCGGCCAGCACCAGTCCGGTCTCCGCCCACACCGCCAGCATGGGCTGATACCCTCGCACCCCTTCGTAAGTGGTCAAGGCCTGCTGCTTGTGGCTTTCAATGATCGTGGCGTCCTGATCCACCGTGGCGATGCGCTGGTCGGGCGCGCGCTCCCCGCAGCGCTGCACCAGATCGCGGTTCACTCGGCCCAGCCCCTCCAGCGGCGGCGTCTCTTCCGGGATATAGGCGATCTGCTCCGGCAAGCGTCGTTGCTGGGCTTCCGCGATCTTCTCCTCCTGGTGAAACGCCTGCAAAAACTCCAGCGCCGCGCGCGGCGAAGGCACCGCGTGCCCGATCATCTCCGCCAGCCCGGGGTCTTGCCGCAGGCGCTCAAAATCTTCCACACATTCGCCCCCCGCGGCGTTGAGAATCACGAAGCTCTCCACGAACGTCGCGTCGTCGTAACCGCGCTGCCGCTGTTTCACCCGCACGTGCTCCTGGATACTCTGCGGCAGCCCCAGAGAGCGGAAGGCCTGCACCACCAGCGGGATTCCTCCCAGCGCGGTCAGGGTTTCTTGCAGCGGCTCGGGATCAAGCTCGAACAACAACGGTGAGGCGGTGGGCGAAGGCTTGGGAATTTTGCGCATAAGAGAAATGAACCTAGCAATTTTCACACCCCGCGGGTGAAAAATCGTACTACCTTCCCGACTCCCCCCAACTCCCCGCCCCCCATGTCTACGCGCCGCACCGACACTCTACGACAAATCAACCCGCACCTGCCGCCTCTTATCGGCGAATCGGGGTGTACGTACAGATATATTGACATCTGGCGTTTCGCCGCGTATGATCTACAGAGCGACGTAAATAGTGCGTTCTCCTTCCGCCGCCCAGCGCGACGTTTTGCGCGCCCGCATCGTGCTGCTGGCGGCCGCGGGCCAACGCAACGAACAGATTCAAGCGAGCTTGCAGGTGTCTAAACCGGTGGTCATTAAATGGCGACGGCGCTTTGCTGCCGACCGCTTGACCGGCTTGGTGGACGAGTCTGGGCGCGGGCGCAAGCGTAAGTATGATGCGGACATTCGCCACCGCATCACGGCTACCGCCTGCCGCACGCCGCCCGAATCGGTGGGAACGCATTGGAGCGTTCGCACCCTGGCCCGGCACCTGAACGTGGGGGTGGGGGTGGTGCAGTCGGTCCTGTCGGCGGAATCGATCCAGCCCCATCGCTTTCGCTTCTGGAAGGATTCCCCCGACCCGGAGTTTGAGCCCAAGATGCTCGCCGTCGTGGGGTTGTACCTGCGTCCGCCGCAGAACGCCGTGGTGCTCTCGGTCGATGAGAAGACCTCCATTCAGGCCTTGGACCGGACCCAGCCTCGGTTGCCCATGAAACCGCATCGCATTGAAAGACTTAGCCATGAATATAAGCGCCACGGAACCGCCTCGTTGCTGGCGTCGTTGGAGGTTCATAGCGGCCAGGTGCGAGCCGAATCCATCCAGCGCAACGACAGCGAGACCTTTATTCGTTTCCTTCGCCGGCTCCTCCACGCCTATCCCGACAAGGAGCTTTACCTCATCGCGGACAATGGGTCGTCCCATCGCAGCAAGAAAACTCTGGCCTGGGTGGCCAAACAGAAACGCTTGCATCTCACCTTCACTCCCACCCATGCCAGTTGGCTTAACCAAATCGAAATCTGGTTCGGCATCCTCACCCGCAAAGTCGTGCGGCGCGGGATCTTCAAGTCGCGAGACGAACTCGTGCAGCGACTCATGAATTTCATCGCGGCCTACAACCAGCAGGCCCGGCCCTTTGAATGGACTTATACCGGCAATCCACTCGCTGCCTGATAAGTCAACTTATTTAAAGAACGCAACACTATGCGCTATGAATGGGATGAACACACTCATTTCAGCTCGCGCCGCGGAATCGCACGAAAGGAGCGCCTATGAAAAGGCTCACCAAAGACCAGGAGCGAGAGATCCTCGCCATCGCGGCAAAGCGCGACGACGAAATTGATTTTTCCGATGCCCCACCGGTTCTCGATTGGAGCGGAGCGGAAATTGGCAAGTTTTATCGTCCCCGGAAAAAGCCCGTCACCATGCGCCTGGATGCGGATGTCATTGCCTGGCTCAAAGCCGACGGTCCCGGTTACCAGACCAAAGCCAATGGGCTTCTCCGCCACGCCATGTTGTATTTCAGCAGGGGAAAAAGTGCTGCCCGCCGTGAGGTGAGCAGCGCACGTGTTGGCAAGGCCAATCGGCAGAAAACGGGCAGGTAGCCGGCTAGCAACCGGCTGGTCGGATATGGGATTTAGGATTTAGCATCTGGACCCCAACTCCCGAACAGCACGAGGGCGGCCCCTCCCAGCTCCAACGAAGGTGTGAATAAACTGGTTCAGGCCGCGGACCAACACGGATTAACGCGGATAAGCCCCGTGCTGAAGTGATCTCGCCACCAGGCCGTGGCGGGGTAAACCCCCGCTACGTCAGCTTCCTGCCCTCTCGCGTGGCCTCGCTCACGCGTAAGAGTGCAGTCCGGGCAGCAGGTAGGTCACGCCGAAGAACGTGAACATCACAATGCCGAAGCCGATGATGGCGAAATAGGCCGAGCGACGGCCGCGCCAGCCGCGGGTGAGGCGCATGTGAATGTAGCCCGCGTAGGTCAGCCAGGTAATCAGCGCCCAGTCTTCCTTGGGGTCCCAGCTCCAATACGTTCCCCAGGTGCGGTTGGCCCAGTAGGCTCCGGCGATGATCATGAACGTCAGCAAGGGGAAGGAAATCGCCACCGTCTTGTAAATCAGGCTGTCCAAGGAGTCGCGGCTTGGCAAATAGCCTACAATCGAGTCATATTTCCAGTCGAGCACCGTCCAGGCGATCGAGGCAAACAACGCCGTCGCTACACCCGCCAGCAGGAAGGGGCTATCCACCAGCCGGACTTGAAAGCTTTGGGAATACTCGGCGACAAAATACGGTCCGCCACTGACTTTCGCGAGCAGGAGTGCCAGCGCTAGAGCCTGGGCTCCAATCGACGCGAGGAACGCCCAGCGCATGGGTTTTTCCCACCGCTCGGCCTGCGGGGAATACGTGGCCATGAGGTTCAAAAGCAGGGTCGCGGCGGCCAGCGCCAGGGCGACTACGAAAGGCCAGCCCAGCGATTCGATCGGCACCATCAACGCCTTGTGCTCGGCTAGCATGACCTTCTGATGCGCCACGGGGTCCCACCCCGCCATCGAAAGCGCCATGCTGCCGTTCACCGACGTCGCCGCAACTGTCCCGTACACCGCGACGATCAGTGCCGAGCACCACGTCAGGAAATTGCGGGGGGTGACACCGTCCTTGACCAGATAGAGCAGCGCCACGGCAAACGAGATCGTAAAGCCCGCGTAGCTCAGCATCGCCAGCGTCACGTGAATCTGCAGCCAGGTGGATTGCAGCGCCGGGACCAGCGGACGGATTTCTCCCGGCAGCACTTGCATCAGAATCAGCGCCAGGGCCGCGATGGGGAGCGTGATCGCTCCCAGGAAGGGCAGCTTCAAGCGCCACTCCGCCAGGACGTGTAGCGCGACCACGGCCCAGGAGAAGACCAGCACCATCTCATAAATGTCCGAAAGCGGCGCATGGCCGGAACTCGACCAGCGCGCCAAAATGGCCATCGTGTGCAGCAACAGGCCTCCGCGCGAAAGTAAAACCGCGCCTTGCAGTAATTCCGCCTGGCGCATGGCCACCGAAGATCCATATAAGACCGATGCGCCCAAATACGCAACGAGCGCCACAAAAAGGAACTTTTCGCCCGCTCTTCCGCCCACAAACCACCCCTGGTCGCTGATCAGATGGGGGACAGAAATCGCCAGGACCGTGAAACATGCCACGCTAACCACCAGCAGGATCCAACTTGCGGCGCTGAGCTGGCTGCGCTCCGTGGTGTGGGTCATCACTTTCGCCATAACTTCCTCCTCCTTCTTCTTTATGCTTCGTCCGGTGTGCTTGCTGAGGGCCGTCGGGTTCGGGCTTAATGTCTGTTTCTGACCCTACGGCCGCCCGGGAAGAACCGCCCTATCGTGGGGGTCTGCGGTTTATCCACTATGCTGCAGGTGCGTCCTCGCGCACTTCTTCCGGAATTTTCACAAAAGCGGCTTCGATCGCGTCGGTCAATTCGTTGAACTTGCGCTCGAAATTCTCGCGATACTTGCTGGGCTGCCCACCCAACAAAAGCGCCGGCTGCCCCTTGCGGTCCCTCCCTACAACACCCCAAATGCGGATGTGGGACAGATAGAGGGCCATCATCAATCCCGTGGTCAGAAGCAAGCACCCCGCCCAGATCAGCCACTGCCCGGGCTGGTGCGCCACCTGCAAGCCGGTACTGGCGTCCATCTCTACACTCACGTAGCGGAAGTTGACGCCAGTGTCGTTCGGGGGATGCAATTCCGGCGACTTGGCCAGCACCCAGGCGTTGGTGACTCCGCTGATGGGCCGCCCGACTTGCAGGTGAATGGCGGGATTGCGCGGGTCGTCAGACCGCGAGGTGATCGAGTTGCCTGACAATACATAGTCGGGAATGAAATCGACCAACGCGACGGCTGCGCCTTGCTTACCCAAAGGCGCAGGCGTCCCTGGAGACAGTGTTAACGTTTGGTGTTTCTCCACGCCGCTTTCTTGCCAATCCGCTTCCATGACGAGCTTGCGCGGAACTCCCGAAGGAACGTACGTTGCCTGGAAAAATCGCACGCCCTTATAAGTGAGAGGGTCATTCACGTAGATCTTCTTCCGCATTACCTCGCGGCCATTTTCCAGCACGGCCAATTGGCTCCAGTATTGGCGCGGGGAACCGTCAGGGTATGGATCCATGCCCGCCGCGTCGCAACGCAGACTGAAACTGAGATGGTGATGAGCACCCGGCACAGCGAGAGGTTCGACATCATTCGTGCTCGTGCCCGGCCGCAGACTGATGTACCCTTTGAAACCGTGCGTCCCATCAAAGATCGCCCCCGCGAAGATAATGAGTAGACTCGCATGGACTACGTAGGGAGCAAGACGCACTAGGCGATGCTTCTCCACATACAGCGTTCCCTTTGATAAAACATCCGGTCGCGCTGGGTACCCCAGACCTGCAAGCTTCTGGGAAGCTAACGCTGTCGCTTCGGAGGGAGTGCGCGGACCTAGCGGGATCTCGCGTTGGAATGGCAATGCCCGGACGAACGCCGCGTCCGCCATGAAATGTGGCCGCGAATACAGGCGCCAAACTTGGGGAAAACGCTCGATCGACGCGAGCGTGATGTTGGCTCCTAGAAGACCCAAGAGAAGGATGAACCACCAAGCATGGAAAACGTCGAATAGCCCCAGCGCATTCAGAAGACGAACGACCTGTGGGGCATACACCTGCTCGATTTGCCCTTCCTGCGCCATGGGCCTTTGCAGAATGAACGTGCCCAAAATCATCGATATTCCCAACAATCCGAGCAAGAACAATCCGCATTTCAGCGAGCTAAGGAACTGCAGAAACCTATTGAAACTGGATTGATGACTAGCCATTAAGCGCTCCTGATTTGAAGGCATCCCCGAGTCTTGCCTGCCTTGAGATCACGGTAATCGGCATCTCTGTTGCCAGCCTGGAAAAAATGTCCGTCCCCCATAATCCTTTGATAATGGGAGAGAAACTGGAGGTTTCACACCTTGCCGGGGGCGGTCGGGGCTCCGCGCGACCCTAAATCTGGGGCAAAAGGCACAAGGAATTGCGTGTGGATACCCAATTTGTCCGTTTTCTTCTGCTGGGGCAGTGACGCCTGCTGACTTTGAACAACATATGTACGGACAGAAAGGAACTCAAAATGCTGACAAAAGGGCCGGTGTAAGAGAACGTCTCATAATCGCAGGAGGCTCTGATGAAACCGTTTACTACCGTTCGAGGCCCAGCCGACGTGAAGGAATTCGTTGCTGGCCCAAGGCCTGTAACTCCATTTAAGGAGGTTACTCCAATGGAAATGCAACCTACCTTCACCCTTACTTTCTCGATTGGAACCCCGATGCGGGAAATCCATGACGCGGTCATCCGTACGGTGTTGCAGTTCACCCGCAGCAATCGTCTGCGTGCTGCGCAAATGCTGCAAATCAACCCTCGGACAATCCGCCGCCGTCTGGGCAAAAAGGACGGGGCTGGGGCAACCACGCGGGCTGCCTAATTTTCTTGTTTGACTGTTATAAACATGGCTCGCGCCTGGCACTTCAATGAAGTGCTCACCTCCCATTACCTTCAGAATGGACCCGCACCCAACCCCCGATTCCCATGGGTGCGGTTTTCCCTTCCGACAATGGGAGAGGACGTGAGCCCGGCACAGTTCCCCCACGATGTCCCTTCGAAGTTGGTTCCTTACGTGCTTCGTACTTGGATGAGCGTGGGGAAGAAAAGACCACGCGAGACAGGTACTCGTGTGATGTGGGATGCAGTCGAACAGTCCGAGCCAGATGAAAGGTCGGGAGTAGGGGATTCGGTCGGCGGCGAGATCGCCGCTCGCATCTTGATTATTGATGACGACCCTCACTTCCTGCGTGTCCTTCAGCGGATCTTGTCGGGTGAGAAGTTCGTCGTGACAGCAACTTCAAATCCCTGCGATGCCATCGGACTTCTGCGTTCCGGCATTTTCAATTTGATCATTTGTGATTTACGGATGCCCGATTGTGACGGGATGAGCATACTCCAATCCATTCGCAGTGGCGGGAGCGAAGTTCCGGTCATCATCCTTACCGCTTACGGCGAGGCAGATACGTACTTGGAAGCCATGAATGCTGGGGCAACGGAGTACCTGAATAAGCCCATTAAGTCAGAGGAATTAGTCCAGATTGTGCGCAACTGCCTCCGCAAAAGGTAACTCCCCCGCGAGCTCAGCCGGTTAAATCGGCTAAAGTAGCCCATTCTTGCCTTCAGGCCTTCCTGGCAAATCGTAGTTCCACCCACATTCTCTGCGTGAAGACGCCCGAAACTGAGCATATTCAGGTCTTCAGCTCGACAATCGTCGCTCCGCCACCGCCTTCATGGGGCGGGGCCGCATAGAACTTCTCGACATGGGGATGATGAGAAAACATCTCGTGCAGCGTCCTGCGCAGAATTCCCTTGCCGTGGCCGTGAATAATACGCAGCCGCGAGCGTCCGCCGAGGAATGCTTGGTCGAGGAACTTATCCACGCGCTCGCGGGCCTCTTCCGCCGTTTCCCCGATGACATTAAACTCCTCGGGAACCTCGTCATTGCGAGATGAGGCTGCGGGCGCCTCAGGGACCGTCTTGCCGCCCGCAACGATGAGCTTCGCTTCGTCCTTGCCGACGCGCATTTTCATATGCCCCACGGCAACCTCGACTTGACCGTCCTCAAGAAGCGCGGTCACCGTGCCCGGAGTGGAAACGTTCATTAACTTCACACGGTCGCCGACCGCCAGAAGCCGGACCGCCTGAGGTTCTTGAGGTGCTGGCTCCGCCGCTGATTCCAGCACCTGCGCGTTCCACTCCTCGCGCGCTTCCCGCACCAAGCCGCTGGCTTTCCGCTCACCTCGTGCCACTACCTTGGCGGGCGCTGCCTGCTTGCGCAACTCCTCCAATGATTGTTCCCAAGTTTTGGCGTATTGGCGCAGGGTGCTTTCCAAGCGGGAATCGAGCTCGTGCAGTTTGGTGCGGCGCTCTTGCTGGAATTGGTGCTCCAATTGTTCATGGCGATTTTGCAATTCCTGCTTCTGGATTTCGAGTTCCTCCAGCTTGCGTTCCATGTCGATGCGTTGCTGATGTAGTCCGGCGACCAACGCGGCGGCCTCGGCGTCGGCAGGATCGAGCAGGGACCGCGCCTTGGCCACGATGCTGGATTCCAAGCCCAGCCGCGCGGCGATATCGAGGGCGCTGGATTTTCCCGGCAACCCCACGAGCAGCCGATAGGTGGGCTCCAGCGTGGCCTCATCGAACTCCATCGCGGCGTTCACGGCCTCCGCGGTTTCTGCGGCATAGGCTTTCAGGCGTGAGTGGTGAGTAGTTACCATGGTCATCGCGCCGCGCTGGCGGAAGTGTTCGAGAATGGCAACGGCCAGTGCCGCGCCTTCGTTAGGTTCCGTGCTGGCCCCAATCTCATCCAGCAGCACCAGGTCGTTTGGACCGGCCACTTCCGCCATGGCCTCGATGTTCTTCACGTGCGCCGAAAAGGTGCTGAGGTTTGCCTCAATCGATTGCTGGTCGCCGATATCCGCCAGCACGCGCCCGAACAGCGGCAGCTTCACTTCGCTTGCGGGCACGGGAATTCCCGCCTGCGCCATCAGGACGACAATGCCCACGGCCTTCAGGGCAACGGTCTTGCCGCCGGTATTTGGACCACTGATAATCATCAGTTTTTTTGGATTTTTGATTTCGAGGCTGAGTGGGACCAGGCGGCCCTTAAACGTCCTCAACGCAATGTGGAGGAGTGGGTGGCGAAAGCCGTTCAGACAAATTGCCCGTTCCGGGTGCACCTCGGGAATGCAGCAGTCGAACTGTTTGCTGAACTCGCCTTTGGCGAAAGCCCAGTCGATTTCGGCCAAAATGTCTGCCGCGCGCCTCAGGTCTTCGCGGCGTTCTTGCAGCTTGCGAGTGAATTCGCCCAGGATGCGCTGAACCTCCGCAAACTCGCGGTCCTGCAATTCCACCAGGTCATTATTCAGGGCCAGGGTCTCAAGCGGTTCGATGTAAACCGTGGCGCCGGAGGAACTCGTTCCGTGCACGACGCCCTGCACGCGCCGTTTTTCTTCGACGCGGACGGGGATGACGAAGCGGTCGTTGCGGATGGTCACCACGGCGTCCTGGAGCACGTCGTCCTGGGAAAAGCGCCGCAGCATGCGTTCGAGGCTCGACTGGATTTCCCCCTTGGCGCGATCGATGGCCTTGCGCACGCGCGACAGCTCCGCGCTCGCGGACGAGTCCAGCGTGCCATCCGGATTGATCTTGCCGCCGAGTTCCGTGATCAGGCCGCGGAAATCGGGCAGCGCGCGCGACAGTTCCGACAGACGAGGCGTGCCCGACGGTCCGGCGGTCGAGGACGCAGCGGGGCCCGATGCCGCTCTCGCATCTTCCCCATGGCGCGATTCGCCGGGAGCGGCAGACACTCGGCCGGCGTCCCCATGGCCTGCTTCAGCAGGGGCGGACGGTGTGTGGCCGCCTCGCGCGGAGTGCGAGGCGGAAGCCTTGGCGAACGTGCGGTGCAAATCGAGCCCAGCCCGCGCCAATTCCACCAGCGCCATAATCTCGAGGGCCGCGAGCGCCACACCTTCCACCCGCAATTTATCGAGCAGCGGGCCAGGCTCGCAAAGCGACGCCATGCCGGGGCGACTGCTCTCGCGCAAGTATTCCCGAGCCTCGTGGGCCAACGCCAAATCCCGCCGAATCTCCTCCAGGTCGGTGTGCGGTGAGACTTTATCCAGCAGCGGCTCACTGATCGGACCGGAAAGATACCCGTGCAGCAGCTCGAGAACGGCGGGGAATTCCAGCACCTCGAGGGAGAAGGGATCGATCGTTCTGTGCGTCGGACTGGGTTCAGCCATAGCGATGCGCTTATTGTAGCAGAGGCGGCGGCCGGATTCAGAGTTCAGGACATAGGATTGAACCCCTATTCACGTTTTAGTACTCCACTCGTGTCCAGCACTGGGAGCGCGGCCATCCTGGCCGCCACGAGTACGACCCGAAAAACATCCGGACATGGATAAGCAGGATTGACAGGATTTCTGCACGAACAAACTCGCAAAAAACTGAATGGGACTAAAAAACTATCGTTCAAATTCTGCATTTTTCTGCAAAATGGGCATCGGTTATACAAAATTGTCGTAATCTAAGACATAAATGTCCGAATTGTTTCGGGCATTGTGTCTTGTGTTCCTTTGTTTTCATACACATTCCGGCTTCGAACGTATAAAAAGAATTCTTTTTTTCTATTTCATCCCTTCCTGCTCGTCTCCATCTCCTTTCGTTGCCGATGTCCATGTCTGCCCGCACACCGATCCGAGCGATCTCCATGAAAAGAGGATGAATTGCCAGTTTGGAAGAGAGGAGAGCGTGTGCCGTCGCCTCCACCCGGCCGGGTGGAGCGTTGAACAGGGCAGTGACGAAGCTGAGATATTCCGGCGAACGCCACCCTTCGCGCAGGTGGTTCAACCGCGACCAGGCCTTGCCCCGTGCCGTCCGGGGGCCGGTGGACCTCTTGGCATTGCGCCGATTGGAAGCGAGCAGAGTCGGGGTCAGGCAGGGAGATTTGCGGAGCGACACTCATCCACCTCTATTTTAACGCTCCACCATTGTATTACTATGTCGATACGTTTGTCAAGAAAAATAAACAAGCAAGGGAGGCTACAAAATGTCGCTGTGCCGGCGGAGCCGGCCGTGCATGACGGGGCTGATTACGGAGGCCTTCCTGTGGCACGGTCACCAGCTCGAGAACAGGGAGAGCGAAAAACGGTTCCTGGAAGGTGTGAAGAAATCGACCATATTGACCACTGAGACACGGAGGCACAGAGGAAGGTCCTTTCATTTCAGTTCTCAGTGCCTCTGTGCCTCAGTGGTGAGAGATTTATTTCCTAATTTTTTCACATGTTCCAGGAACCATTTTATTGTCGAGGACAAAGTGGAGAGGATGCGGTTATGGGGAAAATGACGCGAGAAACGGTTCCTGGAACGTGTGAAAAAATTGAATTTCGACCTGTTATCAACCGTGTAACTTATTGAAAATGTGTAGTTCTGAAATCGGTAAAACCAATTCTTTCACATGTTCCTGACGCCATTTGGCCTCCTGCCGGCGATTCGACTATGCTTTATCTCCATGATTGATCCTTCCGTTTCCAGCGCCCTTCGAACGGCGCCTCAGGGGCGGCGCTACGTCCAAATGAGGAGAGCACCCGCCTCAGCCTGCCATTGACAGGACGCAGTTCAGAACCGCGAGATTCTTCCCGCGCCGGGGCTCGCCGTGATTCATCATAGCTTGGTCCGCCCACGCCATCCCGTCAACGGATGATGACCAGAATGATTATGGCAAGAATGGATGAAAACGGGAACTGCAAGCTTAAGGTTTTTTCGCAAGGGACGTCACTGGTGGCGGCCCACGCGGAGAAGTGACACAGCCACTCCTGGCTGTGTCCGGAAAGCACAGGCAGGAGTGCCTGTGCCACAGAGAGGAAAAAGGCGCATGTGGCGATAGGTGCTGGTGGTGATGAATGAGAGTTCACCGCGGCTAAAAACGCGGTGGTAGAAGGGCATGACGCGGGAGAGTATACTCTCGGCGGCGCGGAGCCGGAAGAGAATGTCCCTTTGGGAGATCGCAGGCGCCAAAAAACCGGCGTCTGCGCGAGCCGGCCGTTTCCCGTTTTCTAAACGACTATGAAGACGACGACCCGAGACAATCTGATCTATCTTACTGTGGGCGTCGGTATCGCCGCAGTGGTGGCAGCGCGGGTCTTTTATGCCGAGCGCCATGGCTTAGTGGTCGGCCACCTGCCGACGTTCCCCTTCCGCCTAGTAACCTCGACATTCACGGTGGGGTACTTTGTCGCGCGGCAAGCACGCAGACTGGGCGCGTCAGCCACGGACGTGGTTACATCGGTACTGGTCGCGGGCCTAATACAGGCAGCGGTTGGCTTTGCCTTTCATCGCGCCATTGGGAGCCTTTCCAGCATCTCGTATGTGATTTTGGTGGTGCTAGAAACCGTCCTCATCGTTAACTTGATGATCTGGGGCGTTTCCTACTTCAGGTCAAGGTCACGCCGTGGCTAGATTCGGGTTGGGAGGCAAGGTCAGAGGAAAGGAGGTCCGATACCCTTCTCTCCTCTCCCTGACCCCCGCTTCCCCTAGTGTGTGTTGGCGATTTGTGTGACTCCTGCCCTCACATTTTGGCTGAGTGTCTCGATCGTTTTGTCAGAGTTGATGCGCATCTCGCATACATTGGGGAACGATGTATGCACCACCCGCGGGCAGCGGAAGTCCGGATAATGACTCGACCTAGCCGGGCCCTGATGAGGAGGAGAAAGTCTCCCCCTTTCCAAAAGGGATCCTGCCCCCCTTTCTCCTACGTATCTACGGCGGGAAATTCATGCGGCGAAGGAGGTCCTGGAATCGCGGGTCGGGGCGGAGGGGGTCGAACATAGGGTCCACTTTGAGTGCAACGAGCCTACCTTCGTGCTCCTGGTAGGCTTTCCTCAGCCCTTCAAATGCCTCGTTTGTATCGCCGAGGGCTGCATAGACTAATGCAATATCGGCCGATGGAGCGTATCTCCGCTTCGATTCCTCCTTCAGATGATTAAGGACCCTTAACGCCTCGGTTCTCCTGCCTGATTTAGCGTAGACGCGCGCCAATGCTGATATCCAATACAGAGAAGCATCCAACTGGCTTCCCTTGCGATACTCCGCTGTGGCTTCCTCATACGAACCCTTTGAGCTCGTAAGCCTCACCCAAATATTGAAGGGCGCCAACGTCAGCGGGGTCTATCTCCAACGCTGCCCGGTATTGTTCTATTGCCTTGTCGTACTGGCGCGTCATGGCGTAATCATATCCGAGGAGGCTGGGCTCCGAGAGAGGGTCAAGCTGCAGAACGTGTCTTGGCCTCGAACAGGGACTCCTCATGTCGGTCCGTCGAGCTCAAATACCACGAGTAATAAAGATGTGCATTCCGGTTGCTTGGATTGAGTTCAATAGCCTTCTTGAATTCGCGGTCGGCAAGCCCCCAGTCCCAGTCGTAGAATGCCGCGGCGAAGGCGATCCATAGGTGAGCTTCGTCGAGGGTGTCATCAATCTCCAGGGCCTTTCTCACCGCCGCCTTGGCCAGAGGGAACATCTTCCTTGGCGGGGCCAGGCCGCCAGCCCCAAAAACGCTATACGACCCGGCTAAGCCAGCGTAAGCCGGCGCGTAACCGGAATCCTCCCTGATAGCACGATTAAAATACTCGATGCTCTTATTCAAGGTCCGATTCCGTCCCCTTATCCTGAAAGTAGCGTCCCTTCACGTAAGCCTCGTGGGCTTCAGGTTTGACCTGGCGGGCACTTTCCAGCGAGACCTTTTCTCTGGGCGCAACATTGACTCTGATTTCGTTGACGATGGACTTGGCCAGATCGCTCTGCAGGACCAGGACATCAGCCATCTCCCGCTCATAGCTCTCCGCCCAGAGTAGGCGCTCCGTCTCGGCGTGAATGAGCTGCGCGCTGATGCGCACCCGGTCCCCGGAGCGCAGCACCGCACCCTCCACCACCGCGTCCACGTTCAGTTCCCGCGCGATCTCCTGCACCGTCTCCTTCGTGTGCTTGTAGCGCATCACCGATTGCCGCGAAATCACTCGCAGCGCGGTGATCTTGCCGAGGCTTGTGATCAGCTCGTCGGTCATGCCGTCCGCGAAGTAATCCTGCTCCGGATCGTTGGAGAGGTTCTCGAGCGGCAGCACAGCGATGGATTCGATCTTCGGCATGGGTCCGGCGTGCCTTGCCCCTACTGCCGACAGAGCGCGGTCGCGCAACCCGCCCACATTCACGCCGAACAACACCGCCAGCAGTGCCACCAACCCCCCGGCACTGAGCGGCGCGACCCACCGCCTTCGTAGGGGGCGCGGACCCGCCGCCATGACCTCTCGCTGATCACCTGCTGAACCAGGGACCGCACCTTGGCCCCCTCCTGAGCCAGGCGGGGAGGGGATCAGGGGGTGGCGCTGCTCGACCGGCGCTATGAACCGAAACCCGCGCCGCGGCACGGTCGCAACGAAGCGTGGGTTATCCGCCGAGTCACCGAGTGCTTCACGCAGTTTCTTGACAGCCGTGGCGAGGCTGTGGTCGAAATCCACGAAAGTGTCTGCGTTCCACAGCCGTTTCTGAATCTGCTCGCGCGAGACGAGTTCTCCCGGATGCTCCAACAGTATCGCCAGAATCTGAAAGGGCTGGTCTTGCAGCTTGACCTTCAGACCGCCTTTGCGCAGTTCGCCTAAGCGCAGATCAACCTCAAACACGCCAAAACGGATGACCGGCGGTCCTAGAGTGGAGTCAGGCATGGTGAAGTCCCCGAGGCTGCGCCGAGTATAGCACTCCTGAACGTCCAAAAAAAGTCACCCACAAGAGTCACCCACAAGAGTCAACTCTTAGCCTAATCCATGTTTTTTCATGGGGTTACAAGTTCAGGGAGGGATCAACCACAGTTCAATCCCAGTGCATGGACACGCTCCATCACTTGCCTGAAAGTCGGCGCCATCACGTGGACCGCGGAGGTGGCGCCATGAAAGGACCAGGAGCAAAAGTTCGGAGTTGGGGATTTGGAAGGCTGTTTGGGCTGGCATGTTTTGTCACCTTCAGTCTGACGCCTACAGTCCCTGGCGGCGCCCATAGCAAGGGCGAGAACCTGAAAATCATCATCCGGGTGCATGACTATGCTCGGCTCAGGCAGGGCACCCCTGGACACGCCGAGAGTGAAGTGGCGAGGATCTTCCGTGAGGTGGGAATCGAAACAAACTGGGTGGATTGCCCTCTCACGGCATCTGAACTTGACCAGTACCCGGCCTGTCAGAGGCCCGCGGACTCGCCACGCTTCGACCTGAGTATCGTGCCCCGCTTCATGGCGGCACGCGCGTCCATACCCGACACAACTTTGGGGCTCACTTCCCTGACAAAGGAGGGGGAACGGGCTTCCGTAGCGAGCCTATTCTATGACAACATTAACGAAGAGGCGGAACGCACCAACGGATCGTTGTTTCGGATTCTCGCCTATGCGATGGCGCACGAATTGGGCCACCTGCTTCTGCGCACGATCGGTCATGGCTCCACCGGGATCATGCGCGCCCGCTGGACTCCCGCGGATTTTCGCCAGATCGCCTGTGGGCAATTACTTTTCACTTCGCAGCAAGCCGAGCTGATCCGCAGTGAAATCAAAGAGCGTGTGCAAATATCGGCCGCTGCGGAAGCTGCAACCGTTAGCTCTTCGAATTGATGGAACCTTGAGCTTTAAATTAGGTCTACATCGAGACTCCTCGTCGCAATCAGCTCCTCACAATGACAGGCGGGAGGGGTTCCTCGGCTTCTTGCTAGTGCCCCCTACCCGACCCCTTGCGCCCCCAGCGATTTCTTCCGCGTCAACCAGAATATTCAGCCTGGAGGCTAGATATGTGATGCAGCCGCACGGGATGTGCTTCACCGTGAAAATCGGCTTGACACGGGTTGGGGCGGCGGGTAGATTAGGATCGGGCATAAAGTCTAAACAAAACCGTTGGAGCTGGGTTTCCTACTCGCGTTCCGACTGGATGTGAAGCGCAAGTTCGGGCGTAGATCCGGGCAGAGTTCCTGAATCTCTGCCCCTCACTCCCGCCACGCAAATTTCCGGAGGCATTTCCGTGGCTACGCCGGCGGTGAGTCCCGGGCTCGATGAGGCGAAGCTTAATTCTTTTATGGAAAAGGTCGTGGGGGATATGGGCGCGGCATTGGGCGCGCCGGCGGGCGAAAAGCAAATTCGCAAGGTGACGTCGGATGCGGGCTTTACCCGCTTCCGCCGCGCTGCCGAAACTCCATTTAACCTGGTTTTCGAGGCGCGGCCTTAGTGTGGTGTCCCGCGAAATTAAGAATATTGGCAATGACTTATGGTCTGAAGGGTGGCGCAGACAGGGACTTCAACGTCTCCGCCACCCCATGAGTTCAATCCGAGACGCTACCCACTTAAAGGAGGAGACGATGCTTGGAGATAAGATCGGTGAAGAGATGGGGACGGTTACAGTGCGGCGAGTGCTTCCATCCCAGGGCGCAGGCCCGATGATGGAAACTTCGTTTCAGGCGGAAGGCTCGATTCTGGGAGTCGGCCATCGGACAACGGGCACGTACACCTCGTCGATGCGGCCGGACGGCAGCCTGATCGGCAGCGGGCAGGGCGTGGTCATGAATGTGGAGGGCGGCGCTGCAAGCTGGGTGGGCCACGGCGTGGGCTTGATCGGGAAAGATGGCTCGGTTAAATATCGTGGAGCCATCTTTTACCAGACTGCGTTTCCCAAATGGGCGCGGCTGAACAGCGTGGCAGCCTTGTTCGAGTACGACGTCGATGCGCAGGGGAATACGAAGGCGCAGATTTCCGAGTGGAAGTAGCGGGAAAGGTAAGGGGGTACCCTTTTCTTTGCAGCGGCGAAGCAGGGGGATTGGGTAATAGGTGGAGTCCGAGCGTTAACACGTTCAAGCCCAGACGGAGTAAGGGTACCCGAACCCTTTCTCCCTTTCCCTTTCCCATAGTGCCACAGGGTCCGCAACACTCCAAAGATGATCTGTAACGCCAGCCGCCATTGCTGGACTCGTTCGCGACGGAACCCGGGGACGGTCCGGTTATTCGTGGTGTGGAACCGGCACGCGGCGGGGGCTCGCCGGCCGATATGGCCCGGCGTACGGCGAAACGTAGCGCAAGGCCCGCTCTCCGGCCTTGCGGCCTTTCAGTGTCTGTAAGTCACAGGTCGAAGAGCTAGCCTTTCAGCAATTCGGCGATCAACGGCGCGAGCTGCCTTCGCTTTCATCGGCAGACTTGGTCAGGCGTCGGGTGGTCGCAGATATCCGGAGCAAAGATCGAAGGGCTTCGTTCACCGCCGCTGAATTGCGGAAAGCCTTGGCCACGTCCGGCTCCAGGTAAACGGGAAGGTTCAGTTCGGCGTTCGGCCGGAAAAACTTTCCACGTTCACCCTTCGAAAAGTCATACGCTTTCTTCATGGGTGCGTTTCCTCGTACTGCTTGATCTCTTGCTTGTTCGCTTTCCGAGCTGAGATGATGCGCACTCTGCATTCTTCCGTTGAGACCTCCAAAAACGTATGGACAAGAACCAGCAAGCTTCCGCGTCGATCTTTGCCGAGGCTCACCCACCGTTCCTCGTCTTCGCTGTGCTCTTCGTCAAAAATGGAGACAGCCAGCGGGTCCAGAACCACTTCTGCCGCACGATCGAACGTGATCCTGTGCTTTCTCAGGTTCTCCTTGGCTTTGACCGGATCCCACTCAAAAGTGTAGCGCAATATCCACCTGTTGATTGCAACAAATAAGGCCAACCCAAAGAGTTCTCTAACACTTGCCAACTATCCTCGCACCAACGCCGATTTGCAAGTCGGCGGATGAAACGCCGGCTGACACGGATTCCCGTCTTTTGGGACTAGGGGCCTGGCACTGTCTCCCCCAACCGAAAAAGGCAAGCTACGCCTTCCTCGGCGCGGCCCCCTTGTCCACGGAGCCCAAACTTGCGCGGCCAGAGTGACCTGGGCTACCGCCCCGGCCCAGAACAAGCGTCCTGACCGGAAGGGCGAGGGAGAGAACCATGAGCAGGAATGCCAGGACAACTTCCGCATAACCTCGTTCCGTCCCGCTCTGGCTTACCGCGCCGGCGAACGATTGTGCCATCGTTTCCACGCCCCTCCAGGGAAGGAGGAACGGTAATAGCAAGACCGGGAATGCCCACACGCAGATGATCACAAACATTACAAACCACGTCCAGCGGACACCTCTGATGTACCCAGCCCACGTAACAATCAGTCCGGTCACAATAACGGCAAGCGAAGCAATGCCCGCAAGCGCGAAACAGTTTGGCGGCCACACGAATGGACCCACTGCCCCCCAGATGCAGCTTTCGCGTACGTTTGCAGCAGCCCTCCACATCGCCGGCGTGAGAATAAGGAGTGCGAGCGTAAAGAGGATGCTTGAGATAGCCAAAGCGTCGTGTCGGATTTTCAACTCCCACCTCCCTCGCCATCTCTGCGACAAGGTAGGCTTGTCAGGGGCGCCCGAATTCGCGCGGCCGGACTGACCGGGGCCCCCCGCCCGACGCGGAATAAACGTTTTGAGCGGAAGGAGGAGAGCGAGCACCATGAGCAGGATTGCCAGGGCAACTTCCACAAAACTTCGCCCGATCCCGTTCCCCCTTATTGCGTCTTCGAGCGTTGCGATAAGACTCACCTGCGCCCAGCGATGAAGGTACGGTAACATCAAGACCGGGAATGCCCACACCCAGACGATTACAAACATGACAAACCACGTCCAGCGTACCCCTTTAATGTACCCAAACCACGCGACAACCAGACCGATCAAAATAAGTGCAAGGGAGGCAAAACCCACGGGCGCGAAAGAGTCGATCACCCTATATAATTCTAGATTTGATTGATAGGGGTCGCTTTGGAATAAAGTCACAGCATCCCCCCACATTACAGGTGCCAGCATAAGAAGGCCGATCGTGAAAAGGATGCTTGAGACAGCCAAAGCCGCACCACGCATTTTCAAGTTCCACCCCCTAGGTCATCCACGAAAGATATCCAACCGGAGGGGGGAGGAAGGGACAACCTTTCTCCGCCAGATAAACCCCATGCTCCCCCTCGCTCGCCAGAATGAATTGCCGTCCGTTGCCACGCTGCGTCACAAGGTCCGCACCGTCCGCAATCACCACCCGCGCCATTGCCCGTGCCTTTTCGCCCAGCATCGACTTCACAGCTCGGCGCTGCAGCCGAACACATACAAACAAGGAAGTGGTACGCTTGCCCACAGGCCAAGTCAAGCGCAAATGAGCGCGAGGCAGTCACAATGCCCGAAAATAATTGGAAAATGTCGTGCCTTTCCCCCAAAGCTTCTACGCGGAAATCTCGATTGGGTGATGCAAAATCTGCAAAAGCCGCAAGGCGGGAGACCGAGCCCTGCGCTACGATTTGCCCGGTACACCGCGGGGCGAAATGGTGTCAAACAGGAACCGTTTTTCTCCCCCAAGGATGAATGTTAAGAACCGGCAGAGGAGTGCCGTCACGGTTGGCGCGGTTTCCCCAGCCAGCGCATTAGTCGATCAAAAACAGAGGCAAAAGCTGGAAGAGCACCCGGGCGGAGGAGAGCGCGAATCGGGCAGGCGTCAGCGCGACGTATTTTCCGCGTATCCCGTGGGAAAAGTCATATTCCGGCGCCCCAAGCCAGCATGTGCTTCATCGAGAATTAACTTGACACAATGTCCTTGTGCGGGTTATGTGTTCAAGTAGGATTAGAGATAGTCTGCAAACACACAATCTGGCGTAGTTAGTCACACGATATCGGGCATCGGCCCCTCTGCCCGGGAGGATCGAGTGGTGGTTTTTTCCGATCCTACGGCAGAGGTTTCTAAAGGCCGGCACGCCGCTTCGCTTTCCGCCGGGCATTGGGACGCCGTCCGCCGTTTCCCCAACCCACCCTCAGTCGATCCCAGAATCGATAGAGTCGCAGCGTTGATGCATGTCACCCTGCACCGCAAGTTGCCGCTGAGTGAGCTGGCAGGGGCAGCAGGGCTCTCTATCTCGCGGCTGTCCCACCTCTTTCACACCCAGACAGGAATTAGTCCGAGACGTTACCTGAAGGCCGCAAGGCTGGCGAGAGCCAAGGAGCTTCTTGACACCTCGCATTTGAGTGTCAAGGAGGTGGCGGCACGGTCGGGATTCAATCACGTCGGCCGGTTCATTGGCGAGTTCCGAAACACTTACGGGCTCACCCCATCGCAGCACCGCCAAAAGGTGCAGAGATCGAAAATGACTCTTGACGAGGGGTCACGGACGATCGCCGTCCGATAGCAAGATTTGGATATGAATAGTTGAATCTGGATATTCATTGGGCTTTGAATCCGCGAATTGCGTGTTATCAATGGGAGTCAAAGGAGCGACACTATGGCAATCGACCAAATTAAACTGAACCCGCAACTCACCCAATTCTTAGCGGCTCGCCAAAGTGCTCTTAAGATCGTCAAGACAACCACCACCCCCAGCGGTCAGACCCTGGACTGGGTTCCCATCGAAAGTCAAGACCCGGCAGGAAAGATCGCGTCGGCGCCACCGGTTATGACCATGCCGGTTCGGACCGCAGACAATGAGAAGCCGGTGAAGGCCGTCAGTCTCGAGCTTGACGACCCGAAAGTCGAGCGCGGGCCGGCGGGAACCGTGCCCCTCGCGCGCCTGGATATCTCGAAACTGACGAGAACCTTTGCGCTCACGGATTTCCTGAACAAGAGCGGAGGGTTGTTGGTCAATAAAGATCGCCCCAACAAGAAGCCTACCGATCCCAACCCGGCGGGCTATTTCCACGAAACCGACAGTCAAAGCGTGAAGGCGTACGGCGCCGACGGATTCCTGAGCGTCTGGGATCCCAAAATCGATCTTCCCTCGGCCCCGGGCGACGACCATTCCATCCTGCAATTCTGGCTTCAGAATTACGACAAACCGCAACTTCAGTCGATCGAAGGCGGCTGGACGGTTGACCAGAACCTGAACGGCGACAGTTCGCCCCACGTCTTCACCTATTACACGACGAATGGATACACGGCGGACGGGAACAACCAGGGAGGCTACAATTCGCAGTATAGCGGGTGGGTCCAGTACAGCAACTCGGTTTTTCCGGGAATCCGGATTAACGGCTACAGCACGTATGGCGGCCCGCAGTACGATATCTCCATGAAGTTCCAGCTCTATCGCGAACCCACGAACGGGCAGCTCAATTGGTGGATCGCCGTGCAGGGGGTTTGGATGGGCTACTACCCGGCCAGCCTGTTTAATGGCGGCGTTGGGAATGATGTGGAATGGATTGGGTCCGGGGGTGAGGTTTTTTCCAGTCTGTCGAATCCTGCTGCGACCCAAGATCAAATGGGCAGCGGTTGGCAGGCCCAGTGCGGTTGGACTCGCGCCGCTTTCCTTCGGAACCTGCGGAATCAATCGGATCTGAATGGAACCATGGTGAACGACAATGGCGTTGGCGTTAGCGACATCGCGACGAAGACCGGCGCGGATCCATACACCATTCAAATGTTCATGAACAGCGGAGGGAGCTGGGGGAGCTACTTCTATCTGGGTGGACCCACGGCGTGCGCTCCCCCGCAGGCCACCTTCAACCAAATCACGTTCACTATCGAGACGGGCGGCGACGACCTCCGCGGCGACAGCTCGGCAACCGCCAGCGTCGTCCTTCCCGGAGGCAATCAAACGTTTACTTTAAAGGCCCAGAGCGATCCCGGCTGGCCGAACAACTCGGATCATGTGAAGACGTTCACTATCGCCGGTGCAGCCCGGCCGCTCTCGGATTTTGGCGACATCACCATCACCCTAACTTCGCACAATTCATGGACTGAGACCGACGACAACTGGAACATCCAGAATGTAAGCATCACCTTGACCGGGTCAAGCGGTTCGGCCTGCTTGTACAATCATGGCTCCGATCCGCTGGCGCGGCTCACCGGGAGCGCTCCGAGCGTGACGCTGAAACTCGGCACCGGCTGCTAATGGCGAATCATCTGGGTCTGGCGCTTCGCGGGAACCTAGAGCGCCTTTCCGGCATTTTCTCGTCCGGGGAACACGCGCACCTGGCGCCGCTTGGTCAAAAACGCAATTCCCCACTGCAGTACGACGAAGAAACGGTTCGCGAATCCGATCAGGAAATAAACGTGCACGGCCGCCCAGACAATCCAGGCGGAGAATCCCGTGAAGCGCAGAAACCGAAGGTCGGCGAGGGCATAGGTGCGGCCCACAATCGCCAGATCGCCCTTGTCCCAGTACCAGAACGGCGGCGGCGGCACCTGCCCTTGCACGCGGCGCCGAATCAAGCCGGCCACGTACTTGCCCTCTTGAATGGCCGGCTGCGCTACTCCCGGCATGACCATGGGCTCTTTCGCCTTCATGCCCAGCAAATTCCGCGCCTGCGCCACGACGTGCGCCGTGTCGCCAATCGCAAAAATCTCAGGGTGCCCCGGCACGGAAAGATCGGCGTTTACGATAATCTTCCCCGACTTGTCCACGGGCGCTCCCAGCCATCGGCCTGCGGGAGACGCAAGCACGCCCGCGCCCCACAATACCGTGCCAGCCAGAATCCGCTCGCCATTGGCCACGATCCCATCAGCGTCCACATTCGTGACGCGTGTGTTCGTGCGCACCTGCACACCCAGGCTCTCCAGATGGCGCCGAGCCTTGGCCGAAAGCACCTCCGGAAAAGCGGGAAGCACCCGCGGGGCCGCCTCGTACAGAAGGATTCTCGCCGAGCGAGGATCGATGTGGCGAAAATCGTGCGCCAGGGCCATGCGCGACATTTCCGCCAGAGTGCTCGCCATTTCCACGCCCACTGTCCCCGCGCCCACCAGAACAAACGTGAGCAGTTGGCGTATTTTCTCCGTGTCCGCGTGGTCGAGCGCCGCAATCTCCTCGGCGCGCTCGAAGGCCAGCAGGACCTTGCCGCGAATCAGGTCGGCGTCGTCCAGAGATTCGAGGCCCGGCGCCGTGTGCCGCCAGTCCTCATGACCAAAGTAGTTGTATTGAATTCCGGTCGCAAGCACGAGGAAGTCGTACGGCACCACGTGCTCTTTCAAATGAACCAGCCTCTTTTCCGTGTCGATGCCGCTCGCTTCGGAGAGCAACACCTCAACATTTTGCTGGCGGCTCAGGATCGAACGGAGCGGCCCGGCAATCTGGTCGGCGGATAACAGCCCCGTGGCCACCTGGTAGAGCATGGGACGGAAAAGATGGTAGTTCCGTTTGTCGACGAGCGTCACGCTGACGGGAGCACCGGCCAACTCGCGCGCCGCGAACAGCCCGCCGAAACCGCCGCCGACGATCACCACCCGCGGCTTAGTTGCGCTCAAGAATGCCTCCATCACGATTCTAACAGCGCCATCGAAACACGCGCAATCCGCGTCGCAGCAGAGTGAGAAAACAACTCGGCACTGTCCGCTGCTGGTCTTCCCAAAAGGCATTGTGGCAAGTCGTTTGTCCCTTATCGCCACGGGTTTACTCATCACCAATGATGCTGCTACGGCAGGCGCTTGGAGGTACCAACTGCCAAACCGGATCTTTGACGCGACGCCATCAACTTCCAGGTCACAAGAGCGGTCTGGCGCCACGGCGCCACGTAGACTCCTTCCTTGAGAGCGACAACCCGAGAGCTATCCATAATCGTGGTTGTTCCGTCGGAGGGTCAAAACTGAGATACTTACTCAGACCGGGCTCGCCAAAATCAGAATAGAGGTTCGCGTATGCCACAAATCAATGTTGCGTTCACATTTCATTCCGGCGTGAAGAGTCAACTCTTCGAAAGCGTGCGACTGGTCGGAAGCTGGGACACCGCCGGCAAGTACTCCACTGAGTGGACACAAACTCCGATGACAGCATCGCTTGATGAGACGGGCTGCGATGCATTTAGCACGACCGTAGCGCTGGATGCAACCAAAGTCGGAACTACGTTCGAATGGGGCGTAATGGCCGACCTCGCCGGCGCTCCGAATAGCTGGGTGATCGTGACGGAGACGCCCGATCCGAACACCAGCGAAACGACTCGGAGTTTCGTTCTCAGCTCAGCCGGCGGCGCCCAAGATTACTGGTTTGCAATCGGCCGCAGGCTTGGTGCGCAGAAATATACCCCGCCGGGCGCCGCAAAGCCTGGGATCCGCTTTGCGGTGTGGGCGCCGAACGCCCAGAACGTCGAAGTGGTCTTCGCACCATTCACGACGGGAAATGGCACACCCACCGGTTATATCGCTGATGACGGTAATGGAATCGATCCCTCAGCGCCTGTTCTGCCCATGACCAAAGGCGGGACTGACGGCGTCTGGGAGACGGCCATCGCTACGAGTTCCGACCTCGCCGACTTCGAAAAGTACATGAACCGTCTCTACATGTTCCAGGTTAAAAACGAGCAAGGCAATCAAACCTTCAAGGTCGACATCTTTTCGCGCAATCAGGTTGGCCGCGGACATGCGAATCCGGGCGGCACCCATTACACGGGGTCTTATCTGGCTCTCGATGGAATCGTGAGTTGTTCCGTCGTGTCGGATCCCGATCTGGTGACGAGCGACTTCTCGGACATGGGAGTGACGAAGCAGAGCCTCATCCCTGAAGAAGAGTTCTGGGCAAACGAATTCACCGCGGGGAAACCGCTGCCGACGAACATAGAGGATTTGGTTATCTATGAACTGCATGTCGGATCACTTGGATATGGTTCGACCGCGTCCGGAACCTTCGCGGACGCGATGGCGTTTGTGGACAAACTGGTCGAACTCGGCGTCAATGCCGTGGAGTTGCTTCCACTCCTTGAAAGCGATGGCGACCTTCAGTGGGGCTATGGCACTTCATTATTCTTCTGCATGCAGACGAGCCAGGGTGGAGGCAATCAACTTAAACATTTCATACGCGCGTGCCATCAGAATGGGATCGCTGTGATCCTGGATGTTGTGTACAACCACTACTCGACGAGCGATTCCGAGCGAACGGAATGGGGCTACGATTCTGACCCGAACGTTGCGCCACAGCATAATGTTTGGAACTGGTATCAAGGGCTGCCTTCGGATTATCCCGGAGACATCAGCGGCGGGTATTTAGACAACCTCTCAACGGGTTTCGCCCCGCGTTGGAGTGAGGAAATGGTTCGTCACATGTTCACGAGCAGCGCAGTGGCCCTCTTCGACGACTTCCACATCGATGGAATGCGCGTCGATCTCACTGATGCCATTCATCAAGACAATTCGCTTCACTGGAATGGAACGCAGGTCGGCCTCGCCAATCAGTATGGCGCCAAGTTTCTCCGGGAGCTTACGCGGACGGTGCTGACCGTGAATCCCGCGGCATTTCTCATCGCTGAGGACTACAGCGGATGGAGCGCGATGACACAACCCGTAAACCAAGGGGGCATCGGTTTCGACGCGGTTTGGTATATGGATTTCTATCACAATCTCATCGGCGACGGAAACTACTCCGGCTACGGTGATCTATTGAGAAATGCCGGATACGGAGCAGCCGGCCCGTTGCAAATGGACTACTTCGCCGGCGCCTTGTGGGTGACGCAGTATAACAAGGTGGCTTATCATGAGAGTCATGATGAAGCGGGCAACGACTTGGGCACGGAGCGAACCATAGTGACAGCCGTGAATGGGGCTCCGCTGGTCGGTGCCACGCGCACATATGCCGAGGGGCGGTGCCGTTTCGCATTTGGCATGGCCGCTCTGTCCGCGGGAACCCTCATGTTTTTCATGGGCGAAGAGATTGGGGCCGCTCATCCATTCACCACCACAACTTTTTCCCTTAACAAAGAGGACCTCATCGGAGAACGGACGGGCAACGGGCGATTCCTGTTCTGTTTCTATCAAGCGCTGATCCGGTTTGTAATCGGCAATCCCGCGGCGCGCTCGCGAACCATTGACGTCGTCCACAGCAATAATGATAATCGCGTCATCGCGTTCACGCGGGCTGCATCCGGCCAGACTCTGCTGGTCTTGGCGAGTCTGAACGACACACCGTTTCCTAACGGCTACGTGATCGGTACCGACACCGCGCGCCTTCCGGCGGGCGGGTGGAAAGAAGTTTTCAATAGCGACGCCGCGGTTTATGGGGGAGCCAACATCGGTAACGGCGGCGGCGTTCTTCAGGTTAGCAGCGGGCAGATTAATGCGGTTATTCCCGCCCACGGGTTCGTAATATTAGAAAAAGTGATTTAGTCGAGGGGTGGGTCAGACTGCGACTAAGCGAGTTGCCGTCTCGGGTAATCGAAACCGTGCAAGTGGCCGGCCATCTGATGGAAGCTAGTTCCATTCACGTCGACAGCATCGCGCCGGCCGCAGGGCAGTGAACATTTGGACCCGGGTAGGCAGGATGCCAGTATCCCTCAGTTTCGTCCTGCCGACCCTGCCAATCGATGCGAATAGAAGAGCGATCCTATCGACGTCTTGACTCCTTCTCAAGGTTACACCTAGAATGTGTAACATGAAGAACGTAACCGTCCGGGAAGTCCGGCAGGAGTTCTCACGCAAGGTTGAAGGGCCGCTCCGCCGCGGCGAGGCGCTGGTCCTCCGCAAGCGGCACGAAATTCTTGGCCACATCATTCCCGAACCAGCCTCCGGGAAAACCTACCCCGATTTCGCTGCTCGCCAGAAGAGGATCTTTGGCACCCGGCGCACTGATCTCAACGTCACTGAGATGCTGCGAAAGGACCGCAGCCGCCTTTGAATTCCTACGCGGACACTAGTTTTCTTGTTTCGCTGTACGGCCGCGATGTAAACTCCCGCTCCGCGATCGCCTTGGCGCGGGCCCATCATCCGGTGTTCATGGTGACGCCCTTCGGCGAGACGGAATTCACCAGTATCGTTTACGCCGTGAGCGCTCGCCCCAAGGGATGGACCGTGCGCGAGGCTCGAGCCATCGAGGAAAACTTCACCCACGACTTGCAAACCGGCGTGTGGCGGTGGGAAGAATTGCCGACGGACACATGGGCGCGGACGCGCGAACTGGCCCGCCGCTACGGGCCCAGCCTGGGTTGTCGCGCCCTGGACGCCCTCCACGTCGCTTCCGCCCTGGCGCTTGCCGCCGACGAGTTCTACACTTTCGACCGGGATCAGGCCCAACTAGCCCGCGCCGCCGGATTGCGCGTTCTAGGTGTCTAGGCGCCGTTGAACGTACTTAAGGAGTGCTACATCATCATGACTCGTTCATTCAAACGAATATCGCCACTTCAAATTCTGTGCGGCGTTGTCGCCGCCGCATTCGGATTTGCCCCACTGTTCTGCGGCACTCTTTTCCAGGTTCAGGCGCAAGCGGCTCCGCAGGCGGCCACGGTGCATGTCGACGTAACCCCGGAGCACATCCTGAACACGATCTATCCCGACACGGCCACCGGGGCGTGGATGGACGACTTGACCAAGGCGCAGGTGGACAATCTCAGCAAGCCCGAGACGATTCAAGGGATCAAAAACCTGGGTTGGGGTTCCATCACTATGCGCAACAATAGCGAGTTGCGCTTGGGCTCATGGCACTGGAACGAGAATGGCACGTGGAGCGACGCGGCCGGCAAACGCGGATATTTCACCGGCAGCGCGGAACTGGGCGCGCCCATCCACTACGGCTATTCCTATTCGCTGCCCCATCGCGACTTCATGATCAGCGGCGACACACCGCTGGTAGCGGGTTTTCAAAGCTACTGGAAGAGCAATCCTTACCTCTCGAGCCATTTCACCGGCGAAAGCGACGCGCTGCACCCGCAATGGGTGGTGATCGATATGGGCCTCGCCCGGCCCGTCAATGCGATCCACCTCCAATGGGTCAATCCCTATGCCGCAACTTATGTGATGCAGTATTGGATTGGCGATAACAACGCACTCGACTGGGACCGTGGTCCGAATGGCGTGTGGAAGGCATTCCCCTCGGGCACGATCGAGAACGGAAAGGGCGGCGACGTGCATCTGAAGCTCAGCGATGCGCCGATTACCGCCCGCTTCGTCCGAGTTTTGATGTCGAAATCCTCCGGCACCTGCGACTCACATGGCGCGCAGGACGTTCGCAACTGCGTGGGGTATGCCCTCGAGACGCTCTCCGCCGGCAGGATGGATGCCGCAGGGACTTATTCGATTGTCTATCCGGTGAATGGCGTGGAACCCGGGCCGGCGACAGGTAACGAGCCTCATGCGAGTGGCGACGACGACGAGGGGCCTTTCCCCGGGTCGGCGGAAGATAGAGCCGGCAACTTCTATGCTTCCTCGATTGACCCGTGGCACGAAGCCGGCAATCTGATTCCCGGCGGCCACGACATGTACAACGGCATGGACAATTTCTTTACTAGTGGGTTGACCATGGGGCACGCGGCGCTGGTCCCTTGCACGGTGATTTACGGCACGCCCGACGATTGCGCTAATGAGGTCGCGTATATCCACAAGCGCGGTTATCCGGTAGCGGGAATCGAGATTGGGGAGGAATGCGACGGAAAACACACCATGCCGGAAGACTACGGCGCGCTCTTTTGCCAATGGGCCGACGCCGTCCATAAGCTGACTCCCGATGCCAAGCTGGGCGGTCCGGTTTTCGAGGGCGTCAATAAAGATATCACCCTGTGGGTGGACGACCAGGGTCGGACCTCTTGGATGAGCCGGTTCATCGATTATCTGAATGCCCACGATCACCTGAAGGACCTCGCGTTCATGTCCTTCGAGCACTACCCTTTCATGCAAAACGGATTTGGTCCACCGGACGAGTGGGACACGCTTTACATGGAACCTGGCATGATGAAGCACGACGTGCAGATGTGGCACGAGGACGGGGTTCCCAAGGACGTTCCGCTGATTATTTCCGAGAGCGGAATCACCGCGGGCCGCACCATGAAGGGATACCTTGGCGTGACCGGCCATGGCATTTGGGAATGCGACGCGTTCGGCACGTTCTTTGCCCAGGGAGGCAAGGCGTTCTATCGGCCGGCGATTAACGATGGCGCCGGTGATGCGTGGACTTATGGTGGCGGGCCGAATGGCGGCGGGGCCTACGGCACGCCGGAATATACTCCGTTCACTTCCGGGCACATGATCAACTTTGAGTGGCTCGAACACGGTGGGGGAGCGAACCAGATTTTCGCCGCCACAGCGGACCTTCTGGACGCCGCCGGGCGCAACGTGATTACCTCCTACGCGGTGCATCGTCCGGACGGAAACTGGTCGTTCATGCTGATCAATCACGACCTGAACGCGGCTCACCGGATTCAACTTGTCATCGACGATGCGAATCACGGGCGGCGCTCTTTCGCAGGGTCCATTGCTCTAGTTCAATTCTGCAATACCCCCAGCGAGAACAAGAACACTACCGTGACCCCAAGCCTCGACGGCGTGTGTACGCTGCCGATCGGCTCGATCACGGTGATTCGCGGAAAGTTACAGTGAATTCCTCAACGCGCTCCCGGTCGGGCCCGAGGAATTGGAAAAAATATACTACCGCAACGCCGAGCGCCTGCTGAAACTGTAACGCCGCCGGCAATGCTCACGGATAGAGCAGATACTTAGCGCGAACCTTTTTGAATCCCTCCAAGCCCTCCTGCCAGTCATACCAAATGCGCGACGGACTTTCGCCGGCGCGGATGGAATCCAGGACCTTATGGCTTCCCACCAGGCGCAGCGATTTATCCAAATCGATGTTCTGGGGATAAAGGTGCCAGAGAGCAGCCAGGAGTTCGATTCCCATCTCGGTGGGCTCCAGCGCTTGGCGATCGAGCAACACAACCTGCACGCCATGGCAAACCTCGTTCGCATAAACGTCGGAGGCGGGGGTGAAATCCGTGGGCACGAAACGCACCCCCTGAATTTTTCTGCCGTTTAGGTACGCAGCCAGTTCCCGGCTTTTGATCCAGGGCGCCCCGGCTATTTCAAAGGGCGTGTCGGTGCCGCGGCCGATGCTAACCTTGGCACTTTCCACCAAACAAACGCCGGGGTAAAGAGTCTCCTCTGCCAGGTTGCGCAGATTGGGCGAGGGGTTGATCCAGACTTGACCCGTTTCATCGAACCAGTCCGCTCGCTGCCAGTCTTGCATCTTGATGACGTGCAACTTGGCGTGCAGATGGTTTTCGGCGTTATACATTTCCGCGAGTTCGCCCACGGTCATTCCGTGACGAATGGGCATGGGAAAGTAACCGACGAATGAATGCGCGTCGGGGTCCAGGACGGGGCCATCGACGGCGATGCCGTTAATGGGGTTCGGCCGGTCGAGGACGTAAAAATCGATCCCCTTTTTCGCCGCCGTTTCCAGGCAATACCCCAGCGTGGTGATATACGTGTAGAAGCGCACCCCTACGTCCTGGATGTCGTAAACCAGAGCGTCGACGCCCTCGAGCATCGAGTCGGTGGGCCGTTGCACCTTACCATACAGGCTGTAGATAGGCAGGCCCGTGGCGGCGTCGCGGGAAGAATCTACATTGGCTCCCGCGTCTGCCACGCCTGCCAACCCGTGCTCGGGGCCGAAGAGCGCCACCAATTTCACTCCGGGAGCATGGGCGAGCAAATCGACGGTGCGCCGGCCATCGCTCGATAAACCTGAGGCGTTGGTGATCAGCCCCACATGTTTTCCCTCGAGCGCGGCGAAGTTCTCCGTGGTCAGCACGTCGATGCCGGTTTTCACCGTGTCATTCCGCAGGCCTTGCTCGCGGTAGCCCCGCATCAGCTCGAAGTATCCGGTCAGGGAGCGGCGGCTATCCAGAATCTGCTGGTCTGAGAGCGGCCCCAGTGCTGCTGACACCACGTTGGCAACTGCCGCCCGGAGGGTCACCACTTCACCCTTGTCGAGCGGATGCACACGGTTGGTCAGCAGGATCACGTAGGTCTTAGTTACGGGATCGATCCAAATGGAAGTTCCCGTGTAGCCTGTATGTCCAAACGAGCCCACATCAAACAACTCACCGCGGTTCGAGGCGAACGGTGAATCGATATCCCAGCCGAGTCCGCGCAACACCATCTGGTTGGGAGGGGTCGCGGGGGTGGTCATCTTTTCGATGGAAAGCGGACTGAGAATCCTCGTGCCATTGCGCGTGCCGCCATCGAGCAGCATCTGGGCAAAAATGGAAAGATCGTCGGCGGTCGAGAACAGTCCCGCGTGCCCGGCTACCCCGCCCATATTACGCGCGGTAGGATCGTGCACGACGCCCAAGAGCACCGGCCCGCTGGTGCCTTGCACGTACTGCGTAGGGGCAATCCGGCTGCGAAGCGATGCGGCAGGCGTGAATCCCGTTTCTTTCATGCCCAGCGGACCGAAGATGTGCTCCGCGCAATAGATGTCGAGGGTCTCGCCGGAAACGCGGTGTACAATTTCCCCGAGGGTCTCAAAATTGATGTCGCTATAGACAAATCGCGTACCGGGTGGCAAATCGAGCTTGGTGGCTACGATCATCTGCATGGCGGTGTCGTAGCCTGTCCAGGCAGGCTTTAACTCCAGGTCGGGAGGCAAACCGGAAAAATGCGTCATCAGTTCTCGGATGGTGACCAAATCTTTGCCGTTTTCCTTGAATTCCGGCCAGTATTCGCTCACCGGCGCGCTGAGCACAATCTTGCCCTGCTCCACAAGCTGCATGACCGCCGTCGTGGTGGCCACGACCTTGGTTACGGAAGCCATATCAAAGATGGTGTTCACCATCATCGGATGACGTTCGGGCACGAGCGAGCGCGAGCCAAAAGCTTTTCGATAAACCACCTGGCCGTTGTGGCCGATGAGGACGACGGCGCCGGGAATCTTCTTGGCCTGAATCGCCGCCTGCACCAGCGGAGCGATTCTCTCCAGGCGTACTTCGCTAAGCTCGGGTGCGGCCTGGGCTGCGGCTGCTAACATTGCTATCGAAAGACAGCATGTCACGAGATTAATCGAGAATCTGGAATGACGATTCAATTGGGCTCCTTCCCCTAGCGTGCCCCTCTACGGGAGCAATTCGGCAGTCACGAAGATATAACGGTTATCGAGCGGCGGGCGCCGTAGCCCGGACATGCGATCAATTTACGTGATACGCCGCCTCGATGTAATAATGAATCGAACCGGCAAGCGTTGGCGGACAACCCCCCGCGCGGGCCTACAAAGGGCCGTCAGGCTTTCCTGCCGACGCTGGCAAATGAGGCTTCGATCTCTTCCAGGGTCTTACCCATCGTTTCCGGAAGGAAGAAGGTCACGGTGATAAAGTAAAGGACGGTGAAACCTGCGAAAACTAAGAACATTGCGGTATAGCCATACTGGCCGACCGTGGGCAGGAAAATGGCAGCGAGGAAAGTGGCAACGGCTTCGTTGATCAATAAGGCGGCGCTCATGCCGTTGGAGCGGATCCGCGTGGGCATCAGTTCCGACAACGCCAGCCATACGCAAATACCCGGCCCCAGCGCATAAAATGCGGCAAACGCAAACAAGGTGAGCGCCACCACCCAGCCGTTCGTTTGGCCGGAAACCGGCGTAATCAGCGCGTGCTGGATGCGCAACGGGGCGGTGCGGGCCTGTTCGAGATTGCCGAAAGGATCGGAGAAGAAGGCCAAAACTTTGTTGGCGGGAACGCAGTTCGAGCGGCTCAGTTGGATGGGTACCGCGAGCGCGTGATTCGAGAGTGCAGCCGGAGTCACGCTGCTAAAATCACCGTAAGAATAAATGATCGTCAGGGTCGTCGGCTGATCAGCCAGATCAGCGTGCCCGGCTTCAGTCAACCACTGTCTTTCGATGTCGGGTGTAAAGTCAAAAGTCAACTCCGACCGCCCTGCCAGCATGGACTGGACGGCCGGGCCTGCATCCACCCGGTAGCGTTCCGTGCGGTGGAACAAAAACGCCGTCGATAGCAACGATGCCACCAGTCCTGCCGTGCCCAACGAGAGCAAAAATTTTCGCCCTTTCTTATCCACTAGCACCATACCGATCACGGTGCCCAGAGCCTGTACGATGGTAAAAAGGATGTAGCCCCAGTGCGCCTGCACGTCCGAAAGGCCACTCTGGATCAGGATTGTGGTGTTGTACCCGATAACCGAATTGATGCCCGTCGTCTGATTCACCGCAAGGATCACGCACGCCAGTATGAACGGAAGCACGTATTTGCGCTGCAGCAGGCTGTCAGCGACACGTTTTCCCGCCGACTTGAGTTTTTCCGTCGCCTGGTTGGCTTCCATTTCTTCCAGTTCCAAGCGCGCCTGTTCGGGGGAGCGCGAACGTAAAAGCGCTTCCAGCGCCAGTTCCTTTCGTCCGCGCCGGAACAGCCAGCGCGGCGATTCCGCCACGGCAAAGCCCCCCAACACAAATAACAGTCCCGGCGGCAGCGAGACCCAGAAAATGCTGCGCCAAGCCTGATCCTTATAGGCGAACAGCATCTGCGGATTACCCAGCTTGGCCACTTCGTCAACCCGCAAGCTGAAGTACATGCCGACCCCGGCCGCGGCCACAATGCCGATGGTCAGCAGCCATTGAAACATGGCGGTACCCTGGCCGCGGTCTTCCGGAGCTAGGCACTCGGCCAGATAGAGAGGCACAACCACCCCGATTAAGCCGGCGCTGATTCCCTGGCACAATCGCCCCACGATCAGCGCTTGGTAGCCGTGCGAGAGCGCGATGACGGGAATGCTGGCGGCGAAGAGCGCCCCACTGAGGATCATCAGATACTTTCGCCCCATGCCATCGGCGAGTAGGCCGGCAAACAGGGTTGAAATCACGGTGCCCAAGAGCACAGCCGCCACCACAAATGAAATCTGCCCCGCGTTCAGCCCCGAGGTGGCTTCCAAATAAGGCAAGGCCCCGGCGATGATGCCCACGTCGATGCCGTAAAGCAGTCCGCCCAGACCTCCCACCAACTTCAAGAAACGGTTATAGCTCTTGGGCTGCATTCTTAAAACCGTGAAGGTTTGCACACTCGCCTCTCTGTTTTATGTCCGGCTCTCTTGGGAATATGGCGTTTCCCTAAGGATATGCGGTGATTCTTGGAATTGGCCTTGTTCCAATCTTAGCCGAGACGCATTATAGCAGCACTTTCCCCGCGGTCAACCGGACCATTAATCCACTCGATCCATATCAATCCATGGCGTGTCGAGCCCGCGAGAGATATAATGCCACGCAGGTTTTTGGCTTGAACGGGATTGGCGGGAGCGAGGCGATTCTTCGCCAGAGCGGAGCGCGAAGCAAGTTTCGCAGTTAAGAAGATCATACATATAGCTTCTCTCGGCGCCTCCGTACCTCCGCGATGAAAATGGGTGCGCCAAGGTGCTCCGTACATTTTCATCTCCAGTGACCGGCGGAAGACTGATGAAAATCTGCGGTTAAACAGCCCTGAGTCCAATGAAACGAAAATCTCGCGAACGCATAACGGAACAAACGAATCCGGCCTCGGCTTCGCTGGATTCGAAGTCCACGCGGGAAATCCTGCGCATCATGAATGGCGAGGATCAGCGCGTAGCGCCGGCCGTTCGCAAGACTCTCCCGCAGATTACTCGCGCGGTGGATTGGGCAACCGAGGCCATTAGAAACGGCGGGCGGCTGGTCTATTTGGGCGCCGGAACGAGCGGGCGGCTGGGAGTGCTCGACGCTTCAGAGTGTGTGCCCACCTTCGGGACCGACCGCGTGGTGGGTATCCTGGCAGGCGCGCCAGCTTCGCTGACTTCATCTCTGGAACGAATTGAGGACGATCCTCGGCAGGCCGCGCGGGACTTGAAGAAAATCGGATTTACCCGTCGGGATGTTCTGGTGGGAATCTCTGCTAGCGGCGGCGCGCCTTACGTTCTGGGCGGGATGGACTGGGCGCATAAACTGGGCGCGAGGGTGGTCGGCCTTTCTTGCAACCCGGAAGCTCCTCTCAAGGCCGTCGCCGATGTCACAATCATCCCAGTTGTCGGGCCGGAAGTGGTCGCGGGCTCAAGTCGCTTGAAAGCCGGGACAGCACAGAAACTTGTTCTCAATATGCTTTCCACGGCGACAATGGTGCGCTTAGGGCGAGTGCTTTCCGGCAGCATGATCAATGTCCAACTGACCAACCAGAAGCTGTGGAAGCGCGCTGAGGGAATCCTGATTAAACTAACCGGTGCAAGTCCAGCCGCGGCCGCCAAGGCATTGAAAGACTCCGGCCGCAGCCTGCCGGTGGCGCTCTTGATGGTGCTGAAGAAGGTCCCCAGGGCCGAAGCCGCTCGCCGACTCGAGGAAGCGCCGAGCGTGGCGGCGGTGTTGCGCGAAGCGATCAAAGAAGTGAGTCAGTGAATCAGTGGGCCAGTGAATCAGTGCGTCAGTGAGTCATTGTGGGGGCCTGAATCAGCGGCTCTCTCAATCGCTCAGTAATTCAGTTTGGTTTGGCGATGACGAATGCGACTATTGATCTGAAAAACCGGAGCAAGCGATTTGCTTTGGAAGTTATTCGGCTGTTTCGCTCCCTTCCTAAAGGAGAGGATGTTCGAGTTATTGCCAGGCAGCTCTTGCGCTCTGGGACTTCGGTGGCCGCCAACTATCGCGCAACGTGCCGTGCACGGTCCCGAGCAGAGTTTGTAGCTAAGATTGGCACGGTCGTGGAGGAAGCAGACGAATCCGCATTTTGGCTCGAGCTTCTGGTGGAAAGCGGCATGATCCAACAGGACGTGGCGGCTCCAATTGCGAAGGAAGCGAACGAGCTGTTAGCAATTTTCGCTGCCTCTCAACGCACAGCGAGACAAGGAACAAGGGACTGAATCAGTGAGTCAGTGACAAAACTGAATCAGTTGGTCAGTGAGTCAGTGAATCAATGAGGAAAATGCGTCATTTGTTCAGTTCCTTCAATGATTCACTGACTCACTGATTCACTGATTTGGTCCAGGCGATTCAGTTCTTTCAATGACTCACTGATTCACTAGCTCACTGATTCACTGATTCAATGCGGGAGCTCTCGTGGATAAATTTCTGATAACCGGCGGACGGCCCTTACACGGCCGGGTGATTATTAGCGGCGCCAAAAACGCGGCGCTGCCCGCATTGACCGCGGCGCTTTTGACTGAAGAGCGCGTTGTTCTCCACAACATTCCCCGCGTGCGCGACATCAGTACTCTACGCAGCCTGCTGGAAGATCTCGGTGTAGATTCCTCCGTCACCCACGAAGCGCATGGCAATCGCATCGAGATTGAAGCCCGGCAGTTGCTTAATCCCGTGGCGCCTTACGAGCTCGTCAAGCAAATGCGGGCGTCGGTGCTGGTCTTGGGGCCGCTCGTCGCGCGCTTCGGCCAGGCGCGCGTCTCCTTGCCGGGCGGTTGCGCGATCGGCGTTCGCCCTGTCAACCTTCACATCAAGGGACTGGAGAAGCTTGGGGCCACCATCAATTTCGACCATGGCTACGTGGATGCCCGGGCCAATGGGTTGAGAGGAACGGATTTCTACTTCGACACGATCTCCGTTACCGGCACCGAAAACTTGATGATGGCGGCGACGCTTGCCGACGGCATCACCGTGCTCGAAAACGCGGCGCGCGAACCGGAAGTGCAGGATCTTGCGAACCTGCTCAACAAAATGGGCGCCGAGATTGATGGCGCGGGAACGCACAAAATTCGCATCCGTGGTGTCAACCGGCTACACGGCACGGAGCACAGCATTATTTCTGACCGCATTGAGGCTGGTACATTCCTGGCTGCGGCGGCGATTACCGGCGGGGAACTCAGCGTGAATCGCTGCAATCCCGAGCATCTTACCGCCGTCCTGGCCAAACTGGACGAGGTGGGTGTGAAGGTCGTTCGTGAAGAGGGCGTCGCAGCGAACGAGAGCCAAACGCTCACCGTCAAGGCCGGAAGCATGCTGCGTGCCCTTGATATGACCACGCAGGAGTACCCCGGCTTCCCCACTGACATGCAGGCCCAGTACATGACGCTCATGACACAGGCGGAGGGCTCCTCCGTAATTACGGAAACGATCTTTGAAAACCGCTTCATGCACGCTCAAGAACTGGCGCGCATGGGGGCGGATATCGCGGTGAACGGCCGTCGCGCGGTGGTGCGTGGGAAGACGCGATTGAGCGGGGCGAAGATTCAGGCCTCCGATCTCCGCGCCAGCGCTTCGCTGGTTCTGGCTGGACTGGCCGCGGAAGGCGAAACCCAGATCGACCGCGTCTACCACATCGACCGCGGCTATGAGCGCATTGAAGAAAAACTCACCCACGTGGGCGCCCAAATCGCTCGCATCTCCGAGTCTGACTAACTCGCACATTTAAAAGCCTGTACGCCGACTGGTGCGGCGCGAGAACCGGCGTCTGCTCGCGATCCCCTCTAGCGCACACCCTACGGACGTTAAACTTTCTTTATCTCCTGGGTGGACATTGGATATCAGATTAAATCAATTGACGTAATACTTCAACACGTATTACCTACTAAAGAATTACGTCAAATTCCCAGACGGCTCAGTATCTAAGTTCTCGGGCAATTCGACCATCTTCTATCGTCAGCAATTCAACGCATTGAATTTAAAGGACTAAGTTGACGCGAAGGGGCAGATCTGGCCCCGGCTGCGGACATAACGCCCCAGATTTCCGCCTGTAAGTCCACGCGGAGCCCTCCCAGACCCGAGTATTTGAGTGTTCTCAGGACGTAGGGATTCGCTCGGCATCGCCAAGTTTAAGCATCCTTGAATTGTCGCTCCCACTCACCCCCTCCGGTACTTTAGTGCAGATAATGGCGCTGGAAAGGAGGTAACGACTATGCTATGCTTCAATCGAAAGCCGGCAGGTGGAACTCCACCGATGCCCTATCCCCCCAACGACGGCGAGTAAGGAATTCCTCGGCCCTGGATGGGCGGGCGCGGCTAAGGCGGTGGCCACCCATCCCCGGCCGGATCTATGCGTATACTCGGAATGGTAATCAGCTTGTTTGCGTTTTCCCTCGAGGGCTTGATGATTTTGAGGGGTGCGCGGACAAGACTGTTCAGGCTGTTTCCGCTATTTTATTCCTATATCATATACATCTTTGCTGGCAGTCTCGGCATGTACTTGATTTATTGGCTAGACCCGCGTGGATATCCTCCTGCCTATTGGATTTACTATCTGCTCAGCATCCTCGCAGAATTTACGGTTCTCGTTGAGATTTCCGACCAGATATTTCGACCCTTTCCGGCCATCCGCAACCTCGGACGCGCCCTTACGATTGCAAGTTCCATCGTTCTCGGCCTCATCTATATCCTCCCGGCGATCCTCAGTTCTGCGGGTAGGCGTCCGGCACTATTCGATTTTGCCTTGCGAGCATCTGTAACCAAGGCCATTATTCTGGTAGTTTTATTCCAAGTGGCTCGACACTACGGCGCCGAATTGGGGAGGAATGTTTCCGGCTTAATGATTGGATTTTCCATATATTTGGCTATGACGATAGCTTTACTAGCGGTTGGTAGGGCCTTCGATCCGGCCCTCGGCGGCAATATTCTCTGGGTCATGTCACCCCTGGCCTCCGCCCTGTGCCTCGTGGTGTGGACCGTCTCTCTTTGGGAGCGTTCCCCGATTCCAAGCATGCGGGTACTTTCGACGGCGACGGGAAGGGATTCCGAAGCAGTAGCCCTGGAGTTAAATCGTTTCAATGACGAACTGACCAAGTACTTGCACAAATGACCATGCTCATCTACGCTGCCATTGCGATAGCCTTATTAATCCTGGTTCTTAGGCCACTCACAAGGACCAAAACCAACGAACCCGACGATAGCATTTCCACTCCTCACCCTATTCAAACCACCGGCAATCGGCACTGGCTGGACCTTTCCGAGCGCATCTTCAATCCGGCCGATGCGCGCTGGCTGAACGAAGAATTGGCCTTCCCCAAATTGGCCGAGGCGCTGGTCGTGGAGCGTAAACGGCTAGCGATCCGCTGGTTGGAAGCTCTGCAGGCATCATTTGAGGAGGTGGTGCGAACTCCCGTGCTCACTTCAGACGAAGTTTCGGACGCAAGCTCGGTCGGAAGTTGGCGAATGCTGTGGCTTACGTTCCGTTTCAAATTTTTGGTTTCTTACGCTTTGGTTGTGGTTAAGTTGTTCGGTCCCTACCATCGTTTAGTGCCGTCCTTTTCTTGGCTTCCATTTTCACCCGCGAGCGACCGTGGCCTCAGGCGCCCGGCGTTGGCCAACAGCCGAAATTCCGACTAAGCTCTCAGCACGTCTGACCGCCCGAAACAGGGATTCCTTAATCAGGCATTCTTGCCGTGCGTGGTGGATTTTCACCCCATCGGCGTGTTTTCTAGCTCTTTTTGTCCTTGAATCCACCCGGCGGTTTCCTGAAGGCCTTTGTAACACCAAGTATTTAAACTGGTTAGTCTGAATGCCCTGCCGCCATTCTTGGCCCTACTGTTGCTTCTTTCAGGCGTGAGCTATAAGGGATGCCACGACGCCTCAGTTTCGAAACGGGGATGGTTGCGCAGGAAGACCGTGCCGCATGCCCCGTTGGTACAAGGTGATCCTGACTCGGACCGCAGTGACTTGGGACGCGGTATGGATACCTGATCCGGTAGAGCGTCGATGAGGGCTGGCCGGACTGCTCTCAGGGGATTCTTTTGCACGAGATTTTGATTAAATACTATCTGCACGACGGAGTGAAAAGATGACAAGAAGCAAGGTAACTATCGACGGGAACGAGGCGGCAGCCCGCGTCGCTTACCGCATCAATGAAGTAATCGCGATTTATCCCATCACGCCTTCTTCCCCCATGGGAGAGTGGGCGGATCAGTGGTCGTCGGAGATCAAACCCAACATTTGGGGTACGGTCCCACATGTGATCGAGATGCAGAGCGAAGGAGGCGCTGCCGGCGCTTTGCATGGCGCGCTTCAGGCTGGATCGCTGGGCGTCACATTTACCGCCTCGCAAGGCCTGCTGCTGATGATTCCCAATATGTTCAAAATCGCCGGTGAGCTGACGGCGACGGTGCTGCACGTCACGGCGCGTACGCTGGCCGCGCACGCCCTATCAATTTTTGGCGACCACAGCGATGTGATGGCCACGCGCTCGACCGGCTTCGGCCTGATCGCGTCGAATTCGGTCCAGGAAGTGATGGACTTCGCCCTCATCGCCCAGGCCGCCGCGCTTCAGTCACGCGTTCCCTTTCTGCACTTCTTTGACGGATTTCGCACTTCGCACGAGGTTGGCAAGGTCGAGCAACTGACCGACGACGATCTGCGCGCGCTGATCCCCTCCGAGTTGGTGGAAGCGCATCGCAAGCGCGCCCTCTCACCGGACCATCCTGTCCTCCGCGGCACGGCGCAGAACCCCGACGTTTTCTTCCAAGCGCGTGAGACGGTGAATCCGTTTTATGCGGCTTGTCCCGAAATCGTCCAGAGTGTGATGGACAAATTCGCGAGCGTGGTGGGCCGGTCCTACCACCTATTCGATTACGTGGGCGCTCCCGATGCCGAGCGAGTGATCATTATGATGGGTTCCGGCGCCGAGGCAGCGCAGGAAGCCGTCGAGTACCTTACGCAGCGCGGCGAAAAAGTTGGCGTGCTCAAGGTCCATCTCTATCGGCCCTTCTCGATTGAGCATTTCCTTGCTGCACTCCCGAAAACGGCAAAGAGCCTGGCCGTGCTCGACCGCACCAAAGAGGCAGGCGCCGCCGGAGAACCTCTCTACGTTGATGTCATCACCGCCCTCAGCGAGGGACTGGCCGCAGGCAAGGCGCAGTTTTCAAGTTTCCCCCGAGTCATCGGCGGGCGCTATGGATTGTCTTCCAAGGAATTCACACCCGCGATGGTGAAGGCCGTGTACGACGAAATGCTCAAGCCCGCCCCTCTCAATCACTTTACCGTGGGCATCTTGGACGACGTCACGCACACCAGTTTAGTAGTCGACCCCACATTCTCCACCGAGGATCCCAAGACCGTGCGCGCCGTGTTCTACGGCCTCGGGTCCGATGGCACGGTGGGCGCCAACAAAAACTCCATCAAGATCATCGGCGAAGATACTGACAATTACGCGCAGGGCTACTTCGTTTACGACTCCAAGAAGTCCGGCTCCATCACCATCTCTCACCTGCGCTTTGGTCCCAAACCGATCCACTCCACGTACCTGATCTCGCAAGCGAATTTTGTGGCCTGCCACCAGTTCACGTTCCTCGAACGCTACGATGTTCTGAAAGCGGCTGAACCCGGCGCCACTTTCCTGCTCAACAGTCCTTACGGGCCGGACGAAGTCTGGGACATGATGCCCCGCACCACTCAGCGGGCGATCATCCAAAAGAAACTGCGCTTTTTCGTGATTGACGCCATCAAGGTGGCACACGCCGCCGGGATGGGCGGCCGCATAAACACCGTGATGCAGACTTGCTTCTTCGCCATCAGCGGAGTGTTACCGCGCGACGAAGCCATTGCCGCCATCAAGCACGCCATTGAGAAGACTTACGGCCGGCGTGGCGAAGCCGTGGTGCAGAAGAACTTTGCTGCGGTGGACGCTTCCATCGATCAACTGCACGAGGTCAAGGTTCCTACCGAAGCGAGCAGTGCCTTTGACATGCGCCCCGCGGTGCCATCGCAAGCGCCCGCGTTTGTTCGTGACGTGCTGGCGAAGATCATCGAGGGCGAAGGCGATTCGCTTCCGGTCAGCGCCATGCCCAAGGATGGAACCTTCCCCACCGCCACCGCGCAGTGGGAAAAACGCAACATCGCTCTAGACATCCCGGTGTGGGATCAGGAGCTCTGCATCCAGTGCGGCAAGTGCGTGCTGGTCTGCCCCCACGCGGTGATCCGGGCCAAGATTTACGACCCGGCGCTGCTGGAGAAAGCTCCTGCCACCTTCAAGTCGACCGCAGCGCGCTGGAAGGAATTCAAGGAGATGAAGTACACGCTGCAAGTGGCGCCGGAAGATTGCACCGGCTGCGCGCTGTGCGTGGAAATCTGCCCGGTCAAGTCCAAGAGTGAGGCCAAGCACAAGGCCATCAACATGGCGGACCAGGTGCCGTTGCGCGAGGCCGAGCGCGATAACTGGAACTTCTTCCTGGAAATTCCGGAAGCCGACCGCCGCACGCTCAGTCTGGGCCAGGTAAAAGACGTTCAGTTGCTTCAACCCCTTTTCGAATTCTCCGGCGCCTGCGCGGGTTGCGGCGAAACACCTTACATCAAACTGATGACGCAGTTGTTTGGCGATCGCGCGCTGATTGGCAATGCCACGGGCTGCTCGTCGATTTACGGCGGCAACCTCCCCACCACGCCCTACGCGGTCAACCACGAAGGCCGCGGTCCCACTTGGTCGAACTCACTGTTTGAAGATAACGCGGAATTCGCGCTGGGCATGCGCCTGGCGGTCGACCAGCAAACACAGTATGCGCGGGAACTCGTCCAGCGCCTCGCTCCGAGCTTGGGCGACGAACTGGTACGGTCCCTGCTCAACGCCGACCAATCCACCGAAGCCGGCCTTCGCGAACAGCGCGATCGCGTTCAAATCCTCAAGGCCAAACTCTCGGGACTGGCAACGCTCGAAGCGCGTGACCTTACCAATGTTGCCGACACGCTCGTCAAAAAGAGCGTGTGGGCCTTCGGCGGTGACGGCTGGGCTTATGACATCGGGTACGGCGGTCTGGACCACGTGCTCGCCAGCGGCCGCAACATCAACATCCTGGTCCTCGATACCGAGGTTTACTCCAACACCGGCGGCCAGATGTCAAAGTCAACTCCGCGCGGCGCCGTGGCCAAGTTCGCTGCGGGCGGAAAGCCTCGGCCCAAGAAAGACCTGGGTATGATGGCGATTGCCTACGGCAACGTCTATGTCGCCGAGGTGGCCATGGGATCGAGCGATATGCAAACCCTGAAAGCGTTCCTTGAAGCGGACGCCTACGATGGGCCGTCTCTCATTATCGCTTACAGTCATTGCATCGCCCACGGATACGACTTGGTGCATGGAATGGATCAGCAGAAAGCCGCTGTGCAGTCGGGATACTGGCCGCTGTACCGCTACAACCCCGATCTCGCGAAGGTGGGCAAGAATCCCTTGCAGTTGGATTCGCGCGCGCCCTCGCTCCCGCTCGAGAAATACATCTACAACGAAACTCGTTACACGATGCTGACGCACAGCGATCCGGAATCTGCCAAGCACTTGTTGAAGCTCGCCGAAGAGGACGTCCAGAAGCGCTGGAAACTCTACTCAAATATGGCGGCCACACCGGCGAACGGCGCGGCAAAGGAGACCAAGTAAATGATTGACCTCACCACCAAATACCTGGGTATGACCCTGAAAAACCCGCTCGTCGTTTCCGCGTCGCCGCTCTCGGAGGACGTCGGCAATATCCGGCGCATGGAAGACGCCGGAGCTTCCGCCGTCGTGCTCCCCTCTCTGTTCGAGGAGCAGATTCACGTGGAAAGCAACACGCTGGATCACTTCCTTTGGCAAGGAACGGAGAGCTTTGCTGAGTCCTTGACCTATATTCCCGACATGCCGGGGTATCACCTGGGCCCTGACGGCTATCTCGAGCACGTTCGCCGCACTAAAGAGGCCGTGAAGCTCCCCATCATCGGCAGCTTGAACGGCGTTTCCACGGGCGGCTGGGTGGGCTATGCCAAGAAGATCGAGGAAGCCGGCGCGGACGCCTTGGAGCTGAATATCTACTTCATTTCTACCAATAGCGATATGAGCGGCGCCCAGGTGGAACAGATGTACGTTGACCTGGTTTCACAGGTGAAAGCCAGCATTCACATTCCCGTGGCGGTAAAAATTGGGCCCTACTTCAGCTCGCTGCCCAGCACCGCCCGGCGTTTGGATCAGGCCGGCGCCAACGCGTTGGTCTTGTTCAATCGCTTTTATCAGCCGGATTTCGACCTGGAAAACCTCGAGGTCGTCCCCAACCTCATCCTGAGCACGCCGCACGAATTGCTGCTGCGCCTCAACTGGGTGGCGGTCCTTTACGGGAAGATTCAGGCGGACTTGGCAGTTACCGGCGGTGTCCACTCCGGCACGGATGTGCTGAAATCGATGATGGCTGGAGCACGAGTGGCCATGATGACCTCGGCATTACTCCGCAACGGCATCGGCCACCTGGCAACCGTGCAAACCGAGCTTCTGAAATGGATGGAAGAACACGAATACGAGTCCATCCATCAGATGCAAGGCAGCATGAGTCAACGCGCCGTGGCGGATCCCTCCGCCTTCCAGCGAGCGAACTATGTGAAGGTGCTGAGCTCGTACGCGATGAAGGCAGTTTGATTTAGGATCTAGGATATTGGATCTGGGATTTAGGGCTTGGCCTTTCGGATTTCAGACCCCGGTTTCTGGACTTCGGATTCTGAGTTTCGGATTTTAGATTGGTATTTTTCGATAAAGGATACCGAGCACGGCCCTTTCAATTACGGATTATTGGTTTAGGTATCTTGTATTTTGCATCTTGCGTTTTGAATCTTGAATCTTGAATTTCGAATGGTGTTCAATCGCCCGCGCAGACATTTCCCATAAATGCGCGGGCGCGTTTATTTTATCAAGCAATGCAATAACCTGAAGCGATTTTCAAGGCTCCAGAATTGGTGAAAGATCCAGGATTTCTCACGCCGCAGATCCAAATTAGACCCAGAGAGACCCTCGCGATTTGTTTCTCTCCCGATGTTACAATGTCTCTCGCCAACAGGAGCTCTGCTTGCCGCGCATCGTTTACACATCTGACCTACACGGCGTCATTGACCTTTACCGTGCCGCGGGAGACGCGGCGGTTCGCACCCGCGCTGACGCCTTGATTTTCGGCGGAGATCTGTGTCCCGGCACACCCTCAGGCGCTTCCCAGCGATTGCCTATTGAGCAACCCGAGTTCGTCCTCTACCGCTTGTCCCACCTCTTCGACATGTGGAAGGACGCCCATCCCGACTTGCGCATCTTCGCCATCCCCGGCAATGACGATTGTCAAACCATCCTGCCCGCGCTCGAAGACTTGGAAACGAACAACCTCATCGAAAACCTGCACAAGGTAACTCGAACCTTGGGTGATTACACTCTGATGGGACTTTCTTATGTGCCGCCCACACCTTTTCACCTCAAGGATTTTGAGCGTTGGGATGACGCGCCGGATCGGGAATCCGACTCAAATAACTATCGCTGCATTATAGGGACTCCACGAGGCTTCAAGGTAATCGAGGATTTCGAGACTTACCTGAATTCCTTGCCCAGCATCAAACAGGAACTCGAGCGGTTTACCGTTAAAGACCCCGCGCACACGGTGGCGGTTATCCACACTCCGCCGTTCAACACGGCCTGCGACGTCCTCTTCGACGGTCGCCACATCGGCAGCAAGGCGGTCCGCAGTTGGATCGAGAAAACGCAGCCTCGCCTGACCCTGCACGGTCACATCCACGAGAGCCCGAAACTTTCCGGGACTTTTCTCGACCGAATTGGTTCGACTACGGTAATCAACCCCGGCTGCGACCACACGAGGCCCCACTTGGTTTTCATTGACCTCGATAACCCGACCGAAATCGACCACTCGCTCTATGGCGAGAAAACCGCGTTGTAGGCTCGACGGAACTCGCTGAGTCGTTGTGTCACACGTCGGGATGCTCCTCGACCATTACAAAATCGAGGTGCAGAAGACCAAGTTCCGACTGTGAATTCCGCCCCGATTAGAGCGGCGGAATTCATCTTAGAGTGCCGCCGGCAGCTTCTTCACCGCGATGGCTTCACCTGCATAAAGCGTGGGCGCGCCGGCGGCGAAGGCTTCCTTGTTATAGGCCGCCACGTCCGACTGGATGAGTCTATTGAAGTCGTCCAGGTGCTGCTGGAGTTCCTTCGTTAACTCCTCCTTTTGTTCTATCGCCAACTGCGCGGGCGGCTCGCCGTAAGCGAATGCACCGCCTCCCGAGAGGTCGGAGAGCTTGCTGTTAAACGCCTGCAAGTAGTGGATGTCGTCTTCGGCGCCGCGCTGGAGCTCCGAATTGTATACGGAATCCTTCAGAGTTCGAAGCTTCCTGCCAAGCGGGGAGGCTTTGCCCATCAGCGGCTGGAACTTCTTCTTCAGGTCTTCGTCGTCGCTCGAGCGGACCACGCCCTGGAAGCCCGCGAGCGTCTTCTGCATTCCATCAATACGGTTCAGCATACTGTTCAGCGCGCTCACGTCGTTGCGTACTTCGAGGCTGAACTTGAGCGAGGCGCGGAAATTCTCCGGGTCGACCTTGAGGTTGGGGTCAGGGCGCACGATTACGTCGGCCTCTCCCTTGTGGTCCGCCACGGTAATGGCGATGTGATATTTCCCTGCCAGCACCAGCGGCCCCCGGCCCCGGCCGAAGAACTCGGCAAATTCGCTAGGTTCCTCTTGGCGTTCAAAAGTAAGCCGCTCGGGCCCGTCGTAACGCATCGACCACACAAAACGATTGATCCCGGCCTTGGAAGGTCCATGCTCGGTCGCGACTGGGTTCCCGTGTTCGTCGGTAATCACGATTTTGACCGGGCCTTCGCGCTGGCCCCCTGGGCCCTCCGCCTCCCCTTGCCCACCTTGTCCTCCTTGACCGCCCTGGCCCCCCGCCATTGCAGGGGCGGCACCGCCACCGGCACCGACGCCCGGACCGGTTCGGCCCGCTCCGGCGCCCCCAGGCCCACCCGGGCCGCCGCCTCGCCGCTGCTCAATTTCCTTCTTCAAGAAGTAATCGATCACTACGCCCTCGGGGCCATTGGGGACGGAATAATCCGCCGCCGTGGCGGCTCCTGCCCCGCGCCAGTGATGAAAAAGCGTGCCCGGTGCGGTGCTCACCAGTTGAAAGTCGCTGTCTTGGATCTTCGCGCTCATCTGTTCGACGGGGCGAAAGTTGTCAAACACAAAGAGGCCTCGGCCGTGCGTCGCGACCACAAGATCGCCGCTCGCCTTCTCGAATTTCAGGTCGTAGATGGGCACGGTGGGAAAGTTCGACTTGAGCGGCTGCCAGTGCTCTCCCGCGTCCTGCGAGTAGAAAAGGCCGGAGTCGGTGCCCAGCCCGAGAAACCCGCGTTGATTGGGGTCTTCACGGACGACGTGCGCGGGAGAATCGGCCGGCAAGCCGGCGGAGATGGGCGTCCACGTCTTGCCGTAGTCGGCAGTCTTGTAAACGAACGGGTGAGGGTTGTCCAATTCGTGGGCGTCGTAGGTGACGTACGCCGTCCCTGCGTCAAAGGGCGAAACCCCGACCTGATAAACGCGTGCCCACTCGGGCGCGCCGGTAACGGAAACGTTTTTCCAATTCTTGCCGCCATCGCGCGTTACCTGCACCAGACCGTCGTCGGTGCCGACCCAAATCACTTTGGGGTCGGTGGGCGCGAGGGTAATGGCCAGAATGGTGTCATAGCTTTCGGCGCCACTAATATCGTGCTGGATGGGACCGCCCGACACCTCCTGCTTCGATTTGTCGTTGCGCGTAAGGTCGCCGCTAATCGGCGTCCAATTCTTGCCGCCGTCGGTAGACTTGAAGACCACATTGCCGCCGAGATAGACCTCGTTGGCGTCCGTCTCCGAGACGGCGATGGGTGAAGTCCAATTGAATCGATACTTCAAGTCAGCCGGCTTCATTTCCTCGACGCCTTCCAGGTAAGGCCGGGCCGAGCGGGAGAAATGAGTTTTTTTGTCGAGGCGCGAGATGCTGCCGTTCTGGGAATCGACGTAAATGATGTTGGGATCGCTCGGGGCAAACACCGCGTACTCGCCATCACCTCCCGTCACCGTGTACCAATCTGCGGGGCCCACCGCGCGTCCGCCCAGATTGCTGGAGCCACCACACCACGCGCTGTTGTCCTGAAGGCCGCCGCACACGGAGTACGGAGTCTCGCTGTTCGTCGATACCATATAGAATTGCTCGATGGGGAGGTTGTTGAGGAACCTCCAACTTTTGGCGCCGTCCGTGGTCACAAATACGCCACCGTCGTTGCCTTGAATCATGCGCTGGGGATCCTTGGGGTCAATCCAAAGCGTGTGATGGTCGGGGTGGACCCCGCGGTCGGCGGTGTGCGAAGTCTTGCCGCCATCGTCCGATTCCACCAGGTTGAAGGACATGAAGAAAAGCTTGTTCTCGTTCTCAGGCGACACCATCAGCCGCGAGAAATAGTACGGACGAACGTCGTAGGAGTGATTGTCGCTGACCTCCGTCCAAGTGTCGCCCAGATCGGTAGATTGCCACAGCATGCCGCGCTTGGCCGCCACCAAGGCGTATACGTGATTCGGATTGGTGGGCGCCACGGCCACCGCAATGCGGCCCAGCGGTCCCTCCGGCAAGCCCTTGCTCAACTTCTTCCACGTGTCGCCGCCGTCAGTGGAGCGATAGATGCCGCTGTTGGGGCCTCCATCCACCAGCGTCCACGGATAGCGGCGAAACTCCCACATCGCCGCGAACAGCACCTGGGAATTGCCGGGCTGAATGGTGAGATCCGCCACCCCGGTGGAGTCGTTGACGAACAAGACCTTTTTCCAGGTCTTTCCACCGTCCGTGGTCTTGAACACGCCGCGGTCGGGATTGGGACCCCACGCGTGCCCAGTGGCCCCCACATAAACCACGTCGGGGTTGACGGGATCAACGATAATCTGAGCGATCTGCCCCACGTTGCCCAAGCCGGCAAATTTCCACGAGTGCCCCGCGTCACCCGAGACATAGACGCCGTGGCCGTCGATCACGTCGTTGCGGACTTTCGATTCGCCTGTTCCCACCCAAACAATGCTGGGGTCGGAGGGAGCCAGCGCTATCGCGCCGATGGAGGACGTGCTTTCGTGCTCGAAAATCGCCCTCCAGGTAATGCCGCCGTTTTCGGTCTTGAAGACGCCGCCGCCTGCCGCGCCCACGTAATAAACATTGGGGTTGCCGGGAATACCGACCGCCGAAGCTACGCGGCCTCCGCCCACCGCCGGGCCGAGATTACGAAATGCCAGGTTCTTGAAGACGTCCTTCTCGTCCGCGCCAGAGTCCTGAGCGGGCGACTGCCCTGCACCGATCTTGCTGGAGATGCCGAAGACCGCAGCCAAAGCTAGCGCCACACTGATCCGAGTCAGTTTCTGTCTCATGAATGTCCTCCGGAAAGCCGCGATCATCCTACATCACGTCTAACGCGGGAACAAGATCCGCGACGATGTGAGTTTGCCAGGTGAGCGGCCAGGGAGAGATCGCCGGTTCCGGCAGTTCCCGAGGATGCGCATTCTTTGAAACCTCACTCAGGCGATTCACGTATCCTTTAATAATAGGCTGGGGGAGCGTGCCGATGAGAAAAGGACCGTTGGTGTTGGCAGTGGTGGCCCTGGCGGGGGTTGTTTCCCTGGCCGGGCCCCAGCAGGAGGTAAGGCGGCTCGATGGCAGCAGCATTTCATCCGATGAGATTGACCGCACAGTGGCGCGCCTCATGAAAGCGGCGGAAGTCCCGGGCCTGGGCCTTGCCGTCATCGACAGCGGTGAGATTGCCTACCTGAAGACGTATGGTGTGCGTGATAAGGAGAAGAACCTGCCCGAGACGGTGGACTCCGCCGTGTACGCAGCTTCGTTTACCAAGGTGGCCTTCGCCTACATCGTGATGCAGCTTGTGGACAAGGGGCGTCTGGACCTCGACAAACCGGTTTATCAGTATCTACCCAAGTCCTTGCCGGCATATCCAAACTATACATATCTGGCCGACGATCCGCGCTACAAGCGCATCACGGCGCGAATGTTGCTGAGCCACACGAGCGGCTTCCCCAATTGGCGGGCCTTTGAAGATGACCGCAAGCTGAAGATCCATTTTGAGCCGGGGTCGCGCTACGCCTATTCGGGCGAAGGGTTAGTCTTGCTGCAACTGGTGGTCGAGACCATTACGCTGCAGCCTCTGGAAGAACTGATGCAGCAATACGTCTTTAGACCCTTGGGTATGACCCGGACCAGCCTGGTGTGGCAGGACCGGTTCGAAAGCGATTATGCCATCGGCTACGACGAATATGGACGTCCGCTGGGAGCGGAGAAACGAAAGAAGGCAGACGCAGCGGGCTCAATGAACACGACCCTACGCGATTTTGCGCGGTTCATGCAGGCGGTCTTGAAGGGCGAAGGCTTATCAAAACAAATGCGAGAGCAGATGCTTAGCCCGCAAATTCAGATTCTGTCGAAGCACGAGTTCCCAACTTTTGAAAACGAGACCACAGACGAGAACAGAGCGACCCGGCTTAGTTATGGCCTGGGATGGGGGCTCTACTGGACGCCCTACGGTCGCGCGTTTTTCAAAGAAGGACATGCCGACGGCTGGAGGAACTACACGGTCTGCTTCGACAAAAAGGGGGCGGGCATCGTGATCATGACCAATAGCGGCAATGGCGAGGGGATCTACAAGGAGATCCTCAAGCGCGTGCAAGGGAACAGATTCACTCCGATCGTTTGGGAAGGCTTTACTCCGTATAACCAGTTGCCGCCGCGCGCTCCTCTGCCCCAACATACGCAAGTGCACGTCGATCCCACTGTCCTCGAGAAATACGTGGGGCGATACGGCGACCCGCCCAACCTCATCCTCACCGTCCGCCGTGATGGCGATCACTTGTCCGTCCAGGAAAACGACGAGCCCAAACAGGACGTCTTTCCGGAAAGCGAGAAGGAGTTCTTCTCGAAGGTCTCGGATGATGTTCTAAAGTTTGATATAAACAGCCAGGGCCATGTAACAACAATGGTAATACATACAGGTGGCCGTGACATACCTATTAAACGACTCGAACCTTAAGGGTGCGCTTCGAGTCGGCGTCTTAGTGCGCTGATTCGAGGGCCAGCACGGCGTATGCCGTCGCCGCGTCACTCATAAAATGGCCGGTGTAAGAATCGAGGTCTTCTTGATGGTTGAGTGAGTAGGCAATCCATCGGCCTTCGCTCTTGTCCTGATTCATCGCGAGCCAGGTGAGGCCCCGCTTCAGTTGGGGCTGATCGCGCTTCATGCCGGCCTGCTGCAAGATGTACGTGACGGCTCCAGTGGCGTAGCCGTCGCTCTTGGTTTCAAGCGGCGTGCCATCATGCCGCTTCCACCCTCCCACGAACGCGGACAGACTGAAGCCGCCATCCGCTTGCTGTTTGCTCAGTGCTTCGTCGATGATGGCCTTCCGTTGGGCAGGAGTGAGAAGTCCGGGTATCTTGGTTGATGCCCACAGCAGATCCAACTGGTTAATCAAAATCTGCGAGTCGCGCTGCTGGACAAGGTACTCGCGGAGCAACTTCATGTTGTCTTGAATCTCCGGGGCGGCCTGATAATCGACGGGCGCCATCCCCACCGCCAGCGCGGCCAGCACGGCGCCGTAATACTGCGAATCACCCTCCCACGGCGAGTTGTGAAATTGCAGCCAGGACCACGCTCCCCGCGCTTCTCCCGTTTTCAGTTGCTCTCCCCACATGTTGCCGAGCGCCATCCGCGCATCCGGGCCCAACTTGCCCGTGGGAACGTCGTAACCCACCAGGATCACCGCATTCAAAATCGACTCGGTTCCGCGCGACTCCGCCGTTTTACCCGCGCCTCGTTTCGCGTCGGGATAAAAGGGCTCCAGATCCTTCCACATCCGGGCGCGCTTGGTGACGCTCGCAAGCAATTGGCGCTCCGGCGCCGAGGGCGCCTGCTCCGCCATCGCAGTCCGCAGGGCGGGCCGGGCCATGGCGTAGGGCAGTACCGTGTGGCAAGAGACGCAGAAGGTGTCATGATCGCGGGCAGCCTGATCCCAACCCATCCACCAAGTCATGCGCCCATCCAGATAGGAGGCCGCGGCCTTCCCACTCCACGACCCAGAATCCGCAGTCGAGGAAGGCTGATCGGTCGCAAACATGCTGACCCCGAGGCAGACGGCTAAAATGCAGGCCCCGATGGTGAATCTTTTCATCGAAATTGTCCTCACTCAGGATTCGTTCCGAAGCGGTCGGTTAGTGATAAAAGACCCGTCGATTCCTGCAGGGACAGCGGGCAGGATGCCCGCGCCCCCAAGCTAAACGCCCTTCGGCGCCATGGGCAGCGAGCGCAGGCGTTTGCCGGTGGCCGCGAAAATGGCGTTGCCGATGGCGGGGGCGATGCCCACAATGGGGGTTTCTCCGGCGCCTGCCGAAGGCACGTCCTTCCGATCGATCAGGACCACTTCGATTGGCGGAGCGTCGCTGAACCGCGGAACGCGGTATTGCGCGAAGTGCGGGTTCAGGATGCGCCCATTCTCGAACTGAATGGCTTCAAACAGCGCGCCTCCGATTCCCATGTTGTTCGCGCCCTCGATCTGGTTGCGAAGCTCGTCGGGATTCACCACCGCACCGCAATCAAACGCCGTGACGACTCGGACCACGTGTACTTGCCGCGAGGCTGGATCGACCGCAACCTCCGCGCAGGTTGCCACGTAACCGCTCTTATCGAACCCTCCCGCGATACCATAGCCATGCCCCGGCTCAGGTTTCGTCTTCCCCCATCCGAATTTCTGCGCCGCGGCTTGGAGCGCGTCCCGGAAGCGCGCGTCCGTGAGGTTTTTGAGCCGGAAATCCAGCGGGTCCATTTTGGCTAAATTCGCGAGATCGTCCATAAAGGATTCGCGCGCGAAATGATTGGCCGCCGCCGCGAGCGATCGATACGAGCCTTGGCGCAGGGGTGATTTGACGGGATGAAACTCAATGACCTGATTGGGTATGTTGTAGACGGGGCCGATCGCCGCGGAGCCGGAATTGTAGTTGTGAAACTCCCACGCCGTAATCGAGCCGTCGCTGGCAACGCCGGCGGAAACTTCGATGAATCCGGCGGGGCGAAAATAGGCCCAGGTGAATTCCTCCTCGCGCGTCCAGACCAACTTCACGGGGTGGCGCGCGGCTTGGGCAAGGCGCGCCGCTTCCACGGCTGCCTCGCCGGTGTGCTTGCCGCCGTAGCCCGAGCCCATGTCGGGCATGACGACGCGCACGTGATCCTCCGGCAGATGGAAGGCGTCGGCCAGTTCGCCGCGAACGCCGAAGGGCCGCTGCGTCCCGGTCCACACGGTCACCTTGCCGTCCTTCCATTCGGCCACAGCCGCGCGGGGCTCGAGTGGAGCGTGCGCAATGTACGCGACGTTATAAGTTTGTTGCAGCCGCACGGTCGCGTCCGCCAGGCCTTTCTCCATCGAGCCGACGGCGTGGCGATCGCGATCCTCACCCTGCTCCACATTCTTCTTCAGGTATTCGAAAAGCTCGTCGCCGGACGGCTGTGGCGTTGATTGCCAGGAAGCGTGCAGAGCGGCGAGGGCGCTTTCCGCCGCGCGCGAATTGGGGGCGGCGACACCCACAAAATTGCCGTCGTGCACCACGGTGGCGCCCGGAATCGCCTCCGCCTCATGGGAGTCGAGAGACGTGAGCGTGGCGCCAAAAGTGGGCGGCCGCAAAACCTTGCCGTAGAGCATTCCCGGCAGCTTGATGTCCGAAGGGTAGCGATGCCTCCCGGTGACAATGTCGCGCCCAGTGATCTTGGCGAGCGGCTTTCCCATGACCTTCCACTGCGTTGCCGGAATCAGAGGGTCTACCGCAGGAATGGCCTTGGCGAGCTCGCGCCCCTTGGTGAGCTCGGCGTAGCTCACGCTGCGGTTCGATTCCGGGTCGGTGATGGTTCCGTTGGACGCGATCAATTTGGCGGGGTCTGCCTTCCAGGCTTCCGCGGCGAGGCCGATCAGCGCGTCGCGCGCTGCCGAAGCCGCCCGCCGGAGCTGTGGGGTCATGGTGGGAGTGGTCCGGCTGCCGAACGTCCCCATATCGAATGGCACGCGGTCGGTGTCGCCCATAATCAGTTGGATCGACCCGGGCGCGACGCTCAGTTCCTCGGCCACGGCCTGAGTGAGCGAGGTGCGAATGTTCTGCCCAACTTCGACCTTGCCGGTGCAAACCGTGACTTCACCTTTCTCGCTGAGGTGCAGCCATGCATCGACGTCCTGAGGCAGAGATTCACCGGGCCCGCGACGAGCGCGGCCGGCTTCCTGCCCGGCAAGAAGACGATCGCGGAGGCAGAAGACCACGATGCCGCCGCCCATGAATTTGAAAAAATCGCGCCTCGGCAGTCCAAAGTGGTAAGTCGGCCGCGCTCTAAGTTCGTATCGCTCAGGCTCGAGTTGCGTCGAGAAATCCGTATTCACGAGCGCACCTCCTGCATGGATTTCGCCGCACGCCGAACGGCGGCAACGATGCGCGGATACGTCCCGCAGCGGCAGATGTGGCCCTCAAGGTAGTGGGCGATCTCTTGATCCGTTGGGTTGGGATGGACCTTCAGCAAGCCTACCGAGGTCATGATCATGCCGCAAGTGCAATAGCCGCACTGCATGACGTCTTCGTCAAGAAATGCTTGCTGCACCGGGTGGAGTTTGCCATCTTTCTCCAATCCCTCGATGGTCGTAATCGGCTTGCGCGCCGCATCCCCCACAGGAGTGATGCAGGAACGCCGCGGCGCTCCCCCCAGCAAGACCGTGCAGGCGCCACATTGGCCCTCACCGCAACCGTACTTGCTTCCCACGAGGTCGAGATCGTCGCGCAGAACACTGAGCAGACTCGCACTCGGATCGACGTCAACCGAATACTTCGTGCCATTGATCAGCAGTTCCGTGACATTCGACATGCAGCACCCCCACAGGAGCAGCGGCTCCTGTCCATGGCCGGGAGCCAGTAACCTTGACCACAGCTTTTATTTTACGCCGTTTTCTCGATCGCGCGCGTTCGATCCGGCACGAAATCAAATCCCTCCTCACCTTCCCCTCGCCAGGATCGCAGACTCAACCTCCTAGCCCGGTTGGGAAGAAGGCAGACGATCGACGACGGTTTCATTTTCCCTATTCCAGTACATCCTCTTTCCTTCCCAGTAAGCGCGCGCCGCCATGATGCAGGCTACCGAGTGCGAGTAACCGGCTTGGACAGGCGCGGAGGGTTGCTTCGAGGCGCGCAACGCTTCCAGCCAGTTGGTCATGTGCGACGTATCTTCGTCCGGAGTCAGTCCCGGGCCGCGCCCTCCGTCGCCCGGAAGCGAGAGCCATTTCTCCTCGTGCTGAATGTCGGCCGTGGCCTCGGCGTCCCCTTTCTCCTCCACCCACTTCCAGCGCGGCGTGCCTTCCGGTCCGTAGTTGATGAGTGTCCCTTTCTTGCCCATGATGCGGAAGAAGCTGAGGTAGTCGTTGCCAAAACTCGTCGCGTAACTGACCAGAAAACCCTTGGGGTAGGTAAGCACGGACTGGAAAGTATCGGGATTCTCGCGGCCGTCGTGCCAGGCGAAAACCCCGCCGTTCGCGTCCGCCGAAACCGGGTAATGTTCGTCCATGAACCAGTGAACCATGTCAATGGCATGGCTCATCCACTGGTCCACGATGCCGCTGGAGAATTCTTTGTAGAGGCGGTATTCGAAATAGAGTTGCGGATCGAAGGGGCGGTAGGGTTTGGTCATCAGCCACTTCTTCCAGTCGGTGTCTGCTTCCCGGATTTGCTTTACCTCCGGGCGGCCGCGCCAGCGCGGGCCGTGATAGTCCCAGGCGATTTCAATTTTGCTGACGTCCCCGGTGACGCCTTGCTTGAACCATTCGCGCGCCGCGACCTGGTAGGGCTCACTCCGCCGCTGCGTTCCCACCTGCACGATGAGGTTGCGGGCGAGCACGGCGTCGCGCGCCGCCTTGGCTTCCTCAAGGACATTGCCCATGGGCTTTTCAACGTATGCATGTTTGTCCGCTTCGGCGACCATCTTCAGCATGGGCGAATGCTGATGTTCAGGCGTAGAAATGATCACGGCATCAACGTCTTTGAGCGCCAGCATTTCCTCGAGGTCCGTGAACGGCCGGGGGGCGCGCCCGTAGGTTTTCTCTCCCGTTACGGCCGCTTGCTCGCGATGCACCTTCCAGATGTCGCAGACTGCCGTCACCTCGACGTTCATCTTGTCCTTCACTTGGGACAGAATCCATTCCAACGACCGGCCACGATTGCCGATGCCAACGTGGGCGAGCGCAATGCGGTCATTGGCGCCGATGATGTGCCCGTAACTCAGAGCCGTGCTTTTCACCGCGGCCCCGGCCGCAACCGCCCCGACTGCCCGATGAAGAAAAGCTCGACGGTTAATACTGCGCATTGCGCCCTCCATTGGCGTGAGTTTGAAGTCTTAACGCGGATTGATCGCCACCGGTCCCATAGGTGGCGCGAAGGTCCAAAGCGGGGTCTCTCCTTGAGAGGAGGGCGAGGCACTGGGAGCGCGGGCACGTTGCCCGCCGTGGCATGGGCGTCCCGCCCGTGCCTTTTGCCACATCTTAATGGCCCTGACCGATATCCCTCTGCGCGGGGAGACGTCGTTTCCCCGGGTGCGGGAGGCGGGAGCGTCCCGCTCCGGCGACAGCAGGCAAGATGCCCGCGCTCCCAGGCCGGGACTGCCGGCAGATGTTTTACACCTGCTCCGGCACCGTGAACGGGGCGCGATAGCCCCGATCGCCGTCGCGCAGCAGGTTATCGGCTTCCGAATCGCTGATGACTTGTTCCGTCTCTGGGTTGAAGTTAATCGTCCGGCCCAGGCGGTAGGAAGCGTTGGCAAGCTGCATCAGGCCCATGGAAATGTATGCTTCCTCGATGGGCGCGTTTAGGTTTTCCTTCTTTCGGCTCACCACGCAATCGATGAAGTTTTCGAAGTGGGCGAGTTCCGCCCCGGCATGGACCGCCGGTTGGGGATCCTGGTCGGGGCCGAGCCACACCTTATAAGTATCGGCATCCTCATCGCCAGTGGCGAAGTACCCTTTGGAGCCGTAGAAAATGTCCCCGATGGTATTGTGCCGGCCCGACAAGGGGCCAAGGCCGGGAGTTCCGGGTTTGTGCTTGGGCTCAGGAGTCCCCAATTCCGGCGTGCCAATTTCCGCTTCATGGTTGGCAATCCAGTGCCGGGTTTCGAAGGTCAGCATTTTTCGCTTGCCATCCGGAAGGTCGAACTGAAAAGCGCAGGCAAGGTCGTTGGGAGTTTCCTGATCGTCGTCAAACATAAAGTGGCCGCCAATGGCGCTCACTTTGTTGGGAAATCCCACGCCCAGCCCCCAGCGCGCGACGTCCATCTGGTGCGTTCCCTGATTTCCCATGTCGCCATTGCCGTATGCCCAAAACCAGTGCCAATTGTAGTGAAAACGATTGCGAGTGAAATCGTGCAGGGGCGCAGGTCCCGTCCAGAGATCGTAATGCACACCAGCCGGAACCGGCTGCACGGGGGTATGGCCGATGGTGTTGCGCCACTTGAAGCAGAGCCCGCGCGCCATGTAGATATCTCCGATCAGCCCTTCTTTGATCTTCTTGATGCCGTCTACAACCCCCGTGGCCGAGCGAATCTGCGTGCCATGCTGGACGATGCGGTTATACTTCTGCGCCGCCGCCACGAATTGCTTTCCTTCCCAAAGATTGTGCGAGCAGGGCTTCTCGACGTAAACGTCCTTGCCCGCCTGGCATCCCCAGATTCCCATCAAGGTGTGCCAATGATTGGGTGTCGCAATCGAAATGGCATCGATCGACTTGTCCTCGAGAAGCTTTCGAATGTCCACGAAGGTCGCGGGCTTGGGGATGCCGCGTTTTTCCATGCTGGCAATGCGCTCCGCCATAACGTTTTCGTCGATGTCGCAGACCGCGGCGATCTCGACGTTTTTCATCTTGGAATAATTTGCGACATGGTCCATGCCGCGCCCGTGCACGCCGCAAATCGCCACGCGCACGCGGTCGTTGGCCCCGAAGACCCGTTCCGGCTGAGTTATGAATGCCACGCTGCTCGCGGCTGCGAGCGCCGCGGCGCCGGTCACACCGCCTTGCAAGAAACTCCTGCGGCTTAATTGCGAATCGTTGGACATGTTTCTCCCTCCCTGAGGACTTGCACTGAATGGTGGTTATCGTTCGTGGGCTGCGTAATCCTGATAGGCCTCTGCGACCTTCGCTTGCTTGTAATCCCCGTGATGAATGAAAACGCGATATCGAAACTTCAACTGCTTGCCTTCTTGGACGGTCCAGCTTCCATCCTTCTCCGGGTCCTTAAAAAACTCGCGCAGAGCGAAGGGATTGGCAGCCAGCAGACCGTAGCCGCGAGCGTGCCAGTAGGTGGGATGGTGAAAACTCCGCGGGCTGTCGAACACGGCAACTCCCAGTTGTTCCCCCTCGATCGTACCGTCGTAATCCACCCAATCCGCGCGCTTTCCCCATATAGCTTTCTCGCCCTCAGCACCCGCAGAGTTTACGATGTGTCCGGGAGGCGAATTCAGTTCTTTGCGGAAGCGGATTCCGAACGTCCCTTCCTTCGTGTCGCCCAGGGTCATATCCGATCCATGATTGGCCACAAGCGTGATCTCGCAATCAATCCAGCGCGTGCTCGCATCGCCGCCAAAAACGTAGGATTGAATCTCATCCGCAATCACCCGGCCGCGTGGACCGGTCAAATCGAACGCGGCACGCAGCGCCCCGGAATCTGCGCCGCCCTTCACCTGCTCCAGCTTGCGCAGGGTCGTGCGTCCAAAAACCGTGTCATCACTGTATTTCGGGAACGCCTCCTCACCCCAGAAATCAATGCCATCGATGTTCCCATGGCCAAAATACATGCCACGCTGATGCGGTTCCACACTGGGATCATTCTTATATTCTGGAGGGAAAGTGTTGCCCGTGGGAAAGTTGCGGGATAGAACCGTCCCTTGCGCGGTTCGGAGGGGTTGAAAGTAGGGCTTGGCAACGTCTTTGGAGAAGAAGTAGGTGGTGAACAGCTTCCCGCCAATGAGGACATCAACATGATCTTCCTTCTGGATCAGTTCAACCGCGTCGCTGGCGGGAAATGCCACGGCAGCGAATAGTAATCCCAGCATCAACGCCAGTCCCATTCCGAACTTACGACGGGTCATGAATGCGCCTCCCCGGAAATGTACTTCAAGGTCTCCGCCACCAACCGCTCCGTGCCCTCGTATGGGCCGCCCCCGCCTCCATCCCACTCCATCATATAATACCCCTTGAATCCGCTGTTTTGGGCGAGTTCGAACATTTTGGGCAAATCGACCTTGTAGGTTTTGCCACCATCGGTCACCACCACGTCTTTGACATGACAAATGCCGTAAGCGTGCTTGAGCATGGCGGCCACACCGCGTTCGTTATAGTCGGGATCGCCCTTGCCGAGGGTATTGCCGAAATCGGGCAGGGCGCGCAGGTAGGGATTGCCGACCTTCTCGATGACCTTCACGATGAAGAAAGGATCTTCGTTAACAATGTCGTCGTTCTCAAGATTGACCAGAATGTTCTTCGCCGCGCCATAATCCGCCAGCCGCCCTAACGTCTGGGAAGCCAGTTCAGCGGCAGGCTTTACGCCCCTGGGCGCGCCGAGGTGCTGCCGGACACTGGGCGAGCCGAGTTTGATGGCGAGATCAATCCAGTGTTGACCGTATTCCACGGCCGCCTGGCGCTTTGCTGCGTCGGGGTCCCAGAAATTGCGGCCCCCGAGGCCCAGGTCAACAATATGGGAACCGGCCTGCTCGACTGCATAGCGAAGGGCATCGAGATAAGCATCGTCGGTGGAATGAAAGTGAGCCGCTAATGGGCAAATGTTGTGGACATCAAACTTCTTCACTACCATGCCGGCAAAGTCTTTGATGTCCATGCCAGGCTTGTCGTGCTTCCAATAGGGATTGGTTGGGCTATCGATAAACTCACGAAACGGCCAGGAGGTTACTGCCAAGCGCGCTCGCGGGGCGGTGGGAAACTCCAGGTGGGGTTCTCGGATCGCGGCTGGGGAAACCTCCACCCCGGAACCCAGGCCCAGGCCTAACATCGCAGTGCCTATCAAAAAGTCTCGGCGAGAAAAATCCTTCATCGGTGGGTTGTCCGTTCCGCGCCGTAGGGAATCGAGATCCGGATGGGAAACAAGCATCCTTACCCTACCGAGCGTCGTAGATTGCTTCATCATCGGTTGTAGTGGCGGTCATTGCTGCAAAGACCGCCACTACATTCTACGCCGCTCGGCAAAGAGAAAGGAAACGGAAAGAATCACGTCGAGCTAAATCGTGCTACGCATCGCGATCAAAACGTATACCTCAGCGCAAACTCCAGGATGCGCGGACTCGCATCGCCAAGAATCTGACCGTAAGTGTTGTCTTGCAGATTATTGTCCGGGGTGCTGAAATTTACGTTATTCCCTAGGTTGAAGAATTCGAAGCGGAGCTCCAGCTTTTGGTTTTCGTGAATGGTGAAGTAGCGGCTTACGTCCGCATCGACATCAAAGTAGCCGGGGGCTCGAAGGGAATCCGATCCGGCGTTCCCGAAGGTGCCTAAAGCGTTCGGGGCAAAGGCAACGGGGTTCAGCCACTGGAGGTTGCCCGTGGTGCTCTTGGTGTAAGGATTTCCTTGAACATCCGGCCGGTCAAGGCCGATGCCGGTCAGGGAGTTGTCAAGGCCCGTCACGGGCGAAAACCACGTTCCGCTGTGAATTGAAAAAATCGGAGCGAGTTGCCAATTGCCGAGCAGCCGGTTCGTCCACACGCCGGCAAAGTGGGGCGAAAGGGTGACAAAGGACAAATTGAAGATGTGACGCAAATCGAAGCCGCAATTGCCCCGGTCGGCATTGCGATTGAAAGGTTGCTCCGTATTGGGGCCACCGAGGTCGCCCCCGAAGTCCGCCTCACTGATGCAATGCGAGTAAGTGTAATTGGCAAGAATGGTGTAATGCTTAGCGAACCGGTGCTCCACCTTCCCGAAAAACGCGTTGTATTCGGCGTTGCCGCCATCGTCGGCCTGGTAAATGTCGGAGTAATACGCTCCTTGGGTGGGATTTTGCAGGTAGAGCAGCCGCCTTTGGTTGGTGTTGGAAGTCGTCGAGCAGGGTGCGTCATTGCAATTCCCGGGAATGTAGATGCCCGGATCGACGTCCTCTCCCGTCCAGAGGTGAGTGGACTTGTTGCCGACATAACTCGCCGAGAGCACCCAGTTGCCGGCCAACTGACGCTGATAGGTAAGGTTCCATGCAGCTTCGCTCGTGGCGTGAGCATTCAACGGATAGTTGAAATAGGCGCCTTCCTGGACAAAGGTCAGTACCCCCGGACGAGTGGGAAAGGGGTTGCCGCCGGGGTATCCCACCCAGGGATTCGTCAGCCCTCCGGGAGGACTGGTCAGATCCACTTCACTGGCCCAAGGAGCAGCTTGGTCCTGGTCTTCCGTATAGGCGGTCGGCATGACGTTATAGAAGATGCCGAAGCCGGCGCGAATCACCTGCTGGCTGCTGCCGCCGGGTTGCCAGCTCAAGCCCACGCGCGGGGCAAAATCCGCCAGCCGGCTGTACGTGAAGCCGCCGGTGGGGATGCCGGGATCGCCGGGGAACAGTAAGCCGGCGGGTGCAGCGGTGTATATGCCTGACTGCTTCCCTTGCAGGAACGCGTTGTAGTCCCAGTGGTCCATGTGCTTGAACTTCTCGTTGGTGGGCAAGTAAGGCTCCCAGCGCAAGCCCAGGTTCACGTTCAAATGTTTGCCCACCCGAATGTCGTCCTCGACATAGGGGGCAAAGTAGTTCTGCCGTCCGTGATAAAAGTCTTCATTGGCCTGCGTAAACGCGCTGGGCAATCCCAGCATGAAATCGAGGAGAGCGTTGCCGCTCGCGTAACCGTTAAAGGTGAAGGCGCCGTTACTCTCGTAAATATTCGCGTAATTGAATTGGTAGTGGAGCCATTCCCCGCCGAAGGAAATGTGTTGGCGCCCTCGGATCATGTCCACATCGTCGGAAAACTGAGCGGAGTTGCCGTCCAGGGTGACAGGTGCGCAGGAGCCGCAACCCGCGCCAAAATACCCGTTAATGGCGATGTCCATAAAGTTGGGCACATTGGAAGTAATTTCAGAACCTACATCCGACAAATTGATGAAATTGGACGCGGGACCGCGCGTAATGGCCAGCCGCGTCCAGGCGACATGGGCGGAGTTGATGGTGGTGGGGGAAATTGAATAGGTGTCACTGAGAATCGCCGATTGGCTGCGGTCCCGCACTCCGCGTTGCGTGGTCAGCAGCAGGTCCTTGTTGAAGGCTGCAGGAGATCCGTAGTCGGCATAGAAGTAGCGGCCCGACACGTTATTCTTGGCGCTCTGGTTCCAATCCACCCGTCCAATATACTGAGTTTCGGTTTGCGGCTCTGGAATTGAATAGGCTAGTCGGCCGCAGGGGTCGCCGGAGATGGGAACGTACTTGAGCAAATTAAGCGCCACGGTGTTGAACGACCCGGGGTCGACCTGGTTACCCATAAACGGCTGGCCGGTGGCAGGATTCGTAAACGTTTGCGCAACTCCACTGGAGTCGCAAGCGGCAGAGCCCAGCGCGCTAAAGTCCCCATTCAGCATCGCCTGCGTGGGCACGTAAGTTATGCTCGAAGGGGGAGCGGTTCGGATGCGAGTTCCCTGATAGCCGAAAAAGCCGAAGATTTTATCCTTTTTGATGGGTCCGCCAATCGTGCCGCCAAACTGGTTTCTCCGCAGTGTGTCCTGGCTGGAAGCGAAGAAATCGCGGGCGTCGAAATCGCCGTTGCGGACGAACTCGAAGGCGTCGCCATGGAACTGATTCGTACCGGATTTGGTGACCGCGTTAACGGTGGCCCCGCCTTGGAACCCGTAGCGCGCGGAAAGGCTGCTGGTCTGAACGCTGAATTCCTGGATGGCATCGGGGAAAGGGTAAGGCATATTCACCCAGGAAAAGGCGTCCATCTGCTCGGCGCCATCCATCAGATAATTCGTCCCGTCTGCCTGCCCGCCGCCGACCGAAATGGCGTCCGCGCTGAAGTAGTTCTTGCTGCCGGTCAAATCGCTAACGCCGTTCGCCGGAGCCGTATCGTTGGCCGCGCCCGCAAGCATGACCAGCGACGTGGCGACACGCCCGTTCAAGGGCAGGTCGAGGATGCGCGCCTGATCGACCACTTGAGAGACAGAGGTCGTGTTTGTCTCCACCATGCTGGCATTGGCGGACACCTGCACCTGCTGGCTCACCTGTCCCAGCCGGAGTACCACATTAATTGTGACATTATTGCTGACTTCGAGGATGATGCCCCTCTGCACGTAAGCTTGGAAACCGCTAGCCCGTACCTCGAGGTCGTAAGGTCCGACGGGAAGATTCGGGAACACGTAGCTCCCGTTCTCGCCGGCCACCGTTGTTCGTACGAAACCGGTGCTAGTTTGCCTGGCGGTCACCTCGGCGTTAGGGACTACCGCTCCGCTGGGGTCTGTAATGAGGCCTTCAACCTGCGCGTTGGCCACCGCCTGGCCCCGGAGTTCGACCGCACTGAATGAAAACAGAATTCCCGAGAGTACCAGGGCAATCTGAAGATTCTTTCGTGTCATGCGTGTCCTCCGCTAGAAGCTATTAGATTTAAGGACTTGCCTGAATTCGGCCGGGCGGAGAGTGAATCCCAAATCCAAATAGGGTTGACCAACGAACCCGAAATCCAGATATTTGGGCATCGCGAACGCTCGGGCAAGACTGGAATCGACCCGTTCACCTGAAACTTTGTGGTAGTGTCAAAAGACTTCGTAAGAAAATGAAGCAAAATACGGGCCATTGTCCAATTCCATTTGTTACGCGCGATTTCATTGAATATAAACATGATACGCACAAACCGCCGGCTGGGCTTCGTCCATCTATGTAATTTCATATACAGAATTTAGAAGTAAATCTTGTCGCTTGGACTCAGATATTGAACACCCGTTGCCTTATATCCTAAAGACACTGCCGAATCTCACTGATAAAATAGGCATTTTAGGGTAAGGAGGCGCCATGAAGATTTTCAAGGGCAAGGCAGCAACGGTTTTTTCGGCGCTGGTCATGAGTGCTACGGCAATGGTGTGGCCGGGCCGAGCCATGCGGGCGCAGACGGCCCCCGCGCAAGTGGGTGGCAAGTCGTACGACATCGACGTGCCCGGGACAAAAGTATGGGTGGATACGAACATCGACGTGCGCGGAGGGGCGGAATTGCGCTTCACGGCCACGGGGAGCATTACCTATCCCGCGGATACGTCGTACAAAGGGAAATCGCATACGTCGGGAACGTTTGGGCCGGATGGACTCCCGCGTGGATGGGCGGACCTGATTCACCAGTACGCGGTCAAGGACGCGGGCCGCGGCGCTTTGATCGGCCGCATTGGCTCGGACGCCTATGCGCAGCCGTTTTTGGTGGGCGCCAGCAAGGAATACAATGTGCCCGTGGCAGGGAGACTTTTCCTGGGGATCAATCAGAGTATGAGCGAGGCCTCGACCGCGGACGGAACCTTTCACGTGACCATCGTCGTTGTGAAAGAAGGTTCTGGGGAGGCCACAAGTGTAGGTGGCCCGCCGGAAACCCGCATTCCCGGTATCACCCCGGACTTGTTGGCGAAGATCCCGCGCCGCAACTCCGATCCCAACGGCAATCCCGGCGACATGGTCAACGTCTTAATCGTGGGTACAGAGGATCAGGTGGTTCAGGCATTTACCTCGGCAGGATGGGTAAAGGTGGATAAATCGGTGGGGGGCGCGGTGCTCAGTGCGGTGGTGGGCACCCTGCAGAAGAAGGACTACCTGACGATGCCCATGAGCATCCTCTATCTATTCAAGCGGCCGCAGGACTACGGATTCGCGCACGCCGAGCCGGTGAAGGTTGCCATGTCGCGCAATCACCTGCGCGTCTGGAAGTCGCCCTATGAGGTTGATGGGCGGCCCTTGTGGTGCGTTGCCGCCACGCACGATATCGGATTCGAGCGCGACCAGCGCAACAATGGCGTGACGCATAAGATCGACCCGGCGATCGACGGCGAACGCGAGTACGTGAACGGCACACTTTCAAGTACGGGGCTCGTCGTCCACCGTGATCACGTTACGCCCGCCGATCCGCTGACCACCGCCAAAACCGCGACGGGCGGGGAATTTCACTCCGACGGCCGCGTACTTGTCCTCGTGCTCAAGGACACCAAGACTGCGAGCAACTAGCCTGGTTGGCCAGGCATAGAAAGGTCAGTTCCCGCCGGGACTATTGCTTGGTGATCGTCTCGTCGAGATTCAAGATCATGCTGGCGACAGTCGTCCAGGCGGCGAGTTCTTTCGGATCGAGTTTGGGATCGCACTTCGATGCGCCTACCTTGAGCAACGTGTTTGCCTCGCCAGCGTGCAGGCGATAATCCGCCAACGCTTCCTGCGCCGCCTCCTCCAGCACGGCGCGTTCCTGCGAATCGGGAATGCGCCCAGTGGCGAGGCGGAACGCATAATTGATTCGCCCCGTTTCTGTTTTCCCGGCCTGGGTCAACATGCGGGTCGGCGAGAACGCGCGCGGCTTCCACGTAGGTCGGGTCGTTCAAAAGCACCAGCGCCTGAAGCGGCGTATTCGTCACCGAGCGGCGGGCGGTGCACTTCTCGCGGTCGGGCGCATCGAAGGTGGTGAGAGCGGCGGGCGGCACGGTGCGCTTCCAAACGGTGTACATGCTGCGGCGATAGAGGTCTCTGCCCGTTGACTCGATATAGGTCTGGCCGGCATAACCCTCGCCGAAAGCCAGCTCTTCCCACAGCCCCTTGGGCTGGTAGGGATAGACGCTGGGACCGCCGATGCGGTCGTCGAGCAGACCCGATGCCGCCAGAGCGTTGTCGCGAATCAGTTCTGCGGGCAGCCGAAACCGCGGACCTCGCGCCAGCAGGCGATTCTCCGGGTCGCGCTCCTCGAGTTCCGGCGTTATGCGCGACGACTGCCGGTAGGTGGCGGAGGTCACAATAAGCCGCTGCATGGCCTTGACGTTCCATCCCGTGCGCACAAATTCGGTCGCCAGCCAATCGAGCAGCAAAGGATGGCTGGGGACCTCACCCTGCGAGCCGAAGTCTTCCGAAGTCTTGACGATTCCGGTGCCGAAATATTCCTGCCAGAAATGATTGACCGCCACGCGCGCGGTGAGCGGATTTCCAGGGTCCACAACCCACTTCGCGAGGCCGAGCCGGTTCATCGGCAAGCCCGGCGCCATGGGGGGCAGGAAAGACGGCACGCCCGCCGTAACCTTTTCCTTGGGGTTATCATACTGGCCGCGGCCCAGCACAAAGGTTTCGCGCGGCTTCTTCATCTCGGCCATGATCATGACCGTGGGGATCGCCCTCTCGAGCGTATCCTTTTTCTCCCGCAGGTCCTTCAGTTGCGCGTAAAGTTGGCGTTCTTTATCGGGCGCGGCGTACTTGAGGAAATACCCGGTCAGCGCCGTCTGCCGCGTGCTTTCCAGTTCCTTTTCCTGCCCTTCCTTGGTTTCGGCTTTATCCTCTTCGCCGATTTGCACATCCTCAGGGGGCCTCTCGGGCTGTAGCGCGGCAAATTCCGCCGCCGGCCGCCCGTCGAGGGCGATCAGCAGTGAACGCGCCGGCAGGCGAACAGCAAGGTCTTCCGCTTCGGAATCGCTCAATCCGCGGTTGTAGACTCGCAAGTCGTCCAGTTGGCCTTCGAATGGCGTTCCCAGATTCTTATCGCCGATGGCAAGGGGCGCTGTGGTCCGAAAATTTCCGCTCAATTGGTCCTTGAGAACTTCCGCCTCGACCGGCTTGCCATCAACGTAAAGTTTGAAGCCGGAAGCATGATCTGTACCGTCGTAATCAATCAGCAGGTGATGCGGGCGATTGACTTCCAGGCGTTCTTGGGTCTCGATTTCGATCGCGTCATCCGGCCAGCGTTGGGCCAATCGGAATTGGAAGTGCTCCAAGCGGTTGTGGCGCCCGGAGAACGAAGGCTTATCGGCGGTAATCTCCCATCCCTGCCAATTCTCTCCGGCATCGCGCTTCTGAAGGATCTTGACCGCGGCCGAAGGGGAAGGGGTGATCCACACGGCGAGCGCGAAGGGTTCGCCGCGAGTGAAGTCACCAGCGTTGCCAAAATCCATTTGTGTCTCGCCGCTAAAATCGGCAGCCTTGGCAACGTTTCCGGGGTCGTAGACCACTTCACCGCGTACCAACTTGCCGTCGTGATGGCCTTCCGTGGCATCCAGCAAATTTCCGTCAAAGGGGTAATAAGCCGTCAAACCCTGGCGCGAAGGCTCAGGGATGGAAGCAAGCGCCGACTTCTGCCAATCGTTGCGCTGCGCCAGGATTTCCTTCTCCGGCCGGGCCGCGAGCGTGGTGGCGATCTGCGATCTGAAAGTGTCAAGCTGCCGTTGCTGCTCGTGCGAAGGCATGGGCAGGACCGGCACCGCGTTTCCTGTGTAACCGTCGAGGCCGCGCTCGGGCACCGTATTGAAGAATGCAAAGAAGCGATAAAAATCCTTTTGCGTGATGGGATCGAACTTGTGATCGTGGCACCGCGCGCACCCCATGGTGAGGCCCAGAAACGCGGTGGACGTAGTGCTGACGCGATCGACCACGTACTCCACGTGGTATTCGGCGGGGATCGCGCCACCTTCAAAATTGATCATGTGATTGCGGTTGAAGCCCGAGGCGATTTTCTGGTCCATCGTAGCGTTGGGCAGCAGATCGCCGGCGATTTGGTCGACGATGAACGCGTCGTAGGGCAGGTTCTGGTTGAAGGACTTGATCACCCAATCGCGCCACGCCCACATGTTGCGCAGAGGGTCAATGTGGTAGCCATGCGTATCCGAGTACCGGGCCATATCGAGCCACGGCATCGCCATGCGCTCGCCGTAATGGGGCGAGGCCAGAAGCTGGTCCACGCGCTTTTCGTAAGCGTTGGGGGAGTGGTCGGCGAGAAATGAATCAATTTCCGCCGGCGTCGGTGGCAAGCCGGTAAGGTCGAAATAGACCCGGCGCAGAAGCGTGGCTTTATCCGCTTCGGGGGAAGGCTTCAACCCTTCGGTCTCGAGGCGCGCCAAAATAAAGTTATCGATGGAATTCCGCAGCCACGCGTTGTCCTTCACCGCCGGCACCGCAGGCCGCTTGGGAGGGACAAACGACCAGAGCATTTCCCATTTTGCTCCCTGGTCGATCCACTCCTTCATCAGCTCGATCTGCTTGGGCGTCAGCGACCGCCCGGAATAAGTCGGCGGCATGCGGAAGGAGTCGTCCGTCGAGCTGATCTTTTGATAGAGCTTACTCTTCTCGGCATCGCCGGGAACGATGATGCGATAGCCGCCGCGGTCAACAAACAAGCCCTCGGTGTCGTCCAGGCGAAGGTTCGCCATGCGCTGCTTCTCGTCAGGGCCATGACACTTGAAGCAGGTGCCGGACAAAATGGGGCGAATATCGCGGTTGAAATCCACCTTCTTAACGGGCGCTTGGGGCGGAGTCACCGACGCAGTTTTGACGGCGCTGAAAAAGCAAATAACGGATGCGAAGATACCGAAAGTTAAGAACAGCCGAGTCCGCAAACTGTCTTCTCCCAGCCTTCAGATGGAATGAACACCCTGAGATGTGAATATACTCGAAAGGCTTAGGGGAGTCCAGATTCGCGAGGGTGGGCGCAAAGGCATCCGCCGAGGTTTGTTCTCATGCCACCCCAAGTGACGACCGAACCGCGCGAAATTTTAGGCACGCCGGAGGCTCAGCGCTCGCCTAACCTTTTGTGGATAACCCGCAAATCCCGGCGAATGCCTGCTAATGCCCAATGCCGCCTAGCGATAAGTTGAGTCGCTCGTTTATTTTCATTTACTTACGAGACAATCTTTCCACTTACGGTTTGTTTTCACTAACTTACCAGGAGCGACGGATAGGGTCTCAAGCCTTTGGCCTGTGCGGTCTATCCCTGGCCCCGGCCATGACCCCGAGGCAATCGAGCTACGGCCGGCGGGCTAGGGGAATACGTTCCGTCTATCGCCGGGTTTCCCCGCCTTCTGGGTTCGTGCTCTCGCTGGGCCGATACACGAAAACGATCTTCGCCGGCTGGGGACCCGCGGCGCGCTCCGGACGGAGGCCGCAGCCCTTCACCAGGCGCTCCAGGACTTCTTCCGCGGCATAAGTGGTATAGGCCTCCCGGTAGAGGAGTCCCTCATTCGAACCCTCGCTCACGTGCCTCCCGAAAGAAGGGCATTGAGGGTCCTTGGCGCTTCCGACGCACCACTCGCTGAATTCTCCCCCGCCTTGCCGAATGTGCTCCAAGATGTCCTCAATGATCTCGCTTTGGTTGAATCGCAT
>CAWEFC010000045.1:0-116665 GCA_963808085.1 uncultured Acidobacteriota bacterium
GGGAAAGTTCCCTCCCACTGTGTCGTACCCTTTGTTTAAAATATCAACAATTTGACATTCATCAAAAAATAAGACGGCGCTATAATATCCTGAGGGTGTGAAGCCCTCTCGGACGGCGACATGACCTTCTCCGGGTTGGCACTGTCGGTTTCCTACGGCCACCATGTGGTGCTTTTGTCCAAAACCGTCTCCCTATTCTTCGCACGCGCCGCACTCGAGCTTGCCGTAGTCCTAGGCCCTGCTGGACCTCGCCGGGCCTAGTGCGTTGGCGGGGCCACCGGGAGTGCCATTGGCGTCTGGTCAATTCTTCCCGCCTGAGGCTATCAAGTGATCAGAATTCTTATTGCCGATGACCACCCTATTTTCCGCAGCGGGTTGAGAGACCTTCTCGCGCGCGAGTTTGGGGAGGTGTCTTGTGGCGAAGCCGGAAATGGCGAGGAGACCCTTGTCCAGGCGCAAAGCCAGGAATGGGACTTGGTGATTATGGGTATCAGCATGCCAGGGCAAAGCGGCATTCACGTGCTACGTGAGCTGAAGGAGACCCGCACAAACGTCCCAGTGCTCATCTTGAGCCGGCATCCCGAAGACCAATTCGGCAAGCGACTAATTAAGCTGGGTGCCTCTGGATACGTGAATAAGCAAAGTTCACCGGAAGAATTGGTTGAGGCAGTCCGGAGGGTACTCGCCGGAGGGCTGTATGTGAGCTCGGCTCTGGCGGAAAAACTCGCACTGGAGGCAGCCGGGAAGGGAGAAGGATACCTTCATGAAAGATTGTCAGACCGGGAATTTGAGGTATTTCGCATGGTCGCATTCGGGAAAACGATTTCCCAAATCGCGGACGAGCTTCATCTGGCCGTCCCGACCGTCGGCACTTATCGTGCCCGGATTCTCGAGAAAATGGAGATGAACACCACCGGTGAGCTGATTCGTTATGCGATGCGCCATAGGTTGGTAGAGTGAATTAGCACGGCGCGATAGGTGACCGGCGGCCGGGCCATCCTGCCTGCTGTGCGAGTCCATCGAAGTTAACTCCTGCCACATCTTTCCGGCTTGAATCGGCCTTTGTCGTAAATATCACTACAACTATGTGGTTAATAATATGACATCACTGTAATCATTATACCTCTTGTAGTCAATTGCTGTTTTGTGGCATAATGTTGGTGGGCAAATTAGAGGTTGGGTTACCGAGGGTAGTTATCTTGCAAGCATTTGTCTTGCGAATGGCCGTGGAATATTGAGTCATGAAACCATCCAGCGGGAATTTCGGTCGAATGACTAGAATTCGGGACATTTCTCGGCCACTTTGCGTGTTCTTACGCCTGGAAGAATACTGAAACAGTTGGATGCAAGACAGTTCACTCACCACTTCGCCGAGACCGGCGCGATCGAAGCCGCCCGGCCCGGTATACACCCGCCCCCGGCAGGCAATCTCGCCCACGGACTCATCCCCAATACGATCCGTCATCTGACCAGGCGGTCCTATCGATATGATTAAGAGATCCCAAACGAGGGTTACCAGCCACGAGGATGAAGCATTTCGCCTCCTCGTGGATACCATGAGTGAGGGGGCAGCGATTTTGTTGTCGAACGGCGCCATATCCTTCGGCAATCTCCGCTTTTGTGAGATGCTCGGGATGTCATCCGATCGAGTCATCAGTTCCCCATTTCATCGGTTTCTGTCCCCGGAGGATCAACCGCTATTCAATTCACTGCTGAAACGAAGCCTCACCGGCGGCGGCAATGCGGAGTTTACGCTTCTGGCGGGAAACGGAACCACGTTACCGGCGCGCCTCGTGGTGCGGCCACTCACCTCTTCCCGTGGATTCTGCGTGGTGATTTCCGACCTGACCGAGCGCAGGAGGTCCGAGGAAGAACGCTCCGACCGGGCCGCCATTGTGGAATCTCCCCAGGACGCGATCATCAGCAAGAGTGCTGAAGGAGTTATTCGCACTCCGCTTAAGAACGCGACCGGCGAGGTCATAGGGGCATCAGCAATCGGTATCACCGGGCAGAAGCGCGCGGAGGAGGTGTTGCGGCGGGCTGGCGCTTATAACCGTAGCCTCGTCGAGGCCAGCCTCGATCCTCTGGTCACGATCTCCCCTGACGGCAAAATCACCGACGTCAACTCCGCTACGGAGACGATCACGGGGAGCACTCGCGATGAGCTCATCGGAACGGATTTCTGCGACTATTTCACGGATCCCGAGAATGCTCGCGCGGGTTATCAAAAGGTCTTCCGAGAAGGCCTCGTGCGCGATTATGAGCTGGAAATCCGTCATCGCGACGGCCATACCACTCCGGTCCTCTACAATGCCTCAGTCTACCGGGACGAGGCGGGCACAATCATCGGCGTATTCGCCGCCGCTCGCGATATAACCCAGCGCAAGCGGGCGGAAGCGGAGAATGCCCGCCTGGCCCTTATCGTTAATGCGACGGACGACGCAATATTCAGCACGACCCCTGAAGGGATCATCGCCGCCTGGAATCCCGGCGCCGAGCACATGCTGGGTTACAAGGCAGAAGAAATCAGGGGAAAACACTTTTCTCTCCTGATCCCCGAGGATCGCCGACCTGACTTGGCCGCCAACACGGAGAAACTCTTGCGCGGCGAAGCCCTACTGCATTACGAGCATGAAAACCAGCGTAAGGACGGAACGCGGCTGCAAGTACTGGTAACCCTTTCTCCCGTAAAGGATGCTAAGGGAGCCGTTACGGGAGTATCGGTCATCACGCGCGATATCACCGAGCGCAAGCGGAGAGAGGCATCGCTCCGGGAAAGCGAAGAGCGTTTTCGCGCGACCTTTGAGAATGCCGGGATCGGCATGGCGTTAGTGGACATGGAAGGCCATCCCTTCAAGTCGAACCCCGTGCTCGATCAGATGCTCGGATATGGCGAGGAAGAACTGAGGCGCATGGCTTTTACCGAGTACACCCACCCGGACGATCGCGAGTCGGACTGGCGGCTCTACGGCGAGCTGAAATTAGGGAAGCGCGAGAGGTACGAGATTGAAAAGCGCTTTCTCAAGAAGGGTGGCGGCTTGTTATGGGGGCTGCTGACCGTTTCGCTGGTCAGGGACAGCGAAGGGCGCCCGGCTTACGCCGTCGGCATGGTTCAAGACATTACTGAGCGCAAGCGCTCTGAAGAAGCGCTGGTTAAGGAAGAGCATCTCCTCCACACCTTGATGGACAATCTTCCTGACTTGGTCTATTTCAAGGATCGCGAGAGCCGCTTTACCCGGATTAATCTTGCGCTGGCGCAGAAACTTAATTTGGACCGCCCTGACCAAGCGGTCGGCAAGACCGACATGGACTTCCTGGCGACAGAAGACGCCGAGGAGTTCCAAAAGGATGACGCTGAATTACTCAGGACAGGCCAGCCAATTGTGGGCAAGGTGGAGAAAGGAATATGGCTGGATGGCTATGTGACGTGGCTCTCCACCACGAAGATGCCCCTGCGTAGTCCCAGCGGCGACATCATCGGAACCTTCGGAGTATCCCGCGACATCACCGAGCGCAAGCAGACTGAGGACGCTCTCTACCAGAGCGAAGACAATTACCGCTCGCTGGTATCGAACATCCCTGACGTGATCTGGAGAATGGACTCCAAGCTTCGCTTTGCGTTCATCAGCAAGAACATCGAACGGCTCAGTGGCTTCTCCCCGGATGAGGTATATCAACAGGGTACGCAACTCTATCTTTCCTCCCTCCCTCCCGACGACGTTCCCAAGGTGAGGGAGGGCTTTCGCGCACTCCTTGAAGAGGGCCGGCCCTTTGACGTAGAAGTTCGCATGAAACGAAAAGACGGGCAGTGGATCTGGGTGCACGACCGGGCGCATGCCATCTACGAGAAGAATGGCATTCGATATGCCGACGGGTTGCTCTCAGACATCACCGAGCGCAAGCGGGCCGAAGAAGAAGTTTCCTACAAGACGGCACTCCTGGAAGCGCAGTCGGAGACAACCATCGATGGAATCCTGGTCGTGGATTTGGCCGGTCACATCATCCTGGCTAACAGCCGGCTTGCGGCAATGTGGGACATCCCGGAGGAGATAATCCGGACAAAAGATGGCAAGAACCTGATTGCACACGTTCTGATTAGAATCAAGGACCCTGATGCCTTCCTCGAGAAAGTGATATATCTTTATGCCCACGAAACTGAGAAATCGTGGGATGAAATTGAGTTCAAGGATGGGCGGATTTTTGACCGGTACTCCGCTCCCATCCAGAATTCCGCCGGTATTCTTTATGGCAGAATCTGGTACTTTCGCGACATCACCGCGCGCAAGCTGGCGGAAAGGGCCGTAAGCGAGAGTGAGAACCGCTACCGGACTTTGTTTGAAAATGCTCCCCTGGGAATCTACCGCACAACTCCGGGTGGACGCATCTTGGCCGGGAACCCCGCTCTGGTCAGAATGTTCGGCTATTCATCCTTCGAAGAATTGGCAAAACGCGATTTGAATGCCGGCGGATTCGAGCCCGACTACCCGCGAAGCCAGTTCATGGCCTCACTGGAGGAAAAGGGAGAAATCACGGGGTTAGAGTCCGCTTGGCACAAGCAGAACGGAGAGATCCTCTACATCCGGGAAAATGCCCGGGCCGTCCGCGACGGATCCGGCAGAATCCTCCACTACGAAGGCACGGCGGAAGACGTTACCGCACATCGGCGAATGGCGGAAGAGTTTCAGAAACAAGAGAACTTTGTGAAGACGGTGCTCGACAGCGCCCAGTCGGGAATCATCGCCTGTGATGCGCGCGGGGTCCTGACCCTCTTTAACCGGGCAGCCCGCCAGCTTTTCGGTCTGCCATCAAAAGACATTTTGCCTGAAGATTGGGCGAGATTCTACAAATTGTACCTGGCAGACGGAAAGACCCTCATGAAGAAGGAGGAGATTCCCCTCTTCCGAGCGCTGCAGGGAGAAAAACTCAGCGATGTCGAGATGATGGTTATTCCCGAGCATGGGGAACCCCGCGTGGTCCTGACAAGTGGCCAACCAATCGTCGACTCTGGAGGTCGAAGGCTGGGCGCGGTGGTCGCCTTCCACGATATCAGCCAGCGCAAGCGGGCGGAAGCTGAGCATCTGCGCCTGGTCACTGCCATCGAGCAATCACCCGAGGCCGTAGTGATGACCAATACCGCGGGTGAAATCGAGTATGTTAACCCGGCTTTTACTCGCATTACCGGGTACAGCCGTGACGAGGCTTTGGGACAGAACCCGAGGATACTGAAGTCGGGTGAACAAGAGCCGGCGTTTTACCAGCAGCTTTGGGCCACCATTCTCCAAGGGAAAATCTGGGAGGGTGAGGTCATCAATCGGCGAAAGGACGGGAGCCGTTACACGGAACAGATGAGCATCGCTCCCGTGCGGGGTGACGCAGGCGAAGTCACCCACTTCATTGCCACGAAACAGGACGTAACCGCGCGCAAGCAACTGGAGCTGCAACTGATCCAGGCACAGAAGATGGAGGCCGTAGGACGGTTGGCCGGCGGAGTGGCCCACGATTTCAACAACCTGCTTACCATTATAAACGGGTACGCCGAGCTTATCGCGGACCGGATCTCGTCCGGAGACCGCCATCGGGGCATGCTGGAGGAAATCCTGGCGGCGGGTAACAGGGCCGCCTCCCTGACGCGGCAACTTCTGGCCTTCAGCCGCCGGCAAGTCTTGGAGCCAAGAATCCTGGACTTAAACAAAGTCCTCGCCGATATCGAGAAAATGCTCCACCGCCTGATCGGCGAAGATGTGGAGATGGTGGCGACGTTGAACCCGGGCTTGGGGCTCGTCAAAGTCGATCCCGGACAGGTCGAACAGGTCATCATGAATCTGGCGGTCAACGCTCGCGACGCGATGCCGGCGGGAGGGAAGCTTTTGATCGAGACCTACAGCGTTGAAATCGACGAGGATGAAGCGCGCCGCCATTCGAATTTTATAGCTGGCAAATACGTCGTGGTGGCCGTGAGCGATACAGGCTGCGGAATGGATGCAGAGACGCAAGCACACATCTTTGAGCCCTTCTTCACCACTAAGGAAAAGGGCCACGGAACGGGCCTGGGACTCGCTACGGTCTACGGCATTGTCAAGCAGAGCGGCGGCTTCATTTGGGTTTACAGCGAGCCAGGCGTGGGCTCAACATTCAAGATCTACTTCCCCCGGGTCGAGGAAACCGTGCCTTCGGCGGAACCGGCCATAATCCGCGCGAAGGGAGTCAAAGGTACGGAAACTGTTCTGGTGGTGGAAGACGAGGAAGGCGTCCGTTCGTTGGTGCGTCAAACGCTAACGGAGTATGGCTACACCGTGCTGGAAGCGGAGGGGGCCGAACAGGCGCTTAAGGTCTCGGAGGGGTATTCAAAACCGATTCATTTGTTGCTCACCGACGTGGTGATGCCTCTGACGGGTGGCAAAGAGTTGGCCAGCCGATTATCCACCTTGCACCCGGAGACAAGAGTGCTCTACATGTCAGGGTACACGGACGATGCCATTGTCCGCCACGGCATCTTGCAGGGCGACACGCCGTTCCTGCAGAAACCCTTTGCGCCCAATGTTCTACTCAAGAAGGTCCGCGCTGTTCTGAAAATGAAGCAAAAGCCGGCAATTGAAGAATAGTTCGACTTAGTTCTGGAGGGTCAGTCGATGACGGAATTTCAGAGGCGGCGGAGTAGTCGGGTTTTATTGTGGGCCCCAATTCGCGTTTTCGGAGTTGACTCTGCGGGCGCCGATTTTACCGAAGAAGCTCTCACCACCATCGTAAACCTGCACGGAGCAAAGATCCGCTTGACCCATCAACTGCTCCTCAATTCCGAAATCCACCTTTACAACCATTCGACGGGCGGCAGTTCAGTCTTTCGCGTTGTCTCCAAATTGGACAGTTCGGAACTCAAGTTCACCTACTGGGGTGTCGAGAATCTGCACCCGGGCAAAGAGCTCTGGGGCGTTGACTTCCCTGAGCTTCAGCCCGGGGACCGTCTCAAATTGCGGGTGATGGTCGAGTGTCCAACCTGCTCCACGCGCGAGGCTCTGCCGATTGATGAAACGAGGCTTGCAGCCCTTCAGGAAAAAGGTGGCGTGGAAAGGACCTGCACTCGCTGCAATGCCCCCCGATTGTGGACGCTGTTGCACTTCTCAGCCGTTGAGTAACCGCAGGATGATCGTTGCTGGTCTCGTCTTATCCTGTCTCGATTTGAGACATTTGTTCGTCAAGCGATCACTCGCGGGGTAGCCAGATCACGTGTCTCGGAAGACTGCACTCCCAACTCATTGAACATAAAAGGGTAATCAAATTGGCGATTCGCCGCCGCTTGGAAAGTCGTGTGCCATTACGACTGGCGGGGGTCCAAGAGTCCGGCTCGCTCGCGTGAAATCGGACAAGGGACTCTAAAGCAGTAAAGGAGAAGGTTATGCGACTTTTTGACCGCGTTGACCCTGGCAGCCTGGATCGCCGCGAGTTGCACCTCTGGATTCTGGCACTCACCGTAATTCTCGTATTGGCGATGGGCGTCGCCCTGCTAATGTACCCAACGGTCTATTCCGCCGGCAGCAACCTAGGTGGCATCCCCGTACGCGCCGTCTTTTTCGGGTTTTGTGGGTTTTCCGCGCTCGTGGTGGGTTACTTCATAGACCGCCAAGTGGTCATCCGCCGCCTGCGGGCGGAGCTGACCAACGAGAAGCGCCAAGTTGTCCAGATTCGCCATCAAGCGAGCGCCGATTTGCTCACGTCACTTCCGGGCTTCAACATTTTCCGCGACCGACTGGCAATGGAGCACCGCCGCGCTTCGAATACCCAACAACCGCTATCATTGCTTGCCGTAGACCTGAAGCCCTCGCGTGACTTTGCCGAAACCGAGGGAATCGAGAACGCGTTCGGCGATGCGGCGAAAATTCTGATGCACGAACTGGGAAGCGAAGACTCCATTTTCTTGGTTGCTCCTGGCGTCTTTGGTATCGTTCTTCCCGCAGTCAACGCTCGCGACGCTTACAGCTTGCGTGACCGCTTGATCGAGGGACTCCATGATGCCTCGGGCGCGACGAATCGATTCTTGTTCAGCGTCACTGTCGTCAACTTTCCCGAACAAGTCACCGCCGCCCGCGAGATGGAGCAATTGATACGAATCCACCTCCCTCACAGCGCCATTAAGCGCTCGAACTTGGAGGTGACCACACCAACCTTGGGAGTTCAGGACCTGGGGAGTCCACAACACGGGTTGGTGCGGGGAGGACGGGATCAAAATCTTCATGGGTCGCGACACCAAGTTCCCCACCATTAACGGGACCGGAACGGAAGACTATTTCTGTCGGTCCTACGAATTCGATTCGGGACCACCCGCAAATTTTCTAAAGAATGTTATGCCCCGCGTCGTCCCCCCGCTGATCGGATATCACGACACGAAATTTACGACGCCTTATACGGGCCTCGCGCAGCGTTTATGAACCCATTTGGCGGGGTTTCTTGCAAACCGTCGATGCCGTCAGGGCTGCGGACTTTGCGCGTCTGGTCCGTGTGCCGTTCGTTCGGCCAACTGCCGGATTTCTTCCAAAGCTTCGGGATTGGCCAGCGCGCCGACGTTGATAGGAGATTTTCCCTCATAAACCATGCGGATCAGATTTCGTGGAATCTTCGCCGACCGGTTGAGAGGAAGTTGACTGACCACATGAATTTCGTCGGGCTGAGCCAATGGATCAAATCTCAGCTTGATGTGGGCCCTGAGCCGCGCAGCAAACCTTTCCGGCGCGTATCCGGCCCCTGGCTGAAGCACAACAAAGCACACAATTCGTTTCCCCTTGATCGGATCTTCGGCGCCAATTGCCGCTACTTCTCTTACTCGAGGCGGACCAGGGAAGGCGAGAATAATCTCCTCTATCTTCGCCGGGTCGTGCTTAACTCCGCCCCGAACAATCAAGTCATCGCTGCGCCCGGGAAGGTACCAATAGCCATCTTCGTCAACTCTAGCGAGGTCGCCGTGAACCCAGCAATCTGAACCGTTGGGAAAATAGGTTCTGAGGTAGAGCTCGACGTCCCCCAGGAAGCCCCGGGTCATGGAGGGGAACGGTTTGCGGCAGACGAGGTAACCCGTCTCGCCGCGCACTGACTTTCCCTGGTCGTCGACCACATCCACATCCATGCCGAGTCCGGGCCCGCCCAGCGTCGAGGGCTTCAGAGGCATGTTCGGCAGGGGGGACAGAAGGCAGCCGATGAGTTCCGTCCCTCCCGAAATATTCATGATCGGGCAACGCTCCTGCCCGAAGGTTTTAAAGAACCACTCCCAGGTTGGTGCATCAAGGGGGCTGCCCGTCGAGCCGAGAATGCGGAGCGTGGAAAGGTTGTGTTGACGAGACTCCACGTTCAAGCTGGCAAGCTCACGGAGGACCGAAGGCGTGCATCCGAAAATGGATACTCCGTACTTTTCGATAATCTCGAAGAGGCGGTGCGCGGTGGGGTAAAGATGCGTCCCCTCGAAAAGGACTACCGAGGCGCCGAAAAACAACGCGCCGATGATTTCCCACGGCGCCATCATCCAGCCGAAGTTGGTGAACCAATAGAAAACGTCGGCGGCGCGGCAGTCAAAGGCAAATCCGATTTCCTTTGCCACCTGCGCCAGCGCTCCGCCGTGTGTGTGGATTACCGTCTTGGTCTTGCCTGTCGTGCCGGAACTGTAGAGGATCAGCGCCGGATGTTCGGAATGGACGATTGTGGATATCCCGCTAAGGTCCGCTACTGGGTGGCATAGGCAAGCGTCCCAGGGCATGCATTTCGGGCGTTTTGTCAGGCCGTTGCCGACGCGTTCGTTGACGATTATTTGGCCGACGGTGGGAACGAACTTCATGACCGCCTCGTAAATTCCTTCTGAGCTGGTGACCTTCCCGCCGCGCGGGTACCCATCATTGAGGAAAAGGAGCCGGGCATCAGCTTGTTGGAGGTGGGGCACGACTTCCTGAGCGGAAACCCTTGCCGGGAGCTGCATGCACACGGCCCCGATTTTGAACGCTGCAAACATCACGGTTACAGCCTCCGGGGAGATGGGCATGCACATCGCCACTCGGTCTCCCATCCGGATCCCCATGCTCTTCATTGCGTGGGCAAGCGAGTTCACGGAGTTGTGAAGTTCCTCGTAGCTCAGCGATCTTCGCGTTCCGTCGTCGGACTCGAACCAGAGTGCAGGTGCGGCCCCGTGCCCATCGCGGATGTGACGGTCGAGGCAGTTATGAGTGATGTTTAGCTTTCCCCCGAGAAACCAAGTCGTCCAGGGCATGCCGCGCGAGTCGTCAAACAAGCGCGTGTACTTCTGGAACCATTCAACCCCTAGGTATTCGAGAGCGGAGTTCCAGAACCATTCGATGTCGGAGGTTGACCGGCCGATCAGTTCCTGCCAGGAAGAGATCCCATGAAGGTCCATGAACTCCCGCACCCTTGAGCCCTCAAGATAGTTGCCGGTCGGTTGCCATGCAAAAGCGTCCATGGGCTGCCCTCTGCGTGAAACTCGGAGTTAAGGGTCCAGTTTAGCCGATGTTGTAACCCCCCATGAAGTTGTATAACATGTAAGCGTAGGGCTTGGTTATCTCGGAATTGACTCAAAGGGCTCACAGGAAAAGCGCCTGGCAGGTGCTTGCGCTGTGAAACTATCAAACGCTGTTTCCGCAGTCCGCCTCTGACCGATTGTGAGGTTGCGAATGGTGGCGAGCGCAATTCTGACCGGCCTCTACGTCGATGACGACTCCTTCCTTCTTGCCAAGGCGATCGGCGAATTTGGCAGCCGCGAACTTGCTCCCTACCTCAAGCAACTCGAAAGGGAGGCGTTTCCCGAGCGGTTTCTCCCCCTGGCAGCCAAGAGTGGATTCCTGGGCACGGTGATCCCCGAAGAATATGGCGGTCAAGGCGGAGGGCTGCAAGGCTTTCTGACGGTTTTGGAAGGAATCGCCGCTTGCGACGGCTCGTTGGCTCTCACCCTCGCCGCGCACGAATCCCTGACGACAACTCACATCTTCCTCGGTGGCACCGATGAGCAGAAGCGGAAGTACCTTCCGGAATTGACGGGGGGAAGGAAAATCGGCGCGTGGTGTCTTACCGAGCCCCAGGCGGGGAGCAACATCTTCAAGGATACCCGGACCAAGCTGGTAAGAACCAGCGAAGGCTGGAGACTGCATGGCGAGAAAACGTTCATCACCAACGGATGCCACGCTGATCTGTTCGTCGTCATCGCCCAGGCCATCGGTCCCGGCGGCGACGATCTGGGCATGACGGCATGCGTGGTCGAAAAAAGAGGAAATGAAAGCCGCGTCACCGCATCGCCTCTTCACGGCAAAATGGGAATGTGCCGCTCCGATACGGCAACCTTGAGGTTCGAGGATGTCGCCGTCCCGGATGAGGCGGTTCTCCCCCCCGTGGGGAGCGGCGGAAAAGTTGCCCGCCGGGTCCTCTCGCGGGGAAGAGTCGGCATCAGTGCTCTCGCTCTCGGGCTGGCGCGAGACTCGCTCGAACGCGCCGTCACCTATTCCCAGGGGCGCAAGGTCGGTGGGGGAACTCTTTACGAGCAGCCGCTGACGCGGGCTAAGCTTTCGCGCATGGAAGAAAGCCTTTGGGTGGCGTGGCAAGCAGTGCACAGCGCCGCCCGATGCGCGGATCAATCGCAGCCCTTCAAGATTCAGGCCTGCATGGCCAAGGTGTTTGCCACCGAGACGGCCCTGCGAATCACCGACGAGGCGATACAAATCCTCGGCGGCTACGGCTATATGGGGGATTACAAGGTCGAGCAGAATTACCGCGACGCACGGCTGCTGACCATTGGCGAAGGCGCTTCCGAGATTCTTCGCTTCGCCATCGCCAGGAGTTTATTCGCTCCCGAGCCGGGTGACGAGGTTGTCCTGCCGGCTCTCGAAAGCCTGGCAGGCGCGGCGGAGGAGTATCAAGGGTCCATGAGCACGCTTTGGGGGCCCAGTTGGCGGGCCCTGGAGCTTGCCACCGAAGCGCTGCACATCGTTCGAAAGCAGATCGCGGAGGAAAGTCGCCGGCCTGATTTTGCGTCGGTCTGGCAATGCCGGGCGGCGGCGTTTGCAGAACTTGCGACCAAACTTTGGGTTTGCAACCAAGTGATCCTTGCCGGCACGAGACTCGTTAACCAGGGGAACGAGAAGCAGATGGGCCTCGTCAAGACCTTTGTCATTCCTTCCGCGGTCGAGATTAGCTATCAAGCCTCCCAGACCCTCCAACAGATGGGCCTCACGAATGCCCGACTCATCAGTAATTACCACGAGGCCCTTCAGAACGGCACGAGCGCCAATTCTGCAAGCGGATTTGAGCCAGAAACCCGTTAAATTTGAATCCAATAAGCTGGCGCGGGCCTGCCGACGCGCGGGAATCGCACAATTCGTGTCCATGTGCGCAGTGCACTCTCTTTCCCGCACCGACAAGAAGCACGCCACGCAAGTCGAACGGAGTCAAAAAATCCTGCCTTTTTAGAAAGGCGAAGGGTGCCCCAAAACGGGAAAACCCGAAACGACCGCGCGGCCATCGCGCCGACAGTCGACCCTGCGATCCTGACCCTCCGGTACTTTACAAAGTTTACAAAAGTCTTGACCTCGCCGCTGGGCCCATGGTAGGTAATAAATCAAATCGTTGTTTCCAGATCGTGAGGGGACCGTCGGGTAGACGGTTCCACGGGGGCGAACCTAAACATTCAGCAGACACGCCCAGGCCATCTGAGGGCATCCTGTGTCTAACCCGTGTGAGCGGGAAACGATCAAATGCCGATGACCAGCGACGCGTGCGCGAAATGTGGAAGCATGAATCTCTCCGACTCCCATCGACGAGGTTGGAACGATTGGCTATTCAGCTAATACCCCTGAACCGCCTTGACAAAGCCCCGTTGAATGGGCTAGCGTGAGCCGACACTCGGTAGACCGACCTAGAGAAAAGAGGCTGCCCATGCAAACAAACACCTCTGCCCCTGCCCGGCGGTTCGAGCGCAGACTGACAACAATTCCAGTTAAACTTGTCGTCAAGGCCGACTACTCCAAGGTAGACGATTCAGCTATCGCCGTGGACATCTCCCCGCGCGGCGCATGTGTTCGAACCAAACTGCAGTTGGATCCGGGAGACTGGGTGGGTGTCATTCCCAAGGACGGCTTCACGTATGCCATCCCCACTCGCGCGGTCTGGGTCCGAGAGGATGAGTTCACCCATTGGAACTTTGTAGGGCTCGAGTTCTTTAAGACTGCGAAATACTAGGAAGTGCACCAGATGACTTAATGTCGGCCCATGGGACCAAAGGCAAGAGGCTGCCGATGCAAACCAATCCCTCCGCTACCCCTGACCAACTTCGTGCCACTTTGATTTTCCATTAGACGGGCGCAAGCTCGCCAGCACGGTGAAGCTTTCCATGCTGAGGACGGAGCAGTCCTTGCCGTGCTCGTTAGCGAGTGCCTGAGCTTCGCGCTTCGCCTCTTCGAGGTCCGCGAAGAATGCCCTCCACGCGGGCATATCCTCATCATCCTGCAGTATGCCGAATCGAAGGTCCCGTGCCATATGACCTCCCATGGGTCGCGTTCTTACCAGGTGGTGTAATGGTGATGCCAATAACGCCAACGAAGTTGCTTTCGTTTCATGGGTTTAAAGTTCAGGCGGACTTAGCGCGGAAAGTTATTACCGGGTAACGGAAGTTATTTCCCCAGAGAGGGTCCGCAGCCTGGTGTCGCTCGGGCACGGTGATCCGCTCGGGGATATTTTTTGTTAATCCGGGCATGCCGCTACGACGCCCCAACGGGAGCAAAGGCTGCCAGCGCCTCAATTCGCAATTTGGCCCGAAAAGTTTGGCATTGGGCTTGCCCCTAGAGCCGTGACAATATGCCCGACTGCGGGATATGCCCCAAGCAGCCGAAGGATGGCTTGAATGCAGTACCAGGACCAACTCGAACTCGCCAGGCAGAAAATGGCGCAAGCGCAGGACGCCTTTGATGAGTACATTCGAACCGGCAAATACACTCCCGAACGAGGGGTGCAACTGGCAAATGCTTTGAAAACCGCCAGGAATGAGTATGTCGATCAGCTTCAAGCGCTCAACCCGAAGCCTGTGTTCTAAAGGCGGGGCAATGTAGTCCCGGCATGCGTCACCGCCCCAAATGAACGAGCCCGCCGAGACCCCGAGAATCGTCCGATGTTCCCCGCCGTCATCGGCGCCCGCCAGCTACAATCCCCATCAAACTCCGACTGAAGCGCAACCGCGCCAGGACCGACGCTTCGGCTGCCGCCGTCGCCATCTCTCTGCGCGGCGCCCTTCCCGCCCGATTCTTGAATCTTGAATTTTGAATCCCCAATCCCTCACCCCGCGCCCTGTCCCCGCCGATAGAAAGTGTGAGGAGTCCAGCCATGGCAAATCTCTACCTCTCACCCCTTGACGTAGTGGTATCCTCCCCGCTCATGGACGGGAAAAACAAGCTCTACTTCGGCGACAATCTGAACATCCTGCGCGATCACATTGCGGACGCCAGCGTCGACCTGATCTACCTCGATCCGCCTTTCAACTCCAACGCCAACTACAACGTGCTTTTCAAGGAAAAGAGCGGCGAGGAATCCGCCGCCCAGATCACGGCCTTCGAGGACACCTGGCAGTGGAGCGTTGAAGCCGAGGCCGTTTACCGCGAGATCGTAACCAGCGGCCCTCGCAAGCTCGCCGACCTCACGCAGGCGTTGCTCTCCTTCCTCGGCCGCAACGACATGATGGCGTATCTCGTGATGATGGCAATCCGCCTGGTCGAGCTTCACCGCGTGCTGAAGCTTTCAGGCAGCATCTACCTGCACTGCGACCCCACGGCGAGCCACTACCTCAAACTTCTCATGGACTCAATTTTTGGTCCCGAGCACTTTCTGGCAGAGGTGACATGGAAGCGGACTGGGACCCACAGCGATGCAAAGCGGTGGAGCCCAGTGGCTGACGTCCTACTCCATTACGCACGAAATGAGAGCCCCACATGGAACCCCCTGCACGAACCGCACAGCGAAGAGTACCTTTCCAGCAAGTACCGTTATAAGGAACACGACGGGCGAATTTACAGACTCGATAACATGACGAGTCCGAAGCCGAGGCCGAACATGATGTACACATGGAGGGGCCATGCCTCGCCACAGCTCGGCTGGAGGTACTCGAAAGAAACGATGGCACAGCTCGATGCAGAGGGCCGAATCTGGTACCCAGACTCGACTACCAAGCGCCCACAATTGAAACGCTACCTTGACGAGATGTCAGGAGTGCTCGTGGGAAACGTGTGGACAGACATCGACCCCATCAACTCTCGCGCACAGGAGCGGTTGGGATACCCAACCCAAAGGCCGGAACCGCTTCTCGAACGCATTGTCAAAGCCAGCAGCAACGAGGGCGACCTCGTTTTAGACCCCTTCTGTGGCTGCGGCACAGCCATCGCTGTCGCCGAACGCCTCAAGCGGCGCTGGATTGGAATCGATATCACCTACCTCGCCATCAACCTCGTACAGCGGCGCCTGCGCGACAGCTTCGCCGACCAGCTCGCCCCTTGCGAGATCATCGGCGCGCCAACCGACCTTCAAGGTGCCGAAGCGTTGAAGGTAATCAGTCCGTATCAGTTCGAGTGGTGGGCAGTTGACCTGGTGGACGCGCGGCCGGCGAAGGACCACAAAAAGGGCGCAGACACGGGCATCGATGGTTACATCAATTTTTTCGACGACAAGAGCGGCCAAGCGAAGCAGGCCATTGTCCAGGTGAAGGGCGGATACATTGGCGTGAACCACGTCCGCGATCTGAAAGGCGTCCTAGAACGCGAGAAGGCCCCAATCGGAGCACTCATCACACTGCGCGAGCCCACCAGGCCGATGCTGACCGAAGCTGCCGCGGCGGGCTTCTACGAGCCCAAGGACTTTCCCGGCCGCTACCCAAGGCTGCAAATTCTCACGATCGCGGAGCTTCTCGAACACAAGAAAATTCTCTACCCTGAGCACCGAGTCGAAACCTTCGCCAAAGCCGAGCGCAAAACCAAAGCGCAGCAGGACGGCCTCTTCTAGCCCTGACGAGGCGTCATGCGTACGGAATTCCTTCCCACGTGGGTCCTAGCACACTGAGAATGTAGTTCTCCGCCCACATGAGAACCTCGGGATCTTCCAGAACGAACCATCTAACCTGACAGTTAGATCGTATCCACAAGCCTGCGGGACCCCGGTCAATTTTGCGCCTCTCCATAACTATCCCAATGAGATCGCTGGCAGTGCCTTTTCCTCCGCCTTGAAAGTGCTGGTCCCATATCCTACCTCGCAGGCCATTGCGACCGATCACCGCCTTGCCCGCGTGCAAGTACGCGCCTTGAGCAGCGCCAATCATCGATACCGCATACAATCCGTAAGCCTTCGGCAGTGCTTTCCTCAATTGCTCGTCGAACCGTGCCGGGGATGTCTCAATGAGCTTCCGCAGAATAAGATCGAGGTTGGTTTGGTCACCCACAGTTCTCCCCTCCAACGGGACGCGTGGAGAGTACACTAAGAAACGCGGCCATTCAATGGGTGCGCCAAGAAACGTAAGCAGCCCACGCGGACCGTATAAGAAGGGTAAATAGTACACCTAGTGTATTGACAGTTCACCCTTTCTCGCCTAATCTAAATCAACTGGACAGCCGATAGAATAAATTTGGTTGATTTCTGTCGTTGGATTAGTGTTTAATCGCTCGCAATTAAACACGCTCCGAGGATACGGTACGGCTATGGCGAAGAAAAAGGAATCTAAGACCGTTCCCCCTACGCTCAATGTCACCGTTCGCCTTGAGGCTAAGGCAGAAACCCCTTTCTATTACGTGAATTACGTCTCGGTTGGGCATTCTGCGTATGATTTTATTATTGGGGCAACACGGATTCCGTTCCCCCTGCCACCCGAACAGCAAGAACTTGCCGTGAAGGGTCAACCAGTAACGCTTGAACCGATGTTGCAGCTTGTTGTCCCTCCTGCTGTCGCAAAGGGGCTGATGAAGGCAATTTCCGATCAAGTGGGAAAATATGAGCAACTATTCGGCGAGATAATGATACCAACTGTAGGAAATGAGAAAAATGGCTGAGACGACCTGCGTAACGAACTATATATACTCCTCCAATAATTCCACAAGCGGGTCTGTCTCAATAATTGATGCTGGAAACTCGTTCCCGAACAGCCAAGCTGTTCCGGAAACTAAGTCCCGACATGCGTCCAGCGGAAATGGCAAGATTGAGCGTGCGGTATACGCCCACATCCGCGCGGTCCGCGCACTTGGACGCACGCGAATAAATACCTCCGAAATTGCCGATGCTCTTTCTCTAAAAGTCTCCGAGGTGCATAGAGCTGTCGAGAGACTCAAGAATAAAGGCGTAAGAGGTATTTAGTGGCAAGCCGGAGAATCAGCTTCCCCGCACAAATAGTGCAAAAACACGAATGGGCAAATCTGTGTGCGTACGGAAACAGGCATGAGATATGTGCGGAGGATTTCAAGCTGAAAGACCCACAATACTCCTTTGCCGATGGCCATCGAGTGCGACTTTATACAGTCAAAAACAACGTGCACTGGAAAATTCCAGAAGGAATTCCGCTGGACATTTCCAACGTCTCGCCTGCTGGCTCCCCGCCTCCACGAAGGTTTCCGAACCCTCACCGGTAGCCGAAAAATTCAAGCAGAGACACTACCGGAATAGCGCTCCGTAGGCTTGCCAAAACAAAAAACCGATGTCATTCTTACGTGCGGCGGTGGCTTCATCCTCGCCAAGTCCAGTTCGCGTTGCGTGGCACTACCGTGGGTAGGCCGGCCTCAGGGTGGTGCCGGCCGCCGTGGCAATTTGGGCGCTTTCCACGGGACTCCAAACGGTGCGACAGCGGCGCTTGGTTCGTGTAAGGTTTAGCGACTTTTACCAGGCGCAAGTTGATCTGCTGCTCCCATGCCAAAACTCGAAAGCCAGATCAATCCGGGCGCGGACTCCTACCAGCGCACATTCACCTATAACCAGGGGCTCGCCGAGGAGTTGCGCGCGCGCGTGCGCATCACCGCTCTAGGCGGCCCCGAAGCCGCGCGGTCGCGTCACATTTCCCGTGGCAAGCTCCTGGCGCGCGACCGGGTGACCCGCGTTTTGGATCCCGGCGCTCCCTTTCTCGAACTTGGACAGTTGGCCGCGTGGGACATGTACGACGGCGAGGCACCAGGCGCGGGCATCATCACCGGCATCGGTCGGGTGGCCGGGCGCGAAGTGATGATCGTCGCGAACGACGCCGCCGTCAAGGGCGGCGCCTATTTCCCGATGACCGTGAAGAAGCACCTGCGCGCGCAGGAAATCGCGCAGCAGAACCGATTACCCTGCATTTACCTGGTGGACAGCGGCGGAGCCAATCTGCCCTACCAGGCCGAAATCTTTCCCGACCGCGACCATTTCGGCCGCATTTTTTTTAACCAGGCGCGGATGAGCCTCGAAGGGATTGCCCAGATCGCCTGCGTCATGGGTTCATGCACAGCGGGCGGGGCCTACGTGCCTGCCATGAGCGACGAGACGGTGATCGTTCGCCATCAGGGGACCATCTTCCTGGGCGGGCCGCCGCTGGTAAAAGCCGCCACGGGTGAGATCATCAGCGCGGAAGAGCTTGGCGGAGCCGACACCCACGGCCGGCGCTCCGGCGTTGTGGATCATGTTGCCGACAACGACGAGCACGCCTTGGAATTGGTCCGAACCATCGTCGGCAATATCAACACCACAAAACGCGTTGACATCGATGTCCGGAAGCCGCGACCTCCGGCCTACGACCCCAACGAACTTTACGGCGTGGTCCCCATGGACGTCCGGGCGCCTTACGATGTCCGCGAGGTCATCGCGCGAATTGTCGACGGCTCTGAGCTCGACGAATTCAAGTCTCTTTACGGGACCACGCTTGTTTGCGGTACGTCCCGCATTTGGGGTTTCCCCGTGGCGATTCTTGCCAATAATGGCGTGCTTTTCTCCGAGAGCGCGTTGAAGGGCGCTCATTTCATCGAGCTTGCCTGCAAGCGCCGCATTCCGCTCCTGTTTCTTCAGAACATCTCGGGCTTCATGGTCGGGGGCAAATACGAAGCGGGAGGAATCGCCAAGGACGGCGCTAAATTGGTGACCGCTGTTGCCTCCGCCGAAGTGCCGAAGTTTACGGTGCTCATTGGCGGCAGCTTTGGCGCCGGCAACTATGGCATGTGCGGCCGGGCCTATTCGCCTCGCCTGCTTTTCACCTGGCCGAACAGCCGGATCAGCGTGATGGGCGGCGAGCAGGCGGCCAGCGTGCTGGCTACCGTCAAGCGCGATGGGATCGAAGCCAAGGGGGAAGCCTGGGCGGCGGAAAAGGAGGAGGCATTCAAGGCGCCGATCCGCGCGCGCTACGAGGCCGAGGGTAATCCGTACTACGCCACGGCCCGGCTGTGGGACGATGGAATCATCGACCCGGTCCAAACGCGCGACGTGCTGGGCCTCGCCATCAGCGCCAGCCTCAACGCGCCCATCCCCGAAACGGCGTTTGGCATCTTCCGGATGTGACCGCATGATCCGCTGCCTCCTTATCGCCAACCGCGGGGAAATTGCCCGCCGCATCATCCGCACGGCTCGCCGGCTGGGCGTGCGGACGGTGGCGGTTTATTCCGAGGCGGATGCCGCGGCGCCGCATGTGCGCGAGGCCGACGCGGCCTTCGCCATCGGGCCCGCGGCGGCGCAACAGAGCTATCTTGCTCCCGCCAGAATCCTGGAGGCGGCCCAGTCGTCGGGCGCTGAAGCCATCCATCCCGGATACGGATTCCTTTCGGAAAACGCCGATTTTGCCGAAGCCGTTATCGCCGCCGGCCTCGTTTGGGTGGGGCCCCCAGCCGCCGCAATTCGCGCCATGGGGCGCAAGGACGAAGCCAAGCGGCTGATGATCAAGGCGGGAGTGCCCACCACGCCCGGATACCTGGGCGCCGACCAGACAGAAGCCCGGTTGGTCCACGAAGCCCGGGCCCTTGGCTGGCCGGTGTTGATCAAGGCTGTCGCCGGCGGCGGTGGCAAGGGTATGCGCAAGGTCACGGCGGAAGGCGAATTCGGAGCGGCCCTCGCCTCGGCCAAGCGGGAGGCAGCAGCGGCGTTCGGCGACGACCGGGTTTTCCTGGAGAAGTATCTTGACCGGCCGCGGCACATCGAGGTGCAAGTCTTCGGCGACTCTCGCGGCAATGTGGTCCATCTTTTCGAACGCGACTGCTCCATTCAACGGCGCTACCAGAAAGTGATTGAGGAGTCGCCCGCCCCGGGGATGGACCCTGCAACGCGCGAGCGCGTCTGCGCTGCCGCCGTATCCGCCGCCAGGGCGGTCGGGTACGAAGGGGCGGGCACGGTGGAATTTATTGCCGATGCAAGCGAGGGTCTCGCCGCCGATCGCATCTGGTTCATGGAGATGAATACCCGCCTCCAGGTGGAACACCCCGTCACTGAAGCCGTTACCGGGCAGGACCTGGTCGAGTGGCAGTTGCGCGTTGCATCCGGCGAGCCTGTGCCTCTGCGCCAAGAGGAGATCGCGATGTGCGGTTGCGCGATCGAGGCTCGGCTCTACGCCGAGGACCCCGCCGCCGGATTCCTGCCGTCCACCGGCCCCTTGACACACTTCCGGCTCTCCGATTCCGTGCGTATCGATTCCGGAGTGGAGGAAGGCGGGGAGGTCAACTCGTTTTATGATCCGATGATCGCTAAGATCATTGCCGCCGCCCCCACGCGGAGTCAGGCCGCGGCGCGCCTGGCGGAGGCGTGCTCGCGCGCGGAAGTGTGGCCGGTCAAGACCAACGCGGGATTCCTGGCGCGGACTCTTTCCGATCCTGATTTTGTCGCGGCGAATATCGACACCTCTTTCATCGAAGATCGCCTCGATCGACTGCTCCCGCCTATTGAACCCACGGAGGAGATTATTGAGTCGGCGGCAAGCGTGCGGCTGGCGAGGGAGCGGGCCGCTGACGATCCGTGGCGTGCCTTGGAGGGCATTCGACTCAATGCCCCGCCCCACGTGCATGTGAGGCTCCAGATGGGAGGCTCAAGCTACCAGGTCGAACTTGGGGCGAACGCGACACCCGTGCTTCCCACTCGAGACTTCAGTGACGCCATTGTGGTTTTTGCCGAGGGGAATTCCTATACTTTTACCGATCCAAGGCCGGCGGCTCAGGGCGCGGGTCCCGCATCCGGGGGCAAGATTATTTCGCCCATGCCGGGCCGCATCGTCGCCGTGCGGGTTAAGCCCGGCGATCGGGTGGCGAAGGGCCAACCTCTGGTGACGCTCGAGGCCATGAAAATTGAGCACACCCTCCAGGCGCCCTTCAATGGTACGGTCAAGTCGATTTCCGTGGTGGAGGGCAATCAGGTTAGCGAGGGAGTGGTGTTGGCGCGAATCGAACCTGAACCTTAAGGGCAGGCCTCGTACCTGCCCACGCCGGGACCGATCCGGCCCCCTTTGGTCTCCCACAAAGGCCGCCCCCTATAGGAGTGACGCGAATGCCAGGGCTTACGTACGATCAATGCAACATCGGCGGCCACATCGTCCATGCGATTCACCGTACGGTGACGGAAACCGACAACCTGCTCATCACCGCGCTCACGCACAACCCTCAGCCCCTTCACCTCGATGCGGAGTACGCTGGCTCGACCGAGTTCGGCCGCATAGTCGTCAACGGCATTTTTACTTTCGGGCTCATGGTGGGTCTGTCCGTCGGTGATACGACACTTGGCACGCTCGTGGCAAACCTCGGATATGACGCAGTGGTCATGCCCCATCCAGTCTTCATCGGCGACACGCTGCGCGCCGAAACCTGGATCGTCGAGAAGCGCGAAAGCAAGTCGCGCCCACGGGCAGGAATCGTCACCTTCGAGCACAAGATGTTCAATCAGCGCAACGAGATCGTTTGCCAGTGCCGGCGGACCGCCCTGATGAAAAAATCGGCGGTGTGATTGTCGCGAGCTGTCCGCGGCCTCCGTGTTTGAAAGGATTTAGCAAAGCGCGGCGAAGCCGCAACCCCAATCGAGCCATGGCCGTCCCGGCCATGCTCGGGCACGGGCGGGACGCCCGTGGCACAAAGCGCTCGTCAAGAGCAAGGCCCTAGAAATGGAAGGATTCACATGACTCCACGCTCCTGGTTGTTCGTTCCGGGCGACAAGCCCGAATTGATGGCAAAGGCATTCGCATGCGGCGCGGACGCGGTTATCGTCGATCTTGAAGACGCCGTTTTGGAGGAAAACAAAGCTCGCGCGAGGGAACTGGTTGCCACCTTCGCGAAGAACCTGCCGCCCACATCCTCGCAGCTTTGGATAAGAATCAATCCCCTCCAAACCGAGCACGCACTCCACGATCTCGCCGCCGTCGTGCCAGCCGAACCAGCAGGAATCGTCCTTCCCAAAGCCGACTCGGCCTCCGCGGTTGTTGAACTTGGTCATTACTTGAGCGCACTCGAAACGGCAGCGGGCCACGGTGTCGGCAAAACCAGGATCCTGCCGATCGCGACCGAAACACCAAAGTCGGTTTTCGAATTGGGCAGCTATGGTGCAAATGGCCCACGCCTGGCCGGCCTAACCTGGGGGGCGGAAGACCTGCCGGTGGCCGTCGGGGCGGCGGGAGGTCGCGACGATGAGGGCGCCTACACCCCGCTGTGCGAACTGGCACGGTCGCTATGCCTAGCCGGAGCGGCTGCCGCGGACGTGCCGGCAATCGATGCCATTTATCCCGCCTTCCGCGACCTCGAAGGCTTGCGCGCGCATGCAATGAAAGGGCGCCGCGATGGGTTCCAGGGGATGCTGGCAATACACCCGGCCCAGGTGAAAGCGATCAACGAGGTCTTTACAGCCAGCGCCGCCGAAATTGCCAATGCGGAACGCGTGGTCGCGGCATTTGCTGAAAACGCCGGCCGCGGCGCCGTTGCGCTCGACGGCAAGATGCTGGATGCGCCGCACCTGAAGCAGGCCCAACGCATCCTTGCGTCGCGGAAAAGGGGAACGTAAAGACCTTCCTTCTTCGCCCCAGCGATCGAGATAATCTCCCGCCGAGTGCTAATGCCGGAAGCCAGGGGACGTAGGGCTCGCGTGTCTATTGTAGGGTTCGATGCTAGGGCTGGACAAGGCCCATCCGGATCGCATAACGAACCAAACTGGCCGTTTCGTGAATGTCCAGCTTCTCCATGATCCGCGTGCGGTAGGTTTCAGCCGTCTTCACACTAATGTCCAGAGCCACTGCGGCCTGCTTGGTCGATTTGCCTTCAGCGATTAATTGCAGAACCTGCCTCTCCCGCGAACTCAGGGGGTCCCGCGGTATTTCCGTATGGTTTTGGTAAGCTTGAATGACCGCTTCCGAAATCTCGGGGCTCAAGTAGGTCCCGCCGCGCGCGGCCTCGCGAATCGCACGCACCAAATCGTTCGCCGCGTGCGTTTTCATGACATAACCTTTGGCCCCGCTGCGCAGCCCTTCGAGGATATATTGGTGTTCGGTGTGCATGGTCAAGAGAATGGTTTTACTCTTGGGAGAAACTCGCTGGATCTCGCGCGTCGCGTCAATGCCATTAAGGATGGGCATGGCAAGGTCCATTACCACCACGTCGGGATGAAGCTTCTCGGCGAGGCGCAGCGCTTCCTGCCCGTTGGCCGCTTCCCCCACCACGCCAAAACCTTCGCGCTCCAAAAGAGCTCGCAGGCTCTGCCGCACAAGCTGATGGTCGTCAGCCACGATAACCTGAATCGGCATGTTAGTCCCTCCTCGGGACAGTGATTAAAAGCTTCGTGCCTCGGCCCGGGGCCGACTCAATTTTAAGGACGCCCCCTAAGGGCCGCAGCTTTTCGCGCATCCCCAGCAACCCCAAGCCCCGCCCGGACGGATGCGTGTGGGGGTTGCCCGGGACAAAACCTACCCCATCGTCAACGATAGAGCATCTCACCGTTCCTTCTGAAACTCGCAAGCGAATATCAACGGTCTTGGCTTTCGCGTGGGTGCTGATGTTGTTGAGAGCCTCCTGAACAACGCGGTAGAGGGCAGATTCTATGGAGGCTGCGAATCGAACTCCATTGGCGGCTTGAACGGCAATTTGCAACCTCGAACGTTGAGCCACGCCTTCGGAAAGGAATTCGATAGCACGCACGAGCCCCAGATCGTCGAGGATCGTCGGCCGCAGCTCATGAGAAAGGTGGCGCAGTTGTTGATAGGCGTCATCGAGATGCTTCTTGACGTCCTGGAGCCGGGCGCGCGCGACGGGTCCAAGCTCTCCCTCGATCATATCGAGTGAAATGTATACCGCGGCCAGAAGCTGGCCCGCACCATCGTGAATCTCCTGGGCGATTTGCTTAACTTGGCCCTCCAGCGCGTCGTTCATGCGGTGGAGCGCCACGTTGGTTTCCACATAGCCCCGATGCGCCATCTCAAAAGACGACATGCTTTCGGTAAGGAATGTGCCGGCACGCACGATCGTTTCAGGGTTGATGGTTCCCTTCGTATTGCCCGCTCGCAAGAGCTCGACCATTGCCTCTTGGTGCAAAGCTACCATGCTGAGGACTCCTCGCCCTTCACCCAACCCTCGCCGCCCCAACTCATACGCCCGCACCAAGGCGGCTTCTCCGCCGTGCTTTAAGTAGCGTTTCAAAGCCGCCGCATACTCGCGGCTCAGTTTACCGGTTTGTGACACCACGCTTTCCATAGAGGTATCGCGCCACCAGGACGAGCGCGTCATCTGTTTCGCATCCAAATTGCGTCAGGATCCTGTCAGCAATCCGCCGGGGCGAGTCATTGAGGTTCGTGCCGTCCGCGAACCCTTGCCTGATGCCATCGGTGGCAAAAACGAGAACGTCGCCCGCAGAAACTTGGATGACCGAGGTTGATAATCGGGGTAAGTGGTCGCCCAAGACACCAGGACGTTGAAGCAATGTTTCCTGGCCTGAGAGAACATGAGAGTGACCTCGAAGCAGGACCCCCTCCACGTTGCCAACCCCCAACCACGTCAGAGTGTTGTCGCTGGCGTTGAACGAGGCAAGGCTCATAACCACTCCCCTCGTTAACCGCAATTGCTGGTGGCAGCGCTGGAAGAGGGCAACGGGCGATTTCCCCACCGACTGGTCAAGGATACCAATCGCGCCTCGGGCCGCGCGCGCCGCTTCCTTGCCATGGCCCACTCCGTCCACCACCGCCACAACTGCTTGAAGCGGCGAAACTCGAACCCAATGGTGGTCCCCCGACTCCGTTTCGTCCGGAAGAGTCTTGCTGGCAACCGCCCAGTCGATCAGTCTCCTGTCGGATTTAGCCATTTGGTGACGGTGACCATCGTTCCATGATTGACCTTCGAGACCAGATCAAACGCGTCCATAAGTCTTCGAACGCCCGGCAATCCCAACCCTAAACTTCGCGACGTGGAGAATCCGTCCTCGAGAGCTCGGGAAACGTCGGCAATCCCGGGGCCTTCGTCACGCGCTTCAACTTGGATGCCCATCTTGCCCCTCTGCCTGATGGGCTTCATAACGATTTCCCCGGTTTTGGCATAGATCACGATATTGCGGGAAAGCTCCGAGATCGCCGTGGCGATGAGCGTAAGGTCAATCGTCGAGAAGCCCAAATTGGCGGCCAGTTCCTTCCCTCGTTGGCGGGCAATGATAATGTCGCGGTCGGACATGATGGGCACACGTACCCACCCCCCGCCTTCCGGCTGGTTCCGGGCGGGAACCCGGAGAGGGGCGGTGTTCGAAGCTCTCGGACTCCCGTTATCGCTCACGGTTTCTCATCTCTTTGCCTGATCCCATCATCTTTCGATTCAGGTAGAGGATCCCTTCTTCGAGATCGAGGGCCGTGGCAACCCCCTCCAGCTTCAGGCCAAGCCGAACTAGAGCAAAAGCGACTTCAGGCTGGATTCCTACAATCACCATTTCCGCGCCTCGGAGCCGGATCATGAGCGCTATGTCGCGAAGGGTGCGCGTGGCGAAGGAGTCCATAACGTCGAGGACCGTGACGTCCAAGATGACCCCGAGCGAACGGAGCTTGCCGACTTTCGCGACGAGGGCGTCGCGCAACTGTACGAGGTCCTCGTCACTCAGTGCCGACTGAATGGAGACAATCAGATACGGGCCCTGCTTGAGAATAGGAACTTGCACCGGTGACCGCCCTACACGACAGAATGTTGAGAACTTTCGCCCAAGGGCACCACTTTATAGCCAAGCAGACGCTCGGCCTCTTCAATGCCCCCTTGCAGATCCCCTACAGTGTTCATTTTGCCCAAGTCCACACCAATCGTCACGAGCGTCTGAGCAATTTCAGGAGATAGACCCGTAATAATGACAAGGGCGCCAAGCAAGCGGGTCGCTTCCACCGTTTGCACCAGGTGGTTGGCCACGTTCGCATCCATTACCGGAACGCCGGTAATATCAATGACCACCACTTTGGCCCGGTTCGTACGGATGCCGCGCAACAATTGCTCTGTCAGTTGGCGCGCTCGTTGGGGATCAATGACGCCGATAATCGGCAGAATGAGCAGCCGTTCGCGGACCTGCAGTACGGGAGTCGATAGCACCCGGATGGCTTCTTGTTGCTCGCGAATGACGCGCTCGCGTTCCTGCACAAAACCTACCGCCACGGTGTTAGAAATCCGGTTCACGGCAGGTTCGTAGGCGTCGAGAATGCGGTTTAATAGAGCAAAGTTGCTCTGATATTTCGCGAACAGGGAGCGCGCCAGAACGTCGCGGAGGAGGAGGACAATTCCGATGACTTCGTGGGTTTCAACCCCGCGAGGAATGATGCGCTCCGAGAGGTTGCGGGCATACGCTTGCAGGGCTTCAAAGGTCCCGGATTCCAATGCCTCGACGTAGTTATCGTAGACGGCTGTGGCTTCCGCGAATATTTCTTCCTTGCTCATCGCCGTAAGCAACTTCGCTTCGGTGATTCGACGCGCCCATTCCTCGCGCAGCAACGTGCGATTCTGTTGAAGGTGGGCCACGAGTTCACGCAGTAATTCCTGGGTATTCGGCGAAGTAGCCCTTCGAGTTACAGTGCGATTCCTCATTCCAATCCCTCCCGAAAGAACCATCCGATTGAGGCCCCCAGATCGATGGGGCTGAGGGTGTTGGTGCAGTTTGCCGTGGTGGCGGGGAATTTGCCTCGCCAGATGGCGGCCGAGAAGAGCCGCCTCGATATCAAACTGTGCCATAACCCAAAGAGAGGACTAAGATTCTATACTCTTCCGGGATTGCCACTGTCCAGATTAGCCCGTCGGAACCTTATCAGGTATATACCGGACAAAGTGCCAAGTCAACTGCGCCCATCGAACGGTGAGACCCCGCCCGAGCGTGACTTAATCCATTTCACATCAGTGTTTTAGGAAAAACTTCCATCGGCCGCCTCCTCAGGAGAACGTCCGGAGAAACTTACGGCGTCAGGTGTTTTCCCCGGCCAAATTGCGGGATTCAACCGATTGAAACGGTGTGTCGCGAAGCTTAAGGTTCAATTCGAGAGGACTAAATGCCCGATGGCCGAAGTTGGCCGATTCTTAATGACGCGAAGCAATCGCGATTAGAGAGGAAAAGACCATGAGCGCACTCCCAACTGCCTTCCCAATCCCCCCCTCGCCCTCCGCCAGACCAGCACCGCCCAATAGGCATGGGGGGAGCGCCGTACCAGCTACACGCACTTTCGGCGCACAGCCCAAGCTTCGAATTGTGCCTAGCGTGAAAAAGTCGAACCCGGATTTCACATCCCTCTATAAGACCTACCGGCGGCGGATCTATGCGCAATGCTTCGGTATGCTACAAAATCACGTGGACGCTGAAGACGCCTCGCAGGAGGTATTTCTCCAGTTGCTGCGGAAGGCTCACACTTTTCGAGGTGAATCGAGCTTTTCGACTTGGCTGCACCGCCTGACCACTAATTGCGTATTGATGGAAATGCGCAGGAAGCGCCGGCGGAGCGTGGAAGTGAGCTTCCGGGAGACCTCCCTTGGTCGCGGGGAGTGCGGCGGTGGAGAGGATCTGTTGGACTCGATCCCGGCGCCACATGTCTCCATTTTTGAACAAGTTACGCTGCGCACCGCGATCTCACAATTGCCCATAGGGTACCAAAAAATCTTTGAATTGCATGATGTCGAAGGACATACTCACGAGGAGATTGCAGGCCTCTTGGGCATCCAAGACGGTACGTCGAAGTCCCAATTGCACAAGGCGCGGGTCCGGATCCGCGGACTGTTGCAGAATGCCCGACCTGCCGCAAGGAACCCGCAACGGCGCTGCCCCTCTGCGGGATAATCGTCAAGCGGTCGGGTCCCTGTATTCCGAGCCCGCCCGCTGCATGTTTTGAGTCCTCAAATTGACCGTGGATCCTGTGCCGGCGCCACGCGACCGCACATGAAGCATGTTCATGGAGGACAAGATGAACAAGATTGGATGGCTCCTGGCGGTGCTTTTGCTGTTTTGCGTATCGGCGACTGCCCAGCGTGAGGGCGCCCGAGAGGAGCCGCATGGCGAACAGCATATCCCCGCTCACGGCCCGGCCCCAGTTCGAAGCCCACACCCGCAAGCTCAGGAAAAGCGTGATTATCGGGATGCTCCCGGCCACCCTAATGCGCCGCATGTCCACGCCAACGGCAAGTGGATTGGGCACGACACTGGCCGAGACGATCCACACTATCATCTCGACCACCCCTGGGAGCATGGGCGCTTTACGGGCGGCATCGGGCGTGGCCACGTTTGGCGGTTGGCGGGAGGAGGCCCCAGCCGTTTCTGGTTCGGGGGATTCTACTTCAGCGTCGCGCCTTACGACGTGGGGTTCTGTGATGACTGGCTGTGGGACAGTGATCAGATCGTAATATATGACGACCCCGACCACGTGGGCTGGTACCTCGCCTACAACGTGAGGTTTGGCACCTATGTTCACGTCATGTACTTAGGGAGTTGAATGCCGTTCCCAGGCTAGGAGTCGCCACTCGACCGCGGGCAGTTTTCGTGCAGTGATACCAGCACCGTTTAGGTTTTGAGATTCGGGTTGGAGATCTCGAATGGCTCGCGACAGGCTCCTTCACCAACCCTGCGCATAAGAGGCGCCGAGGGGCGGCCCCGGGGCACCTTCTTTCTTCTTGCCCTTTTCAAGGACACGAACTACCTCTACAAGGAGGTCGTCCGGTTGACATGGCTTGATAAGGCAACCTTCGCTACCCACGGCTGTGGCCGAAACGAACGCGCGCGCGGTTAGCACTACGATGGGGATGTGTTTGGTTTTTTCATTTGCTTTGAGTTGTCGGATCGCTTCCCATCCGCCGATCTGCGGGAGCCAAAGATCCATGAGGATCAAATCCGGCAAGAGTTGCAGTGCCTTGTCCATTGCCTCTTGGCCGTCGCTCGCCAAACTGACGCGAAATCCGCTGCGAGTCAGATAGTGGCTGTACATCTCACGGTCATCTTTGAAATCGTCGACAATCAGGATCAGAGCCTTTTGCATGATCATCTTAATTCCTTTCCACCGCGCTAGTCGCCAGATCGAGTTGACGTGACAGCTTCTTCCATCCTTTGAGGATTTAGCCGAAGAAGCTCCTCGATTGCAGTGACCAATTCGCGCGGCTGGAGCGGCTTGGGCACATAGCGCTGGAATCCTGCGTTTAGAAGTTTGGGGAGATCACTCGTGCCGGCGTGTGCGGTGAGGGCGACGGCGCCGATTCGGCCACCTTGGCCGGGAGGTAGCATCCTAATTCTGCGAATGAGCGTATAGCCGTCTTCGACCGGCATCTCAATGTCAGCAACGAGGACATCCGGCACTTCGTGCTTGAGAGTTTCGAGAGCTTCACCCGCAGAGGCGGCCACAAAAACTCTCGACCCGCAACGTTCCAAAATAAGGGTAACGATCTGGCGTGAATCGGCTTCGTCGTCAACCACGAGAACCCGTGTGTTTTTCAAGGCAGTTCCCGACTTCAGCCAATCCGCATTTTCCATTCGACTTGGGTCGGAGCGCTGGTCGAGCCCCAAGCCATCAGGATCAGGGGAGTTAAGAGGCAGAATCACTCTGAAAATCGCCCCCGTAGAATCCTCGCGATTCATTGCCTGCACCGTGCCGCCATGCAACTGGATCAAGTTCCGAACAATCGCGAGTCCCAAGCCCAAGCCCCGGTTCGTTCGGGTACTCGATGTGTCCTCCTGACGGAAGGGTTCGAAGATGTGGGGGAGAAAATCGGGCCGAATTCCCGGGCCACCGTCCTGAACAGTCAGTTCGATGTGCGAATTCACCTCACGCAGACTTATCAGAATATGCCCGTTTTTGGGAGAGAATTTGGTGGCGTTGGAAAGAAGATTCCAGATAACCTGCTGGAGCCGGAAGGCATCGCCGCGAATGGGACCGGGGTTGCACGGTAGCGCCACGTCGACCTGAATCTCCTTGGCCTCCGTGGCAACGCGCAACGTATCGACCGCGGCGTGAATGACGGCAGGCAGATCCACGGGCTTGAGGTCCAACTGGAGTTTGCCGCTGACAATGCGAGACACGTCCAGAAGGTCTGCGATAAGCCGCGCCTGGTTCAGGGCGTTGCGATTAATCGTTTCCGCTGCCTTAACCTGGGTTTCAGCGTCCAATCCGCCCGCTTGCAGCATGTAGGCCCAACCCGTTATAGCATTCAATGGGGTTCTGAGTTCGTGAGAGAGTACCGCAAGGAATTCGTCTTTCATTTGGTTGGCCGCTTCCGATTCCCGGTGGGCTTCCTCCGCGTTCTTGAGCAAAAGCGCCCGCTCCTCTTCGGCACGTTTCCGGTCCGTAAGGTCGTGCATGACCTTTGAAAAGCCCAGCAACTTCCCTTGCGGGTCACGAAGAGCGGTAATCATGACATTCGCCCAAAATCCCGAGCCATCCTTTCGGACGCGCCATCCCTCATCCTCGCTGTGACCGTCCACGGCAGCGATCTGGAGCAGCCTGGCGGGCCGCCCGCTCTCTGCGTCTGAAGGCAAGAAAAACCCTGAATAGTGCTGACCTACAATCTCGTCCTCCCGGTACCCGGTAAGACGCTCCGTCCCGGTATTCCAATTGCTCACGCGCCCGTCCGGGTCCAACATGACAATGGAATAGTCCTGGACGTTCTCCACGAGCAAGCGAAATCGCTGTTCGCTGGCGCGCAGAAGCTCCGCCGCCGTTTCGATCTGGGCCGTGCGCTCTGCCACCCGTTGTTCCAATTCCCGGTTCAGACGCTCCAGGGCCTCCGTTTTGCGGTAAAGCTCGGCGAATACCGCCACCTTCGCGCGCAGGATTTCCGGGATGATCGGGACCGAGACGTAATCCATGGCGCCGGAATCATAGCCCTTGAGCCGATGGGCGTCTTCCACCATCACGCTGGATACCAGAATGATGGCCGTCCTCTGAAATCTTGGATGACTGCGAACCATCGACGCCAGTTCGAAGCCGTCCAACTCTGGCATGAAGACGTCGACCAGAAGTACGGCGATGTCTTTCCTCAGAAGCTGCTCGAGGGCCGCTTTCCCAGAGTTCGCCCGGATCAGATTCTCATCCAGGCCGGCCAGAATGGTTTCGTAACTCAGCAGCTTATCGGGCTGATCATCCACCATCAGGATGTTGACTGGAGATTTCGATGGCATCGAACTTATCCTTTACCAAAGGTTCAAAAATTTCCTACAACTCAAATTCCCTAACAGCTACGCATGTAGCGCGTATGTACGTAGCGCGGGCAGGATGCCCCCGCCCCAGCGGGCGAGACGCCCGCGCTACCGGTGGAGCCACATCCGTAGCGCGGAAAGCAGTTGCTCAGTATTCACGGGCTTCGCCAGGTACTCGGAGGCCCCCGCTTCCAAACACTTTTCCCTGTCACCCTTCATCGCCTTGGCGGTCAGAGCTATTATGGGCAGCCGGCGATGCTTGGGGTTTTGCCGAATGTACTTAATCGTCTGATACCCGTCCATCTCCGGCATCATGATATCCATGAGCACGATGGACACATCGGGAGCCGAATCCAGCAGCGCCATTGCCTCGTGTCCGGTGGTGGCGGAGACGACTTTCATTCCGCGGCGCTCCAGAACGCTGCTGAGAGCAAAGATGTTGCGCACGTCGTCGTCCACCACCAGCACCGGCTTGCCCACCAGGTCGTCGTCGGAGCGGTGGAGCCGCTCGATCATCTGTTGTTTTTCTGCGGGAAGGTTGGCAACGACTCGATGCAGGAACAACGCCGTCTCGTCGAGCAGCCGCTCCGGCGACTCGACGCCCTTTACCACGATGCTGCGGGCAATAGAGTGTAGCCGGGCATCTTCGTCGGGCGTCAACTCCTTTCCGGTGAACACAACGATGGGCAGGTCGCAAAGCGATGGGTTCTTGCTGAGCTGTTCGAGCACCTCAAAGCCAGAAATATCCGGCAAGCGGAGATCCAGGACCACGCAGTCAAACGTCCGGGCTTGCAGCGCCGCCAAAGCCGCCTCACCCGAACCTGCGGTTTCGATCACGATATCATCGTGCTCGAGCAGGGCACGGATGCTGACCTGCTCGGCAGTGTCGTCTTCGACCACCAGAAGCCGACGATGGCGAGGCGACGCGAATTCCTTGATTCGCGAGAACGCGTCCTTCAAACCGTCGGGACTCGCGGGCTTGGTGATGAAGCTGAAGGCGCCGCGTGACAAGCCATGTTGGCGATCCTCATCCAGGGTCACCAGTTGAACGGGAATATGCCGCGTGTTGGGGTCCTGCTTTAATTGACTGAGCACGGTCCAACCGAGCATATCGGGCAGGAACACATCCAGCGAAACTGCCGTCGGATGGTATTTGCGCGCCAGTTCCAGGGCCTCAGCGCCACGCATCGCCACCAGCACCTTGAAACCAGAACTACGGGCCATATCGACGAGCACCCGGCAATAGCTGGGCTCGTCCTCCACGATCAAGAGGGTGGCATCATCCGTCTGGATAATGTCCCGATCGTCAGGAATCAGCTCGACTTGCCGCTCTTGGATACGCACGGCGGGAAGGCGAACTACCCCGGACGTAGCATCTTCACGAGCGGCGCTCCTTGCGGCGATCGTGGGCCCGGCATAGGTCATGGGCAAGTAAAGGGTAAAGTTGCTGCCGGCTCCGGGCGTGCTGCGCAACTGGATCTCGCCCCCAAGTAAGTAAGACAGTTCACGGCTGATGGCCAAGCCTAGTCCCGTGCCACCGTATTTCCGGCTGGTAGATGCATCTGCCTGCTGGAATGCCTCGAAAATAATCTTCTGCTTCTCCGGCGGAATGCCAATTCCCGTGTCCGCCACTTCGAAGGCAATGACCGGCCCCGCAAGGGGAAGCACCGGATGGCTCGGGTTCCAGCCGGTCAGCGCCGGCGAGACGTTGACCCGAACGCCGCCCTTCTCCGTGAACTTGAAAGCATTGGAAAGCAGGTTCTTAAGCACCTGCATGAGGCGCTTGGAATCAGTAGTAATGCGCTGAACTTTGGGATCGATGTAAAGGTCGAAAGAGAGGTGGCGATTCTCAGCTTCGTGAAGGAAGGTGCGTTCCACCGCGTTCAAGAGGTTCTTGAGCTGTATCTCCTCAGCATCGACCGTAACCGTTCCCGATTCGATCTTTGAAAGGTCCAGAATGTCACTAATCAAGTTGAGGAGGTCGGTGCCGGCCCCATGGATCGTGCGGGCAAATTCCACTTGTTTGGGCAAGAGATTGCCGTCGGCATTTTCACTAAGCTGCTGGCCGAGGATGAGAATACTGTTCAGGGGCGTCCGCAGCTCGTGGGACATGTTGGCCAGGAATTCTGACTTGTATTTGGAAGTCAGCGCCAGCTCGTTGGCTTTCTCTTCCAGGGCGCGGCGGGCCTGCTCAATTTCCTGGTTTTTGCGCTCAACTTCGGCATTTTGCTCGGCCAATTGCTGGGCTTTCTGGGCAAGCTGTTCATTCTTCTCTTGAAGTTCCTTCTGTTGGCTCTGCAACTCCGTGGCAAGCTGCTGTGACTGTTTCAGCAGGCCCTCGGTCTTCATGGTCGCCTCAATGCTGTTCAGCAGGATGCCAATGCTGGCTGTCAGTTGATCCAGAAACGCCAGGTGTGAGGCGGTAAAAACGCCCAGCGAGGCCAACTCGATGACGGCCTTGACTTGGTTTTCGAAAAGCACCGGAAGAACCACAACATTGCGCGGAGGAGCCTCAAAGAGGCCGGAGCGTATGGGCGTCGCGTTTGCAGGCAGTTGGGTGATCAAGAGCCGTTGCTTCTCCGATGCGCACTGACCCACCAGCCCTTCGCCGATCCGCAGATGTTCGTCGGAATGGGCATTCCGGTTCGAATCGCCATTTGAGGAGCCGTTCGTCCCGCTCAACGCATAGGCTGCCAGGCGGTTCAAGTTGGGCTCCTCATCTTCAGCCCCCATCAAGTAAATCACGCCAAGCTGGGCACTGACGAGGGGCGTGAGCTCGGAAAGCAGCATCTTTCCGACGGTGCCGAGGTCGCGTTGACCCTGCAACAAACCGGTAACGCGCGCCAGGTTGGTTTTAAGCCAATCCTGTTCGCTATTGCGATCGGTGGTGTGCCGGAGATTCGTGATCATGGTATTGATGTTGTCTTTAAGCTCCGCCACTTCCCCACGAGCGTCGACTTGGATGGAGCGAGTCAGGTCGCCCTTGGTGACCGCCGTGGCGACTTCGGCAATTGCTCGCACTTGGGTGGTCAGATTAGCCGCAAGCAAATTAACGTTCCCCGTGAGGTCCTTCCAGGTTCCGGACGCCCCGGGTACGTTCGCTTGGCCGCCCAACCGGCCTTCGACTCCCACTTCGCGGGCTACGCTGGTAACTTGCTCGGCAAAGGTCGCCAACGTATCCGTCATGTTGTTGATGGTCTCCGCCAGGGCCGCTACTTCACCCTTCGCACGGACCGTTAGCTTCTGCTTCAGATCACCAGTTGCCACCGCCGTTACGACCTTCACGATGCCGCGTACTTGCTCGGTCAAGTTGGCGGCCATCACGTTGACGTTGTCGGAAAGGTCCTTCCAGATTCCCACGACGCCGGATACCTGCGCCTGGCCCCCGAGTTTTCCGTCCGTGCCCACCTCTCGCGCCACGCGGGTGACTTCCGCCGCGAAGGCGTTGAGCTGGTCTACCATCGTGTTGATGGTATTCTTCAACTCCAGGATCTCGCCCTTCACGTCTACCGTGATCTTGCGCGAGAGGTCGCCACGCGCGACGGCGGTAGTCACTTCCGCGATGTTGCGGACCTGGGTGGTGAGGTTGGCCGCTAGCAGGTTGACGTTGTCAGTGAGGTCTTTCCAGGTGCCTCCGACACCGGGGACCACTGCCTGGCCGCCCAGGCGCCCGTCGGTTCCGACCTCGCGCGCCACCCTCGTCACCTCCGCCGCAAACGAGCGCAGTTGCTCCACCATGGTGTTGAGCGTCTCTTTGAGGAGGAGGATTTCTCCGCGCACGTCCACGGTAATCTTTTTGGAGAGATCACCGTTGGCAATGGCCGTGGCCACATCCGCAATGTTGCGCACCTGGGCGGTTAGATTGCTGGCCATGAAATTCACATTGTCGGTCAAGTCTTTCCAAGTGCCTGCCACGCCGGGGACCGCCGCCTGGCCACCGAGTTTTCCTTCGGTTCCTACTTCGCGCGCCACGCGAGTGACTTCCGAAGCAAAGGCGTTGAGCTGGTCCACCATGGTGTTGATCGTGTTCTTGAGCTCCAGGATTTCGCCTTTAACGTCGACGGTAATTTTGCGCGAAAGGTCGCCACGAGCGACGGCCGTGGTGACTTCCGCGATGTTGCGAACCTGACCGGTGAGGTTGCCGGCCATTGAATTCACGCTGTCCGTAAGGTCTTTCCACGTACCCGCAACGCCCGGAACGTTGGCCTGCCCACCCAACCGACCTTCGGTTCCAACCTCGCGCGCCACGCGGGTGACTTCACCAGCGAAGGCGTTGAGCTGATCCACCATCGTGTTGAGCGTCTCTTTGAGTTGGAGAATTTCGCCGCGAACGTCGACGGTGATCTTGCGCGAGAGGTCGCCGCTGGCGATTGCCGTAGCCACTTCCGCAATGTTCCGAACTTGCCCGGTCAGATTGCCGGCCATCGAGTTCACGCTGTCCGTCAAATCCTTCCAGGTTCCCGCCACGCCGTGCACCGCCGCCTGGCCGCCAAGTTTGCCCTCCGTGCCCACCTCGCGCGCCACGCGGGTCACTTCCGCCGCGAAGGCATTGAGCTGATCCACCATGGTGTTGAGCGTATCTTTGAGCTGCAGGATTTCTCCCCGCACATCTACCGTGATTTTGCGGGAAAGGTCGCCGCGGGCCACGGCCGTCGCCACTTCCGCGATGTTACGGACCTGCCCGGTGAGGTTGCTGGCCATGGAATTAACGCTATCCGTAAGGTCTTTCCAGGTTCCCGCCACGCCGTGTACTTGCGCCTGGCCGCCCAGCTTGCCCTCGGTTCCCACTTCGCGGGCCACGCGCGTGACCTCCGAGGCAAAGGCGTTCAACTGGTCCACCATGGTGTTGATCGTTTCTTTAAGCTGGAGAATTTCGCCGCTGACGTCCACCGTAACCTTCTTCGAGAGGTCGCCGCTGGCGATCGCCGTGGATACTTCGGCAATATTTCGCACCTGCGCCGTCAGGTTGTTGGCCATGGAGTTGACGCTGTCCGTGAGATCTTTCCATGTTCCGGCAACGCCCCGGACGTTGGCCTGGCCGCCCAACCGGCCTTCCGTTCCCACTTCGCGCGCCACGCGGGTGACTTCGCCCGCGAAAGCGTTAAGCTGGTCCACCATCGTGTTGATGGTTTCCTTAAGGTTCAGAATTTCGCCGCTGACGTTAACCGTGATCTTGCGCGACAGGTCACCGCTGGCAATGGCGGTTGCCACTTCGGCAATGTTCCGAACCTGCGCCGTCAGGTTTGAGGCCATGAAGTTGACGTTGTCGGTCAGGTCCTTCCAGGTACCGGCGACGCCGGGCACTTGCGCTTGACCGCCCAACTTGCCGTCGGTGCCCACTTCGCGCGCCACGCGCGTAACTTCTGACGCGAATGCGTTCAGTTGGTCCACCATGGTGTTGATGGTGTTCTTAAGCTCAAGGATTTCGCCGCGCACATCGACGGTGATCTTCCGAGACAAGTCGCCGCGCGCCACGGCGGTGGTGACATCGGCGATATTACGAACCTGCGCCGTCAGGTTGTTGGCCATCGAGTTCACGCTGTCGGTAAGGTCCTTCCAGGTGCCTGCTACACCAGGGACGATGGCCTGTCCGCCGAGCCGCCCGTCCGTGCCCACTTCGCGTGCCACGCGGGTCACTTCGCTGGCAAAGGACCGCAACTGATCCACCATCGTATTGATAGCTTCCTTAAGCTGCTGAATCTCGCCGCGCACATCGACGGTAATTTTCTTCGAAAGGTCGCCGTTGGCCACCGCAATGGTCACGTCGGCGATGTTGCGTACCTGCCCGGTTAAATTGCTAGCCATCAGGTTGACGTTTTCTGTAAGGTCTTTCCACACGCCACTCACTTCTCGGACGGTCGCCTGGCCGCCGAGCTTTCCGTCGGTTCCCACCTCGCGCGCCACGCGCGTGACTTCGGATGCGAACGCGTTGAGCTGGTCCACCATGGTATTGATGGTGTTCTTCAATTCCAGGATTTCGCCTTTTACGTCCACCGTGATCTTGCGCGACAGGTCGCCGCGTGCCACGGCAGTCGTGACGTCAGCGATGTTACGGACTTGCGCCGTTAAGCTTCCACACATGGCGTTGACCGAATCCGTAAGGTCCTTCCAAGTGCCGGCCACACCCGGCACCACAGCCTGGCCGCCCAGACGGCCTTCATTGCCCACTTCCCGCGCCACGCGCGTCACCTCGCTGGCGAATGATCGCAACTGGTCGACCATCGTGTTGATGGCCTCTTTGAGCTGAAGAATTTCGCCTCGTACGTCCACGGTAATTTTCTTGGAAAGGTCGCCACTCGCCACGGCAATGGTGACGTCCGCAATGTTGCGAACTTGAGCGGTAAGGTTGTTCGCCATGGAGTTGACGCTGTCCGTGAGGTCTTTCCAGACGCCGCTCACGCCGCGGACTTCCGCCTGCCCGCCCAGCTTGCCGTCCGTCCCGACTTCCCGAGCGACGCGCGTGACTTCAGAAGTGAAGATCACGAGCTGCTGAATCATGGTGTTCACAATGTTTGCCGACCGGAGGAACTCACCCTTCAGGGGGCGCCCATCAACTTCCAGCGGGACTGTTTGCAACAGGTCGCCCTGGGCGACGGCGGAAACGGCGCGGGTGACTTCAGTGGTGGGCCATAGGAGGTCGTCAATCAACACATTGATTGAACCTTCCATATCGCCCCACTCCCCGCCGAGCGGCTGGAACCGAACACGCTGACTGGTTTGGCCTTTTTTGCCGACGGCCGTCCCAACACGTTTGAGCTCGGCAGCCATCCGCTCATTCGCCATAACGATGTCGTTAAAGGTGTCGGCGATTTTTCCTTCGATTCCAGTCAGGTCGCCCGGCAGGCGGACGGAAAAATCTCCGGCACGCACCTTTTGGAGCGCCTGAAGCAGCGCTGGGCGTGGAAGAGAATCCATCCCTTGACCGCCGTTGTCTTTCGATGTGGATAGAGCCTGTTGAACTCCCATGATTATCCCTCTCGTTTTACCCAGTTGAACCAATGGACGTAAAAACTACGACGTGGTAAGGGAAGTCGAGGTGCCGGCCGAGGCAGAGGAGAATACGTTCATTAATCCAAATACTTTACTCTCGGCGTACGTTCCCACGAGCGCTTTCGCCCAGCCGGCCCCCATATCACCATTCCCATGCGGCGACGACGGCGAACTGAAATGTCATGAGCCCAGGTTGCGTGCCACGCTACGGCGCAAGTCCCTGAACCTGAGGTATGTGCAACGTTATTTTGTAACGGAAGGGGATTCAATCAGGTAAAAACCCGACACGCCAGTCAGGGGTTCAGTAAGTTCAATGGCGCGATCGGGTTAGTTCCCGCGGCGCGTCCTCAGGCCTCGATGATTTCATTCCGAATCGCATAGTGGACAAGGTCACTCATTGAGCGCAAACCGAGTTTGCGCATGATGTTGGCCCGATGGGTTTCAGCGGTCTTAACCGAAATCGCCTTGAAATTTGCCACTTCTTTATTACTCTTGCCTTCCGCCAGAAGCTGAATCACCTCGCGCTCGGAGGGGGTCAGCCGCGACTTCGCTGCGCCAAGAGCACAACTTTGGAGATACCCGTCGAGCACCCTCTGGGCGATTTTCGAGCTGAAGAACGGTCGCTGATTGTAAAGGGATTCGATCGCCACCGGCAGGTCACGGGCAACATCTGTCTTGAGCAGATAGCCTCGCGCTCCGGCAATCAGAAGTTCGTGGATCAATTGCTCGGATTCATGCATGGTCAGGATCAGGACAGCGGAGCGCGGAACCTCCTTGACGATCAAGCGCGTGGTCTCGAGGCCGTTAAGTCCCGGCATACTGACGTCAATAACCACCACATCGGGGCGCATCTCCCGGACTTTTTTGATCGCCTCATCCCCGCTGGCGGCCTCGGCGCACACTTCGAATGAACCGGAGTCTGCCGCGAGTAATGCGCGCAGACCCTTCCTTACGAACTCATGATCGTCTGCAATCAGGATTCGGATTGGGTTGCCCGTCCGTGCCGAGTGGGTTTTCCCCGCCCCATTTGCGGCCGGTTGCGTGAGCAAGCGAGGGGTGGCCCCGGGGCTGTCTGATTCGTTTCGCTGTAAGCAAGCCATGCTCATCTTAGCTCTCCTTCTGATGGTTCTTCATGATTGGCCGACCGGAGCGCGCCGGAACTTGCCTCTCTACCCTGAGCGTTCGATCCCAAATCGCGCACACCGCCCCTCTTCCCGTGTTCGCGGGACGGCGCTTTCCGTTTGCACCAACAGGCGATAGATTTCTCTGTCCAAACGTCAGCGATGCAAGTCCCGGTCGGCTGGCCAGAGAGTATCTCCGCTCCAATTGTTCGAACTTGAGCTTTTTAATGCAGATTGCCGGCGCTTTCAATCCGGTTAATACCCGACCTTCCAGTAAGGGGGATACCTGCAATTAGAATAAGGGCAGTAGCGGGAGGGCCAGGAACTCGAGCACTTCGACGGTCAAATCGTTCCAGGTGCCCGTAAGACGCTCGGCCATCCGGTGAAAAATACGATGGAGAATCCACCCGAGAAAAACGGCGCCAATCAACAACACCGACAGGGCTATGATGTAGGCGACGAAAGGAGGGAGGTGTAAAAAGTGGGCGAGGTGGGCCAGCATCGAGTCCGTCCCGTACCCTTTAGATTAATCCCGCGCAAGCAGCGAAAGGCAATCGGTGACCCCCAGCCGGGGTGATCCGTTCTAGACTCCCGCCGCTGAAGCCTTCCTACCGGTAAACACCTCCAGCATGGCTCGATTGAAAGCGGGGATGTCCCGAGGCTGTCGACTGGTCACCCAGTTGCGGTCGACCACCACCGGTTCATCAAGCCATTCTGCCCCGGCATTGCGCAAGTCATCTTGAATCGTATGGTAACTGGTCAGCTTGCGACCGCGCACCACGCCTGAGGAGATCAGTTCCCACGGTGCGTGACAAATCGCGGCAATAGGCTTTCCAGCGTCCTGGATTGCCCGAATGATCGCTTTGACTTTGGGTTCGACTCTTAATGCATCCGCGTTTAAGGCGCCGCCGGGCAGCAACAGAGCGTCAAACGAACCTGGCTCGGCTTTGTCCAGCGTCAGCTCGACGCCAACGAAAATGGTTTTGTCGTGGTGTTTGAAAGCCTGTATGCTGCCAGCGCGCGGCGATACGATGATCGTCTTGGCGCCAGCCTCGGTGAGAGCTCGCACGGTTTCGGTCAACTCAGCTTCTTCAAAACCGTCGGTGGCGAGCACGCCAACTTGTAATTTTCTAGCGTCGACCATAAGGTCCTCCCGAAGATCTAGACTGCCCGGCGGCCGCCAAATAACATAAAAACCAGGAGGATCAGCAGTAGCAAGCCCAATCCGCCACTAGGGTAATAGCCCCAACCCTGGCTATAGGGCCAGGCGGGGAGCGCTCCCACCAACAATAGAAGCAGGACTACCAGCAGCACCAGTCTCATGAATCCTCCTTTAAGCGAGACCCCTGGAACGACTTCTTCTCGCCGCATCGCGGGCCATTTGCCAGCCGGAAATAGATATCGGCTATCTCGGATGATCGGTACTCTTCCTAAATTGAGGGGCGGGCCAAACATTGCCCGGCCCGCCCTCGCCAAGTTACCTGCCCGAGCCAGCGTGCGAGCTCTTTTCCTGGCCCGCTCCTTGACTCTGACCCTTCTGCTGATTGTGCTGCGTCTCATTGTGCTTGCGCAGCTCTTCGCTAGAGCTGAAGGTTTGATTGCACTGCGAGCAGCGATGCTCACTGCTCCCCGGTCGTTGATCTGCCATATTCGCCTCCGTCTCGCCTTTTAGGTTTGCCGATTGTGTGCATCGCTAAAAGCGCTGCACCTGCCGCTTCGGCATTCTTATAAGATGTCAGCACGCCTCGCTCGCGGCAATCCGGCGTAGTACCTAGGCCACCGGAGAGAGTGCCGTATCCGAAATTTGCAACGCCAGCGCAAGGGGTCGGCGAATGTCTTTGACGGCGCACGAGGACGGGAAGTGGAGCACGCGCTTGATTCTCAGAAACTTTGTCAGCCGCTCAATCGATGTCTCAATCTGCGAATTTGCCAGGCGATCATCGACAGCGCGAACCACACGAGGGCAGATGCGGCGAGCACAAGGTAGGGCGCATGGGCCGGCAGCAACTTCCAAACAAGCAGAGCGAATGCCACCAGGCCCACGCTTCCGGTCGCGGCGCCGGCGGCGTCGAGACTTGCGGCCCCGCGAGCACGCTTCTCACCATTGACTCCCGCTCGCTGTTTTCTTTCCCTTTGATGTTTTTCGATCAAAGTCGCGCTGGCGGGCAGGATTTGCCGGGAAAGCCAGAAACAGCCCGCCGACACCGGGACCGAGTTTCTTACCGATGACGCCTGCTGCTGCGGTGATCAGCCCGCCGAAGAGAAATCGAGTGGCATACTCGTACCATCGAGTCTCGCGCAGCGACGATGGGTCGAGGTGCACCATTTTGATGCTCCTATCTCAAAAAGATAAACCAAGAGGCAAAAGCTGTGGCCAGCCATAGGGGAATCAAAGCCGTCATCGCTACCGCGACCCGCACTTTGGTGCGCATCATAAGCCAGCTTGCAGATGAGGCATAAGCGAGAAACGCCACGGCGCCCGCGACCATAGAGCGCGCTTCCTGCGCAGCAAACAAGCGGCCGTTCAAGGCAACCGCGAGCCCAATTGTGGCGAGGGCCACAGACGGGGCCGCGCCGAACAGCCCCGCAAAGCTCTTGGGTTTGAACATACCGCCCAGCGCGGCAAAAGCGGAAACAACGGAGCCGCCGATCAGGAAACGAAGCGGAATCTCTTGCCACACAATTGCGTTTCCCCTCCGCTACGCTTGGGCTTGCAGCCGGCGCGGAATCTCGAGAAAGCCAAGTATTTGCACTCTTGTCGCGGGCCCAATCCTCAGGAAGCAACAACCATGCCGAACGTGGCCAGTGACATCACGGCAAAGGTGGCCCAGCCAAGGTAACGAAGAAGCGGCGGGTTTGCTCTTTGCCCCATCACCTTCGGGCTGCTGCTCAGCAGGACGACCAGCAGGATGAGCGGCGGGGCCAAAACTCCATTCAGCACCGCAGCCAAAAACAACATCTTGATGGCATTGATTCCGGCATAATTCAGGGCCAGTGCGGCAGCCATCGACAGTCCAATCACCGTATAGAATTGCCAGGCCCGTTGAGGTTTCTCATCGAGCGAACCGCGCCAATCCGCAGCTTCCGCCACAGCATACGCGGCGGAGCCAATCAAGGCAGGGACCCCGAGCATGCCCGTGCCGATCAGGCCGACCGTAAAGAGCCAATAGGCGCCGTTACCCGCGAGGGGTCGCAGGGCCTCGGCCGCCTGCCTCGCGGTTTCAATGTGGGTATGCCCGTGAGCGTGGAGCGTTGCTCCCGTCGTCAGAACAATGAAGTACATGATCGCATTCGAGAACAACATCCCCACGAAAACGTCGAGCCGTGCTTTCTTGAGCTTGGTTCCCGTCCCCCCGGTCCGGCGAGATTCGCCACTCTCCGCGGCAACTTTTTCCTCAACCTCCTGTGCCGCCTGCCAGAAGAATAGGTATGGGGAGATTGTGGTGCCCATGATTGCGACAAACATGGCGAGGGAATCGCGCGACCACGAAAGATGTGGAGCTATCGTACTGACGATTGCGGCCTTCCAATCAAATCCCACCAGGAAAGCCGTAAGGACATAGGCGAGTAAAACCAGCGTAAGCCAGCGGAAGATGTTCGAGATGGACCGATACGACGACCAAAAGAGCAGCGCGGTGATGGCGGCCGTATAGACCGGGGTCCAAATGATGGCTCGCGTTCCGGTAGCGAGTTGCGTGGCTTCCGCCATGCCGGCCAAGTCAGCGCTGGCATTCACCAAGTTCGCGAAAAGCAGCAGCCCGCATGTTCCCCACAGCACCCACCGGGGATAATGCGCGCGCACAATCGCGGCAAGTCCCTTGCCCTTCACGGTTCCCAAGCGCGCACACATCAACTGGACGGCGGTCATTAACGGAAAGGAAAATAGAGCGGTCCAAAGAAACGCGTAGCCAAAACTTGCCCCGGCCATCGAATAGGTTGAAATACCGGATGGATCGTCGTCGGAGGCGCCGGTGATGATGCCCGGTCCAAGGTTGCCGACCAGCACCAATAATCGAGCTCGCAGGCTGGAGCCGCCGCCCGTGCTTTGTAGCGGTGGGGCTTGGGTATTGACAAGTTCACGCGATTCGGTCAATACCCTCACCACCATTTCTTCCTTTTGGATTCTAAACCGTGCGAAGTCAGCCAGTTTCTCGCTCGCCGAGCTTAGGCGTTCGCTCCCATAGCCTTGGAGGCTTCCGCGTTCACGCTGCTCGTCGCAATTTCGGTCAGTTTGCGATCGGCTTCCTTTTCCTCGTTCAGCGTTTGCTCCAGCAGTCGCACCGCTTGATTGTCACCCAACTGCCGGGCCCACGTTTTCAGCGAGCCATACGCGGCCATTTCGTAGTGTTCCACTCTTTGGGCGCCGGCAATCAAGCCCGCGTCGAGCACGGGCCCCTGCTCGCCATCGCTGATGGTCTTCTCGCCTTCCTCCAGGATGCCCCGGAGTCCGTCGCACTTCTTGGCTTTGGCGGGCTCGCCCAAGCTTTCGAAAATCTGCTCCAGACGTTGTACGTGGCCCCTCGTCTGCTGCAAATGGTCTTCGAGTGCCTCGCGCAGTTGCGGCGTTGATGTGGCTTTAATTAACTTAGGCAGCGCCTTGACGATTTGATTTTCGGCGTCATAGGCGTCCTTGAGTTCTTCCACGTAAAGTTGCTTCAAAGAATTAACCTTCATACACCCTCCCCGGATCAAGAGTTGGATCTAGCGTTGAGATTTGCGAGCATCGGCCGCGCCACTTCACGGTCACATGCTCGCGCCGGCGCGGTCAAACATCACCGCGTGCGCCCTTTGCATCCCGCGTGTTCGCAGCCGCAATTAATCTCTACACGGCCTTTGGCGGACTCGCAGTAGGGGCTGCAATAATCGCCCTCCTGGACCGTACAGCTACAGGGCGGATGGGCGCATTTCTTGGGTTCGGTCTTCATGATCCGTCATCACCTCCGACGTTGGAATCTCCTCCATGTCTATGTTGCAGGCAAACCGGTGTTGCCGCCATCCAGCTTGCGCTGGATACTCGATAGGGATTTGCCCGAGGACCGGTAAATTGAAAGTCCGCGTCGATGTGGCGCTATCATTGCGGCACTTTCTTGCAGAGCTCCCCGTAGTGTGCACGCCCTCTTTCGAAGCCTTTCAGAAAGGGCTTTTCGACGTCCGAGCCCGGATTGCGCCGCTGAACCTCCTCGAGGTCAGCTTGCATCTCGCTCAAGATCTGATCGTATTCCTTGCAGCGATACTTCGCGTGCAGGGCCGCTTCGAATCCGAGGCGATAGAACTTCTCATCCGCGTCAAACTTCGCCCCGCTTTGGGTGTAATGCTCCTCCTCCGCGCTGCGTAAGCCGATCCACCACATTTCGCGCGCAGCATCCACCGCCTCGGCTCCCTCGCCTTCCAAGATCGTGCGAATCGCTGACGCGGCAGCTTCATCTGCAGGGGACGCGATGAGAACGCTACGGCCCCGGCGCAGGGCGTCCTCGTACACAAAAAACTCGTCTTCCGGAAGGCCCTCGCTCGCGGCCCGGTCGATGGCTTCGCCGGCCTTGGCCCCAAAGAACCCCAGTAGGGCGCCCCCCAGCATACCCAGCGCGATGACGGGCCCAACCCCCGGCACGGTGGCCGTGACTGCGGCGGCAACCTCGACGCCACCCGCGATTCCCACCGCCGCCCCGGCGACGCCCCCGATGGCCTTGCCCATTCCCGGCTGCTCTGCGGCAATGACCGCCACCGTTCTCGGCGGCGCCTCTTTCTCTCCCGGCCTGAGGACGGTGATCCTGTCCCGGTTCACAAGTGACTGCAGCCGGAGGGCGGCCCGCTGCGCATCAGAAGCCGACTTGAAGATTCCCGTTACCGTAATCATGTTGGCTCCTCCGGTCTTTTATCTTCGCTCCGAAAATTAGATGGCGTGGGCGATCTATTGAGTATTGAAGAGCGCCCGAAACTGCTCCTTGACTCTCTCAAGCGTCCTGTTTTGCCCCGCCCCGTTGCCGAAAAAATGGAGCGTCGAAATCGAAGGCCGCGGCGCGCTTTCCCGTCGTGGGGTGTCGTCGGACTTCTTTGGCGCTCGTACCGCCACTTGCGGATCGCTCCGAGTGAACATGCGGCTCACCCGCTCACTGGTAATTTCGTGCGCCGTGATGTCACCCTGAAAGGATTTGTTGGAACTCGGTCTGGGCATGAATGGTCTCCTTTGGTGTGCTTGTAGAGATTGCATTATTCGCGGCTGAGTAGCGCCCGGAGTTCTTCCTTGGCTTGCTCGAGGGTTTTCTTTTGCCGAGGGCCCAGGTTTTTTCCCGCGCGGTTGCTATAAAAGTTGAGCATCGACATCGCCGATTGCCGGGGCGAACTCTTCCTTCGCGAGCTGGCCTCGGCGGATCTCTTGAGCGATCGGGCAATGCGCTTTGGGTCGCTCCAAGTGAACACGCCGGGCTCCAGGTCGAGGGCGTTGCTGTGCTGCGTGACCTCGCCTGACCAGTATTTCCCCGAGCCCGATTTCGGCATGAAACTTCTCCTTCGAACAACCCGACGTCGACCGATGGATGGCGCTCCATCCGGGAGGCTCGCCGGAGGCCCCGCCCCGCGCACTGGCTGTATCGGTTTCTACGATCCAACCCGGGCGCACGTCGCGCCCGGGAGCGCAGGGATGAGACGTCGCGGGTCTTACTGTTCCCTCAGGCTGGCGAACGCATGGCCACCACGGGGGGAATACCGGGCCAGGCTCTCATCCAAGGCCGCTGCATCTGCTGGACGGTGAACTTCGCCGCCCAGCAAGATTTCCTTCGCGGTAACGCCGCGCCCGTAGAGCTCTTTATTGGCGTCGTAATCCTGCTTGAATACCGCTCCGGAAATCGAAACCCCGGCGAACAGGCCGCGCGACCGCGAATAGCTTAGAATCTCGGCGTGAAGTTCTGCGTCGGTTGCGCCTTCCCCCGTGCGACCGACGGGTCCGGCCGCTACCGAGACGTCGGCGCCCAGCTTCACTTCGTCCTGCACCAGTTTTCGCGCGCCCGACGCGTTCATGACGATGAACACCACGTCGGTTGCTTCACCACCAATTTGAAAGCCGACACTGCCCTGCCCCAGCGAGAACATCGAGGGGGCGCCCCAGGGCCCGTCCCCATGTCTGCGACAAACGAGCACGCCGCGTCCGTAAGTGCCCCCCACCAAAAAAGCGCCCTTGATCTCGGATGGCACAATGCCCACGCAGACCGCCTTTTCGAATAGGTCATGGGGTATCGCCTTGTCAGGGGTTTTCATGATCTCATTCAAGACATTGTTTGCCTTCTCCAGTTGGTCCTCCTTGGCGAATCCCATTCCTGCGAACACAAAAACAAGAAGTACGGCAATCGCAAGCTTTCTCATCTCATTCCTCCTCAAGCCTTGACTTAAGTTTCGCCCTCTTGCGCGGTGTTCCACTTTACTTACTTGAATCATCGTAAATTCGGTTTGGGCACACTTCCATACGGCAATCTTCCGACTGCGCGAAATAATCGTCAGTAGGAACTTTTCTGGGTTAGGCGATGGATAAGGGCAAAAGAATGACGCAGATGGGCAAAACCTGAAGACTAAGCGGGGACAATTTCATTGCGAATGGCATAGCGCACAAGGTCAGCGAGGGAGTGCAACTCCAACTTGCGAAGGATATTGGTGCGGTGCGTCGCGGCGGTCTTGAAAGTAATCTGTAACGCGGTGGCGACGTCCTTGGTGGATTTTCCCTCCGCCAGTAACTGAACCACCTGTCGTTCACGGCTGGTCAGCTCACCTGTCTTCGTTCCGCTTCTGCAAGCTTTGGGAAGACTCCGACCGTCGGCGGAAGAAAAGCCCATGGCCCTGATTTTGGGGCTGAAAAAGGCCTTGTGGCGGCTGACAGATTTCACCGCCGGCACCAACTCATGGCCCGCATCCGATTTCAGCAGAAAGCCCCGGCCGCCCGCGTCCATCCCCTCGCGGATCATCTGCTCAGATTCATGCATCGTGAGAAAGAGCACTTCCACGGAGGGAAGATTTCGGCGGATCCGGCGCGCGGCCTCCAGGCCATTCAACTCCGGCATGCTGATGTCCATGAGCACCACATCAGGTTTGTGGCGCTCGGCTTTTTCCACGGCATCGAGCCCGTTGGGAGCTTCATCAATCACTTGCCAATCGGATTCTCCTTCGATGACGGCTCGCAACCCCCGTCTTACGATCTCGTGATCGTCCGCTAAAAGTATCCGCAATGGCATTTCCAGCCCCATTCCCATATGGCTACCTACGACGCTATGGTTACCTGTAGGATTCAGCCCGTCAATACGGTGATTGCCCGACGTCAGCGTAGATTCCCTGTAGGATAAGCTCAAAGGAGGGGGCAGGGCCCGCCATTTCGCCGTCTCCCTTGCGCTATTCTCGCAGGATGCGGGCGCTTAAGCGTCCGGCACAGCTATTTCCCACGATCATCTGAACTGAGGTCCACGGCTGCCGAGCGGAAAAATTGCGAGGCGCTCGCCGCAAGGACTGATGTTTCTCAATATAGATTGGAGGCGCTGTACGGAGCAAGCCTTTTCTCGCCCCCGGCGTGGGCGAGAGGTAGATGATGCAAAAACTGTGACCGGGTCGCGACGTGTCGGCAGAGGTGGCACACGCACTCTTGCCCGTGCCCTCCCCTTGTAGCGCGGGCATCTTGCCCGCTGTCGCGGGAGCGTCCCGCTCCCGCCGGCGCCTGGGCTACGCTCGCTCCCTTGGCCTTACGAGCCCGGCGGAAAGCGGCCATAATCAGCCCACGGCGCTTGCCTCGGCAGGCTGCCAAAGCCGGGAGCGCCGGCGCGCCCCCCACACGTCATCAGCACAACGACATTTTGTAGCCTCCTTTGCTTATTTATTTTTCTTGACACACGTGTCGACGTGGTATACAATCGAAGGCTGAAGGCTGATAACTGATGAACAGGCCTACGCAAAGATCGGCATCGGCAGCGAACGGAGATGGAGACGGGCCGAAGGGAGGAAATAGAAAGAAATAATTCTTTTTTTAACGTTCGAAGCCGGAATGTTATTGAAAACAAACGATCATATGACCATTTGCCCGAAAAATAACCGACATTTTTACGCAACTTTCGGCCATTTAATACAAACGAATCGGTATTTTGCAGGGTTATGCAGAAACCGGCGGCTTTTCTGTCGCTTTTCGCGCGCTGGGGAATGAATTCTTCGCCCCAAAATGTCCAAACCCAAGGCGTCGGCCGACGGCGTACCGCCGGCTTCCAGCCGGCGCGGGAAGCCGCCAAGATGGCGGCGCTACGGTCAAATGATACAAAGCGAGATAGGAATTGTAGCGTCGATCTCCGATCGACGACGGCGGTCGGAGACCGCCGCTACAGCCGGATGCGCAAACACTGAGGTCGCTCCACATAGGACACCGCCTGACGGCGTCGTGATTATCGTGACTTTTTCGATTAAGATATAAGGGATAAGATATCAGGGAATAGCTAGAGAGTGGAAAAGAAGCTCAGCGCGAGCTGCCGCCGACAAAAGGTGGCAGCGAGGTTCACTTTTTGGGGCAACACTTATAAACTGAGCGGCTCAAGGCGCGCGGAGGACGAGATGGACCCGGAAACTTCGGCCGGAAACAAAAAAACGAAGCCAAAAGATGCGCAGGAGGTGTCCCTGCCATCTCCGTCCGCAAGTTTTCCGATCGTGGGGATTGGAGCCTCGGCGGGGGGGCTGGAAGCTTTCACTGAATTGCTCAAGCACCTGCCCTCAGACACCGGCATGGCGTTCGTCCTGGTTCAGCACCTGGCTCCGCTGCACGAAAGCATGTTGAAGGAGGTGCTTTCGCGGGCGACACGCCTTCCGGTGGCTGAGGTTACGGAAGGACTGGAGGCGCAACCCAACCATGTGTATGTGATCCCGCCTAACTCCAACATGGCCGTCGAGGGCAACACCCTTCACCTGCTTCCGCGCATTCCCCACCGGGGACAGCAATTGCCCATCGACGACTTCTTCGCCTCTCTGGCGGAGGACCGAAAAGATCGGGCCATCGGCGTGATCTTGTCGGGCACTGCCTCGGACGGCACCTTGGGCCTCAAGGCGATCAAGGCGGAAGGCGGTTTTACCTTCGCCCAGGACGACTCGGCGAAGTACGACAGCATGCCGAGGAGCGCCATCGCCGCCGGCTACGTCGATTACATCCTATCGCCCCGGGAAATCGCCATCGAGCTGGCGCGGATCGGGCAGCATCCTTACGTGGCTCCCGCCAAGGCCGCCGCGAAACTACCGCACCTGCCCGAGGACGATCTCGGCAAAATCTTTCTCTGGCTGCGTTCCGCCACCGGCGTGGATTTCAGCCATTACAAAAAGGCCACGATTATCCGCCGGATTAAACGCCGAATGGTTTTGCGCCACATCGAGAGCCTGTCGAAATACGTTGACGGCCTGCAAGACAACAGCGCGGAGCTCGAAGCTCTGTACCGCGACATGCTGATCAACGTCACCAGTTTCTTCCGCGAGCCCGAGACGTTCGAGGCGCTGGCGCGCGACGTCTTTCCGCAACTCCTGGTGGACCGGCCGCCGGAGGCGCCGGTCCGCGTCTGGGTGCCAGCTTGTTCAACGGGGGAAGAAGCCTACTCGATTGCCGTGTGCGCCCTCGAATTTCTGCACGAAAGCAAGAGCGCCGTCGGCCTCCAAATCTTTGCCACCGACATCAGCGATCAGGCCCTGGAGAAAGCGCGGGCGGGAAAGTACTCTGACGGCGAGGTCAGCGGGATAGCCCCGGAGCTGCTGGAAAAGTATTTCACCCGGACCGAGGCCGGTTATCAGGTCAAGAAGCCGGTGCGCGATTTGTGCGTTTTCGCCAGGCAGAACATTATCAACGACCCCCCTTTTTCCCGGCTGGACCTGATCAGTTGCCGCAACCTGCTGATCTATCTCGACGCCTCGTTGCAAAGGAAGCTGCTGCCCATCTTCCATTACTCTTTGCGGTCTTACGGCTACCTGGTGCTGGGACGGTCGGAAGGCGCGAATGAATTCTCCGACCTCTTCACCCCGATCGATCGCAAGGCCAGGATCTTCGCCAAAATACCCAAGGCCCTGGAGGAGCGCGCGTATTCCACCCTCAACGAGTGGTCAACCACCAACACGCGGACAGTGCCCCTACCCGTACCCGGCTCGCGCGAATTCGACCTGCAGAAAGAAGTGACCCGCACGCTGCTGGCCGACTACACCCCCCCCGGCGTGGTCGTGAACAGCGATCTGGAAATCGTCCAGTTTCACGGCCACACCGGCCCCTACCTTGACCCGGTGGCGGGTGTGGCCAGCCTCCGGCTTCTCAAGATGGCGCGCGAGGGTTTGCCTCTCGAGTTGCGCACCGCCATTCATCAAGCCCAAGAAGGAAACAAGACGGTCTTGAAAGAAGGCATTCGCATAAGCTCGGGAAGCGAGACTCGCGAAGTCAGCATCGAGGTGAGGCCGCTGAAGGCGGATTCGCTCAGCCGCCGCCATTTCCTGGTGTTGTTTCGCGAGACTCCGGCTTCCCAACCCCCTCGCCGGGCCTCCGCCGGGGAGAAAGAAGCGGGCCGGGCCAGGGATGTTCTGGCACTCACTCAGCAACTTGACCAGAACAAGTCCGAGTTGCAGGACATGATCGAGCAATTTGCCACGCACAATGAAGAGTTGCAAACCGCTAATGAGGAGATCCAATCGAATAACGAGGAACTGCAGAGCACCAATGAAGAGCTGGAAACGGCGAAAGAGGAACTGCAGGCCACCAATGAGGAATTAACGACACTGAATGAAGAGTTGCGGAACCGCAACCTGGATCTCGCCGTCTCCAACAATGACCTCAATAATGTCATCGCCAATATCAACGTTCCGATCTTGATTTTGGACAGCGACCTGCGCATCCGGCGCATGAATCCGAGCGCGGAAGCGATGCTCAATCTGATTCCCGCCGACGTGGGCAGGCCCATCACCGACCTCCGCTCGGCACTCGATTTTCCCGGCCTCGAAGCCCTGGTTTCCGACTCCATCCAGAGCATGGCCGTCAGGGAGCAGGAGGTGCAGGACCATCAGAGCCATTGGCACTCCCTACGGGTCAGGCCGTATCGGACAAGCGAGAATCGCATCGAAGGGGCCGTCATCACGCTGGTGGACATCACCGCGGTGAAAGCCGAGGCCATCGGAGCTCGGAGCTATGCGGAAGCCATCGTCGAGACCGTTCGGGATTCCGTTCTGGTTCTCGATACGGAATTGAGGGTGAAAGCCGCCAATCGCGCGTTTTACGAAACTTTCTGGGCAACACCCGAAAATACCCTGGAATTTCCCCTCCCCGAGCTTGGGAACGGCCAATGGAATCTTCCCCCCCTGCTGGAAATGCTCAGAGAAATGCTCCCCAAGCATAAGGAGGTCAGGGAATTCAAGGTTGAGCATGAATTTCCCGGCCTCGGCCGCCGCGCGATGCTATTCAACGCATTTCAGATGAAACGCAGTGGCAATGAACCGCGGCTGACCCTTCTGGCAATCTCCGATTTCACTGAGCGCCAGCGCGCCATGGAGATTCTTCAGGAGCAATCAAAGCTGATCGACCTGGCCCATGATGCGATCATCGTGCGCGACGCCGATTGGGTCGTGAGGTCATGGAATCAGGGTGCGGCAACGCTTTACGGCTGGACACGCGACGAAGCCGTCGGAAAGGTCACACATCTTCTGTTCAATACCAAGTTTCCCGAGCCCTTCGAGGAAGTGGAGCGCAAACTCTTCGGTGAGGGCGAGTGGTCAGGAGAGCTGGTTCATACCGCCCGCAACGGGAACCAAATCGTCGTGGCCAGCCATCAAGTGCTCCAACGGGACAAGCACGGCAAACCCGTCGCGATTCTGGAGATCAACCGGGACATCACCGAGCATAAGCAGGTGGAAGCCTCCCTCCGGTCGAGCGAGGCGCGCCTTCGGGCGTTGGTGAGCTCCATCGATGACATCGTCTTTGAGGTAGATCAACGCGGCCGCTGCCTGAGCGCCTGGACCGGCAAACCGCAGATCCTCGCGCAATCTCAGGACGAGCCGCGTCACAGGATTGAGGACTTTCTCCCCACGCATTCCTCCAGCCCGCTGCGCGAAGCGTTCGAACGCGTGGGGAAGACCAGCAGACCCGAGAGCGTCGAATATTCGCTCGACTTGGGTGGAGGCAAACGGTGGTTCGCGGCTCGCATCAATCGCATCATTTCCCCGCCAGACACCCCCAGGACCCTCTCCGTACTGGTTCGCGAGATCACAGCCCGCAAGGAGGCGGAAATCGCCTTACTGCATAGTGAAGAAAGATTCCGGTTGCTGGTGGAAGGGGTGAAAGACTATGCCATCTACGCGCTCGACACCGAAGGCCGGGTCGTAAGCTGGAACAGCGGGGCGGAGCGGATAAAAGGCTACAGCCGCGATGAGATTATGGGAAAGCACTTTTCCATATTCTATCCACCCGAGGATATCGCCGCGGGCAAACCGGAAAAGGATCTGCAAGTGGCCGCAGCCGAAGGTCGTCTCGAGGACGCAGGAAGCTGGCGCGTGCGGAAGGACGGCTCACGTTTTTTTGCCCACCTTTTGATTTTTGCCATTCGGGACGCCGATGGCACACTGCTGGGCTACACCAAGGTCACGCGTGACATCACCGAGCGGGTGCGCGCGGAAGAGGCTGTTCGCCAACTCTCCGGCCACATCTTGCGCCTGCAGGATGAGGAACGGCGACGGATCGCGCGGGACCTTCATGACAGCACGGCACAGCTCCTGACGGCTCTCGCGATGAACCTTTCGCTCGCCGGAGGGCGCCCCAGCGTTGCCAACGATCCTCAAGCCTCCAAGCTGATCGTCGAGGGTGAGGCGCTCGCCCGCCAGGCCAGCGACGAAGTCCGGACCACTTCTCACCTGTTGCACCCGCCGGACCTTGACGCGGTCGGGCTGGTCGCGGCAATCCGCTGGTACGCGGCGCGGTTCAGCGAGAGGAGTGGCATCTCCGTGAAGCTGAACCTGCCTGAGGACCTCTGCCGCATGCCTCAGGACAATGAAATCGCGCTCTTCCGGGTGATGCAGGAAGGTCTTACCAACGTCCAACGCCACTCCGGCAGCAAGGTGGTGCGCATCCACATCGTGCAGCACGACGACAAGGTGGACCTGCAAATCGAGGATAAAGGCCACGGCATACCGTCCGGCGTGCTTGGGCAAGAGCGCCAGGGCGTCGAGCGCCTCGGTGTGGGCATTGCTGGAATGCGCGAGCGTTTGAAGCAGCTTGGGGGACGCCTGGAAATCGTTTCGAGCCCGCGAGGGACGCGGGTGAAGGCGGTTGTTCCCTGCCCACCGGAGGAGCCCGCGAAACACGCGGCTAAAGGGCCTGGGGCCAAAGCCTAACACGCTGCTGCAAAGTCCGCGAAGGGTAGTTTCGATAACCCCACCCATATTAACTGTACTGGGTATGACACACTAACGATATAGGATGGTGGGTCGCCGGGTAGCCCCGGTGACATCGCTGTACTTTCCGTGACTCAAAGGATGGGAAGCGATAGAAACCATCCACCTCGGCAACCCCCATCGCTCTTGCACGCTGACGGAGGACCAGCCAGCGTTGCCCATTGTGGAGCATGTCTATTCTGACAATCTCGAGGGGGAAGACGAATAAGTTGGATGCCTTACATCAAATCAATAAGGACGGTAGCTTATAGCGCCGCGGAGCCGCAACTGAAGGCGGCGGCTCGCGGCGCAGCGAGGGGAATGACTTGCTTGGCTCACCCACCACTGCTGCCGAGAACATCTTGGAGTGCGGTAGCAGCAGCTACAGCCTTTCTGACTTCGGCCTTGCCAATTTTGCCGTATGAACCGAGATCGGAAGGCGGTAGCTGCTGCTACCGCACTCCAAGCCACCACAGCGCGTGGGTACCTATCCGGTTTGAAACATGGGTGAGCGTAGTAAGTCATTCCCCTATGGAGGGGTTGAGAAAATCGCTGGTGGCTGTCTCGAGGAGAAGACGCCATTCAGGCCTCAATGATGTTGTTTCGTATTGCGTAGTGGACCAAGTCGCTCATCGAGCGTAGGCCCAGTTTGCGCATGATGTTGGCGCGGTGGGTTTCCGCGGTTTTCACCGAGATGGACTGCAGATTTGCCACCTCTTTGTTACTCTTGCCCTCCGCCAGAAGCTGCACAACGCGGCGCTCTGCGGGAGTCAGCGGTGACTTCTCGGTGCCGCGCTCAGAGTCTTTGAGATATCCTGCGAGCACCGTCTGCGCAACCTTTGAGCTAAAGAACGGCCGCCCGCGGTAAAGGGATTCCACCGCCACGGGCAGGTCGCGCGCAGCATCTGATTTCAGGACATAGCCGCGAGCGCCGGAGTTCAGAAGTTCTTCGATCAACTGTTCGGACTCATGCATGGTGAGGATCAAAACCGCCGCTCCCGGGACTTCCTTCATGATCAGTCTGGTGGTTTCGAGGCCGTTCAGCCCGGGCATACTCACATCGATCACCACAACATCGGGATGCAACTCCCGCGCGAGCTGAACTGCCTCGCGGCCACTGGCGGCCTCGCCACAAACTTCGAAGGAACCGGGGGCAGTCGCGAAGAGCGAGCACAGTCCGCGCCTCACAAGCTCGTGATCGTCCGCAATCAGCACGCGGATCGGGCCGCCACTGTCTTCCTTCCGCCACTTGTCGTCTCGAAGGCGTGCTGGCCCCGTAGGCACTTTAGGAATAGGCCGCTTATCCTCAGGCCTGCGCGGTAGTGACCAAGACGTGCTCATCTGATGCCCTCCTCTACTCGATCATCGTAAGATTTTAAGCAATATGCGGGCCAATACTGCGAAGTTTCTAGAACCGACTGCTAGTCAGCGAGATGCGGGGCTGAAGTAGACTCAAAAAGTAGAAAGGCCATGTTTAGATTCGGAAAGTTTTACACGGGAACCGCTTGTTCGCCTTCGAACGGCAGCTCGATTTACGGAGGCAATGAAGGGCGCAAATCCGCGGCGCACGTCTCATCCCCATAATGCACTTTGTGAGCGCCGGGACCGATCTACATGGAAAAGTCAGAAGCTCTTGTGCACTTTGATCTGGAGGGTGTAGCCGCCGTTCTGATCCCGGATGGTGCTTACGGCGAATTTCTGCGAGACCTGGTATTCGATTTGAACGATCTGCCCCGTGCTCGTCGTGAGGTCGGTCGAGAAAGTAAAAAACAGGTTCTTGGTTACGCGCTGCTGGACGGCCAGCCGGCCTCCGCCATTGCCCTGCGCTCCCCCAACTTGAGGATCAATGGTCAGCGACGTGATTCCTGCAAGTTTTTCCACCCGGCTACTGAACTGGCTGGTCAATTGGCCGGCGATCACCGATTCGGGTGATGTGCTGCCCGTGGAGGCTGCCTCCGTTGTCTGACCGGTAGCGAGAAGGTTGATGATATCGATGGGCGCGAGTGGCGGATCGGACGTGTACGTGGTGCGCAAGCGATCGATGGGCCCGGTAAAATTCATGCTGAGATTAAACTGGTTAACCGTCGTGGTAACGAGAACATTCACCACCGGCTCGGTGCGGACCGGATTGACAAACTGAATCACCCCGCTCTCCACGATATAGCGGTTACCGTTGAAGAAAAGCTCCCCTCCGGTAATGTCGGTCCGGCCTAGCAGCACGGGATCAGCCGCGGTTCCCCGCACCATGAGATTGGCTGAACCTTGAACGCTCAATTTGCTGCTGGCCAAGGCCATTTCGCTCGCGGAGTTCAGAGACACATTTAGCTTCACATTCTGCGCGAAACCCGGGCCGGCGGATGCGGAGGAGTTCCCCGTAAATTGATCGGCGAAGGTCGAGAGATCAAAATCCTTGGTCAACGAGAGGCGATCGACGAGCACCTGGCCGGACAGCAGCGCCGAGTCGCCGGATCCCGTCAGAACGAGGTTACCGTCCAGGATCGTCCTGGTGCCTACGGGGTAGCGCAGCCGCACCGTTTTCGCGACCAATGTCACGTTAAATTGGAGGGCAGGTTGGAATGTTGCTCCGCCGCGCACCGTAAAGGTTCCCCCACCCGACTGACCCGTGAAACGCTCGATGTCCACGCGGCCATTCTTGATCGCGAGCGCGGCGTTTACACTTTGCGCTCCCAGCGGAACGCCTGGCGGCTGCAAAGATGCGTCAACAAGCTGCACCGTGCCATTGACGTCTGGATGTGCGAAAGTGCCACCGGCTTTGACCTCCAACTTAACTTGACCGGAACTATCCCAGTCGGGATGAAGCATTTTGAGAAGATGGAGGTCGACATTGCCGGACGCCGTCGCCTGCATATTTCGCCCATGTTCGAGAGGAATCGCCGCTTGAACTTGCAAGTCCGTGTCCGTTCCCTTCAGTTCGCACCGGTCGAGCGAGATAACGCCACCGCGATAGAGGGCGTGAATCGGCGAGGCGTTGGCAATCTGCAGGGACTGGTAATTCAGACTTAGGGCCGGAATCTCGACCTCCGCTTCGAGTTGGTCCCGCAGCTTCAGAGGTCCATGAAGCGTGCCGTGAAGTTCCGCTTGGCCGCGCAAGTCGGGCGGGACCTCATGCAGAAAGGCCGGAAGGACGGCTCCCAACTGGATATTTCGCACGTCGACACTGGCATGGCTGGAGTAGTTCGCGTCGAGCGTAACGGATCCCTTCGCTTGAATGGAGGCGCCCACGGCGGCGGAGTCGAGCGTGAAGCTCGCCTGCTGATGCGCCAAGTCAGCATGGACGTTCAAGCCGTCGAGCGATTGCTCGCCGATCACCAGCTTCGGCGCCTGGAGCGTCGCGGTGAGCTGCGGATCCTTCAGCGTGCCACGGCCCTGAACGGTCGCGGTGGCGACGCCGGACAATTCCAAACTCTTGTCGGGCGCCAGCCGTTGAAGCTGGATGTTGGCAAAGTTGAACTGGACCTCGTAACCTTGGTTGTTGAATTCATACGTGAGTTTGCCCGAGCCGGAACCGGCCGGCGCTGTCAACTGAATGGTGGAATGGACCGTATCGCCCGCGCCCTGAAATTGGACGCTTAGGTTTTGAATCGGCTGGCCCCAGGCGCTGGCCTCCGTCAGCGTCGCAGACCCTTGGCCGATGACATTCGATTGCGATCCGTGTATTGAAACGTGTGCAGCGAGTGTTCCACTAATCGGGTAGTGCTGGTTCGTTAAGCGCTCGACGGTAGCGACGGGGATCCGCTCCGCTGTTAACTCCATGCGAACGGGGCTCTGCGGGGAATAGGACCAGTTGGTTAATCCCGCGGCAACGTCAAACCTGGCGTGAGCGTGTTCGCTGGTTTGAATCTCGCTTTGGCTCAGGGTGATGCCCGACGGGCCGAGCGCCACTCCCGTCTTGACCTCGGTCATCGTGGTGCCGAGGTATTGGAGATTGGAACTGGTCAACTGGCCGGTCAATTGCGGATCGCTTGGAGATCCCCGCAATTGCCCCGTGAACGTAGCCGAGCCCGCAATGCCCAGCGGTTCGATGGGCGCGGCCGGGTTGCCGGCTTCCAGGGCGTGCCGGGCGATCAGCACGATCTGGTCAACCTCACGGAGGTCGTCCGACTGGGCTTCGATGTTCAAACTCGATTGCTTTCCGGTGCTGCCGTCGAGCGTGAGGGACGAGTGGGACGTGGTTAGCTTCGAGTGGCTTACGGCGATCGTGGCGGTTCGAGCGGTGTACGCCAGGTGCACGTCACCCTGCAAAGGAATGACATTTGGTCCGGGTCCAGTGCCCTGCTGAGCCGGTGCCGTAGCGGCGATCGTCAGGTCGGAGCGTAGCTGGACATCTTGCCCGGCGCCCTCCCACGAACCCGCAACCGTGCCGTTCAGGTTCCCGCTGATCGCCGCGCGCTCGAGCGGCGTGGTGTTGGTGGCGGCGCTTAGCGCCTCGAGCGAAATGTCGTGGAGGGCCCCGGTCACCTTCGCCATGGGGCGCTCGGACAAGTGGGTAAGCGTCATTTCGCCCGACACTCTGCCGCCCATGACGCTTGCCCGCACATTGCGGGCCTCCAGGTTCCCATCGCTCACGCGGAAATCCCCGCTCAGCGCACGGATGTCGGCGCGAGCCTGAGGCAGCTTGATCGCCAGAGCTGGGCTCCGAAACTGGCCGGAAATCAATAGGTTATCCAGTAAAGGGCGGCCTACTTGGTTCTGAAAGTGAACGCTCCCCTTCACGCTCACCTGTCCGGTCGGGAACGGAGCGGCCTTCAGGATTTTGCCCAGTTCCTGAGTCGAAACATCTGCCTGGTACGACCCATCGACCAAGGGATTGCCGTAGCCCTGCAAGCGCCCCTGAGCGGATACCGTTGATGCCCCGGCGTTGAGCGCCAGCGATTCGATCGTCGCGCCCGACGGTGTCGCCCCAAAACGGACTTCCAGACTGTGCTCGACGGGATTGAAACTCCCAAACTTCACGCGGCCGTCGCGATACCCCAGCGCGCCGTCGTACTCGGTTTTGACCGGGTCGAAGGAAACTTGCGCATGGAGGTCATGCAGTTCGCCATCGAGAGGAATCTGGCGATCGTTGTAGTCCAGTTCGCCGTGATTCACCGCAAAACGCCCGATCGCCAGGTCGAAGATACTCGTCCCGCCGCCCCCTCTCCCACCCTGCGGAGGCTGCGTAAGGTTCGAGCGCCCGTTTTGATCGACGGAATAATGAATCGAAGGGTGGTCGATGACGATCTCGCTCAAATCAACCTTGTGCTGCCAAATCGAGATGATTTTCAGCCCGACGAGCAGATGGTCGATCTGCAAAAGAGGGGGTTGCACCGCCGCCTCGGAGCCATGAAGCACAATCTGGTAGAGATCGACCCGCAAGCCCGACCAGCGAAATTGAAAGTCGCCGATCTCCACCCGCGCGCCGGTGGCCTGTGACGCGCGCGCGACCATCTGAGCGAGAACATAGCGATGGAACGCCTGGCTGCGTAGGAGGGCGATGGCCGCAGCGCCAAGAATCAGCAGTAGCAGCCCAAACGCCAGGACAATGCGCAGGATGTGTTTAGGCTTGATCATGTCGTCTCGTCATCGGGTCGCCCCACATTCGCAACGTGCTCAAAAGGTCAAACGATTGCTCCGCTCTGAACGGTCAAAAGGATTGTCCCAGGGTGATAAACAGTTGTGTCGATTTCAGTCCGGGGACGGGATTCAGGTTGTGGCCCACGTCGATCCGGATGGGCCCGATAGGCGTCTGGTAGCGCAAGCCCACGCCGATCGTGTTGCTGTAGTCGCTAAAAAAGTGGCCGAAACCGATGTTGCTATACACGTTGCCACCGTCATAAAACAGCACCGCTCCCAAATTCCTGTTGATGGGCGAGGGAAAGTTAATGGGAATGGGAAAGCGGCCCTCGGAGTTAAGAATAAAAAGCTGATGCCCGCCGGTAGGAGCCGCGATTGCAGTTGTGCACGACGCGGGGTCGTTGATCTGGGTACAGAGCGTGGCCGGCAGTTGCGGCCCGGCGCCATTCAGAGGAAAGCCGCGCAGGCTGTCCGCGCCGCCGGAAAAGAATCTTTCGCTGATGGGGACATGACTCGCGCCGAACGAATCGACAAGTCCCACGCGAACCTCGTTGGCCCACACCATCCAGGGTGTCACCTGGCGGTAGTAAGCGTTCTGTCCGAAGAAGCGCGCGAAGTTATCCGTGGAGCCCATCAGCTTCGGGCTGACTCCGAAATCCAAAGTTTGAAACCAACCCCGATGCGCATCGAGCGGCTTGTCGCGCGAGTCGCGGATATAGGAAACCGCCAGCATCGATGACCGCACATTCGCGTCCTCAGGAGGGATGAAATTCTGGATCAAAAGGTTGGTGAGGGTCGTCCGCTGGAACGTGTAGCGGAATTGCAGGCGCTTGGTTCGCGCGGTATCCAAAATCTTTTCCATCTGGAACGAAGCGGCTCCGAGCCGCGCAGTGAAAAGGGGATTCTGCGCCGAGCGTTCGGCGGACACGTTCAACAGTGAGGCCCATTTGAGTCCGATAAACTGCGGATCGGTATAACTGAAGGTGCCGCGCTGATCGAGAAGGGAGAGGGACGTGGAGACGGACGCGGTTTCGGCCCGGCCGAGCAAATTGAGCCGGCTATACTCAACCGAGCCCAGAGGGCTGAAGACAGTTTTCTCGATGATCTTGAACGAACTGGGAAGGCCAAGGGTCGGAAGGCCGGGCAATGCCACGATGCCCGAGGAAAGGCTGCCGGCCACGGGCGTATACAGCATTCCGAATCCATAAGTCACCACGTTTCGCTTCGCCTCGTGCACCTTCACCTGCACTTCCTCGGACTGCTGGTCGGTAATGGGCCGGCGCGTATCAACGTTGACCCAATCAAAAACGCCGCGGTTATAGAGCGAGCTTTCCGACCCCAAGAGGTTGGCTTCATTCAAAGGCGCCCCGCCTTTCACGCTGGTGTTTTCTTGAAGAAAAGCGGTTTTCGTATGGGAGTTTCCCAGGAACGCGACGTCGGAAATATGGACTTGCGGACCTTCGTCGATCATATAGGTAACGGCCACGCGGTGGGAAGCGCCGGCCACGGGCTTGACGGCCCACCGGAACGTGGCGTTGGGATACCCCAACTCCAGGTAGTTGGCGATGATGTCGCTACGGTCCTTATCGAGCCGCGATTGCGAGTAGGGCTGGCCGGCCTTCAAGTTCAGTCCTTTCGGCGCAAGCTTGGAAAGGGGCGCACGCTTGTTCCCTTGAAGTTCCAGGGTCTGGACGCGGGTCAGTTCACCCTCGGTGATTCGAAACGTCACCTCAACGTTCCGCTCGTGTTCGGCAACCTGGGGCTGCACTTGAACTTCGCCATAGCCTGCATCCCGATAGTAAGCGGTCAAGTTGCTGACGCTCCGGGTCAGCAGGTCATTGCTGAATTTCCCGCGGGACAAGAACTCGGCCTTCTGCACCACCACCTGGTCCTCAAGTTTGTCCCGGTCGAAGTGCCGGTTGCCGGTGATTTTCACCGTCGTGATGCGGTGACGGGTTCCCAGTTCGACCTGGTAGACGAGAGAAATCTGCGCGGTCTCCTGGGTGGTTTGCGGGCTGATCTTGACATCGAAGTAGCCCTTGCCCTGAAAGTAGGAAACGAGATTGCGCTGCCCTTCCTGCACCAGATCCTGATCGAAGGTCTTCTCTTCGTAGACGGGGATCAGCGAGCGCAGGGATCGTTGTGAGAGTTTCGCTCCGCTCAAGCGCACGAGCACCGTCGGCCCCAGAGTGACCTTCCAATGCAGCGCGACTTTGTTGCTTTGCGCATCATAAGCCGGAGGGTCAAGTTGGACCGTGTTGGCAAAGTGGTTCTGCTTTCCCAGAAAGTCCACCAGGAATTGAGTGGCCGACTGAACGCGCTCGGGGTCATACGGCTTCCCTGCCTTCACATTCGAGCCGTGCAAGCGGGCGCGAATCGACCGTAGCGCTCCGTTCAACAGAGCGATTTCGGCGGGCGGCGGACCGCTGATCTCGATCTTGCTAATTTTCGCCCGGCGGCCGAGCGTTACGGTGTAAATTATGTCCGCCAACCGGTGAGACTCATCCAGTTTCTCCTCCAAGTTGACGGTGGCGGCAAAGTACCCTTCTTGGGAGAAAAATCTCTTGAGCAAGCCTCCCCCCCGGCGGGCGCGGGCCGCCTGGTAGGGTTCCTGCGCGGGGTAATTCGCCACTTGCAGTAAGCGTTGGTACCGGAAGGCATTGGTCGCGCCGGGAAAGTAAATCATCCCGACGTAGAACGCCGGTTCCAGGATGAAGGTCACGCGTAAACCGCGGGTCTCGGGTTTCGCTTCCACCTCAACCTTGGTGAATTTGCCGGTCGCTTGCAACGCCTCCACGCTTTTCTGAATGGCCGCAGACGAGTAGGGTGCGCCGGCCTGCTGTGCGACCAGCGGCCGAAGTGCCTCCACATTGATCGAGGGTTGAGCAACCAGTTCGACGGTCGAGACCGTCAAGCCTTCATAGAGCTGTGTCGAGGGTCCTTGCGCCCTGCCCGTAGGCGTTGAGAAGGAGAGTACCACGAGAAAACCCAAGACTAAGACCGCCGGCGAGACCGATCGTTGCCGGTGAAAATTGCGCGCGAAGTATGGCGGACTAAGCTCCATGGTTAATTGACGAAAAAGCGGCAGCAAGCTGCCGCACTCTAAAGCTGCACAGGCGGACAGGTCGCCCCAAAACCATAAATGCCGCGCCGAGCATTACCGTTGCCTTCGCCGGCACAGGTTCGGCGGCATGCAGTTGACGTTGGCGTAGCTCACCCCAAGCGGGATTAATGATCCAGCGTGTCTCATGTCCCGACGTTGGTGCGGTAACTAGCCCCGGAGGGCGTACTGCCAACTCTTGACTCAACTTAGTTTGCGGCGGTCAGAAGACCCAATGTCAATAATACCAGCGCTGCGAGGAGGATTACCATAGCGCGCCAGTAGATCAACATGATTCAGCAGGGCGGTTAATTCCGCAGCGCGGGCTGCGAACTCGCTCGAGGCTTCCTCTCGACCCGGGCCTGCACCAAGGCGTTTTCCCCGGCCTTCATTTTACTCAACACTGAGTTGATTTCGGCGCCCGTTAAGATAATAAGGCTGGAAAGGTAAATCCAAACCATCAGGATTACGAACACCCCGAGGATGCCATAAGTTTTATTGAACGTGCCGATGTACTGGGCATAAAGGTTGAACCCTGCGGTAGACACAAGCCATCCCACAACGATAAATGCCACCCCCGGCGCAACCGGCAGGCCGCGCCGGCGCAGGTTCGGCATGGTGCAGCCGAGTATGGCAATGCTCACACCGAGCAGCACGACGGAAATAATCCAACGTGTCACCCGCCACACTGCCGGTGCGGAAACAAGCCCCATGGAATGCAGTGCGAGCCCTTGACCGAGCCAATCCGCTGCAGTCAGCAACCCAAATGTTGACAAGACCAGCACGGCGAGGACGAAGACCATGAGAAAGGCAAGCCCCAGACGCTTGGTGAAACCGCGCGTCTCTTTAACGCCATAGACCACGTTGAGCGCCGTCATAAGGCTGAGGAGGCCGCTGGACGCTGCCCAGGTGGTCCCTAATAGTCCGAGGGAAAGGAAGCCGGTTCGACCCTGAGTCAGGCTCAGAACGATTTCTAACACCATGCCTTGAGATTGCCGCGGAAAGTAGAGCAGGATCCAGCTCAACACCCCATGCCATGCCCCGGTAAAAGGTAGCATTCCCACCAGAGCCGCAAGAAAAATCAGAAAGGGAAAGATGGCCAGCACAAAGTAATAGGACATTTCCGCGGCCAAGCCCGTCACGTCATTCGCATACAACTCGCTCCACACGCGCTCAGCGAACTCGCGACGGCGAAGCTGTGCGGCTAAAGCCCCGGCGGCCACGGAACTCTACCCTCCACCCGATTGCAGGTCGACGAAGGAAGGCGTAGGGAATCTCGGCTAATTTGGACAGCCCAGGGTTTATCCCGCCACGACCTCAAAGCATCGAAGTGCCTGCGGGTTTGCGCCACCATGGTCGAAACCATTCCACCCATGGCGAGACGCCCACGCTACGTCACCCCGCTAGAAAATCTTGTGAAAATTCACTCCAAAGCGTGGATCGCTGCCCGTTCCGGTGACCGTGATCGGCACGAAGGTCCCCGCACCTTGTTTTTCAAAGAGGGGGTCGAAGGGCTTCAGCAAGATCGATTTCCAACCCTTGGTAAGTTGCGAGACCGTGGCCTGAAGGCGCAGCGATCCGCTAAAGTCGATTTGCTGATCTTGCAGGGCATACGTTCCGTCGAGATGAACGGAGGCGCCCGGCACGCCAAAGATCAGGTTGGAAAATGTCATGAGGCCGTTCCCGAGCACAAAGTTGCCGGCGAAATCGGAGGCCACGCTGCCCGAGCTGGGCGAATCGGTTTGACCCCTTCCCCGGTGGCTGAGCGCGGCCACCTTGCTTTGGATGTTGAGTTGGGAAAACTGCGCCGAGCTGAGATGGAATTTGCCGTCGAGCTTCAAGCGGTCGGCGATCGCTCCCGTACCCGGGGGGATATCGATGCGGCTGCGAAAACTCACGTCGCCCGTCATGGGAGGCTTGTCCGCCTTTAACGCCAGGCGCAACAGGTCCTCAAGCCGGGAATGGTCCGATACGGCATCCAGCAACACCCTCCGACCTTTTTGCCCCGGCACGCGAAACACTCCGCCGCGAGCTACAAATTCCGAATGCAGGAGCTTGGCGCGAACCGGATCCAGCATGGTATTTCCCGTGGTGCCGTCCACGATGGCGTGGAATGTCGTCTCCAGAGACACGGGATGGCCGCTGATCCCCAGGCTGAAGTCCGGCGTAGTGGTCGATCCTTGAACGTCGATCCGGTCGAGCGGGCCGTTGAAATCGCCCGTCGACGTAAGAATGCCGCTTAGACCGTGGATGGTGGAAAGATCGGCGTGCGAGAAAGTATAGACGCCGTGAACCGGGGTAAGGCGCGGCTCATCCGTTTGCCAGGGACCGAAATCGCCGTGGCTGTCAATCTCGCCCACAGGAACCGGATTCGTCAGCGTGGCCTGATAGGCCATCGGTCGGCCGAGCCCGGCGTGTTGCAGCCTCAGGCGACTGATGGTGAAAACATGTGGAGGCTTGTCCGGTTCTTTCACCAGCATGTCTAATTCCGCGCCATCCGCCACAATCTCATCGACGAGCACTCGAGATGCCACGGATTTTTTCTTGCCATGCGCTTGGAGTGGGGGCCCCGATGGGCGAGTTTCCGCCGGAGGCATGGTAACCGTTAGCCCCTTCAGCGTGATCTTGCGAATATGGCGGGTCCTCTGCAAGAGTTCCCCCAGCGCAACTTCTGTGGAAAAGTTCTTGACGCTGATCAGGGGAGGAATATCCTTGCGGCCGTGAAGACGAACGACCAGGTCTTTGCCGCGAAGAACAATCTTGGGATAGACCATAACCTGGAGGTCGCCGACCTCCACCTCACCGTCAAAATGCTCGCGGAGGGTAGTGAGGGCGCGATCCCGCACATAGCCGGGCAGCCATGCCGCCACACGCTTGGCGACAAAGGCGCCGCCGCTCAGCGCCACAACCAGAACCACACCGGCAATGATCAACCATTTGTGCATGGAATTCGTCTGTGCTCTCGAGCTCTGCAATCGTGAAACCGCTTGATTCCCCGGCGCGGTGCAGCGCCTATTCCTGGGTTTCTTCGGCCGGGGCCTGGAAGTGTTGGTACGTCAGGGGGCGGGTCGCCAATCGGATTCGGAACTTCAGGTGGAATCACTTCAGGCTCCTCGATCGGCTGAGGATCTTCCGGCCGGCGCGGAGGATCGGGCAACCGCGGTTCGGGAGGTGGGTCGGGCAATCGGGGGTCGGGCGGCGGCTGGGGCGGAGTGGGCCCTCCCGGAGGCGCTCCGGCCTCAATCTCGCTCAACGGCATGAGCGACTTATCCCAACCCGGCAAAAGGAAGCCAATCATTGGATGTTCAATCCTCCTCAAGGGTTTATTCATGCCTCTGGCTCTTCTCGCTCGAAGCCCGGTGGGAACTCGATGCTGCACTCAGCCGGATCACGGCGGCAGCGGCGATGTATTGGACCGCATAGTAAACATCGTAAGCCTTCTGATCTTGCATCGTCAGGAGGGAATGGGCGGCCGCCAGCACCACCAACGGGTCGGAGTCTGACAGTGCTTTGGTCAGCCCGGGAATGGACTCCATCGAGTGCATTTCGCCCAGAGCGATGGCGGCGGCAGCGCGCACGTCGGAATTCTCGTCGGCAAGCGCTTTCTCTGCCAAGGCTCGCGCCCGCACATCGTGCGGAAGCAGTCCCAAGGCCTTGATAGCGTCGGCGCGCTTGGGGGCGCCTTTTTCGGCGGCGCCGCTGCCGAGAATATTCCACGCTTTGTCCACAGGCGGCGTTGCTTTGGCGCGAACCAAGCCGTTGCCGGCAAGAAGAAACACAGTTAGAGGGATGAGAATTCGACGGACCGCCGATAGGGGCAAACTCTCGCGACCTGCCTCCTCCATTTTTTCCATAAGCCCCTTATCCTGCACTTTCAAGCTCACTCGATACAGACAGATCAATTAGCCCTGACCGCCTCAGCTACTCCAAATAGTGCCGACGAGCAAGACAGCAGCCACAATCCGGCGACGCTTGTGTTTTCCGCAGAACCTCCTACGCGGACGGCCAGAAAGGCCTGAAATCACGGCCTTTTTGATGAGAGAACCGGCGGGGCCGCGCCGTCGTCAACCCCTTCCCTCGCGTGGCGCCCATCAGAGTGCCCTATATAATCTCTACCCGGCTTGCGCAGATGCGAATAACTGGGAATCGTGAAGCGTGTGGCTATTCCGTCCAACTTGCTAAGGTTAGTGAACGCTCTCCTTTTCCTCCTTGCCGACGGTCTCCAGGAGCGACTTCATGTCTTCGGCATGCTCTTCCTCGTTGGCAAGAATATCTTCCATCATACGCCGGCTCGTTGGGTCATTGTCGCCCAGGTAGCGAATGATCTCCGAGTACGATTCGATGGCAATCCGTTCCGCAATCAGATCCTCCCGGATCATCTCGGTCAACGAATCTCCCTCCACATATTCGGAGTGACTGCGTGTGAGCATGCCTTCGGGGCTAAAGTTCGGCTCCCCGTCCAACTGCACGATTCTCTCGGCGATCTTGTCGGCATGACCTTGCTCCTCGGTGGCGTGCTCCAGAAACTCCGCAGCAACTGCCTGGGAATGGATGCCTTTCGCCATAAAGTGATGGCGCTTGTACCGCAAAACACAAACCAGTTCGGTGGCGAGAGCCTGGTTGAGAATGCGTACGACCGTCTCTCGGTCACCTTTGTATTCCGCCGTCACGGCACCCTCCATAATCTGCTGGCGCGCCCGGCGGCGGATCTCCTCCATGTCGGTGAGAAACATCCCCTTTTTTGTGGCAGCTTCTGCACTCATCGGTTTTCTCTCCATGATTGGCGAGGGCTATGCCTTCGCCCGCTTAAAGTATTCGACCTGCCGAAGACGCTTTTTCGCTTCGGCCTTTGTCTTGTATGGCCCGCCCAGATTCTTGCCGGTTTTCTCCGACAAAACTTTGTACCCTTCCTTAACTTTTTTGATCATATTCTCCCCATTAACACCAATACCACCAAAATGACAAGAACCAAACCCAGCCCGCCGCTGGGGTAGTAGCCCCAATCGCGGCTATAAGGCCAGGCGGGCACGGCGCCGATGAGCATCAGCAACAACACAACAATCAAGAGAGTTCCCAGCATTCCGTCCTCCTTTGCAGTTGCATTCATGCCCCACGATTGGGGTAGGCACTTTGTCGATCCAAACTACGGCCTCAGTATCCAAGCCGCGAAAAGCTTACTTCTCGAAAACCCGCTCAACCTGGCCGATTTTTTCCTGCACCTTACCGGCGTCGTGTTCAGCCCGGCCGTCGTTCTCCCAATCGGGTCTTCCGGCGGCTTTCCCCACTTTTTCCTTTACCTTGCCTTTTGCCTGATGAAGCTTGCCCTTTGCCACATCTTTCGTGCTTGTGTCCATAGTCAGTCTCCTTTACAAAAGTAGATATTGCCTTTGCAGAGATTGCTCACGCAAATTTCCCAGGCTTTCCTTACGGTAGCTTGGCGCCGGGCAAGCAACAATCGAGCGAAAATGGTATGCCCGGCGCTTATTCGCAGTAGATGGCAGCTACTGCACAGTCCCGTGCTCCGCTGGGAGCACATTACATCCGGCTGATCTTTATGTAACGGACCACATCCGGCAGACTGTTGACCACAATGTACGCGAGCGCCAAGCCCGCGACCAGCCTCACGGTTTTTCTGAACATTGAGTTACCCTCCTCGGAGTTACGCTCGTCGCGGAGTCTAATGCGTTAAGACATCTCCACGCGCTCTCGCAGTTGGTGCCTGCTTAACAGGTCTCTCCAATCAGGGTTCAGGGTCGGGCAGGCGCGGGGGCAGCGTCAATACGGCCTATGACGGGGGGAACGCGTGGGGAGGCCGTAGGGGGAAAATCGGTAAGGTGAGAGGCAGTCCTCGCGCCTACGGCAAGAGACTCCGGAAAGTACCGACTCCGCCGAATGGCGAGAGCGGCCAGGGGAGTTCAGACTTAACTCTGGAACGCGCGGCTTGCCTGCGAAAAGCGAACATCCACAGGCCGCAATTCGAGCCGCGTCACGAGAATTAAAAGCGAGAGTAAAAAAGGAGGCAAGATGGCATTCACAGCACAGAGTCGCGCGTACGCGCCGGCAGTCATGGCGGCAGATACCCTGACGGGGGACAAAGTCGTCAACTTAAACAAGGAAGACTTGGGAAAGATCGAACATTTGATGATCGACTTGGCGACCGGGCGCGTCGCCTATGCGGTTCTATCCTTCGGCGGTTTCTTGGGCCTGGGCGACAAGCTTTTCGCCATCCCTTGGAGTTCGCTGGCGATCGACACACAGGAAAAGCGGTTTGTACTTAACGTTGATAAGGCGCTTTTGGAGCGTGCACCCGGCTTCGACAAAGAGCACTGGCCGAACATGGCCGACCGCGCTTGGGGCGCAAATATTTATTCCTATTATGGCGCGAAGCCGTACTGGGACTGAGAATGAGCCCGGCCAATCCACGAGAGCTCCCGACAAATCCGGCCGAGAGTCGCTGATGAATACGGAGGGCCGAGTAGGCATCGGAAATGGGGCGGACCGGCAGAGATTCCGGTGAACGCAGTGAGGGGCGCTCAATGTCCCACTAACATCGAAAACGGAGGATTGAAAATGGCAGGGAAAAATACAGCAGTGTTCGGTATCTACCCCGATTATCCGAGCGTTGAATTCGGGGTACAAACTCTGAAGGACGGGGGATTCCGAAGCACTGATATCTCCGTCCTTTTTCCCCAAAACATCGGCAACAAAGACTTCGCCCATGAGAAAGGAACTAAAGCTCCGGAGGGGGCTGCAACCGGAGCCGGTGCTGGTGCGGTCGTGGGCGGGGTGCTGGGGTGGCTGGTGGGCATTGGCTCGCTGGCCATTCCCGGAGTGGGACCCTTCATTGCCGCAGGCCCGATCGTTGCGGCCCTCGCAGGAGTGGGGGCGGGCGGCGCCGTAGGCGGGCTCGCGGGGGGCCTGATTGGTCTCGGGTTGCCCGAATACGAAGCCAAGCGTTACCAGGGGCGAGTCAACGCCGGCGGAATCCTCCTCTCCGTCCACTCCGACAGTTCCGACTGGACAAAGCGCGCCAAGGAAGTCCTGCAGCGCACGGGAGCCCAGGACATCTCCTCCACGGGCGAGGCAAGCGCCGACTTCGACAAGACCGATCGCCCAATCCGGCGCTCAACTTCCGCGTAAGCTAGCCCTTATCGACGCGCCAGGAGACGGTGGAGTTCGGGGATTGTTTTTGTTGATCGTCGAGAAACCGCAGCAAGCCAAGGCCGTGGGCCCCGGAGCCCACGGCCACGGGAAAGGGGCAACAAATGTATCTGTTTCTTTTTATCGTGCTGATGGTTGCTTGGGTCATGGGCTTTCTCGCCTTCCACATCGCCGGAGCATTAATTCACCTCCTGCTCCTCCTTGCGGTGATCTCACTGATCCTGCATCTTGTGCGCGGAGCGGGCGCTCAGGCCTGACGGTAACATATTTTCCGCCATCTTCTGACGGGCGGAGCGACGGTAACTTCACTTGGGCCTGGGGTCTGGCGCGGGAAACTCCGGCGGCACGCAAGACAAACGCGGCAGGAGGATAAAGGCCGCAAGGCTGCCGGTGTGGGAAATGCGGAACGGAGGAAAATACGATGCGAACACTTAAGTTCTGTTTGGGCGTGCTGATGCTGCTCACGATCGGAAGTCTGGCGGGTTGTTCGAGTGCCGCCAGCAAGTCGCCCGAAGTTGCGGACAATATCCGCAGGTCTCTAGATCAAGCCGGTCTCAAATCCGTATCCGTGTCGCAAGATCGCGACAAGGGTGTCGTGACCCTGAGCGGAAATGTCGCGTCAGACGCGGACAAGTCCCAAGCAGGTTCCATTGCGACCTCGATTGCCGCCGGCCAAGTTGTGTCGAATCAAATCGCTGTGGTTCCCCCCGGGGGCGGGCATGACGCCAGGGCGGTAAACTCCGATGTCGACCAAGCGATTGATAAAAATTTGGATGCCGCGCTCATTCAGAACGGGCTCCACAAGGCAGTTAAGTACGACGTCAAGAATGGCGTTGTGACGCTGACGGGAGAAGTCAGATCTCAATCCAAGCGCGCGGAAGCGGAGAAAGTAGCTTCAGCCGTTCCCAACGTACAACAGGTGGTAAACGAGTTGCAGGTAAAGGATCAGAAGGCCAGTTCCACGCAGTAAAGCGTGGAATTAAAGCCGGGCCGCGGCCCGCCGCAGCATTCGTTTTGGGAACTCAACCGCGGGGAACATCGATCAGCACTGAGGGGCTCGTACCCGCCCCGGTTGCCGTCAGACATGTAAATCAGACGCCGCTGTCGCCAGGAGAGAACCATGCCGGAACAGGAAACGCTGGAGAAAGCAAGGGAGGACGCCCGACAGGGGAAGTCAGCCTCCACTCAAGCCGGAGAATTCGTACGAGAAGAAATGCACCACGTCCGAGAGGGAAAGCACGGAGCGCGGTCGACGAAGCAAGCGATCGCCATCGGCCTCTCCAAAGCGCGGCGAGCGGGCGTCAAGTTGCCTGCGCCTGGAAAAGGAAAGACCACCGCGAGGACGCGCGCTCAAGCGGAGCGCGATGTTTCCAAAGGCGCGGGCGCAACACGAAAGAAACCGTCCGCCACCCGCTCGCGAGCCACGCAAAGGGCACTGAAGCGGGAGGGCTATGAAGCGGCGTCCCCCGAAGCACTCGCGCGCCAAGCCCGCCGCAGTGGCCGCGCGCGAGGACCTGCTGCCCGGCGCGAGGCGGCTTCCAAGGCAGTTCAATCGAAAGGACGCGAGGGGCTTCAGGTCGCGGCACGGAAGGCTGCTCGCACCCGCGCGGAGTCTTGACGGCCGGAGACAACGGCTAAAAAGGCCAAACCGTCAATCAGCTGTTTAGTAGCGAGAAGGTTGGGTCGGAACCGTAAGAAACCATCTACCCCCAGGGCCAGTCAACTCAAAAGCGAGGGACATATGCCGGTCGTTGAGGAAGGGGCGCACGCACACGGAGATGAGATGAACTCTTGCACCTCCGATGTGGTTCCTGATGAGCTGCCAACTGCCGGTGTTGTGCCCGCCAGCCCGGCATGCCACGAGTGGGTGAAGTTTCTCTCGCGCGAAGAATTCGAGCAAATCCTTGAAGCCGAATTCGACTGGAGCGCCGCCTTCGGCACCGCCGAAGACAGCGGACCGGTGGGGATCGACTGGGTGATTGGATCGGCAGAGTACCCGGCCGTAGGTTGGCTCGAACCCCTGCAGCGATCGCGCATCTCGACTTAAGGCTGCACTGTATCGGCGGGTGGCGATCCCCAGTACACAGTCCGGACGCCCTGCACGGTCGTCGGGATTCTTATTTGGGCGCTTGTTGTACTGGTTGTCGCTCGAGAACGCCAGAGTCCACTACTTTGCCCGTCCTAGTGATAGTGTGGAAGTAAAAAATGTTCCCCTGGGCTGCCGCGGGGCGGCGGGCGACGATCGCGTTCCTTTAGCTCACGTTGGTGTTGCCGGAGTTTTTCGGGCGAGTCCGTGGGTTTTCACAAGGGCGACAGGGCGGCGTCTGCGCTTTTCCGCAGTTTTATGCACTCGGCAACCCGATGCTCAAACTCCTCCGTCACGGCGGCGCTGGGGTTAACCGCGTTCTGTGCGACAAGTCTCAGCGCTGGCGACGCGATGCCGATCCCGACGGCGATGCCAAGGCACGCCCTCCCCCGGCCGATGGATCGGCGACTGCGCCTCACTCCATCCCCGCGCCTACTTCTCATCGACCAATTCCTTTTCCGCCGCTGCTTCCTCCACCGCGTCCCTCACGACCTCCCGCACCGCATCCTTGATTGCCCCCCGCACTGATTCTTCAACTTCTTCGGAATCTAAGATAAGCTCAGCTTCGCTTCCGACGACCTTCCTGACCGCCCGTTCGAGAATAGGCGCAACCGGGGGTAATTCCTTCGAGATCGCCTTGACGGCCCTTTTCGCCGCCTTGACGGCCGCGGCGTCTGTGTCCGCTGGTTTCTCCTGGGCCGATTCCGCTTTCAACCAGTCGTCCTCAAATGTCCTGATCACCCCCTCCAGGACATCATGGTCGCTGGAAATGATGCCTACTTCCCGGCGAGCATCGAGCTCAACTTCTGACAAACTCTGGCTACCGATGAATACGTGTCCGCGGTCCCGAACGATAGTACGCGCATGCAGGCGGATGGGCGTCTTGCGGACCGCGACTCCTTCCGCTCGGCGCGTCATACGCCCCATGATTTTGATTTCCACGCCGCTTCGGGCCCGCGCTTCCAGCAGGCGCACCATGGCCCGATCGCTGATGTGGGGATCGTAGATGAGCAACTGTTGCTTCGTGTTTTCAAGGAAAGCCTCGAGTTGCTTGCGGGCATTGAGCGGGCTGACGACGAAGTTATCCCATTCCGGCACATACCGCCGGCGCAAGGTATCGGCCTCAAACAACCTCACCGCCTCATGAACGCAATGGTGGTCCGTGGTCACCACCCCGAAGCTCCGGCTATGGTCGATGTCCAAATAGGTAAAATTGAAAGCCAAGACGTAGAGCTCTCGACCATCGACGATCATATACTTGTCATGGTAGCGGACCAGATCGTCCGATGTGCGCGCCACCGTCACGCCGGCCTGGAGCAGTCGCATCTCAAGCTTTCTCAGCATCTTCTCCCCGCCGCGGTTTACGTAGGCAATGAGCGCATGAACAGCGACGCCCCGGGCTACGGCATTTTCCAGCGCGCGCTCGATGTCACCGCGGTCGAGGCGGAAAATAACGATCTGAACGGTCTGCTTAGCTTCCTCGATGCCCTTAATCAAGGGCGTGATCCCGTCAGTAGGTTGCACCAATAGCTTCATGCGATTCCCAATCGGCTGGCACGGCTTCAGCCCCACCATGTATTGCCGCGCCGGCTGGCTTTCGACACGCCCTCTAATTTCTGCCTGCAAGTTGAACGCCCCAATCCCACTTGATAAACAAGTTTACTGGAGATTCGTAGCCGGTCATATCGAGGTTCGCCCGACTATGCCTGTCAGTTTAAGACCCTACAACCCTATACCTGAATGTGCGAATTGAAGGAACCTTTCCTAACCACATATGATACGGACGGGAATCACTTGGAAAGGCAACGATGCAGGCCCCGGTGTTTCTGGCGCGCCTCCGAGGCCCTCGGCTCTCGTGAAAGCATGGCGAGATAGTTGCTTTAGTGAATAGGTTCGCTGGTTTGGTGAGCGGGAACCGCCGCAGAGGCACTTGCCGCATGAGGACTTTTATGTTGAACAAAAAGCAACGAGTTGGATTCTTTTCGATGGTTCTGGCGCTGCTCTTGACGGTCTCGGCGACGGCGAAAAGCGGGAGTAAATCGCGAAAAGCGAATGTAGAAACTACCGAGCAGGCGAATGCTGTTTTTTGGCGCAAACCTGAGGACATCAAGAGCCGGAATCTCTTCTACGGCGCCGGTGGGGAGGCGCACGCCCCACACACCACCTATACCTTCGAGAAGGAAGACATGGAAGGCACCAGCCCAAAATTCACCGTCCGCGACGAGAATGGTGTGAGGTGGAAGGTTAAGATGGGCCACGAGGCGCGCCCGGAAACTGTGGCTGCAAGGTTCATCTGGTCCGTCGGTTATTCCACCAACGAGGACTATTTCCTGCCCGAATTACACGTCGAAGGAATGCCCGAGCGCCTCCACCGTGGGCGACAATTCATCGGACCGCAGGGGACAGCGCACAACGTTCGGCTAAAGCGGTATTTGGACGGCGAGAAAAAGGTGGGCATCTGGAAGTGGGGCGACAACCCTTTCTCCTCCACGAAAGAACTCAACGGCCTCCGGGTGATGATGGCGCTCATCAACAACTGGGATTCAAAAGACATTAACAACGCGATCTATTACGAGAAGCATCCAGAAGGCGCACCCGGGCCTGAGAACATCTATATGGCGAGCGACCTCGGAGCAAGTTTCGGGTCCACAGGCGTCACTTGGAAACGGGCTGGCGCCGATGGAGACCTCCACATCTATAGCGCTTCCAAGTTTGTGCTAAAAGTAACCCCGGCCTACGTGGACTTTGCCACGCCGTCGCGTCCCCTGCTTCTGGACGTTTTCTATCCGCCGGATTTCTTCATGCGCGTTCACATGCGGTGGATCGGCCGGCGCATCCCCCGCAGCGACGTCCACTGGATCGGTCAACTCCTGAGCCAACTCTCGCCGGAACAAATACGCGACGCCTTCCGCGCGGCGGGATACTCGCCTGACGAGATCGAAGGTTTCGCCAAGGTCGTGGAAAAGCGGATCGCCGCCCTGGGACAAATCTAGAAACAAGTCGTCAATCATCAGTCGTCAGTTCTCAGCGGCTGCGTCAGGTTGGGAGGGCTGTTGCCGACGACTGAGAAGTGATGACTGAGGACTGAGAACTGATGACTGACCACTGAGAGCCGGCGGCCATCTCACACCGCTAAATCGCCAAGCAGGGTTTCGGAGTTTTCATGCGCGGGCGCAAATTGGATTTCGTGGAATCTGGCATAGACCCCGCCTAACTTGATCAGATCCTCGTGCTTTCCGCTCTCGACGATAGTTCCCTCATCGACAACGAAGATGACGTCGGCGTTGCGGATCGTCGAGAGCCGGTGTGCAATTACAATGCTCGTTCGACCCTCCATCAGTCGATCCAAGGCTTCGAAAACCATCTTTTCCGATTCAGCATCGAGCCCCGAGCTGGGCTCGTCCATGATGAGAATCGGCGTGTCACGAATGATCGCTCGCGCGATGGCGATGCGCTGACGCTGGCCGCCGGAAAGGGTTACGCCGCGTTCCCCTACCATCGTGTCATAGCGCTCCGGCAGCTTCTCGATAAACTCGTGGGCATTGGCGAGCTCGGCGGCCCGCAGCAGCTCCCGCCGGCTGGCTTCAGGCCTACCATAGGCAATGTTCTGCCAAATCGGCGCATGAAATAGCACGGTATCCTGTAAGACGAAACTGATCTGGCTGCGTAATGATTTCTGCGTGAAGCGCCGGACGTCAGTCCCGTCAATCCTGACGACCCCTGAATCGGGCTCATAGAAACGAGGGATCAGACTAATGATCGTCGACTTCCCCGCCCCAGTCGGACCCACGAGAGCCGCCACCTGGCCAGGCTTGATCGCCAGACTCACATCCCTCAGCACGGGAGTGTCAGACAGGTAAGCGAACCGGACATGGTCAAACTCGATCGCGCCCTTAAAACGCGGGGCGCGTCTTGCGCCCTTCAGATCCTTGATTTGGTTGTCGGTATCCAGCACCTCGCGGATCCGTTCATAGCCCGCAGCCGCCTTGGAAAAAGAGTCGGTCATCTTCGAAAGGTCCTGCATGGGCTTGTACATTTTCTCCAAATAGAAAATGAAGATGATCAGCGATCCCACCGACAGCGTTTTCTCGAGCACCATCCGGGCCCCGAACCAGAGCACAAGGCAGGTGCCAACCGCCACGATCGTCTGCACGAGGGGCGAAAGCCGGGCCTTGAGGCTCCGCGCGTGGAGCGCAACTTCCACGCCCTCCAGGCTCCGTTCCTCCAATCGGCGCTGTTCATAGTCTTCCCGGCCGAATGCGCGGACCACATGAATGGAGGACAGGACCTCCTGGACGATTGATGCCATCTCGCCTTCTTTTTTCCTGACTTCGCGTGCGGCCTTCTTGATGCGGCGGGTGTAGGAATAAACGATGACAAACAGGGCCGGCGCGACGGAGAGGGCAATCAGGGTGAAGCGCCAGTTGATGTAGAGCATGACCCCCACCATGCCCAGCAGGGTCAAACAGTCAACAAGGACTCCCAGCAGCCCGGAGGCGATGAAGCTTTGGATAGCGTCGATATCACTGGTGACGCGGCTGATCAAATCGCCAGTCTGTTTCTGATCGTGGTAGGCGAGCGAGAGCCGCTGGATATGGGAATAGAGCGTCCGCCGCAGGTCGTGCATGACCCACTGGCCCACACTGGTGGTGAGATACTTTTCCGCGTAGGAGCAGAGTGCGTCTGCCACGGCAATGAGGAGTACGGCAACCACCGCGAATTTCAGGATCGCGAGACTGTCGCTTCCCACCGTGGAGAGAATGAGCCGATTCAACCAGCCGTGTAGAGGGCGCGACCGAAGGACATTGTCGAGGACGATTTTAAGCGGCCAGGGATCAAGCAGGTTGGCGATGCCTTCGCCGATAGCCGCGAGCAACCCCAGGGCGAGAAGCGGAAGGTGCGGCCGCAGCAGGTCCGTTATTCCCAGTGTTTTCGCACGCCGGGCAGCGTGGTTTTCCATAGGCTCATACCAGGCCAACCCACGCCTCTCTCACGCAGCGCCGGCCGTCTTGAATTCTTGATCTATAGAACCAATGCTTGGGGATGCGCGTGGGGCGAGGCGAGGGCTTTGAGTGGTTGCGCAAGTTAAGACCGGGAAACCGAGCCCAGATAAATCATGGGGAGAGCCGCAGGCGCCACCAGATCTTCACGATGCTTGGTGCGCGAGTGCCGCCGAGCACGTCACGAAGCTCAACGTTTCACGTTCGAAAGGCGGGGCGACAAAATCAAACGCCCCGCGCTCGATAACGGAAACATAAAGTTGGGTGTCGTGGTGCGCCGCCACAACGATCACCTTGGGAGGATCGTCGGCCGATTCGGCAAGGTCGAGGATGCTCACCCACGATCCGTCCTCCAAACTTTTGTCCGTGAACATCACACGGGGCGGTCTTTCGGCGATCAGAGACGCGGCTTCCTCGCACGTCGCGACGCTGGAAGTCTCAAACGACAGCTCCCTTAAGGCGCTCTTTAACTCTTCAAACGGGTCGGCTTGGTTGTGCACCAACATCGCGAAAAGGTTATCAGCCATATGGTGTCCCCTTCTCAACTCTTGCCACCCGCAAATCACACCGGAGTCTTGTCAAACCCGTGTCATCCGTGAAATGTAATGCACGCCTCCGCCTGTATTGGAGTCGGTCTATTATTGCTGTAGCAAACGGCAAAAATCAGCCGCCGGGCGTACTCAAGAATGTTATGACGCTCAGGGCGTCCGACCCAATACGGCACAATGCGGACAGAAGGGAAAAAATCACTCTACACGAGTGGCCTGACACCACTACGAGGCCTTCATCACCTATCGGGCCGACGTCTTCTTAGCCGTCTCTGCGACCGCCCTCGTATGGGTGAGAAATCTCCCGGCGACGGTATGATAGAGGTGATCTGGGAAAAACCTCCCACAGGCGATGCCAATCAGCAACCCCGCCAGCAACCAGCCCGCGCGCAGTCTGGCGCTAGGCTTGGAATCTTGGAAGCGCCCCGCGATGCGACCAAGGTTGAACGAACGGAGATGGTCTTCCTGCCTGCGCATCTCCTCCAACTGCGAGAAGCTTTCGGCGCTCTCCACCATCTCGCGGTAATACTCTTCAAAGGTCTGCCTCATGAGTTGTCTCCCGCAACGGTTTCCACGTAACCTTCTTCTGCCTGAATGCTCGCCAGCAGAGGACCGGGGTACGTTACGCCGTCGGGGCAAAGAAGTCTATCGGGCGTACACCTGACTCACGGGAGTAGAATCGCGGTAGCTCACCGTCGAGAAGCCGGGTCTTCAGCCGTAAAGTGGGGCATCGAGGGCGCGGGCGCGGCCGGAGGGTTCGTGGCGTTTCCGGAGCCTAGAGCTTTGGCCATGCAGGCCACATCCACCAGGCTCCCGCTCCAGTGACTTTCTTACGGAGTCTTTTGCGAGCTTTTGGCGGTCGGGTTAGCGGGACTCGGGCTGCCGAGCGTTTGCTGCCCCCACGCGGCACCACAGAAAAGCGTGCCCGCCAGAGGAGCAATTATGGCTACGGTTTTGAGTTTCATCGGAGTCAATCCTCCCTTCTCCAAGTTTTAAGGCCCAGTCTGGCAAAAACTATGCCAAATCTTGGCGCGGAAGGGGTGCTGGGAGGTTATTGTCCATCCGCAAGTTAGAGGCGCGCATAGGCCCACGGGGCCCGGGGGCCGGAAGGTCTTACTTGCCTCTGGGTAGATTCTCTATGCTGCCGAGATTACAACACGGCGCACCGAGCAGGTACGACCCTGTTCACAGCAGCCAATGCTTCAGGGGGCCACAGGTTTTCACGACGTGACCGCCAAAGGCGCTGTCGCCGCGGAAGTACCACTCCAGGCTTTCCAGGATCGTCTTTACCTCTGAGGGATTGATGGAGGCGGCTGTTTCGGGCTGGACCACGCCCCGGAACCAACGGCCGGAGGCGGTGAAATATTCATACTCGTTGAGGTCCTCAAGCCAATCGCGTCCGCAGCGTTTACATTTGTTGACTGACACTTCACCAAAGTCAGGGCCGTCGCCGACCTCACGTCTCTCGAAGTTTTGGAAATGGACGTCGCCCTCGAGGCAGGGACAGAGTTGGGCGTCTTCCTGAACCACCGGCGTTACGCTCCGCACTGCACGTAGCGCGGGCATCTTGCCCGCTGTCGCGGGAGCGTCCCGCTCCCGCCAGTGCGCGGGCAGGATGCCCACGCCCCAGCGGGCGGGGACGCCCGCGCTACGAAGACCGGCACGGCGTCCCCATGCATCCGGCGATGCGTTAGAAGTTCAGCATCATCCCAAGCTGGATCAACCGGTTGTCGAGCGCTTGACTGATCATACCGGCGCCGGCCACTCCGATGTTCGCGTTCGGCAAATTGAAATTCGGACTATCAAAGGCATCGTACGTCTCCGCCTTGAACGTCAGGTTCCCCGCCTCGCCGAATTTCGAGATGGGGAATTTCTTCATCAAGGCGAAATCAACGTCATGAAAGGCCGGACCGTAGAGGATGTCGCGCCCCGAATTCCCGAAAGTATAAGCCGCTGGGGAGACGAACGCCCCCGGATTGAACCATTCGTTGATGTTCGGGTTGGCCACATTTCCGCTGGCAATCCGGTTGGGCCGCCACCCACCCGACAACGCTCCGCTGAGATCGGCGGTGCCCATCATGGGCGTATAGGGAGTCCCCGTGCGCGCGGTGAACATCGAGGTGAGTTCCCAGCCGCCCAAAATGGCGTCGGCCGCCCCGCCGTGGTTCAGGAAATGCTGGCCGCGCCCGACGGGGAAACGGTAAATGAACTCTCCGTTGAACACGTGCCGCTCATCCGTGGCGGCGCCGCCGTAATCCGCGCTCGGCGTATAGGCATCCTGCCAAAAGGCCGGCGCGCCCGTTCCGGCATTGCCGGTCATCGTATCCAGCGCGTGGGACCAGGCATAATTGGCCGAGAACATCAAGCCGTGGCCCAGGTCTTTCTTTGCCGTAAACTGGAAGGCGTTGTATTCGCCGTAATCCACCGGGTTGTAGTCGGTAATGGTGGCAAATTGCGGGAACGGCCGGTTCAATTGGGCATTGCCGACTCCCAGCAGACTCTCCGGAACCTGGTTAAGGTCCCGCCAATTGCCTGAACCGGGCATGTGCAGCGAGCGGTTCCCGACATAGGCGACATCCACCAGTACGCCGCCCTTGAGTTGATGCTGAACATCCAGCCGGTATTGCTGGTTGTAACCCATCGGCATGTTCGGGGGGTTATAGCCCACCGACTGGCCATTCAGGAAATCGTTGGTGAGGGTCGAACTGCTGGGGTAGAGCGGCACCGGCGGCCCCTGTTGCATACTGAAAATCGGATGGATCAGGTCCGCGGAAGTTTCGTACCCGGTAATCGCCCATCCCTGCGCCACATTGTTGCCGTAATTAAACTGCGACCACAGGATGCTGAAGATCCCGTAGCCGCCCCGGATGGACCAGTCCTTTTTGGGCGCCCAAGCAAATCCCACTCGAGGAGCAAAAAAGTGATAATGGGTGTTCTGCAAGTGGGTCCAGCCTTCGCCCGCATAGGTCATGGCGCCCGGGGTCCCCGTCGCGGCATTGGTCAGTGCAGGATCGAAGTTCGAGATGCGATTGTGCGCTTCTCCGAATCCCGACTGAATAATCCATCGCACTCCCGCCGAAAGCGTAAGGTTGGGGCGGATCTTGAATTCGTCCTGCACGAAAGGCTGTGCGGTCCACATCCGTTCGCCGGTGGTAGGACTGTCGCCGACCCCCCAAGTGTCCGGCAAGCCTAGCAGGAAATCCGCGAATCCCTCGCCCGAACTGCTGGCAATCGAGGGATTCCGCGTGAAGATGCCGTTGAAGTCGAACGCACCTTCCTGGCTGCCGTTCCCGTTATACCAATCTTTGGTAACCTCGCCCCCCCATTTTATAACGTGCTTTCCCTTGACCCAGGTGAAGTCCGCCGATGGGCCGTAGCCCACCTCGGTATCAAGCCCTGACCCGGAAGTCCCAATCGACGTGCTCAGCGACCCTTCGATAGTGGTAGACGGAAACATATCCGCAACGGGATTGGCCAACCCTAGCTTCGACGGCCAGCCCTTGCCGAACGCCACCGTATTGAACACTCCGTACTCGCGGGCGATGGAAACACGGAATTCGCCCACCAAGCGCGGACTGAGGGTCCAGACGTCGGTAATTTCCGACTGATATTCATGGATCTCCCAGGCATCGTTGTCAATCAACGGGTCGGGAGCCGGATATCCGAGGCCCGCCGGCACGATCTCAATATTGCCGGTGAGCCGCTGCGACGGAGTAATGTTGTAATCGATTTTCGCGTTGTACCATTTGCCGGGCTGGGTCTGCCGATCCACCCAGTAGTAATTGTTGTAAATCCCAGCTCCAGGCAGATTGGGGGCCGGGAAGTTGGCGGCGATTTTGACCGCCACCGGGTCAAGGGGGGTCGTGATGATATTGCCAGGGAACGGTTGATTGACGTAGTTGCCATTCACCTGGGTCAGGGTGGCGGGATTATAAATGGTCTGTAAAGCCGGGTCGCTGAAATTGCCCTCCAGCATCGCTGCCGTGGGGAACGTGGCGAAGGAGGGGATATCGTTAATGTTCGTGTTCTGCTGGTAGTTGAAGTGAAAGAACAGCTTGTCCCGTTTGATGGGTCCGCCGATCGAGCCGCCGAACTTGTTCCAGCGCAGCGGCGTTTTGGGGCCGACGGTAAAGTAGTTCTCGGCATCCAGCTTGTCGTTCTCGACGTACTCGAACGCATCTCCGTGAATCTTATTGGTGCCGCTCTTGGTGACCACGTTGAACACCGAAGTGCCGTTTCCGTATTCGGCCCCGAAGTTCGCAGTCAGCATCTTGACTTCGGCGATGTCGTCCAAGGGAGGCTGCATCCAGTCGGGATTCGCATCCATAACCAGAAAGGCACGTCCTCCGTCAACCTGCCAATTGGAGTTCAGTCCCCCCATGCCGTTGACGCCCACGTTCGATCCGTAAGCCCCGCCGTACCCTCCCGGCGCCCCGCCCTGGTTCACTCCGGGAACGAGCGCCAGCAGGTTGTACCAGCTCGCCCCCACGTTGGGAAGTTCGGTTACCGGCGCCCCAGTGAGGGTAGTGCTCTGCTCGGCGTTTTCTGTCTGCACCAGCTCCACGGGTGCGTTCACCGTGATGGACTGTGACGTCGTCCCGACTTGCAAGGCCGCATCCAGCGTGATGGTCTCGAGATGCATCTCGACGTTGCTGCGGATAAATTGTTTAAATCCTTCCTTGGCGAACGAAATAGAATACTGCCCTAACGGCACGGACGCCGCATCGTATAACCCGGTGGCATCCGTCGTCAGGTGCTGCACCACGCCGGTGGCGAGGTTGGTGATGGTGATGGTCGCGCCGGCAATCACCCCGCCGGACGAATCCGTTACCGTCCCGCGGATCTCTCCGCTTTGCCGGCTCTGGCCGGCTGCCTGACCCACTATAAAGAAAACCGCAAACAGCGTTATTCCTGCTGTCTGCAACCACCTAAGAGAACACACTCGATTGTCCATCTCTATTCGCCTCCATGAATACTGGGACTCAGCCTCCTGCGTGACGCCACCGCAAAGCTATGATCGCGATGAATTGTGATTCCGGCGTTTCCGGCCCTTGGTGTGGTCATGTGCATGTCCCGCCCGCAACCAAGCAAGATACACCTCTATGGGTGCGATAACAAGTAGTCGGCATGGCGTCGGAACTGCAAGGTCTGCGCAACTCTCGCTCTGCGCGAAGCGCTTTGGAGTGCGGTCGCGAAGCTGCCGCTTTTCCCCGTCACGCTTTGTCCGCTGAACCGAGGTCAGGATTTGCCCGTTAGACTGAGGGCGGAAAGCGACAGCTTCGCGGGATTACAGCGTAGACAGGCGTTCGGCGGCCGTAGAAGCTTTCCTCGCTGCTTCATTCAAGCAATTCGGACACACACAATCGGCAAATGCCACGCGCAGAAGCAGTGACCGGGGCCAACATCTCGCGGGTAGTCAGGCGGGCACTTTGGAGACTTGATAAATGACGGGCCGGAAGGTTGGGGGAGGAACGGATTTGCCCTCGGCCTTGGCAGCGTCAATCCAGGCAGCCTTGGCTCTAAGAACTTCCGCCAATGCCTGCTCAGGCGTCTCGCCGAAGGCCGAGCAGTGGGGCAGATCGGGGATGTCGGCAATGTATCCGCCATCTTCTTCGCTGAAAAATACGTTCATGTGGTAGTCTTTCATTCCTCATCGCCCAATGACAGGTCATACCGCTCCATGAGGTCGTGCAACAATGCTCAATTTTTCTTCGGACTCGCGATAAAGCCCATAGGCCCCTTTTTTCGCACCGGTGGCCGCTCGGTGAGCTGCCGCAGAACGTCAAATACCACCTTGAACTGCTTGTCGTATTTCTCCTCCATCGCTTCGAGCTTGGTCGCCAGATCTTTGTGCGTGGCCAGAATGTAGCGCAGGCGTGCGAAGGTTCGCATGATGGCGATGTTCACCTGCACGGCGCGGCTGCTGTTCAACACACTCGAAAGCATGGCGACACCCTGCTCGGTGAACGCGTATGGGAGGTAACGCCGCCCCCCACGGCCGCTCGGCTTTGACATTCCAATTTGGAATCTCAAAGCGTTAGCCTCTTCTCGGCTGAGTTGAAACATGAAGTCTTGAGGAAATCGGTCCAGGTTTCGTTTTACAGCCTTGTTGAGGTTGAAGGTTTCTACCTGATAGAGTTCGGCCAGGTCACTGTCCAACATGACTTTGCGCTCGCGGATGAGGTAGATTCGCCGCTCGATCACCTCCAGCGGGACAATCTGTTGCTCGGGCGCCGGCTTGTTTACCATGCAGTAAGCCTACTCAATATCGGTGTTTTGTCAAATCACGATCCTGTTTTTCTGTGCCGCCGCCCCCTGGTTCCGCATTCACCCTGCGGAACGCCGGGGAGGGCAAGCCTGGCATCTCGTGATTGCATTCACCCGTTCGAACGGCGCCGGAGGTTGTGTGGCGCGGAGGTGGCCACGGCCAATTCGCCGTGGGAATTGATCGTAGGTTCGTCATGGAAGGAAAGGCGCACGGGCACGAGAATCTGTAGCGCGGTCATGCTTCCCAATGTCCGCGGCATTTGATCCGGCATCGCGCCTTGGCGTCTCATATTCGCGCATGGACGTCGAGCGGAAGCGGGACGCGATCGATGCGCAGTCCGCAGTGGCGTTCCTGTTCCTCCCCACTTACTCCAACGAATTCCCGCATGCTGGACCACTTCCAGTCTTCGGGCCTCTTCACCAATCCCCGGCGCACCGGGTTGAGATGAATGTACTCCACCTTTTCGTGATATTCCCTCGCCGTGCGCAGCGCCCGGTCGAAAAACCGTTCCTGCCAAAGCCCTCCCACCTCGCGCCGCCGGACATTGATGCCCGTCGTCGCACTCTTTTTGACGGCCTTAAGAGATCGTGAGGGGGTAAGGCGGAGGGAGGATGGCGTGCCAGTGGTCGGGAAGGAATACCCAGGCGGTGGGCAGAAAGCCGTGTTTCTGCCGCATGCGGGAGAGGGAATTGGCCAGACGAGCAAAGTCTTCTTCGTCTAAGCGCGTTCTCCACGGCAGGAGTTTCACCGTAACGAACAAGAAGCGCTCGTAGAGAAACGGCCGGCGCAAACGCGACATGGCGATAATCTACCCGCCCTCGCGGGCGTCCGCAAGACGAAAAGCCGCGGACATTGGAAAGCATGACCGCGCTACTTGCTCCCTTGTTGATTGTTTGTACTCGCTGATTGCTACTCCGTCCGCAGGGCCGTCATGGGGTCCACCCTGGTGGCGCGGCGCGCGGGCACGTAGCTGGCCACCAGCGCGACCAGGAGCAGGGCCAGGGCTGCCCAGGCGAAAACGCTGGGCTCGGCGAGACTCAAGGGAAGATTGAGCTCGCTTGACACCAGGCGAGCGCCCGCCATGGCCGCGGCCACTCCGGCCACGAGGCCCGGGAGCACCAGCACCAGGCCTTGCCACAATACCAGACCCAGGACTCCGCGGCGCTGCGCGCCCAACGCCATGCGGATCCCGAACTCGTGCGTGCGCTCGCTGACCACATACGCCATGACGCTGTACAGTCCAACCGCCGCCAAAGCCAGCGCCAGCACGCCGAGGACGGAAAGCAGGCTCGCCACGATCCGCTCGGCGAACAAGCCCCCTTGCGCGTACTCGCTGAGCGGTGCAGTGTCGTACAGTCCGCTGGCCACAGCCAGCGCGGTCACTTCACGCCGAAGCGCTGCGCGCGCGCCCTCCAGGTCGCCGCCGGTCCGAATGTAGAAGAAAGGGGTATAGCCCGAATAGTAGATCTGCCGGAACGGCCCGTAGAAGAAGGGCATGGGCGCCTCCGGCGGGTTGTAGTACTTGCTGTCTTTGACCATCCCCACCACGGTCGACCAGGTATCCGTAACACGCACCCTGCGGCCGATGGGGTCTTTACCCTCGAAGTACTTCTTAGCAAAGGCCTGGTTGATGATGATCACGGGCAGGGTGTTTCTGTCGTCCTGCTCGGTGAAGTCGCGGCCCGCCAGCATGGGGATGTGCATCAAACGGAAGTACCCGGGCGCCACGATGGAGAAAGGGAGAGACATCACCCCGCCCCGATCCTGCAAGAAGCCTTCCACCTCCACGCGGTCGCTCCCCCCAGGGAAAATCGAAAGCGGAACCGAGTCCGCGTAGCTCACCTGCTGGATGCCCGGAGCCGCTTCCAAACGCAGGAGCAGATTGCGGCAGAACTGCTTTTCCTGATTTAACGAGTAGCCGTTGGTGGAAAGGTAGAAGTGCGCCACCAAGACGTTCCGCGAGTCGAAGCCCGGATTAAGCGTGGCCAACTTCTGGAAGCTCCGGACCGCCAGACCGGCACCGCAGAGCGCCAGCGCCGCGAGCGCTACTTCCAGCACCACGAGCACCCCCCGAGCGCGGTGCGAGCGGACCCCGGAGGTCCCGCTGCGCCCTCCCTCTTTCAGCGTTTCGATGAGATCCACGCAACCGATGGAGAAAGCCGGCAAGAGGGTTGTGAGCACGGCCGCACTGAGAGAGATGAGCACGGTAAAGGCAAGGACGTTGGCGCTGGGCTCCACGTGCAACAGCGGCTCAAGGGCGGCACGGATGGAGGGTTCCAACGAGGGGAGCACGCGGTAGAGTGATTCTCCCAACCAGCCCGCGAGCAACGCGCCGAAGATGGCGCCCGCGCCAGCCAACAGCAAGACCTCCACCAGCAGTTGCTGCACGACTCTTCCCCGGCTGGCGCCCAAGGCCATGCGCACGCCAAATTCTCTCTGCCGGGAAACCGCACGGGCCATCAACAGGTTCGCCATATTGGCGCAGACGATTACCAGCACCAGAACGCACACCACCATGAGCAGGTACAGCGGCTCGCGCAAGGTCGCCTGCAGCCCGTACGACGCCTGCCACAGGGGAACCATCCGGGCGCCGATGCCCTTGTGCGTATCCGGGTGATCGGCGGCGATTCGGGCCGCTACGACCCGGGCTTGTTCGCTCGCCTGCTCGGTCGTGACGCCGGGTTTCAGACGCACGATGACATCGAGGAACCTCGCGTTCCAGTCGTCAGCGGCCCAGGTATTCAGGGCGCCCATGTCGAGGATCATGCTGAGCGGAACCCAGACGTCGAAGGCCTCCCCGCCGAACGTGCCACGGAAATCAGACGGTGTGACGCCGACGACGGTGAGTGGGTGGCCATTGAGACGCACCGCGCGCCCCACGATGCTCGGATCCGCGCCGAATTGGGTTGTCCACAGCCGGTGACTGATGACCGCGATGGGATAGGCGCCCGGTGCGTCTCGATCCTCTTCGGGCAGAAATAGGCGGCCCAGGAATGGCTTGACCCCGAGCACGGTAAAGAAGTTGGCCGAGACCACTTCCCCCAGGGCGCGCCCGCGGTGATCGGACGAGCCGATGGTGAAAAAGGAAATGTGCGAGGCGACTACGCCGGAGGCCCCCGTCAGGCCCTGCTGGAAGGCACGGAAGTCCGGATGTGTGCAGGCGCCGAGCCGGCCGCCGTCGGGGGCAATCCCTTCCAGCGCCACCAACTCTTGCGCGTCCCGCACGCCCCCGATTGGCCGCAGCAAGACGGTGTCAATCCAACTGAATACCACCGTGCTCGCGGCGATGCCCAGTCCCAGAGTCATCACCGCCACGAGTGCGAAACCCGGGGCGGCGCACAGAACTCGCCAAGCAAAACGCAGATCCCTCAGAATGTTAGCCATGTTGTTCCATTCGGCGCCACGCGACGCGGCTCGCATGCCCAGGGGGGCAATCGCCTTTAGCCCGGAATCCTAAGGCCGCGACCCTCTCGGGTCAAGCCCCGACGGGGTCTCTCGCGTCGGCGGGAAAAAAGAGTCCTGGAGGAGGTCCAGTTCCTTCTCCGCCTATTGGCAGGCAACAAAGTAGCCATTGGCATCCGACTTGTAACAAGCTGCAATCAAAGGGAGTGGGACCGGCTTTCAGACTGTCCCGGCTTCTGACGTGTCCGATTGTGGGATTGTGCCATTCCAATAGCGAACAGCACGAAAGGCATATTTGTCCCTCGTCCGTTGGCCTTTGTCTATGGTGCGCGCATTCCCCGTGGGGATGGTGACAGGCACACTCCGCCCCCGTTTTTGGTTTATCTGTTTTCCGGTTCTCCGAGTTTTTCGCAGGCCGCGGGTGGCGCAGACATCGCCGTTTATGTCTGTGTCCCCAACCACGGGGCACATACATTGGGAAGCAATGTATGCGCCACCCGCGAAGACAATGACAAGTGACAAGTCGAGAGCACGAGCCCCGCGTCCCGTTCTTGGCCCCCTCGTAGTGCCCTCGACACTCCCCCGCTTCGTCTATCGGCGGACGTGGGGAGGAGGATGAACCAATATTATTCCTCGGTGGCGGGGAGCCCCTCGGGAAGAGACCCCTCATCCGGCCCGCGAGGGCTGGAGAGAACGCCCGTCGCGGTCCACCTTTTCCCCCGGGAGAAGGAGAACGCAGTTCTTACGCGCGCGTGCGCGCTCAAAACATCCTTTTCCCTCTCCGAGGGGAGAGGGTGGCCGGCAACCGGCGTTCTCATCAGCCGGGGCCGGACGGGTGAGGGGTCACTTCCGCTCCATTTCTGTCGCCGCCCCGATCGCGTCGGCAACCTTGCGCACAAACTCCTCCGGATGATCCAGAAGTCTGGCGTGCGGAACGCGCAACAATCGGGGAAAGGTGAGAGGGGAACGGTTTCACGTACCTTCATCCCCCCAACGAGCGCGCTGTAGGGGCAGGCCTCGTGCCTGCCCACCTGCCGGGGTCGATTTGGCCCCGCGATTGGGCGCCCACAAGGGGTGCCCCTACAAAACAAATTCAAAAGAAATTTCCTCCTGCCGGAAGATTTGTCCCTATCCCCCTAGCCTCTGGTCGCCAACTTGCTACGGATATCTAGCGGAGTATTGTCTGGTGGGTAAAATAACACACCACAGAACGGGTTGGGGGCAGGCGGAAGGCTACACAGAAAGGCTTGGAGCTTGAGTAACTAGCCCCAGTCCTCAGGCCCCTCGGGAACCTTGAATGTCTATGAATAACAAGAGCTTAGATTGAAGTCACGATGTTGTTGAAGCACGGCGCCGCTGAGCCAAGCATATGAAATCAGGGCGGTTAATAAAATATTTCGGGTCGAGAACAATTGGGCCCCGGGAACCTAGAATGTTATTGAAAACACAACAGGTTATCGCAGAAAGTGACAAAATGCCAGTGGCAGCAAATTCTTGAAAATAGGGGAGTTAGGAGAAACACCGCGGCGCGGGGGCGAAAAAAACGGAGCACTAATTTGAGGGGGTATCCTTGAATGTTCCAGAAAACAATCGAGTTATAAATTGACATTGCGCAAATTCTCGCCGAACCTTGAATGTTTATGATAAATAAACCACTTATCGCCGCGAACCTTGAATGTCACAGAAAAGAAAAGGAGTTAGGGGTTTTAGGGCCTCGGGGTCGCTCGGCGGAGGACGGGACAAGAGAGCCGATGGTGGAGGCTAGAGGTAGATCGATGCCGGAGGCCGGAGTCGGCCCCGTCGTGGCCAAATTCGGGAGGCGTTAGAAAAAAAGATGTTAAAAAATACGTTCGAAGCCGGAATGTGTATGAAAACAAAGGGACGCAAGACACAATGCCCGGAAAGAAAGGGACATTTGTATCTAGATTTCTGACATTTTTGTTCGACTGAGGTTCATTTTGCAGAAAACATCTGCTTCGCGACGGCAACTTGCCACCGGAAATCAGCTTTTTCACGGCTTTTTCGTGCCGCGTCTAACCCATTAACAAGGGACGACGCAGACTTCCACCAGATTAACAAAATCTTGTGGCGCGGGGCAGTCCAGCGTATCATGGCCAAATTCGGCATGTTAAAGTTGGAACCCCGGCAGAATCGACCGCCGACTCTAGGAGGAATTATGTTCCGATGGAAGCCACTTGCATTCTTTGCTCTCACCGTTGCGCTGATGGCTGGTGTGTCTGCGGCGCCGGGTCAGGTTACGATTAGTGTTGGAGTAGAGCCTGTTTGCCCCTACGGATATTTTGACTATGCTCCGTATGACTGTGCTCCCTACGGCTACTACGGACCCGATTTCTTCGTGGACGGGCTATTCATCGGTGCGGGCCCATGGTTCCATGGACCCAGAGGCTTCGCCGGTCACGTCGATAACCGCTACGATCCTCGCCACGGGTACAGGGGACCGATGCCCGCGCGCGGAGCGCAGCCGTTCAACCACTTCCATCCGAACGAAGCTCGCGACGGGAAAGGCCACGTCGTTGCCAAGGCCCCCCACGACGCGCACGAGGAGCATGCCGCCGGATATCAGAAGGGAAAGTCAGGCGGCGAACACCGTTAAAGACTGTTTCAATGAAAGTAAACTTACGAGGGCCAGTCTGTGAGCTTGGGTGTGGCCGCGAGGACGGTCTCCATAGCTTTAGGGTACGGGCGTAGAGCCGCCATCTTGGCGGCTCTGGTGCCGGCTGGAAGCCGGCGCTACGGCCGCCAAGCATCGGCCGCCGACCACGGCGCGCCCACTTGCATGGCCCGCGTCGAGATGCTTGACCAGATGTACAAGGGACGCTCGAAGGGGCGGTGAGCGATCATAGTTGCACGGTGATAGACGCAACAAGGATGGACAATTTGTCCCGAACACCCCCGGTGGCTTGGCTCATTTCACTCTGACATTGGGCTCGACCGACATCCCTGGCCGCAGGAGGTGATGGGGGTCTTGGCCCTTTTCGAAGTAGATCTTCACGGGAATTCGCTGCACGACCTTGACGTAATTCCCCGTGGCATTCTCGGGCGGCAGCAGGCTGTAGCGCGCCCCCGTTGCTCCCGCGATGCTGTCGATGTGCCCATCGTAGGTCCGCCCGTAAGTGTCCACGGAAATCTCCACGTGCTGGCCGGGCCGCATCAGGGTCATTTGCGTTTCCTTGAAATCGGCGGTCACCCAGATGTTTTGGCTGTCGAGCGGAACGATGGTCATCAGTTGCTGGCCTGGGGCGACGTTCTGGCCCGGCTGCACCGATCTTTGTCCCACGATGCCACTAACCGGCGCCACGATGGTGGTGTATTGCAAGTTGAGTTGGGCCTGGTTGAAAGCCGACGTTGCGCGCTGGGTTTCCGCATTGGCAGCTTCGGCGCGAGAGCGTTGCACGGAAATCTGCTGCGGCCGGGTCTCAGCATATTGCAATCGCGCCTGTGCTTCCGTAACCTTGGTGCGCGCCTGCGCCACCGCCTGTTCCGCCGCTGCGGCCGAGGCTCGGGCTGCATCCACCGCCGCCGCCGTAGCTTTCTGCTCATCCACGGCATTGGTGTAGCGCTGCTGCGGAATCTCGTCCTTTGCCGCCAGCGGCTTGTAGCGGTTCACGTCGTCCTGGGCCTTCAGGTCGTTCGCCTCCGCCTGAAGGAGTGAAGCCTGCGCGGCGTCAAAGTTCCGTTGAGCCGCCACCAATCCTGCGTTGAAGTTTTCCACGTCGGCCGAGGCGCTGGAGAGTTCGGTCGAGGTGTTGACGGAAATGAGAGGAACGTTGGTTTGGAGGGCGGCGGCGCTGGCGCGGTCATTGGCCAAGGTCGCATTGGCGGTGGCCAGGGCCACCTCGTAGTCTTTGGGGTCAAGCCGCACCAGCACGGTGCCGGCCTCGACGTACTGGTTGTCGTCCACCATCACGCGGGTCACGTAGCCGGAGACGCGCGCGCTGACGGGATAGATGTAGCCGTCAATCTCCGCGTCGTCGGTCGATTCCCAGGCGGCAAAGTGGCGATACAGAAGCACCCCGACCACGATGAGGACGATGACCAGCAAGACCAGGAAAATCCCTCGGCCCATTTTGCTGCGCCGGGCGGCGGGCCGGCCGGATCCCAGAGATGTGGCGCTGGGCCTGGCTCCTCCGACATTTCCTGATTCCGGGGTTGGAGTTGTTGTGGTTGCCATAGTTATTTTGCTCCCAAATATTGCAGCGCGGACTGCTCGGCAACGCCGAGGGCTTGCGCCAGAGAGATTTTCGCCAAATTGAAGGCGAAAAGGCTACTGATATAAGACTGGTTTGCGGTGGCGACAGATTCCTGCGCTTGCACCACCTCGAGGTTATCGGCCACGCCCGCGCGGGAACGGTCTTGCGCCTGGGCGAGCGTCTGGTTAGCAAGGTCGATGTTGCTCTGTGCTACGTTCACGAGTTCGGAGGAGGACTTGAGGTTGAAGAAGGCAGTCCGCACCTGGTCGTCAATCTGGCCCTCCAGGTCGGCGAGCTCCGCCTTGCGCTGTTGCAGCGCTGAATCCGCCTGAAGCTTGTCGGCCCGCACCCGGCTCCCTTGGAAGATAGGTAGGTCCACGCTGAGGGTGAAACCCATGGTGCCATGCGACGTGCCCAAGTTCGGACTGCCGATGTCCCCGTAATTCGTGTTCGTTGACACCGTGGGGTAATTTTCGGCGGCAACAGCTTGGCGCGCCAGCTCCGCCGCTCGCACTTGGGCCTTGGCACTCTGGTAATCAGGCCGCTCCGAGAGAGCCTGTTGGAGCGCCTGCTCCTGGGTAATGCCACTCAACGCCGCGTAGGGCACCGAATCGGCGAGGCGGAATTCCTGGCCGTTGGGCAACCCGATTATCCGCGCGAGCGTAAGCTTGTCGATCGCGACCTGGTTGTCAGAGGCAATCAGCCTTTGCTTCTGCGTCTGGAGTTCCACTTTGGCGCGCAGCAGATCGATGCTGGCGATCAGCCCGTGCTTATTGAGATCGACATCGTTATCCACAAGCGTTTGCGCCGTCGTCACCTGAGCACGGACGGAGTCCACCGTCGCCATGTCAGAGATGACGAGGAGATAAGCGTTGCCAGTGGTAAAAACCACAAGGTTCCGATCACTCTTGTAGGTGTATTGCGACGCCTTCTCGCCCTCGGTCGCCGACTTCCAGTTCTTGATGTCAGACCAGCTAAAGATCTCCTGGGCGATGGAGGCGCGCGCATCCTCGACGCCGAAGGGCCCTACCGTCTCCGGAAAGTGGAGACCGGGGACCTTTAATAAGGTCAGGCCTTCGGAGGGCAGATCGAGCTGTTGAACCGTACCCGTAAGGCGCGCTGAGAGGTTGGGGAGCAGGGCGTTCAGACTGCGCAGACGCATGGCGTGCGCCGCTCGAGTGTCCTGGCTGCTCTCAATCTCGCCCAGGTTGTATTTCAGGGCGCGCTGGAAGGCTTCCTGGAGGGATAGATCGACGGGCGCTGCGGTCGCTGCGCCGGTGGGCACGCTCCCGGAAAACGGGTTCCGAGCCTGACCCGCTCCCGGCCGCGGAGATATTGCGAGGAAGGCCACAAGGGCAGAAATGGTTAGGAGTCGATATCGAGCACGTTGATCACCAAGCATTGCACCTCCTCGCGGAATCGGAGCCAGGCGGTTACGCCCGCTGCTTCCCATAGCGCGCCACAGCGTCGAGAATGATGTCGGTAGCCACTTCATCGCCCACAGCGGAGTTGACCATCAAATGGAAACAGTGGCGCGCGGGCCAGTCGACGTGGTAAAAGCGCTTGATGAAGTCGGCGCGGTCGCGGTCCACGGTCTCCGCCAGCTCCTCCGCTTCCTTCTCACTTTTCCCCGTTGCTTCGAGCCGCCTGACCCTCTCGTTAAAGGGAGCGTAAATGAACACGTGAAAGGCGTCGGGCCGGCTGCAAAGGTAGTAAGCCGACCCTCGTCCCACGATGACGCAGTTGCCGGCCGCGGCAATCTCCGGCATCATCTTGTGGACGACCGCGCGGACGCACTCGGTATCCACCATCTTCAAACGCGGAGCATTCAAGCTCCCCTCGAAACTTCCGCGCATGAAGGCCCTGAGCAACCGGAAGTGCGCCGGATCTCTGCGCTCTTCGTGCTCCTCCACGGCGCGGCTGTCACAGTCCATCCGCCGCGCGATTTCCTCGGTCAGCAATTGGTCCCAGAGCTTCCAGCCCAGGCGCGACGCGAGCTTCTCCGCGATCACGCCCCCACCGGCCCCGTATTCCCGCTCAATGGTGATGACTCGAATCATCGTAAATGCCTCGCTGAGTCGATGGCTGCTAGTCGATAGTTCATAGTCGATAGTTTATAGCTCACATTCAAAAGTCGAGGGTCGACCAGTCAATGCGGCTTTTAAGTACCGAACTTGTTTTGTCGATTCCCTTTACACGATTTCAACTCTCGATTGCCGTTAGCCTTCGACAGTCGATAATTGACCCATGACCAATCCTGCCTTTCGACTCTAAACTCTCGACTCTCGACTGCATTTAACTGTGGACTGTCGACTGTCAATTATCGACTGCTCTCACCCGACTGCGACTTCCCCGCCCCCGCCCGGTTCATTCTTCCTTAGCGCGAAGGAACAAAGGAACATGATCGCCGCTCCTATGGACAGAACCCAGAACGTGTCGATGTATGCGAGGGTTGTCGCCTGGCCGATCAGAGCGGCATAGAGCCGGCCATAGGCTTGACTCGATGCGCGCGTAATGTCCAAGCCCGAGACAGCCAGACGGGCGGCCAGCGCCTTGACCGCGAGAGTGAAAGTGAGTTTCCCCGGAGTCGCGTGCGCTGCCAGATAAACCTGGTGGAACTGCGATCGCCGCGCTATGAGGGTCGTGACCATCGACGTTCCAATGCTGCTCCCGATGTTGCGCATGAAGTTGACCAGGCCGGCGATGCTGTTGCTCTTGTCCGTCGGCATTCCCACGTAGGAGATCAGGTTGATGGGCACAAACAGGAAACCCAACCCGAACACTTGTATTACGCGGAGGATGCTGGCCGACCGGAAACTGATATCAAGGTCGAGATGCTGCGTGGTGTAGTACATGGAGATGGAAAGGGTCAGCCAGCCAAAAGCAATGAGGTAGCGCGCCTGGACTTTGCCCGCAAGGGTCCCCGCGATGGGCATCAGGAACAGCAGCAGGAGACCACCGCCGGAGAGCACCAGGCCCGCCGACTCGGCCGTGTAACCCATGAGCGTCTGAAGAAACTGCGGCATCATCACCAGGCTGGAAAAAAGCATAATCCCCAGGATAAACATCATCGCGTTAGCGCCGAGGAAGTTCAGGTTCTTGAACAAGCGAACTTCAATGATCGGCGCCTTGTAATACCACTCCCAGATGGCGAGAGTGACCAAACATACGCCGGCGATGACAGCCAGAGTAAGAATGAAGTGCGATCCGAACCAGTCGTCCTCCTGCCCTTTATCGAGCATCACTTGCAAGGCGCCCACGCCGAGGGTGAGGAGCCCCACGCCGATGTAGTCGATCCTGATGCCAGCTCCCTTGGCACGCTTGACCCAGGGCGGGTCCTCGATCAGCCGATAAACTAGCAGCAGAGTCGCGATGCCCACCGGCAGGTTGATGAAGAAAATCCATCGCCAGGAATAGTTGTCGGTAATCCAGCCGCCCAATGTCGGCCCAACCGTTGGAGCGACGATGGTGGTGATGCCATAGAGCGCGAAAGCGACCCCTCGCAGTCGCGGCGGAAAAGTGTCCGCCAAAATCGCCTGCGCCATGGGTTGCAAGCCTCCTCCGCCAGCGCCTTGAATCACGCGAAATAGAATCATCGCTCCGAGGCTGGGCGAAATCCCGCAAAGCAGGGAGCTCACCGTGAAGATCACGAGACACATCATGAAGAATCGCTTGCGCCCAATCACTGCGGCGAACCACCCGCTGATGGGCAAGACGATGGCGTTTGAAACCAGGTAGGACGTGAGGACCCAGGTGCTCTCGTCGTTGCTCGCGCCCAGGTTACCCGCCATGTAAGGCAGGGCGACGTTGGCGATGCTCGTATCGAGCACCTCCATGAAGGCCGCCAAGGCCACGACGACCCCAATCACCCAAATGTTGGCCTTGGGGTGCCAGGGCTCCGGCGCGACAGGTGGCGATGCGCCACCGCCCGCAGGATTCTCCAATCGCGAGTTGCCGGTGCCTTCAGCGTTGTCTGCCATGCGCTCGTGCGTCCTTTCGGACGTAAGGAATACTCTTCAGCTTTAGTTAGAAAACGCCCTAAGCCTAACCGTGGACTTGTTTCGCAAGTCCACGCTTTTTGTCACCCGCCAAAAACTCTCGGAAGAGCCGCGGACCTACGAAACAGGTCCGCGCTACGGTTATTTAGCTCCGTTACCCGAAACACCTATGCCCGCCGAGCCCGCCTCAAACGCTAATTACCGGACATGGGGCGTCGCGAACCATCGCATAGGTGAGATCGCGCAAGCGCCCTTGGGCGCCTGGCTGCGAGCTTCTTCCAATAATGAGCGCATCCGCCTGCAGCCGGCGCGTAGTCTCGGTCAGCGTGTCTTTAATGGGGCCAACGGCGACATTAACGTTGGCGTGCGAGCCCACGGCCCTTCGCAACTCGTGCACGCGTTCGAGGGCGGCCTGCTTTTCCAGGGACTCCGCGCGCTCTTCAAGACGCAAATGAGCGGACGGCGTCGACGGGAATGCGGGAATCACATGGATGAGCGATAGGTTCGCCTGTGCGGTCTCCGCCAACTCGCTGGCAATGCGAAGGACCCGCTCCGAATCCGCGCTCAAGCCAATGGCGCAGACCCATTCCCGGTGCTCAAGAGGCCGGGGCAACAACATCTCGGCGTGTTGCGTGGTGAACACCAGGCAGTCAGCGTCATTCAGAACCTTTGCCGCGGTCGAACCCAGGAGCATTCTCCGAAATACGCCCGCATGCGTGGGCATGACGATCACGTCGAAGTCGCGGTCCCTCGCGACCTCCGCGATCCGCGCCGCGGCGTCTCCCACCACCAGCAATCGTGGGCATTCAGGACTCGGGAGCTCCGCGGAAAGGTACTCGGTGAGCTTGGCGCAACCAATGGTCTTGTAATCTTCTTGTGCTTCGGGCGCAGGTCGCGTCAGCAGCTCGAATCCTGACACCGTGGGTTCCAAAACGTAGAGGAGGGTTACCTTGGCGGAGTACATCGCGGCCGCTCGTTTTACGAACGGAACCATGGCGGTGCACGCGGGCGAGAAGTCAACGGGGAACAGGATTTTCTGGATTTTCGCCATGGGTTCAGTTACCAAAGCAACTCACTCGAATGGCTCAATCACAACTTCGTCGACAAACGGATCACGCGAAAACCGTAGCGCCGCCATATTGGCGGCTCAGGTGCCGGCCGGAAGCCGGCGTTACGCCCAAATCAGGTCACTACTCCTGCTGTAGATGACTGGGACTTCGGTTGCGTTACAGTTAAATGAGCTTGCGCTTACCTCGGCACATGGCGCCGTAATTCCGCCTCTACTTCAAATCACCCGATCTTAAAGCTCGAGGGTTTGGAATCCAGAGCCGCACCAGCGTATCAGCCGATGTCGGGCATCCTCGATGCGGCGAAGAATATCCTCCGCTTCCTTCGTCTGCATTATATCGCTTCCCCAAATCTCCGCCACCAGGTTGCGGGTGGGAACGTCCGTTTCGAGATAGCGGGGTTCGAGCGCGGCCAGAGCTGCGGCGGTTCCCAGGGCGTAGCGGCGGGGAACAATGTGTTGCTGCAATACAAGGCGTAAAGTCCCGACCAGGCGATCATCCCAACCCAGCTTCCGACGCGGGTCGCGGCCCACACGCTCCACGCTGTCATAAAGGTAAGGATTTGTCATTCTCGCCAGCAGGTCGTCGGCGTACTCGCGATATCCATCAGGGGTGAACAAGCGGTCGGTGCCAGCGTGTTTGCGAACGAGCGCCGCACCCGACTCTTCCAGAAACGCCGCTCGGATGAAAGCCAGCAGGTCTGGGGTTTGGCGCAAATCGGCAATGCGACCGAAGCCGCGCAGCGAGCAGAGATATGCGGCCAGGGCGTGGGTGGCGTTGTGGCCGTAGAGCTTCGCCTCCTCAAACGGCAACAGGTCGTCCTTTTCCAGGAAGGCAGTGATGCCCCTTTGGAAGCGCGGTTGGCCTGGCGCGCGCGCAAAGTTCACTTTTGAAATCAGGATGTGGTTGAACTCTTCCACCAGAATGGCGCGCCGGCCGTGGGAGGTGAGCGTCGCCAAATGCTGCGATCGGATTTCGCCCGCATCGCAGACCACTCCGCTCATCTTGCCGATGACGGTATTGAGAAAGCAAACCTGCTCGCGCGCGTGGGCTTGCTCTGTGGGTGGAATCTCAGCAAAGACGGCGGCTTCCAGGATCTCGGCCGCGTGGTTGTGATTCTCGGCCGCGTAGATTATCGCGCGCGGACCACCAGCCGCCGCTTTCTTGCGCAGGCCTTCCGCCAGAATACGATGGATACTGCCGGGCCCGGCCCCAGTATAGAACTGCACGCTGGGCACGGCGGTGGCAATTTCCTCCGCCGCAGCAACCGCATTTACCAGTCGCGCCGTGTCGCCAGGCTCGCCGGGATTCTCAATGTGCACGGGACCAACGCGAGCCACCTCGACGCGATTCGCGTGCGCGACGTTAACCGCGTAGCAACCCGCGTCGCGGCGCAGCGCGTCGACGGAGTCCGCCGCCACCTCGCCCACCACCAGACGGACGAACCCCCCGGAACGAAATGCCTCGTAGCAAAACAGCCCAGCCTGAATGGCTCCGAAACCGAAACCTACGAAGGTGCGATGCCCGGTGAGCGCCATGGGTCCATTCTAGCTGAAAGGCAAGGGGTGGTGGTTTCAGTTGTGCTATCCTCCCGAGAATCAAATTTGGGGATTCTTTCTCAGGAGCATTATAGTCATGCGCATCGCGATCCTTTGTGCTCTCTCCCTGACGTGCACCGCCAATGTCACCGCGCAGGTGCCGCAGCCCATCGCCATTGACCTGTCGGCGAAAACTTCTCCCTTCCCCCATTTCTGGGAGCAATCGTTCGGATCCGGGCGTGCCATCTTGTCGCTTCGCGAGTCCTACCGGAGCGACTTGCGTGAGGTCAAGAAAATCGCGGATTTCCGCTACGTGCGATTTCACGCCATCTTCCACGACGAGTTGGGCGTTTATGACGAAGACGGGGCTGGAAATCCCATCTATAACTTCACCTACATAGGCCAGGTTTACGACGGCCTCCTTGACAATGGCGTTCGTCCGATCGTCGAGATCAGTTTCATGCCCAAGAAACTCGCCGCGCGCCAGGACCTGCACCCCTTCTGGTATAAGCAAGACGTTTCTCCGCCAAAGGATTACGCGAAGTGGGATGCTTTAATACAACATTTCGCTCAGTTCTTGGTCGCACGCTACGGCGTCGATGAAGTTTCTCAGTGGTACTTCGAGGTCTGGAACGAGCCCAACATCGACTTCTGGTCGGGTGACCCCAACGAGGCGACATATTTCGAGCTTTACGACCACACGGCCCGCGCCCTCAAGTCCGTCAGTCCCCGCCTGCGGGTTGGTGGTCCTGCCACATCATCAGCTCATTGGGTGGATGATTTCCTTGCCCACGCTGCCCGTGAACACTCGCCCGTCGATTTTGTTTCCACCCATGGGTATTCGGACGACACAGTCGAGAATTTACTCGGCACGCACGAAGACATTCCTATTGAGAAACGCGTCTGCCGAGCTGTGGAGAAGGTCTACAACCAGATCAAGGCTTCTCCCCAACCCGATTTGCCCCTTTTCTGGACAGAGTGGGCCGTTTCCGGATACGGCGATCGTCACGCGGGGGACACCAGTTATTCCGCCACAGCGATCGCACAAACCATTCACGACTGCGACGGCCGGCTGAATATCCTCTCCTACTGGACCTTCGGTGATGTTTTCGAGGAAGACGGTCCAGCGCGAAGTCCGTTCTTCGGAGGATTTGGGCTGATCGCCCCCGGCGGAATCAAGAAGCCCTCCTACTACGCGTTTTCCCTCTTTCACAAAATGGGCGCTACGCGGCTCGCCAACGCGGCAGAGAACGTCCTCGTGACCCGGCGGGACGACGGCACGATTGTGGTTGCCATCTGGAATCTTTCTCCACCGAATCGGCCTGGCGAGTCACGAACATTCGATCTTGAGTTTCTGGGTCTTGGGGAGTCCGCCCACGCCGCGGTCTCCCGCATCGACGGTGATCACAGCAATACGCTGGCCGCCTATGCACGAATGGGTAAACCGCTCTACCCCACCCAAACTCAAGTCCGCCGACTGAACGAGGAGTCTGCGCTGGCTCTTCCCGAGTCGGTTGTTTTGGACAAGAGTCACTTGCTCCTCACCTTGCCGGTCAATGGGTTTGCCCTACTGGAGATTAAGCAGTAACACCTGACTGCGTTCCGAACTTGGGAGGGTATCGCCTTGGGAATTTACATCGCACTCCTGCGCGGGATCAACGTGGGCGGAACAGGACTTCTGCCGATGAAAGAGTTGGCTACGCTGTGCTCGGGCTTGGGATTTAAGACGATCCGTACTTACATTCAGAGCGGCAACGTGATCTTTGAAAGCGAGCTGACTGAGGCGCGGGTCCGCGCCTGCCTGGAGAAGGCGCTGGCCGCCCGGATGGGAAAGCAAGATTCACGTGATGGTGCGGACGCCTGCGGAGATGCGTTTGATCCTCAGCGCCAATCCCTTCCAACGCGAGGAGCCCGCGAAGGTCGGCGTCACTTTCCTGGGTGAACCCCCACCAAAGGATCTCGCGAAGAATGCGGTCGCGCCTGGAGGCGAGAAGGTTCAGCCCGGCACGCGCGAGATCTACGTCTATTACCCCAATGGGATGGGCCAATCAAAGCTGAAGCTTCCGTTGAACGGGGCAGCAGCAACCGTCCGGAACATCAATACCGTGGCGAAGCTGGTCGAACTGGCAGAAGGTTGAGATGCAGTTCCCGCCACAATGATCAGTGACAAGCCCATCTACAGCTTCACCCAAAACATCAACTCGAGAGTAGCGCTGAGTGCCGTCACGTTAGGTTCCTACTTCGGTGTTAGGCAGCGCCATTCTTGCTGAAAGGCGAGAATCGGAGTTAGCGATCAGGGGTCAGGGGCATAGGCGTCTCAATAAGACGTTGTACGGCTGACACCGGCCGCGTGCAATGCACCCTGCTCATGTAAGGTTCCAAACTTCCGCGGAGGGGACTTTGGGACCGGAATAGCTTCCGAGTACCCAGTGATACGAAAAGACCCCGCTCTTGGTGCGCCGATCCCGCCGCATTCGAATGTGGTGAAGCTCCCCAGGCGCTTGCCTGAGAATAATTACGGCGCTTCCGTCATCCGCTGCCAGGTGCCGTTTTCATTATGGTTTTCCGGTGTGTCATTGGGATTATCGTAGGTGCGATAGTTGCCGAAACCGTCGGTGAAGTGATTATATCCCCCCAAGTTGGAAACCTCCTTCGTACCTCCAGTGCTGGGATCGTTGACGGTATCGACGTTGCGCAGGAGATCGCTGAAACGGTCGTGGCCTTCATCTCGCAGAAAACCGTCTCCCCCACCGCCCGCCCCTCCCGACGGTCCGCCACTGGAGCGCATGGCAGCTTCCTGACGTCCGATGCTATCCAGGAATTGCGCGTTCCGCCTCATCGTCTCGTCCGAGATGGCGTCAGCCGCACGAATCTGATCCCAGCCTTGCTGGAGCTTCTGATTGAACATCTGCGTCAACGTGGCTTCGATCGCTCTATAGCGCACGGTCCATTTCGGGTCATATTGGACAGACTTGGCGATCAGACAATAGACCGGCATGCGCTTGTCGAGTGTGCCGGCGGGCGCGCGGAAGCTTTGCAGGGCCTGAAATCCCCAGTTGGTCTGGACAAGCTGATTCGCGGCCATTGACTGGTGACCTGCTTGCACGGCCTGGGTCCCTGCTCTATTGAGGTAGTAAACGCCAAAGAAGGCCTCCTCGACGGGTTGGCTGTTTAAGTCGTAACCGATTTTTATGGCGACGCCGTGCTGGTTGGGCGAGGGATCGAGACGCAGGGCCTTGGCCAGGTCCGGCAGGTCCTGTTGGCCAAGCCACTTGAGATTGGTTACATCGCTGCGAGTTTTCTTAATGAACAAGGCCATGGCTTGCAGCGGAGGGACCGGCGCCATGTTGATTTGGCCGGTGGGCCCACGCTCTCCAGGCTTGGGGCTTTTTACGTATTGCCGGTATTGGGGCGCTACGTCGACGTTCGCCAGCCGCAGTGACTCGTATTGGAAATAGGCCTCGGCATTGGCAGGATTTTCCGCATGCCAGGAAGGGTTTACAGGGACCTCGATCCAGCCATAGTGCCACTCGATCTGGCCCTCGAAATGCCAGCTTTCTGGAAGGTGAATGGCTACGGCGGTCATGCCTCCCTGCTGGGTGTCGACGAGCGTGCGCTTGACCCAGCGTTCTCCGAGGATTACTGGTTCAGGACCGGCTTTGGGTGCGGAGGCTGGTCTAGCGTGGGAGTCCGCAGCCGGAGCGTTCGGCCCAGCAGCGGAGCCGGACGGCTTAGCCGGGGAACTGGCTGCGCGGGGTGCAGAACGACTGCTTGGGTTCGCAGCCAGACCGGCGGCCTGTTTGCACCGATCAGACAGGGAATCCTTATGCGCCTTGAGGCAGGCCACGATTCGGCCGCCACCGGGTTGTACGCTAGCGCAAAACTTCTGCGCATCCTCCGTGCAGGCGGCGCGAATCGCAGCAAGCTGATCTCCCGTCGGTGCAGATTGCGCCGCTGTGGCAGGGGAAACTGAGAGAATGGTCAGAGACAACACCAGGCAAGACGCATCGGAGATTCGTCGCAATTTCATAGCGACCTCTCTTGATTGAAGGGTTCCCAAGAATTGGAGACATTTAGCGTTGCAAGCATAGCATAACCAATTCAGCCGTTCAGAGAAGATTGGCAACCCGGAAGTTATCCGGAAAAGGAGTTCGGCAAAGTTGAGCGCCGAAACGGGCCGCGACTGGGTGGCGTAGCCAGGGTCATCAAGGCAACACCCGCTATTTTAGCGCCTAGGGGGGTCAGGGGTTAGGGATCAGTGGCGCGGCAGGTCGCAGCCGGGACACTCGGCGTAAAACGCATTTCCCTTGTAATCGAGTTCTTTCAGCCCGCGCTGCGAAGTGTAGAAGCCATTGGCGACTTGGCTTTTCAGTAAAACAAAAAGTCGAGTCCCCGCGTTTTCGGCTTGCTCGTGAACACTCATCGACTTCAGCAGGTCGATTTGGGGCGCCTCAGGGGCATCAATGAAATCCTTGCTCCAGCGGCGGCTCGATTCCGTCGAAATCCACTCCAGCCCTTCGCGCCAGGTCTTCTGCGGGTCGCGGGTCTCCAGCGTTTTCATCTCTTCATCGCCGCCGCGGAAAGCAAGGTCGAGAGCGCGATGCTGCGGCGAAAGTTTGAGCGCCGCCTCGCGCACCGCGGCCGAATCGGAGACTTCGAGGTCGATCCACTCGGAAACCTCGGACACCGTCACCTTCCCTTCCACGCTATCCCCCGACTCACCCAGAACCAAGGCGACAAGACGTTGGACCACGGGGAATTCCGCCGGTGAAAAGAACTGGGGCTGGAAGGGGCTAGTAGACGGCCGAATGAAATCCGTCGGGCTATCGATTGGGATGGGGTGAAAGCGATCGTCGGCAGTGAGCGCGTGCGTCATGTGGTCCTGCGAGGGTTCGTAGAGCCCCGGCTGATGTGAAGCCGTTTCACTCGCCGCGGGTGCCGCTTGGCCAGGCGCAAGCCCAGCTTCGCCCGCCGCGGGCATCCCGTGGAATCCCACCAGGACCGCAGTTCCCCCCAGGCGCAAGAGCCACTCGCGGCGGGTGATGTCCGCATTTTCCGACGTCACGGATCCGTCTGCTTCTGAGTTTGGTCGCTCCTGGCGGGTGGGATCATCGGCCATTTGTGACTACTCCAATTGTTGGCATTGAAAGTTGCTGTGCCGAAGGCACCTTGGAGTGCGGTAGCAGCAGCTACCGCCTTTCCTCCCCCCATTCACATTTGCGCTATAAACCGAAAGCAGAAAGCGGTAGCTGCTGCTACCGCACTCCAAAGCGCTTCGCGCATTTTAATCGTCAGAGGTTGGCCCCCGCGCCCTTAAATATTGCCTTTCTTGAATTCCTCCACCATGTGGTCCGCAGCGCGCGCGGAAAGCGCCATGATCGTCAGGGTGGGCTCGTAGGGACCCTGCGTAACGAAAGCCGCGCCATCCGTGACGAAAACGTTCTTCACGTCATGCACGCGATTGTAGCGGTCGAGCACGCTTTTCTTGGGATCGAGCCCCATGCGCGCGGTGCCGCACTCGTGAATGTTCTTGCCGAACACGCTGATCTTTTCCCCCGGCGGCTGCACGCTTTCGAGCTTCATGGCTTCGAGAATATTGAGGACGTCCTGGCGCATGGCTCTGGTCATGGCGTGCTCGTTTTCACCGTAGCTCGCATGAATGCGCAGCACGGGAATGCCCCAGGCATCCTTCACGTGCGGGTCGAGTTCCACAAAGTTGGAGTAGTTGGGCAGGCACTCACCCTGCGCTTCGATGCCGAAGTAGTAGGGGATTTCCTGGCGCACCCGCCGGCGCCAATCCATGCCAAAGCCGGGAATAGAAAAGGCGTGGCCATAAAGCTCCTGGCTGCCATCGCCATCGAAGCGGTACCCGCGAAGAAAATTCTTGTTATGGTTGCTCCCCACGTTGACGTATTTGGGAATCAGAAATCCGCAAGGGGTCCCCCGAGGCTCGCGTTGGGAAGAGTGCAGAGTGGGGATAATCCCTCCCGCACCTTCCAAAGTAAAGTGGTCCATCAAGTAGTGTCCCAGAAGGCCCTGGGAGTTCCCCACTCCCTTGGGAAAACGGCGCGTCTGGGAGTTCAGCAAAATCCGCGTGGATTCGAGGGCCGACGCCGCCACCACCACGGCCTTGGCGTAAACCTCGCGGTGAGCGCCGCCGGTGCGTTCAATATAGTGGACGCCGTCGGCGCGGGCCTCATCTTTGTTCATCACCAGATGGCTCACCACGGCATCGCTTACCAGGGTCAATCGTCCTGTGCGCCACGCGGGGGGAAGGGTCACCGAGGGGCTATTGAAATATGACGCCGTGTGGCAGCCGCGCTGGCATTCGTCGCAATAATGGCAGGCAGGGCGGCCGTTGTGCGGCACCGTTAGGTTCGCGACGCGGTCGGGCATCACCTTCCAACCAAATTGTTTGCCCAGGACCTCCTTGACCATCTCTCCGCCACAGGAGAGCCGCATCGGCGGCAGGAACTTGCCGTCGGGGAATTGATCGAGCCCCTCGACCGAGCCGCTGACGCCAATGAAGCTTTCAACCTTATCGTAATAAGGAACGAGTTCCTGGTAGTCGAAGGGCCAGTCTTGTTCGTAGCCATCACGGCTGGCGGCCTTGAATTCATAGTCGCTATAGCGATAGCTCTCGCGCCCCCAGCAGAAAGTTCTGCCCCCGATCTGGCGGCCGCGAATCCACATGAAGGGTTTATCCGCGGGTGTGGTGTAGGGATTTTCGTGGTCGTTTACAAAGAACTGGTAGCTGTATTCGTCGCAGGCGAAGCAGAGGCGCTGCACGGGCTGATTGGTCAGCAGCGCTTTCTGATCGCTGAAGCCGCGGAACTTCAGTTGGTAGGGCCAAACATGCTCGGTGAAGTCGCGCGTGGGGACGCGCGGTGGCCCCGCCTCGAGCATCAGCACGCTGAGACCATTCTCTGTCAATTCCTTGGCCACCCAACCGCCGCTGGCTCCGGAGCCAACGACGATCGCGTCGTAGACTTTTTTGGTTCCCGTCGGCATGAGGCGGAATCCCCTCTTCCACGTTAGTGGAGATATTTCATGGTTTCGTCGATAAGCCGGTGGATGCCGGCGTAAGGCTCGCCGTTGCCCTCCCACTCCATCGAGAAGTACCCGCGGTAGCCTTGCGCATGCGCGATCTCAAAGCACTTGGACACATCGACCGTGTGGAACTTGCCGTTGTCGTCGGCTTCTTCGTCTTTCATATGCGCGATGTTGTAGGCGTATTTAAACATGGCTGCCATGGCGCGATTATTGAAGTCCTGATCGTGGGTCAGCATGGAATTGCAGAAATCCGGCAAGAGATGCATGTAGGGAAGGTTGACCTTCTCGGCCACTTTCACGAGAAAGAAAGGATCCTGAATGCGGTCGTTGTCGTTCTCCAGCGCCACGATGACGTTTTTGGAAGCGCCATACTCGGCTAGTTGCGTCAGGCTCTCCGCCATGCGGTCAACATCGGGAGCCATTTGCCGGGGGCCGCCGTAACCCGTGCGAATGCTCGGCGAGCCGAGTTCGGCGGCAACGTTGACCCATTTCTTGCCACTCTCCACCGCCAGTTTGCGCTGCGCGGGGTCCGCGTGGTAGTAGCAGCCTCTCACTTGACACGGAAGATCCACCACGTGGCATCCGGCGGCTTCGATGGCGGCGCGAAACTTCTTAATATACGCCGCGTCCGTCGAAAAGAAGTGCTCGTCCAGGGGTTCAATGTTGTGAACACCGAACCGCTTGACGACCATGGCGGGAAAGTCTGTGAGATCCATCCCTGGAACCTTCGGATCACGCTCCCTCTTGTTGGTAGGAGACTCAATAAACATCCGAAAGGGCCAGGAAGCTACCGCAATGCGGTCATGAGGTTGCGTGGGAAAGGTCAGGTGCGGCGCGGTGTCGGCCCAGAAAGTTTCATTCCAAGCGAGGGCTGTTCCCCCCGCAGCCAGGACAGCGGAGTTCTTGAGAAACTGCCGGCGCGTGTTTTTATCCATGGGATCGTTGCTCCTCAGCAAATCGTTCGCACGAGTGAAATTGCTGCAAGATGTAGTGGAGTTGATAACCTATATTTTGTTCCAATCAATGTCAAGCAACCGTAGCGCGGATCTCCGTCTTTGGCGCCCGCGGCTCTGGCCTCGCCGATACGGCAAATCCTGAAAACGGGCGGCTGGCCTCATGTTGGGAGCCAGGAGTCACGGGAAAAGCCGCGGACCTAAATACCAGGTCCACGCTACGTTTGCTTTTGATTTGCAACATACACCTGTCGCCTTCACTCGGGATAATTTATACTCCTCTTGCTCGCCGTGGAAATGGCCGCGAATTGGGGGGAGACATACCCCAATACGAGGCCGGGGGCACAGCCGAGGGTTAGAGCGACCCATCGGCGGACTGAGTTCGAAGGCACGTTGTTCACACTTTCCATCGGAGGTGCGCGATGGCAATCGACCGGAGACAGTTCCTCGACCAGGGCATTAAGAGTGGGTTAGCTGCCGCAATCGGCGCCGCCGGACCGCGTGCGGTGGCGAAGCCGGTGGCTCCAAACGACAAAGTTGTCGTCGGGGTTATGGGCGTGGGCGGGCGCGGAACGCAATTAACTGGTTTTTTTGCCGACCGGCCGGACGTGGAAATTGCCTACATCTGCGATGTCAACGCCAAGCAGCTTCCCGGTGCGGTAAAAGTGGTTGAGGACAAGAAAGGCAAAACGCCCAGGACGGTCGACGATTTCCGCCGCATTTTGGAGGACAAATCCGTGGACGCCATGGTGTGCGCCACTCCCGACCATTGGCATGCCCTCGCCACCGTCTTGGCCTGCCAGGCGGGCAAAGATATCTACGTGGAAAAGCCCGCCTCGCACAACATTTGGGAAGGGCGCAAGATGGTCGAGGCCGCGCGCAAGTACAATCGCGCGGTGCAAGTTGGCATGCAGAACCGCAGCAGCTCGTATTGTGCGTCGGCGCGAGAGACTGATCCAATCAGGCAAACTCGGCAGCGTCCACCTTGTTCGTGTCTACAACATGCTGAACCGCGACCCGCTGGTGAGCGTGCCCGACTCCGCTCCGCCGGAGGGCTTCGATTGGGATATGTGGCTGGGCCCCGGCCCGCAGCGGCCCTACAATCCCAAGTATTTCCATAGGGTCTTCTGGGACTTTAATGGCGGCCTGATGACCGATGATGGGGTCCACCAGTTGGATCTGGCTCGCGCGGTTATGGGCGTGTCGTATCCGAAAGCCGTCCACCACACCGGCGGGAAGCTTTACTTTAAGGACATCGCCGAGGTACCCGACACCACGATTGCGACGTTTGAATACGACGGGCTTACCTTGGTTTTCGAAGAAACCGCGTGGACGCCCTATATGGCCAAGGTACCCACCAACGTCAGAGAGAGCACCACGCAGTTTCCCGATTGGTATCCCTTCCTCGGGACTCGGATTGAAATCCATGGCAGCGACGGCATGTTGATTGTGGGCCGCCATGGTGGGGGATGGCAGCTCTTCGACCGTGATCGGCAAATGATTGCTCACGACAAGCAGACGTTTTCAGCAATGCAGGCAGCCCACGTCGAGAACTTCATCAATTGCATTCGCGACCGCAAACACCCCAACGCCGACGTCGAGGAGGGCCACATCTCGGCCGCGATTTGTCACATGGCGAATATCTCTTATCGTTTGGGCGACCGCAAGGTTGTGTTCGACAGTGCCCATGAGGCCTTTGTGGATGACCAAGAAGCGAATCAGTTCCTCAAGCGGACATATCGCGCCCCGTGGGTCGTGCCCGAGAATGTGTAGCCCGATAGACAGTGAGGTCTGAACATGAGTGATGAAAAGTTCGGTTCGTCCCGGAGGAAGTTCCTTAGCACGGTTGTTGGGGCTGGCGCGATGGCCGGCTTGCCTGGTCTTTGGCCCAACGACGCGGCGGGCCGCCCACCTGCCAAGCGCCTTCCCATCGTTTATTTCTCCAAGCATTTGCAGTGGCTCGATTGGGAGCCCATGGCGGCGACCGCGGCGGAACTGGGATTCGACGGCATCGACCTGACGGTGCGCGAGGGCGGGCACGTCGAGCCTGCGCGCGTGCAGGAGGATCTGCCCAAGGTCGCGAAAATCGTCCGCAATGCGGGCCTGGACATTCCGATGATCACCGCAGGGATCGTCGACAAGGATTCGCCCGATGCGGAAGCCATCATTCGCACCGCGAGCGAGGTGGGCATTCCCCGCTACCGCTGGGGTTGGTTCTCCTGGTCCGACAATCCGAAGGAATTCGATGTGGCGAATTTCCAGCCTGGTCGCGAAAAGCCCCCGGACATGTTGGTCGACGTCCCAGACCGCCTTGACCAGTTGAAGAAGCGGGTTTCCGGATTGGCGGCTTTGAACGAGAAGTACAAGGTCTGTGCGATGTACCACAACCACTCGGGCCCTCTGGTGGGGGCATCGGTCTGGGATCTTTGGGTGCTGCTCAAGGATTTTAGCCCGCAATGGGTGAGCTCGAATTTCGATATCGGCCACGCCACGGTGGAAGGCGGACTCGGCGGGTGGATCAATAGCACGCGCCTGATGACGCCATTCATGCGAGGAGTGGCCATCAAGGATTTCAAATGGGGCAAGAATGCCAAGGGTAGGTGGGAGCCCCAGTGGTGCCCGCTGGGAGAGGGCATGGTGAACTTCCCGGCGTTTTTCGCCATGCTCAAGGAGGCAAAATTCTCCGGTCCCGTGCAGTTGCACACCGAGTATTCCCTCGGCGGAATCGAGAACGGCACCAAGACGCCCAAAGTGGATAAGTCGATAATCCTCGCTACAATCCGCAAAGACCTGGAAACCCTGAAGGCTTGGATGCGGCAAGCGCAGTTGATCTGACAAATTGACCGCGTCCCAAGCACCACGTGACGCGCGGGGCCGAGTGCGCCCGGGCGCTGCTTTCATCTCCGAGTCCGACCCTGGGCCTTTCCCCCTCGTCCCTGTGAGTAGTCAATTTGGATAAAAGTCAATTCATCGAATTCGAATATAGCAATTCAGTGAATAGGTTCCCCACCCCATAAAATGTGGACAAAGACGTACTTTTGTACTGTTGACCCTAAACCTTTATTCGGTATAATCGTCTTTCCCCAGGTCAATAGAAAGAAATTGCCAGTCCGAAATGCCCAAGGAGGAAACTGATGAATCAGGCATCCAAATGCCATGGAGTGCTTTCTTCCCCGGGGCTGCGTGGCGCTCTATGTTCGGCCATGCTGCTCTTCGTCGTGGGAATCCCGGCGCAAGCACAGTCGCTCCTAACGCGCCACGTTCGTGAAGACGTAGCCAGCGGTAAGGCGCAGTTTTTGTATAGAATGCCCGAAACGCAGACGATGCGACTTAATGTCGTTCTCGCGGTTCGTGATTCTGCCGGACTCGCGAAGTTCCTCGAAGAGGTTTACGACCCCACCAGCCCCTCCTTCCGGCATTTCCTTACGGTACCTGGATTTACCGCGCGATTTGGCCCCACCCAGGAGGATTACGACGCCGCGGTTCATTACCTGACCGCCAAGGGTTTCAAGATTGTCGGTGGCAGCCGCGATGCCATGGACGTGCAAATTGAGGGTTCGGTGACCTCCGTCCAGGCAGCGTTCAACGTATCCATGGGCGTTTACCTGCACCCCACAGAAAATCGGACATTTTATGCCGCCGACCGCGAGCCCACGGCGGCCCTTTCCTTTTCCCTGTGGCACATCTCCGGATTGGACAACTATTCCATTCCCCACGCTGCCCTCGTGCACGCTAATGGTCAGGCGGAGAAGTCGAACGCCACGATGGGCTCCGGCCCTTCAGCTTCTTTCTTAGGAAGCGACATGCGCGCTGCCTATTACGGGGGAACAGCTCTCACCGGCTCCGGCCAGACCCTCGGATTGCTCGAGTACTACGGCACGGACATGACCGACCTGAGCACCTATTTCACCAACGCCAAACAAACCAACAATGTGCCCGTAACCCTTCTCTCGACGGACGGGACGAGCACGAGTTGCGTGTATCGCGCTTGCGATGACACCGAACAGACCCTCGACATGACCCAGGCGATCGGCATGGCTCCAGGGCTGAAAAGCCTAATCATGTTCGTCGGGTCGACCGACACCGCCATTCTTGGAGCGATGACATCGCACTCACCCTTGCCCCTGGAGTTGAGCAGTTCTTGGACCTGGACCCCCGATGACCCCGGCACCGACGACCCCTACTTCGAGAAAATGGCATCGCAGGGCCAGAGCTTCTTCCAAGCGGCGGGCGACAGCGGTGACTGGAAATCGAGCACTTTCCCCTCCGAGGATCCCAACGTCATCTGCGTTGGCGGCACGGACTTGCAGACTGGCAGCGCCGCCGGCCCTTGGTCATCAGAGACCGTATGGACCGACGGTGGCGGCGGCATCTCCACTGACCACCTTGCGATTCCTTCTTATCAAAAACTTACGGGCGTGATCACCTCCGCCAACAAAGGTTCAACGACCTACCGTAATGGCCCAGACGTTGCGGCGAATGCGAACTTCACCTTCTACGTTTGCGCCGACCAGACCACCTGCACGGCTAACGAATATGGCGGCACCAGTTTCGCCGCGCCGATGTGGGCCGGCTACATCGCTCTCGCCAACCAGCAGGCGGGGACTAGTTCCCCAGTGGGTTTCATCAACCCCACCATTTACCCAATCGGTCTGTCGTCCAGCTATGACGCCGATTTCCACGACATCTCGAGCGGCAGCAACGGCTACTCCGCCGAAGTGGGCTACGATTTGGCGACCGGCTGGGGCAGCCCGAATGGCGCCGCTCTGATCAATGCACTGACCACGCCGCCAGCCCCCGGTTACAGCGTTTCCGCATCGCCCAGTTCGGTTTCAGTGGTTCAGGGCAACGCTGGCAGCTCAACGATCACCGTCACTTTCGTCGGCGGATTTACCGGGTCAGTGACGCTGTCGGCCTCCGGTCAGCCATCGACCGTCACCGTAGGCTTCGGTTCTAACCCGATTTCAACTTCGGGCGGCACCTCCGTCATGACCATGACAGTGGGCTCGACCACCGCGACGGGTACTTACACGATTACCGTGACCGGAACCAGCGGAACTACGACTGAAACGGCCACGGTAAGTCTGACGGTGACGGGAGTAAACGCTGGCTTTACCCTGAGCGCCTCGCCCACCTCGGTGAGCGTGGTTAGGGGCAGTTCCGTTTCCACCACGATCACGAGCACCGTCACGGGCGGATTTGATTCGGCGGTCAGCCTGACAACGAGCAGCCTGCCCAGCGGTGTGACCGCAACCTTCACTCCCACATCCATCACCGGCACGGGGACATCGACCCTGAAATTCACAACCATCACCCGCGCCACAACGGGAACCCACACCATCACCATCACCGGCACGAGTGGCACTACGAAGAAGACGACGACCGTTTCGCTCAATGTTGAGCGGTAGCGGCGTCGAATTGTCGCAGCGCTCGTTGCTTACAGGAAAAGGCCCGGACCCAATGGTCCGGGCCTTTTTTGTCGCCGCGGGTGGATTTTGCGCCTGGCAATCCGGGCTTGCGACGGTAGTTCCAGTGAAATAGAATTGTATGGGGCGAATGCAGTGTTGTAGTCGAAGGTGTTGTGGCGGCTTCACGCCGCCCGATGGCGGGGTAAACCCGCCGCTATGACTTCAGGCAGGTTCACTCCTCGAGATTCAAGGGGCTTTGAATTCCGCACTCAATCCCGTGGCGACTTCTTCAGTTTACCAAGTTCTGGAAAACCAAAATCATCTCTCACCTGATTCGAAGGCGATTCTTGGGCTAGGGCGCGCACCCTTGACCTTCGGGCGGCTGTTTGCCCAGGTGCAAAAGGTCGTGGCCTGCCTCGCCGCGCAGGGCATCCGCCGCGGCGACAAAGTGGCGATTGTCCTCCCCAACGGGCCGGAGATGGCAGTGGCATTTCTCTCCATTGCTTGCGGCGCTGTGGCCGCGCCGCTCAACCCCGCCTATGGCGCCGCCGAAATTGAATTCTATCTCGCCGATTTGAACGCCAGGGCGCTCGTGGTCCAGCAGGGAATGGATTCCCCCGCTATTGAAGTAGCCAGAGCGCGCGGAATTCGCGTCGCCTGGATTACTCCAATCAAGGATGATGCGGCGGGACTGTTCGATTTCGATGAAGCCGGCCCGGCGGTGCACGCCCGTCCTGGTCATGTTTCCGAACCGGCAGAGCAACCGCCCGCAGGCATCACTCCCGACTTCGCTGGCGCGGACGACATCGCCCTGGTGCTCCACACTTCCGGAACAACGTCGCGCCCGAAGATGGTTCTGCTCAGCCATCAGAACCTCTGCGCTTCCTCCCGCCACATCCGCGACTGCCTGGGGCTCGCGCCCGGCGATCGATGCCTGAATATCATGCCGCTTTTCCACATTCACGGCCTCGTGGCGGCGGTGCTTGCATCACTCAGCGCGGGAGCAAGTGTGGTGGCGACTCCCGGTTTCGATGCCCCCCGTTTTTTTGACTGGATGGCCGCTTTCCAACCAACCTGGTATACCGCCGTGCCTACGATGCATCGGGCGATTCTGGCCCGAGGTAGATTGAACGCGCAATCGAGCGAGCGGGGACGCCTGCGGTTCATTCGTTCTTGCTCCTCTTCTCTTCCCCCTGCACTGATGGCCGAGCTTGAATCCAAGTTCGGCGTTCCGGTGGTCGAAGCTTACGGGATGACGGAAGCTTCGCATCAGATGACTTGCAATCCGCTGCCACCAGGGATTCGCAAGCCGGGCTCAGTCGGTGTGGCGACGGGCACCGAGACAGCCATCATGGAACCCGCTGGCGCGCGGGTGTTGGCTCGGGGAGAAGTGGGCGAGATCGTCGTGCGCGGGCCGAACGTCATGCGCGGTTACGCCCATCAGCCGGCCGGCCAAGGCTACACGGACGGATGGTTCCGCACGGGCGATTTGGGCCGCCTCGACGCCGACGGCTACCTTTTCATCGAGGGGCGCATCAAGGAAATCATCAATCGCGGGGGCGAAAAGGTCTCGCCTCGCGAGGTGGAAGAGGTCCTGTTGCAGCACCCGGCGGTGGCCCAGGCGGTGGTCTTCGCCCTGCCGGACAGCACATTGGGGCAGGATGTGGGGGCAGCGGTGGTCTTGCGGGATTCGAGCGTGACGGAAAAGCAGCTTCGGCAATTCATGGCCGCGCGCGTGGTCCACTTCAAAGTCCCCAGCCGTATCCTTGCCCTCGACGCGCTTCCCCTGGGGCCCACGGGCAAGCCCCAGCGCATCGGCCTGGCGGAAAGACTGGGCTTGACGGAGCAACCGCCCCCGATCACCGATCAAGGAACCGAAAGCACGGCGCCGCGCACGCCCTCGAGGAATTCCTTGCCGAGATTTGGCGCGAAGTCTTGCGGCTTCCCTCGGTGGGAATCCATCAGCGCTTCCTCGATGTAGGGGGAGACTCGCTTCTGGCCGCGCGGATTGCCGCCCGAGTCGCGCAGCAGTTGGACGTGGATGTTACCCTGCTCGATTTCCTGGACGCGCCAACGATTGCCGATCAGGCAGTCATGCTCGAGCAGAAAATGCCGTAGCGCCAGCGGGGGAACCGTGCGTTGCACTCGTGGCCAGGCTAACTGAGCCTTGCGGCTTCGCCGCTCCGCTTTGCGGAAGGGCTCCGCCCTTCCCTGGAGTTTCCACATTTCGAATGTGGTTTCGCCGCTCCGGCCCCATCACAGCCCGTCTCCAGAAGCACGGTTAGGCCGTTATACGGCCATGTGGATTTTCCCCGAGTGTGCAGCCCGGCCAGAACTCAGGATGCCCCTGCCGATTTCTTGATGCTCGCTGGGGAATATCAATGATCTGCTGTGGCGAGGGTGCGTGGCTCAGTTCGCGCTTACACACCCGAAGCCGCTACCGGTCAGCACGCCGGCGCCACTGGCCAAAACAAAGTACACTTATTATTCGTGCCGCGGGACTTACCTCAGCAGCGCGAACCTTGCGGTCATCAGGCGGATTACGTACCTCACGGTGCGAGCGCGTCGTATTTTGCTGACCCTGCTTGACTGCGGAGGTATATTGGCGATGAGGCACTCCCCCCGAAACTACCCCGGAGGCTGGGATGGCCACGACGCAGCAACTCGCGCTTCCCAATGAGAAGTTCCGGCTCGAAGAGATCAACATGCCCGAGGAGCTGGCCGCAAGCCTGGCTGGCCAGACGGTCACCGTAGAGGTGTTCCCCGAAGAGCCGACCGTGACACGCTCCCTCGACCGGTACGATTCTCCGGAAGGTATGCTGGTGTATATCGACGGGTACGGCAGGGCCTGGAACGACCACCGGGCTGAGAGAGTTCTCTACAGGGACTCCGCCGGCCGTTTCTGGAGACTACCCCGCCATTGGCTCTCCGACGGCGTCTCGCCCGTCATCGAAGCCAGCCGCTGCGCAATCACCCAGGAGTCGAGCTGGCTCGAAAGCTGGTGCTCGCCGACATGGTGGGACCTCTGGGACATCAACATTCAGGAAAGACCAACCGCAAATAGTGACCAGGGCGCGGCCGACATCGAAGTGAGCGTTGCGCCCGGCGAAATCCCCAAGGCCTTCTGGAACGGTCCGTCAGGGAAGGCGTGGAGGATTCCGCACGACTGGCGGAGGCGGCGCATTAAGCTGCCTGACTGCGAAGGGCTCCTGCGGAACGGCTTCCGTCATGACAGAGCGGAGGAGCTCGGCGGCCGAATCGTCACTGTCAACTACCATCCGGGTTCGATATGCTGCCTGCACGACCGATACAGGGTCTATGATGAATGGGGCGCAAAGTGGCCCGTGAGGGCGGCTGATTGCGTGGTGGTCGGCTTCGGCGACGAGGCGGAAAGATATGCCTGAGCCTCGTTCGAGAAAGCGATCAGACGTTCCAGCCACATGACGAGTCGGGCGAGGCGAACAGAGGTATAATCCGACGGTCAAACTTTGGCCGGCAATTGATGCCACGCTGTCGCTATCCCCATCGTGGTTACTGCAATGCGGACACCCCAACGGAAAAGTGCTGCTTGACAACGCCGATGCCGTTGTAGAAGCGCTACATCGCTGCGGCGCGTCACCAGAAGGGGCAGCGCAGGGCTTGCTCTCCTCTCCGTAAGCCGACGGACGGCTCTTCCACCGCGCCCGGCCCGACCTGGGACCATGTTCGTTCTATCGTCGCTCTTGTGGCGCGAGTTCTTTTAATACCTTAAGTAGCAAATCCACTTTCGGCGCCCACTCGGAATCCTTGTAAAAAGGCTGCTTTTTCCTGTAATCGGACGGAACAATGAATTTGAGTTCCTGTTCAACCTTCTCTTTTAACTCGTCTCGAAAGGACGTTGCCGTTTCAGATGTGTTTAGCCAATAAAAGTTGATACCGAGGGCGCCCGACGAACTAACCTGGAAAACCGACCTTGGACAAATGGAGACCCATTTCGGATTGAAGGAGCCGTACTCTGTTCCGGTACCCCATACAATGTCAGCCGAAAGGGCTTTACAGCCATCGTGCAGCTTCTTCATGGCCACGATGGTAGATTCCGTCACATTTTTGTCTTTGGCGTCGGCTACAAAGGATTCCCACGTCCATGGCGGCCGGCTCACGGTTACGGCGGCGCTCGTCTGCTCCACCTCGACTCGGGTGCGATTTTCATCGATGTGAATATTAACGACTTGGCGTTGGTCTACCTTAATCGCGCTGCCCAGATGCGGGACAAGCAGGTACTCCTTCCTGTCGGATTCAGTCTTCCGCTCGAATGTGGAGACTTCTACCAGCGCCAGGTCCCAGCCTTGGATTACGTGCCTTCCAAGAACCTCGCTGCTTAGCCTGACCGCTCTCGGATCAAGCTGGTCGCCAGCGATGATAAGCAGATAATCGCCCCCCTCTATTTTGGCTTGGATTTCCCCTGGGTCGGCAAAGACGAGACCGTCATCCCCGAGCGGGATGGGCAGTTGCGCTGTCAGTTCTTCAACAATCACTCCACGGAAGTGGATGGCGTACTCAAGCACCTGGGCGACGACCTCTCGCCGGGCTTCCGGGTTGTACTCCAGCTTGGTCTCTACGATGCCGATTCTTCCAGACGAAGAGAGGATCAACACGTCAATGCTGATTCCCCCGGCCTCCTTTAGGGAGACCTCAGACCCCCAATAACGCCATCGCTCATCACGCGGGATGAGGCGTCCCGAACGACAGGGGCCTAGCACAAGCTCAATGTTTTCCGCAATCGCTCGCTGTAGCCATTTTTCCTTAAAGCCAGCCTCCAGTGCGGTCACCAATCTGTATGAGTCGGTCAGGGTCTTCGCGCCCGCGAAGTCCGCCGCGAAGATAATTGGACTGAGATACCTTTCCATGTTCGGCATGCCGTCCCTCCATCCCTCTCTACGCAGTGAGGATTTGGAGGTCCACATGCACAATATCGAGGGCCTCCGCACCTTTGAGGCGGGCAGGCTACTACCTGGAACGTCTGCTGTCTGTTCAAAACAGCTCATTTTTACAAAGGGAACGGAGAGCGGGTAGCGGGTAGCCACGGTCAACGTTTTTTTGACCGTTGGCTTTTCTCACGCCATTATACCGGTCATTGTTATAGGCGCCGTCGCGACAGTAATTCAACAGTCGTTCGACATCCACGGAAAAACCCACGGACAGGAAAGCACTGTCCGTGGCTACCACCCCGCTAATATTGGTCACTGGACGT
>CAWEFC010000046.1:0-14168 GCA_963808085.1 uncultured Acidobacteriota bacterium
TTTTGATCTTAAGGCAGATAATCTGTCAACAGAGCATTTGCGAGGCAGAATCCCGACACCCGCACCGGAAATATCCTGGGTGCCGAGTGCCCATGTTTGGCTGTTCCGAGCCGCTGGTCCGGCCACTCGGAGGTTGATCATGCTGAGAGGAACTAAACGCACCTGCTGAGAAATCCCTTCCCACCACGAAACTCCCGCGAAGTCCGCATCGGGGAACTTACCATACGTTCTTGTGATCACTTGGCTGTATAGGGCTAAACCGTTGATGTGGTCTGTGTGTCATCTCTGACGGTCACGCCTGCGTGACGGGGAAACTGGAAAGTCAGGTTAGCGCTTATGGGCCTCGTGCCTGCCCATCACGGGGCCGAATCGGCCCTCCCCTGTGGGCACCTACGACGGGCATAGGCGTTTACCTGAGGGCGGAAAGTCCGTAAGCCCGCGGAGCGGGCGGCATCCTGTAGCCCACGGCGCCAGCCGTGGGGTGCGAAGAGGAAAGATAATCCGTGAGCCCCAAAGGGGCGAAATAACGAAGCCCAGGCCAACGGCCTGGGTCAACGGGACCCAAGCCGGTACGCGAGCCCTGAAGGGGCGGAATAATCCTTTTCAATCCCACACATAACGTTCATCGAAGGCGATTCCGCGCGGGTCCAGCGATTGCGGGGGGAACAACTATCTCGCCCTTTCAGGGCTGGGGGTGAAAACTAGGCGCACCTAAACCCAGGCCAACGGCCTGGGTCAAGGGGACCCAAGCCGGTACGCGAGCCCTGAAGGGGCGGAATAATCCTTTTCAATCCCACACATAACGTTCATCGAAGGCGATTCCGCGCGGGTCCAGCGATTGCGGGGGGAACAACTATCTCGCCCTTTCAGGGCTGGGGGTGAAAATTGGGGGCGCCTAAACCCAGGCCAACGGCCTGGGTCAACGGGATCCAAGCCGGTACGCGAGCCCTGAAGGGGCGGAATAATCCTTTTCAATCCCACACATAACGTTCATCGAAGGCGATTCCGCGCGGGTCCAGCGATTGCGGGGGGGAACAACTATCTCGCCCTTTCAGGGCTGGGGTGGAAATTAGGGGCACCTAGACCCAGGCCGTTGGCCTGGGCTTCGTTATTCCGCCCCTTTGGGGCTAAATCAGGGGCGGAACAATCCTCTTCAATCCCACACATAGCGTTCATCGAAGGCGATTCCGTGCGCGTGTAAGAGCTTCCGGAATTCCTCTTGAAAGCTGACGACGAGATGGTGGGTTTCTTGTTGCGTGATGTACTCGACGACGTCTTCCAGATCCGCCGCACTCACCGAAAACGCGCCGTAGCCGCTCTGCCAATAGAAATTCGCCAACCCGCGCCCTTGCGTCTTGACCCACTTCGAAGAACTGGTTTTCACTTCCTCCACGATTTTTGCCAGGGCGAGGTTCTTCGATAATCGAAACAGCGCGTGAACGTGGTCGCTCATGCCTCCGACTTTCAGCGCCGGGGATTCCTGGTTATTGAGAACTGCCGCCAGGTAGGCGTGGAGGTCTTCTCGCACCGGCGACAATAACATCGGCTCGCGATGTTTGGTGCTGAAGATCAGGTGGACGTAGAGTTGCGAAAGCGATTGCGGCATGGGGGAACACCTATCTCGCCCTTTCAGGGCTGGCGGTAAAATTGGGAGATTATCTTAACCCAGGCCGTTGGCCTGGGCTTCGTTATTTCGCCCCTTTGGGGCTTCATTAACGACACTTTAGGGCTGAATCTACGGGCCTCCGGGGGTCAGAATATTGGCGGGTTTCCCTACGTCCAAGGGCTGCCCCCGATCGTGTTCGATCCTCGGCCAGCGGCGCCGGATGTCGCCCCATGCGGGGCTTAATTGCCTGCCGCCCGTGTCCTGTCCCCCGACTGGCTCGCCGTGGGCTAAAAAGACAACGCCCGCCTCGCGGGCTTTGCAGTCGTTCTCGTCCTTAGGTTAACGCTCGTGCCCATGAGGCATGCCCCTACGAGTTGCGCCAGCCGATGGCGCTTGCAAGCGCCCCACTTTTCAATTAACTTTCGAGTTCGGCACGAAGGGAGTCTTTGTGCTTTGCCGGCGACCAGCGGTAAGTCCGAAGATGCGTACGAATTGATCGTGGAAATTCTGCTTGAACGATTTGAGGTTTGGATCCCATGAAGACGATGGTACTTGAACAGCCGGGCAGGTTCACTCTCTCCGAAACCGCCCAGCCGGGTGCGCCAGGACCTGGTGATGTGTTGGTGAGAGTATTGACCGTCGGCGTCTGTGGCACCGATCTTCACGCCTTCGAGGGCACTCAGCCGTTTTTCACCTATCCGCGTATTCTCGGGCACGAGCTTGCTATCGAGGTCATCGAGACCGGCGACGGCGTCGGAGATTTCAAGCCTGGCGACCGCTGCGCGGTGAACCCCTACATGACCTGTGGCAAGTGCGCGGCTTGCTTGCGCGGCCGGACGAACTGTTGCGCGAAGATGAGCGTCATTGGCGTCCACAGCGACGGGGGCATGCGCGACCGCATCATTTTGCCCGCGACACAGATGTATAAGTGCGAAAAGCTTCCCCCCGAGAAGATTCCGCTGGTAGAGACCCTTGGCGTCGGCATCCACGCGGTGGGGCGCGCTGCGGCACAGGCAGGAGATCGCGCGATCGTTGTGGGGGCTGGCCCCATCGGACTTTCGGTCATCGAGTTCCTGCGACTCGCTGGGGCCGACATTGCGGTGATTGAGAGGATCCCTGAGCGCCTGGCGTTCGCGGCCCGGCACAATGGGTTAAAGCGGTTTTATCCGTCACACCAGGAAGCGCGGCAGGAGGAACCCTCGATGCTGGTGTTCGACTGCACCGGCGACCGGAGCTCTATGGAAGAATCCCTTCATCTGCTCCAGCAGGGCGGAAAGCTGATTTTCGTGGGCCTGATCAACGACCACGTTTCCCTGTTCGATCCCGATCTTCACCGCCGCGAAGCCACGATCCTGTCGAGCCGGAACAGCGTTCCTGCCGAACATCGGCGCGTGCTCGAATTGATGGAAAGCGGGCAGATCGATGTTGGGGCATGGCCCACCGAAGTTGCCCGCCGCGACGTCATGCCGGAACGATTTCCCGACTGGCTCCATCGCGAAGCGGGCGTGGTTAAAGCTGTGGTCAACTGGTCGTGACGGCTTTCGCTTTGCCTCGTCTTGACTTTGGCGACTGCCTCGTTTAGCATCGTCGATGAATTAATGAACGTATATTCACCTTCCACGATTGCCAACCGGCGGCATCCTGCCGTACCCCGCGACATGTGCATCTTCTAAAATGGAGGCTCGTCCCACAGTTCAACCCTTATGAATGCCAGTGTCAGAATACGAAAAGGAGTTCCAGCGCTTGTTGGTACCTATGACGGAAACCTGAAACTCTTCGAGCGGTGCTTTCAGGTCTCCGCGCGGTTGGGCGAAGGGTCCGTGGAAATCGAAGGTGAGGAAGCAAACGTGCGCCGGGCGCAGCGCCTGGTGGAGGAGTATGCGGCGTTGGTGGAGGGCGGAGTCCGCTTCGAGAACGCGGAAATCGAGGGCTTTCTGCGCATCATCAGCCAGGACCCGCAGGCCAGCCTGAAGGGTTTGGCGGAAGCGGGCAGGCCGCGGAGCCTCGGCAAGAAATCGATTGCCCCCAAGGGTTTGAACCAACGGCTTTACGTCGATGCGATGGAACGCCATGACATGGTTTTTGGCATCGGGCCTTCGGGCACGGGCAAAACCTATCTGGCCGTGGCGATGGCGGTGGACGCGCTGCTGACCAAGGAAGTCAGCCGGATTATCTTGGCCCGCCCGGCGGTGGAGGCCGGCGAGCGGCTGGGATATTTGCCCGGCACACTCCAAGAGAAAGTTAACCCTTACCTGCGCCCGCTTTACGACGCTCTTTATGACGTGCTTGACCCGGACCGCGTAGACCGGTATCTGGAGAAAAGCGTTATCGAGATCGCGCCGATTGCCTTCATGCGCGGGCGGACGCTCAATGATGCGTTCGTGATCCTGGACGAGGCCCAAAACACCACGAGCGAGCAGATGAAGATGTTTCTCACCCGCCTCGGATTCAATTCCAAGGCGGTGGTGACGGGGGACGTCACGCAGATCGATCTTCCCAGTGGCAGGCGCTCGGGACTCGTGGAAGCGGTAGAGGTGGTAGGCAAGGTGGAAGGCATTAGCATCATTTACTTCAACGAGCGCGATGTGGTGCGGCACAGCCTGGTGCAACGGGTGATCCGTGCCTACGAAGAATACGAGCAGGTGCGGGCTGCCAAGGCCAACGGCGAGCAGAAATGAGCGGAAAGAGCTCCACCCTAAGCGCCAGCGGCGTCGAGTTGATTAACCGCCAGAAAGGGTATCGGGTCCAGACGGCTACGATTCTGGCATTCGCGCTGAGACTGAAGCGGCGATTGCGGTTGGGAAAGAAGAAGTTCAACATTTGCTTCGTTGACGATCACACTATTCGCAGCCTGAACCGGACCTATCGGGCTCAGGACAAGCCCACGGATGTGCTTTCATTTCCCTGGAACGAGCCGGGGCGGCCGGTTATGCCGCCGGCGTTGCCGAGCGACTGGCCCAACGCGCACACCGGAGCGGCGGTTTTCCTGGGCGAAGTAGTGATTTCAACGCCGACGGCCAGGCGCAATGCCGCGGCAGAAGACCATTCCGTTCTGGACGAGATTCGCTGGCTGATCCTGCACGGAGTTCTTCACTTGTTAGGTTATGACCACGAATGCGATACCGGAGAAATGGTGGCGTTAGAACTGGAGCTACGCGAGCAACTGGAGGTGATGGGCCGCTCTCCGGTAGAAAAGAGCAAGTCAAAAGTCAAAACGCAAAAGGCAAAAGTCAAAGCCGAGGCCAGTTGAACTTTTGACTTTTGCGTTTTGACTTTTGACTTGCTTTACTTTCCGATATGGATCAAATGCTCCTCTCCACGATCGCATGGGTAATTCTCCTGGCGCTGTTGCTGGCGATGGGATCAGTCGCGTCCTACCTGCGCCTCTTGATGCGCCGGCTAACTCCGGTAGGGGCGCGCAAGGTTTTTGGGCCCAGTGAGGACGGGCGCATCCGCCACAATCGCGAACGCGTCGGCGTGTCAATTTCCGCCCTGCACGGCGCCTCGATGCACTTGTTTGCGGTGGGACTGGCCGGGCTGCTGATCTGGCGGCGGCCGGACCACCTTTGGAGCGATCTCGGTTCGGCATTCCTGATTGTTCTTGCCGCGGTCGCTATCGCCGATCAATTGATTCCCTTCCGCATGGTGGTGCGCCACGATGAACCGGAAGTGATCCTCGAGAAATGGGAACCCATGCTACGGAGGGTCGTTTATTGGGCGCTGCCACTGACCTTCCCGATCCTGATTTCCACCACCATCTCGCGGCTGCTCGAACCCACCGAACCCGAGCCCGAGCCGCCATCGCCGCAGGAAAACCTGGAAGAACTGATTGCCACTGGCGAGCAGGAAGGTTTGATTGAAGAGGAAGAACGCGAGATGCTGCAATCGGTGGTGAAATTCGGCGAGAAGGTTGCACGCGAGGTCATGACGCCCCGGCCGGAAATCGCCGCCATCGAAATCAACTCTTCCATCGAAAACTTGCGTGTTTTGTTTCGCACCAAGCGCTTGACACGCTACCCGGTGTACTCCGGACAGTTGGATCACATCGAGGGGTTCGTCAGTACTCGCGACCTGATGGAACTGTCACCGGAAGAGCAGAAAGCTACGACCCTTCGCGCCCTCGTCCGGCCGGTGCCCTTTGTTCCGGAAACCAAGCCCATTGATGACCTTTTAAAGGAGTTGCAGCAGTCGACCACCCAGATGGCGATTGTGATCGATGAGTACGGCAGCGTTTCCGGATTGATTACGATCGAGGACTTGGTGGAGCAGATCGTGGGAGAAATTCGCGACGAAGTTGAGCCGCACGCACGCGACATCGTCAAGGAATCGCCGTCGACCTACATTCTTTCGGGAAACGCCGAGTTGGCGCAGATTGCGGGTGAGGTCAACGTTCCGCTCGAGGGGAACGACTATTCCACAGTGGCGGGGCTGGTGATGAACCAACTCGGTCACGTTCCGGCGGCGGGTGAAAAAGTGGAAAGCCACGGCTTAATGTTCGAAGTGCTGGAAGCCAATCAGCGGACGGTGCTGAAGGTACGAATGATGATGCCGCCCAGCCTGCCTTCCGAGAATCCTACCCATGTCTGACACCCCCTCGTTCAAATCGGGATTTGTTGCTGTGGTCGGCCGCCCCAACGCCGGAAAGAGCACGCTGGTGAACGCGCTGGTGGAGTCCAAGGTTTCGATTGTGACGCCGGTGCCCCAGACGACGCGTAATCGCATCCTGGGAATTTTGCACAGGCCTGACGCTCAAGTGATCTTCATGGATACCCCGGGGGTCCACAAGCCCCTCTCGCGATTGAACGAGCAAATGATGAACTTTGTGCGACAGGCGCTGGCGGACCGCGACCTTGCCGTGCTGATCGTCGATGCCAGCGAGAAGTACGGCAGGGGCGACGAGTTCGTCATCAACCTCCTGAATCAATACTCGCCGCGCGCGATTCTCGCATTGAACAAGGTAGACCGCGTGCACAAACCCGACCTGCTGCCGCTGATGGACCGCTACTCGAAGCTCTACGGATTTGAGGAGATCTTTCCGATCTCAGCTTTGCGTGGGGAGGGCCTCGAGGACTTGCTCAGCGCGATCGTGCAGCGTCTGCCCGTAGGCCCGGAGTACTTTCCCAGCGACGAATACACCGACCAGCCGGAACGTTTCCTGGCGAGCGAGATCATACGCGAAAAGGTCATCCGCCATACCAAGCACGAGATGCCCTACGTAACGGCGGTGCTGATCGATGGGTTTGAAGAGGGAACGCTGCTCACACGCCTGCACGCCACGATCGTGGTAGAGAAGGACTCACAAAAACCGATTGTGATTGGGGCAGGCGGGGCGCGGTTGAAGGAAATTGGCAGCGAGGCGAGGGAGGAACTGGAGAAGTTGTTTCCTCCCCGCGTTTATCTTGAGCTTTTCGTAAAAGTGGCCCCCCACTGGCGCAATAATCAGGCGGTCATCGCCGAACTGGATTATCGCAACGACGGGGGCTCGACGGAGGGTGCATAGCTTAAACACGCCCGACCCCGGGCAGCTAGCGCGCTCTATTTCGACGCCGATTTGGGCATCTCATACACGCGACGGATGCTCACCGGCCCGCTGAGCGAAGGTGCTTCGAACCGTGTGATGATGGAAAGCTGCTTGCCATCGTCGCTGACCCGGAATGTTTGGGTAAGCTTCTCCGAGTGCGGCAGTTTGGTTTCCGCGACGAAGGCGCCATTCTCCCACGAGGATTTGGTCGACAACTTCTTCCCGTCCTCATCCTTTTCCTCATGCTTCTTGCCGTCGGGGTAGAAAGTTTGGGCGTGGTCGGAATCGTCGGTCACCACAATCTGGTCAGAGCGCTGATCGATCCGCAAGTATTTGGGATTGGCCCCGACGCGATCCCAATCCTCGCTGCTGACCGCTTCACCGTGATTGGAAGACTGCCGGCCGCGGCCCATGCCGCCACCCATTCCACCCATTCCACCCATACCGCCGCGGCCCATTCCACCCATACCGCCGCCACCGGGATAAGTGCTCCCCCCCGAGCCGGGATAGGTGCCAGTGTCCGTCGTATCCGCGCGGACCTTGCTGTTTTGCTGCGCCTCTTGAATCTTCTGATCCGCGTCGTCGCTCTGGTCCAGGTTGAAATTCCAGCGGCCGGTCAATTGCGTCTTGTCTTCCGCGCGCGCAACCACCACAAGCGATGCCGCCAGCAAGCAAGCCGCGATGGGAATTGTGGCCTTAGCGGTCAAGGTGAAAGCTTTCGCCATCGTCTCCCCCTATTCCTGATTGGATGCCGTTCCCGATTTCTCTTTCTTCGATTCCATGGCCGCGCGGCTGGTTGTCCCGATGTGCCGCGCTGGGCCGGAAAAACGCTGGTGACGCGCGGTGGCAGGCACTGCACCGCATGTTAACCCGAGTTTACAATCGAGGTCTCGACCGTCCCAACGCGCGTGGTTACAACCGTTCGCCGAAAAACCCTTCCCTGCCCTCGAGCCTCATCCGCGAAAGGAGTCTAGCTCCCCACCGCGATCCCCAAGGACTTCATCTTGCGGTACAGGTGGCTGCGCTCGAGGCCCAGAACCTCGGCGGTCCGGCTGACGTTGCCCTGGTGCTCTTCCAGCGTGCGGAGAATGTAGTCGCGCTCATAGGCGGTACGCGCTTCCTGAAGGCTGGAGAATTTCCCGGTCGGGAATTTGGCGACAGGGGCGGAGCGCGCTCCGTCCTGGTGCAAAGCAGGGGGAAGGTGACGCCGCTCGATTCGTTCGCCGGGAACCATGATAACCAGGCGCTCGACAAGGTTTTTCAGTTCGCGCACGTTACCCGGCCATCTGTAGGCCACCAGGACTTCCATCGCCGTTTCGGCAAAATGCTTCGGGCGGCGCCCGTAGGCGCGGGCGAATTCGGCCAGGAAGAAATTGGCCAGCGTGAGGATATCCTCTGAGTGCTCACGCAGCGGGGGCACGTAGAACGGAATCACATTGAGGCGGTAGAACAGATCCTCGCGAAAGTTTCCCTTTTGGATTTCCTCCTCGAGGCGCTTGTTGGTGGCGGCAATGATGCGGACGTCGACAGTAAGATTATTGCCAGAGCCGACGGGAGTGAAGCGTTGCTCCTCAATAACGCGGAGGACTTTTGACTGGGTGCGCAAGCTCATGTCTCCCACCTCGTCCAGGAACAATGAGCCGCCATGGGCCTGTTCGAACTTGCCGGTCTTATCCTCTAAAGCGCCGGTAAACGACCCTTTGACGTGACCGAACAGCTCACTCTCGATAAGCTCTTCCGGGATCGCAGCGCAGTTGACCTCCACGAAGGGTTGCTCCGCGCGCTGACTGTGATTGTGCAAAGCGTGGGCCACCAGTTCCTTACCCGTACCGCTCTCCCCGTAGATGAGCACGCGGCCATGGGTGGGGGCGGCGAGATCCAACTGCTGGCGCAGCGCTTTCATGAGCACGCTCGAGCCAATGATGCGGTCGCGGCCACGCAACTCCTCGCGCAGCTCACGGTTTTGCTCGGTCAAGCGCGACTGCTCTAGTGCGTGGCGAAGCGTCAGCAGGGTTTTCTCAATGGAAAGAGGCTTCTCGATGAAATCAAAAGCCCCCAGTTTTGTGGAGCGCACGGCCGTTTCGATGGTGCCGTGTCCGGAAATCATGATGACCGTGGGGGGCGATTCGAGTGCCTGGATGTTTTCCAGCACTTGGATGCCGTCAAGGCCCGGCAGCCAGATATCGAGCAGGACAACGTCAAACTTCCCCGTTGAAAGGGTCTCAAGGCAAGCCTCACCACTGCCGACGGCTTCAACTCGATAGCCCTCATCCTCAAGGACATCCGCGAGGGATTCGCGAATGCCGGGTTCGTCATCGACAATAAGGACTGAATACTTCATGCGTTCCCAGGTAGCAGAGAATAGTACCCTAGAATGGCATCTCTCGATTGTAAATTCCATCCCGTCCGCCCGCAAAGGCGGCGGGATGAAATTCGGCGCAGGGGAAGCCCGGTAGGAGATAAAATACAACGACTGAGGGCGCTTGATACATGGCGGAGGTGTGGTCGCTACATGGTGGTTTACCGCGCGCGGTCGAGCCCCCACGGGATCTGCCACCATCGAAACGGCGGATGTTCGTTCTCACTTACGATCGGCACGGCCACAAGCGCTTGGATTTGCCCCAACTTGTAGGCGCGTACGGCAGCGGCATTGTCTCCACATACTGGTCCCCCAGGACTTTTAGCCCTCTGGTCCAAGGGGTGCAGACGGGGCACTTACAGTTCGGTTTTGTGGGTGCCCTGCACATGGTCCAGGAGTTCTCTCCGGAAATCAAGCGCATGTGGCCAATCCGAAAAGTCCTCAACCGCAATGCCGATAAGCACGACTGAGGTTGTACTGCTCTTTACGGGTAAAGACTCGTTAGCAACTGCACGAGGGTGCGCACGCCATGGCCCGTGGGGCCCTTGGCGCGATAGGGTTTCTCATCGTTCGCCCAGCGGGTTCCCGCGATGTCGAGGTGGACCCACGGTGTATCGCCGGCGAATTCCCCGATGAACATCGCGCCGGTGATCGCTCCTCCATAACGGCCGCCGGTATTGGCAAGATCCGCGATCAAGCTCTTGTACAGGTCGCGATAGTCCTCGTCGACGGGCAGTTGCCACATCTTCTCTCCCGCCGCGTCGGCGGCAGCCAGAACGCGATCCACCCATTCCTTATTCCAACCAAAAACCCCGGTGGTAATAGTCCCGAGCGCGATCAGGACGGCCCCGGTGAGAGTGGCGGCGTCAATCAACACCGTGCAGCCTAAACGCTTCGCATAGGTCAACGTGTCGGCCAGCACCAGCCGGCCCTCCGCATCGGTGTTGAGGATTTCGATGGTCTTTCCCGACATGGAGGTGAGGACGTCGCCGGGCTTGTAAGCATTGCCGCTAGGCATGTTCTCGGTTGCCGGAATCAGCGCCGTGACGCGGACGCGCGGCTTGAGCTGAGCGATTGCCTGCATGACGCCCAGCATGGTGGCGCCACCGGCCATGTCCGTCTTCATTTCGTGCATGTTTTCGCTGGGCTTGATGGAAATGCCGCCGCTATCAAAGGTAATTCCCTTCCCGATCAATCCGATCACGGGTTCTTCCGGCGCGTCCTCCGGGGAATACCGGATTACGATCAATTTGGCTGGCTCGTGTTGGCTACCCTGCGCCACTCCCCAAAACGCGCCCATCTTCAAATCCTGAATGTCCTGCGCCCCCAGCACTTCGCAGCTCAAGCCGAAGCGCGTGGCCATCTCCTTGGCCCGTTCTGCCAGGATTGTAGGCGTCATGCGGTTCGAGGGTTCATTCACGAGATCGCGTGTAAGGTTCTGGGCCTCACCGAGAATTCGGCCGCGATCGAGGGCCGCCTGCGCTTCCGCCGGCCGCGCGCCACCACCCGTCGCCAGCCATAAGGTGTCAATTCCCTTCTCCCCGTTGCGTTCGGTGCGATAAGTGTCCGAATCATAATCAGCCACAAGAGCGCCATCGACGACCGCTGTAATTGCGCCGGGTTCCAAGGCACCAAGTATCCATGCCAATTCTCGCACGCCGCGCGAGCGCAAATACCTGACTGCCGCCCCCACCAGGGTCCGGAGGAGCGCATCATTGAGTTTTTCGGCCTTGCCGGCTCCCACCACCAGCAGCTTGGAGGTCGCCATCCCTGTGGGCCAACGAAGGGTGGTGCATTCGAATGCTTTGCCGGTGAGTTCCCCGGCGGTTGCTAATTGCTCCAACTGCTTGCGTGTTTCCGCCGGCAACAGTTCCACGGTCCCGCTGGAAGCGGGCGCTCCGTCAAAGCTGTAAGCGACAAGAGCGGAGGTGGAGAGCTGCGCCAGAGGATCATGCTGGAATTCAATCTTCACGATTTAGGGCTCCTGTGGAAGCGATGGGTCATCGTTGCGGCCGCCTAAAGGTGGCGCCGGCGATGTTCGTGGATGTCCTGTTGGGCTTCACGGTCGATTGTGCGCTGCCGCGAGGTCTCGCGGTGGTCGTACACTTTCTTGCCCTTCGCCAGGGCAATCTCGCACTTGATCATGTTCTTTTTCAGGTAGACCCGGGTCGGTATGAGGGTGAATCCCTTTTCCTGGACGCGGCCCGCGAGTTTATCCAGTTCTTGCCGGTGGAGCAGCAATCGCCGGTCGCGCAGCGGTTCGTGATTGGCGTAACTCCCTGCCACGTACGGACTGATGTGGCAATCAATGAGCCACGCTTGGCCGCGCTGAACATCCACATAGCTGTCTTTGAGGTTGATCTTCCCGTCCCGAACGGACTTCACTTCGGTTCCGGTCAGCTCGACGCCCGCCTCAAACCGCTCCAGCAAGTGATAGAGATGTGGTGCCTGCCGGTTGACGGCAAAGTGCTTCGGAGCGGGCTTGGACGGCTTTGGCATAATCCCGATGGGCTGACCAACTCTTCGGAGATAGGCAATTTTAGCACACGGGGGTGCCGGTTGAGGGTCGTTACGCCTAGCATTCACCCATTTCATCAGTCGAAACGGCCCAAGACACGCCGCAAGAAAACTTTGGCCATTAGCGCGAAACCCTGATAATCTGCGCTTCCAAGCGGAGGACTTGACTATGCACAGCGCACGCCGAAGAGAGTTCTTTGTTAGTTGGAGGATTGCCGTTCTCGTTCCGGGCATTCTGGTGGCTGTTATCGCGATGACGGCGGCGACGGGAAGGATTGACTTTCATGACGACTTTTCATCCGGCAAGCTGGATGCGTGGCAGTTCCCCTTTGCCGAGGACTGGGTGGTGAGAACGGAGGGGCCGCTGCATTATCTGCATATGCTGCGAAATCGTGAACCGCTGGTTCCCCGCCGCCCGCAGCAATTCGCGCGAATTAAGGGTATCAACGTGGGAAGCTTTACTCTCGAGGCGCGCGTCCGCCGGGCGGGTGGGTCCATGGCGATCGCGTTTAATTACGTCGATAATCTACACTTCTACTACACTCACCTATCTGTTGACCCCGGAACAAAAGTGGATGTCCACAATGGCATCTTCCTGGTGGATGGCGCTCCGCGTCGACGCATTGCGGGTGTGGAAGCGGCCGCGGCGCTCCCCGACACGAATTGGCACAAAGTTCGCGTTGAGCGGAACGCGGATTCAGGGTCGATTAAGGTTTTCGTCGACGATGATACCCAGCCGCGATTCGCCGTGATCGACAAGACGTTCAAGTGCGGTCAAGTGGGTCTGGGATCGTTCGATGAGACGGGCGACTATGCCGACGTCAAGCTCTCATCAAAAGATGCCGGTTGCCGCCCATAAGGGTATAATAGGTTTTGGGGCAAGCCCGAACAGATTCTGTCGCATCCATTTTTCGCCAACCTTCTTGTTGAGGAGTTGCCATGAGCAATGATTTTTCACGAAGAAAATTCCTGGAAAGCATCGCCATCGGTGGAGCGGCGGGCGCCGCCCTTCCTTTGTGGTCGAATCTTGCCGCGGCCAAGGAGCAGGCTTTGCCGCATCGCATGCTGGGCCACACGGGCGCCAAGGTTTCGATTTTGGCATTTGGGTGTGGCAGCCGCTTCCTGATGTACGAGGACGACGACAAAGCGGTCGAGGTCCTCAATCACGCACTTGACCTGGGCATCACCTATGTCGACACGGCGTATGCATACGGCAACGGCAAGAGCGAAACACGCGTCGGCAAGGTCATGGCGTCGCGCCGCAAAGAAGTCTGGCTCGCCACCAAGATTCCCGATCGGACCCGAGACGGCTTCATGAGCCGTCTGGAGGGTAGCCTGAAGCGGCTCCAGACGGACCACGTGGACTTGGTGCACATTCACAGCTTGGGCCATGCTGATGACCTGGCAAAGATTGAGGCTCCCGACGGCGCCCTCAAAGGACTGCTGGAGGCAAAGGAACAGAAGATGGCTCGCGCGATCGGCATGACCAGCCACACCGAAGGCGCGGTCCTCGCACGCGCGATCGAACGCCATCCGCTCGATTGCACGCAGATGGCGCTGAACCCTTCGGGAACCGGCGAGTTTGAAAAGACGGCCCTCGTTGCCGCCAACAAAAAGGGATTGGGCGTCATCGCCATGAAGGTCTATGGCCAGGAGTTCCTGATCGGCACAGAAGGGGGGAAGCAAAGCGCGGATACCCTCCTGCATTTTGCCATGAGCTTGCCCGTGACGTGCGCAGTCGCGGGGATGCCCCAGGTGGAAATGCTTGAACACAACGTGGAGCTGGCACGCGCCTTTACCCCGTTCAGCGCCGAAAAGATGAGTCAGTTGCGCCATGATGTGTCAGTTCTCCATGACGACATGCAGCACAGGCTCGTCGGGCATATCGATGGCCCAACCGACCATCCCGAAATTTTTTGGGCGTGAAAAGGATCGTTGGAAGAGAGGACCTCAACTTCCAGCTTAAATGTTCGGGGGGATGAATCCGCTCCGTTTGCATTGGAAACTGCTCCGGGAGAATCCAGCTCTAATTCAGCCACGGTCGAAAAAGTAGTGTCGAAAAAGTGGTTGGCAGGACCGCATTGTATGAGTATACTGTCAATGCGGGGTGGAGCAGTCTGGTAGCTCGTTGGGCTCATAACCCAAAGGTCGCTGGTTCAAATCCA
>CAWEFC010000047.1:0-84898 GCA_963808085.1 uncultured Acidobacteriota bacterium
CTAGGGACGCCACCTTCCGCTCTTCCGCTAGCGCGTCCGGAACCCTGCCCTCGATCCAGTAAATACGGGCCAGATCACTGTGGGGTGAAGGCGACTGCGGATTTATCGCCGCCGCCCTCTCAAACTGCTCGACCGCGCGATCATATTCGTGCAGGCCGAGGAGCATGATGCCGCGCAAATAATTTATGGGCAGGGAGAAGGGATCGAGTTGCCGCGCCCGGTCGCTCTCGGCCAGCGCTTCGGTCAGACGGCCAAGGGTTAGCAGATATTGGGAATACCAATGGTGGCCCATGGCATAGTTCGGATTCAATTCGATCGCCCGGATCAGCTCTTTCTCTGCCTCAGCGAATTTTCTCTGGTACAAACAACTGATTCCGAGTGATGCGTGGGCTTCGGCAAGGTCGGGTTCGAGTGCTATCGCCTTGCGGGCGTACGTTTCCGCCAGAGGTTGGTCCCACTTTACGAACCAGCTCACGCCATAGTAATCAGCCAGTCCCGAGTATGCGAGCGCGAAGTTGGGGTCCTCCCGCAGGGCCTGCTCGAAGTACACGCGGGCTCCAATTGCGGTTTCCGCAGTTCTCTCGTTCCAAAGATATCGACCATGGAGGTAGGAGTCGTAGGCGCGCGGGTTGGCGGTCCGCTTGCTCGCCAGGCGCGTCTCTTCGTCAGTAGTAAGCCGCCCGCTGACTTCGTGGGCGATCGCCAGCGCCGTCTGTTCCTCCAATTGGATGAGTTGTCCTGAGTCCCGCACGTAGGTCTGTGCCCACAGGTGCGTGTCGGTTCGCACCTCAACCAATTGTGCGGTGATTCGTACCTGGTTGCCGGAGCGTTGCACCGTACCTTCCACCACCGCGTCCACGTCTAGCTCCTGGGCGATTTGGGGCAGCGCCTTCTTGGCTCCCTTGTATTGCACCACCGAGGTCCGCGAGATCACTCGGAGTGGCGCGACCTGGCCCAGATCGGTGATCAGGGCATCGGTCAAGCCGTCAGCGAAATATTCCTGTTGGGGGTCGTGTGAGAGGTTTTCGAGCGGCAGCACCGCGATGGATTCGATGTGCGCCTTCTGCGCGGAGGCACGGCCGCGCCCCCCGGCGTACCCGATCAGAAGGTCGCGCAGGCCTGTCACTTTCGGACCGATGAGCATGGCGAGCACCGTGACGATTGCGCCTACCGTCGCGCCCACAAGCCAGCGCTTTTGCCGGGTCGTCCCTGGAGGGCGACCTTGCTCCGGGGGTACGAACTGTACCTCCGCCTCCGGTCGCGCACGCTTCTTCTCCACGACCTCAATAGGGGCAATGACCTCAACCGGAGCAATGACCTCGACTTGAGCAATAAGGCGATACCCATGCCTTGGCAGAGTCTCGATGAACTTTGGGTTCTCAGGGTCATCCCCCAACGCCTCGCGCAGTTTTTTCACGGCCGTGTTAATGCTGTGTTCAAAGTCAACGAAGGTATTGGGGGGCCAGAGTTTTTGCTGGAGCTCTTCCCGGGTCACCATTTCGCCGGGCCGCTGGAGGAGCGCGGCGAGAATTTGGAAGGGCCGCTCCTGGAGCTTGATCTTCTCGCTGCCGCGACGCAGTTCCCCTCCTCGAAGATCAACTTCGAACTCTCCGACCCGGACGCGCCCAGATCCACTGGCCGGTACTTGCATGGCAGGGTCACAACCAGCCGACGAGCTTTCACTGCGGTCTATGCCGCCGTTCACAACCATCGGAAAGTGAATGACGTGCTAAACTTACCTGGGGAGAACCCCTGTTTACGCCTTTCTGCGGGCGAAGTCAATGTGAATGGCGCAAAGAGGGAAATCTCTTCTATTTGCCGTCGGGTCACCCACAGTTTATCTGGAGTTCACCCTCCGTGCATTGAACCCTGCACCGGGCTGCAGCATTGTGAGCGAAACAAGCATGGGTCAGGTGGGGCCTGCGGAAAAAATCATGCGGCTATCCACGCGACTCTGATAAAAGGAGGCACGTATGAAAATCAGAAAGGTAATTACCGTACTCGCTTTGACCGGCGTGGTCTTCTCACTCCTGTCATTCGTTCCCAACAAGTTCATTCGTCCAACCCCGGTGGCCTTTGCGGCCTCCACCTGCACTCCTGTGGGCGGAGTCCTGATGACGAATATCGGCGCGATCGGTTCAGTGTACAACTTGGGTCCCGTATATGGCGATCTGGCCGGCTCGGTGGCAGCGAACATCGTGGGCGAGACAAGCACAACCTTCACGCTTCAGCACTATTGGGTCACCGCGGGGGGTGGCTCGATCTATTTCGCTCCTGCGGTCCTGACACCCACTTACCCAACGTCCAGTACGGCCATCGTGGCCGTGCCCTGGGGAAACTACATCTCCAAGATCACCGGTGGGACCGGCAAGTTCAGTGGCGCCACAGGCTCTCTAAGCTACTTTGGGATGGCGGACTTCGTTAAGAACACGCTTGTGCTGCGCTATAGCGGCGAAGTCTGCTACGCAAACTGAGCGAGCAGGCAGCCCTGCAAACCTGTTAACCGTTTAGAAAAAACCGTCGAGCCAACCGGGACACTCAATCCTACCCCAAGCAGGACGGGCGCCCGCCCGTTCTGCTTGGGCCGATCACCGCACGGTTCGGGTTGTGACTACCCTGCTCGCGTCCAGTGGCACTGGGTCTAAATCGAAGTACTGCTTGCAACTCCACAGAAAACCCCCTGCTTAGAACAGACTCCTTCGCAAGTAGATAGAACGGCGGGAAACTCTTGTTACGCGATTCGCGTCTTAGTTAGAGCGGCACCGGCCGCAGAGCCTGCCATTCGAAAGGACTCGGTGCGCCGATGCGTGAGAGTGGAGACCAGTGGATTGAAGATGAAACGAAACCCTTTGCTGCGCGGCGCCGTCCTCGCGAGTCCATTCGGATTACTTCTGGGGCTGTCTGCTGAGTTGGCTGCACAAGAGCCGAACCAGACTTCGCCACCCCCTGCGCCACAAACTGAGCCTGCAACTCCACAAACCCGGCCCCAAACGCCGTCAAGCCAGCCGGCTGCGCCAGAGCCCCCAAGCAAACCAACGAACGATCCGCAACACGGTCGAGAACTTTATGGTGGCCGCGGTATTCGCATCAGGCTTGCACCAGGATCCGCGCTATTACCAGATCGGAAAAGGAAAGTTTCTACGTCGCGTTCAGTACTCCGCATCGCGAGTGGCGGTCACGCGCTCGGACGCGGGAAAAAATGAATTCAACGCTTCCGAGATTTTCGGCGCCGCCTCCACCGCGGCCATCTCGAATGTCTACCATCCCGGACCGCTAACGTTTGGCAACAGCGCCGATGTCTGGGTGACCCAAATGGGCTGGGATGCGTTGGGCTTCGAGATGAAGGAATTCTGGCCCGACATTCATCGCTATCTCGTGCGCAACCACCACAGGACCTAGAACGGATTCAAAATTCAAGATTCAAAATTCAAGAAACGAAACCTAGGAGAGTCGAGGCGGGTTCACAACCAACAGGCTGAATCGCTCGTCTGCCGGTTCTTGAATTTTGAATCTTGAATTTTGAATTAATCTTTCGGCTGTGGCTGCCTCGGGACTGAACCTCTGAATCGCGCGTCTGCCGGTTCTTGAATTTTGAATCTTGAATTTTGAATTAATCCTTCGGCTTGAACTGTCCCCCATTCCGAACCATTTCCAACTCCTTCAAAAACTCTTCCCGGTCTCTTCGTGCCGCGTCCGCCCGCCGCACCTTCTCGCTCACAAAGCGCTCTCCCTTAAGCTCCGAGTCCCGCAGCGCTCGAACCCACCCCCCAAGCTGCCTGGAAATGCTCTCCACGCTCGATTTCAGATTCACAATTCCAGACGCGACTTCAGCAAAGCCCGGAATCTTCTCCAGCAGGCACAGCATGGACCGTACTTCCCCAGCGGAACCGCGCGAGATATAGAGAAACGTCAGCAATTCCTGCTTCGTCCCGCGCTCGAACCCCTCGGCAATGTTATTGGAGACCGAAACCGCCGCCCGCTCGATCTGGTCCCGGAGCGAGTGGCGCCGGCGAAACGGAGGCAGTTCCGTCAAGGCATAGACGGCCGCCGCCAGATCAATCGCCGCCTGCCAGACCGGAAGCTGCTCAAACCGCTCGTACTTCATCCCCGGCCCCCCATATTCCGAGTTTTGCTTGCAACGTCTTCATATTACGCGGTGGATACTACACCTTTAATACTGCCTCATACAACGTGATTTTGTGACTCTTTGTTTTTCCCTTTAATATTAAGTTTTCAGTCTTTTGGCCTACGATCCGAATCTGGGATCCGGAATCTTGAGGTTGTCGTCTTTTGTTCTTCTAGCTTTGTCTTGAGCTTTGAATGTTGAATCTTTCCTGCGGGGCCGCCTTGGATCTTGAATTCTGATTTTGAATCCCGCTTCCTGGGCTCTTCATCTTGAATTTTCAATCTTGAATTTTCAATCTTGAATTTTGAATCTTGAATTTTGAATCCTGTTGAATCACCGCGCTTCCGTCCCCAAAATCCGCCGAATCTCCGCCCCATACCTCTCCGCAATCCGCAGGCCGATGCCCGGCACACTGAGCATTTCTCCATCGGTCCGTGGCCGCAGTTTGACAAGACCCGCCAGCGCCCGGTCGGTGAAAATGCGGAAGGCGGGCACGCCGAGCCGCCGAGCCTCGCCCAGCCGCCACGCTCGCAGAGCCTCTTCCACGTGCAAGTCCGGTTGCACGGGCGGTGAAGATTGGGTCCCTTGCGCACGCACCATGCGTGCTGGAACGTGACCCGCGGCCGCCGCGCCCCCCGCCCGGTGCGGTTGCGACGGCGGTACAGACTGAGTCACGTGCGCCGGAGTACGTCCCGGGGCCCGGCCCTGCGGTCCCACTCCCCCTTCCCACAGATCCACCGAAGGCGGAAGTCCCGGTATGGACGAACCGCGCTGAACTGCGCTCGACCCGGCACCCGCGGCGCTGGCGCCCTTCTTCCGGCGCTTCCGGGGCGCGGCAGGCGGCTCGGTCTCTTTCATCACCAAGTCAAGAGCGGTGTGGGCGTCCAATTCCAAGCCCGCGCGCGTCAACCGGGCGGTGCGATAGGGAATCTGCCGCCCGTCCTTTTCAAACACCGCATCGTCCAGACGCAGGATTCCCGCGCGCGCCATGCCTCCCAGCAGGTTCTCGAAATCATCCCGGCTCATCTCTTTGTGGGGAAACAGTTCGGAGTGGAGCTTGCCGGTGGATTTCGCGCCGACCGCGCGCAACTCCGCGGCCACCCGCAAGAGCGCCGCGTGCTCCGCGGACGTTGCGGTGCGAAAGCGCTGGGCATTGCACGTGGCCGGCGCGCAATAGTCGCAAATTCCGCACGGCTGCTCGCCGTCTGCCTCGTCGCCAAAGTGGCGCACGACGCTCGCCATGCGACACTGATTGCTGCGCGCATAGCGAATCATGCGCTCAATCTGCTCGCGCTTGTGCTCAGCCTGCGCCAGATAAGGCTCGCGCCAGGTGTCGTGGCCGCGGCTGACGTTTTCCGCGAAGTCCACCTCGGCGCCGCCGTGGGTCCACAACTTCTCCAAGGCCCGGTCGAACGTCTCGGGATCGAAATGCACCAGCTTCTGGAGCTCGCGCTTCTCCTGGGGTTCAGGCTTGAGCAGGGCGAAGATTCCCTGCAAAATCGCCACGTCAGGATAATTCCGCTCGAAGAAGAAATCGTGGGTGTGGCGGTCGGCGTAGGAATGCATCAGCAGCGCCCGGCTGGGCTTGCCATCGCGCCCCGCCCGGCCGATTTCCTGGTAGTAACCCTCAATGCTTCCCGGCAAAGCGGTGTGGATGACGGTGCGGATGTCGGGCTTGTCAATCCCCATGCCGAAAGCGATTGTGGCCACGATGATTTCGAGCCTGCCCGCCAAGAAGTCCTCCTGCACCTGCTTGCGGCGTTCGGCATCGAGCCCCGCGTGGTAGGCGGCCGCGGCGTGCTGCGCGCCCAGCTCTTCGGCCACCGACTCCGCCTGCTTGCGCGTAGGCGTGTAGACAATCGCCGGGCGGCGACCGGGATCGGCCAGCAACCCCGCGGTCAGGGTGAATCGCTCTGAGGGGGGGATTTCCACAATCTCAATCGCAATGTTCGAACGGCGAAAGCCGTGGATGAAGCGCGCGGGGCGGACGAGGCCTAGTTGCTCAACAATATCATCCTGGACGGGCGGCGTGGCGGTGGCGGTCAGCGCAATGACGGGTGCTGGCCGCAAGCTGGGAACGTGCTGGCCCAGGCGGCGGTAATCCGGCCGGAAGTCGTGCCCCCACTGTGAGATACAGTGAGCTTCATCCACCACGATCAGCGCCACCGGGCGCTTGGCGAGCATCTCCGGGAAGCCCCCGACGCGCAGGCGCTCGGGAGCAATAAAGAGGAATTGCAACTTTCCCGACAAATAGTCCCTGCAAGCCTCGCGCGAGTCCATCCGGCGGCGCCCGGAATGAATGGACTCCACCGCAAAACCCAGGGCCTTGAGCTTAGCCACCTGGTCTTCCATCAAGGCAATGAGTGGGCTGATCACCAGCGTCGTCCCGCCGCGCGCGATGGCCGGCAACTGGTAACACAACGACTTGCCCGACCCGGTGGGCATGACCAGGAGCACGTCGCGCCCCTCAATCACCGCCCGGCACACAGCTTCCTGGTTGGGAAGGAAAGAGTTGAAGCCAAAAGCGCTGCGCAAAAGCGCCAAAATGTCGATCGGGGTAGGGGCAACCGCAGGGGGAGCGCCCAACTCAAGCGGCAGCGTCGGAATCGAAGGAGATTCCCTTGATGCGTCGACGCCAGGGGTGGAGCCCCGTGTCCCAGCCAGGTCCCCCACCCCTCGCGAATTATTTTCAAATCCCTTCAAAAACTGCTCCCAACTTCCTCTCTACGGTTGTGTCAGGAAAATGGGCAGTCCGAGCTTGCCTTCATATTTCGGAACGTAGCGTTTGGTATCGTACATACTCGCGATATCCACATGGCGGGGGCCCAGTTTGGGATCGGGAATGTTCTCCATGGCGAAACAACCCTTGTTGATGGCCGTCATCTTGCCGTGCTCGCCCTGGGCGATGCAGTCCATGGCCATGCTACCGAAGGTGGTGGCCACCAGCTTATCGACGAAGTCGGGACTACCACTGCGCAGTTCATAGGTGAGGTCGCTGACCACCGTCTCCTGCCCGCTCGCCTTCTTGATCTCGTCGCTCAGGTCCTCGCCGACGTTCGCCTTCTTGCGATGGCCGAAAGCGTCGGCCTCGCCGTATTCGCGGAGCGCATAGCCTTCCCACTCGGCGCCTTCCGAGAGAACTACGATGGAGTAATTGCTGGGGTTGTCTTTCTTATCCTGAAGGAGCAACTCGATCATGTTTTTCAGGTCGAACTTGTACTCGGGGATGGCGCAGCGAATGCCGGAAACGTACGCCGTATAGAGCGAAGTGTAACCGGCGTCGCGGCCAAAAACGCGGAACACGCCAATGCGCTCGTGCGAGCCGACCGTGGTTCTCTGCCGATCGATGGCGTCCATGGCGCGCGTGATGGCGGTGGAGAATCCAATGCAATACTCAGTGTTGCGCACATCGTTGTCCATGGTCTTGGGAACGGCGATGACCTTCACGCCTTCCTTGTCGAGCCGTGCCGCGTAGCTCAGCGTATCATCGCCGCCGATCGCCACCAGGTAATCGAGGCCCAACGTGCCGACGTTCTTCAATACCTGCGCAGTGATGTCGTAGACCTGCGACGTCACGCCTTTCTTGGTGCTCTCCACCTTGGGGAAATTCCCTCCCGCACAAACCGGCGGAAGCTTCTTCATTTTCTGCGGATTGGTGCGCGAGGTGTGGAGAAAGGTGCCACCGGTGCGATCGACCGTCCGGGTGTTCTCGCGGTTGAGGGGAAGGATATAGTGCGCGCGGCTGGCCGGGTCGTTCAAATCCACATGCGTCAGGCCTTCCCAACCGCGCCGAATGCCGATCACCTCGCAGCCGGCGTCGCTGGCTCGATAAACCACTGTCTTAATCACGGAATTCAGGCCCGGGACGTCGCCGCCGCCGGTGAGAATCCCAATTCGTTTTGCCGCCATGATTGCTCCTTAAGATAAAAGGTTAGATTTTCCTCGGCTGATGATTGCAGCTACCGGGGAACGTAGAAGTTTACACCGCCATCGAGCGTTTGGGAACATGAAGCCGCGAGCGGGTTTCTTGCTTAGGTCTTAAAAGCTATAACTCCTTTTGTTTCTGGCACATTCAAGGTTCGCGCCGATAACATGCTTATTTTTCATCAACATTCAAGGTTCGGAGCGAATTTGATCGAAGTCAAAATATAACCAACTTTGTTTTCTATAACATTCAAGGATACCCCTGATTTTTATGATCCCCTTTTTTCATCCACTCTTTTTCCGCGATCGCAATAACCTGTCTATTTTCATATACTTGCAATCTCGGCCGGTCGTCGAAAATTCTCTCGAAAAATCGCTAACACCATTTATTTTCAATAACATTCAAGGTTAGGCAGAACTCGATTTTGAACGAAACGCCCCCATTTTGGAGGCTCGCCGGTCGACTGGAAGCCCGCGCTGCGCCTCAAATTGCAACCCTAACCGAAGTTACGAATTTCCTCCTGCGCGCTTCGCCGGCGTGACTTCGTGTGCAGTCTAAGCATACAGGCCCGATTTTAGCCGCAAATTTGTCAGGGCACAGGGGGTGGGATCATCAGGAGAAGGAGACCAATGCACTGGCACGAGAACACTCCGCACGAACAAGACGTAAGTTTATCACACTACGCTATTCTTGTCAAGCGCATACTTGCTAACTTGGAGACTACAAAATGTCGGTGTCGGAAGGCCGTGTCGTTCTCGCGAGCGACACATTCCGGGCCAAAGCCAGCGGCGATCGGGAGCTTCGCAAGTCGAATTCTCCATAATCGGATTTTGCACTTAGTGGTGAGGCACGAATTCCTGAAGGGGAGCGAAGGTAAATCCGCGCTCGCGGGCGCCGGCGATAATTGCCGGCAAGGCGGTGACGGTCTGGGACCGATCGACCTCATCGGCGGGACGGGTTTCCCGACCGTCGTGCAGCAAAATGACCGCGCCGGCTTTCAGTCCTCGCAAGGTAGCTCGGGTGATTCCCGGCACGTCCTTGCTCCAATCGTAACCGGTGGCCGACCACATGACCAGGTGCATGCCCCGTTCGAGCAATGTCGGGACAAGACCGAACCAACGCGCTCCAAAAGGCGGCCGAAAAAGAGTAGGGCGGCAACCGGCGACGTTCTCAATAATCGCCTGAGTACGGTCGATTTCCTCCGCCATCCGCCGCCGGGACTTGAAATAGAGATACAAATGCGAGTACGTGTGATTTCCCACCTCATGACCTTCGGCAACGATGCGCCGAAGGAGATCGGGATGTTTTTCCACGTTCTTGCCGCAAACGAAAAACGTCGCGGGCACATGGTGCTCGCGCAAGATGTCAAGGATCTGCGGGGTAAACTGCTCCGTCGGCCCGTCGTCAAAAGTAAGGGATATGCGTTTGCCATCCCGCGGGCCGCGATTCAGCACTGGGCGGAAAAATGTGGACGAAGGCATCGCGCACGCCCATCCGAACCACGCGCCAAACCCTAGAGCTAGCGCGTCTATGATGAGCATCACGGAGTTGAGCGTGGGGGCGTCCATGATTTAATCAGACGTACTTTGTTGATTGACGAGGGCCAAATGTCGACTGCCCCGTTCGAAATTCGGCAATCGACAATCGGCAATTACGAAAACGCCTCGGACCTGCCAAACGGGTCCGCGCTAAGGTCACAACAACCGCAGAAAATTCAGTCCCGATTCGAGCGCCAGCATCGGGCTGTTGGTATAGGCGCTCACTTCATAGGGGCAGCCAATCTTGCACCCCTTGCAGAAGTCCCACAGCGTCGCTTCCTGGGCGATGATTTTCTTCGCTGTTTCCGAGGCAAAAATTTCCTTCAGTGGCGCCTGCGACTTGTGCAGGGTAACGAACGCGCAAGGCAGGTGAATGGAGCCGTCGGGCTTCATGGAAATGAGCTTGGAAGGATGCCGGCAGGGAAACTTGGGGCCGAATCCCCCCATGCGATAGAAGGCGTAGTAGTGAGTATAGAAGCGGACGTTCTCCGGGTAAGACATGCGGAGTTCGCGCAGAAACATCTCCACCGTATCCAAGTCCTTGCCGTGCAGCTCCGAGTCGGGCAGCAATTCACCGTCGCGCATGACGTTGTGAACCGCCTCCGGATGCATCACCAGGTGGCGCTGCTTGCAGAACTCCGCCAATTCCGGAAGGTCGTAGAGGTTCTCGATGTTCACCGCGGCGTTGATCTGAGTGGTAAAGGGCTTTCGCTTGGTCAACACGTAGTCGAGGTTTTCGACGATTCGCGGCAGGCCGTCCACTCCCCGGCGTTTTGCAAACCGCTGCACATTGAGCGAATCGATGGAAACTTCCAGCATGTCCAGGCGCGCCACGCCGTCCGCGTATTTCTTGATCAGCAGACCGTTCGTGGGCATGGAGGTCCACATACCCTTGTCGGCGGCGTAGGCAATGTAGTCACAGGTGCTCGGGTTCAGCAGAGGTTCGCCGCCGGAAAAACTGAGGGCGAAAACACCCATTTCGCAGAACTCGTCGATGCGTTTGAAGATGCGATCCCTCGTGCCCCGGGTCTGAAGGTCATTGAATTTACCCTCTTCACCAAAGATGCAATATTCGCAAAACATATTACACATCAAGGTGGTTTCAAACATGACCATATAGGGCAGCTTGAAGCCTGACCAGAGCTGCTTTGCGGCCGATTTAACGATGTGCGAGTACTTCATTAACCTAAACACCTTTTCCGCGGACCGCCAAAATGCCACGGGCTATTCCGCGCGCCGCAGACGGGCGCACAAGACTCTGCAAACAACCACCGATCGTCCCGCCCTATTGCTGAGGGCCCTCTTTCAGGATAATCGAAGTTGCGCTTCCCTGCCCAACTTTTGGTGGCGACCGAAAGTCCGCAGATGCTACCGCCGGTGGCCAGCCCAACAAGCGCGAGACGTTTATAGCGTGGGCGTCCTGCCCGCGCCACGGCGGAAGCGGGACGCTCCCGCGACAGCGGGCGGGACGCCCGCGCCACGACCTCAACCTCGTTTCACAGGGTACGGCCCTTCGGCGAACTTTTCGGCGTGGTATCCCTTTGACCCAACCAACCGAGCCAATGGGCTTTTGATGTCTTGGTCTGCCTTGAGGCGGCCAATAACAAACTTGAAATCGTATTGCGGTTGCCAGCCCAGTTCACGCCGGGCGCGTTCGTTGACATACACGCGATCGATATGTGGAGCCATTTTCCAGTCGCGGCGCGCGTACTCGGCAACATAATCCGAAACGCGCTCACGAACCACCCGCGGGGCATCGACGCGCAGATCCGGCAAATCGGAAGGTAAAAAGGGTGTCGTCGCGCTGATCACGTATCGCCGGAAGCCGATCGCAGGGGCCTGCTCCGCGGCTAATAAGTGTGCGTTGACCACGTCCGCAAGATCGACGCGACGGAACAAGAACTCGTTCGCCTTGAGGTTGTCATCCGCATACGCCTCGCGCAGCTCGCGGTTGTCGTCCTCCTCAGGGAAAAATCGCGATGTTCTGAGGACGATGCAGGGAAGCCGTTCGTCCCGTTGGAACAACTCGCAAATATCCTCTGCTGCGGCTTTGGTGGCGCCGTAGATGTTTTTCGGAACCGGCGTGATGTCCTCGGTTACCCATACGGCCGGAGCGCCGGGCGGAGGAACGAGCGCGCCGCCAAAAACGCTCGTCGTGCTGGTAAAGACAAACGACCGCGTGCCTACCGCGACAGCCTCTTCCAGCAGGTTGAGCGTGCCGGTAATGTTGGTATCGACAAAATCCTGCCGGCTGTGGGTGGCAATGTGCGGCTTGTGCAGGGTAGCCGTGTGAAAGACCTGTTGCACGCCGGTCATGCATCGGCGCACGCACGTGCGGTCGGTTATCGAACCAACGTGCGTAGTGAATGGGCCTTCGAGGATGTCGAGGCCGACGACGTCGTGACCGAGACCGCGCAACGTACGAACCAGGCCCTCGCCGAGGTGACCGGAACTTCCTGTGACCAGGACCCGCATAGTGGCATGAAGTGAATTGACCGGCAGCCCGCCTGTTAGACCAGCAACTTATACTTCTCCGCCTTGCGATAAAGCGTTCGCCGGTCGATGCCCAAGATTTCTGAGGTTTTGACTTTGTTCCCGCCGGTCACCTTTAGAACATGCGCCAGGTAGCGGCGCTCCACCTCTTCGAGAGGCGGCAACCCGGCGTAGAAATCTTCCAGGCGATTGACCTCATGGGACTCGGTGCGCACCTTGTCGGGCAGGTCATCGGGTACGACCACCCCGGTGCGGTTGAGAGCCACGGCCGATTCGAGCGCGTTCTCCAGCTCACGCACGTTTCCCGGCCAGGAATAGCTCATCAGCACCGAAAGCGCCTGCGGGGAAATGGAAAGAGCGTGCTCGCGCTCGCTGCCCATTTTCTTCAAGAAATGCTCGACGAGGAGGGGGATGTCGTCCAGACGCTCGCACAGCGGGGGAATGTCAATCTCGATGACCCGCAGGCGGTAGTATAGATCCTGCCGGAACTTCCCTTCCTCGACCCATTCCGCCAGGTTGCGATTACTGGCGGCGATGATGCGCAGGTCCACTTTGACGACTTCATTGCTCCCAATGCGCCGCACTTCCTGCTCTTCTAGAGTTCGCAGCACCTTGACCTGCAGCGCCGGGCTCATCTCGCTGACTTCATCCAGAAAAACCGTTCCGCCGCTCGCCTCCTCAAAAATTCCGCGCTTGTTTTCCGTCGCGCCGGTGAAGGAGCCCCGCACGTGACCGAAGAGTTCGGTCTCGAGCAAGGTCTCGGTGAGCGCGCCGCAATTCACCGCGTAGAAGCACTGCTCGGCACGCGGTCCATTGTAGTGGATTGCCTTCGCCACCAATTCCTTTCCGGTCCCGCTGGCGCCGTAGATCAGGACGGTCGAACGTGAATCCGCCACCATGGCGATTTTCTTGTAAATTTCCAGCATCTTGGGGGAATTGCCCACCAGACTGGACAGTTGCACCTGAGATCCCAATTGCCGTTTCAGGCTCCGATTCTCCCGCAGCAGCTTGCGGTTCCCCAGGGCCCGTTGAACCTGCAAGAGAACTTCGTCTATCTTGAAGGGTTTGGATATGTAATCGAATGCGCCGGCCTTTACGGCCTCAATGGCGGTTTCCATTGAGCCAAAAGCTGTGATCAGGATGACTTCGGACTCCGGCTGGATCGCTTTGTAGGCGCGCAGGACGTCCAGGCCATTCAGGCTCGGCCCCAGACGCATGTCGCTGATGATGACGTCGAAGAGTTGCGCCTTGCCAATTTCCGTGGCCTCTTCCCCACTACCCGAGGTGTTGACGCGGTATCCCTCCTCGCTCAGGACTTCGCGCAGCAGCTCGCGTGTGTCCTCATCGTCATCGACCACCAATATGTTTGCCGTATTTTCGTCACTCGTCACTGGTCATTTGTCCCTTGTCTTACGTCACTGCACGTTCCCCAAGCGGCGGTCTGGCTTGTCACTCCTCACTCATCGCTCGTCACGGTTCACTCGCCACTGTACTGAGTACGGGAGGCTCAACCTTCTCGCGGCAATCGAGCGGCAATCGGATGGTGAACGTGGTCCCGTGGTCCGGCGCGCTCGTCGCATGGATGGTTCCTGAGTGCTGGCGAACGATCTGATCGCAGATGGCGAGTCCTAACCCCGCACCCGTGCCGATCTGCTTGGTGGTAAACATGGGATCGAAAATGTGCGCCAAGGTTTCACGCGCCATTCCCGTACCGCTATCCGTAACCGTCACTTCCACTTCTCCCTGCTCCGTGGGACCGCACGCCCGTAAACTGATATGGAGTTCGCCACCGCGCGGCATGGCGTCGCTGCTGTTATTAATCAAGTTCAGGAATACCTGGTGGAGGTAGCCGGAATCTCCGTAAATCATAGGGCAATCTTTGGCCAAGGTCATTTGCACGCGAATTTTTCTCGCCTCCAGAACCGGCGACGAGAGAAGAACCGCGTCTTCCAGGACGTGCCCCAGATCGACGAGTTCCAATCGCAGATCGAATTTTCGTGTCCAGGAGAGCAATTGTCGCACTGTTCGAACGATGTTCTCGACCTGTTTCTCAATTACGAGCAAGCGCCGAGCGGTAGACTCGTCGTTACTCTTTCGCCGCGCCAGCAATTGCACGTGCCCGGAAATGGAGTTGAGAGGTGTGCCGATTTCGTGCGCGAGGCTGGCCGCGAGTTGCCCTGCGACGGCCAGGCGCTCCGAACGCGCCAGGTTTTTTTGCGTATCGAAAAGCTCCTTATTGATGCCCCGTAGTTGCTCATTCCGGCGCGCCAGCTCAGCGGTGGCTTCCTCCACTTTGCGGCCCAGCTCGTTGCTGAAATTCTCGATGCGCCGCAACATGCGATTCAGGTGGGCGGCGAGCAAGCCAATCTCATCCCAGCTCTGAAGGCGGGCGCGAACGTTAAGCTGCCCCTTTTCCGCCGACTCCATGACGTGAATCAAATCCTTCACCGGCCGCCGCACGGCGCGGAGGAAAAAGAAGTGAACGACAAGAACCACCACCACAAAGCTCGCCAGCATCAAGAGCAGATTCCGCAGCACCAAGTCCCAGGTGACGGCATTCAGGGTGGATCGGGAAACGGTAAGAATCAAGCAGCCAATGGGCTCGCCTTGCGCACTGATGGCCGTACTGATGATCCACGCGTGGCTATCGTCGGTTTCAATGCTCTCCTGGTCTTCATAGGGCTTGTAGTACTCGTTGTAACTTTCCACCTTCGGGATGTTGTCCAGCTCTAAATGCTGTCCACGCGGGTTCGTGGTCGCGGCCAAGTGGTGATCGCGGCCATGGACGTAGACATCCGCCTGAAGGATGCCGGGTGCATCGTGCTGCAATTGCCTTAGGTCCGGACCCAAGACGTCGGGCCTTGCCAGCGTGTCAGGCGAGGCAATCTGGTGAGCCATCTGCCGCGCCTGCACCAAAGCCTTGTGGTAAAGTTCGCTCTCCACCGGATCACGCGTCAGAAAAGTGGCGATGAGCGTCGACAATCCAAGGACGACCATGACCGTGACGGAAAAAATGACGATGATCTTGACCTGCAAACTCAGGCGGTCAAACATTCTAATTCACCCCAAGCATACTCAAACTACCATTGGTAATGATGGAAGGCAACCCGCGGGGCCCTCCAATCTCGGGATGAATCTCGTGATCTGGCCATCGGGTCAATGTTCGCAGTAAACTATTCCTTCTAACCCCTTAGCCCGGAGGTCGAAGTGGAAAACCGCGAGATCGCTGCCGTCTTCGAGGAAATCTCCAACCTCATGAAAATTGTCCAGGATGATTCCAAGTGGAGCTTCAAGGCCGCGGCTTACGACCGCGCCAAGCGCTCCATCGAAAGCTATCCCGAGCGCTTGGAAGACGTCGCGCGCGATCCCAACCGCAAGCTTACCGAAATTCCCGGGATCGGCCCGGACTTGGCCAAGAAGATCAGCGAGATCATAGAGACCGGCCAATCCACCTATCACCAGGAGCAACTCGCGAAAAGTCCCGCGAAGCCTGCTCGAACTGCTGCAACTTCAAACTGTAGGTCCCCAAAAAGTTCGGTTATTCCACCAGCAAGCGAATATCCGCAGCGTGGACGAGCTGGAAGCCGCCGCGAAAGAAGGCCGTCTGCGCAGCTTGCCGGGAATGAGCGCGAAATCGGAGGAAAATATCCTGAAAGCCATCGAGGTGTTTCGCCGCGCCGCGGGCCGCTTCCGGCTCGACACCGCGTACGAAACCGCCGAGGTGCTGACCGCCTGGCTGCACGATTTTAAGGCCGTCGAGGAGGTCACCCCTGCCGGTTCGCTGCGTCGTGGGCGCGAGACCGTGGGAGACCTTGACCTGCTGGTGACCGGCAGCGACGCCGTGGGCATCGCCGATCACTTCGTCAAGTTTCCCGGCATCGCCACGATTCTGGTCAAAGGCGAAGACAAAGTCAGCGTAAAACTCAAGAACGACTTCCAGGTTGACGTGCGGATGCTCGACCGGTCGGCTTACGGCGCCGCGTTGATGTACTTCACGGGCTCAAAGGAACATAACGTGGCGCTGCGCGACCGCTCCAAGCGCCGCGGGTGGAAGCTGAATGAATACGGCCTTTACCAGGGCGAGACCGTATTGGCGAGCCGCACCGAAGAGGAGATTTACGCGAAGCTCAACCTTCCGTGGATTCCGCCGGAGCTGCGGGAAAACCTGGGCGAAATCGAAGCGGCAGAAAACGGCAAGTTGCCCAAGCTCGTCGAGTTGGGCGACATCCGCGGCGACCTGCAAATGCACACGACGGCCTCGGACGGCCATGCGAGCATTGAAGAGATGGCCGGGGCCGCCAAGGCGCTTGGCTACCAGTACATCCTGATCACCGACCACTCGAAAGCCGTTACCGTCGCCAACGGTCTGGACGAGAAACGCGCCGCTGAGCACATTCAGCGGATTCACGCCGCGCGCAAAAAAGTGAAGGGAATCGAAATCTGGGCGGGGTCCGAAGTGGACATCATGGGTGACGGCAAGTTGGATTATCCCGACGAACTCCTGAAGCAATTCGATATCGTACTGGCCAGCGTCCATTCACGAATGGCGATGCCGGCGGAGGAAATGACCTCGCGCCTGTTGCGTGCGCTTGCGAACCCCTACGTGCGCATCCTCGGCCACCCCACCGGCCGCCTGGTCCTGCGGCGCGACCCCTTCCTGTTTGACCTGGAGAAGGTCTTCGCCGCGGCGAAGGAATTCGGCGTCATCATGGAGGTGAATGCCGCCCCTGAACGGCTTGACCTGTGCGACCGTCATGTGAAACTGGCTCGCGATCGCGGCATGAAGATCATCATTTCCACCGACGCGCACGACCCCGAGCATTTCAAGCTGATGCGCTATGGGGTGACCACCGCACGCCGCGGCTGGATGGAGAAGTCGGGAGTACTGAATACCCTGCCGCCGGAAAAACTTCTTTCGAGCCTGCGCCCGCTGCCGCAGTAGCAACGTCGCGCGGCCCTGTTCGTAGCGCGGACCTGTTTTGTAGGTCCGCGGCTTTTCGCTCTCATGAGGGAAACAACCGAGAGATCGTAGCGCGGACCTGTTCTTGAGGTCCGCGGCTTTTCCGCGAATCGCAACGAAAACCCGCCTGATTCCGCGATTGACAATGAAAAGCCGCGGACCTACAAAACAGGTCCGCGCTACACCTCTCGACGGGGGTGATTTCGTTGCGAGAACTTTCATACAGCACCCGCCAAGCGATTGCGGATAATCTGCTAGACTGAAGGGGTATGGACTCTCCGACTCATCACCCATTCCGCCCGGCGGCAATCATCTTTGACATGGACGGCGTGCTGGTCGACAGCAATCCCTTCCACCTGCGCAAGTGGATAGCCCTCTTCCAGGCGCACGGCGTTCCTTACATCGAGGAAGAACTCCCCAAGACGATTATGGGCCCGGCCAACGACTGGATCTTCCGGCACTTCCTGGGTGAGCACCTCACACGCGAGCAACTGGCTGAACTCGGGGATGAGTTAGAGGTTAACTTTCGCCGGGCGATCGGTCCCCATGCCCGGTCGTTTCCCGGGGTCCGACGTTTTATCGAGGAATGCCACACTCAGGCGATTCCGATGGCCGTAGCTTCCGCCGCCATCGCCAAGAACGTGAACTTCCTCATCGACGCGCTTGAGCTGCGGGGTTACTTCCGCGCACTGTTAACGGCCAACGAAATTACCCACCCTAAACCCGACCCGGAGATCTATCTGAAAACGGCCGACAAACTGGGAGTGACCCCAAATACCTGCGCCGTGTTCGAAGACTCATTTGTGGGCATCGAGGCGGCAAAACGCGCCGGGATGAAATGCGTGGCGATTGCCTCTACGTTTTCCGTGGACGACCTTCGCCGCGAAACCCACGCCGACCTCATCGTCCCCAGTTTTGAAACAGTATCACTCCAAGCATTGCACCACCTCTTCAACGGCGCCAGCCCTTCGGCGGCCAAGCGCTTGCCACAGTAAAATTCGCAGGCAGGGCTATCGCAACGCCTTTTTGTGAGAGAGAATGGCCGTTATGAGGGGAGGAATCCCAGATCGGACGCGCCCCTCGGCGTTCGTCGCGGGCCTTGCTGCCATGGCGATGTTGCCGATACTGGCGCTGGCCCTCGCGCTTGTCATCGGGGGGCCTTCGGCGGCCGCTGCGCAACAACCGGCGAACGCTTCTACCCTCGTGGACATGCAGGTCGTCATCGTGGACGAGAACGGCGCAGCGGTGCCTTCGGCGCGTATCACACTGACTCCCCCGGCAGCTACGCCCTTACATGGTGAAACCGATTACGCCGGCCGCAAGGACTTCTCCAGCCTCGTTCCAGGCAACTACTCCCTCCAAGTCGAGAAAGAGGGGTTCTTCGCGGTCACCCAACGCGGAATCCAAGTGGGAGAACTCGCCAGCGCCGAGGTCACGCTGAATCATGTCCGGGAATTCTCCGAGCAAGTGAATGTGGTCTATTCGCCCCCAGCCATCGACCCCGCCAAAACCCAGTCGAGCGAAACGCTGGACAGCCAAGCCATCATTAATCTTCCCTTCCCCGTGGAGCGCGACATTCGCTACGCTCTGCCGCTGCTGCCCGGAGTGCTTCAGGATCCCACCGGACAACTTCACGTGAGCGGCGCGAGCACCCGCCAAGTTTACGACCAGATTGACGGATTTAACGTCTCCGATCCTGCAACAGGTGAGTTCCTGACCCGCGTCAGCGTGGACGCTCTGCGGTCCGTAGACGTGGCCAGCAGCCGGTATTCAACGGAGTACGGCAAAGCTTCGGGTGGTGTCATCAGTTTGCGTACCGGCACGGGGGACGACCACTGGCGGCTGACCGGCACCGATCCTGTCCCCGGCATACAGGATCGGAGGGGCCTCAGCTTTAGCAATTGGACGCCGCGAGCGTTGGTGTCTGGCCCCATCCGCACGGGCAAAGCGTGGTTCATGGACGCGCTCGAGGGCGAATACGACCTTACCGTATTTACCGAACTTCCGGGGAACGCCGACCGTTACAGCGTTTGGCGCGGGAGTAACCTCTCGAAAGCACAGTGGAACCTGGCGCAGAACAACAACCTCACCGTGGGTCTTCTGGTGAATTCGCTCTTCTCGCCCCATTCCGGGCTCGACCCGCTCGACCCCATCTCCACCACGCAGCGGTACTCGACTAATGCCTATATGTTCACGGCCAAGGATCAGCACCTTTTCCAGAGCGGCTGGCTGCTCGAGGCGGGCGTGGCCACCAGCGGCTTTTACACAAATGTCGTGCCGATGGGCGACCAAACTTACGTCATCAATCCCAACGGGACCAGCGGCAATTACTACCTCACCAACCACGGCAAGGGCGCGCGCACCGAGGAGATCGGCAACCTCTTCCTGCCGCCACAGCACGCCGCGGGCAAGCACGAGTTCAAGCTAGGCGTTGATTTCGATCGCATCGAGGATCACCAGGAATACAGCCGCCAACCTTACATGGTTGAGAATACGAGCGGGATCGTGACTCGCCGGGTCACCTTCACGAGCGCGCCGCCGTTTACCCGCTATGACTCGGAGTCAGCCGGATATGCGCAAGATCGCTGGTCGATCACCCCGCGGTGGCTGGTGGAGCCGGGCGTGCGTTTCGACGCGGATTCGATTGTCCGCGGCGTCTGGGCATCGCCGCGCATCGCTTCAACCGTCATGTTGAAGCGCAACGGCGACCGTAAGATCTCCTGGGGCTTCGGCGTCTACCGCGACCCCAGCAACCTTGATATCCTCACCCGTTCGCTCACCGGTACGCGGACGGATTATTTCTACGGCCCCACCGGGGCAAACCTTCTCCTGCCGCCTGTGCTCAGCACCTTCACCATCAATCCGAACCAACTGCTCTTCTCCTATGTCACGAACGCGAGCGTTGCCTTGGAACAGAAATTGCCGAAGACCACCTACTTGCGCGTTCAGGTCATGGACCGCCGGGCACGCAACATCTGGACCTTCGTCAATCCCGGCGCCTCCACATTGCCTGATGGTCCGTTTTCCGGCCAGTTCAGCCTGACCAACAACCGCCACGACCACTACGATTCCGCCGAAGTGACCGTGCGACACGTCTTCAAACAGAACCATGTGGTGTACGCTGCATACACGCGCTCGCGCGCTCTGACCAATGCGGACTTTGCCTATAACCTGGATAACGTGCTATTCAGCCCGCAGGCGGGCGGCCCCCTGGCGTGGGACTCGCCCAATCGCTTCCAATCGTGGGGCTGGCTGCCATTCATCTGCAAGATTGATGTCGCTTACACCCTCGACTGGCGCAACGGTTTCCCCTTCACCTTGATGAATGACTCGGCAGAGGTGGTGGGCGTGCCCTACTCGCAGCGGTTTCCCACTTACTTTTCGGCCGATTTGAGCCTGGAGCGGCGCTTTACATTCATGGGATACCAGTGGGCGCTGCGGGCCGGCGTGGATAACATCACCGACCGCGGCAATTATTCCTACGTTAATTCCGACGTCAATTCACCGCAATTTCGCACGTTCTCGGGATCTCAAGGGCACGCTTTTATCGCGCGAATACGACTGCTGGGAAGAAAGTAGCCATCGTCTTACTGAGGGTTATGGCCACGTAGCGCGGGCATCCTGCACGCCGTCGCGGGAGCGTCCCGCTCCCGCCCGGCTTGGGCAAGATGCCCACGCCACAGCGGGCGAGACGCCCGCGCTACGAAAGCAGTTCATCACTCTAGTTCGTAAAACTCAGAAAAAGACCCTCCTCAGCAGCGTCGCAAGGCGGATTCGATAGACAAATCGTCAGGGCGCATATAGGATACCTTTAGTTTCTTAGGCGCAGCAACCCAAGCAGCAAAGGAGATCGTCGTCCATGTCGATTCTGGCGTTGGCATTCGCAGCGTCAAATGGTCATATTTCGCCCATCATCCCGCTCGGCATGGTTGTAGTGGGGGTGATCCTATTCCTCGTGGGGTTTTTCAAGTACCGAGAGTACCGAATCCTGGCGGATACCCCCGTAATCCCCATCCGTAGCGTGTGCATGGGGCTGTCACACGTTGCGGGTACCAGCACTGGAGGCCAGCCATTAACCAGCCCGCTGACGCAAGTCCCGTGCTATTACTTTGAAGTGAGAGTGGAGAAAAAGGTAAAAAAGGAAAATCAGGAAACATGGGAAGAAACCCACCGGGAAAGAGCGGAAGTTCCGTTCTATCTGCAAGATGCAACAGGATACATTCTCGTAAACCCGGAAAGGGCTGAGTACAACCTGCCTCAAGCCTTCTTTGGTGAACTCCGACCGCCCGCGCTACTTTCCTTTGGCAGCGCCCCCCGCAAGGTGGACCCCTCGCTGGGCGTCGCCCCTCCCACCGACGACCACCTTCGGGCCTATTTGAATGGCCAATTTAGCCAAGCGCGGACGGCGCTCCAGGGTTCGGACATCCCCGGAGCCAAGGTGATGGACAAAGGTTTGGCAATCGCCCAAAAGATGCAAATGCTGGGGGTCTCGATCGGTTCGGATGGCATCAGCATGGATTTTGGAAACCATCCCTACCGTTTCACCGAATATTGCCTCCCGGCCGGACGCCCCACCCACGTGCTCGGCACTTGCACCGAAAACCCTCAACCCGCCGACGAGAACGACCGGAATCTTATCAGAAAAGGCGAGAACGAAAAGACTTACCTCATCTCGACGAAGTCCGAGGAAAAGCTCGAGGGAAGCTTGCGCCTCCAAGCCTTCGCGATGATTTTCATTGGCGCCGCGCTGATTCTCGGAGGGGCCGCGCTGGGCCTCCATTCCGCCCACCTGCTCTAACCCTAAACTCGCGGCAGTCAAGGCTCTGTCAGGTCGTCAGGCGATCGCGCGAGACGGCCTTCATCTCGTAAGCAACCAGTGATTTCACCCGTGCCCGCCCTTCCCTGGCGAAAACTCCAACGCCCACGCTGTCACTTCGGGCGGGATAGATGCGGCCGGTCAAGCATCTCCGGCCATTGGCGAAAACCTCCACGATCGATCCATCCAGAAAAACCGATAGACGCAGCAGTTCGCCGGGGCCCAATCGCAGACTCCCTTGATAAGTTGCGCCGCCCGTGTCACGGCTCAGGCTGGAGTGTCCCGTGGCGACAACGACATTTTGTCCTGCAACGTCGTATGCAATCGTCGTTTCCTCCTCCCCGTTCGGAGATCGACATAGGCTAATTCCGCCCATCGTCGCCCCGCCCATATCCATCTCCAACGCGATTTCCAACGACGTTCCCGGAGATTTAGGGACCGGGAAGAAGCCCGAAACCTCCATATTTGAAATTCGATGAATACGACCGCGCAAGTTGGCCAATTCCGGAATCGGGTCTATGCGCAGCCCGCCATCCGGACCAATCGACAGGACGCGCGGCAAGGATATCGCGCCCGACCAACCCGCGGAGTTTTGGGCCGCCGCGGAGCGCGCCTCTCGAACCCAACCCCAGAGAATCCGCCGCCCCTGACCGTCCAAAAAGCTCTTCGCGGCATAATACATTTCCGAGGCATCGGCCAAGTCATGCGACTCCGCCTGGAACTTGCGGTCAGAATACGTCCCCACGAAAGAATGGACGCGGCCCTGCGTCGAAACCAGCAGGACATGCTTCTGCCCCAAAGGGAAGAAGTCCGGGCATTCCCACATGTCGCCGGCGTCGACTGCATCGTATTGGCTCGAATTCGCATATTGACGCGGCTCGAAGGGTGGGCCGCTGCACAAGGGGTGGAGATAGTCCCAATGGATCAGATCCTTGGAGCCATAGAGGAGGACGGCTCCACCTCGGCCTTGAAAGCCTGTCCCCACGGTCATAAGCCAGGAATCACCTTCCCGCCAGATGGAAGGGTCGCGGAATCCCGTGACCGCAAGGCCCGCCGGGGGCGAGGCAACTACGGGGTTCAAGCCGGACTTCTTCCACGTGGCCATGTCATCGCCGCTGGCAGCAAGGCATTGCACTTGTGGAAACACTCCGGTGTAAACCAATGTCGGGACCCCGTCGTTGACGAATGCGGAACCCGACCAGCACCCATCCTTGTCCGGCCCACCTGGAGAGGGAGCCAAAGCCAACGGAAGGTGTTCCCAATGCACCATATCGTTGCTGCGCGAGTGTCCCCAATATTTGGGCCCCTGCGGCTCGATAGTTGAACTGTACTGATAGAAAAGGTGGTAATACCCTTTCCAAAGGATAGGTCCGTTCGGATCATTAACCCAGTTGGCTTTCGGCAGGAAGTGATATTGCGGCCTGAGGGGGTCAGCGGCCAGGCGCTCGTGCGGCGCGACCGCACTGGGCCCCGATTCCGCCCCCAGGTGTGCGCTACGCGAAAGCACGCTCGTTGCTGCCAGAGTTGATTGAACTAGGAAGGTTCGACGCGCGATCATGGCCGGTACTTTACCCTAATCAGGGTCCATCCGCGAGATGGTTTATCTCGGCTCATCGACGCGAAAGACCTGAAAACGTTATACTGACAATAAGCCGGTTCCGGCACGCGGCAAGAGGGCGAGGTATTGCCAACATGCTTCTGTACCTGTTGGGCTTCTTAGGCGGCATCTTAACCATCGTCAGTCCGTGCATCCTTCCGGTTCTACCTTTCGTATTTTCTCGCGCCGATCAACCCTTCCGGCGGAGTGGGTTACCCCTTCTCATTGGCATGGCGGTGACCTTTGCCGCTGTGGCGAGCGTGGCCACGGTCGCAGGCGCTTGGATTGTCCGCGCCAATCAGATCGGCAGAATCGTCGCGATGGTAGTCTTACTGGTGCTAGGGCTCACATTGTTATTTCCTCGCATCGCCGAATATCTCACCCGGCCATTTGTGCGCCTCGGGGCGCGCGTCCAGGGGCACACGAAGGAGGAGCCCAGTGTCGGGGCGTCCCTCGCTCTTGGGGTAGCGACAGGATTGCTCTGGGCCCCCTGCGCCGGCCCGATCCTGGGATTGATTCTGACCGGCGCAGCGATCCAAGGTGCAAGCGCGCATACCGCATTCTTGTTGCTCGCCTTCGCCGCGGGAGCAGCACTCTCGATGGGACTCGCGCTTTTTGCTGGAAATCGAGTCTTTGCGCTCATGAAGCGATCGCTGGGAGCTGAGGAATGGATTCGCCGCGGGCTTGGCGTGGCGGTTCTGGTGGGAGTGCTCGCCATCGCCTTTGGGTGGGACCAGGGAATTCTCAAGCGTGTCTCGTTAGCCAGCACTTCAGGTGTGGAACAGAATTTGGTTGATCGCATTCATCCGGCCGCAGCCCTCCCGGCGATGGATTCGGCAGCGGCGCAGGAGGCGCCGGTCATGACCGCCATGGCTGCACAAGCCGCGCCCGCGCCACTGGGGATCGAAGGAACCATGCCCGGCCTGGATGGCGCTGTTGCCTGGCTGAATTCCCCGCCCCTGACGCGTGAGAAGTTGAAAGGCAAAGTGGTTCTGATCGATTTCTGGACCTATTCCTGCATCAACTGTTTGCGTGCCATCCCCTACGTCGAGGCATGGTCCGAGAAATATAAGGATGACGGCCTAGTGGTGATCGGGGTACACACACCCGAATTTGCTTTCGAAAAAGATCAGGCTAACATTGCCGCCGCGGTCCGCGAATTGAAAATCACGTATCCCATCGCCATCGATAGCAACTATGCAATCTGGAATGCCTTTCACAATGAATATTGGCCCGCTCACTACTTCATTGACAGGCGGGGGAGGATTCGCTACCACCATTTTGGCGAAGGGGAGTATGACCAGTCCGAACGAGTCATCCAGCAACTGCTCAAGGAGGACGATCCCACTTTAACGGTGAACGGGTTGGTTCAAGTCAGCGGCAGGGGGGCGCAAGCTGCTTCCGATGTCAGTGACGTCCAATCGCCGGAAACCTATGTGGGGTACGAGCGGCGGCAGAACTTTGTTTCTCCCGAGAAGTTGAAGAAGAATTCGTCGGAGGTCTACACGGTACCCGGCCGCCTGAATGTGAACGAGTGGGGCTTGATCGGCAAGTGGAAGGTAGGGGCCCAGCAAGCAATGCTGGTCACTGCGCCGGGCAAAATCGTATTCCGGTTCCACGCTCGAGATCTGCACCTCGTGTTGGGACCCGCGGAGGACGGCAAGCCCATTCGCTTCCGCGTGCAGTTGGATGGTTCTGCGCCGCTCGATGACCGCGGAGTTGATGTGGACGGCCAGGGGAATGGGACCGTGAAGGAATACCGCCTTTACCAATTGATCCGGCAAAAGGGCAAGATCGAGGATCGAACGTTTCAAATCGAATTTCTCGATCCGGGCGTGCAGGCGTTTGCTTTTACCTTTGGATGATGATGGACGGCGGAGGTGCGTATGGTTGGACCGAATGAAGCGGAGGATCGCAGGCGAGGTGCGTTGGGGCGCAGAGGTTTCCTCCTGGCAACTTGCGCCACGATCGGCGGACTCGCCTGGTGGCACTATGAGAGAGGCGAATCCGCCCAAGTTGACGCTGCGCCTAAGGGTCCGCCGAAGCCGGTCAAGATTGTGGAATTCACCGACGCGGGCGAACGGACAGGAGTAGTGATGGTTCCCATGATCCAAAAGACCGACGCCGAGTGGAGGGAGCAACTGTCCCCTGCTTCCTTTGAGGTAACCCGGCACGCCGCAACCGAACGGCCCTTTTCCGGCGCAAACCTGAACATCCATGAGAAAGGGGTGTTCCGCTGCATCTGTTGCGATACCGCGCTCTTCAGTTCGGAAACGAAATTCGAGTCCGGCACCGGCTGGCCCAGCTTTTGGGCGCCGATCGCCAAAGAAAACATCGTCGAGTCAACCGACCTCAGCCTGGGGATGTCACGGACAGCCGTCTCGTGCCGCAGGTGTGCAGCTCACCTGGGGCATGTCTTTGACGATGGCCCCAAGCCCACAGGCTTGCGCTACTGCATGAATTCGGTGGCGTTGCGTTTCGCCAAGGCCTCCTAGTGAGTTTTGCGAAGTTGAGTGACGGACTGCTTTCGTAGCGCGGGCGTCTCGCCCGCTGTGGCGTGGGCATCTTGCCCACGCGGGGCGGGAGCGGGACGCTCCCACGACAGCGGGCAGGATGCCCGCGCTACGTGGGCACTTGTCACTATAATCTGCAACCCTCGGTAAGATGTCAGGACTTCTGCACTTCGCGAAGCCGTCGCTCAAGGTATCGGCGTTCAGTGTCGTTGGTGACAAGGGTGAGGGCGTGCCGATAGCTTTTCGCCGCTTCATCCGGCACCCCCATACGGCGCAGCAAGTCGGCGCGTGCGGCGGGCAAGAGGTGGTGGTTGGCCAGATCGCCGCCGGCCGCGAGCGCATCGACAAGGACAAGTCCCGATTGGGGACCCTCGACCATCGCAATCGCCACGGCACGGTTCAAGGAAACGATGGGCGAGGGTTCGAAGCGCTCCAGCTCGCCGTATAGCCGGGCAATTTCCCGCCAGTCCGTATCCTGGGGGCGGGCGGCTTTGCAATGCTCGGCGGCGATCGCTGCTTGGAACGCGTAAGGTCCAGGTCGCGTTCGGAGCGCCTCGGCGACCAGGGGGAGGGCCTCGGCGATCTGCACGTGGTCCCAATGGCCGCGGTCTTGCTCTTCCAGCACAACAATATCTCCCGCTTCGTTCGTGCGAGATTCACGCCGGGCGTCATGAAGCAGCAGGAGCGCGAGGAGGGCCGTGGATTCCGCCGGCGGTGCGGGCGACATCAACGTTCTCACCAACCGGCCGAGGCGAATGGCTTCGCGGGAGAGATCGGTCCTGATCAGCCGGTCGCCTCGTGTCGCCGCATATCCTTCATTAAAAATGAGATAAATGACCGTGAGGACGGCGTCGAGCCGCTCAGGAATCACATTCAACGCGGGCACGACGTAGGGGATGCGCGCGTCGCGTATTTTCCGTTTTGCCCGCACCAGTCTTTGTGCCATGGTCGGCGTGGGTACCAGGAATGCCCTGGCTATCTCCTCTGTTTCCAATCCACAGAGGGTCCGCAGGGTTAGAGCAATTTGCGCCTCGGGGGCCAGCGCTGGGTGGCAACAGGTGAAGATTAGGCGAAGGCGTTCGTCTGGAATCTCGTCGGCCTCGTATGCAGGCGCGGAAGTAGCGGGAATGGTTTCGCGGGCGAGTTGTGGCTGGATTTTTTCCGCGAATAGGGTTTGGCGCCGGTGACGGTCGATGGCCTTGTGCCGCGCGGTCTGCACAATCCAGGCGCGCGGGGACTCCGGAACGCCCGACTCCGGCCACTGGTTCAAAGCGGCCGTAAAGGCTTCTTGCGCATACTCTTCCGCCAGGTCAAAGTCCCCTAGAAGTCCGATCAGGGTGGCCACGATCCGGCCCCAGTCCGAGCGGTAGACTGCTTCTGCGGCTGCCACGGCGTCCACGGACATACCCGATTGTAAGATACTTTGGGATAAAATGTCGATCCAGAGGCGACCCGTTCGATTAACCAGTGAAGGCAACAAAATCTAAGGAGAATTGGCCATGGCGACAAGCACTATGGAGCGACCAAAAGTCGTCTCGCAAGAGGAGTGGTTGGCGGCGCGCAAGGAGCTGCTGGCTAAAGAGAAGGAGCTTACACGGGCGCGCGATGTGCTGAACGAGGCGCGTCAGGCCCTCCCCTGGGTCAAAGTCGAGAAACGCTACGTTTTTGACGGCCCCAAAGGCAAGGAAACCCTAGCGGACCTCTTCGATGGACGCAGCCAATTGGTTGTGCGGCATTTCATGTTTGGTCCCGGCTGGAAGGAGGGCTGCGTCGGCTGCTCGTTCGCCTCCGACCACGTTGGCGACGCTCTCGTCCACCTGGAACACCACGACATCACCTATGTCGCCGTGTCACGGGCGCCCCTGTCAGAAATTGAACCGTTCAAGCAACGCATGAGCTGGCGCTTCAAGTGGGTGTCGTCCTTTGAAAACGATTTCAATTTCGACTATCACGTTTCCTTCAGGAAAGAGGAAATGGCGAAGGGCAAGGTTCATTACAACTACGAAGACCGCGATGTCCGTTTCCCCAGTCAGGAAGCGTCGGGAGTCAGCGTATTTTGTAAGGACGCGAGCGGAGACGTTTTCCACACCTATTCAGCCTATGCCCGAGGAGATGAGGGAGGTCTGGCAACCTACTTTTACATCGATCTCACGCCCATGGGCCGCAACGAGAAAGGCCCCACCGGCACCCTCGCCGACTGGGTGCGCCACCACGACCGGTACGAAGCGGGCGGACATGTCGATGCCGGCGGCCGGTACGTCGCCCCGGAGACGTCTAGCGCCTGTTGCCACGATGCCGCCGACTGAGCGGTCGCGAAGGACAACAAGTGTTGCCAAGCCGATGGGGAGGATCTGCGATGAAATACATGTTACTGATTTACAGCGAGGAGGCCAAGTGGACAACCTCCGAGCGGGAGCATTGTTATCAGGAGTCTGGCGAGCTTGCGCGTGAGCTGAATTCGAAACGTCAACTTGTCGCCACCGCGCCCTTGCAGCCCGTGTCCACGGCCACCAGCGTCAGGGTTCGCGAGGGGAAGCGACTGGTGGTCGATGGTCCGTTCGCGGAGACCCGGGAGCAGCTCGGCGGCTACTACCTGGTTGACGCCAAGGACCTGGACGAGGCTATTGATATTGCCGGGAGGATTCCCGCAGGGCGCAAGGGCACCGTCGAAATCCGGCCGGTGCTGGAACTTTCGGGACTTCCGATCCAATGATGAACTCGTGCTAGGAGTGGAGGCGCGGGTGAGAATCGAACTCCAAGCAATCCCTATGAATCTGTAAGTTACAGATAATAAATGTCAATATTGTCGGCCATGTCAGCCGAAGATAAAATACTAGCACAAAATTAGCACCAAAACTTGCGTGCGGGGCGTGCTGAGGTCGGGACCCTTCGGCGAAGAGCAGTGTTTTCTCGTTCGATCCATCGAGGTTGGTGGTGTAAACAGAACCGCCAAAATCGGTCATGAACATGCGCCCACCTTTCAAATCCGGTGCCAGACCAATTCCTTCCATCAGGTGGGTCATGAGAATTTCCGGGTCTTTGCGATTCCCGGGCGTCGGGTCCATGGGAGCCCGGTTCACGGTATTGCCGCGCGGCGCCCATCCACACCTGAATCCAGCCCAGCCGGTGAGCCAGTCGATGGGAAGGCGACTTTTCAGGGCGGCTCCACAACCTAGCTCGCCAGCCGATTTGATGGACCTTGCGCAGGCGTGGTGTCGTGGGTAGGATGAGCTCAGTGATCTACCTCGACCACAATGCGACCACGCCGATTTTGCCAGAAGTTCTGGAAGCGATGATGCCGGACCTCACGACGGAATGGGGCAATCCGTCGAGCTCGTACAAATTCGGGTCAAAACTTAAGGCGGTCATCGAAACGGCCCGCGAACAGGTGGCGGAGCTGATTCGCTCGCCCTCGCGGGACGTGATTTTTACCTCGTGCGCGACGGAGAGCAACAACACCGCCATCGCTGCCGCGCTGAAGGCGAACCCGGCCAAGCGGCACATCGTCACGTCTCAAGTGGAACATTCCTCGGTCCTGAATTACTGCATGGCGCTGGAACGCGGCGGGTTATGTAGCGGCGGGTTTACCCCGCCATTTGCAGCGGCGGACGTAGCGCGGGCGTCCCGCCCGCTGTCGTGGGAGCGTCCCGCTCCCGCCGCGCGCGGGCAGGATGCCCACGCCACAGCGGGCGGGACGCCCGCGCTACAAGAACCGTGCTATCGAGTCACCTACTTGCCGGTTGACCGCGAGGGCTTATTGAATTTGGCCGACCTGGGGCAGATGATCAGGTTCTCGATTGATGCCGCCACAACGCGAGAGCAGATCAGATCGGTGGTCACTTCCGTGAAGCGCGCGGCGGAAGTGTTAAGCGGAGTAATTGCGCAACCCTGACGACATTACACGGTTGTGGGGTTGATCGCCTCGATATGCCTGTAGCGGCCAAAGTCCTGCGTGTTGAAGGTCAGAATTCGGCTGACGTGGTGAAGGGTCATCGCCGCCACCAGCCGCGCGTCGTGGACTTTTGTTCCTGATACCTGGTAGGTCACCACCAGCTCACGCCACGTGGTGAAGAGTTCAGGGGTTTCTGGAAGTATGGCGAAAAATGATTCTACAAAGCGCAGATAACCATCCGTTGCGGCGATCGTCTTGCCAAGGCCGTTGTATTTCTCCGGCCGGGTGCAGACGTTCCACAGTTCCACCAGATTTTGTGGAGCAACGCACAAACCCCGTCCGCGTTCGAGCAGAGTCTTGATGGCTTGACGAGCGACCGGCCGGAGGGGATTGCGCAGGGTGAGGGCACGAAGCAGCACGTTGGTGTCGATGAGGTAGTCCATGCGGTCTACAAGCGGTCCGGATACCAGTTTTCCCGCTCGAAAGTCTCTTCCGGCAACACCGCGTCGGTTTCCAACCCGCTAAGGAACTCTTCAAACGCCTTCACTCGGTCCTGCACGGTAGCTTTCGCCGCCCCGGTCTTGACCAGCGCCTCAAGGGCGCGCTCGGCAAACTGGTCCAGCGACAGGCCCTCTGACTGCGCCCGCGCCAGCAGCGCCTCGCCCACATCCGGTTTTAATTCCACTTCCAGCTTCATTGGGACCTCTTGATTCTTGGTTTCAGTGTACCACGAGACTCGCGAAGTCTATAGTTGACAGTCGACAGCTAACAGCCGGCAGTTGATAGTCGACAGTCTACAGTTAACGGCGGTGTTTGTTCTGCATCGTTGCTGTGAACTGTCAACTGTGAACTGTGGACTTTTTTAAGGAGCCGTCAACCGTAGGTCCGCGGTGACGAGCAATTCAAAGAGGTCGCTCCGCAGCAGGCGCGTGGAGAAGAACATCACTTCCAGGTTCTCCACTTCACGGGTGGTCGGATTCAGGCGCGCCACCACATCGTCGCCTAATTCCTCAGATGTCTGGGCAGGGTAGGGCGGGCACTTGTCAATGTGCAGGATGTCGCCTTCCCGATCGTACTTAAAGGTTAATTTCGGTTGCAGACAGCATCCTTTGAAGCGCTGCTATTCCGCCAGCGCAAATTGCATCTCGCGCGTGTTTTGAACCACCTTGGAAGCGTCAAGAATTTCGAAGCGCACGATGCCCCCGTCGTATCCGAAATCGGCGATGACACCGGGGCGAATCTCATCGCTTTCTCTGATTCGGTCTTCCCGTAACGTGATCGTCATCGTGTCCGATTCCCGGTCGTAAGTCACTCTCATGGGTTCGCCTCTCCCATATATTTGCCGATTTTGGAAGTAATGTAAACCGTGGTGACCACCCGCTCACTGTCCGATTCTTCCACCACGACGCGTACGAGCATTTGCTGGCCGAGCCGCTCGTCGAAATAACTCCGCATGAAGACTTTTCTGCCTCGGTGTCCTTCTCCGATTCGTTCCGGCTGGGCCAACGCCTGTTCGGCCTGCTCCCGCGGGATTTCGCGATCAAGCAGATTCTTCAGAGCATGAGCTACCCATCTCGTGGGCTTGAATGCCTGTTCCATGTTCCTGCCGCAGGCAGTGTACCACGAGGCACGGGAAGTCTGTAGTTGACAGTCGACAGCTAACCAGCCGACAGTTGATAGTCGACAGTCTAGAGTTGACAGCGGGGAGTGTTCTGGATCGTTGCTATGAACTGTAAACTGTGAACTGTAAACTTCTCTTCTTGGTGCCACGGGCATCTTGCCCGTGCTCGAGCATGGCCAGGACCTGTCCCGATGTCTTTGATCGGGATGGCCATGGCACACCGCAGCCCGACTCCGTTTGCGGCCCCGCCGGCCCCTCCAAACCGCCAACCGAAACCCTGCACGTGCCCGATGGGCCGCTACCGGCAACCTGAAAGAAGGAAGCTGACAGCTCCCAGCCGACCGCTAACAGGCAAGGCGCGCCTTAGCGTCTAACCGGGTTTTTGCTGTAAGCTGTTAGCTGTAAGCTGTTGACTCCCCCACAGGTTGTAAAATCGGAATCCCGGCCTGTTCATTGCCCGGCGATGAGAAAGGGCCGCGGAGGAATTCGGCTCGGAGCCAAATACCTCCGCGCTACCCCGCTCTCAACGCCCGATACGATATTGTCCGCTCCACATTCCACGTCTTCAACGCGCGTCCCCCCTTCGATTAGGTTGTGAGCGTTCGCTGCCCTCCTTGCGCCATCGATCGAGTTAACCTCGAAAGCGCCACCGCTTGTCCTTTAAAGCACTCTAAGGGGGCTGCGTCTTTTACTAGACGATAAAGTATGTTATCGTCTACTAAATCGCCGGTGCCGATTCGCCCCGGTGCGGAGGCGACATGAACGCGATTGTTCCGGTTGGTGGTGGCCAGCTCCAGGGCGCGGCCGCCGGGCTTCCCGAGATTCTGGTCCGGGCGGGCGCGAACGCGGTGTTCGCCGCCGAAGAGTTTTTCAAGGCGACGATCAACAACACCCATACCAAGCGCGCTTATGGCCGCTCGGTCGCGCGGTTCCTTGCCTGTTGCCAGGAAAAAGGCGTCGAACTTCGCGAGATCACTCCGGGCCTGGCCGGTGAGTATGTCGGCCAGCTCCCAGGCTCTCCGCCCACGAAAAACCAGGCTCTCGCGGCGCTGCGCCACTTCTTCGACGGCCTCGTGACGCGGCACGCGGTGGCGCTCAATCCCTTCGCTTCCGTGCGCGGCGTCAAGCACAGGGTCTCAGAAGGCGCGACACCCGAGATTAGCATCGAGCAGGCGCGCAAGCTCCTACGCTCGGTGGACGTGACCCACGTCGTGGGCCTGCGCGATCGCGCCGTGCTCGGCGTTCTCGCCTATACGGGCGCGCGCGTCGGCGCGGTCGCCAGGCTGCGCCTAAGCGATTTGCGCAATCTGGGCGAGCAGCGCTCTCTGCGCTTCCGCGAAAAAGGCGGCAAGGTCCGCGAGATTCCCGTCCGGAGCGATCTGGACGCCTGGCTGCGGGAATATCTGGTCCTCGCCGGCGTCGCCGGCGAGGACGGCAAACTGCCACTCTTCCGCGCGGCCGATGGCAAGCGCAAGCAACTGACGGCGGCGGGGTACGCCGCGCACTCCATCCGGCAAATGCTGAAACGGCGGCTTACGGATGCGGGCCTGCCGCACCTCTTCTCCCCGCACAGCTTCCGGGTCACGGTCGTGACCGATCTGCTCAATCAGAACGTGCCCCTCGAGGACGTGCAGTACCTCGCCGGGCACTCGAACCCGAGGACGACGCAGATTTACGATCGCAGGCGGCGGCGCGTCACGCGGAATATTGTCGAGCGGATTTCGATTTAAGGATTTCAGGAGAAAAGGAAGCCTCCCGTCCAGGGTTGCGAGACTACGTTCGTCTCCAACCGTTGGAGGCAAATCGAAGGAGGAGAGCATGAAAGCCAAAATGTTGGTTGCGGCTAGTTTGGTAGTTTTGCTGTCGGCAGCTTCGGCCGCAGGACGCAAAGAGAAGCTTTGCAACGAAGATGTCAATGCGGTTCACGAAGTCTACGTCGCGGGATATGGCAACGGAGCGCAATGGGTTGAGACGATGGTTGGGAGAGGTGACGTTCGCGGAGTACGGTTGGTGGGGCAGAACGAGACGAGCAACGTCCTGAAGGTTGGTGACGTTTTCATCATGCAGACGCACTACATTCGGCTAGCACTGTTCGTCAACGGCCGAAATGTGTGGGCAAAAATTACCAGTGCAACCGATTCCGACCAGCTTTTCGGCGACGCACCCCGGGCGGCGGAGGCAGTTGTCAGGCTGCTGGACTACGAGATGCAAGCCTGCGGTAGGAATCTAGGTTATGCCGCCTCCGTTCCTGTGAATCATGAAGCAGTCACTGGTGATCAGGAGGAGAGGATACAGAAGGAGATAGAGATGAACAAGACGTGCGCCAGGCATTCCGTCACGCCAGATCACTGCACGCCAGAGGTTTATCTGCAATTCGCAGCGCAAGACAGACCGGCAGAGGCTCCGCCTACGGAAGCAGCGGCCCCAGTACCGGCGCGTGAGCCCGAAGAAGACCTGACGGCTAAGTTGAAGGAGATGACAGAACGCGAGATTGGAATGCTCAAGGCGGCGGAAGCTGTGGCCAAGGGCCTTAAGACTTGGTATCAGTCAACCCCGGACGCCCCGGCAGCCCAGGCACTTCGGGCCGAGTGGTGCGGAAACCAGGAGCCGTTAAGCGAGTCGCTTTTCGCCATCGCCAACTTCTGGAAAAATCATGGCATTAGCTTTGGTGACACCTACGTCAGGACGCACCCGCATAGTAATGAGTGGAACTCCGAATTTACTAACGAGACAACGGAGGCGACGAACCTCTTTGAGTCCCTCACGAAGGAGCGAAACGAACTCGAAGGTATGGGCTGCGAGTGTAAGTGAAGCGCATTATCGCCCTGTGGGAGTTCAGACCCGTCGTTTTTGAGGTTCTGGATTATCGATTCAACTATGCGTTTTCTGTTTTACGCTTACCACATGGCCGTCAAACAGCCGCAATAGACCCGCTAGAGAGCGATTGTAGGATTCTAAGATTCTAGGAAAGTATAGTATCAGCGGCCTTCTCAATGGTGCTTCCCTGCCCCTATGATCGCAGGCGGCGGGTGACGCGGAATATTATCGAGCGGATTTCGATTTATTACCGAACTCAACCCTCCGAACGAAAGGTCAACAATGAACGCCCAGGATCTTTTCAACGGCCCCGCAATGAAGCTCCCTCGCGACCGCGACGAGGAGGATTTCGAGCGCTACTTGGAAGACCTCTTAGAAGCCTATCTCCACGTCGTCAAGACGCTAGACTCCCGGTGCCACCTATGTGTACGCATTCAAGGGGCGGAAGCCGAAATTGCAAAGCTCAGCCAATGGATTCGAAACGGGGTTCGGAAGTACCTTGCAGGTACGCCGGAAGCTGCGTACGAAGAACTCCTGAAGGGTATCAATTTCGTATATCCGCGCATGTATAATCTATTTTCGCTCGAAGTTGGGCCTGATAAAGTAGAGCACCTTTACCGAATGGTTGACACGAAGGGGGCAAGGGTGCCGAAAGAGCGCCTCTTCCACGCACCGTTTAATCTTCGTCACAAGGTGGGCCAGCATCGCTTTGGTATTCCGGGATTTCCGTGTTTGTACTTGGGCGGCTCGTTGGAACTCTGCAAAGAAGAACTTCGAATCCAAGCCGCCGCCCTACCCGGCGTAACGGTTGCAGAGTTTGCCCTTCGCAGAAAGGTCAAGTTCCTTGATTTCGGCTATCGCCCGTCAGCCTTGGCGGGCATCGTGGCTGGGAGTGCAATGAGAAAGCCCGGTGAAAACCCTGGCCTTGAAGACTTCATCGTCCACTATGCGACCTGCTGGCCACTAATCGCAGCATCATCTATAAAAGTCCTACACGACGACCACCCGTTCGTTTACGAGTACATCATCCCGCAAATGATCCTCCAGTGGGCCATGAGCAATGCTGAATGTGACGGTATCCGCTACTTCTCCACTCGATTCACACCCGGTCCGGAAACCATAGTCAAAACGGCGAACTATGTCTTTCCGGCAACCCATGACTCCGGCCCACAGACCGGATACAGCCAGAGGCTCAAGGACACTTTCGAGTTCACCGACCCCGTGGTCTGGGGTTCGCTGAAGAACTGCAATTTGAGACTGGAGGCGCTGAACAAGGAGCGTGAACTGAATGCTCTCGATAAGGCGCCGCTCTGAAGATCGGAACGTACTGACGAGTCTCGAAGCGAATTCTTGGTGCCTACTCGATAGATTTTCCTTACGCCGTCGCCTCATGCGACTGGTTACCTCACGAACGGCGGGCGTATCGAAGTGGCGCAACGGATGGGCGGGCACTCAAGCGCGAAAACGACCGGACTTTACGACAGGCGCAACGATGACGTGAGGGTGGGGGAAGTCGATGGTCCGCCTCCCACCCGCGTACTACATCCTATCTTATTGAAAATATGAGTCTAATTTTATGAGAAATCAAAATGTGCTACTTTTGTGCTTATGGTGAAAGTGCGGAATGGCAAAAATCCACTATATTTTCAATAGAATAGAGAGGGAGGCGCGGGTGAGAATCGAACTCCAAGCAATCCCTATGAATCTGTAAGTTACAGATAATAATGTCAATATTGTCGGCCATGTCAGCCGAAGATAAAATACTAGCACAAAATTAGCACAAAAACTTGCGTGCGGGGCGTGCTGAGGTCGGCATGATGGAGGACTGATTAAAGGCTGGCTCGGTGCGCTCATGCGCCATCTTCAGGAACAGCAGATCGGTGAGCTGTTCCAGGTAGTCGCCGTAGGAGAGCCTGGCGTCGCGCAGGGCATTGCAGTAATTCCAGAGTTTTTGAACGATCGCGGCGGAGCCGTTCGACATGATCACCAATTCTCGATCAGCAACCCGTCCACCTCTTTGAAATGCTGGTCACGGGTGGCAAGTGGCAAGCCGTACTGCATGGCAACGGCGGCAACCCAAATGTCATTTTCAGGAATCGGTCGGCCTTTCAGTCTCAGGCTATCCTTGATCTGGCCGTAGTACCGGGCCGTCACGCCATCGCAAGCGACGATTGGCACGGAAGCGGCAAAATCGTCGAGCCGGGAGAGATTACTGGCGGCGCGGCCGGACTTCCTGGCTCCGAAATACAGTTCGCCCAGGACGGTGCTGGGCAGAACGATATCGGTGTGGCGGGCGCGGGCCTGCACCGCTCCGTCGGCCGCAAAAAGCGCCACCACCACATTCGTGTCAAGGAGAACGCTACCAGGCACTGGCGTCAACCTGTTCGCAGCCGTCTTCGATGGCCTTCTGCATGGCTTCCAAGTCGGCTAATTCGATTGACCCGGAAAACCGCAGCAACTCCCGGCCTGGGACTCCGGCCGGTGCTGCCAGGCGCCGGACAAAATCCAGCACCTGGCGCTGCTGCGGGGCGTCGAGACGCTCGACTTGTTCTACAATCTGGTCTCGGATGTTCTGGCTCATGGCTGAACCTCGTGGACGTATCGCCGGTTACAATCGCGGCGGGCCCTCGACTGCAAGCGAAGCCTTCGCCCTTCTCTTCGAGTTTACATCGGTTTCCTGCAACTTGGTACGACGAATGCGTTCCAGCAGCATGCTGGCCGGCTCGTCGTTCGGGTCTTGGGGCACCAACTTAAGGCTCGTCCCCGACCCACGACAATGGACCGCGGACCTCCCCAAAAGGTCCGCGCTATGATTGGTGACGAGTACCGCGCCGGAATCCAGCCAAATGCGTGTATTGTCGATAGGGAGGCGGCAGATGGTCCGCTTCTCACCCGCGTACTATATCGTATATTATTTAAACTATTAATCTAATTTCAGGATAAATGAAAATGTGCTACTTTTGTGCTTACGATGAAAGTGCGGAATGGCAAAAATCCCATATATTTTCAATAGGATAGAGATGGAGGCGCGGGTGAGAATCGAACTCACGCATAAAGGTTTTGCAGACCTCTCCCTTACCACTTGGGTACCGCGCCCCTAGAACAGTGAAGAGTGACAAGTAAAGAGTAGCTAGCACCACGCCCAACTCCGCTAGGTACCGCTCGTCACTTGTCACTCTTCGCTTATCACTGAGATTTATGGAGCGGGAGACGGGGGTCGAACCCGCGACATCGACCTTGGCAAGGTCGCACTCTACCACTGAGCTACTCCCGCTCGTCCGGCTGCTGGACAATCATCCAGCATATCACAAATTGAATTATAGAAACCCTCGCTCTCGGCTGTCAAGCTGTACGCAAAGAGGCAATAGTTCGTTTGAAGGGAAGCGTTGCGAAGAGCTTGGATGATGCACCACAGTCGGTTGTGAAAGGCAGCAGAGCGGAAGGGCAACCTTCCGCTCTATCTGAACGCTTCGGTGGATGACGCAGCTTAGAAGTCGATCCGGGCTCCGACCTGCCCACTGCGGGCGCCCGCAAACTGGTACAAACCCTGGGCCGACGTGATGGAACCGAAGCCGAACAATCCCTGGGAGGGGTTGTTGGCGTCGGTAATGGTCATGTCAGGAGCGCCGAGGTTGACGTGGTTGAGAAAGTTGACAAATGAGACCTCAACTCGCAGCTTGGCGTGCTCAGTCAGGTTGAAGCTCTTGCTCATGCCGAAATCCCAGTTGATGGTGCCGGGACCTGCGACAATGCCGACCCCCGACGTGCCAAAGCGGCCAATGGGATCGGGAGCGCCAGGGGCACCCGTGCCTATCGAGCAGTTCTGGGCGGGACCCGGGCAAACAAAGCCACTGGATAGTACCCATTGCCCTGCGTTTTGGGTCGCAGGCTTCCAGGGTCCGACGCGGTCGGGATGCTGGGCACGACCGTGTACGATACCTGAACCTGTGCCAGAGGGATCGCCACCGCTGAACAGCGGAGTCAACCAAGGTCCAGACTGGATCAGAAAGATGTTGCTCGTCTGCCAGCCGCCGATAACGCCATTCAAGATCTTGCTTGAGTTACCGGCGAACCGCTTGCCCGTTCCGACAGGGAGAGCGTAAATCAGCGTGCTTGTCCAGTTGTGAGTGCGCGGACCATAGGTGTTTCCGTATTCGCTGCGCCTGTCGTAGAGGTCCGCCGACCGGTTGCAGGAATTCTCGCCGCAAAGGCCACCGTTGCCGTCTGGCCCTTGATTGTCCGCGTTGTTCCTGGACCATGTGTAAGTGCTGTCGAACGTCAGACCGGCGGCAAACCTGCGGTGCGCTTCGATTTGCAGCGCGCCGTAGTTCGCAGTGGCGCCAGGGGTGCGGGTATTCACGACGCCCCAGTTGGGGAAGGGCCGGCTGCTGAGCGGCTGGTCAGTGTACGGAATCGTAGATGGGCCTGATTGGTTGTCGTTAGGCGACCAGACCAATTGGGTGGTTTTCATCCCCGTGTAAGAGATGCGGAGCCCCGTACCCAGGCCTAGCTCGCGCTCCACGGAAAGACCCCACTGCAACGAATAAGGTTCCTTCCACTGGATGCCGTTGGCGGTGCCGAAGTAGTCGGAACCATAATCGGGCGCGCCTAAGCTCGCGGGGCCGGTGCTGGTTTGCGGCCACGAAAAAATCGGGGCGCCGGTCGCACTAACGTTTACGTATTGGTAAGTGGCAGATTGGAGCGTTCCGGTGAGCGAGTAATAAATAGATCCCAGTGTGGCGGCCTCGTAGGAGCCAATTCCACCACGCACTACGGTCTTATCGTTGCTGAACGGCTTGTACGCGAACCCGAACCGCGGCAGGAAGGTCGTCACCGTTGTCCGCAATCCCTGTGGCAGCCCAGCCTGGGAGGCAGTTTGGACGGGCGTACATGGGGCGCCATCGATCGACGTCGGATCGCTGGCCGTATACGAAAAAGCCGAGTTCGGGCACGCGTCAAACGACTGGAGAAACGCGGGAGCGAGGAGGTTCCCGTAGCCATTGGGATAGACGACTTTCCCAGAAAGCGGCACGCTGGGATCGAAGTTGCCAATGTTCCCGCCAGCATCGGTGTATCCCGGATGGCGCTCCCAGCGCAGTCCGTATTCAAGGGTCAGGCGCGGCGATACGCGGAAACTATCCTGCGCAAATAGTGCCCAGTGTGGGCTCCGGCCGTCGTTATCCTGGCTAACCGTATCCAGTTCCGATCCGGTTGGAAGGCCTAACAGGAAGTCAGTGAAGTCGTTGCCGCTAAAGACGCCCTGGAACGAAAATGTGCCGTAATTGTCCGCACCAAAGAAGCCCAGTGGATCCACGGCGCGAATCAACTGCATATCCATCCCAAACTTAACGGTGTGGCGACCTTTAACCCAACTCAGGTTGTCACTGAATTCGTACGTGCGCGCCTGGTTGTTGCCGTTCAGTCGGTCAACTGACACGCCCGTCATGTTGGAGGGGCCGAAGTCCACCTCCGACACGCCATTGAAGAAAATGCTCTGGGAGATTCCCGCAAGGCCGAGAGTGTTGGTGAACGCTCGACCGTTGAAGGGATTCGAATTGCCAAAATTGTCGTCCGTGAAGCCAAAGCGGAACTCGTTCAACAAGGTGGGCCGAAAAGCATACGTCGCGGAAGTCACCAACATCCGGACGCGCTCGTAGTCCGAGCTTGAGGGGAACGACAACTCCATGGGCGAAAGTTGATTGACATTTTTGTATGTGAATCTACCGAAGACCGAGAGTTTCGTGCCGAAATACTGGTCGCCCCGCACGTCAAACCCGTTGGAGTCGTAGTTCGCCGGCCGATTCACGTTGAAGTTATTGTTGGTGAACGCCACCCCGTTGTTGAGCTGCGGGTAGAGTGTGAGTATCTTCTGCGCTACGGAATTGATCGGCGTCGTATCAATGTCACCGGCGAAGGGCAGGCCTGTGGCGGGGTCATAGATCTGGTCGATCACATTACCATTTTCGTCGCGGTCATTGCAGACCCCAGCGGTAAAACCGGAAGTACACATATACGATTCGTCGCCCTGCTCCATCGCCTGGGTAGGGATCTTGTTTTGAACGACACCGGTGCGAGGGAGCCGGAATCCTTCGTAGTCGCCGAAGAAGAAGGTCTTATTCTTCCCATCATAGATGTGGGGGATGACCACCGGCCCGCCCAAGCTGGCGCCAAAGTCGTTGGCGACTTCGGCAGGCTTGGAGGTGGCGCCAAAGGGGATGGCATTCAGAGCGGCGTTCTGATGGTACCAGTAGGTCGAACCGTGGATGTCGTTCGTTCCGCTCTTCGAGGTGGTGGTCACGTCGCCGGGGTCGCCAAACTCTGCGGGGCTTCCTACGCCCTGCACCTTGATTTCAGCAATGGATTCAGCCGAGGGGAAGGCGTTCTTGAGGGGCTGATTGCCGGTCGTGTCGGTGGTGGAGATTCCGTCCACGGTAAACTGCGACTGTGATTGGAGACCACCCTGAATGGAAAGGTTACCGTTCTGGTCCGTCTGGACGCCGGGAAGGATTTCGAGCAGGTAATAGGGACTGTTGCCATTTCCGGACGCGCGGTAGTTGGTGGGAAGGTTGGTGATCTGAAGGGCGTTGTAGGCCGATGACACGGTCTCAGTTTCCGTATCGATGGTCCCGGGGACGGCAGTAACCTCCATCTTTTGCGAGGCCGCCCCGACTTGCAGAAGGACGTCAACGCGCAGGGTCTGACGCGCGTCGAGCTCGAGGTCAGGAACTGCGACGGTCTTGAAATTGTCAGCGCTGACTTCAACCAAATAGTGGCCGGCCTTAGAGTTTACCGCCTCGAAGTTTCCTTCTTTATCGGTATGGAATGTTCGTGACGTGCCTTCATCGGTGTTGGTAACCTTCACCGTGGCATTGGCAATCACGGCGCCACTCTGGTCGGTAACCGTTCCCAGCAATGATCCAAGCGTTGACTGAGCAAACGCCACGCCGGTCGAAAGAGTGGCTACAAACAACATGCAAGCTAACTTTCTACGCATTTACTCCTCCCTGTGTAATCTCTAGTAGCTATGCCAACCTCAAGAAATGGTTGGAATGATAGGGATTCCCGGAGAAGCCCTGATGGGCCTTCCTGTACAGATTTTCTTGAGTGAAATCATTGTGCTAGGCAGGTATGATTCAGGCATTACGACAATGTGAACTTTATGTTACAGGCCTCGTGGAAGCTTCAGCAGGTGAGCATTTCATGCGGAAGGAAGCGATGAAAAACTCAACAGACTGACGCCAGGATGCCTGGGAGCAATGGTCGGTCGAGTTGGGTCGGAGCATCATCTGTGAAGGGGTGCATGAAGGGAAAGGAGGGAGTGCTGCGCAGCGTAGCGGGTGTCATTAGGAGTCGCGGCGATCAGCAAAACAAGTATTTACGCCAGCGCTCATCGGAGCGGCCCATCATTCGCATAATTTGCCGGCTGGTGTGAAGCGTAAAGGGCATGGGAGGGCGGAGCAGACGGATGCCGGCCTCGTCGGGCAACCGATCACCCTTCAGATTATTGCAGCGGTGGCAGCAGGCGACCAGGTTATCCCAGTCGGTGTGGCCTCCCCGCGAGCGAGGAATGACGTGATCGAGCGTCAGTTCGTGGGCAGGCATCACTCGGCCGCAAAACTGGCAGGTATAACGGTCACGCAGCAGCACATTTTTTCGTGAGAGCGCCCGCGTCTGATAGGGTATGCGGCGGAATTGCAGCAGGCGAATGACCGAGGGTATGCGGAAGGCCATTTGCGAGGAGTGCAGGAACAGGCCGTCCTCCTCTTCAGTTATCGCCACACCCTTTAGCACCAGCACCAAGGCGCGGCGGACGGCAGTGACATTGATGGGTTCGTACGTGGCGTTAAGCACCAGTACGGGCTCTTGCAGAAGTCGTTGGTGGCCATCCTCCGACATGGAGTTTCACCTGCGCGAACGATTCGTGTCCCATCCCTTGTCTTATGTCTTATTATGTCGAGTCCCAGTCAAGTCCGTCAACTGTGTTGTCACGATCCTCACGGGCAAGATCCGGAAACTGCGGCGTAGCGCGAGCGAGAGTTAAACCCATGACTTGCGCGGCACCCGCATGTTTCAAGGCCCGAGCGCAAGCGGAAAGCGTTGCTCCGGTGGTCATCACGTCGTCAACCAGCACGATGCAGCGGCCCCGAACCTCCTCGGGCTTGGGAGCCTCGAAAGCTCCACGCAGATTCTCACGACGCGCGGCCACGCTCAAACCGGTTTGCGGTGGCGTGGCTCGCTTACGACGCAGGCAGTCCGGCAAGATTCGCGGCGCCGCTCCGCCGCTCTGCCTCTCCAGCGCTCGCGCCAAGCCCGCCGCCAGCAGTTCCGACTGATTGAAGCCGCGCTCACGCCGGCGCGACGTGTGCAGCGGAACCGGAACGATGACGCGCGGAACGGGTTCGCCGAATTGTGGCAACGAATCCCAAATGGGCGCTAGCAATTCCCCGAGGCGCGCTCCCAATCGTTCATCTCCGGCAAACTTCATACGCAGAACCACGAGGCGAAGTTTGCCAGTATAAAGGCCAAAGCTGCGCGCGCCATCGAAGCCCGGTTCACCTGCCCGGCACTCGCCGCACTCAGCCACCGACGAGTCAAGCGCGCGCGGGGATGGGAACGGCAGCCCGCAACGCCGGCACAGCGGTCCACCCCAGGGTTCGATGCTGGCCCAGCAGGTCTGGCAAATGCGCAGCCCCGTGTGGCTCGAAAGCTCACCTCCACAAAGGCCGCAGTCGGTGGGAAACGCGACGGCAAGAACGCCGTCCACAATTCCTCGAAGGAGCGAAGGCTGGCGAGAGTGGTTGGTTGATAAGTGGGAGAAGGTCTGCCTCGCGGCGATAGAATCGGAAGACGACTAGAGCAAGCCTTGATCCTGCTTTTCCTGGCATTCGATGCAGTGGCGGGCCCACGGCACGGCTTCCAGCCGCTTTTGCTGGACTTCTTGCTCGCATTCCACGCACTGGCCGTACGTGCCTTCTTTCATACGTTCCAAAGCCTCAGCCACAAACTGCAGCACACGGCGGTTCTCGTCGCTCTGATGGAACAGGAATTCTTTGGTGTAGGAATTGGCGGCCTTATCGACGACGTCTTGAGTGGCCTCTTCGTCAGCCTCGCGCCCATCTTTTTCGGTCTTGGTCACCAATCGGAGCAGTTCCTCCCGTTTGGCCAGGAGGCGCTTTTTGAAATATTCAATTTTCTTCTTATCCATGCGCTACCTTATTTCCTCCACGCGCCGTACTTTAACAAAAAATTGTACGGGTGCTCCGTCGGAACTGTCAAGCCTAAGGTAGCAAATCAGTCCATCGTTCCTGTCAACTAACGCCGCCAAACCCGATTGGTTCTCTGGTCCGTTCCATTTCACTCGTAAAAATTCCGGCCCGCGAGGATTAGAGTTTCGCGTGCTCCTTCAGCTTGCGTTTCAGGGCCTCGTGTAAACGCGTGTGAACTTCGTCGGGAAGAGAAAAGAGCTTGCCGTCACAGTACAGCTCGATGGTCTTCTTGGTGCTGTCATACACCGCGTGACAGTGATTGCAATAGGTCAAGTGAGCTTCGAGGGTGTGCTTTAATGCCTCGTCCAACTCGCCGTCCAGATACCCGCAAATCTCTTTCATCGCCTTATTGCAATTCACAAATCTCACCCTCGCTTGAAAATTTTGCTTAATTCCTCACGCAATCGGAGGCGCGCCCGAAACAGGCGAGCCTTAACGGCCCCCTCCGTCAAATCCAAAACTTCGGCGGCTTCCTCTGTGGACAATCCCTCCACGTCGCGCAGGTAAAAGACGGTGCGGAAACCCGGCGGCAGCGAACTCACCGCCTGCTGAAGAATTTGCTCGAGCTCCGCCTGGGCATATTGCTGCTCGGGATTGGGCTTCCAATCGGCGAACTCGCGCACCACCACTTCGCCATTATCGTCCTCGGAATCGTCCATCGGGACTTCCCGGCTGGTCCGCCGTTTGCGAAGCTTCATCAACGCTTCATTTACGGCAATGCGGACGATCCAGGTATAAAAGCGCGAGTCTTCGCGGAAATCCGGTAGGTGCTCGAAGGCCTTTAGGAAAGCGTCCTGAAGCACGTCCTCGGCATCTTCACGGTTTCCCGTGATGTTCATCCCGAGACGGTAAATCTTCTTCTCGTACCGGTTCACGAGCTCTTCAAAGGCGGCATAGTTCCCCGCCTTCGCTTCGCTGACAAGTTGTCCCTCGTCACGCGCCAGAGTAGATTGAGGTAGTTCGGTCATCGGAGTAATAAGTTTATACTACTTGTGGCCCAACGGGCAGGTCTACCTAATTCGCTTGCCTTCCCTGCCGGTCGAGCTTACCCCCGCGACAACCGGACGGCTCAAATCCGCTCTACTTTTTTGATGCCGCAGATTTCGCGAGGTTACAGCCGCGTTACCAAACGTTTGACAACCGTCACCCGGTGCGATGACGAAAGTCGAAAATCGGAACTGGAAACTCGAATATCGCGAGCAATCTCGATTTTCGAGTTTCCAGTTTCGGATTTCGATGCACTAATTCTTCCCCTGGGCGCACGAGACCAGCCGTGCAATCGCCGGTCCCACGCCATCGGGCGCATCGTAGACAGCCGTGCCCGCCACCATAACATCTGCGCCAGCCTCCGCCGCCAACCCGATGGTCTTCTCGTTGATGCCGCCATCCACTTCCACCTCGCAATCGAGTCCGCGCTCGGCGAGGGCGTTGCGCACCTGGCGGATCTTGGGCAGCGTGGAGCGTATGAACTCTTGACCGCCAAACCCTGGATTCACCGTCATTACCAAAACGAGCTGCACCATCTCGAGCACTTCCGAAAGGGTCGACGCCGGCGTGGAAGGGTTGAGCGCAACGCCCGCTTTCTTGCCCAGGCTGTGGATGTGTTGGAGGGCCCGGTGCAAGTGGGGCGTGGATTCCTGGTGGACGATGAGCGTATCGGCGCCCGCGGCAGCGAAGGCATCAATAAAATCCTCGGGCGGCGTGACCATCAGGTGAACTTCCAGAGTCAGCCGCGTCAGCGGCCGCAAAGAGCGGACGGCGATCGTCCCAAAAGTGATGTTGGGCACGAAGCGGCCATCCATCACGTCGATCTGGACACGGTCCACGCCCGCGGCCTCCACCATTTGCACTTGCTCGCCAAGGCGCATGAAGTCGGCGGACAGAATCGAAGGTGCAATTTTGACGTTCAGGAAATCCTCCAAGAACAGTGAAGAGTGACAAGTGACGAGCAAAACGCGATTTCGCTGATTACCGCGTAATCGTCATTGCCCTCTGCCCTTCCCCGAGCGGCTTGAAAATTGGGAACTCAATGAGTACGGCCAGTCCACGCGCACTTCCCGCTCGGCACTCGTCACTCGCAACTCGTCACTTCTTCTTCAGCAGATGCGCTGCGCTTTCATCCAGAAACCAGCTTAGCTTACCGTTCTTAGGCTGAATAAGCTGTGCCGGGAATTGCCCCTCCGGCCCCTCCAGCACTTGGCTCAATGTTTCCGCCTTGTCCCCTCCCGCAACTAAAAAGATAACATGGGATGCAGCGTTGAGCACTGGCAAGGTGAGGGTCAGGCGAAACGAGTTGAGCTTCGGCGCGAAATTGGGGGTGACCCAGGCCCTGCGGTCTTGCAGCGCTTGGCTGCCGGGGAAGAGCGATGCGGTGTGTCCGTCGGGGCCCATGCCGAGAAGTATCAGGTCAAACCGCGGCCACTCCTGCGGCGGGGGCTGCAAAACCCGGGCTATCTCTTCCGCGTACTCATGCGCCGCTTGGTCGCGGTCTGGGCGCTCAGCCGCCATACGGTGGAAGTTCCCCTCAGGCAGTGGCACCGATTCCAGCAGCGCCTGGCGAATCATGCGGTAATTGCTCTGGAGATCGTCGGGCGGCACGCAGCGTTCATCCACTTGGAACAAATGAAGGTTCGACCAGCGTATGCGACCCTGGAAATTGGGACTGGCAAGCAGCTCGAAAAGCAGCTTGGGTGTGGAACCGCCGGACAGCGCTACGGTAAGCGGCTTCTTCTCGATCGTTTTCACCCTCGCCTGTTCTTCCAGGCGCGTCGCGGCCGCCCAGCTCAGCGGCTCCAATCCTTCAAAAACTCGGATTTCAGCAGATTGGGTCATTGGGTCATTTTCTCATCGGGTCATTGAGTTATTGGGTCGTCGGTTCATTGGGGCATTGAATCATTTCGTAGTCGCATTGTTTAGTAAGCGGGCCATCAAGCCATTAAACTCAATCGCAGACGAAGAGCGAAAACTGACGATCCACGAGTAACTTGCCGATCGCGCTCTGAATAGCCCAATGACTCGATGACCAGATGGCCCGATAAATCAATTTCCCGTCATTCTCGCCATCAGCGCCATGGCTTCTTCGTACACGCGGTCGCGGCCAGACAGCATGAGTTCCTCATTCAGGATTTCGATTTCGTCGCCAACTTCAATGCGAACCGTACGGCTGATCGACGCCTGGCCCGGGACCTCGGCAAGGGTTTGTACCACCTTGCCATCTTGTCCTCGAGAGAAGGAAAAACGCGCGCCATCGGCTTTAATCTCCAGGGAAAAGCAAACTCCGCTTCCCCCGCCTTCCACTTTTCTTAGCGTCCTCTCGACCTTCACCTCGCCTGCGGCTGATTGGAAGAGTAGGGTCCGAGGCATATTCTCTCCACGCAATTCGGAGCGCCGGAATTGCCATTTCAGGCGGGTGGCGAGCCATGCCGTGAGCAGCAGGCTCTGGGCGCGTTGCGTCTGGAGGCGCGCCGATTCCATTTCGTACTCAATGCGCACTTCCTGAATGCGTTCAAGATAGGGCCTGCGGTCAAGAGAATCAAAGCACTGGGCTACCAATTCCCTCCACGGCGTGGCTCGTGCCCAGTTCAAATCGGATAACCGAATCCGCCCGGAGTGCTTTTCCGACCACGCGGCAAGCGCCGATAAATCCGAGCGGGTGGCGGCAAAACGCGCCGAATCCACAATCAAATGCGAGGTGACCCGCAGAATCTGTTCAAAGTAGCCGGGCACGGCGAAGTCTCCCGCCCGCCACCAAAGGTAGATCGGCAGCGCGGAAACCGTGAGTGGAAGCACTACACTGGTAAGCTCCGGACCGGTCTCGCCGCGGGCATTCAAAGTGATCTGCTCGCTGCAAATCTGCTTCTCGCCCTCCGGCCCCAAGTGACAGTGGGCGGAGACCGAGGCCATCACGCCCGGCGGCGATCCCTTGGGATCCACCACCATCAAGACGGCGCGACAAGGATTCTGGAGCGTCACCTCAGCAATCAGGTTGCTGATTTCGCGAGCCGATTCCTGGCAATCCGCGTAAATGAGCAGGGTCAAGGCGGAGGCACGCGTCACTGCGGATTTAGAACCCGAGGTTTCCGCCGCGGTTCTCCACATCGCCGAGAGTCCGGCTTCGATCTCGGCCACATTGGCGGGCCGAGGATCCCCTAAAGCAAATTCCTGAAGCGTGCCGCCCAATGGATTACTCCTTTTGTTTCAAAGACATTCAAGGTTCGCCGAAATAGGTAGCTTATTTATCATGAACTCGTTCGGAAAAAATGTCGCGTCCAATCGTCGATCGTAGCGCGGGCAGGATGCCCACGCCCCTGCGGGCGGGACGCCCGCGCTACGTCCGCTCTTCACAGTCTTCGCCACTGCCGTCCGTCCCGCTCGATGAAGTCATCGGCTTCCCGGGGTCCCCAACTGCCTGCCGCGTAGGGGTCCAAGCCTTGGGAGCCGTCCTGCTTCCAGCGATCAAGAATCGGGTCCACCAATTCCCACGAGAGGTCCACGGCGTCGGCGCGATTGAATAGCGTGGCATCGCCCAGCATGCAATCGAGCAGAAGCGTTTCATAGGCGGTGGGCGGCGCAGCGCCGAACGATTCGCCGTAGAGGAATTCCATCTCGACGGGACGAATCTGCATGGTAGTCCCGGGAAGCTTGGCGCAGAATTTCAGTGAAATGCCCTCGTTGGGCTGGATGCGAATCGCCAGAATGTTGGGCTCAATTCCCTCCGCCCCCGAGCCGTGGAACAAGAGGTGAGGCACGCGGCGAAACTGAATGGATATCTCGGAAATGCGCTTGGGCAACCGCTTCCCGGACCGTACATAGAAAGGGACGTCGGCCCAGCGCCAGTTGTCGATGAAGAATTTGAACGCGGCATACGTTTCGGTGTTCGAGGTGGGCGAAACCTTGGGCTCTGTCCGGTAAGCCGGCACTTTCTTGCCCCCGACGTAACCTTCAACATACTGGCCGCGAACCACGAATTCCGGGACGCGCTCAATGGGAATGGGGCGCAGCGCGCGCATGACTTTGGCCTTCTCGTCGCGCACCGCGGTTGCTTGAAATGTGGCGGGAGGTTCCATCGCCACCAGACTCAGCAACTGAAGCACGTGATTCTGGATCATATCGCGCAGCAGGCCTGACTCCTCGTAGTAAGCCCCCCGGTTCTCCACGCCCAACTCTTCCGCCACCGAGATTTGGATGTGGTCGATGTAGCGGCGATTCCAAAAGGGTTCAAAAATGCCATTGGCGAACCGGAACACCAACAGGTTCTGCACCGTCTCTTTTCCCAGGTAGTGGTCGATGCGATAGACCTGATCTTCCCCGAAGACGCTGGTGACCGTTTGGTTCAACTCGAGGGCGCTTTGCAGGCTTCGGCCGAAGGGTTTTTCCAGGATAATTCGCGTCCAGGTTTTCCCAGGATCGTGCGGTTTGGCCAGGCCAGCCGCACCCAGGTGCTTGACGGTGACGGGGAAAAAGCTTGGAGGCGTAGCGAGATAAAAAAGGCGGTTTCTCGCGGTTCCATGCTCCTGGTCAAGGTGATTCAGGGTATCCGCGAGTTTCTGGTAGGCCTCGGGAGTGCTGAAATCGCCGGTGACATAGTGCAGCCCTTTGGCGAAACCTTGCACAAAAGCGTCGCTTTCCGGGGAGAGGTGAAGAAATTTTCTCACCGCGTCGGACATTTCCTGGCTGAACTGTTCATCGGTTTTGGGAGTGCGACCGCAGCCCACCACGGCAAAACCGGGAGGCAGCATGCGCTCGCGGGTCAGATAAAAGAGCGCCGGAATCAATTTGCGTTCCGTAAGGTCGCCGGAGGCGCCGAAAATAACCATTGCACACGGATCGGGCGTCCGGTGTATACGGATTCCTTCGCGTAAGGGATTGACCAACTCGGCAGTTTCCGGCATGGAATCTCTCCTCGCATCGGGTTTTGGTCAATTTGCAGTGGAGGCGGCAGTGCGGCGCCAAGAGCGGCATAACCCCGCCACTACACTCTCAAATTGTCCCACGACCTCGCGTCAGCATCGTGTTGAAATCATTAAATTATGGTGAATTGCCCTTTTATCCCACCGTTGCTTGCACCGCAGGCTTGAGGGCGTCCTGTACCAGGCGCCCGAGCCGCGCCAGTTGGGCGCCGCTATCAGCGCCCAGATGCAGGCGGAGATAACGACGCTGCTTGCTCGCGAGCGAGCGTAAATCCCCCAGCGCCTGCGCCCACTTCAAAACTCCGAACGTGTACGGCTCGCCGGGAATCGGCAGATCCTGAGCGTCGTCCGCGGTGATCAGGATGAACAGGCCGTTGTTTGCACCACCCTTGTGGAGTTGCCCGGTGGAGTGTAGATAGCGCGGGCCATACCCAAGAGTGGCCGCCAAATGAGAAGCGTCGCTCAAATGTTGCCGAAGGGATTCGAGCGCCACGGTGTGCTCCGGCGTCTGGTGAATGTATGCCATCAGGGCTACGTAGTCCCCGGGCCGAGCTTGGGTCAAGAAGGCAGCAAGCGCTCCTCCCACCGAAGTCCCCGCCGCACTCTGGGTTGCCCCGTCGCCGTAAACCGTCAAGCCATCGGACTCGAAGAGAGGATCGCCGTCCGAGAATTTGCCTTGCGCGCGATATTCCGCCAACAGATCCCTGGTATTCTCCTTGCTCTCTCGCACCGTGGGCTGATCGAAAGGATCGATGCCCATCAACGAGGCGGCGGCGGCCGTCGCCACCTCCCAACGGAAAAACTCCGCGCCGAGGTCGAGCACGTCGCGCAGGATAATTCGGATGACCGGATGACCGGCCGCTTCCAGGGCTTGGAGCCCTGCCTCGGTAGCCGCATCGGCCTCGGACGTGAGCTTGATCTGTACGAACAGGCGGTCCTGCCCATAGGCCGCGGGCTCACGCAGAGCCTCGCCGGTCACGGGGACCAACCCTTTCCCTTCCTTGCCGGTACTTTCCGCAAGGAGTTGCTCCAACCAATCGGCAAAGGTTTCGATGGCAGGGGAAATCACCAGAGTGACCTTATCGCGGCCCCTAAACCCCGCAACCCCCAAGGCCGCGCCCAGCACAAGCCCGGGAGTATCCTTTGCGGTCGCATCTCCGCCGCAGCCGCAGGCCGCGGCCATATGAACAGCGCGCTCGAGCAATCCCTGAATATGAACTCCGGCCAGTGCCGCCGGGACCATGCCGAAATTGGAAAGGGCGGAATAGCGGCCGCCAATATCCGGCTGCCCGTAAAAAACACGCCGGAAGCTTTTCTCCTTGGCCAATATTTCCAGTGGCGTCCCGGGATCGGTAATCGCCACAAAATTCTCCCCCGCTTTGTCGCCTTTGATCGAGCGGGCGCGATCATAGAAGTACTGGAAAAAACTCGTGGTCTCGATCGTACTGCCGGACTTGCTCGAGACCAGGAAAAGGGTGTTGGCAAGGTCGAGGGAGTTTTCCACGTCCGCGATGCTGGCTGGAACGGTGGAGTCGAGCACGGTTAAGGGTAGGAAGCCGGGCCGGGTGCCGAACGTGGCGCGGCAAACATCCGGGCAGAGACTGCTTCCGCCCATGCCCAGCAATACCTGCTGGGTGAAACCCGCGCTCTTGATCTCCCCGGCAAAACTCTCGATGGCGTCCGCTTCTTTCAGCGTTGTCTCGGCAACGGTCAGCCATCCCAGGCCGTTGCGGATGATTTTCTGATGGTTGGCATCCTGTTTCCAGAGACTCGCATCACGTTCCCATAAACGGCGGGAGAAACCCTGAGCCTCAAGCCACTCGATCGCCGCGTGGGTAGCGGCCTGCAAGGGGGCATCGACCGCCGCGGAGTGTGCAGGCGGCGGGGCGTGAAGCCGGCGCTTTTCGGCGAGCGCTCCGAGCAACTTCTCATAGTCCTTGGTGAACAAATCCACTCCCTGCTCTTCCAACTTGCGCGTCATGGCCGCCAGGTCAAGTCCCTCGGCCGCTAATTGCTCCATCGCATTCCGGGCCAGTTCCAGGCCTTCCTCGATTCGCAGCGCGGGGTTGCCGTGATCGCGATAAGCCGCGAGCGAGGCCACGGGCATGGTGTTGATGGTGTCGGGACCGATCAGCGTGTCGATGTAAAGCGTATCGCTGTATTTGGGATTCTTGGTTCCGGTGGAAGCCCAGAGCATGCGCTGCACCCGCGCGCCCTTTTGCGCCAAGGCCTGAAACCGCGGGCTGGCAAAGATCTCCTTGAATTTCACATAAGCGAGTTTGGCATTGGCGATGGCTGTCTTTCCTTCAAGCCATTCCAGCCGCTGTTTTTCTTCCCCGCTCGTGGCTGCCGGTACTCTCGTTTCGAGCTCCTTATCAACCAGCGCATCGATGCGGCTGACAAAGAAGCTTGCAACGGAGGCGATGCGGTCTAGCGGCTTTCCCTCGTGCGCCAGTTTTTCCAGGGCGGCAATATAAGCCCAAGCCACTTCCTCGTAGCGTTCGATGGCAAATAGCAGGGTGATATTGATGTTGATGCCCTCGCCCAAAAGGTGCTGAATGGCGGGCAAGCCCTCCGCCGTTCCCGGAACCTTCACCAGGATGTTGGGCCGGTCAACCTTCTGCCAAAGGCGGTGCGCCTCCGCAATGGTGCCTTGTGTGTCGCGAGCCAAGGTGGGCACCACTTCGATGCTGACAAAGCCGTCCCGGCCGCCGGTGGAATCATAAACCGGGCGGAAAATGTCCGCGGCAGTCCGAATGTCCTCGACTTCCAATGCCTCAAAGATCAGCGGGGTCTCTACGCCCGCCTCCACCAATTTTCGAATCGCCTCGTCATAGTCGTTGCTGCCGGCAATGGCTTTCTCAAATATGCTGGGATTGGAGGTTACGCCCGATACCCCGTCGGCATCGATCAACGCTTTCAGGTTTCCAGAGGTCAACTCCGAGCGGCGGATGTAATCAAACCAAACGCTCTGGCCCAAGGTATTCAAGACCCTTAGGGGATTAATTCCCATAAGAGAATCCTCCATTTTGCGTAAGTCCCCCGCGCGACAGTCATGAGTCCACGTGCCGGTGCCCCTCGGGCCCGCCACAAGTTAAATCACTGGTAAAGGCCTAACGCCCTGAACCGATCAGCGGCCCAAAAGCTGGTGCGCTTGCCCGGCAATGTGTGCACCCGTGAAACCCAATTTTTCCGCAATGATCTTATACGGAGCAGACGCGCCGAAGCGATTGATTCCGTGCACGGCGCCCTTCGCTCCAATATATCGCTCCCAGCCGAACGGCACGCCAGCCTCGACGGCGAGGCGCGCGGTGACTTTGGGCGGCAGCACTTCGTCCCGATAGGACTGCGGCTGCATTTCGAAAAGATCCCACGAAGGCATGCTCACCAGACGCGTGGCAATGCCTTCCGCAGTCAATTTCTCGTAAGCCTCGAGCGTGGGGGTTACCTCTGATCCGGTGGCAATCAAGATCAGTTCCGGCGTCTTGCCCGTGGCATCGGCAAAAACGTAAGCGCCCTTTTCCAATCCCTGCGCCGAGGCGTATTTGCTGCGATCGAAGATCGGTAAGGCCTGGCGGGTGAGTATCAACGCCACAGGTCCTTTGTGTTCAATGGCCACACGCCATGCGACAGCGGTTTCGTTGGCGTCGGCGGGCCGAATGGAGCAAAGATGGGGAATGACCCGGCAAGCCGCGAGGTGTTCAATTGGTTCGTGCGTGGGTCCGTCCTCGCCCAGAAAAACGCTATCATGAGTGAACACGTAAATCGCGTGGGCGTCCATTAACGATGCGAGGCGCAGCGACGGCCTGAGGTAATCGGAAAAGACAAAGAACGTGGCCCCGTACGGAATCAATCCGCTCAAAGCCATGCCGTTGATAATCGACCCCATGCCGTGTTCGCGCACCCCGAAGTGAAAGTTGCGGCCGCCGTAATTGCCAGGCTCGAAATCCTTTTCACCTTTGATCAAAGTGTCGGTAGAGGGCGCCAGGTCCGCCGAGCCGCCCAGCAAGGTGGGAAGAACAGGCGAAAGCGCATTGAGAACCTTGCCGGAGGCCTGCCGGGTTGCCATGGGCTTTTCGGTGGAGCTGAAGGAAGGAATCTTGGCTTGCCAGCCGGGAGTCAACTCGCCCCGAGTGTACCGGTCCCATTCCACCGCGAGATCCGGAAATGCGGCGCGGTAAGCCGCCAACTTCGCTTGCCACTCGGCCTCGGCTTTGGCGCCTTTTTCCAGCGCCAGGCGGAAATGCGCGCGGGCGTCATCGGGCACCAGAAACGGCGGCTCGAGCGGCCAGCCGAGGTTTTGCTTGGTGAGTTTTACTTCTTCGACTCCAAGCGCCGTGCCGTGTGCCTCCGCGGAGTCGTGTTTGTTGGGGCTGCCGTAACCAATGTGGGTGCGAATCATGATAATCGACGGTCGCCCACGTTCCGCTTGGGCAGCGCGAATCGCCGCATCGATGGCTTCCAAGTCGTTTCCGTCGCTGAGCTTCTGGACAAACCAGCCATAAGCCTCGAACCGCTTGGCGCGGTCTTCCGTGAAGGCTAGCTGCGTGTTACCTTCAATGGAAATATGATTGTCGTCGTAGAAATAAATCAGGTTGTCGAGCTGAAGGTGGCCGGCAAGGGAGGCGGCTTCCGACGATACACCTTCCATCAAATCGCCGTCGCCCGCGATGGCATAGATCTTGTAATCGACAATCTCGTGCCCAGGGCGATTGAAATGCGCAGCCAGATATTTTTGGGCAATTCCCATGCCGACGCCATTGCCGAAACCCTGTCCCAAAGGACCGGTGGTGGTCTCAATTCCGGGGACCAACCAATGCTCGGGATGGCCCGGCGTCTTGCTCCCCCACTGCCGAAACTGCTGCAACTCGGACATCGGCATGTCGTATCCCGTCAAGTGCAGCAGGCTGTAAAGCAGCATCGAGCCATGCCCGGCGGAAAGCACAAACCGGTCGCGGTTCGGCCACGCAGGTTTGGCGGGGTCGTGCTTCAGGTAGCGGGTCCAGAGCACGTATGCCATCGGCGCTGCGCCCATGGGCATACCCGGATGGCCCGAGTTGGCTTTCTGCACGGCATCAACAGCAAGAAAACGGATGGTGTTGATGCAAAGCTGGTCGAGTTCCGACGGACTGAGACTGGAATTGGTGGTTGTGGAAGAAGTTTGACCTTGCAAGCGATTAGTCCTCCTGGGGCATGAGGTCGATTGAGACCGCAGGTCTGCTCCGGTACTTCCCTTACAAGCACTTTCAAAGCCCTAACACATTTAGATGCACCATTGCCGGAAACGAGCGCACAGGAGAATCTGATTATAATATACCGTCGGAATTCCAGCTTGGGGATTATGGATGCCAGGGGCGGTGCAATTGGGCAAGACAATCCCAGCAATTTCCACTTGGCATGCCCGCTCCCGCTAGCGCTGAATGCGTGCCGACCCACCTTTGGCGAAGGCCCGGACTTGTTCGACGGTGGCCATGGTAGTATCACCCGGGAAGGTGGTCAACAGCGCGCCGTGGGCCCAACCCAGCTTGACGGCGTCTTCCGGCTCCTCACCACTCAACAATCCGTAAAAGAACCCGGAAGCGAAGCCGTCGCCGCCGCCCACACGGTCATAAACATCCAGGTCGACAGTGGGGGCCAGATAGGTTTTGCCGTCAATCCATGCCACGGCGCCCCACCCGTGCCAACTGCTCGAAGCCACTTCGCGGAGCGTGGTCGCCACGATTTTGACGTTAGGGTAGCTGGTTATCACCTTTTCAATCATGGAGAAAAAGGCGCTGGGGTCGAGCTTGGATTTCGCCGCGACTTTGGGGCCGGGCATCCCCAAACCCATTTGCAGATCCTCTTCATTCCCAACCAGGACGTCCACGTGCTCGACGATGCGCGCGATCACCGCCAAGGCGCGCTCGTGGCCGCCCCAGATGTTCCAGAGCTTCGCGCGGTAGTTCAAATCGAAGGAGGTGACCGCGCCCGCCGCCTTGGCCGCCTTCATACCTTCGGCAATGAGCTCGCCGGTGGTTTCAGACAAAGCCGCGAAGATTCCGCCGCTATGAAACCAGCGGACGCCCGAAGCGAAAATGGCCTTCCAATTGAAGTCGCCAGGTTTGAGCATCGCGCCCGCTTCGTTCGCACGATTGTAGAAAACGACCGGCGCGCGGACGCCGAACCCGCGATCGCTATAAACGGCCGCCATGTTGGGGCCGTTCACGCCATTGTGCTTGAAATGCTTGTAGAACGGCTTCACACCCATGGCGCGCACGCGCTCGGCGATCAGGTCGCCGACGGGATAATCCACCATCGCGGTGGCGATGCCCGCTTGCAGTTCAAAGCAATCCGCCAAGTTGGCGGCGCAGTTGAATTCACCGCCGCTGACGTGGATCTGGCACTCGGTGGCCTTGCGAAACGGAATAATACCGGGATCGAGCCGATGCACAAGGGCGCCCAGGGATAAGAAATCCAGGGCCCCTGAAGGTTGAATGTTGAGCCCATATTTCATATTAATCCCTCGTTTACGCGTTGTATTGGCCCGAGGCCACTTTGCCGCCACGTCCGGTCCAGTTGGTGTGGAAAAACTCGCCGCGTGGCTTGTCAACCCGCTCATAAGTGTGAGCACCGAAAAAGTCGCGCTGCGCCTGGAGCAGATTGGCCGGCAGGCGGGCAGTTCGGTAGCCATCATAGAAAGCGAGTGCTGTGGTGAAGGCAGGCGTGGGAACGCCACCCCTGACGCCGTGGGTGATGGCACGCCGCCAGGCCGCTTGATAACTGGTCAAGATTTTGGTGAAAAACTTATTCAGAAGCAGGTTGCTGAGCTGAGGGTTTTTGTCGTAGGCCTCCTTGATCTTGCCCAGGAAACGGCTGCGAATGATGCATCCGCCGCGCCACATCAGGGCAATCCCGCCGAAGTTCAGGTTCCATTTCTGATCCTTGGCAGCCTCGCGCAAGAGCATGTAACCCTGAGCGTAGGATATTATCTTGGAGCAATAGAGGGCGCGGCGAACGTCTTCCACAAAAGTCGCGCGGTCGTGCTTCTTGGCGGTGCGCCGGGGCCCCTTGAGGATCGCCGACGCCGCTACACGCTCCTCCTTGATCGCCGAGAGGCAGCGGGAAAACACCGCTTCCCCGATCAACGTCACGGGCATGCCCATATCGAGTGCACTAAGGCAGGTCCATTTGCCCGTGCCCTTCTGGCCGGCGGTGTCCAGGATTTTATCAACCATGGGCGTGCCGTCTTCATCCTTCTTGGCGAAAATCTGACTGGTGATGTCGATCAGGTAGCTATCGAGTTCACCTTTGTTCCAATCAGCGAATACTTCATGCAGTTCTTCGGCATTGAGGCCGAGCACGTCCTTCATCAACTGATATGCCTCGCAGATCAGTTGCATGTCGCCGTATTCGATGCCGTTGTGCACCATCTTCACGTAGTGCCCGGCGCCATCTTCGCCCACCCAATCGCAGCAAGGCGTGCCGTCCTCGACTTTTGCGGCGATGGCCTGAAAGATTTCCTTCACGTGCGGCCACGCAGCAGGATTGCCGCCCGGCATGATCGAGGGCCCGTTGCGCGCGCCTTCCTCGCCCCCGGATACACCCGTCCCGATGAAGAGGATGCCTTTTTCCGCGAGGTATTTCGTGCGGCGGCTGGAGTCCGGCCAGTGGGAATTCCCTCCGTCGATGAGAATGTCACCTTTTTCGAGGTACGGTAGGATTTCCTCGAACATCTTATCTACGGCGTCGCCCGCCTTCACCATGAGCATGATGCGCCGGGGTGGCTTGAGCAGTTGGACAAACTCCGCCATCGAATGCGCGCCCACCACTTGCGTCCCCGCAGCTTCGTTGTTGAGGAAATCATCCACCTTCGAAACAGTCCGGTTAAACACCGCGACCTTGTATCCGTGGTCGTTCATATTCAAAACCAGGTTCTGACCCATGACCGCCAAACCAATCAGGCCGATATCGCAACTTGCGTCTGACATGTTACCTCCCATCCGATTTGGTGCATACGCGCCCTGCCCCTACCGACCGCGGCCGCGCCGAGCCTTCTTGAGCGAAGGACTCGCGGCGAAAGGATCGATGGAATTCTCGTCTGGGCGTCGAAGGTATAACGGCAGCGCTGCGTCATCAAGACTCGTATATCCATAAAGGCGCAATCATTCTATCCAAACTCACCGGTTTTGTGTCGTTAAGTTTTGAGTGCTGCGATTGTCCCGACAGCATGTCACTCTGGGTACCGGATATCTTTCGCCCGACGCTCAGGGGCAGATGTCCGGCCTCGAACGCAGTGCGTTTCTTCTTGTCGCACTTCCGCTATCGGCATAGAATGCGGCCCGTACCAAGATAGTGCGAATTTGTTTTTCTAGGGATCATATTGCCTTCCCCAGCCATTGCGATACATCCCGGCCATCCCGTCCGACTGAATTCGCCTTGGGGATTTCCCTTGCGCGAGGATGTGGCTTTTACCGACATCGAAGGCGTCGAGCGCGGGCGTGATGTTAGGTGGGCAAAGAGGGCGATCGAAAAGCTTCAGGAGCCGCTTCGCAAAATCCTTGAACCTGATGAGGCCGTGCTCTACATCGCGCGCGGACAAGTCATGCCGGCCAAGCTCCAGCGCTATACGCAAGGGACGCAATCCCGCTATCTTGAGCCTGCCGCACTCGTCCTGACCAATCAGCGCCTTCTGCACTTAACCGTGAAGTGGAATGGACATTGGGACAGGAGCGTGAGGGGCGCCCGATGGGCCGACGTAAAGGAAGGCCACGTAACGGGCTTTCTCCACGGAATACTCCATCTTGAATATCGCCAGGGATTCAAGGAATCCTATTGGCGAATTCCCAAGAGCGCAGTAAAGAAAATTCAACTTCTGCTAGATGTTCTTCTGCCCGCGTCGGCCAGCGACGTACCGGCGGGGCTCGCGATGGTGAGTTTTTGCCCAGATTGTTTTAAGCCTCTAACACCCAACGTCTACCAATGCCCCCGGTGCGGTCTAAAATTCAAGGATGGGAAGACGCTCTTATTCCACGCTTTCCTGCCAGGGGGACCCTACTTCTACATTGGCCTCGATTTATGGGGAGTGGCGCACGCTTGCGTCGACACGGCCATATTTGCCACCATGGTCGTCTGGGCGCTAGCCACCATGGGCAGGGGCCACCCAGTTCTGCTGGCGGGGGCTCCACCGACGAAGATTACCTATGCTCTAGTCACAGCTTTTCTTGGTTCTGCTCTCGCATACGACGTTTGGATGGGAATCAGGATCGCGCGAAGTGCCATTCGAAAGTTCATTCCCGAGACATGACATGAACTGAAGCGCGGAGCTGTGATAAGTTGACGGCAGCAAAGCATGGTCGAATAATTCGCAATCCTTGGGGGTACTCGTGCAGACGCTACTTCGCTTAGGATTAATCTCCACTCTATTGGGGGTATGTTCCGTGGCCCAAGCCAAGCACATTATTGCTTATGAAGACTTAGTGAGGGTCCAGCGCATCGCCGACCCGCAGTTATCGCCTGATGGCAAGTGGGTGGCGTATGAGGCAGGGGTCGTCGATCTCGCCGCCAACAAGACCGTGCGCCACATCTGGCTGGTTTCCTCCGAGGGTGGCGAGCCGCGGCAACTGACGCGCGGTGACGGCTCCGACACGCGCCCGCGGTGGTCCCCTGACGGCAAATCGCTGGCATTCGTTTCCACACGCGGGGGCAGCTCGCAAGTTTGGATTCTACCTTTCGACGGAGGCGATCCGCGGCCCCTTACTTCCCTCTCAACAGAAGCGGATGGCGTAACTTGGGCTGCGCACGGCGATATGTTGCTCTTCACTTCGCAAGTTTATCCGGACTGCGCGGATGAGGAATGCAACGCACACCGTCTGAAGGAAGCGACGGAGAGCAAGGTGAAGGCGCAGATTTTCACCGAACTGCTCTTCCGGCATTGGGACTCGTGGCGGGACGGCCGGTATACGCACCTCTTCGCGATTTCCTCCAAGGGGGGCACACCCCGTGACTTGACCCCTGGCGCTTACGATTCGCCCACGTTTTTCCTGGGCGCGCCCGATGGCTACGCAATCTCGCCCGATGGAACAGAGGTTTGCTACACTTCGAACCGCTCCAAGGGTGAAGCCGGACAGTCAGCCGCGGCGTGGACCACCAACAATGATCTTTACATCGTGGGAGCGCAAGGCGGCGAACCGCTTAACATCACCAGCGCTAACCCGGGCTCGGACGCATCACCGCAATACTCACCCAATGGACGCTACATCGCCTACACTTCGCAGGCGCGCAATGGCTATGAATCCGCCCTCTTCCGCTTGCGCGTTTATGATCGCGAAACTCTGAAGACGACCGACCTCACTCCGGGGTTTGACCAGTGGGTTAGCGGGTTCGCCTGGGCGCCCGACAACAACACCATCTACTTCACCGCCGGGGACCACGCCCACCAGCCGGTTTTCAAGACCACAGTTCACATGCCGAAGGTCGAAAAGGTTCAGGAAGGCACGAATGACGACCTCAGCGTGAGCCCAGATGGCACGTGGCTGCTGCTGAGTCGAACGAGTTTGACGCAGCCCGCGGCGGTATATCGCGCTGCCTTATCAGGCGGCGCAACGACTTTGCTTACCCACGAAAACGACGCTTTGCTCGCGGACCTCGATATGAATCCGGCGGAGATCGTGACCACGCCGGGCGCGCTGGGGGCAGAGATTGAGAACCTCATGTTGAAACCGCCGGGGTTCGACACGGCCAAGAAATACCCGGGCCTGCTGCTGGTTCATGGCGGGCCGCAGAGCGCCTGGGAAGACGCTTGGAGTTATCGCTGGAACGCGCAGATGTTCGCCGCACACGGCTACGTGGTGCTGATGACGAACTTTCACGGCTCCACCGGTTATGGCCAGAAGTTTGTGGAAGAAATTTCCGGTGACTGGGGGGGCGCACCCTACCAGGATCTGATGAACGCGACGGACTACCTCGAAAAACAGGACTACGTCGACAAGACCCGCATGGTGGCAGCGGGGGCGTCTTTCGGCGGATTTATGATCGACTGGATTGCCACACACACCAATCGCTTTAAAGCACTCGTCTCGCACGACGGCGTTTACGACAATCCCAGTATGTATGGCGAGACGGAAGAGATCTGGTTTGACGAGTGGGAGTTCAAAGGTGTGCCCTGGGACAAGGAATCCATGGCGCTGCGCCTAAAGTGGTCTCCTTCGAGCTATGTGCAAAATATCAAGACGCCCATGCTCTTGGTAGAAGGCGCGAAGGATTTCCGGGTGCCGGAGGGCCAGGCTTTCCAACTGTTCTCGGCCTTGCAACGGCGCGGCGTCAAATCGAAGCTGCTCTACTTCCCCGATGAAGGCCACTGGGTTCTGAAGCCGCAGAATAGCCAGCTCTGGTACAACACCGTGCTGGGGTGGCTGGATGAGCATGTAAAGTAGCCGGGAAACCGATTGTGGATAGCCCGCTAATGCGCGCTAAAGAGCGACGCTGCGCGGGGGAAGAGTGACACCGACCACTTGCATGGGTGCGGTGGCGAAAGAGAGAGGGTATTGGAACAGTACGCGTCGGTGGTGGTACGATATGCGACGCAGGACTTCATTTGCATGAGGCCCGGGGCAGGCAAGAAGGAACCAAGCGATCGAAGCAGACCTCAAGTGTTGAGGTCCGCGTTAAGATCGCCGTTTTCTGTGAGCTGTCGATTATAAGCTGTTAGCACGAAAGGACTCCCATGACTCACGACGAAATCGTTCGCAAAAAGCAGGAATACCTTTTCAACTGTGTCACCACCTACTTCAAGGACCCGATGGTGATCGACCACGCCAAGGGCCAATACGTTTGGGACGCCGAGGGCAAGCAATTTCTCGACTTTCTGGGCGGGATCGTGACGGTCAGCGTGGGCCACGCGAACCCCAAGGTAACGGACAAAATCAAGGCGCAGATTGACAAGGTCCAGCACACGTCCACCCTGTTCATCACGGAAGCGCTGGTTAACCTGGCGGAGAAGGTGGCCTCAATTGCGCCGGGCAAGCTCAAGAAGAGCTACTTCACCAACAGCGGGACGGAAGCCAATGAGGTGGCGATTCTCGCGGCACGGATGTACACGGGCAATTACGAACTCCTCGGATTGCGGCACGGGTACAGCGGCCACTCGCACCTCACCAAGTCGCTCACGGGACTGCACACGTATCGCAAGGCCGGAGTGATCCCCTACGGCATCGTGCAAGCGCCCGGACCGTACTGCTATCGCTGCCCGTATGGACTAACCTACCCGAGCTGCGATCTTCACTGCGCGAAAGATATCGACGAAGTTATCAAAACTTCCACCAGTGGCCAGATCGCCGGCATTTTGGTGGAAACTATCCAGGGATTGGGAGGTTTCATTGTTCCGCCTCCCGGATACTTCAAGATTGTCGCCAACATCGTGCGCAGCTACGGTGGATTGTTCATTGCCGACGAAGTGCAAGCCGCGTGGGGTCGCACCGGCAAAAAGTGGTGGGGCATCGAGCATTGGGAAGTAGTGCCCGACATCATCACCAGCGCCAAGAGCATGGCGAACGGCGTGCCCATTGGGCTCACGCTGACCACGCCGGAAATCGCCGACGCTTACAAGGGCCTGACCATTTCGACTTTCGGTGGCAACCCCGTGGCGTGTGTGGCGGCCAAGGCGACCATCGATTTGATCGAAGAGGATCGTTTGATGGATAACGCCGAGACCGTTGGCAATCACTTCCACGCAGGCCTGGAAGCGTTGAAGGAGAAGCACGCCATCATCGGCGACGTGCGCGGCATGGGCTTGATGCAAGGGATCGAGCTCGTGAAGGATCGCACCAGCAAAGCCCCCGGCACCGATTTAGCCAATCAACTGCTCGAACGACTGCGCGTCCACGGGCTGCTGGTGGGGAAAGGCGGCCTCTACGGCAACGTGGTCCGCATGTCCCCGCCCCTCAATATTTCGAAGGGGGATGTGGATATCGCCCTCGCCGCAATCGATAAGGGCCTGGCTGAGGTATCGGCGACGTAGCGCAGGGCCCGCTCTCCGGCCCTGCGGCTTTTCCGGCAATTCACGCCTTTCCGGCGATTCGAGTTTCTGGCCCGCCGCAAACAAAACGACCACCGGGTCTGCCCTCTGCCCACTGCCCAAAGCGCGCCGGCCTGGAAGAACCGCAGGGCCTGAGAGCGAGCCCTGCACTACGTTTTCCCGCACCGCCGGCCCCCGCCGGAAATCGACGGCCACGAAAAAGGAAAGTTCCATGCCCGGTATTCCCGTTCTTCACGTTGAAGCTGATTCCATTGCCCGCGCGTGGGAGGATTCTCTCCTCCTGCTTCACGAGAAAGGCTGCGACATCCAGACGCAATACGACAAGTCCGGCGACCCGCCGAGCAAAGACGCCACGATGGTCATCACCATCGCCCACCCTCTTCAGGAGCCAATGATCCACCGCGATTTTCCCGGTGGCCCCGAGGATCTTCAGGAATACGTAATGGAGGTTCTGGAAGGCATCAAGGACCACTTGGTGCGCGACCAGCGGGATCCCGGCGACACACGCTGGGAATATACTTATCACCAGCGACTGTTCCGCTACACCGTGCCCACGCTTGTCCCCTTCGATCAGATCGAGACCCTCTGCCGCAAGCTGGCGGAGACGCCCTACACGCGGCGCGCCCAGGCCATTACCTGGAAGGTCTGGGAGGATAACGACTGCTACGACCCCGCCTGCCTGCAAAGCGTTTGGTGCAGGATTACCGAAGAAAACGGATCGCTAGTGCTGAGCATGAACGTGCGCTTTCGTTCGAACGACGCTTACAAAGCCGCATTCATGAATATCTTCGCGTTAGTCGAAATGCAGCGTCGCATTGCCGAGCGAGTTTCGAAGCTGTCCGGCCGGGAAGTGGGAGTGGGCCGATACTGCCACATGGCCGACAGTTACCATCTCTATGGATCATACTTTCGGGAGTTCGAGGCGCGCTTTCTCGGCGCCATGGCCAAACGAACATTCGAGCAGCGCACGCTGCGCTATGCGGATTGGCGCGAATCGATGGAAGAGGCCCGCCCGGCAATTCTGGAGAAGGCGCGAACGATGGGGCAGTAAGGTTGTCAGTAGTCGGATGCCGATTGTCAATCGTCGGTGATTGCTCACCTCGCGCACCCAGGGCGGGCGATCCCAAGCCAAAAATAACCCGGGAACTCGTCCACCGGGGGGCCGGAAATCGATAGACTGAAGGAATTCCCTGCTGCCGCTGATTCTTGTACTCCTATTTGGGCGGTTGCGTGGCGGGCTTGCCGGCGGAGGAACTCTTTGCCTCAGCCGGCTTGGTATTGCCGGCCGCCTTGGCGGTGGTGTGGGCGATGCGTTTACGGCCTTTGAATTCGGGCGCGATGTTCTTCATGGGAATCGCGCGCCCCTGCTTATCGCGCTCGGCAGAATTCAATTCACTCTGGCAGGAAGCCAGGTTGGTCTGCGTCGCAAGCATCAAACCATCCTGGTTTTTCAGCAGATATTTCAGGTGCGCCGCAATCTGTTGCTGCAAATCAAAAAGCTGATTTCCGGACTGGCTGTACTGCCCGCCGAAGCTGGGATTCTCGTAACGCGCGACGCTGTGCGCCACGCCGTCCACACGAGGCAGCACCGCGCTGATGGCCAGAAAGATTTGAAAGCCCAGATACAAGCTGTCGGGACGGGCTTCAAACTGCCGGCGCCAATCCTCCTGGGCCGCCATCGATTGGCGTAGGGAATCCAGGCTCTGGCTCAAGGACTGCTGTTCGGCCGGCGACAGCTTCCATTTCTCCGGATGCACTTGCGACACCAGATCGTTCAAACGGAACTCGGCAAGCCACACTTTGTGCATCAGAGCCTTCACCTGTGCGGACTCGAGATAACCCGCCGTGCCGGCTTGGGCGGTTGGAGAACTGGGCGTTTGGCCAGGCGCGGGAATCGTTTCCGTCTCGATGTCTTGTGAGGCCGGTGCGTTAGGGTGCGGCGGAAGCGGCGTTTTTTGGGAAGACGATTGGCCGGTGGACGCAAGCGGACATGCGGCGATGAACAGCGCTAAGAAAAAGAATTTCATTACTGACCTCACTACTGAGTTAGAGGGCGGAAACCCGCAGAAAGATGGCAGGACTCAGGCGGCTTCGTCCACAAACTTTTGCAATTCTTTCTGCGCCTCTTGACCGAGGTCCAGAAATTGGATCCCCATACCCAGTCCCATACGCGAGAACTTCACCTTGCCGCGACAGGTCATTGCCGGATCTAACGGGTTGAGCCGGAAGGTGAGCGATAACTCGGAATCAACGGGAATGGGAAGCGGCGTATTGATGAACATGCCGCCGGGACTCACGTCGCGAGTCACCAGGATTTCATTCCGTTCCAGCGCGTCGCAATGAACTTGGGTTACTAACTTGATGCGGCGGTACTGTCGGCGCTCGACCTCCGCCTTAATGAGTTGCGGATCTTCCAGTTCCACAATGCGCCTCGCGCGTCAGCCCCTTAGCGGCCGGATTCCTGCACTTCGACGGCAAACTTGAAGCGCGTGCGCGGAATACCTCGGCCCCACCGGTTCGCTTCCCAGCGAGCTTGAAGATATTTTATGTCCGGCCGTTGCGCCAAATCCAACGCCGCGGGTGTGACGCCGCAGTGGAATTTTTGCGGAAACCAAAAAACCGCCTGCGCCCCCCAGTTCGGGCCGTCGGCCGAACCCCAGATGGAAACGTGAAGCGACTCCTGTTCCAGAACCTCGGCGATCTCCAAGATCAGGAGCAGCGGCTTTGCGGCCAATGCGCCCAGTTCCAGCGGGGAGCCGTGCCCCGAACCTTCTGAAATCGTGCCGGCAGGTACCAAATAAATCGCGGAGGAATTTGCCACGACAGTGTTACTCATAGGATCAATCCTTTGCCCGGTACCGAGCTTTGCATCGTAGCATATGTTATCGAGCCTGTCAGGTGCGGGGTATCGGGATTGTCATCTCCGCACTTTCATTGCGCGGCTGCGCCGACACCGGGCGCGCCGCAATCTCTTTTCACTTCAGCTTCTGCTTCCGAAGAGGAATCACCAGGTTCCGCTACACCACGGTGAGGGTGAGCGTCACGCTGTGGCTTACGGCCGACGCTCCTGAACCGGCACTGCCCGTTACAGTTAGCGTGTAGGTTCCTTTGGGCGTTCCCGGGTCGAGGGGCGCAGTTTTGCCGCCGCCGCCTCCACCTCCCCCACCGCCTCCACCACAACTCGCTAAAGCCAGAATAAGCAGTATTCCTGCGGCCGGCGCGGTCATGGCGGACTGCCATGTGCCTGGTGCGTCCTTCCGCCGCCAGAGACTCCATGCCATGGCAGCAAGAACCATGGCCACCATCACAATGCCCGTAAAACCCCGCCATTGTGGTAGGACCGGCGGAATCGGCCGAAAGCCCGGAAGGGCTACTGAAGCGGCAGTCGTAGCAGCGGTCACCGTGACTTGGGTTGGAGAACTCCCCAACGTCGCCGGGTTCGGTGTGACCTTGCAGGTGGTTTCAGAGGGAGCTCCGGAACAGGTAAAGTTCATCGTCCCGGATAATCCTCCTTCGCTCCCCACACTGAGGGTATAAGTCGCGGTTTGGCCAGGCCCAACTGTAGCCGATGTGGTAGCACCAGACGACGGCGCCAGGGTGAAATCCGGGCCGGATCCATTGAGCGCTACACTTTGCGGACTGCCGGAGGCGTTGTCGGTGAAAATCAGTGAGGCACTGAGGCCCTCGGGTGCGGAGGGCGTAAAGGTCTCGCCGACCGTGCAGGTGTCATTGGGCGAGACTGTGGCGCCCGCGCACGTATCCGCGCTCGCGGCAAAGGAACTGGCATTCGTTCCTCCCACCGTCACGCTGGATATGGTCAGATCGGCCGCCCCAGTGTTGGTAACGGTCAGCATTTGAGGCGCGCTGGTGGCCCCGATGCTCTGCGGGCTGAACGCCAGCCTGACCGGGGTGGGACTCAATGCGGGGACTACGCCACCGGCCGAGAGCTTGGCCACAAAGGCGTCGCCATTACCACCGTAAGTTGCCTGGATCGGATTGACGGTCGGAAAGTCCGGCGAACCCGCGCCGCCAATGATATAAGCATTGCCCGCTGCGTCCACCGCGACTCCGAAGGCACTATCATTAAGGCTGCCGCCCAGGAAGGTAGAGTAAGCCAGAGCGTACCCGGAGGCACTCAATTTCGCCACAAACGCGGTTCCATAAGGAGATTTGAGTGGCTGGACCGAGTTGACCGTCGGGAAGTCGGTAGAGGCAGTCGCTCCCGCTACATAAGCATTTCCGGAAGCGTCTACCCCAATGCCACTTGCCTGGTCATCAGCGCTGCCACCTAGGTAAGTGGAGTAAACCAGCGAAGAGCCGAGGAATTGAGCTTTGCCACAAAGGCGTCGCCGTTGCTGGCGCCATTTACAATTCCGCAGTTGTCACACTGAGATTGAAGCGGGCTGGCAGTGGGGAAATCGGTCGAGAGGGTGTAGCCCACTACGTAAGTGCTGCCGGCGTTGTCAATGGCGATAGCGTTGCCAAAGTCCTGATCGCTGCCCCCCAGGTAGGTTGAATAGACCAGGGCTGAACCCGCAGGATTCAGCTCGGCCACGAAGGCATCGGGACAATTATACGTCTGTGGGGCTGTGCCGCAGGTGCCGCCAGCACTGGCAGCCTGAATCGGGTGGGCGGTAGGGAAATCGGTCGATTTTGTAAAGCCCGTGACGTAGACATCACCGGCCGCATCCAAAGCGATGCCTCGGCCACCGTCCTCATCGCTACCCCCTAGGAAAGTGGAGTAAACGAGGGCAGAACCAGCGGGATTGAGCTTGGCCACAAAGGCATCTGTCCCGCCACCAGGCGTGGACTGGAGCGCATTCGCGGTGGGAAAATCGAGGGTAGCGGCACCGGTGACGTAGGCGCTGCCGGCCGCGTCTACAGCAATGCCCTGGCCCTGAGCCAAGTGCAGGTACGTCGAGTAAACGAGGGCGGATCCGGCGGGATTCAGCTTGGCCACAAAGGCGTCACCTAAACCACTGTAGGTGGGCTCGAACGCGTTGGCGGTGGGGAAATCGGGCGATTCGGTTGTGCCCGTAATGTAGGCGTTGCCTGCCGAGTCCACTGCGATTCCGCTGCCATAGTCATTGCCACTACCCCCCAGGAACGTGGAATAGACGAGCGCGGTCCCGGCGGGATTCAGCTTGGCCACGAAGGCGTCCCATGCCGGGCTGGCGCTTGAGCAACTGGCGCATTGGGATTGGATCGGATTGGCCGTGGGGAAATTCGACGAAGCGGTAATGCCTATGACATAGGCGCTGCCCGTCGCGTCGATCGTGATGCCCGCGCCCTCATCCTGATTGCTACCGCCCAGGTAGGTGGAGTAGCTCAACACAGGATCTATCACCAGGGGGCGCTCGGGGTCGTAGCCTTCCACGCGGAAAGCTACCTCATTATCGCGCGCCAGTATGAAGGAAGAGTGAACTGTTTCAAGCGACGAGTGATGAAAATCAAGACCGAAGTACGGCGATACAGACGCCGCTGCGACCGTCGGCTGATACACTCGCGGTTTGCGGAAGCGCACCTCGTCATCGCCAACCTTCAGCACCAGGTCGCCGCTGGCAGTGTCAACCCGCATGCCGTCCGTGCCAGCAAAGCTGAGCTTGATCTGGGCTGGATCGGCGCCCGGCGCCACCACAAAGTCATATTCAAGCTGCCGCTGATTGCCGTAATAGACCAAATCGATGCCCGGGTATACGCCCTTAAACTTCACTTGGCCGTAGTTCGCAATGTTAGTGCGCCACTTCCCGGGGTCACTGCCAATGAAGTAGTTGCTCATGCCTGGAAGTTTGTCCATGCCGGTCACCGCGACACGGCCATTCGTGCCCACCAGACGCATACCAACAGTTGAGCTGGTGGGTTGTGGCGGGAGGTCTGTTGCCCGTTGCTTCATTCTCGCCCTCGGGGGCAACCACCTACTACCCGCCGACGACGAAAGACGATTACCTGCATCCGCCAACGCGTCATGGACCAATGCCGACTTCCTCATGGTCAGCACGGCACCGTCATCAGTAAGGAAGATCGTGTATCCGCTGCCCCGCGCCAGGAATCGAACCCGGGTGTCGATCTGGCCCTGATTTGCTTCAAAACTGAGGGGGAGCTTGGCATAAACGGACGCCAATTTTGGCTCTGCTTCTGTGGCCACGGCAGGATACCGCTGGGTCGGGAGAAGGCGCTCCGCCGCGTCCGTCCTCTGATGTAGACAAAACGATAAAATGACGCCGAGTGATAAACCTACAAGTCCGCTTTGGAGTACGATGCGCTTCATTGCCATTTGCCGTTGCATGAAAACGCTGGGAAGCGAGAACAAAGGTAACCTCCTCTAAGGTGTTAGTTCCCAAAGGCCATTGCAAATTTTGATTTGAGTTCCAGTTTTCGGGCTCAAGTGCAACCATTATCCGTATGGTAAGAAAACCTGTCAACAATCATAACGGCTCGTTGTGTCAGATTTACTACGGGAAACTGGAAACTTGAAATTAGTCACTAGAAACTGGAAACTAGAAATTTAGGTAAGGTAATTCCCGCCTCTCCCTCGAAGACGGCAGTGTGGTCATCGGAAATTTTGAATTTGCGGTTTCCAGTTTCCGGTTTCCCACTACGTTCGCGCTGAACCCTTGCCTTTTTTTGCGTGGTACGCATAGACTCACAGATTCAAGGTCACTCATGCGCTTAACAATTCGATTGCTCGTTTCCTTGCTGCTCGTGGCGGGGACTGCCAAGCCTGCGGCGATTTCCAGCGTTTCTCTCGATGGCGATTGGCACTTCCTTGCCGACCCCGGCTTGACGCTCGACGTTCAGAAACTCGATTCCGCATCCTTCGTGCGGCCCACACGCGTCCCTTCTTCCTGGCAATCGCAATTCGCGGACCTGCGCGATTACGCTGGAGTGGCGTGGTACTGGCGAACAGTGACGCTGGAAGCGCCCGCCAGCGACCAGGTGGTGCTGCTGCGTTTCGGCGCCGTCGATTATGCCGCGGAAGTTTACGTCAACGGCCAAAAGGCGGGCTCGCACGAAGGCGGGTACTTGCCTTTTGAAATCGACATCACCTCCATCATTCATGTCGGTGAAAACCAGGTTGCCGTCCGCGTCGCCGATCCCGGAGCCAAACCCCACGAGGTGGTCGAGGGCATCAATTACGCGGAAATCCCCCATGGCAAGCAAAATTGGTACGTGCAGACCAGCGGCCTGTGGCAAAGCGTGGAAATCGACTATCGCCCGCGCGTGCGACTCGGCGCCGTCCACATCTCAGCGGCATCGGACGGTGCCTTCGTCATCATCGCCCCCGTGACCGGCGCCGGCCTGGGCGCCGCCACAAATGTCACGGCGGAAATCCTCGACCCCAGTGGCAAAAGCAAGTGGACGAGTTCTTACTCGGGTAGCGAAGCGACGGCCAAGCTCAGCGGCCAGATCCGCGACCCGTTGCTCTGGAGTCCGGCGTTCCCCAATCTTTACGAACTGCGCGTCTCGCTCAGTTCCGGGGACTCATCCCGTTGCCACTTCGGCTTCCGCACGTTCGTCGCCCATGAGGGCAAATTCCAGTTAAACGGCAAACCCGTTTATCTGCGCGGGGCGCTGGACCAGGGTTTCTACCCCGACACCGTTTACACTCCCCCGTCAATTGACTTCCTTCGCGATGAAATGCGCAAGGCCAAGGCCCTGGGCCTAAATCTCCTTCGCTGTCACATCAAAATCCCCGATCCGCGTTATCTCGAAGCAGCGGATGAAACCGGCATGCTCATCTGGTACGAGATCCCCAACTGGGACAAGCTCACGGCCAATTCCGAGCGCCGTGCGATGGAGACACTGCAAGGCATGGTGGAGCGCGACGCGAATCATCCTTCCATTGTCATCGTGAGCACCATCAACGAAAGCTGGGGGGCGAACCTGAAAGAAGCTCCCGACCGAGCCTGGCTGAAGTCCGCTTATGAGCAGGCGAAGAGCTTTGTGCCGTGGCTGGTGGTAGATAACAGCGCTTGCTGTGACAATTTCCACCTGGCAACCGACATTGCCGACTTCCATCAGTACGCCGCCATTCCCGACTACGCTTCCAACTTCGACCGTGTCGTCGATGACCAAGCTCAGCGCCCGGGGTGGCTCTTCAGCCCTTATGGCGATGCCGCACCTAAAGGCGACGAACCCCTGATGCTCTCGGAATTCGGCAACTGGGGATTGCCCGAAATTCCCCAGGAAAAGCCATGGTGGTTCACACGCGACTTTGGCGGGAGGGAAATCACCAAGCCCGACGGCGTGGATCAGCGCTTTACCGATTATCAGTTCAATTCCCTCTTTCCAGATCTGAAGGCCATGAGTATTGCGACCGAGTGGCACGAATACGAAGCGTTAAAGTACGAGATTTCGGCGTTGCGAGCGAACACTGAAATTCAAGGCTACGTCATTACCGAATTCACCGATGTGAACTGGGAGGCGAACGGCCTCCTCGACATGTGGCGCCATCCTAAAGCCTTTGGCGAGGCGCTCGGCCGCTTGCAGCAGGACGACCTTCTCACCCTTCGAAGCGACCAGCGCAATTACAAAATGGGTGCGCCGGTCCAGGCGGAAGTCGACGTCTCCCACTATAGCTCCGGTGATCTGCTGGGTGCGAAAGTGGATTGGCAAGTGGAAGGAACATCCCTCGCGGGTAGCCTGCCAGTGGCTACAGTCCATTCGTCGGAGGCAGCGAAGGTGGGGACGATTCGCTTCGACGCCCCGGCTGGCAACGCGCCCGTCAAGCGCGTCCTGAAGGCCAGCCTTATTCTCTCCGATAAATCCATATCGGAATATTCCCTCGATTATTATTTCTATCCCGTTAAACCGCCGGATTTGCCTCCACCCGTCTCTTTCTACGACCCGCCGCCCGGCCGTCTTCGTCGCTTGGTGAATGATATGCGCGAGCGCAACTATATGGCCCCGACCGGCGCGGAGTCCTACCCCGTTCTGATCGCGTCCACGCTCGACGACACGGTAAAGAGCAAGCTTCGCGCCGGCGGGCGAGTGATCCTGATCCTAGCTGACGCCCTGACCCTGGCGCCCGGAATCGAAGTAGCGCCGCGCTCCGCCGACGACTATAGCGGGAACTGGATTTCCGATTTTCTCTGGCTGCGGAAGGACCGGCCGCCGTTCACCAGCATTGGCTTCAACACCCTCGGCGGATTTGAAACTCAAGCCGTCACGCCTGCCGCCGTCATCAAGGGAATCCCGCCACAGAATTTCAATGATGTGCTTGCTGGGATCACGTACGGTTGGCTTCACGACAATGTTGGGGTCCTGGTGCAAGCCAAGGCTGGCAAAGGCAAATTGCTGATCTGCACGCTGTCCGTAGCGACCGCTTATAGCTCCGATCCCTACGCAACTTTGCTGCTGGACGCCCTGGTGAACTACGCGGTGTCGGATTTCTCCCCGCATTTTGAACTGCCGATGTGAGAGGCCATAGGGGTCAGGGATTTGGGATTAGGGGTTAGGAGAAGCGGGAAACTCGAAAATCGAAACTGGAAAATCGAAACTCGGCAACACCCATCTCAAGTTTCCCTTCGCCGAAACGTAGGGGCCATCGCCAATTTCAAGTTTCCAGTTTCTAGTTTCGAATTTCCCGTTTTGAGTTTCCAGTTCCTACCCACGCAGCTTTCCCAACCTCCGCAGGGCTTCGTCAAGTGTGGCGTCGGTTTTGCAGTAGGTGAACCGCACCTGCTGCGCTCCCGAAGCTGGATCACGGTAGAAGCTGCTGCCAGGTACAATGCTCACGCCGATTTCGCGCACCAGGTAGCGTGCAAATTCCACGTCGTTGGGAAAGTCGAAGGCCGAAATATCCGCCATGATGTAGTAAGCGCCGTGCGGCCGGAAGCATCGGAAACCCGCCTCGTCAAGCCCCGCCAGCATGCGGTCGCGCCGCGCGCGATAGCCCTCGCAGAGTTTCTGATAGTAGGTCTCAGGGAGGCGCAAGGCGGTCGCACCGGCCTGCTGCAGAGGCGCCGCTGCTCCCACGGTTAGGAAGTCGTGCATTTTGCGAATGGCGTTTGTGACCACCGGGGGTGCGATCGCGTAACCCACCCGCCACCCGGTAACGCTGTAGGTTTTTGACATGGCGTTGATGGTGATCGTTCGCTCGCGCATGCCGGGAAGAGTTGCCAGAGAGATGTGCCGGAAGCCGTCATAAACGAGAAACTGATAAATCTCGTCGGTAATGGCATAAGTGTTGGTTCGGCGGCACTGCTCGGCGACTAACTCGAGTTCGTCAGCGGTAAACACCTTCCCCGTGGGATTGTTCGGAGTGTTCAGAATCACCGCGCGTGTGCGGTCGGTGAAAGCGGCGGCGAGTTCGGCAGGGTCGAAAGTCCAGTCCGGAGGATGAAGCCGCACGTGGCGGGTTGCCGCTCCGCAAATAATGGCATCGGGACCGTAGTTTTCGTAAAACGGCTCGAAGACCACCACCTCGTCGCCCGGGTCGATAATGGCCAGCAAGGAAGCGATCATCGTTTCCGTAGCGCCGCAGCAAACCGTCATTTCCCGTTCGGGATCGATCTCGAGGCCCGTGTCGCGGTGAAAGCGCTCGGCGACGGCCCGGCGGAACTCCGGAGCCCCCCAGGTAATCTCATATTGGTTATTATCTGCGCGGATGGCATTCACCGCGGCTTCCTTCACTTCTTCCGGAGCGGGAAAATTCGGGAACCCCTGGGCAAGGTTGACCGCATTGTGCTCGAAAGCCAGGCGCGTCATTTCGCGAATCACCGATTCGGTGAACCTTCCGGCCTTCTGCGATACGGGCGACCTGTGGCTGGGGCCGGTGGTAAACCCAATCACGTTCTCAGTCATGCGATCACCTCTGTAGCGCGGACCTGTTTTTTAAGTCCGCGGCACTTCCTTGCCGACGGGAACAGTTCGCGGGTCCACAATCGGCGGATCTTCTAAACACGTGAGGAAAAGCCGCGGACCCGAAAACCAGGTCCGCGCTGCGACCCTACTGCTCATGCGGGGCACCGCCCGCCGCCGTTGGCGGCGGGGAAGATTGTCCCGGAGCGCACTCGGCAAAGTGGGGGGAACCGGTCAAGAGTTGGCGGTAGATTACCGCATCGCGCAGAACCTGTTCCACGTAAACCCGAGTCGCCGGTATGGGTATGCTCTCGAGGAACGTCGCCGAATCGGGGAAGGAATACTTCTTCACCCAATCGTTCACGCGAAAATCGCCAGCATGATAGGCCGCCATGGCAAGTTCCGGCCGGTTGTCAAAATCTTTCATCAGCCCGGCTAGAAAAACGCATCCCACCCGGACATTGTAATTGGGATCATAGAGCCGCTGCCCGACGACACGCGTTCGCGAGGTATGGCGGATTAGGGCCGCGGTTTTCGGCAAAACCTGCATCAAACCACGAGCGTCAGAGACGGAATCGGCGTGTGGAGTGAACGCCGATTCCTGACGGATCAGCCCCATCACCAAATAAGGGTCAAGGTGGTTCAGGCGAGCTTGAGTTTCGATGAGTTTCAGGTATGCCCGGGGATACAGATAATCCCAGAATTCTTCCGGCAGGTCGGAAAACCCCACCTGCGTGTACGAGGGAACAGTTCTCAATGCGTCGAACAGAGCTCCGGACACGACCTTCTGCGAGGCGTAAACTTCAGACAACAACAAATGGAATTCGGCCGGCGGGTGTTCATTGATCAGCGCCGCTTTCAGGTAATCCTCCTCAACATTTTTAAGGTCCAGCGCCCGAAGAATCAGGGCCGGCTGTGACGCGTCGACGGGAGCATTAGCAAGGCACGCTAATCCTGGAGGAATCGTAGGGGGAACCAGCACGGGAATCAGAGCCGCCGCCAAGGGAGCGGCGGCGGAATCGTTCGGCCCGGCCACGGCGGCCGGCTTCGCACGCAGGGCCGCCAAGTGCGCAGCAGCCTGGGAAGCATAATAGCTGTGTACAAAGCGTTGGGTCACCAGGGCATAAAGCGCGCGGGCATCGGCGATGGAACCCTGATTCTCCTGGGTTCGTCCTAACCAAAAGAGAATCCCCGGAGCATGCGCGGAATCTGGATACTGCATCAGGTAGTCGCGCATCACGTCACTGGTTTTCGGATCCCCCAAAAGGTAATCACACCAGGCAAGGCGCCAACCGTCATCCCGCGCGTGCTGGTTTTGCGGAAACAATTCAAGAAGACGCCGGTAGGTGTTTGCGGCTTCTTGCCAATTGAGCTGGCGGTAATAAAAGATTCCCGCGGACGAAAGCGCGTCGGCATAAGCGGGAGAATTCGCATACGAGGAGTCGAGCTGCGCGAGGGACTGGGTAATCCCCTGCGCGTCGGATTCCTGAGCATGCACCTGAACAAGCAGGGAGAGGCGCTGGGCTTCCAGGTCGGGCGCGTCGTAGTGGGTCGTCAGCTCCCGGGAGGCATCGGCGGTCTTGCGCAGGTGCAGCATGCAGTGGGCCTGTCCCAACTGCCATCGGGGGACCATGGGGCTCGATGGTTCTTCTCCGATCAATTGGCCATATTCCTTCAGGGAGTCGTCATAGCGGCCCGCCTTGAAGAGCGCGTCCACCCGTGCTGTTCGGATTTCGTCATTCGGCGGAGTGTAAGCTTGTCCCAGTTGGGCGCGCAGAGTCTTCAGCCCATCGGCGGCGGCTTTCGCCTGGGAGGAAAGCGGATATTTATAATCGACATCCTGGAATGCCGCGACAGCTTCCATCGGCTGGTGGTTCCGCATCCGGGCCTGACCGAGCAGCAGGGAGAGCGCCGGCTGCTGGCGGATTTCCGGTTCGGAAGCGAGCGCAGTGATGGCCTGCTCCAATTGCTGGGCATCCAGCAAGGTGTTGGCGCGCAAGGCGAGCGCCTTATAGCGCAGGTGGCTTTGGGGAAAGCGCGTAGCGAAGTTTTGAAGCGCTTCGGCAGCTTCCTGCCGCCGGCCGGATTGGCCGAGCGCCGCGGCTTGATAGTAGACCGCGTAATCGGCCAAGGAGAATCCACTCTGCCCCGCCTGCGCCAAATCCGGAGCCGCCTCGGAATAGTGTTGGCCTTCATACTCCGTGTATCCAGCCAGGAAGTAGGCCCATCCCGACCATTCGGAGTCTTTGTGGGACTGAGCGAAGGTGCGCAATCGCGGCCAGGTTTCCGCGTGCGCAGCGCTGGCTGCAAGGTTGCGAAGAGTTGTGGGGAGCAGATCCGCGGCATAAGCCCGCACCGGCATCGCCGCCACGACTGCCCACAGACAGAGGGTGGGAACAAATAATTTACGCAGGAAGTTCACGCCGGAGGCCCCGGGTATTCCGGTCCCAGTACAGAAGAGTCATTCGCCGCCAGGTTTTTCACCAGCTCTTCATGAAAGTAATCGAATTGCTTGCTCAGGGTTTTGCCGAACCGCTTATCGAAGGTCTGGCGGCTGCGGTCGATATCGTTCTTGAGCCGCTTATATAAATCCCCGTTCGCGCGCCCGTCGGCCACTTTGGTTTTGTTGTAAAGCTCGATTTCGGACACCAGGAGTTTGGCAAATCGTTTCGCGTCCTTGTGCAACTTCTGCTCGGCTTCGCTAAGCTCTAAGATATCCGCACCAGCCGAAGCGTGTGGCTGTGCGCTCTCCATTGCCATGACCGGGGACTCAGGTGGCATAGGAGGAGCAACTTCCCCGAAGTGCCGCTCAGCAGCTACTGGATGACCAGCTTCACTTTCCGCCGTTGCTGCAACCGGCTCTGGCGATGCTAGGGGTACGTCTGCAGGTGGCGGGGCGGATTCCCGCTCCGGCGACGGGGACGCCGCCTCTATGGCGAGAGGTTCAGCGATTGCCGTGTGCACCTCGCCCTGCATCTCCCCGACAACTGGGACGTCGACGGGAGGCTCCTCCACCGCCGGCGCCGCGTCGAGAGGCTCTGTTCGCACCGGCTCCTGGGAGTGAGGTTCGACAGCCGCGGGCTCGGCCGCAAGTTCCTCGGCACGGACATTGTCGTCGGACGGGGTTTCAACCGCCGCGGATTGGACCGCGGGAGGTTCTGCCTGTTCTTCGGCCGGCGGTTCTGCGCGCACAATTTCCAGGACGGGATGTTCCGTGGGTTCCTTCGCGACGACTTCCATCACCGGTTCTTCGGCGGGCGCCTCGTGCGCTGAGGGCTCCTCCACCAGTGCGCCGGCCTCGTCGTTGGAAAAGCCGCCACTGAGCGCAATCAGGCGATCGATTTGTGCACCGGCAAATTCCGCGAGAATCATCAAGGCGTTGACCGGGAGCGGATCGTCTTTCTCGCCGGGGTCCGCATAGAAGATTGCCGCAACTGCGCCGGCGGAGCGAATCGGGACTAAGAGGATGGGCGCTTGAGGTGCAGGTTTGAACTTGTCGAGCACGTTGCGGTTCTTCTTCAGGGTATCGGCGCTGGCATCGACGCGCGCGGCGGTTTCGCAGACTTTGCGGAAGGGATTATCCTGATTGAGCGGGACGATCAGGCCGTGCATGACCTTTTCCGATAACGCCGGTCCAAATCCGTGAGCCGAGGCTCCCCAGGCCGCCTTGCCGCGCACGTCGAAGATCGCGGCGCGGACGCCCCACTGGGAGGCTTCCTCTGTTAGAACTGTCAGCACCTGCTCGGGAATTGTGCAGGTCATCAAGGCGCGAACAGCGCCCAGAACATTCTCCAACGCCGTTTGCGCTGAAGCCTGTGCTCCGGTGGCCGCAGCGGCGAGCGCAGCGGAATTCACATCCGCGGCCACGCGCGCGATCTCATCCCATTGGCGATTCGCTTCGTGCTCGGTTCGATCGTGAAGCTGCTGCAGCTCCGTCAATTCCAGATTGAGTTTCTGAATTTGGTCGGCCTGCGCGCGAAGCTCCGATGCCACACGCTGCCGGGCCTCGCGAATTGAATCCGTGAACGAAAAAGGTTGATCGTTAGCCAAGGGAGTAACCTCAGGACGTTGAGCGACGTGCTCATTATGAATCAAGGCAAGCCGCAGGCGCAAGAGCGGGGTTGGGAATTAGGGATTAGGGATTGGGGCTTAGAGATTGGGACACGGGTTCCGGTGCTGGCATTCTGCCTGGTCTGGGGGCGCGGGCATCCTGCCCGCTCTGGCGCAGGCACTCCCGCTATGCGTTTTTGCTTCATCAGAAGATGGGCGCAGGCGCCTGCCTGTGAGTCGTCATCGCCGTGCTGGCCATGCCACGAAGCGTGCGGAAAGCTCACGCGATACGTTCTGCCGGCCTTTGCGGATCGAGAGTGAGTTGCTCGCGCGGCCGGGGCTTGAGTTTGAGTTCCAGCGCCTGGGTGAGCAGGCGGAAAATTGAACCCCGGTTTTGAACGAGGACATGGACCCAATCCCGCCGCTTCATCTGGGGGAAATAGATTCCCCGGAACGCCAAGCGAGTGAGCAGATGAATCAGCCGGTCAGGGAGTGACTTCGACTCCAACCAGTCCATGGACGAGGCGATGCTCTCGGGACTGTAGGTCGCCGTCCAAGCTTCTCGAATCTCCCCCTCCGCTTCCTTGACCGAAATACCCAGCGGTTTGAAAGCCATGGTAAAAGGCTTGAACTCGAGCCAGTGTTTTGGCCGCGTGAGCCGGCCGGCCGCTGCCAGCCGATCATAGAGGGGCGTCGCCGGGTAGGGCGTTAGCAGACCGAATACCGGAAGGCCGGGCGGCCAGGCGCGAATGGCTTCAAGAGTGCGCTTCGCCACACCGGTGCGGTCGCTATCCATCCCGAAGATGAAAGAAGTGATGGCATAAAGATTGTAGCGAGCGAGTCGCTCTAGAACCGCCTGATATTCGTCCGGCTTGTTGAATCCTTTGCTGACGCTCTTGAGGTTTTCCGGATCAATCGATTCGAGACCCATGAAAATCCACTTGCCGCCACTTTGGGCGATCAACGAGACTAACTCCTCATCGCGCAGCAGGTTCATGCTGATCTGCGCCGTCCAGGGCACCTGCGCGCCGCGCGCAATGATTTCGCGCAGCAACGACTTGGTGCGCCGCGGATTGATGGCGAAGTTGTCATCGATAAAGAAGACTGCGACCTTTCCTTTTTGACGCTTTTCCAGCGCCTTGAGCATCAGCAGTTCATTGACCACGCTTTCATTTGAGCGGAAGCGGATGGAGTCCCCGAAGAAGCCCGTGACCGTGCAGAACTCACATCCATAGGGGCAGCCGCGGCCGGACTCGATCGGAATCATGTGGAAGCTTTGCCAGGTCATGCCGATCATCGACAGCATGCGCCGCGCCATCTTGGGAAAATGCCGGATCAAATTGAACTGGTCAAGGTCCATGCGGTCCCACGGGATCTCCGGGTAGTCGCCAAGCGATGGTTTCACCTCTTTGCCGTCCGAATTCACCGGAGCATAGATTTCTTTCAGCGTGCCGCGCTCGGCATCGGCAACGATCTCTGGCCAGGTCTGGTCGGCTTCTCCCAACGCGATGGCGTCAGCGTGGCGAGGTTCGCCGTCCCGTCCCAGCGGTTCGTCGGGGACCTCGGTAACATGCGGCCCGCCCATCACCACAGGAACGCCCGCGGCGCGCACGGCGTCGGCCATCAGGTAGGCCTTCCGGATCATGCGCGTCATGGCGCCTATCCCCACCAAGCCGATGTGGTTTTCCCGGATGTACTCGACCAGTTCCTCTTTCGTCATGCGCCGCGCATTGCCGTCGATGAGAAACACCTTGTGGCCGGGCGGGGTGAGGGACTTCAGCAGGAACATCCAAAGATGCGGCATGAAGTTGTTGGTGATTTCATTGTCCGGATTGTACAGAAGAATGTTCATTAATATTTGGCCTCGGTGGGGGGAACTACATAACCGAGCCGATTCGTGGAAGGTGTTGAATCCGCCCTGATCCAAGCGGCATTCAGCCCAGCATCCTCGGCGAGTGCGATATCGGTTCGGAGTTCGGCGATTTGCCGCAGTCCTGCCCTAACGCAGCGTACGGCGCGAACGGACACAAATCTGGTCAATATTGCTCACTCTTAAAATAATTGCCGGAGGCTAATGGCGTCCTTGCCCGAGTAGATGCGCTGCCAAGGGAATCCCTTGCGAGGGTGATAGAAAACATAGTAGCGCTGAACCTTTGCTGAACCTCAGCGCTACAACATCCCAAACGTAGTTATAGGCCGGAGGACATCATACACTAATTTTCTCTCGCGGACGGAAATACTGTGGGGGACCCGCCTTCACCGGCTGTGATAGACTTCAGGCAACTCCGATTAAGGAGGACAGGATTGGAATCCGCTCCAGTTTCCCGTAGACAATTTCTGCACGGCATCGCGGCTGGTTCGGCGGGCGCGGCTTTGAGCTTCGCGCGGCCGGCGCTCATCCCGGGACCGCAGGAAACTTCTGCGCATGAAAAGCTCCGCTTGTTCCGTTACCGCGACGTCAAGTTGACAGGTGGACCTCTGAAGGCGCAATTCGACAGTATCCATGCCTACTATATGGGTGTAAGTGAAAATGGATTATTGAAGGAGCATCGGCTCCATGCCGGACTTCCCGCCCCCGGGGAATACCTGGGCGGCTGGTACGACCGCGACGGCTTCGCTCCAGGCCACTGCTTCGGACAGATCATTTCCGCCTTGGCAAGATTTTCCGAGGCCGCTGGCGATGAGGCGGCACGCGCCAAGACGCAAAGATTGGTGGAGGGCTTCGCGGCGACGATTGGACCTGACGGCTACTGCTACCCGAGCGCCAAAGCCTCGACCAACTTTCCCGCTTACAATTACGACAAGTACGTTGTGGGTCTTCTCGACGCCTACCAGTTTGCCGGAGTGCGGTCCGCGCTTCCCACGCTCGACCGCGCCACTCGGGGCGCCATCCGCTACATGCCCCCGCGAGCCCACGACAGAAAACTCGAGCCCCTCCCGCAGTCGCCGGATGATGAGTCCTACACGCTGGCGGAAAACCTGTTCTACGCCTACGAGGTGACGGGCCAGAACACCTATCTGGACATGGCCAAGAAGTATCTGCTGAACTCAACCTACTTTGAGCCTTTGAGCCGCGGCGAGAACGTCCTGCCCGGCCGTCACGCCTACAGCCACTGCAACGCCTTGAGTTCTGCCGCCAGGGCCTATCTGGTTCTCGGCGACAGGAAGTATCTGGAGGCCGTCCGCAACGCCTGGGACATGATCGAGAAAACGCAGCAATTCGCCTCGGGCGGCTGGGGTCCCAACGAAGCCTTTGTGGAACCGAACTCGGGGAAGCTCGGCGAGAGTTTGCTCAAAACCCACGCGCACTTCGAGACGCCGTGCGGATCCTACGCCCACTTCAAACTCGCTCGCTATCTGCTGCGATTCACCGGCGATGCGCGGTACGGTGATGGCCTGGAGCGCGTCCTTTACAATACCGTCCTCGGCGCCAAGAATCCGAGCGGCGACGGACATTTCTTTTATTATTCGGATTACCACCCCACAACGCGGAAAGGTTATTTCCCCGACAAATGGCCCTGCTGCGCGGGAACCCTGCCGCAAGTGGTCGCCGATTATCTCATCAGCATCTACTTCCGGAGCGACACGGGGATTTACGTCAATCTCTTCGTGCCCTCCGAGGTACGGTGGGAAATCGCGGGCCAGCCCGTCCGATTGATCCAATCCACTGATTATCCTGGAAGCTGAATCCACGGAGATCAGGATCGAAGTTCCCTCCCCCACCGAGTTCACAGTCAACGTGCGGGTGCCGGGCTGGCTCGCATCGCCCGCGTCGATCAAGGTGAATGGAAAGGACGCGGCGGTTCCAGCCGAGCGCGGAGCGTTTGCGGCCGTTCACCGCGTGTGGCATCACAATGACACCATCGAGGTGAGCCTGCCATTTTCATTTCGCGCGCTGCCCGTCGACAACCAACACCCGAACACGGTGGCTCTGATGCGGGGTCCGCTATTCTTGGTGGGGCTCGGTCCGCAAGCGAAGCTGGACCGGAACGCGTTGCGCTCGCCGCAGGCCCTGAGAGCGGTTCCGTCTGCCGGGCTGACGTATGAATTGACAGACGCGCCCACAGCACCCCGTTTTACGCCTTTCTATTGCGTCAATTCCCAGAACTATACTTCCTATAACGAACTGGCATCGTAGAGGCATCCCGAGAGTATCAACATGCCCGTCCTGTGCTCATCAACCAGGCGATGGATTGTAGCTTCCTCTCTGCCGTCATCGCTCCACGCGACGCAGAACGACCGGGATGCTCGAGGGCACTTCCCCCGTCGGATCAGTCGAAGGATCGGATCCGTCGGGCGCGGGCCCGATCGCGGGTCGTCCCGGCTCCTCCTTCGGAGGCTTGGGTGTTTCCCACGGAAGGTTGAGAGAGCGCTGCAATTCAATCCGATCTCCGTTGATCGAGCCCGTGAAGCTGCTGTCTCCGGACTTGAAGGCGATGCGGTCACCGTTTACTGTGCCTGCCACGACCGGAATGGGCACATCGTCGCCGCCGAAGAATCCGGCGATTCCTTCGACCATTCCCGTGAGCTTGCCGCCATCCTGCCGCAGCGTGAACACGGCGTTCGTACCCGCGAGCATCGAAATAAAATCGTCTGACGGACCACTCGAGGCTTGAACGGGTCTCCACAGACCCGTTACTCCCTGGCCGGAGGGCACTTCGCGTTTCCACACCGCGACCTGCGGACGGAGCGTGACCCCCTTGGCAGGGATGGTGACCGCGGCGGAGGAGAGACCCGTCGAAGTGGCCTCGACAGTGATGTTGCCTGCCGTCTTTGCAGACTGCACAAGCGCCATGCAGAAGCCGGAGAACGCCTTGCGTCGCGTGCCCTTGTCGGGGGCGTGATCGGTCGGATCGCCATTGCCGACGCCAATCAGCTTGCCTGAACCGGAGACTCGGAAGGTTACCTCGTTGTCGGTGGTGGGCACCGTGCGTCCCTGAGAATCCTGCACCTCGACCGCAAGCATCACAACGTCCTCGCCATCGGCGGAGACGGTCTCTCGATCCGCTCGCATCACCAGTTTCGACGCGGAGCCGGTGGTATCGCGCTGGGCGGTCATCACCTGCTTGCCGTCTTTCCATCCACGGGCCTCGAGAGAACCGGGCGCGTATTTCACCACCCAAGCGACATGCGAGTCCTTCTTGACGTCCTTCGCGCCGAGGGTCTTTCCATTCAGGAACAGCTCCACGCGATCGAGGTTCGAGTACGCCCAGACGGCGATCTCCTTGCCTTCCATCCCTGGCCAATTCCAGTGGGGAAACAGATGGAGCACGGGCTTCTGGGTCCACCACGACTGGTAGTAGTAAAAGGAATCCTTGGGGAAACCGCACGTATCGATGATCCCGTATTGCGAGCTGATGTTCGGCCACTGATTAGGCGAGGGTTCGCCGCGATAATCGAAGCCTGTCCAAACGAATCCACCCGAGAGCCAGGGCCGCGCGTTGCAGAAGCGCCACCAGCCTTCCGCCGAGGCTCGCCCGGTGGTGGTGTAGGGATCGTACGAACTCACGAAGCCTTTGCTGCGGTCGGTGATGTAGATGCCGCGCGTGCCGACGGCGCTCACGGTCTCCGTGCCCATGACCGGTTTTTCGGGGTGCGCTTTGTGGAACTCCTCAGCGCCGGTGTCCATGTAGTTGTAGCCGGCAACGTCGCCCACGGCCAGCCCGCCCGTGCCAATGGCGCCGGCAGGAGCGATGGAAACCGGCCGCGAGCCGTCGTGACAAGCCGCAACCGCCTTCATCGCGCTCAGGATCAGCGTGCCCCTGGCCGTGTTCGCCTGGCCTTCCTCGTTTCCCATCGAGTACATAAAAACGCTGGGGTGATTGCGATCGCGCCGCACCAGGTTCTCAAATTGGCTGAGTCCTTCCGGATTCGACGACATCATGCGCGTTTCGTCAAAAACCAGCATGCCCAATTGGTCGCACGCATCGAGCAACTCCGGAGTCGGCGGATTGTGCGAGGTGCGCAGCGAGTTGCAGCCCATTTCCTGTAGCTTGCGGACGCGGTAGACCTGCACGGCGTCGGGAAGCGCGACGCCTACACCGGCATGGTCCTGGTGATTGCAGGTGCCCTTCAGCTTGACGGACTGGCCATTCAGCAGGAAGCCCCTCTCGGCGTCAAATTTCACGGTTCGAATTCCGAAGGGAGTTTCATAGCGATCCACGACTTGCCCGCCGGATTGAACCTCGGTGACCAGTGTGTAAAGGTTTCTCTCTTCCAGCGACCACAAGCGAGGCCGCGGCACCGCGATCTCCTGGCGATAGCTCAGGTCGGCGCCCGGAGCAATCGACGCGACATCGGCAGCGTTCTTGCCAACCACTTGGCCCGAGGGGTCGAGAATGGTTGACACGACCCTCCCTTCACGTGTCGCCGATTCGTTCGTCGTTAGCTCACTTCCGTCAGTATGGAGAGCGAGGCTTCGCCCGAGCGAATCTGCGACGTAACCAGCGTGCCCCATTGCTTCACATGCAGCGGATTCGTCTTCACCAGCCATACGTGCCGGTAAATTCCCGCGCCTTCGTAAAACCATCCGTCGCTCTCGGTGGCATCCACTCGCACCAGGAGAACGTTTCTCTGGCCGGTATAGGCGAAGTCGGAGACGTCAAAGCTGAAAGGATCGTAACCACCGCTGTGCCGCCCGATGTAGAAGCCGTTCAGCACGACCATGGTCTCGCGGTATGCGCCGTCGAACTCGAGGGTGATGCGCTTGCCGGCATCTTCGGCAGGAAGGTCGAAAACGCGGCGGTACCAACCCACGCTGGTGGCCGGGTATTTACGGCCCAGCGGGTAATAACCCTTGCTCAACAAGTCTGGGTCGTTCTGAAAAGGCAACTCAACGGCCCAATCATGGGGCAGATCGAGGCTCCGCCAGTCGCTATCGTCGAAGGCCATGCCGCCTGCGGGCATGAAGTTTCCGGTCTTCTGAAAGTTCCCCCACGTCGCGCCGCCGAATTCGAAGTCTTTGCTCTGATCGTCTGCATGCCCGAAGTGAAAGCGCCACCCGAAATCGAGCAGCAAGCGCTCTCGGCCGGCGCCCGGGGTTGGCGATGCCAGCGCGTTGTTGGAAGCAAGAGCAGCGGAATCTCTGTTCGCCAAATTCAGTGTGCCGTGGGAAGGGCCGATTCCCTTGGCGGCAGCGACAGCAGGTGCGAGTAAGCTGGCTTTAAGTATATCGCGGCGGGTGGGCATGTGTTCTCCGGGGTGAGGATTACCTTCTTCGCAGGCACTTCTTGATGGGAAATCGAAACGACGGAACTATTTCCGAATCTATATAGAGAGACATAAATTGTAGCGTCGATCTCCGATCGACGACGGCGGTCGGAGACCGCCGCTACAGGGGGATACGCAGGCACTTATGTCGCTCCGTATAGAAAGCTGCTCTTCTCAACCATGGTCTTCGTATAGCTGCTCCAAATGCCTCAGAGCGGTCACCTGGGCCGCCTTCTCATGGCATACGCGCTAGTGTCCTGTCCCGGCTGACGATATACAATAGCGGTCGCGACCGGTCGTCGTCCTTGTTGTCAACAATTACGCGGGACACCACACTAGTATAAGCCCGTT
>CAWEFC010000048.1:0-117269 GCA_963808085.1 uncultured Acidobacteriota bacterium
AGGACGGGACTGACCGTGGCTACCCTTCTCAACCAGCTTGGCGAATCCTCCGCCATTAGGAAGGATACCGCACCGGAGCAATGCCAGAAGGGAGTCCAGGCGGGGGTTCGCCGACACCCAAAGTCGTGAGTGTGATGCGGCAGGGGGCCATGCGCTACCTCGGTAATCGCTGAACCCGGCAACTTTATACCCCGGCAGCAAGGATTTCCGGACGGGTGTTGGCTGGGCCTTCCGCAATCCCCAAATGGAAAGCGGGGTTGATCATGCATAATTCGATTTCGCGATAACCACGGCGAGGACCCCATTGGCGATCGGTACCAGCCACGCCGCGAGTCCCAATCGGGCCGGGGCATAGATCACGATCAGCATGGCAATGATTGCAGAGACAGCGAAATCCATTACGGCTGGCCGCCACATTCCCATGTAGGCAAGACCTGCTCCCGCGAGGAGATAATTCAGAACAAATGCCACCCATGGTTGCTTCTTCGAATCGCTTTTTTGCTCTTTCTTAGCGGCGGCAGCAGCGGCGGCAGCGGCCGCCACAAAGGACTCCCTAACGGTACCAGAAGGGAAGTCATACCCACAGTCGCATCGGAGGCCATCGGGCGGGTTATCTAGTCCACACTTCGGGCATTTCATGGCAGGCTAAAGACCCTCCTTATCAGGGATTGTCCTATTTGGCGTTTCGGATGGGTGTAGTGTACCTGCCGCATCTTCGAACTTCAACGGCTTTCTTGCGCGCCATTCAACTTCGATTCGCTGTCTGTTTATGGTGGGACCCGCCAAGAAAAAGCCAAACAATCGAGGCTTCCATGCCGCTCGCGGGAGTATACTCACCATCCGCACGACGCGAGTGAGATTGCTGCTGGAGGCCTGCCGAAATGAGTAATGTAAATCGTCGAAGTTTTCTTAAGGGCTCTTTGACCTCTGCGGCATACGCGGTTCTGCACGCCGACTTGAACGCCGCGCAGTCCAGCACGCCCGCCTATACCGTCGTGTGGGACATGGCGAAGGCCTACCGCGAGGCGACCCCCACGCGTGAACGGATTTGCGTGAACGGCCTTTGGCAATGGCAGCCCGCCGGCGCCGCAAACGATGTAGTGCCGCGAGATGGCTGGGGATACCTCCGCGTTCCCGAGCGTTGGCCGGGAGGCAGCCCGAGGGGACCGCAGTTTATCCGCCCGAATTCCACTCGGGATAATCTGGTGTTCTACCCCGATGCCGGTTGGGAGAACCAGGACCTGAGTGGCGTCATCACGGCGTGGCAGCAGCGGGAGATCACCATTCCCCAGGGGTGGGCCGGCCGCCGCATCACGCTCCATGTCGAGTACCTGAACTCGTACGCCGTGGTTTACCTCGACGGTGCGAAGGTTGGCGAGATTCGCTTTCCGGGCGGCGAAGTCGACCTCACTTCCGCGTGCCGGCCGGGCCAGAAGCAGGTCCTCAGCCTGCTGGTTATGGCCATGCCGCTCAAGGCGGTGATGATGTCTTTCGGCGACTCCAACGCCGCGCGCCAGGTGGCGGGCCAAGTGCAGCGCAGAGGAATCTGCGGCGATGTGTACCTGACGAGTACGCCCGCCGGCGCGCGGGTCACGGATGTAAAAGTGGAGACTTCCGTGCGCGATTGGCAGATCACCTTCGATGCCGCCCTCGCCAGATTCGATGCCGGCCGCAGCTACGTCCTGCGCGCTCGCATCCTGGACGGAGAGCGGCAAGTGAAGGAATTTACGAGCCAGCCGTTCAAGCCGAATGAGCTCGCGAACGGCCGCATCCGGGTGACGGAGAACTGGCGGCCGGAAAAACTCTGGGACACGCTCACGCCGCAGAATCAGTACCACGCGAGCCTTTCCCTGATCGACGCAAGGGGCAAAACTCTGGATACTGCCTTGCCCGCCCGCTTCGGATTCCGGGAATTCTGGATCGAGGGGAAGTATTTTTATCTGAACGGCACCCGCATTGACCTGCACGCAATTCCACTCAACAACGCTCAGGGCAGCGCCACGATGGCGAGCTACGAAGCCACGCGGGCGACGCTTCAGCGGTACAAGAGTTTCGGTATCAACTTTGTCTACACGCACAACTATGGCTGCGAGCCGGGCCAGCACAGGACTTTTCAGGAGGTTTTGAGAGCCGCTGACGACGAGGGCGTGCTTCTCTCCTTTTCCCAGCCGCACTTTGGCCAATACGATTGGACCGCGCCGGATGCCGAGACCACGAATGGGTATGCTCAGCACGCGGAGTTCTACGTGCGCGTGGCCCAGAACCATCCCGCCGTCGTCTGCTATTCGACCAGCCACAACGCGTGCGGCTACGGCGAAGATATGGACCCGGACATGATCGACGGCATTCTGGCCCCACGCGATCCGCGCGAGGAGCTGAACCCGGCGCGCGCGCTTCGGGCGGAAGCGATTATCCGGCGTCTCGATTCCAGCCGTTTCGTCTACCACCACGCGGGAAACCTCGGTTCCTTGGAGGCGATCAACTTCTACGGAAACTGGATCCCGATCCAGGAAATGTCCGACTGGTTCGAGCACTGGGCGACGGCCGGCGCGAAACCCGTTTTTACCTGCGAGTACAGCGTACCCTTCGTGTGGGACTTCACCATGTACCGCGGATGGTACAAGGGCCACCGCGAGTTCGGCAGCGCCGTGGCGCCCTGGGAATTCAGTTTGGCGGAGTGGGCCGCGCAGTCGCTGGGCGCCAGTTCCTATCAAATCACCGAAGATGAAAAAGAAATCCTGCGCTGGGAAGCGGAGCAATTCCGGCAGGGCCGCGCCTGGCGGCGGATTGAATACCCGCACAACTTTCTGGGCGAGCTGATGGGGGAATTTGACGGTTACGCGCGGACGGGATCGCCCGGGGGCGAGACGCTCGCGCAAATCCAACACGCCGAGGCCACAAATATTCTCTTCCGCGTGATTGCCATGAACGCGACCGAGAACTATCGCGCTTTCCGCACCTGGGGAATCTCCGCCACTTCCTCAACCTGGGATACGGAAAACTACTGGCTGCGTCCGCCCGTCGAGAGAGGCAGGGTGGACCTGAACCTCGAGATTGACTGGGAGCGCTTGCAGCGGCCCGGCCCCCGGCCGGCTTACGTTCATGAAGACCAGGCGCGCGAACTGCTGGCGTTTCATCCCTCCGACTACAAACCGACACTCGTCGCGGATGCGCTCTATCGGAACTATAGGCCTCTGCTGGCATACATCGGAGGCAAGCTCGCGGCCTTTACCACCAAGGACCACAACTTCCTTCCCGGCGAAACCGTCGAGAAGCAGCTCATCGTCATTAACAACTCCCGGGAGGAAGTTACGGCCGCTTGCGAGTGGACTTTCGACACGGAGCAGCCTATGAGTGGCACGGCGCAGGTAACCGTTCCGCCGGGCGATCAGAGGCGCCTTCCCCTGAAGTTGGAACTGCCGGCGAATCTCGCGCCCAAGCCATACACGGTCGAAGCCAACGTGAAGTTCAGCAGCGGCGAGACCCAGAAGGATTCCTTCGCCATCGACGTTCTGCCGCCGCCCGCGACTCCGCAAGTGACGGGGAAGGTTGTGGTCTTCGACCCCAAGGGCGAGACCGTAAAATTGCTCGACGGCATGGGCGTCCGCGTGGAGGCCGTGGAGGCGAATGCCAATGTCTCGGCGTACGAAACGCTCATCATCGGCAAAGGAGCGCTGACCTTGCAGAGGGCGGCGCCCAATCTTGAGGCGGTTCGAGACGGCCTCAAGGTGGTCATCTTCGAGCAGACCGGCGAGGTGCTCGAAAAACGATTCGGCTTCCGCATCGCGGAGTATGGGATGCGCTGGGTCTTCAAGCGTGTCCCCGACCATCCGCTGCTGGCCGGCATTGACGAGGACCACCTGCGCAACTGGCGCGGCGAATCGACGACGCTGCCTCCGCGCCTGAACTATGAGATTTCTCCGCAATTGAACGGCGTTCCCACGGTGAAGTGGGCAGGAATAACCGTGCCGCGGGTCTGGCGGCGCGGTAATCGCGGCAATGTGGCCTCCGCCCTGATTGAGAAGCCTGCCTGTGGCGACTTCCTGCCAATCCTCGACGGTGGCTATGCGCTCCAGTACACCTCGCTCGTCGAGCATCGTGCGGGCAAGGGAATGGTGTTGTTCTGCCAGATGGATGTGAACGGCCGGACGGAGACCGACCCCGCCGCGGAGACGCTGGCCCGGAACATTCTCCAATACGCCGCAAATTGGAAGCCGAGCGCCGTGCGGACGGTGGTTTACGCAGGCGAGCCCGCCGGCCTGACTTATCTTGCCGCCACCGGCGTTCGGCCGGAACGCTATAGCGGGGGAAAACTCGCTGCCGATCAAGTCCTGGTGGTCGGGCCGGGCGGAGGGAATCAGCTTGCTGCCCACGCGACGGACCTCGCCGGCTGGGTCCAGGCCGGTGGCCACCTGCTGGCGGTGGGACTCGACGAGGCGGAGGCGAATGCTTTCCTGCCGATGAAAGTCTCCATGGTCACACGTGAGCACATCGCGGCCTACTTCGAACCCTTCGGCACGGGTTCGTCGTTCGCGGGAGTGTCACCCGCGGAAGTTCACAACCGCGACCCGCGCGACCTTCAACTGATCGCCAAGGGCGCGACGGTAGTCGGCAATGGCGTGCTGGCCACCGCGGCCAACGGACATGTCGTCTTCTGCCAGCTTGTTCCCTGGCGGCTCGACTACTTCGGCGGGAAGATGAATGTCAAACGGACCTACCGCAAGGTTTCGTGCTTGATAGCACGCTTGCTCGGCAACATGCAGGCCGCGGGAGAGACGCGACTGCTCGAACGTATTTCGACGCCGGTGGCCGAGAACGAGAAACGTTGGCTCGATGGCCTCTACCTGGACACCCCGGAGGAATGGGACGACCCCTATCGATTCTTCCGTTGGTAGCCATTGCACCGCGCGGATTAGGTGCCGGTTTTTGCGATTTCCGCGATGGCCGAGCGAATGAATTCCTCCGACAGGCGAAGCTCATTCAGAGGGTCGGTGCCCTGCCTGGTCCACACGTAAGACTCGATGATCAGCGGTCCCCGGAAGTTGGCGTCCTGAAGGATGCGCAGGCATTCCTTCACCTGCCCTCGGCCTTTCCCCAATCGCACTTCATCGCCCAACAGATGCGGATTGACCGGAAGCATTCCATCCTTCACATGGACGGATGTGACGCGGCTCAGCAGGATGCGCAGAGCCTTCGGCGGGTCATCTCTGCCGTACAGCACCAGGTTGGCCGTATCAAAGTTCACGCCGACGCGTGCGGTAGTAATCTGATGGATGAAGCGCAGCAATTCTTCGCCGCTCTCCTGGCCGGTTTCGAGTGAGATCGTCACGCCGTGTTGAGCGCCATAGGCGGCGAGAGTGCTTACCGCGTGGAGCATCCGTTGGTAGCCGGGGTCGCTCGTGTCCGGCGGGATGTAGCCGACGTGGAAGGTCACGATTTTCACGCCGAGCGCCGCGGCGAAGTCGATGCACTTGCGAGTGTAGGCGGTGCGCACGTCCACCAGATCGGCGGGCAGGAATCCAACCGTCGCCCGCACGGAGTCCTGGTCCTTATAACTCTCGCCATCATAGACCGCCACCACCGCCGTAGCGCGGATGCCTGTCTCCCGCAGCAGCCCTTGAAATTCCTTCGCGCCTTCGGGTGAGTAGAAACGATCCGGCAATTTGCTGACCTGGACCATACTGAGTCCGAGGGACTTTACCGCCTCGAGCGCCTCGCGGGGGTCCGTTCGCCCGGTGCAGCGCAGGAACACGCCAACTTGATTCATGGATAGAGGTTGATGGCTCCCGGAGGCAGTTGACGGCCGGCTTCCCGAAGGGTCGGGCGCTTGGCCGAACCCGCTCGGGGCAAGTAAGAACGACAAAATCAAGAATAAGTACGTTGAATGCAGGTTTCGTGAGTTCATGGCGACGCCACACTAACATCGCAGGTGGAAGGTGTCAAATTTTGGCGGAGTTCGGACGTGGGTCAATTGGACGTAACGCCGCCAGGAACGGCGTAAGGCAGGCCGGCGGTCTTCCACGCGTCGAAGCCGCCGATCAGGTTGGCGATGTCTTGATAGCCGGCGCGCCGCAGCAGGCTGGTCGCGATGGAACTGCGATAGCCACCTTTGCAGTGCACCACCAGGAGTTTTTCGCGGTCCAATTCGTCCGTGCGCGACTTCAGCTCGCCCAGCGGGATGCTCACCGATTTCTCAATCACTCCGCCGCTCAGTTCTCCGGGTTCACGCACGTCCAACACGGCGATGTGGTCCGGGTCCTGTTGGCGCAGTTCGACGAACTCCTGAACCGTGACTTGGGGAATATATCCAAGCTCCAGGCCGTGGCTGATCCAACCGGCCACGCCCTCCGCCAGGTAGCCGGCCACATTCTCCACCCCGACGCGGGCGAGGCGGACCTGCGACTCACGGACGTGTTCGGGATCCTCACCCACAATGATCAGACGCGTGTCCAGCCCCAGAATTCGCGCCGCCCACGAAGCGTACTGGCCGGTGAGGGCGATATGAACGGACCCCGGCACGTGCGCCACGGCGAATTGCATCGCGGGCCGCGTGTCCACCACCACCGCACCCTCTTTCTGCAACTGCACAACTTCCGGCGCGGTGAATGCGGCGAGCGGCGGCAATTCCGACAAGGGCGCCGCACCCCGGCGGTTCAGATCCACTTCCCGCGCGAAATACTCGGGCCGCGAAGGGAGATTGTCGGTCAGCAGGTGCACGAACTCCTCCGGCGTTCGGGCAAGTAAAGCGTAGTTGGCGGTTCGCTGCTTCCCGATCGTGGAAGAACTTTCCGAACTCATCTGCCGTCCGCAGAGCGACCCGGCGCCATGGGCGGGGAAAATCTCCGTGTCGTCGGGAAGCGTCAGGAGCTTCTCATGAAGGCTTTGGTAGAGGATGGCAGCAAGCTGCTGCGGGGTATGGGTTGCTGAAAGGTCGGGGCGTCCCACGTCGCCGATGAAGAGCGTGTCCCCGGTGAAAACCGTCTGCGGCCGCTCCGGCTGACCCGCGTCGGCCATGACGATGCAAATGCTCTCCATCGTATGCCCAGGTGTCTGGAGAAACCGGAAGCGGCACTGCCCGAACTGAACCTCGTCGCCATCCTTCACCGCGATGTGAGGGAGCTGGGCTCCCGACCCAGCGCCGAGATAGATGCGCGCGCCGGTGCGTTCGGCAAGCTCGCGATGGCCCGAGACGAAATCAGCGTGCAGGTGAGTCTCGATAATATGTTCGATCTTCCAGCCCTGGCGGGATGCCGCCTCAAGGTAGATATCGACATCCCGCTGAGGATCAACGACCGCGGCAACACCTTCCGAACCCACCACGTAAGATGCGTGGGCCAGACAGCCCAGATAGAACCGCTCAATCTGCACACGTTCCATGCTGCCGCTCTCCAAGAAGTGCAAGGCCCCTAATTCGGCTGGGGAACAATCCGGATATACGGGCGGGGGGCCTTAAAGCCGCCGGGGTAAAGCTTCTTTGCTTCGTCGTCCGATACCGCGCCGGAGAGGATAACATCACCGCCTTGCTTCCAGTTCACGGGGGTTGAGACTTTGTGCTTGGTCGTGAGCTGAATGGAATCGAGAACACGCAATACCTCGTCGAAATTGCGACCCGTGCTCATCGGGTAGCTGAGCATGAGCTTGATCTTCTTGTCCGGCCCAATCACGAAAACCGTGCGCACCGTGGCGTTGGTCGCAGGGGTGCGGCCCTCGGAAGTGTTTCCAGCGTCGGCCGGCAGCATGTCATAAAGCTTGGCAATCTTAAGCTCAGGGTCGCCGATCATGGGATACTTCACCTTGTGGCCCTGAGTCTCTTCGATGTCCACCGCCCACTTGCCGTGACTGGTTACGGGGTCAACGCTCAGCCCGATAATCTTGCAGTTGCGCTTGGCAAATTCCGGCTCCAGACCCGCCATATAACCGAGTTCGGTCGTGCACACGGGCGTGAAATCCTTGGGATGGGAAAATAAAATCGCCCAGCCATCGCCGATCCATTCGTGGAATTTGATGGGGCCTTGAGTGGTTTCGGCCGTGAAGTCCGGGGCAGTGTCATTAATCCGCAGAGACATGGTGCCCTCCTTGATTTGAATTTTAGTAGCCAGAGGTAGTTATGCTAGGCGTGTCCGTTCCCTCCTGTCAACGGAAATCCCCGGATTAACCCTCCATGCTTGCCGGAACGTGGCGGACAAAATGAGGCTACGAAAACAATACGACGCTGGACAGCCGTGGAATAATTTCGCAGAATATCAACGAGGGCTTAAGAACTAGTATCGCCTCGGGCCCTCGAGTTGGATGGTGCACTTTGGGATTTACCCCGATCGCCCCGAAAGACCTGATTCCCGTCCCGGATTACGTGCAAGGGAGTTTTGTTCCTATTTCGCGTCTCATGCACGAGTGGGAGTTTCACTCCGCGCTCGCTCTCAGTCCGGCGGAAGAGCGCACGATGGTGCGTGAGCCGGCGCAGGCTGTTCCGGCGGCAATTGCGCAGAGGTTGGGAAAATTGCGCGTGCTGGCTGTGCCCTATATAGCCTGCCTGGAATCAGGCGACGTTGTCAGCCGGCTGAAGCCCGCGGGGGAAGCGCACACCGCGGCGTGGGTGGAAACGCCCGAGCGCATCAACCTGCTGCTCGCCTGCCGCGAGCTCGACGCCCACGACACGGGGTTTGAATTTCTCGGAAGCGTGGCGGAACTGCTGCGCCCGCGCCTGACCCACTCCGAAGTGGCCGCCTATAGCTTGATTTTGGAAGAGGAGATGCGTCACGGCGTGCGCGGAGAGATTGACGAGGACGCTCTGAGTGCAAAACAAATGCACCTGCCCAACCGCGCCGGCCGCCGCTTTCGCGCGCAATTCGAACATTACCGCGAGATTTCCTTCGTCAGTACCGCCGCCGAATATATGCACGGATTGTGGCACGACGTGCAGATCCGCGTCGGCCCAGAGCACCTCCCCGTCGCCCAATTGCGCCGCCGCATGGATTTGATGGCCGAACTTTTCCCACCCAACCCCGGCTATCGCGTTTTCGATGAGGCGATGGAGAAGACCGACTAATTCACCACGGCCGAAGCCTGCTTGGGCGTGTCTTCTTGCAGATGGAAGATCGTACGGACGACATCGATGAATTCCGTGCGGTCGGGCCGGAGCGCGGCGTGCTTCAGTTCGGTGAAAGGCGTGTGGAGGATTTTGTTCACGAGCCCTTGGGTCAAAGCCTCGAGCGCCCGTTCCTGATCGGGAGTAAGCTCGCCGAACATACGCCGCATGCGCTTCATCTCCGCCTGGCGAATTTCTTCCACGCGCCGCTTTAAGGAGACGATGGTGGGCACCACGTTGAGCTGCTCCTGCCGCGCGAGGAAAAGATCCATTTCCTCGCTCAAAATTTCATCCGCGGCTTGCATGGCTTTCTGGCGTTCGCACAGGTTGTGGTGAGTGACCGCTTCGAGGCCGTCAATATTGACGAGCGTGCAGCCCGGCACTTCGCGTACGGCCGGGTCGACATCGCGGGGCACCGCGATATCAACGATAAAAATCGGGCGGCCGCGGCGCTGCGGCATCAGGCGCTCCATGTCCTCGCGAGTGATGATAAAGTGCGGGCAGCCGGTGGAGCTGATTACGATGTCGGCGTCGAGCATGGCCCGCCAGATCTCGCTGAAGTGAACCGCCAGGCCGCGCAACTCCTGCGCCAGCGCCACCGCGTGCGCGTGAGTACGGTTGCTCACCAGCACGGTCGAGACGCCTTTCGAAACCAGGTGGCGCGCGGCCAACTCGCCCATCTGCCCGGCCCCGATAATCATGACCGTCTTGTCCTGCAAGCCCCCAAAAGCTTTCTCCGCCAACTCCACGGCCGCGGAGCTTACCGAGACCGGCGCTTCCGCCACACGAGTTTCCGTCCGCACGCGCTTGGCGGTGTTGAATACGCGATGGAAAACCGCCTCGAGTTGGTTGCCGCAGGTGTCCGCTTCCTTCGCCAGGAAATATGCCTGCTTGACTTGGCCAAGAACCTGGGGTTCGCCAACAATCATGGAATCCAAGCCTGAGGCCACGCGAAACAAGTGGCGCATGGCTTCTTCTTCCCTATGCACATAAAAGCAGTCCGCGAACTCATCGAAACGGATGCCGTAATACGACTCGGCAAACCGGCGGAAGCCTGCCATGCCGTCCTGTTTTTCAAAAGCCACCAAAATGAATTCCACGCGGTTGCAGGTTGAGATGATCACTGCTTCTTCGATTTCGGGCTCGCTCTGAAGTGTGCGCAGGACTTCCGGGATGACTCGCTCGTTCAGGGAAAAGCGCTCGCGCAACTCGAGGGGTGCTTTTTTGTGGCTGATTCCGATAACGTACAAATTCATGAGCTGCGTCCTTGGCGAAAGTGGATAAACCGCAAAGAAGCGAAACTGCCCGGCGCTCCTCAATCCGCGAACTTGAAGGGGCAAACGCGATGCCATCCCGCGTTTGAGCTGGAGTGACGAAAAATTCAACAGCCTGTATGTAGGAATCCCCCTTTGTGTTCATACAGATGAACCTATCGCGCGGTTTCGTGACAGCAAGTCGTCCCTGGTCTTCGTCCCCAAGGGCTGGGTCATTTCCCGCAAAAGTGTCAGAGATTTCACGCAAATGGTTTCCTTGCAATCACGTACGCCAGCTCGTTGTCAGCTAAGTTTTGCAATATCCTAACTGTACAAAATCTTTACAGCGACTTCCGGGTGGTATTCAGAATGCAGCCAGAAGAATTGGTGTATTCGGTTGAAGACATTGTGTCCGTCGATGCCGCACACCTTAACTCTAGGAGGTCGTAACCCCATGAAGCTCATTAAGACTGCATTTTTGGTTATTTTTGCCGTTGTTATGGCGATCCCGTTTGGTTTAGGGAAAGCCGAGTATGCAAAGAAAGAAGGCAAGGCCTGCACCTATTGCCATCCAACCGGGAAGTTCAAGGAACTCACGCCCGCGGGGCAATACTACAAGGATCACAACCATTCCCTGGAAGGGTACAAAGAAACAGCGGGAAAGTAGGTTGGGACAGTCGATCGCGAGGGTTGGGGCGCCCCACCCGCAATCCTGCCCTCGCGGTCCGAAGTCTGGCGAAGGGGTGAAAGGGATTTCCTCGAATGGTCAATACTGCACACTTCTGGGAGGTCTGCGGTGGTAGAATACGCCCCATTTTTAATGCCAACTGATTTTAGGGGCCACTGAAAAATCTTCGGGTGAGATAGGACATTGGTTTTGCCGGAACCCAACGGAAGAATTAATCAGGGAGTCATCGGGAAGTTGCGCGGTTTGGTTCGTCCCGCGGTCTATCTGAGCCAGAATCTGATCAGCCGCACGGGAGTAGTTCTGACCACCACGAGCGGAGTCTCGCTGGTTTTTGCGTTTGCACTGGTCATTTTCGGACTCCAGCCCAATCCGTACGCGGGGATTCTGGTCTTCATGATTCTGCCGTCGATTCTCGCCCTAGGGTTGGTCCTGATTCCCATTGGAATCTACCGCGATTGGCGCAAGTACCGGCGGCTGGGCACGCTGCCGCTGGCGTATCCCTCCGTGGACTTTACGCACCCCGGGGTGCGGCGGACGGTCGCGTTTGTCGCTGTCATGACGGCCATCAACATTCCTATATTCGCGTTCGCGACTTACAGCGGAACGGAGTTCATGGAATCGACCAAGTTCTGCGGCCAAACCTGCCACTCGGTGATGGACCCCGAATACACGGCCTACCAGCGCTCTCCGCACGCGCGAGTAGCTTGTGTCGAGTGCCACATAGGTCCGGGGGCGCCGTGGTTTGTGCGCTCGAAGCTTTCCGGGAGCTACCAGGTCTTGGCCGTAACCTTCGACCTCTATCCTCGTCCCATTCCCGTTCCCATTCACAACTTGCGCCCAGCGCGCGAAACTTGCGAGCAGTGCCACTGGCCCGAGCGCTTTTCCGGCGACAAACTAGTGATCAAGACCAAGTATGGCGACGACGAAAAGAATTCTTCCACCAAGACGGTCCTGCTGGTCCACATTGGCGGGCGCAATCCTGACAGCAAGCTCGTGGGGATTCATGGCCGCCATCTGGGCTTGGTGTCATACCTCCCGGCGGACGGCAAGCGGCAGGAAATTCCCTGGGTGAGCTATCGCAACGCGGACGGAACGACGACCGAGTACGCCTCCACCGAGACTCCTCCGAAGGCGGACCTGGTGGCGCATGGCGAGCGGCGCACGATGGATTGCATGGATTGCCACAACCGGCCCACCCATACCTTCGACATGCCGGAAGGCGCCGTGAATCGGGAGATGGCGGCCGGACGCATCAGCCTGGACCTTCCCTTCATCCACAAGGTGGCCATCGATCTATTGAAAAGGAACTATCGCAGCCGCCTGGAGGCTCAAACTGAACTGCCCCAAGCCTTGCGCGAATACTATCGCAAGAATTACTTCAACCTTTATAATTCCCAGCGCTCGAAGATTGAAGAAGCGGCGAAGGGAATCCTATACATTTACATGGGCAATGTATTCCCCGAGATGAATATCACCTGGGGATCGTATCCGAACAACCTGGGGCACACCGATTTCCCCGGTTGCTTCCGCTGCCACGACGGCAACCACAAGGCGAAGGGCGGCGGCGAAATCACGCAGGATTGCAACGCCTGCCACTCGCTTCTGGCCATGGACGAACCCGACCCCAAGATTCTGCATGAGCTGGCGGGAGGGCAGTAGGCAGAAAGCAGTAGGCAGCGAACGATTGGCTTTTGCTAGCTCCGTCAGACGGGATGGGTATCCGACGAACGAGGGCGGGTGAGGGGTTACTGGAGCCCGCCATCAGCAAGACAGAATCTGCCCTGCGGCTGCGAAGCTTTAGAGTGCGGCAGCTTGCTGCCGCTTTTCGACGCCAAGTGCGCTTGCAGGGATTTTTCGGAATTGTGTGAAATAGATGCTGCGGCGGCTTTCCGCCCCCAAGTGGCGGGGTAAACTCGCCGCTACGGTAGATGCCGGCCTAAGGATCGGCGCCACAGTTTAGTGGTTGAAAGAGGTCAAGGAGTCGGAACAGTCGAAGAGTCTTCTCTTGCGACTTTTTAAACTCCTTCTACTTTTTCAACTTTTCGCCGGCATGTCTTTGGCAAGGTTCGAGAAATAATCCGTTTCCCAAGGAGGATTGCATGAAGTTATTTCAAGTTCTGGTTGCGCTCGCCATTCTCAGTGGCTCGATGATTTCGATCTCCACGGCCAAACCCGCATACGCCACGAAGGAAGGCAAGAAATGTACGTATTGCCATACCACCGCCGGCAAGCCGGATTTGAATGAGACGGGGAAGTGCTATAAGGCCAACGATCATTCGCTGGCGAAGTGCAAAGCTCCGGCAAACAACTAGGGATTGTGGGATGGCTATCCCAGCCAACACTGCACGCGGGTAAGACCCCACGTCCGCCCTCGAGCGATGATCAGACCGACGCACCGGCGTCGCAGCGCGCGCGAGGAGGTGTGCGTGGGAGGATCGTAGCGCCTCCGGGCTTGAGGTCCGCGGCTTTTCCCTGACGTCACGCGCCAGTCGTAAGGCGGAGGACACGACCACCGCCGGTAGGGTCAGCGATTGCGAGCGACGCGCGATTGCAACTGAAGAACCGCGGACCCCAAAGACGGGAGTCCGCGCCACGGCCGCGTCTTTGCTCCGGTGCCAATCAAGCGCATCCAAAGCGGGCGCGGCCCAAAAACCCGCGCAAGCATTGCTTCCCCAGTGGTCCTGAGGTATATTCCCGCCGCTTTGAAGACTACATTGGAGGTTCCCCTTGCCACATTCATCAGAAGCCACCATCCTCGACGTCAACCCCAGCTTTACGAATTCCAGTCCCCGAAACCTGCAACCCATTACCAGGCCCCAGGAGCGGATTCTCTCCCTCGACGTGCTTCGCGGTTTTGATATGTTTTGGATTACGGGAGGGGAAGGAATAATCCACACCTTGGCGGCGGCGACGGGCTGGCAGTTTTTCCGCGTGTTCAGCATGGAACTGGAGCATGTGAAGTGGGAAGGTTTTCACTTCTACGATCTGATTTTCCCCCTCTTCCTATTTCTCATGGGAGCGAGTATTCCCTACGCCCTGATCGGCAAGCTGGAAAGGGGCGTGCCGCGAAAGGCGATCTATAAGAAGATCTTCACGCGCTTTTTCATCCTCTTTATTCTGGGGCTTGTTTATAACCAGAAGTGGATTACGGATTGGCTGCATCCCCGCGTGGGAAGCGTCCTCGGGCAGATTGCCTTTGGATATCTTTTCGCCTCCCTGATTGCCTTGCACAGTGCGAAACTGCGATCGATCCTTCTTTGGCTCGGCGGCGTTCTAGGCGTGAACGCCCTGATCCAATTCCTCATTCCGGTTCCGGGATACGGTGCCGGAGTGTTCACACCGCAGGGTTCGATAAACTATTACGTGGATCGAATGTTCATGCCGGGCAGTTTCCTTTATTACATCACGCCCGACGGAACCAGTTATAGCCTTGCCCAAATCCGGCCGCCCAATGCCTTCCCCATGTATGGTGTGGAGGGATTCGTGGACTGGTTTTCCGTCATCATCATCGCTTTGATGGGGGTCACAGCCGGACTCATCCTGAGAAATCAAAAGGTTTCTCCGCACCGCAAGTTAGGGATCTACGTTGCCACCGGTTTGGGCTGCCTTCTGGCAGCGCTCATCCTGAAGCGCTGGTATCCCATCATCAAGCTCCTCCAGACCGACACCTTTTATCTCTTTGCCGGTGGATTTTGTTTCCTCCTGCTGGCCCTTTTCTATTTCCTGATCGATGTGAAGAAATTCCAGAAGTGGGGGTTTTTCTTCAAGGTCATCGGCATGAATGCGATCACCGTCTATTTAGGCTTTCAATTGATCGATGTCGATCACACCTCGACGGTCCTGGTGGGAGGCTGGGCGAAGTACTTGGGCGCGTATGGACCCGTACTCATCAGCATCGTGACCGTGGCACTCGTGTGGATGTCACTGTATGGCCTCTATCGAAAGAAAATCTTCCTCAGGGTGTAAGCCTGAAGAGGGGCACTTCCGAAGGTACTAAAAATTAGAAGATGAAATAAATTCCCAAGGTGCGGCACGAGCCTCCCCAAAGGTCCCCGTTGCAAGCGGATGCCCTTGCTTTCTGCTTTCATCCCTCATCCCTCATCCTTCATTAACCTCTCTTCTGCTGCTTCTTCCTACCTCTCCCACGCGCCGTTCCGCAAAATTCCCGTTTGCTTTGTTTGCGTTGTATTCACTAGAATTGATAAGCAGGTCAGGGCGCAGCCATTTCTGATGGAGGGATAGAGGCACTTGAACGAAAAACATAGTAAGGTTTGGTTGCTGGCGGCAATGCTGATGGTGGTGTTGAGCGGGGGAATTCCCTTGGTCATGATGCGGGGGGAGCCGGCCGCGCAAGAGTCGACGCTCTCTGAGGCGGAACGCGCTAAAATCGTCACCTACATTCATGAACGCTTTGCTGTGCCCGACAATGTGAAGGTCACCCTGAGCGAACCGCTCACCTCGCCCGCCGCCCCGGACTTCGATGCGCTGACGGCGACGGTCGACGACGGGAAGAACAAGCGCAACCAACCTTTGTTGGTCGCCAAGGACATGCGCTTCCTGATCCTGGTGCCGGGGAGCATCATTGACCTTCCGAGCGATTCTCCCGCCGAGATGGAGCAGCGCATCCGCGAGGTCTTCAAGTCCCCCGCCAACATCAAGCTTTCTGTGGGAGGGTTCAAGCCCTCACCCGCCCCGGACTTCAAGGTCGGGAATCTCAATGTCGACGACGGCAAGACTAAGCAGGACCGCCCGTTGCTGCTCACCCGGGATGGCAAGCACCTGATTGTGGGGGAGATGTTTAATTTAGCCGTCGATCCCCGGCAACACGCTCTGCACTCCATTACGCTGCAGGATGAACCCACCCAGGGACCGGCTGACGCTCCCGTGACCATTGTGGAATTCGCCGACCTCGAGTGCCCTACTTGCGCCCGCATGCAGGATTTTATCGAGACCACGCTGCTCCCGCGCTACGGCAATAAGCTGCGCGTGGTTTTTAAGGAGTTTCCGCTCCCGATGCACGATTGGTCTACAACCGCGGCGATTGCCTGCCAGTGCGCGTATGAAATCAATCCCGCCGCTTACGTACCCATGCGCACCGCCATCTTCCGCAACCAGCAGCTCATCAACATCACTAACGTCCGGGACACGGTGCTGAATTATGGAGAACAGGCGGGAGTGGATCGGGTGAAACTGGCCGGCTGCCTGGACGCCAAATCCTCACTGCCGCGGATTCAGCGCGATGTGAAAGAAGCCAAAGCCATCGACGTCACGGCCACCCCGACGCTGTTTATTAACGGCAGAATGATGGTCGGACTGCCCTCCGAGGAAGCCTACTTTCAAATCATCGATGGAATGCTGCACGGCGGCAAATGAAAGCGCGAGAATAGGGAGGCGGCTAGCTGCGGGCCTAATAAAACAGGTCGTGGTTCGCTTGCTCAAATCTCAACCAAACCCAGGCTGATCCTTACGGCTCTGTCCACCATGGTCATAGTGCCGCGGTCAACTTGGCCTAGGCGTTTGATAAGTCGCTGACGGTCGACGGTTCGAATCTCGTCAAGGCGGATTGCGGAACGGACGCCCAAGCCGTTGGCGTTTATGGGCTCGACCACGACTACCACGGGATTAGGCACGGGAGAAATCTTGGATGTTATGGCCGCCACAATGGTGAGACTGCTGTATCTGTTGCCAACGTCATTTTGGATTATCAACGCTGGACGCGTCTTCTTGATCTCGTGGCCAACGGTGGGGTCAAAAGAAACCAGATAGATATCCCCCCGGCTGATATGGACTATTATCGGCTTTTGGTGGAGGGGTGAGATTTTAGCCATGCCTCTTCCTCGAGAGGAAACCACTCCAGGGCGATCTCCAAGTTCTCCTGGGCGTTGGCCTGATACCCGGCTTTGAGCCGTTCCCGCAGATTCTGCTTCGCGCGGCTCTTTACGTAGTGAAGAACTGCGCTGGAAACGAAGCGGCTGCGGTCGCCGCGTTTGGTCACCCGGTCGAGAACTGCCAAAGTCTCATCCGGGAGCATGATGTTGATGCGTTTGCTCATAGTTTTCTGTGGTTAATCATCCTCGCTTTGGAGGATACACACGCTTCGTGTGGATGTCAACGCCGGCCTGGAAGAGGGCTGCACGAGATAAAGTTGCAGCGGAGACCCCCGTGACGTAGCGCGGGCGTTCGGGCGTGGACATCCTGCCCGCGCAGACTTGGCGGGTGCGGGGAGTTCCCGCGTTGAATCGCGACATTCTCCCTGTGAGGCAAAGGGCACAGGCAGGAGTGCCTGTGCCACGGCGAGGCGTAGCGCCGGCTTCCAGCCGGCGCCGCCAAGATGGCGGCGTTACGTTGCAATTCATCCTAGTCTTGCCGCAATCGCCGCATCTCTTCTATAATAAAAAGGTTTTGGCCGAATTGCAGGAGCAATCATGTTTTCCTTCATGAAGAAGAGAGATCTCATCAAGAAATACCTGCTCATTTTCTTTCTGGGCATCGTTTCCCTCAGCATGGTGGTGGTCATGGCGCCGCTTCCCAGCGGCGACACGAGCACGCCTCAGGGCAACGTGTTGGCGTCGATGAACGGCAACACCATCACCAGCGCCAATCTCGACCAAGCCATCCGCGACCGTTTCAAGAACTCGCCCATGGGCTTTGACAATCGGATGATCCCGATGGTGGCGCCCAGTGTTCTTGACCAGATGGTAATCGAACAGATTCTGGTGCAGCAGGCGGGGAAGATGGGGATCGAGGTATCTGACCAGGAGTTGTTGCGGACCTTCCAAACCATCCCCTGGCTCTATCCGGATGGAAATTTCGTGGGGGCCGACCGCGCCGCGGACTTGGTGGCGCAAAACACCGGGAAGTCCCTGGTGCAGTTTGAATCCATGCTGCGCGACAGTCTTTTGGAGGAGAAGATTCGCAGCATTGTCACCGACGGCGTGCAAGTGTCGCCCGCGGAAGTTCTGGCCCAGTTCCGCCAGAAGAACAACAAGGCCAAGATCGACTACGTGCTCTTTGATCCGAGCCAATTCCTCAAGGAAGTTCAGGTGACGCCGGAAGCCTTGGAGGCCTTCTTCAAGAAAGACCCTGCCCACTACAAGCTGCCCGAGCAACGCCAGGTGAAATACATTGTGATCGATCCTGACCAGGTGCGGGCGACGGTGAAAGTGGATGAGGCGCAGATGCGCGAGTACTATTCCCAGCACCTTTCCGATTACCGCGTGCCAGACCGGGTTAAGGTCGCGCACATTCTTTTCAAGACGACGGGCAAGAGCCCGGCGGAGATTGCGACCATTGAGAAGACCGCGGCCGATGTGCTGAACCAGATTCGCGCCGGCGGTAATTTTAGCGACCTCGCCAAGAAATACTCCGAGGACAGCACGGCCCAGGCGGGCGGCGAACTCGGGTGGCTGGTCCACGGCCAGACAGTACCGGAGTTTGACTCGATGGCTTTCTCTCTGAAGCCGGGTGAAGTGAGCGGCCTGGTCAAAACCACCTACGGCTTCCATATCCTCAAAGTTGAAGACAAGCAGGTTGCGCATTTGCAAACCTTTGACGAGGTCAAAAATTCCATTCACGATGAATTGGAGAAACAGGAGGTTGCCGACGCCCAGCAAAAGATAGCCCTCAACCTGGAAATGCAGCTTAAAGCGAATCCCCAGCAGTTCGACGACATCGCACGCAAGGTTGGACTGGAGACCAAGGAGTCTCCCCTCTTCAAATACAATCAGCCGGTCCCCGACTTGGGCAAAACCGACTCCTTCGAGAACCTGGCGTTTCAGCTTCATTTGAACGAGGTGGGTGAGCCCATCTCGGTTCCCAAGGGAGAAGCGATTATCCAGGTGATCCAAATTGTTCCCGAGCACATCCCCACGCTCGATGAAGTGCGGGCGCAAGTGGAGGAAGACTATCGCCACGCCCAGTCCGTGATTCTGGCTCAGGACAAAGCCAAGAAACTTGCCGACATGGCGAAGACCGGGGACTTTGACAAGGCGGCGAAGTCGCTGGGCCTCACCCCCAAAGAGAGCAACGATTTCAGTCAAAGCGAGTACGTCGAGGGCGTGGGCAGCGGCTCGCAATTAAGCTCCGCCTTTACCCTGAACCCGGGACAAGTGAGCGACGTGATCACCGCCGGCAGCAACCAGGTGCTGTTTAAGGTGGTCTCGCATACACCCGCCAACGAAGCGGATTTTGCCGCGCAGCGCGACCAACTCACCGAGGAGCTGCTTGATCAGAAACGCGACCTGCAATTTGAAATTTACCGCCAGAACCTCAAGGAACAGCTCATCCGCTCGGGCAAGTTGAAGGTTAATGACGACGGAATGAAGAAGTTCATAGCCTCCTACGAGGCGCAATAGCAGGCCTCTGTGCGCAGCTTTAGAGTGCGGCAGCTCGCCGCCGCTTCTGCGTTCGGCGAACCTACTCGCGGAGATCCCAATTGCGCATAAGAATTCCCGCCAGCAAGCTGCCGCACTCTAAAGCTGCGCACCATCCGCCACGAAGGGAAAAACTCACCGCGTGGTTCCATTGACTGACCAACAGAGTGCCGCCCACCGAAATCCAGTTCCGGACAGTTTCATTGAACCCGCCTGCGTGGTCGTTCCCGCCGGGAATTTCTTGATGGGCTGCGAGCAGGGCCGCGATGAAGAACGCCCCGTGCATCGGGTTTGGGTGGATACCTTCGCCTTGGCAATCCACCAGGTGCGCAACCGGGACTTCGTGGTTTTCATGCAAGCTACCGGGCATCCGGCGCCACCGAATTGGGGACAGCCGGGCTTCGACGTTCCAGAATGCCCGGTGGTCTCTGTCAGTTGGTTCGAAGCGCAGAAATACTGCCAGTGGCTCGCGGGCATGACCGGGCGCCACTATCGCCTGCCCACCGAGGCAGAATGGGAACGCGCCGCGCGCGCCGGAGTCGAGGGCGCACTTTATCCCTGGGGCGACGAGCCGCCGCAAGCGCGCCCCGAATATCAAGAGCGTTGGGACGGGGAAGTGAAAGGGCCGCTCCCCGTGGGCCGTACCGCGCCGAATCCCTACGGCCTTTACGATCTCTGTGAAAATGTGCATGAGTGGTGCGCAGACTGGTATCACGCCGATTACTACGCACAATCGCCCGAGCGAAATCCGCCGGGACCACCGGGGGGAGAGCGGCGCGCTTCGCGAGGAGGCTCCTGGCGGCACCACGTGAAGGTGAGCCGCGTGGCCGGCCGCTCCAGCATTCCCCCGACGTTTCAGTATGCGGACTATGGGTTTCGGGTAGCGAGGGACGGATAGGGAGAAGAAGGCAGAAAGCAGTAGGCGGAAGGGAGAAAGCAATGGGCGCTCAGTAGTAGGCAGCGGGCGTGGCGCGACGGCGGCAGAGAAGCAAGTCAAAAGGCAAAGTGCAAAAGTCAAAAGGCAAAAGTAAAAAGCGGAGAGTGAGCAGCGAAAAGTGACACGTGAAACGTGAACGGCGTAGGGAGGACGGCGAAAGCTGAAAGGCTGTACGTTGATGCGGAGTACGACCGTGAGGGAAGGTAACACGCTGTTTCATTTTGAATCGGGAATTTTGAATTTGGAATCGGCCGCGCTCTCTACCTTCCGAATTGCTCGCGGCATTCCACGTTCTGCTTTCTGCCTTCTGCCTACTGCCTTCTGCCTACTGTCTTCTCCAGGGAGGTGTGATGTTGCGACGTGATTTTCTGGCCCGGCTTACCGCGGCCGCCGCGGGACTCGGTGGCGGCGGGAATGCATCAGCCTATACCACTAAGAAGCGCCGTGCGCCCAGCCCTCCTCCCAAACAGGATCGAATTGCCATTTCCACCTGGAGCCTTCACAACTACTTCCGTGCGACCCGCGAGACAGATTTCAGCCTGCCCGGCCCGATGCTGGCGTTGCTCGATTTCCCCGAAATGATTGCCGAGAAGTACAGCGTGCGTCACCTGGAGGTTTGCGCCACCCACTTTCCCTCCACCGAGACCGCCTATTTGCACGAGCTCAAATTCGCGCTGCTCCATGCGCGCGCGACCATCGTAAACTTGATCGTGGATATCCCCGAGTGCGGGCGCGAGGGCACGTTTTCCGATCCGGACCACGACACACGCAGGGAGGCGGTCGATGCCGTCAAGCCTTGGGTGGACATCGCTCGCGCGCTCGCCATCAGGTCGGTGCGGGTCGGTCCCGGCAAAGTGGACCCTGAGGATTTGGCGCCTTCCGCCGAATCCTACAAGGCACTGGCCATCTATGCGCAACCCAAGGGTGTCCACGTGATCGTGGAGAACCTGGGCGACTTTGGCAGTGAGCATCCGGAAGAATTGGTGAGGCTCATTAAGCTCGTCGGGCCCGGGCAAATCGGCGCGCTGCCGGATTTCGCCAGCTTTCCCGATGAAGCCACACGCGTAAAGGGTCTTAAGCTGCTATTCCCGTACGCCTCAACCGTGTGCCACGCCAAGGGATTGGAATTTGACGCCGAAGGAGTAGAGACGGCGTACGACTTTCCGCACGCCATGGAGATTGCCAAACAAGCGGGCTTTCGCGGAGTCTACTCGATTGAGTTCGAGGGCTCCGGCGATCCCTACCTGGGCATCCAGAAAACCTTGGATGAAATTCTTAAGTATTTGTGAGTGCGCGCGACGCAGACGTGTTCGCTACGTCCGCGGCGTTTCGGCGCCAGCGTGCGGAGCTTTAGAGCGTGCGGAGCTTTAGAGTGCGGCAGCTTGCTGCCGCTTTCTCCCCCGCCAACTTGCTGGCGGCCGCCCTAATCGAATCCCGCCTGCCCGATGAACATTGGGCGCGCCTTCGGTATCCCATGAGCTTACTCGCGGGAAGAAAAGCGGCAGCAAGCTGCCGCACTCTAAAGCTGCGCAAGTCAAAAGGCTCGTGAGAGATTCGCGCTAGCGGTCTGGCCCTGGATAGGGCCCGTGAAACTCGGAGCAGCACGGTTTCTGCACGGGCTTGAACTCCATTAACTCCACGCGGGTGAAGTCCGGATCGTAGAGGTTAAGCTGCCACTTGCCGTCCTTCCCCATTTGCGCGTGCTCGCCGCCTTGCGCGGTCCAACCGTGGGATTCGAGCTTGGCCTGTGCTTCTTTCATATTCACGACACCCAGTGAGATGTGGTCCATTACGCCAATCGTGTGACGGTCGGGGTTGGCATCGACATTAAGCATGTACTCGAGCCAATCGGTGCCGTCGGGCACCTGCATCGCGCACCAGTCGGTTCGGCCGGGTTGCATCCCGCCGAACCAGTAGACATGGAACCCCAGGACGTCCTTGTAGAATGCATCTTCCGCACCGCGATCGCGCACGATGAATCCGGTATGGATCAGACGCCGGGAGACAGCTTGGGAGTCGGGCTTCGTTCCGCCGTTCGCGCGCTCGATAAACTCGATGGGATGGCCTTCGGGATCCTTCACTCGAAAACTGCGGCTTCCATCCGGCCAGGTCTGAAGGGTCGCCGGCACGGTCACTCCCATTTTCGCCAGATAGCGCTGAAGCGCGGCGATGTTGTCCGTCGCAAACGCCGCGTGGTCCATCCGGTCGAGGGCTTGAGGATCGGGAGCGAGGCTGTACCCGACCCACTGCTTTCCCACGGTGTATTGAATCGTCTCTCCCGGCTCGATGGGATTAGCGGGAGCCAGGCCCAGCAGATCCTTATAAAGATGCGCGACTCCCTCCGGCGCCGTTGTGTAAAACGCCACATGATCGATGCCGGTAATCTTCGGGCGGTCGGGCGGATTTGGTCCAGCGAGTGCTACGGTCGCGATTCCGAATAAAGCCAATATGAGTGCGCTTCGCATTGAGTTGTTACCTCCGCAGAAGGCAGCGAGATGCTAGCCGGCGGGCCGCTCTCGCTTCCTGACAGACCCGGCATTGTACCCCTGATGGCGAGGCCTGTCATCAAACGTGCGCCATGAACGTAGCGCGGGCGTCCCGCCCGCTGGCGCGGGAGCGTCCCGCTCCGGCCAGCACTGTGCGGGCAGGATGCCCATAGGCGCTAAAATAATCCTTAAGCCCACTGGGCGGGACAACGATAAGTTCTTCGGCTGAACCGAAGAAAACGAATTCACCGCAGAGACACAGAGATCACGGAGAGAGGACGCAATGAAAAACAGCGAATTTATTGACCATGATCTCGATCCGGGCATGCTGAACCACTCCTCTCCGTGATCTCTTTGTCTCTGTGGTGAATTCTTTCCCGCTGCACCATTGTTATCTTAGCGCTTATGGGCAGGGTGCCCGCGCTATGTCATACGTCACGGCGATCCCCGGTTGCGCGCCTCGGTCGCACACGCGCAACCGCATTCCGAACAACACGAACGCCCCGATTTGTCGTATGCTATTTCCCTTTGGGGCTGATGCGCTCAACTTGCTAATTCTCAGGGATACTTTCAGGGGAACTGCCATCTATGCTGGAAATCATCCGGTCGGGAAAAGTCTATGACGCGTGCGTTATCGGTTCGGGAGCCGCGGGCGGCGCTACGGCCAAGGTGTTGACGGAAGGCGGGCTGAACGTGGTGATGCTGGAAGCGGGACCGATGCTGCATCCCGAAACGGATTTCAAGGAGCACGTGTGGCCCTACGAGTTGCCGCATCGCGGCGCGGGAATTGGCGGCGCAGGGTTTAATGAATTTGCCTCCGACGAGTTCATGGCCCCCAACGGTTTCTGGAACATCACCGGCGAGCCGTACACGAAGGCACCGGGTTCCCAGTTCATGTGGTTCCGCTCCCGCATCGTAGGCGGGCGCACCAATCATTGGGGACGCATCGCCCTGCGCTTTGCCGAGGTGGACTTCCGCTCGCACTCGCACGACGGTCTCGGCGACGATTGGCCCATCACTTATCGGGAACTCGCGCCCTATTACGACAAAGTCGAGCGCTACATCGGCGTTTTCGGATCACGCGAGAACATCCCCAGTGCCCCAGATGGGATTTTCCTGCCGCCGCCCAAGCCTCGCTGCTCGGACCTGCTGGTCAAGCGCGGATGCGACAAGTTGGGCATTCTCTGCGTCCCCTCGCGCTTTGCCATCTTGACCGAGTCGGTGAACGGCCGCGCGCCGTGCCACTATTGCGCCCAGTGCGGACGCGGATGCAAGACGGCGTCGAATTTCAGCTCCAGCCAGGTTTTGATTCCTCCCGCGATGGCGACGGGGCGGCTGACGCTGGTGACCGGCGCTATGGCGCGGGAAATCCTGGTGAGCGATGAGGGTAAGGCGCAGGGCGTCTCTTACGTTGACAAGGCCACGCGGCGCGAGCAGCAAGTGCGCGCTCGAGCCGTGGTCGTGGCGGGCAGTTCGTGTGAATCCGCGCGCTTGCTGCTGAACTCGCGGTCTTCGCGATTCCCTCAAGGCCTCGCCAATTCCTCCGGCGTGGTAGGGCGCAATTTGATGGACTCGGTCGGCAGCGACGGCTATGGGTACGTTCCGGCGCTGCAAAAGATGCCACCGCACAACCACGATGGCACGGGCGGAATGCACCTTTATATTCCCTGGTGGAAATTCGATCGCAAAAACGAGTTTCTGCGCGGATATCACGTCGAGTTCGGCGGCGGGCGCGACATGCCTCAAGCCGGGGAGTTCCATGGTGTTTGCCAGGAACACCAAGGTTACGGACTGGATTTGAAGCGGCGATGCAAGGAGAGCTACGGCGCGTACCTCGGCCTCTCGGGCCGCGGCGAGATGATTCCCAACAAGAACTCTTACTGCGAAATTGATCCCAGCGTCGTGGACGAATGGGGAATTCCCGTGCTGCGCTTCCATTTCCAGTGGGGCGAAAACGAAGTCAAAATGGCGCGCGATATGCAGGAAACGTTCCGCGCCGTCATCGAGGCGGTGGGCGGGACTTACTTGGCGAAAACGGAAACCACGGGGGATTTTCCTTACGGCCTTCCCCCGGGCGGCGCGATTATCCACGAAACTGGAACCGTGCGCATGGGGAGCGATCCCAAGACTTCGGCCCTCAACTCCTACTGCCAGGCGCACGAAGTGAGAAACCTGTTCGTCACCGACGGCGCGTGCTTCGTGACCAATCCAGACAAGAACCCGACACTTTCAATTTTGGCGCTGTCCTGGCGGGCGTCGGAACATTTGCTGGACGAGGCGAAGAAGGGAAATATCTGAAAGGGAAGTTGTCAGTTGTCAGTCGTCGGTTGTCGGCAAAAGACAAAACCCAGGCGACCGCCGTTTTACTGAGGACTGATAACCGACGACTGGCAACCGACAACTGACAACTGAGAACTGATGACTGAGAACTGACGACTGACGACTGACGACCAGGAGAAACTGTATGCTGACTAACGTATCCCGCCGCGATGTCTTGAAAAACCTCGCGGTGGGTATTTCCGCGGGGTCGGTGCTGCGGATGATTCCGTTGCAAGCGGCGGAGCACGCCCACCGCATGGTTCGGGAGGATCGCAGTCAATCGGCGGGCGGCGCTTACACCCCGAAGTTCTTCCCCGCGCACTCCTATGAGACTCTGCGGTCACTCTGCCAGACGATCATTCCTCCTGACGACAAAACTGGGGGTGCTCTGGAAGCGGGAGCGCCGGAGTTTATCGATCTGCTCACCAGCGAGAATCATGACTACCAATTGACCCTCGGCGGCGGCATCGCCTGGCTCGACTCCACTTGCAGCGACCGTTATGGAAAGGCATATCTCGAATGCACGGCGGCGCAGCAGAAAGAGATTCTCGACCAGATCGCCTACCGCGAGAGTGCGGAAAAGGATGCGACTCTCGGGCCCGGTGTCGCGTTTTTCTCCCTCCTGCGCGACCTCACCACGGATGGTTTCTTCACCAGCAAAATCGGCATCGACTACCTGGAGTACATTGGCAACACCTACCTGGCGGAATTTCCCGGCTGCCCGCCGCTGCCGGAAAGTTAACGCGGGCGGTTTCCGAAGTTCGTAATGTTTTGTGTTTCTCCCAAGCATTGTGGGAGCGGTGCGTCGCATTTTTACCTTTTATCCTTTATCCTTTACACTTTAGAATTCCACTCATGCTCAGAACGCGAAGCATGCTATCTCTGGCTCTCTTGCTCGCCTGCTCCGGGGGATTGTTGGCGCAGGATAAACCCGCAACGGATGTGTCCGTCTCCGCTAAGCCGTCCGCCCCATCGAAGACGCTGTTACCGCCTCACAAGTTCTGGGACAAGGAGAACATTTATCTGTTCTGCGGCGTTGGCGGTGCACGCATGCTGGATTATGCTTCCACCCGGCACTTGCGCGACAATGGAGATTACGAGTGGTTGCTTTCCAATTCCATTGTCGATAACCGCCCGCTCTTTGTGGGAATCGAACTCGCAGGCACCGCGGTTTCCATCGGCGTTTCCTACGCCTTTCACCGCACCGGCCACCATACCCTGGAGCGCTGGGTTTCCATCGCTCATATCGGAGTGGGCGTGGGCGGGTCCATCCGTAACTACCTCTTGAAGCCTGTGCCCTCTGCCGAAAATGCGATGATGCCGGGAATAACGATTCAACCCGTGCGCTAGACGCGGCGCACTGTCCTCTCCGGCGCTCGTTCGGGAATCAGGGATTGAGGGTTTTTCCCCCGGCTGTGATGTCCTGCTTCCCCAATGCCCGCGGGGAGACCGTGGTCCCCAGGCATCAAAAATATTTGTCTTGACACGCATGGCGATTTAGTATACACTGCAAGAGTTTTAACGTAGGGCCAACCTATGTCGCTCGACGAGTCCGCAATTCGCGCTCAGATTTTCTCCTGCGCCAGCTACCCCAAGGTCCGGGAATCCAGCAAGGGCCCACCACAACACCGAGGATCATCCGTCGTTCGAATTTGCGGCTCTTTTGTCGGATTTACCCCTTCATTGTATGAGCCGAAGTCACGAAACAAGAAAGATGTTAGAAATTGAGGGTGATCCTAGTAAGTGATTGAAAGTAAACTGAAAAATAATGGACAAATTGACATATCCAAGTGAGTTATTGAAAACAAACGACTTAATATGATTTCCGGATTACTCATTGAAAATAAATAAGATAGTCTGAATTCTAATCTCGGAATCACTCCGAATGCGGCCATTTCCCAGCTACCCTAGTAACTTTTAGAAAATAAGCTTGTTATAGGCGGCTCCCTCCGGCTATCCAAGTGAGTTGCTGAAACGAAACGGTTTAATGAATGGGCCCGAAGCGCAGGGAGCGGGGTCCAAATTTTCAGCAAATTTCCATCAAGTTATTTCCTCAATCTGCCGAAAAATAGAGGAAGGTTTCATGAGCCTGTTCGGGACATTTCCCTGAGTCCCGCGGCCCGATGCTAAACGTCCTTCGCAGAAGCTGTCTGTCCGCTTGGAGAGCTGTGGGAGCGCACGATTGGGCCGGTGGGTCGGCTCAGAAACTCCGGCGGGCGAGAAACGGAGAGCAGGTAACCTCAACTGCCGCGATGAACGATCGATATACGCCAAGGTTCTTTATCGTTCTCTCCTACCTACTTCTCTTTGTGGGATTGCGGGAGGTGCGCGAGCAGCAGATCCCTCTCCCAACCTCCGCACCTGCCCTAACTGCCCTGACCCGCGTCATCGACATTCATAATCTCTCGGAGAAAGATGCCGAGCGGGCGTACCCGGTGCGAATCCGTGGTTTGATCACCTTCTATGGCGGATCTGCGTCGCGCGAAAATGTATGGGTCCTTTTCGTCCAGGATTCGACGGGTTGCATTTACGTTGACACGCCGCCTAGGAATCTTGGCCTCGCGGCCGGCGATTCCGTGGTAATCAAGGGAGTGACCGGCCATGGGTGGTTTTCGAACCAGATTGAGAAGCCCGATATCCAGACCCTCGGCCGGGCGCCGCTGCCCGCTCCAATTCGTCCCCACTATGAGGAAATAGCTTTGGGGCAGCAAGACAGCCAGTGGGTTGAAATATCGGGCATCGTTCACTCCGCGCAAATTCAAGATCGAGAACTCACCCTGTCCCTCTCTGTGGGACAGGGGCGCGTCCGGGTCGTTGTGGAGAATCATGGCGCAACGGCACCGGCCCAACTGCTCGATACCGAAATCCAGATTCAAGGCGTTTGCGGGGGGGTGTTCAATGCGAAGCAACAGATGGTTGGACTTGTTGTCTATGTCCAAGACATAAGTTCCTTGCGCGTCCTTCAGCCGGGGACGATGACGGCGGAAAGCCTTGCGATGGATTCGATTCGCGACCTCGCGAGGCTAAGTGCGCGAACCACCTCCGGCCACCGGGTGAAGGTCCGCGGAGTTGTGACCTTGCAGAAGCCCTTTAGCGCGTTATTCATCAAGGACGCAACGGATAGTCTTAAGGTGGAAACCTCTCAGGCGACTGCCGTCCAGCCGGGTGACATGGTGGAAGTGTGGGGCTTCCCCGCACTGGTGGAGGGTTCCAGAAAGCTGGTGGATGCCGAGTTTCGCAAGCTTGCCAGCGGACCCCCGCCCGCGCCGGTGGATATCTCCCTGGAGGAGGCTCTGCAAGGCAACTTCGACAGCTCGCTGGTCCGGCTCGAAGGTCGGTTGTTTAGGGCGATCACGGTTGACAATTCTCCGCCCTCGCTCCTGCTCGTGTCGGGCCACGTGGCCTTTCGCGCTCAGGTTTTGGGCGAAGGGGCTAAGGCGGAACTCGCACGCCTGCAAGTGGGCAGCCGTGTGCGAATTACCGGGATATGTGAAGCGCTGGCGCAGGAAAACGGAGCCCCTCCGGCATTCCGGCTGCTGGTTCGCTCGCCCCGCGACTTGGAAGTGCTGGAAAAAGCTTCGTGGTGGAATCTTCAGCGGATGCGCGGGGTGCTGGGATTGATGGCTGCCCTGATGTTGGCCGCGGTCGCGTGGGTGATCCTCCTAAGAAAGCAGGTGGAGGCGAAAACCCGGGAAATTCGGGAATGGCTACGGCGCGAGGCGGCGCTCAAGGATCAGTACCGCGACTTGCTGGAAAACGCCATCGACATGGTCTATACGAGCGACCTTGAGGGGAACTTCACCTCGGTGAACAACACGCTGGTCAAGCTCCTGGGATACTCGCGGGCTGAGCTGTCGCGCATGAACATCCTCCAGGTTGTTACTCCTGAGTACCATAACTTGGTGCTGCAGGCAGTGGAGAGGACGAAGCAAGGCGAAACATCAGGAGATGCGGAACTTGAAGTTATCACCAAATATGGGGCCCGGGTGGCCGTGGAGATTCGCAGCCGCCTGCTGTATGAGGATGGGAAGGTGGTAAGGATTCAGGGTATTGCCCGCAATGTGACGGAGCGGAAGCAGGTGGAACAGCAGGTCGTCTTGCAGGCTGCGGCGCTGAAGGCTGCTGCCGTCGGAATCGTGATTACGGACCGTCACGGCCACATTCTTTGGGTCAACCCCGCCTTCACGGCCTTGTCGGGCTACACCTGGGAGGAGATTGTCGGCACGAATCCACTTCTGCTCCCAGCCGAAGCGCACGATTCGGAGCTCTACCGCGAGATGTGGAACACCGTGCAGTCAGGGCGGGTGTGGCGAGGCGACATACTTACGCGAAGAAAGGATGGGGCGCTCTACAACGAGGAGTTGACGATCACGCCGGTATACGGCACGCCCGGTGAGGTTACCCACTTCGTGGCCATTGGGCAGGACATCTCTCCCCGTAAGCAGGCGGAGGAAGCTCGCGCGCAATTGGCAGCCATTGTGGAATCTTCCAACGACGCCATCGAGGGTCTTACCACAACGGGCACCATAGTCAGTTGGAACCGGGGTGCGGAGGTCCTTTACGGATATCCCCCCGAAGAGATTGTGGGGAAGCATGTCTCCACTCTCGCTCCGGCTGACCTGAGTGATGAATTGTGCCAGATGCTCGAGCGCGTCCGGCAAGGAGAAACCGTCACAAATTTCGAGACGGCCCGGGTGACCAAGGACGGACGGCGCATTGCCGTCTCGGTGAGCATGGCGCCTCTCAGGAACAGCCGCGGGGAGGTGGTGGGGACCTCCACGATCGCCCGCGATATCACCCAACGTCTGGAAGCCGAGGAGGCCCTCCGTTACAGTGAGGAGAAATACCGCTCCATCGTCATGAATATTCCCGACGTGGTCTGGACAATAGATACCCTGGGCCGCTTCGCCTTTATCAGCCCCAATATCGAAAGGCTCAGTGGATATAAGGCGGAGGAAGTTCTTGCGGGCGGATTGGATCTCCTGTTTGCCACGATGCATCCCGATGACGTTCAAGGGATCGAGGCGAGCCTGAAGGCTGCCTTGCGCGACCCTCACCCGTGCGAGGCGGAGTACCGGGGACGCTGCAAAGACGGAAGGTGGATCTGGGTGCGGGCACGGGCCATAGGAGCCCACGAAAAGGACGGTGTTCAATACCTACAGGGCCTGCTTTCGGATATCACCGAGCGCAAAAACGCGGAGCAGGCGTTACAGGAGAGCCAATCCCGGCTGCAGGCAATCGTTGATTCCGTCCAGACCGGGATCGTCATGATCGATCCGGAGACTCGCCGGATCGCCGACGTCAACCCCGTGGCTCTGAAGCTGATCGGAGCGCCGCGATCCCGCGTGGTGGGCGCCGAATGCCACCAATTCATTTGTCCGGCGGAGCGGGGCCGCTGCCCGGTCTCGGATTTGGGCCACACGGTGGACAACTCCGAGCGCGTTCTCCTGACCGCCTCCGGCGAGCGCCGCGCCATTATCAAGACCGTAGTTCCCGTCGTCATCGGCGGACGTAAACACCTTTTGGAAAGCTTCATCGATATCACCGAACGCAAACTGGCGGAATCTGCCCTGCGCCAGAGCGAGCAGTTTAATCGCGAGGTCATCGCGAGTGCGCAGGAAGGTGTGGTGGTCTACGACCGGGAATTACGCTACCAGGTTTGGAATCGCTTCATGGAGGACCTCACGGGCGTGCCTGCGGCCGAAGCTTTGGGCCAGCACGGATCTGACCTATTCCCGCACTTGCGCGAGCAGAACGTCGAGCTGGTAATCCGCCGTGCTTTGGCGGGGGAAGTTGTGCATACCCCCGACACACCGTTCCAAGTGCCGTCGACGGGAAAATCGGGATGGGTCTCGACCGTTTTCGGCCCCCACTTCGGTGTTGACGGAGAGATCGTCAGTGTCATCGGTATCATCGCCGATATCACCGAGCGCAAGCGCGCGGAGACCGCCCTGCACGTGAGCGAGGAGCGCTTCCGCAGCCTCTTTGAGAATGCTACGGTGGGCATCTACCGCACCAATCCCGCGGGGGAGATTCTGGTGGCGAACCCCGCTCTGGTGAAAATGTTGGGGTACCGGAATCTGGAGGAATTGGCGAACCGCAACCTGGAAGAGCAAGGGTTTGAACCCACGTATCCCCGGCAACTCTTCCATGAGCGGATGGCGCGCGACGGAGAGGTGAAAGGATTGGAATCAGTCTGGACGAGGTGGGATAGTTCAGTAATATTCGTGCGGGAGAGCGCCCGAGCGATCCGCGGGGAAAATGATCAGATCCTGTTCTACGACGGGATTGTGGAGGATGTGACCGAACGCAAACTCGCGGAGGAACGATTGCTGGAAAGCGAAGAGCGCTTCCGGCAAATGGCGGAGAACGTGGAAGAGGTCCTTTTCCTCTTCGACCCTCAGGTGAACAAGGCTTTCTACGTTAATCCCGCGTATGAGAAGGTTTGGGGCCAGACGTGCGAGAGTTTGTACGCCAGCCCGCGTTCGTTCCTGGCCGCCGTCCATCCGGATGACAGCCCCGTTGTGACTTCCAGCCTGGAGCGTTCCAACCGCGGCCGCGGCGATTGGGAATATCGCATTATCCGGCCGGACGGGACGGTGCGTTGGATGTGGGACCGCGCTTTCCCCATCCGGGACTCGGCGGGAAAAGTGATTCGGATTGCCGAGCTCGTGCAGGACATTACGGAACGAAAGCAGGTGGAAGTCGCGACGCGTAAAGCGATGGAGGCAGCCGAGGAGGCCAATCGAGCCAAAACGGAATTTCTTGCCAATATGAGCCATGAGCTCCGGACTCCCATGAATGCCGTCATCGGCATGACCGAGCTTGCCCTCGCTACCGAACTGAATGCGGAGCAGCGCGGCTACTTGGAGCTGGTCGAGTCCTCGGCGGACGCCCTGCTCGGCTTGATCAATCACATTTTGGACTTTTCCAAAATCGAAGCGGGGAGATTCGAACTGGAATCCACACCATTTATTTTTGAGGATGTTGTGAATGAAGCCATTCGTCCGCTGTCGATCCGGGCATATGGCAAAGGCCTGGAGATGGCCTGTGGAATAGATCCTGCCATTCCCTCACCCTTGGTAGGCGATCCGGTGCGGTTGAAGCAGATCATCGTGAATCTGGTGGAAAACGCCGTCAAGTTCACTGCCCAGGGTGAGGTGGTGATCCGCGCCGGAATGGATTCCCGGAAGGAATCGAGCGTCGATCTGCACATCTCCGTGGCCGACACTGGGGTGGGAATCCCCGCTGACAAAATCGCTATGGTCTTTGAGGCTTTTACCCAGGCCGATGGTTCGTTGACCAGGAGATACGAAGGTGCGGGGCTGGGACTGGCCATGTGCTCGGAACTGGTACGAATAATGGGCGGCTCCCTTTGGGTGGATAGCGACCCGGGCCGAGGCAGCACCTTCCATGTTACCGTACGATTGGGCGTGACCGCACCTGCGGCCTCGCAGGTGGACGACGGGGGAAACGACCTCTTGCACGGAGTGCCGGTTTTGGTTGTCGATCACCACGCGTCGAGCCGTGAAGTCCTGGCGGATATCCTGCGCCATCGGGGCATGATTCCAACCCTCGTGGAGAGCGCCGAATCAGCTTTGGAGGCCGTTCACTCCGCACTGGCTTCTCCCCTGCCCATCGGTCTTGCGCTCTTTGACTCACAGATGCCGTCGGGCGACGGATTTGAATTGGCGGAAAGAGTCCGCCGCATTCCGGGGTTTGGGGCTCCCATTGTGATGATGCTCCCTCCCACGGGTGTTGGGCACGACGCCATCCATTGTCGCGAGTTGGGGATTGTCGACTCTTGCATCAAGCCAATCCGCGAGGCAGATCTGGTTAAAGCCATCGTGAAGGCGCTCGAGACGTCAATGGAGCGAAGCGCTCCTGCCAGCATTTGTGGCACATCGCAGGAGTTCGGTGGCGAACTGCGCGTCCTACTGGCGGAGAGCAATGAGGTGAGCCAGGTGCTGGTGACCCACCTGCTGGAAAAGCGGGGCCACCGGGTTTCCGTGGTTGCCGACGGCAACGACGTTCTTACGGCGGTGCAGGACACGCCCGCTCAGGATTTTGACGTCGTGCTGATGGATTTGGACATGCCGTGCATGAACGGGCTCGAGGCGGCGCGGGCCATCCGGGAAATTGAACGCAAGAATGGCGGACGCCTTCCCATTATCGCCTTGACGGCGCATCCGACTCCCGACGAGGAAGAGGCCTGCAAATCTGCGGGCATGGATGGTTATCTCGCCAAGCCGCTTCGGGCCGGCCCTTTGTTTGAGGTCATCCGCCGCGTGGTCGCACTACCGGACCTGACCGAATCGAAGGAGGCACCAACTCTGATGATATTTGATAAATCAAGTTTTCTCTCGAGGTTGGAAGGTGACAATTCCTTGGGCAACGAACTCATTGAAATGTTTCGCGCCGAGTGCCCAAAGCTCTTGGATGGCGTGCGCCGCGCCACCGAGGAGGGCAACGCTTCGATGTTGGAGCGCGCCGCGCATGCCCTCAAGGGTTCACTTGGAGACATCGCCGCTTCACAGGCATTCGAGGCCGCGCGCGCACTAGAGATGATGGCCAGGGAGGGGAAAATTGAGGGTGCCGTCGCCTCGGTCGCCAGCCTGGAAGTCGCTCTCCACCGGTTGGAATATGAATTGCGTCACCTTGAAAAGAGGGCAGCGTAGGGAGGGCTTGGGCCCGGCCACAGAAGCGCTGTTTCCCGGCGGGCCGCAACCATGAAGATCCTCGTGGCAGAAGACAACGCCGTCTCGGGCACCCTGATAACGGGAGTCCTCACGCGCCACGGCTATACAATTGTCCTGGCCCGGAACGGCTCCGAGGCATTAGGATTCTTGAATTCCGACCCCGACATTCAGGGCGTCATCACCGACATCATGATGCCGGAGTCCAGCGGATTGGATTTGCTCCGCGCCCTACGAGAGCACGAAACCTGGAGAAGTCTTCCTGCAATTGTGATCACCGTGCGTGACGACCACGAAACGGTTGCCGAGGCATTTGCACTCGGGTGCAAAGATTATCTTCTGAAGCCCATCAGGCCCGACCTCTTGCTCGAGAGGGTGGCGAACGTCTTCCGGCCAGAGAGAGTAATCTTGATGAATCCGTCTCACGTGATGAATCAATACTCCGTAAGCTCGGAGGCTTATCGGAGGATTGCAATGAGTTTCGCGTCCCAAGTGGACCGCGCCATCTCGGAAGTGAAGAACTGGTCCCCTAAGTCGCGATCCGTCTACAGACTGGACTTTGCGCCCATCGTCGAAGGCGCCACCGTGCTGGGTGCGGAACGATTGCTCCGGGCGGTGGAGGGTGTGGCCACAGTGGCCGGGTCCCCGATCTTGACTCTTCATCAACGCGCCAACATTCTTGAAGAACTGCAAATTGTGCAGGAGCGGCTGCATGACCAGATTGGAGCTGCGATTGATTAAGGGAAATCAGACTACAGTCGCACCGAAGAGGACGTTTTGTCTTATCGCTGATGGCGGGATATCCGCCCGCGTGAGAGTGGGCCGGTGCCTAAATCTGGTCCCATGCCTCCAATAGGCGTATTCGATTCGCGCAGAATGATTGGCTCCAGCGACCGGCAGATGAACTCGTTGCTCAAATCCGACCCATGATCGACGCGCGGTCCGGCGCGCCCCAAAAGGTATTGAGTACCTCCTGCTTTTCGCTTCGAGAAGCAAAAGGCCTCCGCCCCGGCTTGCCTCAAGTCCAAGCGTATTTTGCAATTATTTAACATGTTCATGGAAACCTTTTGCTATCGGAAACCCGTCCAAGCAAGAGCAGATGTGTAAAGCAGAGAATAATGCAGAGCATTAGGGAGGCAAGAGATGAAAAGTACTTTTGCAGTTCTACTCATGCTTTTGATGGGCAGTGTGCCGGCATGGGCAGCGCTCGGTGAAAATGTAGCGTCGGTGGATACCGATGTACAGGTTCTTGGCGGCCAGCGTGCGATGATCGCCAAGGAGGGCTACAACCTTCACCAGATCACCATGAAGGACGGCAGTGTGGTGAATGAGTTTGTTTCGCCCGCCGGATACGTATTTGGAGTTTCATGGCGGAGTCATTTTATGCCCAATCTCCAGCAGTTGCTGGGGTCGCACATGGCGGACCTCCAGCAGGGGCAGCGAACGAATGTGGTGCCTCACCGCGCGGTGACGATTCAGACCGATAATTTTGTGTTCTCCAGTTTCGGCCACATGCGGTCCTTCCGGGGACGTTCGTATGTGCCCGGCCTGGTTCCTGCCAACCTTACGCCGGAGGTGGTGCAATAATGAGCGCAAGAACTCTTTCCCCAGGCAGTCTCAGCCGTCTCTTTGCCGTTCTGGTGGGATTGGCCGTTTTGGCCGGCTGTAGCAGCGGTTCGAGCAACAGCAGCACGAGCACCGGCACTCCGTCGATTACCCTTTCGGCAACCACCCTGACCTTTTCCAGCGGCGTCAACGTTACCAGCCCGGCTCAGTCGGTGACTGTCACTGACTCTGGAACCGCCACCTTGAGCTTCACCAGCATCGCGGTGAGTACCGGTTTCGCCCAAACCAACACCTGCGGCACAGGTATCTCCGCCGGTGGGGCGTGCGCGATCAGCATAACTTTCACTCCCACGGCCGCCGGCTCGACCAACGGCACCCTTACCATCACTGACAACGCCAGCGGCAGTCCGCATACGGTGACTCTGACGGGAACCGCCACCGGCGCTTCTGTCTCCCCCACCAGTCTCACGTTTTCGGGCGTCGCGGTGGGCACGACCAGCGCCCCTCAGGCTGTCACCCTGACGAACAACGGCAGCGCTGCGCTTACCAGCGTCAGCGTCTCGACAAGTGCACCGTTCGCCCAAACCAACAACTGTCCTGCCAGTCTGGCGACCAGCGCGACTTGCACCATTAACGTCACCTTCACGCCGACCTCCAACACTGGGGCAACCGGCACATTGACGATCACCGACAGTTCCGGGACCCAGCCGGTGACTCTGACAGGTTCAACCAGCACCTCGAACACGGCGGCCGTCAACGTCGGCTTTGGCCCCAACGGGCAGTCTGGCCAGTACTATAACGGCATCTTTGTTTCGGCCACCTTTTGCACCCCAGGCACTTCGACCTGCGTGACTGTCCCCAACATGCTGGTGGACACGGGATCAGTAGGTGTGCGGGTTATCGCTTCATCGCTTACCGGTGTGACCCTACCGGTGATTAATGATGGCAGCGGTGACGACCTGAACGAATGCACGATGTACGGTGACGGCTCATTCAATTGGGGACCGGTCGAGTCCGCGACCGTTCAGATTGGCGGGGAGACGGCTTCACAAGTGCCGGCCTCGGCGGGTGGAACGGCAAGCACCGGCATTCCCATTCAGATCATCAGCACTGACACGGTGCCTACCGCCGTAATGGATGCCAGCCAATGCGTACCCTCAACCACCACCCCTGATGAGGACACCGTGGCTTTATTCGGCGCCAACGGAGTCATCGGGATCGGCGTGCAAGCCCAGGATTGCGTCTATGACGGGGCCAACCAGTGCACCGCGGCGTCCCAGAACGAGCCCTATTGGCTCTGCGCCTCGACGGGAGCCTGTCAACAGGTGGGCGTCCCGGTTAATGACCAGGTCTGGAATCCCGTGGCGGCATTTTCTTCCGCGGACATTAACGGGGAGTCACTCACGCTACTCTCGGTCCCGGCGGCCGGGCAAGCCACGGCCACCGGAACCCTGACCTTTGGAATCGGGACGGAGGGTAATAACGCGGTTCCCAGTACGGCAGGCTTCTACGAGCTCGACCAATACGGCTACTTCGGATCGTCCACGTACAACGGCGTCACCTACACCTCTTCCAACAGCTACGGGACCTTTCTTGACGCCGGCTCGAACTCGTACTACATTTCCGACGCGGCGACACTGGGCACATCCAACTGTACGGACAGTTCTTACTATTGTCCAAGCTCGACGCTGAGCATTCCGCTTCAAGTCTCGGGCACCAATAGCACCACCACAACCCTCGACCTCTCCATCGCCAACGCTGACACATTACTTTCTGCCAATCCTTCGTTCGCGGCGTTTGACGATTTGGGAGCTCCTAGCTGTGTCGCTGCCACCAACGCTCCGTGCAGCGCGGCGACTGATGCCTGGGACCTCGGACTGCCAATTTTCTTTGGCAAAACGATCTTCTTCGGAATCGGGGGCACAACTGAAGGTGGAGCAACATCCGGTACGACTTCCACCAACGGGTACTACGCTTTTTAGTCTCCTCCCAGTGTAGGGGCGCGAGCCGATCGCAATAGAGGGTCGGCCCGACGCCCCTACCTTTTTTCCGTGCAGATCGCGGCCTTTCCACTACAACCCGAGTTGTTGGCGAAGCATCCAAATTCGCGAAACCCGTTTTTCAGGTGGCCTGGGAGCGCGGGCATCCTGCCCGCTAAGGCAGGGGCGTCCCGCCATCGCCGGGAATGTCCAAGATAGCCAGGCCACGAGCAGCGGGAGCATCTCGCTCTCGCGCGCGAGCGGGCAGGATGCCCGCGCTCCCAGCTCTCAGCACTGGATGGCTTGTAACAGACTGTGGTATTTTGATTGGGGTTCGGTCCCACACACGAAGCCCTTCAGAGGGAAGGGAAGTCTCGAAAAAAGGCGGCACGGGTCAATGCAAGCAAGACATGATGGGAGGTTCATGAGAACTTTATGGGGAGTGTTGCTCACCCTGATTCTGGGCGCTGCCCCAGCGTGGGCTGTGCTGGGCGAGCAGGAAGTGTCAGTGAATGCAGACCGCCAATTCCTGCGGGGCGTCGTCCGCGATGAACCCCACCAGGGCTATCGGCTTCATCAGATTACTGATTCGAACGGCGCCGTAGTGAAAGAGTACGTCTCGCCCGCGGGCAAAGTCTTCGGGATTTCATGGCAGGGACCCTACGTGCCGAGCATGCAGCAATTACTAGGATCATACTTCACCTATCTCCAGCAGCACGCACAGTCTCAGACGACGCGCCACGGCGGCCCGCTGGCCATCCAGAATACCGACTTTGTTTTTATCAACGGAGGGCACATGCGGTGGTACCACGGCCGCGCGTACGTGCCCAGCCTCTTGCCCACCAACGTTCCGGCGGAGGTGGTGCAATGAGGTCGAAGAACGTTTCCCCGGCCACACTGGCATGCCTTCTCAGTATCATCGCTGGCGGCACTCTGTTGAGCGGTTGCACCGTCTCCCGGACCGGCAACGACGTTTCCCTGCCCGTAATCACCCTGTCGCCTACGACCGCGACGGTACCGGCGGGTCAGTCGGTGCAATTTACCGCCACCGTCGTCAGTCCCATCGCCACCTATACACACTGGGCTGTCAATAATATCGTGGGCGGTAATTCCACGGTAGGTACCGTTAGCTCGACAGGACTCTACAGGGCGCCGGCTTCTATCCCGAGTCCGGCCACGGTGACGGTGAAGTGCATCAGCCAAACGGAAAGCTATCCCTATGGTTCGGCCATCGTGACGATTACGTCTGCAGCAAGCCCGACGGTGGCCGTTTCCCCCGTCGATTCATCGGCGGCGACGGGCGGGACCGTGAAGTTTACGGCCAACGTGACCGGTATCGCGAACACCGCTGTCACCTGGTATGTGAATGGCGTTGCCGGAGGCAGTTCCGCCGTGGGGTCCATTACCAGCGCCGGAGCTTATACGGCTCCCGCGAGCGTCCCGAATCCTCCCACTGTCGTGGTGACCGCCACCAGCCAGGCTGACACCAGCGAATCCGCTTCCACCACGTTAACCATCACCGCGAGCAATACCGCGCCGCTCTACGTCAGTTTTGGAATCAACGGGGATACGGGAGTTCCCAGCACGGATTATTACAACGGGCTCTTCACGTCGGTCACCATCTGCTTGCCGGGCACCGCCGATTGCCAGACGATTCCCGACATCCTGGTGGATACCGGTTCGGTGGGCTTGCGCGTGCTTAATTCCGCGCTCACCGCCATCCCGGCCACGGAGCTGACAACCGTGCTCGACTCTCACCAGAATCAGGTGCAGGAGTGCGTCCAATTCGGCGACGCCTCTTACGCCTGGGGGCCGGTGCTGGTGGCCGATTTGGTCATCGGGGGCGAAAAAGCTCCCTATGTTCCCATGCAGGTGCTGGGCGATACGGTGTATACGGTGCCCGCCTCCAGTTGCCTTCCTTTGGGGCAAGGCGTCGACCTTGACACTGTGGCGGCGCTGGGTGCCAACGGCATTCTTGGCGTGGGCATTTATTCTCAGGATTGCGGCCTCGATTGCGCCGCGGGCCAGCTCTTTACCCCCTATCCCTATTACGTGTGTCCCGAGCAAACTTGCCAAACAACACCTCTTCCGGTCACACAGCAGGTTACTAACCCGGTGGCTTTGTTCGCTCACGATAACAATGGCGTGGAGATTGTCCTGCCCTCGATCTCCGCCACTGGCGCGCCCTCGCTCCCTTATACCCGTACGGATGGCAGCAGCATGATTACCGCCGGGTCGCTGATCTTCGGCGTCGGAACCGAATCCAATAACGGCATCGGGAACGCCACAATTTACGCCACCGACGCCAATGGCAATTTCCCCACCATCGGCTACAACAGTACGACGTACACCTCGGAGGGCATTCTCGACACGGGCTCGAAGGCGCTCTACGTGTTGGACGCCCAAACCTTGGGCGCCCCGGTTTGTTTTGACAGTCCTTATTACTGCCCGAGTTCGCCCTTGTCACTGGTGCTCACCCTGAACGGCGCCAACGGCAGCCAGGGGACGGCAACGCTGAACATTGACAATGCCGATACGCTGTTTTCCACCAGCCCCGGCTACGCCGCCTTCAACGATTTGGGCGGCCCCAGTGGCGATGGCCTGTCGACAGATTATTTTGACTTGGGCGTTCCGTTTTTCTTCGGCCGCAGCGTCTTTGTAGGCATCGCGGGCACCGCCGTCCCCAACAACGCCAGCGCCCCCAACGGTTACTTCGCCTTTTAATGATGCCCTGGATTGTAGGTGGTAAGTGGAACGCAAAACCTTCAGCGCTCTGAACGTCCCTGTTCTTTTGGCGCTGTTTATCTCACCGACCCGCATTTTCTGCGCGCAACCTTTTCAGCCGGACCGCATCACAGTGCCCATTGCCGGGTCTCCGGCCGTTTGGCTGGAAGGCAATGTCCGCCCCATGTTTCAACCTGAGAACGACCTGGGGCCAGTCGACGGCGCCCTCAAGCTCGGGAACATTTCCCTCTTTTTCAAGCTTACTCCGAGCCAGCAGTCGGACCTCACTGAACTCCTTGCCGAGCAGCAGGACCCCTCCTCGCTCAACTATCACCATTGGCTTGAGCCGGAGCAATACGCGGACCGATTTGGGTTGAGCCCCAATGACCTCAAGCAAGTTGTGGCGTGGCTTGAGTCGCAGGGTTTCACCGTAACGCGGAGGGCTCGCGGGCGCACGTGGGTTAGCTTCTCCGGCACCGCCGCGCAAGCGCAAGCCGCATTTCATACGGAGATTCACAACTTCTCGCTCCACGGCCAAACCTACTTTGCCAACGCCTCGGAGCCGGCTGTGCCCGCCGCCCTCGCCGACGTTGTGCTGGGCATCCACGGGTTGGATAACTATCCGCTCAAGCCGCGCGCGAGGGTCCGTCACGTCAAGGCCGAGCCGGAATTTACCTCCGCCATCAGCGGCAACACTTTCGTTGCCCCAGGCGATTTCGCCGTTATTTATGATGTTGCTAACCTTTACAATGCAGGAATTGATGGCGCAAATCAATCCATCGCGGTTATGGGTCAAACGGATCTCTACGGCAGCGGGAGTGACATCACCGCATTCCGCGCTGCCGCCGGGTTGCCGGCTTATACCTCAAATCAGCTCAAGCAGGTTCTAATTCCCGGCGCCACGGACCCGGGAGTTACCTCCGCGGATATCGAGGAAGCCAGCCTCGACGTCGAGTGGTCCGGCGCCGTCGCAAAGGACGCCACAATCATCTTCGTCAATGGGGGGGCCGGAACAAGTGGCGGTGTCTTTAGTGCGTTACAGTTCGCCATTGATAATAAAACCGCGCCCGTCATCAGTGTCAGTTATGGCGCTTGTGAGGCAACATGGGGGAGTTCGAACATGAGCACGCTGGCGACAGAGGCCCAACAGGCGAATGCGCAAGGGCAGACCATCGTTGCCGCGGCCGGTGACTCAGGCGCGGCAGACTGTGATGTCTCCACCTCTTCGACCGACGTAGTGACGACGGCCACGCACGGACTTGCCGTCGACGCGCCCGCCAGCGTTCCCAATGTTACGGGGATGGGCGGAAGCGAATTCAATGAGGGCTCGGGATCATACTGGCAAGCGGCGACGTCCTCCAGCGGAGACGTCATCACCTCCGCCCTATCCTACATTCCCGAAATGGTGTGGAACGACACGTCGAACCCCCTCAACAGTCAGCACGAGTTGTTGGCAGGTGGAGGTGGAGTAAGCACTTACTTTACGACCAAGCCGGCCTGGCAGACGGGACCCGGCGTGCCCAGCGATAACGCTCGTGATGTCCCCGACCTTGCCTTGAATGCGTCCCCCGCCCACGAGGCGCTGCTAATCTGCCTTCAGGGGAGTTGCGTGAACGGGTTTCGCGACGGCAATGAGGACCTGACGGTGGTTGGTGGAACCTCGGCTGCTGCGCCCACCTTTGCCGGCATCGTTGCTCTCGTAAACCAGCATATGGCTGCCGCGACGGGTCAGGGCAACATTAACGCTGTCCTCTATCCGATGGCGCAGAATGATCCCGCGGCTTTTCACGACATCACCGTCGGCAACAACAAGGTGCCCTGCGAGATTGGAAGCACGGATTGCCCTACGGGCGGCGGTGAGATTGGGTACGATGCCGGCCCCGGCTATGACCAGGTGAGCGGACTGGGGTCCGTCGATGCCTATAACCTGGTGATGGAGTGGGGATCGGCAACGGCCGGATTGGCGGCCGCCACTTTGACTGCTCCTGCCAATGGAGCGACGGGAGTAGCTCTTTCACCTGCCTTCGGTTGGTCCGCGGTGACCGGCAACAATGGTTACCGAATTATAATCGCCACCCGCCCCGCCGACTTGAGCTCCAATCCAGCCACCACGACGTGCAGCGCCTGCACGATTGTTGATACGACCAAAGCGAATGCCAATTCGTACACTCCGGCGGCCGCTTTGGCTGCGGGCGTCTACTTTTGGGCGGTGCAAGCGATCGAGCCCACCTCCAGCACGGGGCTTGCTGCATGGTCGGAAATCTTCAGCTTTACCACCACCGGCGCGACCCTGGCCGCACCCATGCTGAGCGCACCCGCCAACGGAGCGACCGCGGGCTCGGTTACTCCCAACTTCACCTGGACAAGCGTCACGGGGAGCACCGGCTATCGCCTCTTGATTGCCTCCACCGAAAGCCTTCTCCCCACCAGTCCTGCCGTTGGGACGTGCGGAAGTTGCGCCGTTGGCGCGACAGTCTCGGGGACTTCTTACACTCCCTCCGCGACGAGTCTCGTGGGCGGTACAACTTACTACTGGGAGGTGCAGGCGCTCGCCCCCACAGGCCAAAATGCGTCGTGGTCGAGCGTGTTCAGTTTCACCACCGCGGCTCCCGATTTTTCCCTGGCTGTTTCTCCCACTAGCGTCACGATCGCCCCGGGCGCCAGCGGCACTTCCACCCTCGCCCTGACTCCTATTAACAACATTTCCACCAGCACTATAACTTTTACTTGTAGTACTGGAAGCCTGACTGGAGTCACCTGCGCGGTCGGCACACTCGGCTCCAACGATCAAGCGACCGTCACCATAACCGCTGCATCCACCGCCAGGGGCGCTCCGGCACTTCCTCCGAATCCTCGCATTGGCGCATGGTGGCTGGCCGGTCTAGCCATGCTCTGCCTGCTGCTCACTGGCCTGCCCAGACTTCGCCGGGGCGGCGGGAAAACTCCAGCCTGGAAAGTGCAGCATGTGGCGCTGGGAGCTGCGCTCGCCGCTGTCTTGTTGGCCGGACTGAGTTGCGGCAGCAACAGCAGCAGTGGGGGCGGCGGCTCAACTACGCCGCAGCCGGAATCGGGAACCGTCACCGTGACAGGCACATCCACGTCGTCGAGCACAACCCACACTGCACAGATTACCGTGACGGTCAGCTAAACTGTGGCATAGTTGATCTGCTCCTGCCGTGACACTGTTGCGGTGCTACCATGTCATCTTTTAGATATCCCACTATTTCGTTGTATAACTGACGGTGCATCGATAAGTGTGATGTAGCGTGGGCTTCCAGCCCGCTCCGAAAAAGGCGAGCGGCCAGGATGGCCGCGTTCCCAATAGGCTTTGCCACCCCGGAAGCTCGACCCCGGTATTTTTAAGTCGACAATGATGTCAGCAAGTAGCAGAATGTCCATACTAACTTTGGACTAATTGACGCCAGAGGATAACGTCCCTCGAGGGGTTCATTATCAGCCCATTGAAGGGGAGTATTCCGAGGAGGAAATCATGCGAACACGTCACCGGAAACTGACGTTTTTCGGACTCGTGATGTTCACTGGATTCGCGGCTTTGGCTCTGGCGACGGGCCGGACACTCGATGTCGTCGGCGAGGTGGTCAATTCGTCCAACGCGACAGTGGAGGGCGGCGCCTTGTTGTCCAACTGTGCGATTTTTTCCGGAGACGCCGTCCATGTTGGCGAGGGCGGGTCGGCGCTGCTGAGCTTCCCCCGCACAGGCCACGCATCTCTTGCCGGGTCAACTCAGGCCCGTTTTAGCGGCTCTGAGGGTAATGTTGTGGCGCAACTACTTGCGGGAACCCTGGCCATCAAGAGGGAGAATAAGTACGCCTTTGTCGTGACGGCTTCCTCCTACCGCGTCGAGCCCAAAGGCGAAGGCATGGCCCAGTTCCTGGTGGCGCTCTTGCCCGACAAGAGAACGATTGTCAAAGCCCAGCATGGGACGCTCGCGATCACCGAGACCCATTCCGGCGAGAGCTACACGCTTGCAGAAGGGTTCATGGCTGAGATTCCTGCACCCGCGGCGGGATTCGCCGGGCAGGCGGAGCAGCAGGGCGAGGCGATAGGAAGAGTCATTACCTCGGCGGGAGCGACCCGGGGTGGAAAGCCTCTTCCCGGTGGGGGGTGGGTCAACGACGGCGACGTGGTGGCGACGGCGGCAGTGAGCCGCGTCGTAATTCAATTGTTGCCCGCAAGCCGCGTCACTCTCAATGAAAACACCAGTGTCAGCTTCACCCGACCCGTAGACCGGGTCTGGTTGCACCTGCAAAACGGCACAATAGTTGCGGAGCTTTCAGGCGACAGCACCCCGCTGCTTGCGACGGCGAGGTTTCACATTGAACCCCTCTCCGGGGCCCCCGCGAAGATCAACCTGGAAGTTATGGCTGACAATAGCACCTCGATCGAGTCCGCATCCGGCGATTTCAGAATCGGTGACATCCAGTCGGGGCAATCATTCCTGCTTCCGTCGGGAAAGAAGGTGCTGGTTGCGGAGAATGCGTCGGGCATCCCGGGTTTACAGCCCTTGGGCACAACTCCACCGCCAACGCCAGTACCAGCACAAAACACACCTCCACCACCTCCGGGATCCCCGGGAGGACATTCGCATACCACCCTCATCATCCTGGCGATTGCCGCTGGAGGTGGAATCGCCGGGGCGGCAGCCGCGTTGTCGGGTGGAGGCGGCGGCAGCGACAGTGGTCACACCGTGAGTCCCATCGCCCCTTAGCAACAGTGTACGCTAGGTCGTGTCGTTATCCGGGCTGCCGGTGCCGGGGCCGAAGCAGTGCTGCTTGCTGCAGCGGTACATCGCCGCCAAGGTGTCGGCATAGGTATTGGTCCAATGCGGGGCCGCGCCGGCCTTCACCACGAGTTTGACCGCCGCTTCCACAACGGGACGATTCTGGCTATTGACGTTCTCGCAGCGCTCGATGGAAGTTCTCAGGGAGCCTAGCTGCTGCTCAAGCTTGGATACTTGCTTCTTCGCCCTCACGATCTCCTCGTCGATGCGAGCCTGCAGCCGCGCGATGATGCTGCCGTCGTCGCAGTACTGCAAAGGCTTGTCTTTCAGGTCGTTCATTTGGCGCATGAGGACATCCAACGCACCGATGGTGGCGAACATCTTGTCGGTCTTTTCCCGGAGATTCTTCTGCTTCTCCTCGGTCGGTGTCGGTGGTGTTTCGCCGCTCACCTTCGATACGACCATGCCGGTGCCCTCTTCCGCGAAAAACTTGATCCAGTCCTCGGCGACGCCGCCGCCGTAGTCGGCCAACTGGTCCATGGCCTGCTCCCCCAGACGCGCGGCCAGACTATCGCCGACTCCCCAAGCCACAATAGCGGCGACCCACGCCGGCCCTCCGACAAGCCATCCCACGCCAAACACAATGAACTTCGCCGTGGTGTGCAGGACCGCGTGCTTGGCGCCGGAAACTGCCACGGACTTGGCCGTTGAACCGGCGGAAGTCAAGCGCGAGATTCCCGCCGACCACCATTGGCTCCAGTTCTGAGGGTTGGCGTTGCTGTGGGCGCGAGTCCACAACGCCGTGTACCTCTCCGAGTTGTTCTTTCGGGCTCGTTCCTGATCCCCAGGATTGGGCATACCTTTCTCCTCTCGCGCCGGCAGCAATGCCCTCGCCGTGTTTCCGAGGCGCGCCACCAGCCGGAGCGTGCTACCAAATTTGGATAGCCTTCACTCTGCCTTTTAAAACCGGAATTTCCATTTTAAGTTATCGGCTTGCCCGAAATCTACAGCCGTCCGCTTCCAATGTCAAGGTCCGGTCGAATTTCCGGTCGAATTTCCAGCGGGATGGATGGGTTGCACAGTGCGGCGGGGCCGCAACCAAACAGGATCACCACAGAAACTACGGAAACCACGGAGGCAGAACACCGAACCCGTTTTTCTCCGTGGGCTCTGTGCTCTCCGTGGTGAACCTTTTCTGCCTTCATAACATCGTTGCCATGCTATTAGCAGGCCGCAATATATTACCAATTGACGTGCCGCAGAGTCGGGCGAAGAACGCTCAAATCTGCGCTACCTCGCTCGAAACAGGCTTCGACTGAAGACCCACTACTCACCGCGCAGCGATTCCACCGGGTTCACGGTGGCCGCACGGCGGGCCGGGAGGTAACTCGCCAGCGCCGCAGTCGCAATCAGCCCCAGCGAGACCGCCGTATACGTGGCCACGTCAACGGACTTCACCCCAAAGAGCAGTGACGACATCAGGTGTGTGAGCGCCGGCGCAGCCACCAGTCCGCAAGCCACTCCCGCGCCCGTGAGCAGCAATGCGTGGCGGACGAACATTCTGGTCAGCTCGGTGTCCTGCGCGCCCAGCGCCATGCGAATGCCAATCTCGCGGCGGCGCTGCGACACCGAGTATGCGATCACGCCGTAAAGACCTACTACCCCGAGCAGCAGCGCCATTCCGCCCGCCACCGCCAGCATCACCAGGGTAAAGGAAGTCCGCGCCATCGATTCCCGGTAGTATTATTCAAGCGTATGGATACTCGACAGGGGCAGGTCGGGGTCGACGTACCACACCGCGCGCCGCACCTCCTTCATCAGGCTTTCCGACCCGGCGCGCGAGGTGCGAATCGAGCAGGTCACGTAGCGGCGCACATCCAGGTCGTTGGTTTCAAAATGAGCGGCAAGGATCGGCCAAAAGACTGAGCTGGTAACATCCTTGTCGACCCCATCTTCGCGAGTGTCGCCCACCACACCAACGATTTCGCGCCATTCATCATTGCCACCGGGGCGGATTTGTTGGCCCAACGCGCGCGCCGGGTCGTGCCAATACATGCGCGCCACCTTTTCCGACGCGATGGCGACGGGCACCTTGTTGTAGATATCGCCCCAAGTTATATCGCGGCCGGCGATCAAGGGTGTTCCGAGGGTGCTGAAATAGCCCGGCGCCACGAACCGGTACCGGTGGAGTGGAATTTCGTTGTCGGCGAAGGTGCGGAGGAGGGAATCGCCCCGCTCGTTGCCGTCCATGGGGACGCTCATCGACAGGGCCGCACTGGTTACGCCCGGGACTGCCTCAATCTTGTGGAGGATATCCTCTTCGACGCGCATGACGCGATCGGGCTCTTTCACCTGGGTGTCGGGAATATCGACGCGGAAGGTTTGCAATTCGGCCGGCGCAACGAAGCCCGGATTCACGCGCGTCAGAGCCATAAAAGTGCGAATCATTAGCCCGGAGCCGATCAGCAGGATCACTGCCAACGCCACCTGGACGACCACCAGAGTGTTGCGCGAACGGTGGTGCTGGCGGCTCTCACTCATCGAGCGCCCACTCTCGCGCAGGCCCGTACTCACGCGTACTCCCGCATATTTCAGAACTGGAATCGAACCAAAAAGCAGGCTGGAGACGAGCGACAATGCCAGCGTGAAGAGCACTACGGTCAGATCCAGGCCGATTTCATCGAGACGCGGCAGCCCGGCGGGCGCAAGGGCGAGCAGGCCGTGCAAGGCTCCATAGGCCAAGCCAAGACCGAGCGCGCTTCCCAGCAGCGCCAGAACCAGGCTTTCCAGGAACAGTTCGCCGGCAATCCGCAGTCGGCTGGCGCCGAGCGCCGCGCGGATGGAGAGTTCCTGCTCGCGCCCTTCCGCCCGCACCAGCAGCAGGTTGGCCACGTTGGTGCAGGCAATGAGCAGCACCAGTCCCAGGCCGCCCATCAAAACCCAAAGGACTTTGCCCACATCGCCCACCACATCCTGCTTCATTGACCGGCTATTCGGACCAATCCTTGCGTCCTCGAAAAGCTTTATGGAGTATCCCGGCGGAGGCGGAAAGCTCCTGAGAACGATGGGGAGCATCCTTGCGACATCGGCATTGACTTGGTCCAGAGTAATCCCCGGTTTCATCCTGGCGACGGACCCAAAGTTGAACTGCCCCAGAACTGTCTTGGCGCGGTCGAGTTGCATGGGCAGAAGCACGGCAAGATCGCGCTCATCGCGAAAACGAAAATTCTGGGGCAGCACCCCGATGATCTGGTGCAGCTTCGCATCGATGGTGAGGGTCTTTCCAATCACCGAGCGGTCGCCGCCGAATTTGTGCCGCCAGTAGCCGTAACTCAGTATCACGGTGGCCGGTGCGTCGGGGGAATCGTCGGCGTGGGTGAAGGAGCGGCCCAGCATCGGCGAGACGCCCAATATGGGGAGCAATCCGTCGGTCACGAGCAGGCCTGCGGCATGCTCCGGCTCGCCCGAGCCCGTGATATTTACGGAATACCCCTCGTAGACGGCAAGGTCGCGTAGGGTGCGATTCTGCTCGCGAAAAATAAAATAGTCAGAGGGCGCAAGATCCGCATCTTTAACGTTGATTCCCGGAGCTGTGAGCTCAAGGGAGACCAGTTCGTCCGGGTGGGAATAGGGGAGGGGCTTGAGCAGAATTCCCTCGATCACGCTGAAGATTGCCGTGTTTCCGCCAATGCCAATCGCCAGCGTCACCAGAGCGACGCCGGTGAAGAAGGGAGCGCGCGTGAGCCTCCTGAGCGCGTGCTTCAATTCCGAGGCCACAAAATGCATAAGTTCCCTCCCCGACGTCCCGCGGCTAAACTCGTTCGATCATAACCTTCAAATTCGTCATTCTGATGGTTATAACGTCGCGCATCTTAGATTAGTTCCGGAAATCAGGACGCGTTTTGAGGGTGGCTGTCCGCGAGTGACCGCGGCCGGGCGAGGAACGTGGGGATACCTTTCGTGGGTGCCTCCCCGAAGCTAATAAATACTGCGTTGACGGATCCTTACTTCGATAAATCTTCCAAAAGTTCTCCATGGATCTTGCGGAACTCCGCCGGGTCGCGCACGTAATCGGTGAACCCGTGGATGGCCTTCTCTGCCAACGCGTGCGCGGTGTTCGGATCTTTACTCTCGAGCACCCTTAGGAGTTCATAGTCTTCGATACTTTCCCGCATCGCCTCCAGGCGAATTGAGCTGAGAATCGATTCATGCTCCTGATCCGGGTAGACGATGAACGCGTCACCGGGTGGAATGATTCCGGTCTCCCAGCTTTCGCCCAGTAGGGGCTGGGTGTCGAGGATGGGATTGGGCGACCAGTAGTTTCCGCCCCAGTGGAGGAACCCGGTCAGATTGTAACGGAAATTGAACCATTGCAGCAGGCGAGTCTTGATCAGCGCATAGTCGATGAAGCGATTGGCATATTTGCCTGTGGGGAACAAGCAGGTGTAGAACCAGGCCTCGCCACCGTTCGCCACGTGCTGATGAAGGCGGGGCACCAGGGCGTCAAACGAGCCCAACACCGGAACCCAGACATTGCAGCTCTTCTCATAGATGTCGAGGTTGCGGCGCGCGTCCACGGCGTCCATCGTACGGATGCCGGGCATGGATTCGTGCACAATGGCGGCGTATCGCTGATACACGGGCATTTCGTTTTCGCCCACTTCGTCGAGAACGTGCTGATAGTAAATACCCAGCCAGCCCCTCTCCTGCAAGTGCTGACGGAGGGCCACGAGCATGGGTCGAAGACCGGCCTCGGCGCGGGGGTCGTCTGCCGGCAAAGCCTTGAGGGCAGCCTTGCCGTCCTCTAGCACATAAACATCCACCTTAAGATGAGCGGGATCATCCGGGTTTTCTTCCCGACGCAGCACGTGGCTGCCTTCTATCGAGCCGATGAGTCCGGCCTTTTGAAAAGTGCTCACCCAGCGGTCGAAATTCGTGAAGTCGTATTCAAGCCCGCTCGTTCCCGCATGTGCCCCGATCAGCGCGAGCTTGGAAAAGTAGAACCCCGTGAGCGGCGTGGAAATCATGTTCTGGCGATGCTCCGCCATCACGCGCCCGATGTTGCCGAGTATCGTCCACCAGCCTTCGGTCAATTGTTGCACGCCATACTGGCTGCGAAGCTGACGGTCGCTTAAGTAGAACCAGTTTGAAACCTTCAGGGTCTGTTGTGTCGGTACCGTGGCGGCGGCGACGTGCAGCGTGAAAGCGTCGCGCCCCGTTTCTATCCCACCCACCTTCAGCACGAGTTGGCCGTGATAATCGCCCGGCTTCGCCGCGCTCGGAATGCTCAAAGTGATCCAGACAGCCTGGGTCTTGTCCGCATCGAGGGTGATAGGGAACTTCTCGAGCAATACGTCGGGGAAGAGCGCCGGGGCGGAATGAATGATTTCTGACGGTGGAGTGCGGTAGGTGTTGGACGAAACCACCACATAACCCACGGCGCGCACTTGGGCCGCAAGAGCGTCAGGAGTGCCGCCCTCGAAACCCTCGACCTCCACGGAGACGTTCTCCACTCTTTGGTGCGAGCGCAAGACCCACTGGACACTTACATGACTGTTCCGTGCCCCCAGGAATTCCGGCTTGGCAAGGCGGTTCCGCAATATCTCGTCGCCGGGGAAAACCTTGATCAGGGAATCCACGAACCAGTGGCTGATGATCGGCGCATCCGAAGCTGGCGCCGTGCGAGTCAGAAACGTGGAAAACAAGATTGCGAGGAAACACAATTGCAGAGTGACAGCCTTCACACTGGTCTCCTGGAGAGCCCGTGCAATGAAGTGTGCGCACGGGCAGAATGAGCGCGCAAGCGTCCAGTATGGTAGCACGTTAAGTGCAGTCATCTGACGAATTCACCCACACACAGGATCGGCGTAGCTGCGTAGCGCAGGACCCGCTTTCCGGTCCTGCGGCACTTCCCGGCCGCAGGGGCTTTGGCGCGACTGCCCGGGGATATTCCGGTGGGCGCGACCGGAAAGCAGGCACGTGTAGCGCGGACCTGTTCGTGAGGTCCGCGGTTCTTCCACGAATGACAACGAAAACCCGCGAGGCTGGTGAGCGAGCCTTGCGCTACGTTTTGCCGCGCGTGCGGCGCCACTTGCGCGGCGCCACTCGCGCGGCTGCCAGGCCTAAATGTTGGCTCCTCGCACGGTGGCGTGCTGACCCTCCGAAACAAGCGCCGCCCGACAATTTTAAACCCTTGGAACAAGCCGCGGACCTACCGAACAGGTCCGCGCTACGTTTCTGGGCGTGACCGTCGCCCGCAACAGGTCGTAGGGGCGCCCCTCGTGGGCGCCCAAAGGGGCCGACTTGTCGGCCGCGCGGTGGGCAGGCACGAGGCCTGCCCCTACGAGTGGGTCCGCGCTTCCATGCCCGCGGGGTTCACCCGCTGGAAGAAATCCAGCAAGTGTAGCGCGTCCTGTTCGTGAGGTCCGCGGTTCTTCCACGAATGACAACGAAAAGCCGCAAGGCTGGAGAGCGAGCCTTGCGCTACCTTTTGCTGCGCGTGCTGCGCCACTCGCATCGTTGATCGCCGCCAGGCTGAGGTGCCAGTTCCTTGCTCTGTGGCTAGCGGGCAGTGAAATGCAACCGTAGCGCGACCTACCGAACAGATCCGCGCTACGTTGCTCATGCGCGCCTCAACTTCTGTGGCAACTCCACGTCGTCAAGAATAGCTATGCCCCGCTGGAGACAGAAGGCAACTACCTGCGGCTCGTAAGAATCCCGATCATTTGGGGTTAGCTCTTACCAGGAGGTTGGTATCGAAAACGATCCTCATTTCGGGTTCGCGCGGACATGGCTCCTGTAAACGCGGTGGTAGAAGGGCAGGGCGCACGAGATCGCAGCCACCGAACGGCGGATGTCTGTGCCCGGCAGCAAGGAACGTAGCGCAGGACCCGCTCTCCGGTCCTGCGGCACTTCCCGGCAGCGAGGGGCTTGGTGCGACTCCCGGGGATATTCCGGTGGGCGCGACCGGAAAGCAGGCACGTGTAGCGCGGACCTGTTCGTGAGGTCCGCGGTTCTTCCACGAATGACAACGAAAACCCGCGAGGCTGGTGAGCGAGCCTTGCGCTACGTTTTGCCGCGCGTGCGGCGCCACTTGCGCGGCGCCACTCGCGCGGCTGCCAGGCCTAAATGTTGGCTCCTCGCACGGTGGCGTGCTGACCCTCCGAAACAAGCGCCGCCCGACAATTTTAAACCCTTGGAACAAGCCGCGGACCTACCGAACAGGTCCGCGCTACGTTTCTGGGCGTGGCCGTCGCCCGCAACAGGTCGTAGGGGCGCCCCTCGTGGGCGCCCACACGGGGCCGACATGTCGGCCGCGCGGTGGGCAGGCACGAGGCCTGCCCCTACGAGTGGGTCCGCGATTCCATGCCCGCGGGGTTCACTTCCTGACCCTCCGAAACAAGCGCCGCCCGACAATTTTAGACCCTTGGAACAAGCCGCGGACCTACCGAACAGGTCCGCGCTACGTTTCTGGGCGTGGCCGTCGCCCGCAACAGGTCGTAGGGGCGCCCCTCGTGGGCGCCCACACGGGGCCGACATGTCGGCCGCGCGGTGGGCAGGCACGAGGCCTGCCCCTACGAGCGGGTCCGCGCTTCCATGCCCGCGGGGTTCACTTGCTGACCCGCCGAAACAAGCGCCGCCCGACAATTTTAGACCCTTGGAACAAGCCGCGGACCTACCGAACAGGTCCGCGCTACGTTTCTCATTGTATAAGGCGAGCGCCTGGGCCAGGCGGAGCCCGGGAGCCCGGGGACTGGAGCCCGGGGACAGGCACCTCGTTGCACTCGTTTTCGCCAGGGTGGCTTCGGGGACCGGCGCGGAGGGGTTAATGTTCTCTTCCTTGGGTCCACGACGGCTGGCCGCGGCGTCCGTCTGCCGCTCGAACACCAGCAAAATAGGGAGTGTGTCCCCTCCCCGTTCTTGACCCCCTCGCAGTGCCCCCGATACTCCACCGCTTCGTTTATCGGCGGACGCGGGGAGGAGGATGAAGGAGAGTTGTTTGTTGGCGACTTGGCGGCTAGGGAAGTGACGCCTCTTCCATCGCCGTCCCGATTGGGTCGATAACCACGAACTCCTCCGGAGGGTCAGAACCGTGGCCTTCGGAATGTGCAATAATCGGGCGATAGGTGATGGCGGAAAGGCGTACCGCAGAGTCATATTTCTCGGAGAAAAATAACTTCGATGCGCTACGCCGCTCTACCAATACGTCGCTTGAGCGGGGCAAATTGATCTGGAAGCGAGCATCGAAGTATGAGTCGGAACTGGATTCGTTCTTTCTTTGAAATCTTCAGGGCCAAACAGAAGGAGTGCCCAGCTTGCGGCGCCCATTTTGAATGCGCTTCACTGTCCAAGCCCTGCTGGTGCCGCGAAGTGAAGCTGACCCATATCGCATTGGCAGGGCTAAAATCGCGCTATACCGATTGTTTGTGTCCGAATTGCTTGAACGAAGCAGCGAAGAAGGGTTCTTCCGCCGCCGAACGCCTGGCTAAGACGTAGTCCCACGAAGATTCTTGCAGCAACGCTCGTCCGGTTGACGGAGAACGACAGTTCCCCCAGCGCTGGCCGCCTTATTTTTTGTTTGAAGTTGTTTGCGCATCCAAAGTTGGCCATAACCCGGCTCATCGGCGAGTGGAGTGCGGGCGAAGGGCTAAGTCGCTTGCCCTTGAGGCGCAGGACTAGCCAGACGAAGATTTATAATCCTCGTCGACCAATCCTCTTCTCGTGTTAAACTGCCTCCTTCCATGCCAACAAACGTATTTAAATGCGAGGGGTGCGGGGCGTACAAGACATTCCTCACGTATGAGGGCGAACTGCAGGAGAAGGCGGGCAAGCCCTTCGTCCTGAAGAACTGCACAACCTGTCGAATCATTACGGGTTGGTTCCTTACTTTCCCCGAGCACCGCTCAGGCCGTGACCGGCGCCAGGGCATCGATCGTCGAGGCCCCCACTGGTAATCGGGATGGCGCGGTTTTCCACCATTCCTTGAAGAGCCGCAGAGTAGAGCCAAGAACGCTCAACTCTGCCTCTGTGGTGATCCTGTTTGGTTGCGGCTCCGCCGCGCTGCGCTACATCGCTGCGGAGGCGCCCCGAGCCTTAGCGGCTTTTCTCCATGTCCGCGAGGCTTGTGGGCCTTCCCGAATCAACGACGAAAAAGCCGCGGACCTAATGAACAGGTCCGCGCGACAGTCCTCCATGGGCATGGCATGTCCGTACCATGCTTCGAGGCGCGCCACCACTGAACCGCCAGATTCGAAAGCCCGGATGCTTGCATGCGCCTTTGCCTCCCTTAGCGCGCGTCCACGCCGGCGCTGTTCGTCCTTCGGAAGAAGTCCAAAATCAGATTCAGTTCCCGCTCGTTGTAGGTGGAGAGCGCCTGGGCCAGCACCTGGCCCCTCGATTCATAGAGGGCGTGAAGCTTTCGGGCTTTGGCTGGAACCGGCCGCACAATCGAACTGCGCCGGTCCCGCGGGTTGGGTTCGCGGCGCGTGTACCCGGCCTTTTCCATCCGGTCCAGAACCACCGTAACCCCGCCGGTCGAAAGAAAAGCCCACCGGGCGAGCTCCCCCGGCGTCGCCGAGCCCTGTAGTTCCAGCAGGTTCAGGCACTGCATGTCGGTGCCGTTCAAACCCACCTGATCCGCCACCTTGAGATTGAAGAGGATGGCCCCGGCAATAAATCGGCGGACTTCCGCCGTCAGCGATTCCACCAGCTTCGGAGATTTCCGGCTTGACATGGTTTTCCTTTTATCTTAGTTCATAAGCATCTTGTTCCATAAGGAGTATGAGCATGGAGAGCGCGTCCGTCAAGGCCTATAAGGGCATCGGCATGGAAGGCTTGATCGCCAAATGGTATGCCACCAACACCCGCAAGAATCTGGATGACGTTCGGGCCCTGGCGCGACGCGTCGTCGGCGAGCTTCCTCCCGGCAGCGCGGTGCTCGAAATTGCCCCCGGCCCCGGCTATTTTGCCATCGAACTCGGGAAACTCTCAAGCCTGCGGATTACCGGCCTCGATATCAGCCACACCTTTGTCGAAATCGCGCGCCGGAATGCGCAGGAGGCGAAGGTGGACGTCGACTTCCGCCACGGAGACGCCTCCCACACGCCCTTTGCAGATAATACCTTCGATTTTTTGCTGTGCCGGGCCGCCTTCAAGAACTTCAGTCAGCCGCTGCTTGCGGTGCGGGAGATGTATCGCATCCTGAAGAAGGGCGGCCGCGCGGTGATCATCGATATGCGGCGCGATGCCTCGCGGGAATCCGTAAACGTCATGGTGGACCAGCTCGGCATGGGCTGGGCGAGCCGGTTTTTCACCAAGCTGACCTTTCGATTCATGCTCCTCCGGCGCGCCTATACCCGCAGCGAATTTGAGGCGTTCGTTTCCCAAACCGGGTTCGGCCGCGCTGAAATCAAAGAAACGCTCACCGGGCTGGAAATCAGGCTACAGAAGTAGATCTGCGGCCGTCCGCCCAACGGCGACCTCAGGTGGAACGAACTCCGCCTTTTGAACAGCCCGAAAACCTCCGTGAAATAGGCAATTTGGTATCGCGCCCAGTCGACCTGGGCTGCCCCGCCCAACCCTTCGACGTATCAAAACACCGAGCCTTTAGGCTAACTGATTGTAAATAATGGTTAAAATCGACTTTTCCCGGCTGAAGAGAAGGGGCGCTTATGTGCCTTTACCGCTCCCCGTCCCGGCATGCAGGTTCGGGGGCGCCTGATCGATCACCCGATCGCGGATCACCCGATCAGCCGATGATTTATCGTGGCCCAATGCGTGCAGACAATCCGACAAGGTGAGTTAATGCCCGCGCAAGGACAAAAAGTCGCGAATGGTCGCACCAACCCCGCTCTTACCCTTCTATCCGGGACCAAAGGGGACCGGAGTCAACTCAACCCTTGTGAACTAGAAATCGATCTCTTTTGCAAAGGCCTGCGAATTGACCCCTCGTGCTCGCTCGAGGCCGATGCGCGGTTCATCTCCCGGACACGCGCGGGGCTAGGCAGCGGGCTCGAGTTGATCATTCCCGGTTCCATCAAGGATGTGTGGGTGAACGTGCCGGTGGAAGAGGACTTCGCGCAGCAGTCGTGCTACGTCTTGGTCCGAGAGCAGGGCGAATACTGGGTGAGGGACACACGGACCGACCATCGCTACACCGTGCGCATTCCACCGGAACCAGGGTGGTACACGCGCGAGACTCGGCGCGGCACTCCGATGCACAAGGTTGGGGTGCTGCAAGGAACTTACCTGGGAATCTACATCTCGAACTCTTGCGGATTCTGGTATCACTCTCCGCCCGTGAATTGCCGGTTCTGCGCCACGGGCCTGAACGTGGGCGTGAATGAGGCGGGCCGCAAGAACATCGACGACGTGGTGGAAGTGGCGCGCGCGGCCAAGCAGGAGTCCGGGGTCACGTTTGTGCACTTCAACTCCGGCTATCAGACCGACCGTGACTTGGACGAGGCAGCGCCCTACGTGAAAGCGGTCAAATCGCGGGTGGGCACGCTGGTGGGCCTGCAACTGATTCCCACGCTCGACCTCTGGAAATATGACCGGTTGATTGATCTTGGCGCGGACCACTTCAGCTTTTGTTACGAGTTTCACAACCCGGAATATTTCGCGCGTTTCCTCCCCGGCAAGGAGGAGTTGATCGGGCAGCTAGCCTTCTTTCGCGCCCTCGAATACACCGTGAAGAAGCTAGGCAAGGGATCGTGCTCGGGCGAAATCATTGCCGGGATTGAGCCCCTTGAAGACACCTTGCGTGCTATCGACTACATTACCGGAATCGGCGCTTTCCCCACTGTTTGTATCTTCCGGCCGACGATTGGTTCCGACATGGAGCAGTGGCCGTCGCCGCGCTACGAGGACATGCTGGTGGTGTTTCGCCACGTGTACGAAGCGTGCCGCCGAAATAATATTCCCATCGACGTGACGCCCAACATCGAGGTGAGCCTGATCGTTCAGCCAGGCGACACTCGATATTTGGCGTCGCGCCGCTTGGCGTCATCGATGTACCAAGCCGAAATGGCTTTGGCGCGTTGGCTGGCACGTCCGTATTTTGCGTGGAAAACGCGGCCGAAGAATATCACCGCTTCCGATATCCTGACACCGCCCGGGGCTCGGGGTTAGGGCTCACGGATTGGGGATAAGGGGCTGGGCGGCGTTCGGATTCTTAATCCAAGGCTCTCGACGATGATTGCGAATCACGCACAACCTGCGGTAGCGGAAAAGCTCCGTGTCGAAGTTGAGGCCCAGCCCATTGCTGGGGCAGTGGCCGCGGCTGCGGCCGCTTTCGCCGATCCTTTCGAAATTGAAGCCACGGGGACGGGGCTGGAAATTGTCGCGTGCGCGCCGCTTGCCAACGGCCTTGCCAATCGTGCGCGAATGAAGATCCTTTCCCCCAAGCCGGGTCACACGTTGGTATTCTTCTTCAAGAAAAGCTTGGTGCCTTACAGCCGCGACCGCTACAGCTACGGCGGCCTCGATCTGCACACGCCCTCCGCAGAGCCGCAGGAAATTGCCGTTTGGCTCGACTTCCTCTCGTCCGGCTTCCACCCCGACAAACGGCCGGATTGCTTACGCCGCGCTTTTCCTTACGAGATTCCCGAGTAGGAGACCGCTACTTGCGCCTCCTCGTTGTCTTCGACATGAAGCGAAAGCCAGAGAGGGTCTTTGCAGACGCCTGGGAAGGTCTTCACGCTTCTACTCCGAAAGGACTGTTTATCGGCCGCGCTTTTTGGCGAGAGAAAGCAGGACATTCGCGAGGTGGCGGGGGTCGTGGCGCGCGACGCGGTCCTCGATCAGCAAGTCGGCGCACAGGGGTTTGACGCCAAGCTTGCGCACGGCGTCGAGGTCCATCTCGACGGGCGCAGCGCGCTCGGCGGCATAGCGTTTTAAGAGCGCGGCCGAAAGCGTCCCCGTATTCAGAACGATGTGGTCGAACAGTTTACGCCCCGCATGTTCGTGGAGGGCACTGATGTGATCGGCGGCGGAGTAGCCACGTGATTCACCGGGCTGGGTCATGAGGTTGCAAACCAGCACTTTCACGGCGCGCGACCGCCCAATGGCTTCAGCGATGCCCTTGACGAGCAGGTTCGGCACCAGAGAGGTGTACAGCGACCCTGGCCCCAATGTGATGAGATCGGCCTCGCGAATCGCCGCCATGGTTTCCGGCAGCGGCCGGCAGCGGCTGGGGACGATGTGCAACCGTTGGATGGGCACTCGCGTCTTGGTGATGCTGCGTTCCCCCCGGATGACCACGCCGTCGGTCCGTGTGGCCTGCAAGTGGACGTCGGAGAGCGTGGCAGGGAAGATCTCGCCGCGAATGGCCAGCACTTCGCTCGAAAGGCGCACGGCCTTGGCGAAGTCGTGTTTCAAATGCGTGAGAGCTGCAAGAAAGAGGTTGCCGAGATTGTGTCCGCGCAACCCGTGGCCGCTGGAAAAGCGGTAATTGAAAAGCTGGGTGAGAAGCTGCTCGTCCTCGGCGAGGGCCACCAGGCAGTTGCGAATGTCGCCGGGAGGAAGTATGCGGAAATCACGCCGCAGCCGGCCGGAGCTTCCGCCCTCGTCAGTGACCGTGACCACGGCAGTGAGGCGCGTGACCTCAGGCCGAAGCTGGGCGGGGCGCTTGGGTTCCGCGACGTGGTGCTTGAGACCGCGCAGAACCGTTGACAAACCCGTACCACCACCGATGGCAACAACTTTCATCAATTAGAACGAATCCTTGCGATGAGCGGGCATGGCAGGCAGGGCCGAGGGGGTGCCTAGGACCCTGCCAGATAAATCAGGCGCCGGAAGCGGGGGTCAGCAGAGAGCCCCTGCAAGTCTTCGTCGCGGCGCGCGTGGATGCGGTTTTCGGGACGCAAGGCAATTGCCGCTTCGAGATGAGCCATGGCGTCATCCGAATTCCCCGTGAGGCAGTGCGATACCGCCAAAGCATAGTGGATGTGGTCTTGATGCGGCTTCATCCTGTCGGCCTTCGTGAGGTGCTCGACGGCACGTTCAAATTCGCGCGCATTCAGACAGGCAATACCCAGCGTGTAATAATCTTCCGCCGACTTGGGAAGTGCCGTAGGACGGCCAGTCCGTTGCCGGCATAATCGCAGGTGCACGTGGGCGCGTTCGGCGACGTCGCGAGCATCGCTCTGGACTAGCTTCTCGAAGATCTCCGCGGCTCGATCATAATTCTGCTTTTGGAAAGCTCGCACACCCGTCTCGAAGTTCTTGACGGCGGTTTGATATTGAACGTCAACCTGCGGCCGCTTGGGAATGGGGGGCACCCGTTCCTTACGCCCCTCTTTGGCCCTTCCGGCGAAAGCCGACCTCGCCGCATCACGGTGACCTGATCGGGTACCCGATCGCGAACTGATACGCTCCCGACCGATTGCGGGATCCCCCCCGGACGCGGTCCTCCGGGACCTGGCGAGGGCGGGCCGTTTCCCCGATTTAAGTGTTTTCATTTCAATATACTAGGCAATCAGCCGGAGTAACAAAGCCACCTGCCGTGATGATTGCACATCCTATCTATAACAAATTCCGGTAGTTGGAGTCAATCCGTCATTTGCGCCGAGCCCTTGACGCATTACCAACTCCATCCCCTCCTGTTTAGATGCGTCATGGGCGGGTACTGGCTCAGACTTAGCCGACACCTATCTTCGCCGACGGGACATCCTGCACTGCGGTCTGGAGCCGAACCTATTCGATGGTAAGTGGATCTTTCTTAAGTGCGTTCACGGCTTGGCGGAGCAGGAATCGTACGTTCGGAGCTTTATTTTCAATTATTTGGCGGCTTGGGATGCCCGAATCGCTCAGAGCATCAAGTCGCTATGCCAGCTCCCTCCATCGCGTACAGGAATCAAAAGATCAATTTCAGCGAGAACTGGATCTGGCGGGATGTCCCGGAGGTGTGATTGATCACACCGAAGCCCGAACCGCGCAAGACATTGACAGGTAGTCCGAAGTTGACGAGGTTGAAAGCGTTGAAGAACTCTCCTCGAAACTCCAGCGTCACAGGCTCTGAACCCGCACGGCTGCCCAAAGTCGTATCCTTGATGAGAGCGAAATCAAGATCATGGAAGCCTGGGCCGCGGAACGTGTCGCGACCGAGAGTTCCGAAGCGACCCTGGTTGGGACCAGTGCCGCCAGGGACGTCGATGGGGACGGAGAAGAATGAGGCATTGTCGACACCACGCCCGAAATAGTCCTCACGAATTGAACGCGCGGTTGAAAAGACAGGTCGCGAGACTTGATCGGGCCGGTCGCCCCCACCCGACCCTACACCCGTCTGCTGAATGCCCGAATAAACCGTGAAGGGCATACCGGTCGACAGCGTCGTAATATTCAACACCTGCCAGCCCGTAGTCAACCTCTTCCCCAGTGGGCGGAAGAAGCTAACCCGGTCGAGAGGCAAGACTTGAATTAAGCTTGATGTAAAAGACTGGGTGACATCAAAGGTAGACGGCCCTTTGTCGGACCCTGGATGCCAGGGATCTTGGGGTGCCGCCTGGATGATGGTTCCGGAGGGCTGCCCATAGCCGGCAACAACAGCGCTGGTATCATCAAGTGCCTTGCTGAAGGTGTAGCTTGTCTGAAAGCCCAATCCCAGGTGCGGGTTGTTCTTGGCCGCCGAAACCTGCAAAGAGTGATAAGTGGAGTGGGAACCGGTGGTCACAAGCGTCTCCGGGCCGTAGCCGCCCGTGACCTGCCCCGCGGAATTGAATTGTGTGTAACGCGCGAACTGGGGCGAGGCGCCGCTGTAACTGTTGGGGTTGGCGATGGACTCAAGCTTCACCCCCGCGGTACCGACATATGAGGCGGTCAGCACCACGTCCTTCCACGTCTGCTCAACGCTTGCGGTAAAACTCGCGATATACCCGGTGCGGATGTCCGAGGCCATTCCGGGCATGGCAAGGGGTTGCGGTTGCTGGCCGGGCGTCAAGGCGGAGAGCTCCGACTCGAAGCGAGGCATGTCGAGCTGGGTGTTAGGGGGAACGATTCCGGTGTTATTGCCGGGCACCGCGACCTGTCCCGCGGTTGTGTAGACCGTCGGCAGTTGGAACGTCGTGACCGAGTCTTGAAACGGCACCGGAGCACCCGGCGATGACGCGAGGAAGGGATCGACAATGAAGGGAAAGCCGCCGGTCAGGAAGTTCATTAAGAAGAGATTGGGGAGGATTGTGGTAATCGCGCCGCCGGCTCGCACTACGGTATGGCTGGCGGCTTGCCACTCGGTGGAGAGGCGGGGACCCCAATTATTCAAATCGAGCGGGTAGGGAGGCTGGGGATTAAGCAGTTCAGTCTCTTGCGCCCCCGCTTGCCAAGACGTCGCGGGCATGCCCTCGGCATCAACAAAGCGCAGTGTTGAGGTTCGGCGGAACGGTTCCCCGATTCGGCTGTTTGCTTCGTACCGAATGCCGTAATTTAACGTGAAGCGTGGAGAGATCTTCCAGGCATCCTGAAAATAGAAGTTGTACGCGGAGCGGTGAATGCCGACTTCATCAAAGTCGTTTCCCACGGCGGTAAACGAAGCGGGCACTGTGGTGTTATAGGAGAACGGCGCGCCAGTCAGTAATCCCGTGAGCGAGTCTGGAAGGGGATCCCCAACGCTCAAATTGTGATTGCCGCTGGCCGAGGAGATGTCAATCGGAGCATAAGCGGTGCCCCCGCCGAACGCGTAAGTGCCATCAGGGTTCACTCCAAAGGGGCTCATGTCGCGATTAAATCGTGCCTCGGCTCCGAACTTCAAGGTATGTGTTCCGTGCAGATAGCTGAAACTCTGCCGGAATTGAAACAAGTTTCCTCTGGCGCCCGTGATAGTCCCGGCAGCCGAATTGAAAGGTTCGTATAAGCTATCCGCGAAGGTTATGGCCGGCTGGGTGTCATTGGGCGAGTGAAAGGTTGGCGTGGTCCGGATATAACCGATCGAGGTATCGGCCGTGAAATGCGGAGAAACCGTTCGTGTATAGTTCAGCGCGGCGTTGCGCTGGTGATCAAAAAAATGGATGGCAAAGCTCGGATCGATGACGGGTTGGCTAGGGTTAGTTAGAGGCCCATTCACATTGTTGAGGTTGAAGCGTACGAACATCTGTGCCCGGTCGGAAATACGGTGGTCGATGCGTACGGAGAACTGATCCGTATCCGTCGTCACCTTGGTGGACGTGGCGTGAGTGCGCGCGCCGAAGGGCCCCCCAGGGTCATTCGGCAGGGGGTATCCTGCCAGAATCGGCGCGACCTGCGGGTCCACCGGGACGAAGAGCGTGTCTCCGGGAAAGGCCGTGCTGTCCTGGCCTTGGCGCTCGGCCTGGGTGGGCACCGAGAGCACCTCGGTGGCCCCCAAAACCTGGCGGAAACCCTGGTACTGCCCGAAGAAAAACGTGCGGTCGCGGCCCTGGTAGATCCCCGGTAATGTAACCGGTCCGCCCAGCGCGAAGCCGAACTCATTGCGGCGGAAAGGCGGAATGCGGCCGGGGTTGGCCAGGGATCGCTCATCGAAAAAATTGCGCGCATCGAAGTCCGAGTTGCGCACGAATTCGAAAACCGAGCCATGAAGCAGATTCGTTCCCGCCTTGGTTTTAATGTTGGTAAATCCGGCGGCGCCGTGACCGATTTCCGCCGGCATCACGCCAGAGAACGACTCGATCTCCTGCACGGCATCGATGTTGAAGTTGGAGAAAGTTGCTCCACCCAATTCCGGGTCCGTAGTGTCAACGCCATCCATGGCGAACATGGCGGTCGATCCCCGCTGGCCATTCACAGCGAATTGCTGGGTGAAATTTGCCGATCCATTGGTGTCCGTCATCGTGCCTGCCGCGAGCAGCAGCAGTTGACTGAAGTCGCGCTTGTTGAGAGGCATGGCGGAAACTTCCCGGCTCGAGAGTTTCTCTCCGCCGCTTGCTTTGGGCTGCTCTGCCGCCTCGGACGTTGTGAGGACCAGCCCGGCACCGGCAGTCGCAACCTGGAGTGAGGAATTCAAATGGTCGCCTGGCGAGATTTTCAGCAACTCCGAAGATGTTGTGGTCTTGTTATGCCAACGGACGCGCACCGCGTAACTGCCCGCAGGCACCTCGGCGAAATTGAAAGCACCTTGCGCGTCGGTGCTGGTGCTCAGCGTGTGGTCCGACCCGGTTTTGCGCAGTTCGACCTGCGCCCCAGCCATAATGTCACCCCGGGCGTCACGTACTACCCCCTGCCACGAAGCAGGAGTGGCCTGCGCGAAAGCGGATACAGATTGCGCCCACAAAACCACGCTCAGATAGATCAGGAAGGGACTTCTCTTTGGATTTCTCAAGATATATGAATCCGAGACCCGGAATGGGCGATGCAGGACCCTAGATTGGCAAGCGGTCAATTGCAACGGCCAGAATCAACAACGCTACCAGATTGCTCCTGAAGGCTGGGCCACGTCAAGCACCGCGCAACCGCAAAGCTGGTCAAGGTCCCTCAAAAAATCAGCTTCAGCGAGAACTGGATCTGGCGGGAAGTGCCAGCGGTGTGGTTGATAATCCCGAAGCCCGTCCCGTGCAGAATGTTCACGGGCAGTGCAAAGGTCGTCAGGTTGAAGGCATCGAAGACCTCGGCGCGAAATTCCAGGGTCGTGGGCTCCGAATTCGCGCGGGCCCCAAGGGCAGTATCTTTGATCAAAGCCATGTCGACATTGTAAAAGCCCGGCCCCCGGAAAGTGTCTCGTCCCAAGGTTCCAAAGAGGCCCTGGTTGGGCCCGGTGCCGCCCGAAACGTTAGTGGGGATGGAAAAGAACGAGGGGTTGTTGTTGCCCCGGCCGAAGTAGTCTTCGCGAACCGTGCGGCTGGTCGAAAAATCCGGCGCCGCGATCTGATCGGGCCGGTCCCCCCCCGCCGTCCCCACGCCGGTCTGCTGAACTCCCGAATAAACCGTAAACGGCGAGCCGCTGGTCAGGGTGGTGATGCCCAAGACCTGCCAGCCGGAAGTGACTCGGGATCCCAACGGGTGGAGAAAGCCCAGTCGATCGAAAGGCAGCGACTGAATGGCGCTCGTCGTAAAGACCTGAGCAATATCAAACGTCGAGGGACCTTTGTCCGCACCGGGATTCCACGGGTCCTGGTAAGCAGCCTGGATGATGGTTCCGGTAGGCGCTCCGCCGGTATTTAACGCGACCGCGCTCGTGTCATCGAGCCCTTTGGCAAGCGTATAGCCGGATTGAAATCCGAGGCCCAAACGCGAGGAGCTCTTCGAGGCGGAAATCTGCAAGGCGTGATAGGTGGAGTGGGAAGGCGTCCCCATCAGGTACTCAGGACCGTACCCGCCCGTGACCTGTCCCGAGGAATTGAAATCCGTGAACGGGGCGAATTGTGCGGTTGCGCCGGGATAGCTATTGGGGCTGATGACGGCGGCAAGGTGCACACCTACGGTGGCCACATAGGCGGCGCTCAGAACTACGTCTTTGAATGTTTGTTCAACTCCCGCCGTATAGTTGCCCATGTAACCGTTGCGAAAAGTCCGGGCCATCCCAAACACGGAGAGGGACTGCGCCTGGTCGCCGGGAGTGAGTGCGGAGAGAGCTGTCAGGTAGCGGGGCACGTCGATTTCAGTATTCGGCGCGACCTCGCTCGTGCGTCCCGTGTACGCCAACTGGCCGGAGGTGGTGTAGACGGGCGGCAATTGAAAACTCGTAACCGAGTCCGCGAAGGGCACGGGAACGCTGGGCAGGGCGGTGAGCGTGGGATTGATCAAGAATGGAAAACCGCCGGTGAGGAAATTATCAAACCAAAGGTTGGGGAGGATGGTGGTGATCCCCCCGCCCGCGCGCAGTACGGTGTGGTCAGCGGCGTGCCACTCCGCGGAAAGCCGTGGCCCCCAGCCATGCAGGTCGAGTTGATAAGGCGACTTCGGATTCACCAGGTAAATCTCCCGGTCGCCGGGCTCCCACGCCGGCGCCGGCTGGCCGCTCCCGTTGACGATATCGAAGTCCGCGGTGCGCTTGTCGCCTTCGTGGATGAGGCTGTTTACTTCGTAACGTAAACCGTAAGTGAGGGCAAGTCGCGGCGTGACCTTCCAAGCGTCCTGGAAATAGAGGTTATAAGCTTCCCGATGGATATTGACCTCGTCAAAGCGATTGCCGCCGGAAGTGAGGGACGACACGACCGCGGTGTTAAACGAGAACGGCGACCCGGTGAGGAACCCGCTCAGAGTGTCGGGGAGAAGGCTGCCCGCTGCGAGATTGTGCTGGCCGCTTGCGGAGGGAATATCAGCCGGAGCGTAAGCGGCGCCACCTCCAAAAGTGTACGTGCCGTCAGGGTTCACGCCAAAAATCGTGGAGTCGCGGTTAAGGCGGATCTCCCCGCCGAATTTCAGCGTGTGCGTTCGCCGTACCTCGGTGAAATTCTGACGAAGCTGGTAAAGATTTCCGAAGGAGCCCGTGGCCGTCCCGGAAGCAGAATTGAACGGCTCGTAAAGACTGTCGGCAAACACCACGGCCGGCTGGGTCTTGTTGGGAGAAATGAAAAGCGGTGTGCTGCGAATATAGCCAAGCGAGGTCTCGGAAGTGAAGTGCGGCGAGACCGTGCGGGTATAGTTCAGGGCTGCGTTGCGCTGGTGGTCATGGAACGACACCGCGAAGGTCGGATCGATGGCCGACTGGTCGGGATTGGTCAGAGGCCCCGTCGTATTGTCGAGGCTGAAGCGCGCGAAAAGCTGGGCCTGGTCGGAAATACGGTGATCAATGCGAATGGAAAACTGGTCGGTGTCGGTCGTGACTTTGGAAGGCGTGGCGTACGTGCGAGGTCCAAAAGACCCTTGTGGATCGTTGGGCAGCGGGTAGCCCGCCAGAATGGGGGCGATTTGCGGATTTACAGGAACGAGCAGCGTGTCACCGGGGAATGCGGTCGTGTCCTGGCCCTCGCGCTCTGCCTCGGTCGGCACCGAGAGAACCTGGGTGGTGCCCAGCACCTGGCGAAATCCCTGATACTCTCCGAAGAAAAATGTGCGATCGCGGCCCTGATAAATTCCCGGCAGCGTGACCGGCCCGCCCAGCGCGAAGCCGAATTCATTGCGCCGGAAGGGCGGGATGCGGCCGGGATTCGCCAGGGTCCGCTCATCAAAAAAATTGCGCGCATCGAAATCCGAATTGCGCACAAATTCAAAAACCGAGCCATGAAGCAGATTCGTTCCGGCTTTGGTTTTGATGTTGGTGAAGCCGGCGGCGCCGTGGCCAATTTCCGGAGGCATCACACCCGCAAGCGACTGGATTTCCTGGACCGCATCCACGTTGAAATTGGTAAAGGTGGCGCCGCCCAGTTCCGGATCGGTGGTGTCCACGCCGTCCATGGCAAACATCGCGGTCGATCCACGCTGCCCATTCACGGCGAATTGCTGAGTGAAGTTCGCCGAGCCGTTGGTGTCAGTCATGGTGCCGGCAGCGAGCAGCAGCAGTTGGCTGAAGTCGCGCTTGTTCAGGGGCAACGACGAAACCTCGCGGCTGGAAAGTTCCTCCCCCCCACTCGCTTTCGGCTGCTCTCCTGCCGCCGCCGTTTGGATTGCCACGTCCCCACCGGCCACAGGAACCTGCACGGAAGAGGTCAGGTGGTCCCCCGGCTGGATTCTCAGCAACTTCCGTGCGGTGGCCGTCTTATTGTGCCAGCGGATGCGCACCGCATAATTCCCCGCAGGCAATTCGGGGAAATTGAATGCGCCTTGCGCGTCAGTGGTCGAAGTCAGTGTGCGGCCCGTTGTGGGTTCGCGCAATTCGACTCGCGCTTCGGCCATGATGTTGCCTTGGGAGTCGCGCACGGTTCCTTGCCACGAGGCGGGAGCGACTTGCGCGAAAGCGGGAGCAGCGAGCGCCCACAAAATCGCGCTAAAAGAAATGAAGAAGGATATGTTTTTTGAAAACCTCAAAAGAATTGAACCTTATGGGCCTGAATGACGCAGACACAACCTGGGATTGTTGCGCACCCCATTGCCGCGGCCGGATTTTAGAACGTAACAAGATTGCTCCAGAAGGGCGAATTTCGTCAAGCAGCAAGGGGGCGGTGGGGTGTGCCACATGAAAGTGAAATAGCGGCGGTGGCGCGGGCGTCCGAATGTGTGAAAGAATCTGACGAAGTGCGAGAACATGTTTTGATTGTTTCACCTCTTCTCCCGCCCGCTCGGGCGTGGGCATCCTGTCCATAAGCGCTAACTTAACGCTGACGGGGTGGTGCCGAGCCGCGGAGCGGCGACGTCCTTTAGCCCACGGCGACCCAGCCGTGGGATGGAAACGGGCCTTAGCACTGATGAGTAGCCCCGTGGGGGCGGCATCGGGAGCACTCCGAGGCGCGGACTGATGGCTGCGTGGGCTGATGTCGCCCCTTACGGGGCTGGCTGGACCGGCCCAGCGTTTGTCCCACGGCTTCGCCGTGGGCTACATGATTTCGCCCGCTTTGCGGGCTTTTCTAACTGTCGACTCTGGAGCGAACCTACCAGGTGCAGGTGCTGGGCGAATCAGCAACCCGGACATTTTGTAGCCTCCACGCTATGTTTATTTTTCTTGACAAACGTATCTGTGTAGTATACAATGTTGGGTGGTAAGCTGGAGGTAGATGAATGTCGCCAGGCAAATCCCCAATCCAGTCCCTTACTCCGTTAGCTTCCGAACGGCGGAAACGCGAACACGTTCGGGCAGAGGTCGACCTCCTCAGCGTAAGGAGATAGAGCCGAGCCGAAGGGATAAAACAGAAAAAAGAATTCCTTTTTTACGTTCGAAGCCGGAATGTGCATGAAAACAAAGCGACGCATGACCATTTGCCCGAAAAGAAAGGGACTTTTTTACCCCACTTTCCGACATTTAACGCAGACTTACCGGTATTTTGTAGAATTTTGCAGAAAACGTCGGCTTTTCTGTCACTTTTTGGGCCATGGGGAATGATCTCTTCGCCTCAAAATGTGCATACTCGAGGCGAGAGCGGGGGCGCTCTCGCCCCAACAGGATGGACCCCGATTCATCGGGGCAGGCTGCCCGCGCTACGTCCACGAGATGTCCGCCTTCTCTTACATGGCGGAACCCCGATCAATCTCTTTTCCTCAGCTCGCGAGCGGTGATACCATTCTTGGCACAGGGAGGTCCCAATGAATACTTCCGTCCAAGGTCCGGCGTTTAGCCGCATGCGCTCGCCCATCCGGCTTGCGGTAAAGTGGCAACCCCTTTGTCTCTTGTGCTGCCTTGTTTTCACCGCCCTTGCACGGGCCAACACACCTTTGTTTCAATCGTCTTTCCACAAGCCCACCCTAGACTGGGTCGTGGTGCGTGGTTCAGCGGCGCTCGACCCTTCCGTTGTGCACGGGAATAGCCCCTCCCTTCGGGTCGAGCACAAAAGCGGATTCGATGATGCCTGCATCAGCCTCGCGCCCGTCGCCCTCACTCTCGGCAAGAGCTACGAGTTGAGCGGCTGGGTGCGCACCGAAGCCCTGGAAGTGCGCGATCTGGATCGCTCCCCCATTGCCTCCGGCGCTACGCTGACCATGGCCTCGATGCCTTTCGACGTTCATTCCGCCTCAGTGGGGGGAACTGAGGCGTGGACTCACCTCACGCTGCGATTTGTCGCTAGCCGCACGCGCGACCAGGTCCTCCTGACGGTCGGCAATGGCGGCTCGTTTAGCGGGAAGGCTTGGTTCGAGGGAATTCAGATCGAGGAAGCTGCATCGGACGGCGAGTGGCCGGCTCGTGATGCTGTCCAAACGTTTGGCCCCGCTTACCGCTATCCCGCCGCCGGGTGGATCTATCTCCACATCGAAGGGCAACCGTATGAGCGCGGTTACCAGCACGGCCATCTGATGGCTCGCGAGATTCCGGAATATCTGGAGCGCTGCGCCGCCACTCTTGGTGACAAGGACCACTGGCACGATTATCGCACCACCGCAAACGCCCTTTTCCTCCGCGGCTTCGATAAGGAAATCCTCGAGGAAATGCGAGGCATTGCCGACGGCGCCTCCGACGCCGGCGCGCGGTGGCAGGATCGACGCATCGATCTGACGGACATTGTCGTGGCCAACGTCACGGTGGAAATGGGTGAGCTTGAGCCCGCTGTTTCGGCCACCCCCACCGGGCTCGAGGGCCTCGGTCTTGATAAGCCGCCCTACGCGGAGGGCAAGTCTGATTCTCCCCGAGACCATTGCAGTGCCTTCGCCGCTACCGGTCCGGCCACGCGCGACGGCAAGATGGTAATTGGGCACGTGACCTGGTGGCCGCTGACGCTCGCCGAGCAGACCAACGTTTGGCTCGATATCAAGCCGTCTTCGGGACATCGCGTGCTCATCCAAAGCTATCCCGGCGGGATCGAAAGCGGCACTGACTGGTACCAGAACGACGTGGGCGTGGTCCTAACCGAGACGACCATTAACCAAACGCCTTTCAACCCGCAAGGCACGCCGGTGGCGTTCCGCGCGCGCATGGCCATCCAGTACGGCGGCAACATCGACGAGGTCGTTCAATACCTCGGCACCCGCAACAATGGCCTCTACACCAATGAGTGGATCATGGGCGACGCCAAGACGAATGAAATCGCCATTTACGACCTTGGAACCCATCACACCCGCCTGTGGCGCAGCTCGAAGAACGAATGGTTTGGCGACACTCCGGGCTTCTATTGGGGCGACAACAACGCCAAGGATCTGGACGTTCGCTTGGAGGACTACCCCGATCCGAAGGCCGATCCCGACTATATTCCTTACTCGCCCGGCCCCCGCGACCTTGCCTGGCAAGCCCTTTACGAGAAGTATCACGGCCAGATCGACGAGCAGTTCGGATTTCTCGCCTTTCGCACTGCGCCGCTCGTGAGCGCGAGCACCATGGACGCGAAGGTTGCGACCTCGGACATGGCATCACACCTCATGGTGTGGGCTGCCATCGGCAAACCCAATCAACGCGAGTGGCTGCCGCAAAAGTGGGATCATGCCATGGATAACGGCCTTTATCCTTCGGGCTATTACCTGTTCCAGGCTGAGCCTTCTGCTACTTTGCGAGCCGCTGTGGAGCAGAATGAAAAGTCCAGACTGGCGGCGTCGGTGGACCCGCCCACGCACGCATCGGCGGCCGAACTCGACCCACCGTCTTATGAAGGCCGAGTGTGGAAAGGGTGGATACTCCCCGCATCCGAGGCCGACACTTGGTTCGTTGCCGGGTCGGCGGAGTATGCGTACGTGCTGAACTCCAAGAATCCCGAGGATGCGCTCAATGTGCAGCGAACTGTTTGGCGCGGTCTGGAATTGGTTCCGGACAGTCCCGCAAACCATTTTCGACGCGAGGAGACGAAAGGTGTTTTGTTTCTCGATTCGCTTCGTCACAAGATGGGCGACGACGCCTTCTTCAAGCTGATGGCCGACTACTACGCGGCTAACACCACGAAGACCGTGACCGCGCAATCGTTCCTTGAAAAGGCGGGCGCCGGCCTTGATCCCATTGATCCTCCGGAAGGCCCTGCCTACCTCGCAGGCGACATCTGGCGCCGCCTGGCGTCCGCGGTCATTGTCTATGGAACAGAGCGGGATGCCGGCGCGAACCGATACGCAGCCGAACAAATGCAAGACCGCTTCCTGAATCGCTATGAAAGCCGCGTGCCGGTCTATAAGGATTTCGAAGCCTCGGAGGATTTACTGCATCACCACGATGTCGTCTTCGTGGGACGCCCCGAAGCCAACTCAGCCCTTGCCCTCTGGTCAGGCAAGCTCGGTCTTAGCTATGAGGGTGCGTCCTTCAAGATTGATGGAGAGGTCCACGCCTCCGAACGTGCAGGGCTGATTTTCGTCGCGAAGAATCCGCTCGATGCGACTCATATGGTGCTCGTCGTCGCTGGCAATGCCGCCCTCAGCACGGTTAAGACTCAAAAGGCGGATCTGACCGCGGATGAATACGAGGTCGTGGGAGAGAGCGACAAACCTATCAGGGGCTTCCTGAAGCAAAGCTCGACTGTTGCACAAGCCGCTGGCGCGGGCCGGCAGTAGCCCTCGACTTGACACTCCATCATTCACCGTTTAGTGTGAGGTTTATGGATTACCAGAAGTATATTACGATCGAACCCGGTAAGCGTGGGGGGAAACCCTGTATCCGGGGCATGCGCATCACTGTGTACGACGTTCTCGACTATCTGGCTTCGGGCATGACCGATGCGGAGATTCTGGCCGATTTTCCTGACCTCACGGCGGAGGACCTAAAGGCTTGCCTGGCCTTCGCGGCTGACCGCGAACGCAAGTTGGTCACGATTCCTTCGTGAAACTCCTCCTTGATCAGAACCTATCGCCGCGCCTCGTGCGAACACTGGCGGCTATCTACCCCGGTTCTTCGCATGTGCGCCTATTGGGTCTGCGGGACGCGGATGACGCGGCAGTATGGGAATTTTAGTTATACAGCCCCGGGAATTCCTTCTTCAGTGCACGTAGCTTGGGCAGGTCGTTGTAAACGATATAGGGATTGTCGGGGTGCAGTTCCAGGTAATTCTGGTGGTATGCCTCGGCCAGGTAGAAATGTTCGAAGGGCACAACCTGCGTGACGATGGGGGCATGGAATATGCCGGCTTTATTGAGTTGGTCGATATAGGCGAGCGCAATCTGTTTCTGCGCGTCGTCGGAGTAGAAAATCACCGAGCGGTATTGCGTTCCCTCGTCCGGCCCCTGGCGGTTCAGCTCCGTGGGATCGGTCGCCACGGAGAAGAAAACGCGCAGTAACTGGGAGTATGTGACTTTCGAGGGGTCGAAGGTGACCTTTACGGATTCGGCATGGCCTGTACGGCCGGAACTGACTGTTTCGTAATCCGGCGATTTCACGTCGCCTCCGGAATAACCCGAGACCACCTCTTTTACGCCCTTGACGTGCTTGAAGACCGCGTCGACGCCCCAGAAGCATCCGCCCGCAAGAACCGCAATCTGTTTGCCTTTGACTGACGCGACCGGATCGGAGCCGGCATATTCCGGAACTTGTCCTTGGACGATGCCGCAACCGAGGACTCCCATGGCGAAAGACAGAACCAGCAAGCACCTTCCCGTTCGAATGCCGTCCTTTTGAAGAGCCGTCATCGTCACGCCTCCTGATTCGGTGCTTTGATCCCTGGACCGGATTCTGAACCTTTCGCCCCAGCATCTTAAGAATACCACCAGGTGGCGGATTTATTCCTCCAGCGCCTTAAATAACCATTGAATAAACCCTTTGACGGCTCCCTGAACACCTTGTATTCTTGCCACAAGTCCATTTTAAGGGGCGCCGGGAAGGCGAGTCTGCGGGAGCAAACCATGCTGAAACGCGCGGGTATTGTACTTTGCGTTGTGGCTTTTTTCTCTGCTTTGCAGGGGGCGAAGGCAGCCGACAACCTTTACGGAGCGAAGGGTGTTTCCCCCGACGCCGTGCGCCAGGGAAGACTGGGGAGTTGCTATTTTCATGCGGTCATCGCCGCCTTGGCGCAGCGCCGCGTGGACACGATTCACAAGATGATCCACCCCAACTCGGACGGCAGTTATACCGTAACCTTCGAGGATGGAAAGAAGGAAACCGCTTACCCGGAGGACCTTCGCTACACTCACGACAGTGGTTATGACCTGTCGGACGGGCAATGGGTGGCGGTGCTGTTCCGCGCCTATGCGCAACGAGTTCTGCGCGAGGCATTGCTGCAAGAGATCGACGGCAGCGATCTGTACCCTTGGATCAAGCAGCCTGCGGAAGCGTTGGTCGGCACCAGCGATCCCTTAGTGTTGGCTTATGATCGCGCCATCCGCGCGCAGGTTGACCAGGATGGAAACATTGACCGTGCTAAGCTGGAGGCGGGCCTTAAGAAAGAGATGGCCCCCATTTCCGTGCCGGATACGATGAAGGATTCCCTGATCGGAATGCTTGAAACCGGTGGTTTTTTTGACAAGATGGTGGCATTCATTCAGCAAAACGGCGAACTCTTTGGCGCCTATCGAGCCGTGGGCCAGGGTGGCATCGCCGACCGGGTGATGAAGACGTTTTCGGGGAGCACGCGCTTCCAGGATAATCAATCCGCTGCGCAGGCGGGCACCGCCTTGGCGGACGCCGTTAAGAATGGAATGCCGATCGTGGCGTGCACCGGGGGCAGCCAGTTCTATCAACTCGTGGGTAAGGGGCAGGCGCTACCCGGCGGGACTGACCAATGGTACGTGAACGCTCATTGCTACACCGTGCTCAACTACGATTCTGGTGCCGCAACCGTCAATATTCGCAATCCTTGGGCGAGGCATCCCGACCCGGACGGTGTTTTTAACTTGCCCCTTAGTGTCTTTGTCCCTGCATACGCGGGAATCGTGACCCCGTAATTGACCGCCAGGAACGCCAAAATAGCCGTTCGCACGCCTGGATTGAACCCTCACCAGTGCCTCCGCGGCCCTACAACCTCGATGTACGACGGTCGAAGTCAGTCCGCGGTCGCTTGCACACTGGCCTCCGCCACCTCGGCAAGCAGACCCCCCTCGGCGACGCGCCCGGACCGAGGGAGTGCGGCGCGGCGGGCGACAGCATTATCGAAAGCGCTGCGCACCACGTAGGCGAGGTCAGTGGCATTAAAGGGGGGCGCGAGAAAATCGAAGGCGCCGGTTTCAATAGCCTCTACATAAAAGCGCGTATCGACGACACGAGCCACGACGATGACATTCACCGGCCGTGCGGCCTTTTCGGCCACAGCCAGGATGTCGGCCCACGTGCCGTCGGGGAGTTGAGTTTCCGTGAAGACGAGGGGAACGGGATCAAGGCCACCCAGCATGCGCTTGGCTTGCGCTCGCGATTGGGCGTGGATGACGTGCATACCCTGGCGCTCCAGAGCGCCTTTGAGGGTTGCCAGCGTTTCCGAATTGTGGTGGACTAGCAGGGCTTTGATTCTTTCCGTCATTGGCGCTCCCTTTGTCTTTTCGTGGTTACTTCAACGCAACCTTGAAACTCTTCTTTTCCAGCAAGATATCGACCTTGTCTTCCCGCGCCAGCCATCCCAGGGCGAAACCGACCAAGTCGCCCGAGCCGTTCAGCTTCTTCTTAAGCTGGGCCACCGTCTGCGGACCCAGGTCATTCAAGGTATGCCAGACTTTTCCGGCAGTTACACCTACTTGTTCGTTTGTTTCCATCTGCAACGTACCTCCTATGTATATTCGGCATCAGGCGCGCGGGACTTTAGAGTTTATTTCACGTCCGTGCCTTCCGCCCTGGCACACAATTCCGCGTTCGCTCGCGAGTGAGCGCTTACCCCCAGATTGAGCGTGGTTATAGCTGCCGGGATCCCCGGCTTACGGCTTTACAACGCGGTCATCATGTGGCCCTACGTCTTGCTTGAGCTTGGTCCCGAGGATGCTATGCTGTTAAACCTATCAAGCCGTAAGACAATAGTTTAGTCTCAAGATGGCATTTTGACAAACAAAAAATAGTTATGGGTAGGATAAACCCTTGCGAATACAGGAGGTAAAGTGGACTTCTCGCGGGCGCGTGGTGTTCCTAGGCATCATCGCAAATATCAGTTTCTGCGTGGCCGACGTCTAGCGTTACTATTTGGGCCCATGATTTTCGGTATCATCACGGCGGAAAAAGGTTCCGAGATCCAGAAGGCCATAAACCAGCAGGCAAATCCAGAAGTCAACAATGGTCCCCAAATCGACGGTCCACGAATGGTGTTGCGCGGCGGGCGGCAGGTGGGGTGCCAGGGCAAAATACAGCGCATTTCCGAGCACAATGGCCACCAGGTATTTTATCAATTTGGCGCGCGTAAGCGGCATGGAAGTCAGCACTTTGGCAGACCAGGATCTGGCTGCGGCAGGAATCAGGAAATCAAAGGGGCGATTCTCGATCCGCCGAAAAACTTCCTGTGTTCACCCGCTCGCCTGATTACCCGATCACCCGATAACTTATTGTCCCGGTTATAATAATCAAATCGGAGCAGAATGGCGAACGCGAAACTCACAGCGGCATCCGAGGTACAGTTTTTGAAAGGCGTTGGACCGGCGCGCGCGGAACTTCTTGCCTCGCGCGGAATCCGCACGTTGGAGGACCTGCTTTATTACACGCCGTTTCGATACGAGGACCGTACGCGCCTGACTCGCATTCGCGACTTAGTCCCGGGGCAGACGACCACGGTTTTTGCGAAAGTCCTGACCTGCGGCCTGATGCGCACTCGCCGCGGCATGTACATCTTTGACCTCGCCGCCAGCGATTCCACCGGCATGCTCCGGTGCAAGTGGTTCAACGCCGCTTACCTGGAAAAGAACAAGGTTTTCCATTCCGGACAGCAGGTATTTTTCTATGGCAAGGTTGACCGCGACCGCTTTGGCACCGGGACGATGGAGATCATCCAGCCGCAATTTGAGATTTTGCCCGAGGAGGAGACCGAGGGCGGTGACTCACTGGAATTGGGCCGGGTCGTGCCAATTTATGAATCCATTGGCGCGTTGGGACCTCGCGTGCTGCGGCGGCTGATGTGGGCTGCGATCGAAGGGCTTGGCGGGGAGATTCCTGACCGGCTGCCCGCAACGGTGGTGCAGAAAAACCGCCTGCTTGAGCGCCCTGCTGCGGTCAGTCAGACGCACTTTCCCGCGGCTGAGCAAGACCTGGAAAAGCTTTGCGCTTTCCGCACTCCGGCGCAAGTTCGGCTAATCTTCGAAGAGTTCTTCAGCGTGGGAGCGGGTTTGGCGCTCAAACGGCGCAAGGCCAAGTCCCTTGCGGGCGTGGAATTTCGTGTGAAAGACAGCGCCCGCCAGGCGATTCGCAGGATTCTGCCCTTTCACCCCACCAGCGCGCAAAAGCGGGTGTTGAAGGAAATCGTGGACGACATGTGTTCGGTGCACCCCATGAATCGCCTGCTCCAGGGAGATGTGGGCTCGGGTAAAACCATCGTCGCCATCCAGGCCGCCATCCTGGCGATTGAGAACGGCTATCAGGTCGCATTGATGGCACCCACTGAGATCCTTGCCGCGCAGCACTACTTCTACATCAAACAGTTGTTCGGCCCGCTCGACTATCGCGTGGAACTGCTCATCAGCGCGCGCAAAGCGGCGGACAAGGCGGAAATCAAGCGCGACATCACCTCGGGCGCGATCAACCTGGCCATCGGCACGCACGCGCTCATTGAAGAGGACGTGCGCTTCGGGCGGCTGGGCCTCGTGGTGGTGGATGAGCAGCACCGTTTCGGCGTATTGCAGCGCTTCGAGCTGATGCGCAAGGGCTATCATCCCGACGTCCTGGTGATGACGGCCACGCCCATCCCGCGGACGCTCGCGCTGACGCTTTATGGCGATCTCGACTTTTCCGTGATCGATGAGTTGCCACCCCATCGCACGCCCATCGTGACCAAACTCCTGGAGGAGAGCGATCGGGCCAATGCGTATACGTTCGTGCGCGAAAGAGGTGCGGCGAGGCGAGCAGGCTTACGTTGTCTGTCCGGTAATCGAAGAGGGTGGTAAGCTGGACCTTAAGCCCGCCGTGAGCATGTACGAGCAACTGGCGCACAACGTGTTTCCGGAATTCCGCGTCGGCCTGCTGCACGGCCGCCTGCCGAGCGATGAAAAAGAAGACATGATGCAGCGCTTCAAGCGCGGCGAGGTGCAGATTCTGGTGGCGACGACGGTGGTGGAAGTGGGCGTAGATGTGCCCAACGCCACCCTCATGCTCATCGAGCATGCCGACCGGTTCGGCCTCTCGCAACTTCATCAGCTTCGCGGGCGCATCGGGCGGGGAAGCAAGAAGTCGTATTGCCTGCTGATGGCGGAGGAGCAGCGCAGCGAAATCTCCCGGGAACGCCTGAATACCATGGTCGCCACCACCGACGGCTTTCGCATTGCGGAGGCCGACCTCAAGCTGCGAGGCCCGGGCGATTTCTTCGGCACCCGCCAGTGGGGGATTCCGGCGTTTCGAATCGCCAATCTTCTGCGCGACCAGGAAATCCTGGAATGGGCCAAGCGCGAGGCGGCGGAGTTTATTTCCAACCCGGGCTCGCCGCAAGAGTTGGAGTCGTTCGTCACGTACTTGCGCACCGATTGGCCCCGCCGTTACGGATTGGCGAGCGTGGCGTAATCGGGTGATCGGGTGAACAAGAGCATCGGGTGGTCCGGCGATCTGGCGGATGAAACTCATGTTTCCACATGCTTTGCGATATCATGATGGGTTTCAGTGACCGAATGGCTTGATGAGCGGATGGGTTGTTCCTAAGGTTTCTAGATCATCCGATCTCCCGGTTCCCTGATTATGCGAATTATCGCCGGCACATATCGTGGTCTTCGTTTGCGCACCCTCAAGGGCGGGAACCTGCGCCCGACCACTGACCAGTTGCGCGAAACCTTGTTTGACGTTCTCGGCCCCAGTGTGGAAGGCTCGACCTTTCTTGATGCCTATGCGGGCACAGGCGGCGTGGGTTTGGAAGCCATCAGCCGCGGCGCTCGCGACGTGGTCTTCATCGAGCATCACCGCGCCGCGTCGCAGCTCATCAGGCAGAATCTGGCGGCGCTCAAGATTGATTCTGGATATGCCCTCCTGACCTGCGCTGTGCTTACTGGCCTTGAGCGGCTGGAGCGCGAAGGCGAGCATTTTGACGTGATTTTTCTTGACCCGCCCTACGAGGAGATTCGCGAATATCATCACACGCTACGGCAGCTCGCGCGTGGGTCGCTGCTGGAGCCCGCGTCCGTCGTGGTCGCGGAGCACTCGAAGCATATCCAATTGGAAGAGAATTACCTCACCCTCATCCGCACCCGCCTGCTGCGCCACGGTGATTCGCAACTGGCATTTTACCGGCCTGCGCAACCGTGAAGTGAAATGCTCACCCAGTAGATACGAAGTGGCTATTTTTTGGAGTGCGGCGACTCGTCGCCTCTTTTGCTCGCCGCAAAGGGTCGCGGCGAATCAACCGCTGACGAGTCGCGGTTGAAAGCGCGGGAGCGAGCTTCCGCAGTCTGGAATCTGGCTCAGAAATCTGGCCCGACCTTTAGCTCGCCGGTCTCACCATTTGCTAAAAGCTTCCTGCCCCCAATGAGTCACCCGGGAACGCGAATCCGGCTTCTGTGCCGCACTCTAAAGCTCCGCACCGCCGAGCGGGCTGGGTGCGACTGCAGGCGCGGAAACTGTCGGAGGGGCCACTAACAGCGGGGCTATCCCGACGCGCTTCGAAGAACTGTGAGGTATCCGGGGCAGTTCCCTGCTTCCGCGCAGGCCCTTGCGGATCGAAGCCGCACTCATTCCCAACTCTGACGAGAAAGGTGGATTAGCGCTGCTTCCAGGACGGTCGGGCTCTTCCAGACCCACAAGCCATGAATTAGAGAAGGAGATCCCCCCGCGAACCCGGGAAGAGAATATGCGCCGAGGAACAAGTAGATAAGGTACGCCACGCGGGCGGGACGACTGCGAAACCGCACTGAAAAATTCTGCCGGAACAATGTCAGTGATTTCGCAGATCTAGTGATGCTGGCGCGCAAACATACGACGTACATCTGGCCAGAATTCCTTTACTTCGTAACTAACGGCATCCCAAGCAATCTGCGTTTCCCAAACATTGATACTGCTCTGAAGCGTTCGAGGGCCGGGGTGATAGGCATTGGACATGCCTGCGGCAACTGCGTTCCCGAGTACCTCCGAGAAATTGAACTGAGCTTTTCCGGAGTCCGAACGCGTAACCAACACTCGGGTGCCCGCGTACCAGGCACGGTGGAGAACGCCGCCTTTCCCCATTTGGTAGAAGCGCGGGTCCTGGTGTAACGCCATGGGGAAAACCGCGCTGGTCATAAAGTTTCCCAAGGCATTGTCAGTAAACGCCAATCCGTAACGTTTGCCATAGCCCTTGAGCCCCTGTCCGAATGTGGGGTTCGTATTGCTCGCTTGGTTGATGCCGGCCTCCAAGCCGATGAACGCGAATGTAACCGGGTCAAAAGTATCCTTGGCGATCAAGTTGAATTTCTGTAGCGCCGTCATCGGTGGCATCGAGGAGGAGTTTTCCACGGTCAGGTAGTTGGGAAGCGTCCATAGAATTCGGTCGTCCTTGGGAACGCTGGGGTTCGGCTGGCTTGGAGTGCTGGTCAAGTCGTTCGAGGGTTTGGACTGCGCTGTGGGTGGGGGAGATACCGTTTCCGGCTGTTGGGCACAGAGTCCGCTTCGTAGACCCACAACACCAAGAAAAAGGAATGCGAGGACGCTACGAGGCCAAAGCTTTGCGTTTGTCATCCGTCCAGTAACCTCCACTTTTCCGCACCGGCACACTGCGTCTTGCTTAATGGAGCTTGGTTGCGATGCCAAGTTGATCCGTAAACAATTCCGGCATTTCCAAGCGACCTGGACACGAACTCAACCAGCGTACCCATAGTGAGTTCGCGAGTCTGTACAAAAGAGCACAGCTCTTTCCATCTCGAAGAGGCTTGCCTCGAACATTCTTCTAGTTGTTTCTTTGCTGAGCGGGTAGAAATGGCGGCGGATCCGCAAACCCGGGGTGATTCTAACACAGAATTTGACCGAAGTTTTTCTTTTCCCCACTGAGTAGCAAACCAGGAAAAGCCCATCGGCAAGAAGCTATCGCACTCCTCCAGAATCAGACCAATGCCGAAGTAATTCGGGGCAAATCCAGGCGGGTGAGTCTACAAGCCCTCGATGGGCAGCCGGCAGCGATCGGGCCGCAATCCGAGAGGGCTTGCATCACGGAGACACGGAGGGCACGGAGAGCAAGCTTGTATAGGAATCGTTTGTCAGCAGACTCGTGACGCGTGATCGCCAGGTCAAAGGTACGTTTCTCTGCCCGCTCAATGCCTCCAGCGGGCCGTGCGCCGCCGATGCGCATTCGAACAATAAAGCACTTGACAAAGAAGGATCATGAGTATAGAATTACAAAGGAGCCTATTGTCCTTGTTCCTCAAGGAGTGGAGCCAGGCTACGGCTAGCAGTCACAGACGTCCCGTCCTCGTGAGGGAGGAGCACTTGCGAGTCTATGCAGGTGGCAGAATTTCGCCGAGCCGGAAATGCGGCCCACGTGGAAACGTGGTTCAACTGCCGCGCGCCGTTGGCGCTTTGGAGTGCGGTAGCAGCAGCTACCGCTTTTTCACCCAGGCGGACATACGCCCGCCCCGGCGAAGGGCGGCCGATTAAACTGCCATTTGGGTCTTTCTCATAGCGTGGCAAGCCCCAGTGAGCCGAAAGCAGTGGCTGCTTCTATCGCATACCAAAGCGGCGTTAGATCTTCGCGAATTCGGCGCAATTGAGCGTCATGCGCGCCGCCCACGGGGAAGAAAGCTCGGATATGCACCCGGGAACCTTGAATGTTAATGAAAACAAATAGGCTTAGCGAAAGATCGGCAAATTTTGTGATCTCTGCGGCAAAAAGGCAAACACGTGAAGATAGGGGACTTAACAGATGTGCTTGGGCGCGAGGGCGGAGAAAGTGGGAAGATCCCACGAACCTTGAATGTTATTGAAAAAGCAGCAACTTAACGTGAAATCGGAGAAATTGTCGCACGCGGCAGGCCTTTGAAAGCAGGGAAGTTAGCGATATCGACCTGGGGCGCGGCGTAAAAAAAGGGGCACAAAATTAGAGGGGTAACCTTGAATGTTGATCAAAATAAACGAGTTAAAATTTGACATATCGCAAATTCACTCGGAACCTTGAATGTTATAGAAAATAAACGACTTTCCGCCGCGAACCTTGAATGTCATTGAAAGGAAAGGAGAAAGGCGTCTTTCGGAAGTTATGAATTCTGAATTTTTGATTTCTGAATTAAGCGCCTCGAAACTGGAAAATCGAAATTGAAGACTCGGAGATCGAGACTCGGCGAACTGGCCGATGGACCGCCGCCGCAATCACCAATCACCAATCGCAGATCACCAATGACCCGATGTCCCGATGATCAAATGACCCGATTCTTGCTTAAATTGACGCCTCGCCAAGTGAAGTGTAGACTGGCGCTTCGTTCGGTGGCAGGAACGGCTCCGGCGCGGACCGGGCAGCTCGCTCGTCACCTGTCACTCATCACTCGTCACTGCATCTCGGAGGAGGACTATGAGCTCAACACTTTTCGAATACTACGAGGCGAACAGGGATTCTCACCTGGACGGACTTCTTCAACTCTTGCGAATTCCCAGCATCAGCACCCTGCCGGAGCACAAGCCCGACATTCAGCGCGCGGCAGATTTCCTGGCCAGTGAGTTCCGCGCGATGGGAATGAAGAATGTTGAGATCATCGAGGGCAAGCCGGGGCAACATCCTCTCGTCTACGCGGAGTGGCTCGAGGCGCCCGGCAAGCCCACCCTGCTGATTTATGGCCACTACGACGTGCAACCGGCCGACCCGCTGGATGAGTGGATTTCGCCGCCTTTCGAGCCCACCATCCGCAACAACAACGTTTATGCCCGCGGCGCGGTGGACGATAAGGGACAGGTCTACCTGTTGTGCAAAGCGGTGGAAGGCTTCTTCAAGACAGAAGGTAAGCTGCCACTGAACGTCAAGTTCCTGATTGAGGGCGAAGAGGAAGTGGGCGGTGAGTTCATTGACGAATACGTGGCGGCGAACACTGAGCGGTTGAAATGTGACGCGGCGCTTGTCTGCGATACGGAACTGTTTGCGCCCGACCTGCCGACGCTGAATACCGGCCTGCGAGGCTTGGTCTACACAGAACTGGAAGCGCGCGCGGCGGCGCATGATCTGCACTCGGGAATGTACGGCGGAGCGGCGCCCAATCCCATGCAAGCGCTCGCGGAGATGATCAATAAGCTCAAGGGTCCCGACGGGAAGATTCTTATTCCCGGATTCTACAAGCGCGTGAAAAAGCCTACCGCGGCGGAATTGGCAAGCTGGAAGCGACTGCCTTTCAACGAGAAGAATTTTATGAAGAAGGAAATCGGCACCACCGCCTTGGTGGGAGAGAAGGGCTTTACGGTGCTCGAACGGCTGTGGTCGCGGCCAACCCTTGAAGTTCACGGCTTCCGCGGCGGCTTCACCGGCGAAGGCGCCAAAACCGTGATTCCTGCTGTCAGCACCGCGAAAATCAGCATGCGCCTCGTTCCCGATATGAAGCCGAACGAGATCATCAGTCTGTACAAGAAGTATGTGAAGAAGATCACGCCTCCTGGCATCAAAACTCAGATACGGATTTTGAGCTCCGCGCCCGCCTCGGTGGTAAGTACCGACAGTCGCTGGATCGCGGCCGGCGCCGAAGCCATGGAACAGGTTTTCAAGAAGAAGACCGTCTACATGCGCTCGGGCGGATCCATTCCCGTCGTGGGAACCTTCCAGAAGTTCCTGAAAGCGCCGAGCGTCATGATGGGATTCGGACTCCCGGACGATAACCTGCACGCCCCCAACGAGAAATTCCATCTCCCCAATTTCTTTCGTGGGATCGAGACGGTGGGGAGGTTCCTGGAATTGCTGGGGCAGTGAGGAAAGGCGGCCGACGAAGTTGAAGCGCCAAGGGTCAAGAAGTTGAAGAGTTAATCAGGAGGAGATGCGCGCCTGCCATCCTGGATTGCAAGGCGGGCACACAATTATTCGAAGTGTCATAGTAGTACTGCATCCCTCTCACCTAGTTCAATTATGCCGGTTTTCGTACAAAGCGTTAGCTTACGGAATTACAAGAGCATTGCTCGCTGCCAGGTCAACATGCAGCCGCTGACGCTACTTGTGGTCCCAAACGGTGCGGGCAAAAGTAACTTTCTGGACTCACTTCGCCTCGTCGCTGAGTCCCTCCGAACGAGCCTTGAGCACTCCCTGCGCGACCGAGGAGGAATCAAAGAGGTCCGCCGTAAGTCGCGAGGGCATCCAACACATTTCGGTATACGCCTTGACCTCGTAATTCCAGGTGGCACACCTGCGTCGTACGCTTTCCAAGTGGGCGCACTGCCGAATGGTGCATTTCGGGTTCAGCGGGAGGAGTGCCACGTTGTGAGGCGCGGAGGCGACTTGGAGCTTGGGCTTGGAGCCAAATCCTTTAAGGACTTTTTCGTGGTGGAGAATGGGACTCTCAGGGACTCCGTTCCGAAAGCAACCGCCAAAGTTGAACCAGACCGACTCTATCTTACATCTGTCTCGGCTCTCCCAGAATTTCGTCCGATTTATGATGGATTGTCTCGGATGGGCTTTTACAATCTCAATCCCGACAGGATTAGGGAACTACAGCCCCCGGATGCGGGCGAATTACTGGCGAGAGACGGGAGCAATATCTCGAGTGTGCTGCACCGGCTGGAGTCTACTGAGCCCGACACGGTCAGACGAATCGAAAAGTACTTGGCGGCAGTTGTCCCCGGTATCGAGTCGGTGGAGCCGAGGCATTTGGGGCCCAAGGAAACGCTTGCATTCAGACAGCGCGTCGCCGGTGACGAAAACCCCTGGGACTTTTTCGCGGCCAACATGTCGGATGGCACCCTGCGCTCGCTTGGCGTATTGGTCGCGGCGTTCCAGGTGACGAACGGCCATCAACGAGCGATTCCACTCGTCGGCATCGAAGAACCCGAGCTTGCTATCCATCCTGGGGCAGCCGCAGCTCTACTAGGAGCACTGCGGGAGGCGAGCGCCCGCACCCAGGTCGTGCTCACCACCCACAGCCCGGACATTCTGGATGATCCAGGGATCGAGCCGGACTCCATTCTTTCCGTGACCTCGCGAACGGGTGAAACTCAAATCGCGCAGGTGGATAGTGCCACCCGTAGAAGCATCAGCGAGCGCCTGTACACGGCGGGAGAGTTGCTTCGAATGGGGCAGATCGAACCGGATGAAGAAATGCTGAAGCAGCCTGATTCCACTCTTGATCTTTTTGGACCTCCGATTACCCATGCCGGTTAAGAACATACCGATCGTTGAAGGCTATGGCGAGGTGGCGGCCGTACCAGTGCTTCTGCGACGGATCGCCACCAGGCTCAAAGTGTATGATGCCCAGGTTGGTAAACCCATTCGCTGCCAGCGAAGCAAAATGGTGAAGCCGGGCGAACTGGAACGAGCGATTGAACTTGCTACTCTAAAAGGTGGTGCCGAAGGTAGGGTACTGCTGCTGATTGATGCAGAAGCCGACTGCCCCGCCAAATTGGGACCTGAGTTGCTCGCCCGAGCCAAGACTACCCGCGCCGATGTGGAGATCGGCGTCGTCTTGGCAAAACGGGAGTTCGAAGCGTGGTTTCTGGGCTCTTTGGAATCACTGCGGGTTGGAAACGGAATTCCGCTTGCTGAGGGACTGCGCCGCGAACCAGAGGACATTCCGGGAGCCAAAGAACATCTCCGTGAACTACTGGGAATCCCATATTCAGAGGTGATTGATCAGCCCGCGATGACAGACCGTTTTGACATGGATGCCGCGAGGGACCGTTGTCCTTCTTTTGACAAGTGCTGGCGAACAGTTCAATCCTTGCTGGGGCAATGAGTAGAACCTGATATGCCTTTTGGTCTTCCCAGGTGCTCGCAGGATAACAGTTTTTGGCTTACCTTTCGTGTTGTGGCTAGGCGGAAGATCGAGAATGCGGAGATAGGCGTTGACTGAACCTAAACCATCCAACTTCAAACCGTTCGTTCCCCACGACTCCACTGAGCGAGAATTTACACTCAAGGCGGTTCTGGCCGGCATTATTATGGCCGCAATTTTTGGGGCGGCCAACGCATATCTTGGCATGAAGGCCGGGCAGACCGTGGCGGCGACCATTCCTGCCGCGGTGATTGCCATTGCGCTTTTCCGCCTGCCGTTTTTCCGCGGCGGCGTCCTCGAGCAAAACCTCACGCGCACTGCTGCCTCCGTGGGTGAGGCGCTGGTCGCTGGCGCGATCTTTACCATTCCCGCTTTCATGATGGTCGACGTTGGCGGCCAGCGTCTCTGGACCGACCTTCGCAGCCACTTCTGGACGGGCACGCTGATCCTGCTGGCGGGCGGACTGCTCGGCGTTTTCTTCATCATCATTCTGCGCCGACCGCTCTGCGTAGAGTCGGATTTGCCCTTTCCGGAAAGCACGGCCAGCGCTGAGATCGTCAAGGCCGGACAGCGAAGTAACACCGATGCTCCCAAGTACATTTTTGGCGCGATGGGGCTCGGCGCATTTCTGCAACTGCTCAAGGATGAGAAAGGGTTCCAGGTTTTCCAGGATTCGGTCAGCTTTTTCTGGAATTTCCCCAAGTCGGTGGTGCAATATTTCGGTTATCAAAAGGAACTGCTGGGCAAGGTCAATTATGCCGGTGGCGTCGCGTTTGCCACACCTTCCGCTTCGCCGGCGCTGATCGGCATTGGATACATTATCGGACCCCGCCTTGCGGCCATCAACTTTTCCGGCGGGGTCATCGCCTGGCTGGTGCTGATTCCCCTTGTGCTTTTTATCGATCCCCAACTCCCCCAACGCGTGGGCACGACCACGCCCGGTGGCTCCGCGCCGTGGGACCTGGTGAGCTACACGGTTTGGTACAACGTGGTGAGGCCCATCGCCGTCGGAGCGATGCTGGTGGGCGCGGTTTATACGCTCTACAGCATGCGCGAGTCGATCTGGCGGTCCATCAAAGGCGCGTTCCAGGCCTCGGAGACTTTGGGCGAGGGCGGCCCGGTGCGCACGCGGCTCGACATCGACATCCCCATCAAGTGGATCATCCTCTCGACCGCTGCCCTGGTGATTCCCATCACCATCATCTATTACTACTTTGCGCGCAGTTGGGGCGCGGCTCTGGTGGCGGCCGTGGTGATGACCATCACCGGATTCTTCCTTTCTGCTGTGGGTGGCTACCTCGTTGGATTGGTCGGCTCGTCGAATCAGCCGGTCTCGGGACTGACACTCGCCGCCCTGGTCATCGCCGCATTGATGATGGTGGTCATTGGAGTCAAAGGACTGGGCGGCGTCGCCGCAGTGCTCGGCGTGGCATCAGTGGTCTGCTGCGCGTGCTGCGTATCCGGCAGCCTCATTCAGGACCTGAAGGCCGGATACCTTCTGGGTGGTACGCCTTGGAAAATGGAAGTGGTTGAAGTCCTGAGCGTCATCGCGGTTTCGTTCTTTCTGTTGCTGCCCATCATCGCGCTGCACGAAGCGAACCTCGCGAGCGGCGGCATCGGCGGGCGCGAACTGCCGGCGCCACAGGCCGGACTGATGGCGCAACTTGCTCAAGGCATTGTGGGCGGGCAGATGGCGTGGGGCCTGCTGATTATCGGCTGCCTGTTCGGAGTGTCACTGGTGATGATTGGCGCGCCCTCGCCCATGCTGATCGCGGTCGGCATGTACCTGCCACTGGAAACGACGGGTGCCATCTTTGTGGGTGGCGTGATGAAGTGGGTTGCCGATCAGTGGGCCGCGCGCCGCAGGCTCGAAGGGGAAGAGAAGGCCAAGTTCGAGGAACGCGGCACGCTGCTCGCTTCCGGTTTTATCGCCGGTGAAGCGATCACGGGAATCCTCTTGGCCACGCTCTTCCTTACCGGCGTCAAGTCCATCACGCACGTCTTCACAGGGGAAGACGTTTTCGCCTTCGTCGAAAAATGGGGAGGGTGGATTTCGCTTGCCGCATTTGCCGTTATCGCCCACGTGTTGATTCGCATTCCGGTCGGAAAATCGACGACAGCGAAACGGTAAGGTGTCCCGCTGTCGGAGGGCCCCGCGACAGGAACAAGAAGGGCCCGTTGCCGTTCGCAATCGGGCCCTATGAAGGTCAGCTCAGGAGTGAATCGAGATGCCGGACATTTACCGACCTTACCCTGCTCGCAGCAACGATGGGATTACCGGCCTCCCTGCATGGCAATATTGTAAGAGGGGACCGGCTCGTTCGTTTGCGTATTCGGTACGGCTTGAGGTGAAGCGGCGCGCATTGCCGGAGCGGGCTGGGGTCCAAAATGATGCCATTGCCCATCCCCCACCCGCGCGTTATAAGTGCGTGCCGAGGCATTTGCTGTGGAATTGGGCACGGCTTGAGGTGAAGCGGCGCGAATTGCCGGCGCGGATCGCGGGTTGAATGAGTGCCATTGCCCGTCAGCTAAGTAAGGGCTGGGCGCCGACGTTGAAGGGTTCCCCTCGGAATACGCCGATGCATTCGGTCTAGCCACAGCAGGACCAGGCGCGTAGGCACTTGGGCTTGACCCTGAAATACGGCAATCGTATGGACCGTAGGGATAACACGGATTTGAAGAGTAGTTCGGATAGTAGGAATAGTCGGGGTAGTACGAATAGTTAGGATATCCCCAACCATAGCCATAATACGCTCCCGGCCAGTAGGCCCAAGGCCCCCACCCTAACCCGAAGCCATACCCCCAACCACCCCAACCGCGGCCATAACCCCAGCCGCCCCATCCGTGTCCGTAGCCCCAGCCGCCGTAGCCGCCCCGGTAGCCGCCGCCGTAGCCACCACGAAAGCCTCCGCCTCCGCCACGGTAACCACCCCCACCGCCGCCATGGAAGCCCCCGCCTCCACCGCCATGGAAACCTCCGCCACCGCCGTGTCCCCCGCCACCGCCATGTCCCCCGCCACCGCGGGCCCAGGCAGCGGTGCCGCCGACAGTCAAAGCCACTGCCAACGACAACAAAACGATTTGCAGTTTGCGCATACGCCCCTCCTGCTCAAAAGCGTAGCACCCTTCACCTCTCGATACAAGCGTGCCACCTCGCAAGACCTGCGGCCCCAACTCAATGACTAAGCCGCGGAAACGGGCGGCCGCGCCGCGGATACTAAGCAACCTATTCCAACAAGTAGTTAGATGCTACATCCGGGAAAAGTGGTCGTATCCGCGAGGTCGGACTGGCAGAGTCTTGCCTTGTGACGTGATGATATCAATCCCTCGTGAGGCGCGAATTTCTCCGATGCAGTGGATCGGGGTTCTGCCGAAGTGGCGAGGGATCTTTAAGGCCTTGGCCGCAGGCGCCGTAAAGAGCAGTTGGTAGTCTTCTCCGCCGTCAAGCGCCAAGCTTAGCGCTTTTCCGGCAGCGCGGATTGAGGGTGCGGGAATTTGGTCGGCAGTCAAAGTTGCACCAACCCCGCTGGCTCTGCAAAGCCTCAAGAGGTCGATCGAGAGGCCATCGCTCAGATCCATCAACGCACTCGCCAAGCGATTGCCGGAAAGGAATCGGCCCAGGGAGCATTGGGGAAGGGGAAACAGATGAGCCCGCAAGGCGGCCCTCTCGACAGGCTTTCGGACACCTGTGTCCGACTGCAGTAGGCACAATCCCAGTGCGGACATGCCAAGACGTCCGCTGACGAAAATCCGATCACCGACTTTGGCGCCCGAGCGACGCAGCGCACGACCGCGTGGGACAAGGCCCGCCACAACAACGTCCGACGAGATATGGCTGGAAACGATGGCTGTGTCGCCACCGATGACGGCGACGCGGAATCGGCGTGCGAGGGCAAAGAATCCTTTGAAGAAGCCCTCCAGCCAACGGCGCCCGACGCGTGGATTAACAGCCAATGAAATCAGGGCGTAGCGTGGAGTCCCACCCATCGCGGCAATATCGCTGAGTGAACGGGCCAAGGCTCGGTGCCCGACGGCCTCGGGCGGGTGGAGATGGGACTTAAAGTGCACCCCTTCGATCGACATGTCGGTGGTCAGAATCAATTCCTGTCCAGGTGGGACTCGAACCAACGCCGCGTCGTCGCCGATTCCCAGGGCAAGACCCGCCGCGCGGCGTGGGGTACGCCGGTTAATCCAGGTTATAAACTCCGCTTCGCTTTGGAAAAAGGGCTTGCCGCGCATGAGTAGACCGATTAGGCTTACGCCACATTCCGTAGTTCCCATCTTAACTTAAACTTCGAACTAAGGGAGATGAATCCAATTAATAGTCTATCCAGACTAAGAAGAAGCTGTTTCCAGCCAAATGGAGAAGCGCGCCTTAAACCCCTTGTCATATTTCCTTGACATTCGCCGCGACATTCGTTTAGGATGCATCCCGCACTTTAAGTGCCTCATGCGCGATTCATTTCAAGCCCTCTACAGACAACTCATGGGGGGGCAATAAGCGTCGAAATTATTGGGGATTGGGTGACCTAATCCATGGATAAGAAGTTCTATACGTTTCTGATCTTCCCAGGTGCGCACGGGAAGCTTCATAAAATTCGCCTCCCATTTTATGTCGTCCACATGTTGTTAGCTTTCAGTGTGGTGGGGATTATGACCATCGCCGCGCTGGCGAATAGCTATGCGCGAATGCTGCTGAAAGTTTCGAATTATAACAATCTCCGGACCGAGCGAGAGGCTCTGAAAACGCAAAACCGGAGCCTGGAAAACGCTGTAACCACGACCAACGCGAAATTGGACTCCTTGCAATCCCTGGCCTCGGAAGTTGCTTTGACTTACGGTTTCGGCGCCGCGCGGCGCCCGCATTTTCCCGAGGCGGCGCTTTCACTCGCGACACAAACCAATTCCACTCTTGAATCCAGTTACCAAGCCTCCCTATTTGCTTTCAATTTGATCAAGAATGCTTCGCTTGCTCCGTCCACTCAGTCAGCGTCGAGGGGATTTATCCCCGTGGCTGATTTTGGTCGCCAGGGGGTGCCCTCGATTTGGCCGGTTCGCGGGCAGATCTCAGAGGGCTTTGGCCAGCGCCTGGATCCATTTAGTGGCGAAGGCGCCTTTCATTCCGGAGTGGATATACGCGCCCCACTCGGCACGCGGGTTGAAGCCGGCGGTGATGGCATTGTTCTGGAAGCTGGGTGGGATTCCGGCTACGGCAACGCGATCGTGGTGGATCACGGCAATGGGTTGGCGACCAAGTACGGGCATCTCAGCAAGATTTTTGTTGTCGTGGGCCAGGAAGTACAACGCGGGCAGGTTATTGGCGCCGTGGGAATGACCGGCAAGACGACGGGTCCGCATCTGCACTACGAAGTGCTTGTCAACGATACCCCCGTTAATCCGATGAAATACTTGCACGAGTAACCGGAGACCTGCGCACATCGTCACTGAGAATTGAGCGTTCGTGAAGTGCGGCGCGAACGAGCAATGCCGGGTCGATGGCCAGGGTGACTCAGGTTCCAATCGGACGGCGGGTTGATTTACTCTCCAGTTTATGGAAACTCAAGCAGATAAGGGGCTTCGGGGAGATGGCGCGAACGGGCTCAAGATGGCTGGTGGGAGCTAGGGGACGCTTGTGTCTCGGTCCCGAAAAAAATCTAGCGGTTTTCCTTGCAATTTGCCTGCCGATCAGTATAATGGTAAGTTTGCGGCGGCTGGCGTAGCTCAGCCGGTAGAGCATCTGATTTGTAATCAGAGGGTCGGGGGTTCAAATCCCTTCGCCAGCTCCAAGATTAGCGGTAAGTGACGAGCGAGGAGTGACGAGGAAACCGACTGCAAGGGCAAGGATTTCCGCTGGTCACTTGCCACTCGTTACTCGTCACTTAATAGAAGGATCTGGCAGGCGGTCGCCGGGCGATAGATTCGGGAGAGGGTTTACCTAATCTGGGTTATTCAGAATTGCGTGGATCGTTAGTTGCATCCGCGCCCAACCGTAATCTCGACTCACTTGGCTCAAATGAAAACGGTTCGGGGGAATAAGCGCATGACTGCGCCCGCGCTTGCCAGAGCGCTTGGAAGGATGAGGTAGAGCGGACAGGTGGCTGAGTGGTCAAAAGCAGCAGACTGTAAATCTGCCGACCCCTGTGGTCTACGGAGGTTCGAACCCTCCCCTGTCCACCAGTTTGGAGTTCGAAACTCGAAAATCGAAGTTCGCAACTCGGTTGAAATCGATCATCTAGGTGGCGTGCGAGTTTCGAATTTCGGTTTTCCAGTTTTCCCAAAAGGGGCGGGAGTAACTCAGTGGTAGAGTCACAGCCTTCCAAGCTGTTGGTCGCGGGTTCGATCCCCGTCTCCCGCTCCAGTTTGCAATTCGAAACTGGAAACTCGAAACGCGGTGCCGGGCGGTGAGAGGCGGATTTCGAGTTGCAGTCCTCGAGTTTCACGCGTCTTCGGGCGCGGCGGGCCGATGTAGCTCAGTTGGTAGAGCACGTCCTTGGTAAGGACGGGGTCAGCGGTTCAATTCCGCTCATCGGCTCCAGAGCTTTGAGGCGCAGGACGATTTGCGCCAGTGCTGAGATGAAGGTTGTGTTTCGCGGAAAATAGCGCACGGCGTCAAGGAACTTCCGCAGCAGGCACTCTCCCCGACCTGATCTTGATGATTCGCGTCGGTCGGTGAGACCCGCAAAATATACTAAACGGACGAGGCTCTAAACTCATGGCCAAGGAAAAATTTGATCGGTCGAAGCCGCACATGAATGTGGGGACGATCGGTCACATCGATCACGGTAAGACGACGCTCACGGCGGCGATCACCAAGGTGCTTGCGAAGGACAATCCCAAGGTGAAGTTCCGGGCGTTTGACTCGATTGACAACGCGCCGGAAGAGAAGGCGCGCGGGATCACGATCGCGATCGCGCACGTGGAATACGAGACGAAGAACCGGCACTACGCGCACGTGGACTGCCCGGGGCACGCCGACTACATCAAGAACATGATCACGGGCGCGGCGCAGATGGACGGAGCGATTCTGGTGGTGGCGGCGACGGACGGTCCGATGCCGCAGACGCGTGAGCACGTGTTGCTGGCCCGCCAGGTGAACGTGCCTTACATCGTGGTGTACATGAACAAGTGCGACGCGGTGGAGGACGAGGAGTTGCTGGAACTGGTGGAAGTGGAAGTGCGCGACCTGCTGAACAAATATCAGTTCCCGGGAGACAAGATTCCCATCGTTCGGGGATCGGCGTTGAAGGCGCTGGAAGGCGATCCGAAGTGGGAGAAGTCGATCCACGATTTGATGGATGCGGTGGACAGCTACATACCGATGCCGGAGCGGCAGATTGATCGGCCCTTCCTGATGCCGGTGGAAGACATCTTCTCGATCTCGGGACGGGGCACGGTAGTGACGGGGCGTGTGGAGCGCGGCAAGGTGAAGGTGCAGGAAGAAATCGAGATTGTGGGATTGCGGCCGGAGCCATTCAAGCGGGTGGTGACGGGCGTGGAAATGTTCAAGAAGTTGCTGGACGAAGGGCAGGCGGGAGATAACATCGGGGTACTGCTGCGGGGAACGGAAAAGGACGATGTGGAGCGGGGGATGGTGCTGGCGAAGCCGGGGTCGATCACGCCGCACACGAAGTTTACGTCCTCGGTGTATATCTTGAGCAAGGAAGAAGGGGGACGGCACACGCCGTTCTTCAACGGGTACCGGCCGCAGTTTTACTTCCGGACGACGGACGTGACGGGAGTGGCGACGTTGCCGGCAGGGACGGAAATGGTGATGCCGGGAGACAACGTGAGCCTGGAGATCGAGTTGATCACGCCGATCGCGATGGAGAAAGGGCTGCGCTTCGCCATCCGCGAGGGCGGCCATACCGTCGGCGCCGGCACCGTCGCTGAGATCATTAAGTAGAAGAAGTAAACTATGAGCGTTGAAATCTCAGCACGAGGAGGCCGGATCAGTCCCACGGAATGGGACGCGATCCAGGCGTTGCCGAAAGAGGAATTGCCTCCACTTTCCCCTGAGCAAAAGCAGGTTGCTCAGAAAATGCGCGTGCGGGAGGAAGACTACGCCCGGTCGTCACTGGTTTCAAAGCGAGGAGCGGAGAATTCGCTCGACAAGGCAGAGCGTTTCGCCAGATTCCTGAAAGCGCGTATCACTGGGCGTTGGGCTGGAGCCATCCTCCGGCGCGTTTCATTGGATGATCTTCAGGAGAAATTTGAAGTGGAAGTCCAGGTTGACGGGCGTCCTTTACAGTTTCGCGTCGCGGAAAGGGTTGTTGACGATCTGTTCGAGAGCGGATCGGACTCAGCCGAAAGGCGGTTGAATCGGGTTCTGGACCTTGCCTTTGAGACCAGGCCATGAAACTGGTCACGCGGCAAGTCGAGGTCGTTTTGAGCGACGAGGGCCAAGCTGCATTACGGCTAACGGGTTTCGACTTCCCCGAAGCCGTACTACCGTTGCTTTACGTTGAGGACAGCGATGATTTAGGAATGTGGGTGCGAGATGCACGCGATGATGGCGTCCATTCGGTTCTTATCCGGTGGGAATTTGTCCTGTCGCTTGACCTTGTCCCACCCGAAGTGAAAAGAATCGGCGTGAGCCCTTAGCCGCATTGAGGAAGAGTGAGGCGAGGTTCACACCGGGTGGACGACGCGGTGGATCCTGTTTTGGACTTCGTGAAAAGCGGTTACCGCCGCCTTGGAAGAGCTAAACAACTATGCGCGAAATCATTACATTGCAATGCGGTGACTGCAAGAACCGCAACTATACATCGACGAAGAACAAGAAGAAGAACCAGGACCGGTTGGAGCTGAAGAAGTTCTGCCCAACGTGCCGGCACCATACGGCCCATAAGGAAGTGAAGTAAACAGTCGATAGTTGGTAGTCAATAGTTCGGAGTCCAGGCTCATGTTCTATGAACTATCGGCTATGGACTATGGACTGGTTTTCACAGGGGCGTCAGATTAACGGCTAATCTGCCGGTCTCCAAAACCGGTCATGGGGGTTCAAATCCCTCCGCCCCTGCCAGATTTTTTGGATTTGCCTTGGGCGAGCGATGAGCCGCTCGGCTGGATCGAGAGCGAAATGGGTAACGAAGTTAAAGTTAAAGAAGACAACAATGCGTTGCAGGTCCCGTTGGAGCATGCCAAGGGACTATGGCAGCAGTTCACGCAGTATGTTGCGGAAGTGAAAATTGAAACCCGGCGTGTGACTTGGCCTGGCAAGCAGGAGATTTACGGTACCACGGTGATGGTGATCCTCACGACATTTGCTTTCGGAATTTACTTCTATATTTGCGATGAGGCGTTTCAATTCACGGTTTCCCGCGCCCTGAGATATTTCATGCACCGGGGCTGAGATAGAATTCCTTTGAGGCTGGTGAAGGTTTGACCGAACAAGAGATAAGCGTTGGGAAGACGAGCATGCCAAAGAACTGGTATATCCTCCATACCTATTCCGGCTTTGAGAAGAAGGTCGCGGAGACCCTGAAGAGCCGGATCGATGCGGAAGGCCTCGCCGAGCAGTTCGGGGAGATCATGGTCCCCACCGAGGACGTCATCGAGATGCGTCAGGGCAAGAAAGTGGTCACTCCCAAGCTCTTCTATCCCGGATATGTGCTGGTCGAGATGGAAATGAACGATAACACCTGGCACATGGTGCGTTCCACTCCGCGGGTCACGGGATTTGTGGGTTCCGGCCAGCGGCCCAGCCCTCTTACCGCCGAGGAAGTTGACCGGATCGTCCATCGCGTCGAAGTGGCGGCCGAACATCCCAAGCCGAAGCTCAAGTTTGACCGGGGTGAGAACGTCAAGATTACCGACGGACCTTTCAAGGACTTCAACGGCATGGTGGACGAGATTAACGAAGACCGCTCTACATTGCGCGTGATGGTGACTATCTTCGGCCGCGCGACGCCCGTGGAGCTGGATTTTTACCAGGTGGAGAAGATTTAAGAGCAGTGAGGAGTGCCCAGTGACGAGTGACGAGCAGAAAGATTAGAAGTCCAAACGCTCGGCTTTTACTTGTCACTAGTCACTTGTCACTTGTCACTGGGGGTTAAGATTATGGCAAAACGCGTAACGGCAATGGTGAAGTTGCAAATTCCGGCGGGAAAAGCCACTCCTGCTCCTCCCGTGGGACCGGCCTTGGGCCAACACGGCGTGAATATCATGGACTTCTGCAAATCCTTTAACGCCAAGACCTCGGCCAAGGATCAGGAAGGCTTGATTATCCCGGTGGTCATCACGGTCTTTCACGACCGCACCTTTACATTTGTCACCAAGACGCCGCCAGCTTCGATTCTCTTGAAGCGCGCGGCGGGAATTGCCAAGGGTTCTGGGGAACCCAACCGCAACAAGGTCGGCAAAGTTACCGCCAAGCAGGTGGAAGAAATCGCCAAGCTGAAATTGCCCGACCTAAATGCCCGCGACCTTGCGGCAGCAGTAGCCACGATCAGAGGCACGGCGCGAAGCATCGGGATTGACGTGGCGGGATGAACACGATTCGAAACTTGAAACCAGAAATTGGAAATTCAACCACTCTGAGGCTGGCACGGAGTTTTGAGTTTCGATTTTCCAGTTTCGCGTTTCCAATTTCTAGTTTCCAGTTTCGAGATCCGAAGGGGAGTGGTTGCAATGGCTAAAGTTGGGAAAAAGTTCGAGGCGTCCGCCAAGCTGGTTGACAAGCCCGCATACACACTGGCGGATGCTATGCCGATCGTCAAAAAGGCGGCCTTTGCGAAATTTGATGAGACCGTAGAAGTCGCCATGCGTTTGGGAGTTGACCCCAAGCATGCGGACCAGATGGTGCGCGGAACGGTAGTACTGCCGCACGGGTTGGGAAAGTCCAAGCGGGTGATTGTGATCGCGTCCGGTGACAAGGTGCGCGAAGGCCGCGAGGCCGGTGCAGAGGAATCCGGCGGTGACGACATCGTCCAGAGGATTCAGGGCGGCTGGGTCGACTTTGATGCCGTCGTGGCGACCCCGGATATGATGAAGTCCGTCGGCCGCTTGGGTAAAGTGCTGGGGCCGCGAGGCCTGATGCCGAACCCCAAGACGGGGACGGTGACCGTCGACGTCGCCAAGGCGGTCCGGGAAGTCAAAGCCGGAAAAGTTGAGTTCCGCGTTGACAAGACGGGAATTATTCACTGTCCGGTGGGGAAAGTCTCCTTCGAGGCCACCAAATTGGCGGAAAATGCCGGCGCGCTGATTTCCAGCGTGATCAAAGCCAAGCCCGCCTCGTCCAAGGGAAAGTACGTGAAGAGCATTGTGATTTCATCCACCATGGGTCCGGGCCTGGCGATTAGCCTGGATTCGGTGGAAGCGGCATAGGAAGGAAGTTAGGAGTTGGAAGATAGAAGGCGCGGGTTAGGCGCGATTATTCTGACTCCTCGCTTCTAGCTTCTGCCAAGGAGTAAGCATGGATCGGGAACAAAAGAAGAAGAGTGCTGAGGAGCTCCACGAGGAGCTGACCAAAGCGCGAGGCATCATCTTTTCGGGGTTTCAAGGGATCACGGTAGCCCAGGATTTTCGACTTCGCAGGAAGGTGGCGGGGACGGGTGCGCGATACAAGGTGGTGAAGAACACTTTGATCGAGCGCGCGGCCAAAGGAACAACGGCCGAGCCGATTTCCCATAAGCTTGCGGGAACGACCTCCGTCGCCCTTACCGAAGCCGACCCCGTCGCGCTGGCGAAAGCATTGACCGAGTATGCCAAGGAAAACCCCATCCTGACGTTCAAGAGCGGGGTGGTCGAGGGTAGGGTTGTTTCCCTTGCCGACTTGGTTGCCATTGCCACTTTGCCTCCGAAGGAGCAATTGCTGTCCAAAGTTCTGTTTTTGTTTAATTCACCAGGGCAACGGGTGGCGTCCACGCTGTCTGGAGTGGCCCGCAACCTCGCCTATGTTATTTCGCAGGGCGTGAAGGAAAAGAAATTTCAGGAAGCAGCTAACAGCTAACAGTTGACAGCCCACAGATGGATGCACGGGAAGCTGTTGGCTGTGAGCTGTTAGCTACATCGAAGAGGAGAATCGAGCATGTCGGAACGGGTAGAGAAAATCGTTGAAGAAGTAAAGGGGCTAACCCTGCTTGAAGCCGCGGAGCTGGTAAAGCGGCTGGAAGAGGTCTTAGGCGTGTCTGCGGCAGCGGCAGCTCCGGTGGCAGTTGCGGGAGCGGGTGCGGCGGCAGCCGCGGCGCCGGTGGAAGAGCAGACGGAGTTCTCGGTGGTCCTTACCGCCATCGGGGCCAACAAGATCAATGTCATCAAGGCTGTCCGCGAAGTCACCAGCCTGGGCCTGAAAGAAGCCAAGGACTTGGTGGATGGCGCGCCGAAGCCGATCAAGGAAGGGGTCTCTAAAGAAGAGGCGGAGACCATCAAGAAAAAGTTCACCGATGCTGGCGCTACCGTCGAAGTGAAATAACTGCCCTCCCGCCAGGTTCCAGAGGAAGAGGGGTTTAACCCGCGCTTTCCTCGAGGTGGTTACCTGGTGGCAAGGCCCTCTCACAATCAGTGACGAGTGAAGAGTGACGAGTGACAAGCAAAGCTTATGTGCGCGGTTCGGTGCTTTGGCTTGTCACCTTCCACTTGCCACTCGCGACTGCTCTGATGTGGCACAGATGAACCCTGTACTGCTGGGCCATCGGGGTGATTCAATTGCATCCTCACAGGCTAGGTGTGCATCCAATTCATTAAGGGACCTGTGTCACCATTGTCTGATCGACGTTTGAAATTTCACGCAAGGAGCAAAAGGAATGCCTAACGGCGGGAACGGCGCTGTGCGTCAGCGCATTAATTTCTCCAAAATTCCGACGGTTATAAAAATTCCCAACCTCATCGAGGTCCAGAGGCGATCCTACGAACGCTTCCTGCAGATGAATCTGTTGCCCTCTGAACGCGAGGATGACGGGCTGCAAGCCGTCTTTAATTCCGTCTTCCCGATCACGGATTTTCGCGGCATCGCGCAGTTGGACTTCGTGGATTACTCGATCGGCAATTGGGAGTGCAAGTGCGGAAGCCTGAAGGGCTTGCACCACTTGCGCAGCACCTGCAAGAACTGCGGCCACACGGTGATTACCGATCCCTTCAAGGTAGGCGAAGTCCTCTGCACCAAGTGCGGTACCTTCAACAAAAACGTGGTGACGTTCTGTAATAAGTGCGGCGACCCCGTGGCGCTCCAGTTGAAGTACGATGTGACCGAGTGCCAGGAGCGCGGCATGACTTTCGCGGCGCCCCTTAAAGTTACCATCCGTCTCACCCTCTACGATAAGGATGCCGACACCGGCCACAAGAGCATCCGCGATATCAAGGAACAGGAAGTTTACTTCGGGGAAATTCCGCTGATGACGGAGAATGGCACCTTTATCATCAACGGGACGGAACGCGTTATTGTCAGCCAGTTGCACCGTTCGCCGGGAGTCTTTTTCGAGGCGAATGCCCAGAAGACTTATTTCCTTGGAAAGATCATTCCCTACCGCGGCTCATGGGTGGAATTCGAGTACGACACCAAGAATCTTCTCTACGTTCGAATCGACCGCAAGCGAAAATTCCTGGCTACGATTTTCTTGCGCGCGCTGGGATTGAAGAACGACGCCGAAATCATCAAGGCCTTCTACAACATCGAAAAAGTTACACTCAAGGACCGCAAGCTGTTCTGGGAGGTTTCCGAAGGGCTGATCGGCAACCGCATCTCGAAGAGCATCGATAACCCCCGCACGCACGAAGCCGTGGTTGCGGCGGGACGGAAGATTACCGCGGCTGCCTTCAAGGAAATTCAGAAAGCCAAAATCACGCAGGTGGAAGTGGCTTCCCACGATTTGGAAGGAATTTTCACCGCGATCGATATCGTCGACCCCTCAACCGGAGAGGTCCTGGTGGAAGCCAATAGTGAAATTACTCCCACCGTTCTGAATACAATTCTGGATTCTCAAATTACGGAATTGCAGGTGTTCTTCCCGGAAAAGGACGATACCGGCTCGGTCACCAGCCAGACTTTGAAGCGCGATACCTTGAAGACCCCGCAAGAGGCGCTGATCGAGATGTATCGAAAGATGCGCCCGGGTGACCCCCCGACGCTCGATACTGCCACCTCGCTATTCAACGGAATGTTCTTCGATCCGCGTAAGTACGATTTCTCCCGCGTGGGAAGGCTGAAGTTCAATATCAAGCTGGGTTACTACTCCAAACTCAAGGTTCGTCTCGACGACAAAGCCCAGGAATTTGAGGTTCTGGAAGCCCGGAATTTCCCCAAGGCCAATTTCTACGTCGTTGTCGATGACGAGAAGATGTTTGTGGGAAAGCGGGAAGGGAATATCTGTTCCGAAGTTGTTCGCGCCTGCGAAGGCACGCTGGCGACCGACCATTCCGAGCTTTCTCCCGTCCAGTTGCCACTGGATAAGCGGACGCTCGAGCCGGAAGACTTTTACGCGGCCATCCGCTACCTGCTGACCCTGAAGAAAAACCCTGGCGGCGTCTACGCTGTGGATGATATCGACCACCTGGGAAATCGACGCGTTCGCGCCGTCGGTGAGTTGATCGAAAACCAGTTCCGTCTCGGCTTGGTGCGCATGGAACGGGCAATCAAGGAAAAGATGTCGGTGTACCAGGAAATGTCCACGGCCATGCCGCACGACCTTATCAACGCCAAACCGGTGATGGCGGCGATTCGTGAATTCTTCGGGTCTTCACAGCTCTCGCAGTTCATGGATCAGACCAACCCGCTTTCGGAGATTACCCATAAGCGGCGGCTTTCCGCTCTCGGACCGGGCGGACTTTCGCGCGAGCGAGCCGGATTTGAAGTGCGCGACGTTCACCCGACGCACTACGGGCGCATCTGCCCCATCGAGACGCCGGAAGGACCCAACATCGGTTTGATCTCCTCGCTTTCGTGCTACGCGCAGATCAACGAGTACGGTTTCATCGAAAGCCCCTATCGCAAGGTTCGCGCCGGAAGCATCGTGGATTACATCACGGTCACCCACGGCGGTGATGGTCCCTGGAAGGTGGGCGAGCACGTGGAAGTGAACACCGTCTTGAAGACCAACGAAGAATTGCGCGAAAAGAAGCGCAAGCTGGTGGAGCACGAACCGTTCAGCTTCTACCAGTCGGCGTGGGAAGAGGACCAGTACATCATCGCCCAGGCCAACGTGGGCATCGACAGCAAGGGCCGCATCATCCACGAACTGGTCAACGCGCGGCAGGCCGGAAACTTCGTGCTCAAACGGCGCGAAGAGATCGACTACATCGACGTCAGCCCCAAGCAACTCGTCAGCGTGGCCGCTTCGCTGATTCCGTTCCTCGAGAACGACGACGCCAACCGCGCCTTGATGGGTTCGAACATGCAACGGCAATCGGTGCCCCTGTTGCGGGCGCAATCGCCGCTGGTGGGCACGGGTATGGAAGAAGTCACGGCGCGCGATTCCGGCGCCGTCGTCATCTGCCGCCGCAATGGTGTAGTGGATGGCGTGGATAGCGAACGCATCATCGTGCGCGTTGAGGGTGACGGCCACAGCGGGCAACTCTCCCGCGAGGTCGGTGCGGATATCTATCAGCTCATCAAGTTCCGCCGCTCGAATCAGAACACTTGCATCAACCAGAAGCCCATCGTGCACAAAGGGCAGCGCGTTCAAGCCGGTCAGGTGCTGGCCGATGGTCCCTGCACTGACCGCGGCGAGTTGGCCCTGGGGCGAAACGTGCTGGTAGCTTTCATGCCCTGGCGCGGCTATAACTTTGAAGACGCCATCCTGGTGAGCGAAAAACTGGTGAAGGAGGATTCCTACACCTCGATCCATATCGAGGAGTTTGAAATCGAATCCCGCGACACCAAACTGGGACCGGAAGAAATCACGCGCGACATTCCCAACCTTTCCGAATCCCTGTTGAAAGATCTCGATGAAAGCGGCGTCATCCGCATCGGCGCTTACGTCAAGCCGGGCGACATCCTTGTGGGCAAAGTTACGCCCAAGGGCGAGACCCAACTGACCCCCGAAGAAAAACTGCTGCGGGCGATCTTCGGTGAGAAAGCCGGAGACGTTCGCGACGCCTCGCTGACGTGCCCTCCGGGAATCGAAGGCATCGTTGTGGACGTGAAGATCTTCTCCCGCAAGGGGGCGGATAAGGACGAACGCGCCAAGAACATCGAGGGCTGGCAAGTTGGGCGCCTGGAGAAAAACCTGAACGACGAAATCCGCATCCTCCAGGATGAGCGTTTGAAGCGCCTCTGTGCGCTGCTGGAAGGCGAAGAGCTTCTGGCGGACCTGCACGACGAAAAAACCAACAAGCGGTTGGTCATCAAGGGCACCAAGCTCAGCCGCGACGTCCTTTCCCGCGTTACCACCCGCAACCTGAAGCGGATGAGGATCGCGAAGAAGGACCCCACCCTTATCGAGAAAATCGATGAGATCGAAGAGATGACCTCGCGGCAGATCGACATTCTGCGCAAGATCACCGACGAGAAGATCCAAAAGTTGAAGAAGGGCGACGAACTTCCGCCCGGAGTCATCAAGCTGGTCAAAGTCTATATCGCTATGAAGCGCAAACTGTCCGTCGGGGATAAGATGGCCGGCCGGCACGGAAACAAAGGCGTGATCGCGCGCATCCTTCCCGAGGAAGATATGCCTTACATGCCGGATGGAACTCCGGTGGAAGTGGTGCTGAACCCCCTGGGCGTACCGTCCCGCATGAATGTGGGTCAGATTTTGGAAACCCACCTCGGCTGGGCAGCCAAGGAATTGGGGACCAAGATTCGCAACCTGTTGTCGAGCGAATCTCGCGCTGAACTGATGCGCAAAGAGATCAAGAGCCTCTTCCGCAACAACGCTCTGGCGACCACGGTTGATACCTGGGACGACGAACAGGTCATCAACTACGGCCGCGTCTTGCTGGACGGCGTTGCCTTCGCGACTCCGGTGTTCGACGGCGCCACGGAAAAGGAAATCAAGGAATTTCTGGAAAAGGCGGGCCTGCCGTCTTCCGGCAAGATCAATCTCTACGACGGCATGACGGGGGAGAAGTTCGAACAACCGGTTACGGTCGGTTACATCTACATGCTGAAGCTCTCCCACTTGGTTGACGATAAGATTCACGCTCGGTCGATCGGGCCCTACTCCCTCATCACTCAACAGCCTCTCGGAGGGAAGGCGCAATTCGGCGGCCAGCGGTTCGGCGAAATGGAAGTATGGGCACTGGAAGCTTACGGCGCGGCATATATCCTACAGGAACTTCTCACTGCGAAATCCGACGATGTTTACGGGCGCGCCAAAATCTACGAAGCTATCGTCAAAGGCGAGGCCGCCATCGAGCCCGGCGTGCCGGAGTCGTTCAACGTGCTGGTGCGGGAGTTGCAGAGCCTTTGCCTCGACGTGGAACTGATCAAGAAGCCCAAGGAACAACTCGCGCCGGTAGCAGCCGAGTAGGAACCTGAAGACCCGCCGGGCCGTCGACGCAGACCGCGGTGACGCCCCGGCGGCGCAATTTCTAAAAAATTTCTTCTCTCCTTTGAAGGAGGAAAACCTTGTTCCGAAGCAGCCCTTATGATCGTGTAAGCCTCATCGGTGAGTTTGACGCCATCCGCATTAGCCTGGCGTCGCCGGAAAAGATCCGGTCCTGGTCGCATGGCGAAGTGACGAAGCCTGAGACCATCAACTACCGCACCTTCAAGCCGGAGCGTGATGGCCTTTTTTGCGCCCGTATCTTTGGACCCGTCACCGACTGGGAGTGCTTGTGCGGCAAGTACAAGCGCATGAAGCATCGCGGCGTGATCTGCGACAAATGCGGCGTCGAGGTGACCCTCTCCAAGGTCCGACGCGAGCGCATGGGGCACATCGAGCTGGCTTCCCCTTGCTCGCACGTCTGGTTTTTCAAAGGCCTCCCCAGCCGCATCGGCCACCTGCTGGACATTTCACTCCGCGACCTCGAGCGAGTTCTCTACTTTGAGAACTATGTGGTCGTTGATCCCGGCGAAGCTCCCCTTAAAGAGAAAGAACTGCTCACCGAGGAGCGCTACCGGCAACTTCAGCAGGAATTCCCCGGCAAATTCCGCGCTGTCATGGGCGCCGAAGCCATCAAGGAACTGCTGAAGATGGTTGATATCGAAGGATTGTCGGATGAGCTGCGCGAGAAGATGAAGAGTGACCCGTCGCAACAGAAGCGGGTGAAATACGCCAAGCGGCTGAAGGTGCTCGACGCGTTTCGCAAGTCCGGGAACAAGCCGGAATGGATGATTCTCGACGTGATCCCGGTGATTCCGCCTGAGCTGCGCCCACTGGTGCCTCTCGATGGTGGCCGCTTTGCGACGTCCGACCTGAACGACCTCTATCGCCGCGTGATCAATCGCAACAATCGCCTCAAGAAGCTGATTGAGCTGCACGCGCCGGATGTGATCGTCCGCAACGAAAAACGCATGCTGCAGGAAGCCGTGGACGCGTTGTTTGATAACGGCCGCCGTGGCCGCGTGCTGCGCGGGGCCAACAATCGACCGCTCAAGTCGCTGTCGGACACGCTCAAAGGCAAGCAGGGGCGCTTCCGCCAGAATCTGCTGGGAAAACGCGTCGACTACTCTGGCCGTTCTGTGATCGTCGTAGGGCCGGAACAGAAGCTGCATCAATGCGGTTTGCCCAAGAAAATGGCGCTCGAGCTATTCAAGCCGTTCATCTATCACCGGCTGGAACAGGCGGGCCACTGCACCACCATCAAGGCTGCGAAAGAAATGGTGGAGCGCCAGGAATCGGTGGTCTGGGATATTCTTGAAGAAGTCATCAAGGACCATCCCGTGCTGCTGAACCGCGCCCCCACACTGCACCGCTTAGGAATCCAGGCTTTCGAGCCGGTGTTGGTCGAGGGCAAGGCCATCAAGATTCACCCACTGGTTTGCACGGCGTTCAACGCGGACTTTGACGGCGACCAGATGGCCGTCCACATTCCGCTGTCACCCGAGGCGCAGATCGAGGCGTCGGTGCTGATGCTGTCGGCGAACAACATTCTCTCGCCGGCTAATGGCCAGCCGCTTGCCGTCCCCACCCAAGACATCGTCCTGGGCTGCTACTACTTGACCAAGGACAAGCGTGGGGCCAAGGGCGATGGGCGTGCCTTCGCCAATTCGGACGAAGTTGTTCTCGCACTGGAAGCGGGCGAAGTCGAAACCCTGACCCCGATTCGCCTGCGCTACACCGGGCGCGTGATCGACTTGACCACAGCCTACGATGATCAGGATGTGCTGCACACCGAGCCCATCACTATTAAGAGCCAGTTCATCAATACCACGGTGGGCCGGGTGATCTTCAACGACCACTTGCCGAAAGACATGCCTTACGTCAACGGCTTGCTCCGTAAGAAGGGTCTGGGCGCGCTAGTGAACTACTGCTACCTGCGCTTCGGCCTTGAAACCACGGTGCAGATGCTTGACGGCGTTAAGACGCTTGGCTTCCTCTACGCCACCAAGGCGGGAATCTCCATCGGCATCGACGATCTGGTCGTGCCGCAAAGCAAGGCGGCCCTGGTGAGCGCGGCGGAGAGGGAAGTCATCGAGGTTGAGAAGCAGTACCAGGAAGGCGCCATCACCCACGGTGAGCGTTACAACAAAGTCATCGCGATCTGGTCAAACGTCACCGACGACGTGGCCAACGAGATGTTCCAGACCATGGAGAAGCAAGATACCACCGGCCAGATGAACCCCATTTACATCATGGCGGACTCCGGCGCTCGCGGTTCGAAACAGCAAATCCGGCAGCTCTCGGGCATGCGCGGACTTATGGCGAAGCCCTCCGGGGAGATTATCGAGACCCCTATTACCGCGAACTTCCGCGAAGGCCTGAACGTGCTGCAGTACTTTATTTCGACGCACGGCGCGCGCAAAGGCTTGGCGGACACGGCACTCAAGACTGCGGACTCCGGTTACCTCACCCGCCGTCTGGTGGACGTGGCGCAGGACGTGATTATTTCTGAGTTCGATTGCGGGACCCTAGACGGGATCTACGTTGAGCCGATCGTGGAAGCGGGAGAAGTTGTTGAACCGCTTCGCGATCGCATCGTGGGCCGCGTCTCACTCGAGCAGATTCGCGACTACGAAGGCAACGTGATTGTTGACGTCAACCAGGAGATTAACGAGGACCTTGCGGCAGCCATCCAAGCGGCCGGCATCGAGCGCGTGAAGATTCGCTCTGTGTTGACCTGCGAGTCGCGCCGCGGTGTTTGCGTTAGGTGCTATGGGCGCAATCTGGCCACCGGGCGGGTGGTGGAAATGGGCGAGGCGGTGGGAGTGATTGCCGCGCAGTCCATCGGCGAACCGGGCACGCAGCTCACCATGCGGACGTTCCACATCGGCGGCACGGCAAGCCGTATTTCTGAGCAGAGCACGTTGGAAGCGAAGAACAATGGCTTCCTGAAGTTCCACGGCATTCAGACTGTCATGAACCGCGAAGGCGCCCACGTGGTCATGAACCGGAACGGCGCTGTTGCTATCGTGGACGACAAAGGCCGCGAGCGCGAGCGCTACTCGGTGGTGTACGGAGCCCGCATCAAGATGGCGGAAGGTACGCCGGTGAAGATGGGCGAAATCATCGTCGAGTGGGATCCTTACACTTTCTCAATCCTCACGGAAGTGGCTGGAACTGCACAATTCAAGGACCTTGAAGCAGGAATCACCGTGCAGGAACAGGTGGACGAAGTCACGGGATTGTCGCAATGGGTGGTGAAGGAGGCCTCGGAGGAGAAGTATCAACCCCAAATTGTCATCCGCAACGAAAAGAAGGGCACGAAGAAGTACTTGATGCCCTCGCGCGCCCACTTGATGGTTCAAGAGGGGGACGAAGTCAGTCCGGGTGATGTACTGGCTAAGATTCCGCGCGAAACCACGAAGACCAAAGACATCACAGGCGGTCTGCCGCGCGTGGTTGAGCTCTTCGAAGCGCGCAAACCTCACGAGCCCGCGGTGATCACGGAAATTGACGGCGTTATTCGCTACGCTGACGTCGTCAAGGGACAGCGCAAGATTCTCGTGGTTCCCGATAAGGGCGAGACCAAGGAATACCTGCTCCCGCGCGGCGTGCACGTTTCGGTTCAGGAAGGCGAGCGAGTCAAGGCGGGCGAGCCTCTCATGGATGGTCCGCGCAACCCCCACGATATCCTGGCGGTCCTGGGCGAGAAGGAACTTCAGAAGTATCTCGTGGACGAAATCCAGGAAGTTTACCGGTTGCAAGGTGTCAATATTAATGACAAGCACATCGAAGTGATCGCGCGACAAATGATGCGTTGGGTGAAGGTCGAGGAAGTTGGGGACACGGAATTCCTGCTTGACGAGCAAGTGGACAAGTTCAAATTCCGCGAGGAGAACGACCGCGCCAAAGCCAAGAGCGGTAAGAGCGCTGTCGGCCGGCCCCTGTTACTCGGAATTACCAAGGCATCGCTCGCTACCGATTCCTTCATTTCTGCGGCATCGTTCCAGGAGACCACCCGCGTACTCACCGAAGCTTCGATTCGCGGAGCGGTCGACCATCTCCGCGGCTTGAAGGAAAACGTCATCATGGGCCGACTGATTCCGGCCGGCACGGGCTTGGAATTCTACCGGAACTTCAAGCTGCTCACCGAAGCCGAGCCGCCACAGCCTGAAGTCATTACGCCGGCTGAAGTTTCCATTCCCGCTGCCACTGCCCCGGCCGTGGGTGCGGATTTGGCTGACGAGGACGAGGCGAGAACTCAGTAGTTCCACAAGAATGGCTACAAATGGCCAGTGGTCGGTTGTCGGTCGAAAGGCTGACGACCAACTCCTGGCCATTTTTGTTTTCAGGTTTGTTGCCAGTAAATGGGTATTGCCCGAGGGACCTTTGCCGCATTGCTCTAACTGATTTGGAACCCGCCGGCCTTCTCAAACGCGTCGGCGACGCGCAGGAGGCGCGCTTCGTCGAAGTGTTTGGCGAGAATTTGCATGCCCACGGGGAGGCGCGGTTCGCCGGCGGTCTTACCGCACGGAACGGAGATTCCGGGGATGCCGGCCAAGCTGGCCGTCACGGTGTAAATGTCGGCAAGGTACATCTGGAGTGGGTCATCCACCCGTTCGCCAAGTTTGAACGGGGGGATGGGAGAGGTGGGGGTGACGATGACGTCAACCTCGTCAAAAGCCTCGATAAAATCGCGCGTGATGAGCGTCCGCACTTTCTGAGCTTTTAAATAGTAAGCATCATAATACCCGGAACTCAATACATAAGTTCCCAGCATGATGCGGCGCTTCACTTCGGCGCCGAAACCAAGATTACGAGATTTCCGATACATGCCCTGCAAGTCGTCGTGCTCAGGAGAGCGAAATCCGTACCGAACGCCATCGTAACGGGCGAGATTCGAGCTGGCTTCAGCGGTGCAAATGATGTAATAGCACCCGATGGCATAGTCGGTGTGCGGCAAGCTGATGGGAATGATCTCGCACCCAAGCCTATTCAACAGGTCAATGCCTTTTTGGATGTTATTACTGACTTGGGAATTCAAACCCTTGAGATATTCCGTCGGAACTCCGACACGGATTCCCCGGACGTCACCGCTCAAGGCGCCTACATAATCGTCGACGGGCAGCGCGGCGCTCGTGGAGTCCAGAGCATCGCGTCCGGCGATCGTTTCGAGCACCAAGGCAACATCGCCCACCGAGCGCCCAAAAGGTCCAATGTGGTCGAGGGACGACGCGAACGCCACCAAACCATAGCGTGAAACCCTGCCGTAGGTTCCCATCATTCCGACGACATCGCAGAACGACGCGGGCTGACGGATTGACCCACCGGTGTCCGATCCCAAGGCGACGGTAGCGAAATTCGCAGCAACGGCTGCGGCCGAGCCCCCGCTCGATCCACCGGGCACGCGTGTCAGGTCGCGAGGATTGTGGGTGGGAAAGAAACTGGAGTTTTCTGTCGAGGAGCCCATGGCAAATTCGTCGCAATTCGTCTTGCCAAGGACGACAGCTCCTGCGGCCTCCAGCCGTTCGACAGCGGTGGCATCGTAAGGCGCAATGAAATTCTGCAGGATGTGCGAGCCGCACGTGGTGCTGGTCCCACGCGTCATGATGACGTCTTTGATGGCGACAGGTACGCCCGCCATAGGCGCGAGTACTTCGCCGGCGGCGATGGCAGCATCAACTTTCTTTGCCTGGGCAAATGCGCGCTCAGGACACAAGCTGAGGTAGGCGCGGACCTCCTTGTCCTCTTCCTCAATACGCGACAAGTGAGCCTGGGCGATTTCGACAGCGGTGCATGCCCGCGTTCTCAGTAGGTCATGAATTTGGCTGATCGTCAGTGTGGTGAAGTCCATTGTGGGTTAGCAGCCCTTGCAATCTTGAATCGAAGCTCACGGACGCAGGAGCATGGACCCATCGCTTATTACCGCGACTCCCAATTTAAGATCCAAATTCCTTTATTCCTCCCGATCGATCACCCGCGGAACCTTGAAGCTCCCCGCCCCTGACTCTGGAGCGTTCGCCAGCGCCTCGTCCTGGGAGAAATAGCGGCGGGGCTGGTCCGCCCGAAATGAGGCATTTTGCGAGCCTGGGTACATTACCTGCGCCATGGGCTCGATCGCTGACGTGTCCAGCTCATTTAACTTTTGCACGTACTGCAAAATTGAATCAATCTGGGGAAGGAATTTCTTCACCTCTTCCTCAGTAAGCTCCAGGTGGGCGAGCTCGGCCACGTAACGAACATCTCTTTCAGTAAAGGTCATGCGCTTGGCTTTCTCCGAGGGCGATTGAAATACTTGGCATACGAGCTTGCGAGCGCCGTGGCAATCGCCGGGTCAGCAATTGAAGTCGTATCCATCGCCTGAGCCATCCTTGGCTGCGCGGACGAGGCAATGCCCTTTGGTGGTCGTAAAGGCGAAAACAAATCGGGCTGAACCACCGTCCTGACTCGCAGCTTTTTCACGATCGGTTGGCACATGAAGCCGTTAATCTGGGATCGAATTTCGTCGCCCATCAGGCGGAGTTGCGTGGTCCACGTACTGGAGTCGGTGGCCAAGGTCAAAACGCCGGCCGCAAAGTATGAGGGCCGGGAATGTTGCGCGATGCTCTTGCCCGCAATGCGTGGCCATAGCGGAACCAGGATCTCAAGCAAATGCGGCTCTTCGCGGCGAATCTGCTTTCGAAACACAGTCGGTAAAATTGTCCCGATTTCATCCACGTTCGAGGCACTCCAGTGCAGGCTGTTGAAGTTCAGATGATTTGTCAGTCTAGCACATTGCGCAGCAGCGAGGAAATGGCTTGAGGCAGCGGGATGGTAATTTTATAATTCCATCTGCATGAGGTTAATCCTCGCCTCCAATTCCCCGCGTCGAATCGAGCTGCTCCGCAACGCGGGCTTCGATTTCGAGGTTATTCCCTGCAGCCTCGACGAAGACTTGCCGATGCCGGAAGAGCATCCGGCGACTTACGCCCGGCGCATCGCCCGCGCCAAGGCGTTGTGCGTGGCCGCTACATCTCCTCCGAGACGCCTCGTTCTGGGAGCAGACACGATTGTCACAACTAACGGGTTGATTTTAGGGAAGCCCACCGGGCCCTTTGATGCCACCCGAATGCTTCGCCTACTTTCCGGCCGGACGCATGAGGTGATTACTGCGGTCTGCCTGATTCGGGCTCCGGACCAGATTGCGGCGCTAAAGCACGAAGCGACTTTTGTGACTTTTTGCGACCTTACCGAAGACGAGATTCGTGCGTACGTGGCCAGCCGCGAGCCCTTTGATAAAGCCGGCGCGTACGCGATTCAAGGGTTGGCCGCAAAGTTCGTGACCCACATTTCCGGCTGTTATTTCAATGTGGTCGGTCTTCCGGTGTCTCTAGTCTATGCGATTCTTCAGACGGTTGAAGCTAGCAGCTAGGAGCGACGACCTAGAAGTAAGAATCCACGACCTTTCTAACTTCTAACTCCATCCTCTCACTCTCAGAGAATGATTCTCCCCTCGCCGTCGCGGCGGGTCACTCGTTCTCGATCGAGATATTCGAGCAGAGGGATGGCGTACTTGCGCGAAAGTCCCGTGAGTTCTTTGAAGTCCGTAACTCCCAGGCGATTGCTCTTCGTTTTACGCTTCACCACGATTTCGCGAAGCTCGCGCAGCGCCGATTGATGGAAAATCAAATCTTCCGCTACTCTGTGCAGGACGTTCTCCTTTAGGAGAATCCTGAGTAATTTTTCGGCGCGCGCTTTGTCGAGGCGAAGGTTTGCCAGGACATCGCGAGCCGTGGGCACGGCCAATCCCGCATTTTCGAATGCAGCGGCAATCTGATCTCGCGCTGCGATTTCCTCTGCTGAAAGCTGGATGGTGCGGCCGCCCAAGCGAACCATCTCCCCTTGCAAGTCGACTTTTCCCTGGAAGATCAGCGATTGTAACAGCGCGTTAAGCAGCGCTGGCGAGGGAACAGTCCGTCCCGAGCGACCGTCTCCCAACTTGGCTCGCAGTTCCTCCTTCGCCAGCCCCGGGACCAGCGGATTGGCCTTATGAAATCCGTCGAGGTGTTCGAGGATGAGCTTTGTCAAATGGGCAAAATGTGCCGCGTGGACCAGCACAGTGGGAGGTTGCCCGAGCAGCACGATTCGCTTCTGCTTTTCGAGGGATTGCGCCACATGGAGAACGTCCGCCGGCTTCCAGCCTGTACGGGCAGACAGACCTGCGGGGGTGGCTTCTCCTGCCCACTTCGCCAGTAGTTCCAGCCGCGCCTCCGGCTCTCCACGCTCCAGAACCCTCAATGATTCGAGCGTTTCCGGATCGCCGGACCGGAACTTGGAGGGAGCATTGTCAATAACGCCGCCGCCGCCGATGGTGGTAACGGGTGAAAATTGCCGGATGATGAAGCGGTCGCCGGGCACGAACAAACCGGGCTCAGACAGGCGGAACTGAACAAATCCGCTTGCGCCCGGTTTCATTTCTTTCCCTTCAAGCAGGACCGCTCGGGCCAGCATCTCGGCAGTCCCGCAGTGGAAATGTACCTGTGCGTGGTTTTTCAGCGGGCGAGCGCTCGGCAAGAGCGCCAGGTTGCAGCCCAGCGTGGTGGTGGGCTGGAACAGCCCGGGTGCAGCCAACACCATACCCCGCGTAATCTGCCGGGCTTCCGCTCCCGCCAGGTTTAGAGCTGTTCTCTGTCCTGTGGTGGCGCGGTCAGCGGGAGCATTGTAGACCTCGATGCCGCGTACGCGCACACGTTCACCGAGGGGGAAAATCTCCACCTCTGCTTCTTTTTCTACCGACCCGGTGATTAATGTCCCGGTGACGACCGCACCAAACCCCTTCATTACGAAGGAGCGGTCGATAGGGAGTCGGAAAGGCAAATCGGACGGTTTTGGCGGCGTTTCCAGGCTCAGCCGGCGCAGTTCGCTCTTGAGCTCGTCCAACCCATCGCCGGTGCGAGCGCTCGTAGCGACCATTGGCGCACCTTCCAGGAACGATCCTGCGACGAATTCCTGCACCTCCAGGCGCACCAATTCCAGCATCTCGCGTTCCACCAAATCTGCCTTGGTGATGACAACCAGTCCTCGCCGAATTCCCAAGAGCTTGCAGATGTCGAAGTGCTCGCGCGTCTGAGGTTTGATGGACTCATCACCGGCGACGATTAACATAACGAGGTCAATGCCGCCCACGCCAGCCAGCATATTCTTTACGAATCGCTCATGGCCTGGAACGTCGATAAATCCAATTCGCACGTCCTGGCCCAAATCCAAATGTGCGAACCCCAGATCAATGGTGATGCCGCGTCGCTTCTCTTCCTCCCAGCGGTCGGGGTCTGTGCCGGTGAGGGCCAGAACCAGGGCCGACTTCCCGTGGTCGATGTGGCCGGCCGTTCCGACGATGACATGTCTCATACGATTGGGATACCGGAAATAGGATACGGGGCGCCGGATGTGAAACTCAGGATACCGTGCCTGAAGTCGCGCATTCGGAAAGCGAAAAATGCAAGTTATCTGGAGCTACAGGGGCCAATCCGCACTCTGCGTTTCAGGGGCGAGTTTCGTGTCCCGTATCCCGTGTCCCTGTTCCTGATTTTTCGGCTTCCGTCCCGAGCCACACGCTCGAAAGCGTCCACTCGCCGTAATTTTTTACCAGGACGAAATCATAATAAGCCATCGCCGAGGGGTCTTCAAAAATGACTCGTGCGAGGGCGCGGTTCTTATCAGGCGAAAAGGTAACGTTCCGGACATCAACCGAAACCATTGGCCGCGTAGGCTTCGCCGGGGGCGCGGTGAGCGGCCTTCCTACATTCTTTCTTGCGGCAGCAGGCGCCCCAATTCCCTCCGCTGGCGCAGGTTCCAGCGCCGGGAGGAAGTATGTCCGCACCACTGATTCGATCGAGCCCCCGGATTTCTTCCCTTCCGTCGTGGCCAGGTATTTCGAGCGCTCTTCAATGACCGCGCGGGCGTTGTCCAGATCATCGCGAATGACGACGTCCTGGAGCTTCTTCTCGGAGGCCAGAATTCGTGGAATCAATGCCGCGTCAGTGCGCACGGTAAGGGCAATCACCGCGGCTTCCGTCACGGTCCGATCGGGCTCATTGTCGGACTTGTTGATGACATCGAAAAGCATGTCGGTGGCTTGAGGCGAGGTGAATTCGGCGAGAGCACCATAGGTGAAGCGCCGCAAATTGAGGTCGCGGGGATCCGAAAGGAGTTGCCAAAGGATGGGCAGCGCCTGATTGCCCCCGATATAGGCCACCGACTGCGCCGCGAACTCAGCCGTGCGATCGTCCTTTAGGGCTGCCGCAAGCTGTGGAAGAATGGCGGGGCCCGCGGCGAACGCCGCCTGCAGCAACGCCACCTGCGCTTCTTCGTTCGGCGAGCTGAGGATGCCGTCAAGCAGTTCCGGACCCCAATCGCCGAGGGGTGGTTCGTCCTGATCGGTGTCAGCGACGGCAGGCGCTCGACTCGGAGCCGGTTCCTTTTGAGGCTTCGCCGATGGCTGCTGGGAAAACCCGGGAGCACCGAAAACGAGACAGAAGCCTGCCCAGAGGGATATCGCAGAGGCAACCGAGCGGAGCGCACGCATCTTCATGGTGGGTATTCGGGGCATCCCGTGCCCCATTACTTCTCCTACACTTTTTACAGAAACTGCCGTCTTGGGTTGGATGCGAAAGTCCCACCACAAGTTGGAGTGCCACCAGCCAGTACGTTCTACTCGACCGCAAGACGGTCTACGTTCGACCGGCATCAGACACTTCGGTGGCCGTCGAGCATAGGAGGAAGCTCGCGCATGTCGTCGATGACCAGGTCCGGGGAGACTGCTTGCAGCGTGTGCGCTCCAAATCCGTAAGTGACGCCGCAGGTCAACACTCCGGCATTCCGCCCAGTGAGCACGTCGGTATCAGAATCTCCAACCATTAGAGTTTCGGGTGCGGAAATCGCAAGATCTTCCATCAATTTTTGCAGACCGATGGGGTCAGGCTTTTTTTGCGGAAAGCTGTTGCCCCCGTAGATATAGGCGAAGTAGGGCGCGAACCCTAGCCGCGTCAGCATTTCGCGGCTGAAATTGACAGGTTTGTTCGTTAGTACCGCCATTTTGTGCTCATTGAGAGTTGCAAGCGCCTCCGCCACCCCCGGGTAGGGGGCCGTATGATCGAGCATGTGGTCGCGGTAGTAAGCGAGAAAAAACGCCAATCCCTTTTCCACATTTTCGCTGGTGGCCTGCGCTCCGAGCGAACGGCGCACTAAAACCGTGACGCCGTGACCGACGTACGAGGAAATTAAATCCAGCGGCAAGGAAGCCAGTCCCATCTCCGCTCGCATTGCGTTGACGCTCAATGCCAGGTCGCGCTTGCTATCAACAAGGGTGCCGTCAAGGTCAAAGACGATCAGCCGAACCTGCTTCCAATTTGCCGTCAAGGGATTGTCCATAATTAAACTGGAGGTGGTGGCTCGGAGCCTGGCTCGAGCGCACGCAAAACCAAAGCCGCCTGTTCTGCCGGAATGGGGTTGAAGTGAAAACCCTCGGTGCCCAGGAATCTCCGCCGCCCTTCAAGGTCGGGCTGAATTTCAATGTGCCAGTGATAATCCTCCCGCAGGGTTGCCCACCATTCTTTGGTGGGTTTCCACGCCTGTAAATTCGGCTCCGTGTGGACAACCAGATGGAGGGAGGGAGAGACTCTTTCGACGCGCTGGAGGCAGGTCTTGAGAAATGGCGCGAGCGCCGCCGCTCTTCCCGGTGCCGTCAAATCGTTCTCGAACGAGGAGGCATGGCGGACAGGAACCACCCACAGTTCGTAGGCCCAGCGCGAGCCAAATGGACAGAAAGCCACGAATTCGTCGTTCTGATCCACAAGCCGCTTTTCATCTCGCAACTCCTGCTGCAAACCGTCGCAGTAGATACACCTCTCACGCTTAAGATAGTGCGCCCGGCTCCAACGGAATTCGATTTCCAACAGTTGCGGCAACACTGGAGTCCCCAGCACCTGCGAATACGCGTGCCCTTGCAGGGTGGGAGAGGCCAAGTGCTGATCCTTGAACACCGAGACGTAACGAAGGCGGCGGTCCTGCTTGAGGTCGAGGATGCGGTCGCGGAAAAGCTCCAGCACGTGGGCAAAGTGCTGCTCGGGAACTTGCGCCAGCGTCACGCCGTGTACTGGAGTCTCGACCACAATTTCGTGCGCGCCAACGGTGTTCATAACGTCGAACATGCCCTCGGCCCGGCGGTCAGCTCCCCCTTCCACGCGGAATAGCGGGGCGCGGTCGTGAAAGACGCGCGCCATCCAAGCGCCTGCGGAGTTGCGGTATTCACGAATCGCCCGGGGAGTCATGTGCTCGTTTCCGGGGCAAAACGGACACGCACCGCTTTCGTCGTGAACATCCGGCATCACCGGCCGTTTGCCAGTAACCACCCAGCGCCTGGTGAAGGGGTCCAAACGCAGTTCAGCCATTTACGGAGCCTTTCGAAAGACAACGTGTGCTCGACGCGATGGCGCGTGGGAGATCCCGTGCACAGCGAGGGCTGCAATTTCGCAACGATTCATTTTAGCTCGGATTGCCCACTTCGTCATGAGAGATAAAACGATTTGCCGTTTGTCGATCTGGATTGAGCTTCCAATGAAGCACGTTGCTTCAAACTGAGGACGAAAAATTCCGCCAGGGTTGTTAACCATTCCCCTCCCCCAACGTTATACCCGGTGAAGTCGATTCGAAGCGGTCAAGACCTCCGTGCCTTCACGCTCTTTGGGGCCGGCGGAATCAAGCGGGAGGAATAGCAATGAAAACGAATTCGTACAATCCGGTTTGGACCGTGATTTTAGCTGCAACATTGTGGGGCGCGGTCGGGATGAAGCCTGCTCTAAGCTATGCACAGAAGCCCCCCGCTCCGGTTCCCGTGAGCCCGGCGGATCAAGATATCGCCACCATCGACGCCGAGCGCGGCGCCCTCGACCGCTTCCTCGACTCACATCCGGAGATCAAGAGCGATGTGGAGGGCCGTCCGGCGGCGATGAGCGATCAAAACTACTTGAAGGAGCATACAGAGCTGCAAGCGTTTCTCGACAGCCACCCGCAGATTAAAGCCGACCCGCGCGCGTTCCTCAGTCCGGCAACGTGGGGGTTCGACTCCCGCCGGTCGGATTTCGATATGGTGATGAGCTATCTGGTGCCCTTCGCGGTTTTCGTCTGCGTCCTCTTGGGTTTTTTCTGGGTGCTCCGCACATTGCTGGAGAACCGCCGCTGGAACCGGAGCTTCAAGGTTCACGAGGAAGTACACGGCAAGCTCATTGAGAAATTCGCTTCCGGCCAGGATTTTAGCGCCTACCTGCAATCGGACGCCGGCCGTCGGCTACTGGAATGGACTCCGCCCGCGCTGGACTCGATCTCGCACGGTCTGCCCAATGCCGTTGGCCGAATCCTCTGGTCGCTGCAAGCTGGGTTGGTTCTGCTGCTGGTGGGCTCCGGCTTGCTCCTGCTGCGTGGACAGCTATCGGCGAATGACGCTCCCCCCCTGCTGGTTTCCGGAACGTTGGGGGTGACCCTGGGCGCAGGTTTTATCCTTTCAGCTCTCGTGTCGTATGGACTGTCGAAGCATCTCGGGTTGATCGGTGAAGCAGGGCAGGGAACCGAATCGGCGATGAAGCGCTAAGGCCGGGCAAAATGGCGCCGACCTTCAGGCTGGCTGGTGCTGATCAAAATGGTAACCCTTTAGCTTCGCGGCGGGCGGTAAATTGGGAACAACCGGCCGACAGATAAATCCTGAACCTCGGCCCCTTTCTGTGGCAGAATTTGACTATGTTCATCCGGGAAATCACTGTGGCGGAACTGGAAAGTTCGAAGGTCGGGGCAGAGGCGGCCGCGCAAGTTTTCCACATGGACGAGCAGACGTTCCGAGTTTTTTACGACAGCACCGCGCGCCCACTGTGGTCCTATCTTTCCCGGATCCTGGGCAACCCGTCGCTCGCCGACGATCTTGTTCAGGAAAGCTACTACCGCTTTCTGCGAGCCACGCTAAAGTCGGACGATGCGGCCTATCAGAAGGCCTACCTGTTCCGCATCGCCACCAACTTGGCGAATGACCACTGGCGGCGCCTCCCGCGGCGTGAGCAGGCTGAAGCGGCGAATCCGGACGATGTGCCCGGGGACGACCGTACGGCAGAGCATGTTCAGCAGCGGTCGGACCTGGGGCGCCTGATGCGCCGCCTGAAACCGCGGGAGCGCGAGCTTCTGTGGCTGGCCTACGCCGAGGGCGCGAGTCATAAGGAGATTGCCGACATACTGGGACTGCGGGCGGGGAGCGTCCGCCTGCTGCTCTTTCGTGCCCGGCAAAAAATACTGACGTTTCTTCCCCGGCCACGGTTGGCAGGGAAAAGCAGCGTGAGCGATTGATGAGGAAAGTCGGGTAATACCATGAACCTCCCACAGTGCGATCGCGAACAAGAGGTACTCAACGCGGTATGCTCCGGCCGCTGGGCGAGCGCTTGGGGTGACGAAATCCGCCACCACGCGGCCGCGTGCACGGTGTGCGCTGAGGTTGCGTTGGTGGCCCAGGAGTTTCAGCGCGAAGGAGAGTTGGCAAAGGACCAACTTCAACAACCTGGCGCGAGTTTGCCCTCAGCCGGACTGGTTTGGTGGAGGGCCCAACTTGCGGCTCGCCGCGCCGCCGAGCAGCGCGCCGCGGAGCCCGTGGTGTTCGTCGAGCGCGCCGCTTATGCGCTGGGCGCACTCGCTGCAGTCGCGTTGGGCGTGTGGCAGTGGCCGCGGGTCGCGCGCTGGCTACATCGCGTAACATCTCCCACCCTGCCGCACCTCCCTGTCATGCCGGATTACTCTGCTAGCGCAGATTGGCTCCACCATCTCAGCCAGGCCTGGACCACCCAAACCCCGGCCGTTCTGCTTGCCGCCTGCACCGCCGCGTTTCTCACCTTGCTGGTCCTCACTGCCTATGTGGCCTGGCGCGAGGATTGACCACCGCTCCGCCCGTTCAAGCGCAGATCTGTGCATAACTGAACTTTCGTCCGCGGAGAAGGCAAATCTGACTTGATATCGAGCAATTTTTTCTTTTTCGCGGTCGGACACTCCGAGCCTGTCCATCTCCGCACCACATTGACAAATAAGAGCTTACCACAACGGCCCCGCCTCTCGATTTCTGGTAGTCCGCGTGCATGAGTAATGGCTTGAGATTGACCGTGGGCAGGTGCGACCAGCAAGAAGCGGGTTGAACTTGCTGTGAGTGGCGTGAGCGCGACCTTGGCCCAATTTGAAATAAGCGGTCTGTTTCAATTCAAGCTCTACCACGCGCGCCAGCGCGACCCTGTGGTTGCGTTGGTTTCCCATACCGCTGCGGTTGCCCGGAATTCCCGGGCAGCCGCAGCCCGCCTCTTCAGAAATTCCGCAAGCGTAGCTGCCTAGTCGCAAGCCCAAAGAATCTCCGCGGCAACTTGCCTATACCCGGATGTGGTGTCGGGCGGCAGTCGTCCCGGGCGGTGTCTTGATTTGAGGCGCAGCGCCGGCTTCCAGCCAGTACGGGGGCCCCAATATGGCGGTGGTGCGCCCAACCCGCGACACCAATCCGCCCGACATTGAGTTGACGACGTTTTTGCGCCTGTGCTATAAACTTAGGGATTGATTCAGCCGATGTAATTTGTGGATGCACACTCCTCGGTAGCTCAATGGTAGAGCATTCGGCTGT
>CAWEFC010000049.1:0-26324 GCA_963808085.1 uncultured Acidobacteriota bacterium
CGCGGAAATGATCGAAGGCCCGCTGGACTGCATGGGGAAGTTTTCGCAGCAGCGTTAACGTAGGGCCGAACAGTGTTCGGCCCAGGCCGAGCGCCGCTCGGCCCTACGAGCCATCGCTAGCGACGGTGGGTGCCCCCATCCAAATCTCACCCGGGGCCCCAACGAACATGCCCATGTCCCCTCAGCAACTGTGTTACAATCCCGCCGTTAACGCGTTTGTCATGATCGGAAATTCACCTCGACCCGCGAAAGCGCCGATACAAATGTGTACGGCCAGCCGCTTGAAATATCTTGCCAGGGAGTGCCCCCAGAATGGCGAAGACTCCGCGAAATCAAAAGCCCGTAAAAACCAGAACTGCCGAAAGCTAAGCACCCTGAGTCGGAAAGCCCTATGCGCCCCGATGTGGGCACGCAGGCGCAATTCAGAAAGAAGAAACCACCGGTCACCTACCGTTATGATTCCTCGCTTTCCCCGGCCCTCGATTGGGATGGGCAAAACTCCGCGCGCGAAAAAGGGGAGCGGCAGTTGGCCGTGCTCAGCGACGAGTTGGCCGAGATCCGGCGAATCGTAGCGCAGGGCTCGCTCTCCAGCCCTGCGGTTCTTCCAGTTCTTGAAAAAAGCAAACATGCGGAAAAGCCGCACGACCGAGGTGCGGGTCCTATGGAAGAGCCGCAGGACCGAAGTGCGGGTCCTGCGCTACAGGGGCACCTTTCGAAGGCCGAGGAAGCCATCGAAAATCTGAAGGCCATCGGCAAGCCGTTTCTGAATTGGGCGGGGAAGGCGGAGCGGCTTTCGTTTGACGTGCCCACCTTGCCGCTGTTCGTCCATGAGCGGCTTTCCACCAAAGCGATCATTGAGACCCTCACCAGCCACAAGCGCGACAAGCAAATTGACATGTTCAGCCTGTTCGGCGACCCGCAGCACTCCTTCACCGACCAGATTTTGCGCGCCTACGAGTACCAGGACAAGTGGGTGAACCGGATGATTCTGGGCGATTCGTTGGTGGTGATGAATTCGCTTCTGCACTACGAGGGCCTGGGCGGACAGGTGCAGATGATTTACATGGACCCGCCCTATGGAGTGAAGTTCGGCAGTAATTTCCAGCCGTTCGTCCGCAAGCGCGACGTGACCCACAACGACGATGAGGACATGACCCGCGAGCCCGAAATGGTGCAAGCCTACCGCGACACGTGGGAGCTGGGCCTGCATTCGTATTTGACCTATTTGCGCGACCGGCTGCTGCTCGCTCGCGATTTGCTCGCGGCCAGCGGCAGCGTTTTTGTTCAAATCAGCGATGAGAATTTGCATCATGTGCGTGAGGTGATGGCCGATGTTTTTGGCCCAGAAAACTTTTTGTGTGTGATCGCATTCAAGAAAACAGGCGCTCTCTCATCAGGCGAGCTATCAGTCGTCTCGGACTTCCTCGTATGGTTCGCCAGGGACCGTACTCGAACGAAGTTTAATCCCCTCTATGCCGACAGGCAGGAGAGCTCTGATGGCCTAGAGGCTTTTCGGTATGTGTTGCTTTCCAGTGGAGAGGTCACGACGCTCTCCGAAATTGGTGGGCGTGCCGCGTTGCCGCCGGGAGCCAAGCTTTGCCAATCGGTCTCGATGACCTCTCAAGACTACAGCGAAACGCGGACGGTCCCTTTCAAGTTTCGCGGGAAGACGTACAGGCCTCCAGCAAACAGACACTGGAGCGTTTCCCCTGCCGCGATGGATGAACTAACGCAACAGAATAGAATCTTCGCAGTTGGGGACAGCCTCCGGTTCGCCTATCTTCTTGAGGACATTCCAACAACTCCCTTGAATAATCTTTGGACTGACACTGGTACCGGCAGTTTCACTGAACCACAGCGGTACGTGGTCGAAACCACGCCGAAGGTTGTTGCCCGCTGTCTTCTAATGGCCACCGACCCTGGCGACCTTGTCCTCGACCCTACATGCGGAAGTGGCACAACGGCTTACGTTGCCGAGCAACGGGGGCGGCGGTGGGTGACGATTGATACCAGCCGCGTGCCTCTGGCGCTGGCGCGCCAGCGATTGCTCACCGCCACGTTCCCCTGGTACGAATTGAATGACAGTGCGCGCGGCCCGGCGGGCGGATTCAAGTACAAGCGCAAGCAGAACAACAAGGGCGAAGAGGTTGGCGGCATCGTTCCGCATGTCACGCTGAAATCCATCGCCAACAACGAGCCGCCGGAAGAAGAAGTGCTGGTGGACCGGCCGGAATCCGATAACAAAATCACCCGCGTGACCGGGGCGTTCTGCGTTGAGGGCACGATTCCCACGCCGGTGGACTTGGCGGCGTCGGAGGAGGCCATTGGAGATTCAAAGATTTCAGATTTGAAAGAGGAAACCAGCACCTTCACTGACCGGATGCTCGAAATCTTGCGCAAGAGCCCTCTCTTGCGGCTTGAGGGCAATCGAACCCTGGCGCTCCGGAACATTCGCCCACCGGCCAAAACGCTTTCACTCTCCGCCGAGGCGCTGGTTGACGCCACGGCGCCGGGGCAATCGCCGACGTTGCAGGACGCCATTCAGGAGGCTGCCGAGAAAAACGGCAAGGCCCTGCCGCTCTCGGCCAAGCCCGTAGCACTCGTTTTTGGTCCGGAGAATGGCGCGATCAGCGAGAGGCTGGTGCAGGAGGCCGCGAAGGAAGCCTCGCTCAAGAATTATACCCACCTTTACGTCATCGGCTTTGCCATTCAGCCCAATGCCCGGCAGTTGATTGAAAACTGCGACGCGGTGGTGGGCATTCCGGCGACGTACATCCAGGCCACGCCGGACTTGATGATGGGCGACTTGCTCAAGAACATGCGCTCCAGCCAAATCTTCAGCGTATGCGGGTTGCCCGAGATAAGAGTGCACAAGGTAGTGCCGGGCTTGAGCCCGGCATCCCGTGGTGCCGCCCTAAAGGACGGCGCTACGATGTACCATGTGGAACTGCTGGGCCTTGACGTGTTTGACCCTGTCACCATGGACGCGGCCCACCGCGGTGGAAACGACGTTCCCGCGTGGTTTCTGGACACGGACTATAACGGCCTGTGCTTCCACGTGTCGCAGGCGTTCTTTCCACGAACCAGCGCTTGGGACAACCTGAAGAAGGCGCTGAAGAGCGAATTTGAGGAGAGCGTGTGGGAGCATCTTTCCGGCACCACCAGCGCGCCGTTTGAGGCGGGCGAGAATCGGCAGATTGCGGTGAAGGTGATCGATGACCGGGGGAATGAATTGATGGTGGTGGAGAAGCTCCGCTAAGTTGAAATTCGAGATTTGAGATTTGAGATTTGAGAACGGAAAGGCCCGCACATTTGAGAGTGGAAGAACAGCGCGGAATTGAAATTCGAGATTTGAGAACGGAAAGGCCGGCACATTTGAGAATGGAAGAACAGCGCGGAATTGAAATTCGAGATTTGAGAACGGAAAGGCCCGCACATTTGAGAATGGAAGAACAGCGCGGAATTGAAATTCGAGATTTGAGAACGGAAAGGCCGGCACATTTGAGAGTGGAAGAACAGCGCGGAATTGAATTTCGAGATTTGAAAAAGAGCAGTGAAGACTCAAGACCGGAGACTGGAGAAAACTCATGAAGTACGATCGATTCGAGCAGCTTCCCGTTTGGCAGGCCGGAGTTGACCTGGCGGTCGGCGTCTACGCCATGACGGAGAAGCCCGCCTTCGAGCGGCGCTATTCCCTGCGCGACCAGATCGAACGCGCCGCCGTCTCGGTTTCCAATAATATCGCGGAGGGCTTCGAACGCGGCACCACGCAGGAAGTCTTGACGTTCCTATACATTGCCCGCGGGTCGGCGGGCGAAGTCAGGTCGATGCTTTGTATGCTCGAGCGCATGCCGGCATTTTCAGATCTCAAATGTGAAATTGCAAATTTGAAGCCCCTGGCTGAGAGCATTTCGCGGCAATTGCGCGCCTGGGCGGACTCGCTCCAAAACTCCCCCATCATGGGCCAGCGGTATCTGAACGACAAAACGCGCAAAGCCGAACAAGTCAAACGCGACCGTGACGAATTCCTGCAAACACTGGAAAAGGTTCGGCACGGCGCGCCGTACATCGAGAGCAAGAGGTAAATCGGCAGATAAATGAGCTACGAAGTATCCGAACCTATCCAGAATTCGCCTTTTGAGAAGCCCGCCCGCTACTGGTACATCCAAGAGGGCGAGGAACCCGATCTGCGTACGGGCAGGCGCCCTCCCGTCGTTTTTCCGCCCCGGGACCAAAAGGACGATTGGACAGAGACGCCCTTGCTCCGCCGCTCCAAAGAGTACCCGGCTGGATACGAACTGGCGCTGGTCAATCTGATTCGAGAACGTTTGGAGGCATGGCGCCAGGGTTACGCCGGAGTGACGCGCACAACTCTTGAGCTCCTGCAATGGTGGCGGCGCGAGGGGCGGGAAAAGCGGCTTTTCTATGCGCAGATGGAAGGGGCCGAGACCGTGATCTTTCTCACCGAGGCGCGAGCGGACTTCCTGCAAGGCATCGCGGTTCCGCGCGACGAGCCGAGTGACGACCGGAAGAGCGAGGGCTTTGCGGGCTTCCTTCGCTATGCATGCAAGATGGCTACCGGGGCGGGCAAGACCACCGTGATGGGAATGCTCGCCGCGTGGAGCATCCTAAATAAGGTTAACGACCGAAGCGATGGGCGGTTTTCCGATGTTGTCCTGGTGGTGTGCCCAAACGTTACCATCCGCAACCGGCTTACCGAGCTTTACCCGGAAAGAGGCGAGGCAAGTATCTATCGTACCAGAGACTTGGTCCCTCCTCATCTCATGCCGTTGCTGAGCCAGGGAAAAGTCTTGGTGACCAACTGGCACGTGTTTGAACCGCAAGGTGTGCAAACCGGGGGTGTGACTGCCAAAGTTGCAAAGGCGGGCGTGCCGGTAAGAACGATTGAAACCATCAACATCGGCGCAAAAACGGGAACCGCTCGCGGATCACGCTATCTCACCTTGCAGGACTTTGAAAGGCAGCGGAGCGCGGAATTGCTGACCGTGCTTAAGGAGGAGAGGGAGAAAGACGGCAGCCTGAAAAAGGTGAAAGTTGAATCGGTCCGGTACGTTGAAAGCGACACGTCACTGATCAATCGCGTGCTGGGCCGGGAGGTCGGCGGCAAGCGGAACATCTTGGTCCTCAATGACGAAGCCCACCACGCTTATCGGATCAAGCGCGATGAGCCGGAACCGGGAGAGGAAGAGGAATTCGGTGAAGAGGAAGATGCGGAAGAGTTTTTTCAAGAGGCCACTGTGTGGATTGAGGGTCTCGACCGTATTCACAAATTGCGCGGCATCAATTTCTGCGTCGATATGTCCGCAACCCCTTATTTTCTGGGGCGTGTCGGGCAGGAATCGAACAAACCCTTTCCCTGGGTGGTGAGCGACTTCGGACTGGTGGACGCCATTGAGTCGGGCTTGGTGAAGATTCCGCAAATGCCCGTGCGGGACGCCACCGGCGCGCCAATACCCAGCTACTTCAACATCTGGAATTGGATTCTGCCCCAGCTTACACCCGCCGAGAGGGGCGGAACCAAGGGCAACCCGAAACCCGAAGCCATCCTGAAGTACGCGCATCACCCTGTGGCAATTCTCGGAGGCCTTTGGGAGAAAGAGTTGGAGGATTGGCAAGGGTCGGGGACCGAGCAGCGCCCGCCGGTATTCATCATCGTTTGCAAGAATACGAGAATCGCCAAGGTGGTTTATGACTGGCTGGCCGAGGATAAGTCGCAGCTTGATATTCCTCCCGCCAAAATCGAGGGATTTCGCAACCGCGACGGCCGCGTGAACACCATTCGTGTGGATTCGAAAGTGGTACACGAGACCGACACGGGAGAAGCCAAGAGTGATGAATCCCGCTGGATGCGATTTATTCTGGATACGGTGGGGAAAACAGGCTGGACGCTCGACCGGCAGGGGCGGCCTGTCTACCCGGAGGGCTTTGAAGAACTGGCGCAGAAGCTCGGGCGCCCACTTCATCCTCCCGGCAGGGATGTGCGTTGTATCGTCAGTGTGGGAATGCTGACGGAAGGGTGGGACTGTACGACAGTAACTCACATCATCGGCATCAGGCCCTTCATGTCGCAGTTGCTATGCGAACAGGTGGTTGGCCGTGGACTGCGGCGGGCGAGCTACGAATTGGGGCCCAATGATAAATTTACCGAAGAAGTTTCCCAGGTGTTCGGCGTTCCCTTTGAGGTGATTCCATTTAAGGCGAATCCCCAAGGCCCGGCCAAACGCCGCGAAAAGCGTTATCACGTGCATGCCCTTCCTGGAAAAACCCAGTTCGAGATTTCATTTCCGCGCGTCGAAGGTTACACGCAGGCCATTCGCAATCGCGTCACCGTGGATTGGCCCAACGTGCCGCCACTGGTTTTGGTCCCGGGCAGAATTCCGCCGGAAGTCGAGATGAAGGGTTTGAGCGTCAACAATGTCGGAAAGCAGTCGCTCAGTGGGCCGGGCGCAATCAGCGAAGCGACGCTGGCGGAGTTTCGCGCCAAACGCCGATTGCAGGAGCTGATCTTCGACCTGGGGCGAACCCTCATCAAGAGCTACGTGGCCCAGCCGAAGTGCGAGGCTCCCGCCCATGTGTTGTTTCCGCAAGTCGTCAGAATCTTGCAGCGCTATATGGCGGAAAAGGTCCATGTCCACCCGCCCGCCGACATCAAGGATCTGTTTCTTGCTCCCTACTACGGCTGGTTGGTGGAAATCCTTGCGGAAGCCATCAGGCCCGACACTTCTCAGGGCGAGGCGGCGGAAGTGCCCCGATACGAAGCAAGCCGCGGTCCAGGTTCAACCGCGGAAGTCGATTTCTGGACAAGCCGCGAGCCTCGCGAGGTCTTGCACAGCCACGTCAATTACATCGTTCCTGACACCCAAAAGTGGGAACAGTCCGCCGCGTACTTTATCGACAAGCATCCAGCAACCGCCGCCCTCGTCAAGAACGCGGGCCTCGGCTTCGCCATTCCCTACCTGCACAACGGACAGATGCACGACTACATGCCAGACTTCATTATTCGCCTCAAAACAAGCCCGCCAATTCATCTGATTCTGGAAACCAAGGGGTTTGACCCACTGGAAGGCGTCAAACGCGCCGCTGCAGAACGGTGGGTCGCGGCAGTGAACGCGGACGGCACCTACGGAACGTGGAGGTACGCGCTCGTCAGAAGACCCACGGAAGTAAGTGGGGTTTTGTCAGGCATTGGCGGGAATAACCGATGAGGTTCAAGCAAGCGTAGCGCGGACCTGTTCTTTAGGTCCGCGGCCCTTCCCCTGTGCTCCTCCGGTCCGTTCAGAATTGCCCGCGCACGGCATCGAAGGGCAGTGACCAGCAAGCGTAGCGCGGACCTGTTCTTTAGGTCCGCGGCCCTTCCCCTGTGCTCCTCCGGTCCGTTCAGAATTGCCCGCGCACGGCATCGAAGGGCAGTGACCAGTGACAAGCAGATAGGTGACGCGATAGCCGGGTTCTTGTAGCGCGGGCGTCTCGCCAGCTGTGGCGTGGGCATCCTGCCCGCGCGCGGCGGGAGCGGGACGCTCCCGCGACAGCGGGCGGGACGCCCGCGCTACGTCCGCCGCTGCAAATGGCGGAGTAAACTCGCCGCTACGAAGGCGAGATCATGTTCCACTCGGGCGGAGGCGCACGTTGAGAGGGCCATCGAGTGCGATCTTCCTGCCCGTACCTGGCGACGGATCGAAAATGGAACATTCCGGCTCGACTTTAGGGCGAAGTCCGCAGCTCTTCGCGGATGACACGCCGCAGAGTTTCCTCAAGGGTAGGTTTCTTTTCGCTCTCGATGTACTCGCGCAGAGCCTTATTGATTAAGGTTTGGTAATTGCCGCCCCCCGCGCGGTCCACCGTGTCGCGGAAGTATTCCAGAATGTCCGTGTCCACGCGGATGGTAATCCGTTCCTTGCCGGGCGGCAGCGGCAGCACCGCTCCGCGCTTGCCTCTACTAAAGTCGTAAGTTTTCATCATTGCGCCCCATACTCGTTGCGTTCATGCGGTTCCGCGCGGCGGGCAGAAATGAGCCGAATGTCTTCGCCGCGGTAGGTATAAACACCACCAACACACGACCCAAGGCATCGGCGCCCAGAGTGACCCAGCGCGATTCGTCAGGCGATGACTCCTCATCCGCAATTGTGACCGCGTAGGGATCCTCCAGAACCAGAACCGCATCAACAAAACGGACGCCATGGTTCACTACGTTTTGCGCTGCTTTCGCGGCGTCCCACACGATCTCCATATCCAGAGCATACGCTTGTATGCACAAAGGATCAAGGGGCTAACGCCGTGACTGTCGACTGTCAACTGTTAACTGTCAACTGTAGCGGGGTAGCGTGGAGGTGCGCGCCCTTTGCGCTCCTCCACGGCTTTTTAGAGCAGTTGCGGTTGTCTGGTAGCGATGGCTTGGCCTCTCACGGAATCCGGTTTGCGGGAACGTCCGGGCGCGCCGCCGCGCGCGCCGCGGTGGAAGGGCCGCAAGGCCGGAGAGCGGGCCTTGCGCTACATCCCCCAGGGCCTCCGGACCGGGGAATTGTCGTATCACTGATACGACAATTGGGCTGAACACACTCGACCTCTGACTCATGGCACCGTATACAGCCCGCCCTATCTACCGTCCCCCCGCGCACTTCATGGCCTTCGTGATGAAGGCCTGAATTTCGGGTCGAATCTGCCAATTCTGCTTTGGCCCTTCGGGCCAATTCGCCTGGTCGGCATACATCTTATTCAACCCCTTTTGAATTCCGGGATCGCCGCCGGTGAACCCCGCCACCAATTCCTTCCAGCGAGCCGCCAACGATTGCGCTTTCCCCCCGGCGGGATCTTCGCCGAGCGACGCTTCAATATCCGCGAAAAGTTCCGCCCACTGCTTGCTGACCCGTTCTTGCAGTTCCGGGGACCATAGGGGCTTCCGCGCCTCGACTTTGGATTGAGCTTCCTCGCTGTAATACTTTTTCGTCCATTCCATGTCAGTCTGCATTTCAATCTCCTTAATGATTTTTCTAAACAAACTCCAGTCCGGTTTCCGCCGGGCTCGCAGCGACCGCGCGGCCTCTTCGATGGCAGCGATGGCCCGATCGAGTCGCCGGCGCTTTTCGGCCAGCACTCTTTGCTGCCGCCATAACGTGCCCGACAAGGCAGAATCGTTCTGGAGGAGTTCGCGGATTTCGTTAAGTGGCAGTCCCAGAAACTTCAGCACCACAATTTGTTCCAGGCGCGCGAAGTCACGGTCCGTGTAAATCCGATAGCCGCTTTCGGTGCGCCGCGCGGGCTTGAGCAGCCCGATGTGATCGTAATGGTGAAGAGTACGAACCGTGACGCCCGCCAACTCGGCGAACTCGTGAGCCCGATACGAACCCTTCGTGTCGCGTTTCAAGATTGCCTCCGTGAAGATCATCCGCTCTGACGTTACGTGAGAGTCAAGAGTTGTTTTCGAAGCGCCGCCGTGGGTTTTCGACCCATCGCGGGAAGACCGCGGGCGAAGACGCAATCAATCTGTGTAAAGTTCAATTCGCCGTATTGGCGGGGGATATCTTCATAATTGGATGCGTAAAACCGCCCTGACCTTCGACCGGCCGGCCATCCGCGCCGCGCATTTCCTTGCCGCGCTGCCTGGGAATGTGCAAAAATGTTGAGTGAGGGAAGTCGCGGAGACTCAGAGATGGAGCAGGCGCCTTTCCACTAGGGGCACACCATGAAACCAAGGAGAGTAAGTGCATCCTGACCTTAAGGCCGTTATCGAGGTCCAGCAACTTGACCAACAGGCTGCGGAACTGACGGTGCTGATCGATTCCATCCCCAAACAGATTCAAACCCTGCAATCACAGCTTGATGATTTCATCCACGCGCACGAGGACCGGAAGAAACGCCTCGCCTCAAATCTGAAGGAGCGCAAAGATCTGGAAGGCGACATCAAAGCCATTCAGGAGAAAATTACCAAACACAAAGATCAGCTCTACCAGGTGAAAACCAACGAGCAGTATAAGGCGATGAAGAAAGAGATTGACGGGGAAGAGGCCAACATTCGCAAGATCGAAGACCAGATCCTGGAGAAGATGATCGAGGCGGAAGAAATCCAGAAGCGCGTGCAGGAGGCGGCGGCGCGGCTGGAGGGCGAGAAAGCGCGCGTTGCGTCGGAGATCAAGCACCTCGAAGGCGAGCGGCAAGGACACATGGATGAGCGCGAGGGACTGCAAGCACGGCGCAAGGAAGTGGCCGCAACACTAACCGCTTCCGTCCTGGCCCTTTATGAACGCATCCGCACTTATCGAACCGGCGCGGCAGTGGCGGAGGTTCGCAACGGCCTTTGCACCGCGTGCAACGTTCTGCTGCGGCCGCAGAATTACAACGAGATCCGCAGCAATGAGGCGGTGATGACGTGCGAGAACTGTAGCCGCATCGTCTATTATATTGAGCCTGCCAACGAGCAGACCGCCAACGGCGAGGGGACGCGCGTGACGATGTCGTAAGAAATGCGGTGGCGAGTGGATAGTGATTCGTTGCTAGCCACTTGCCGCTGACCACTCTCCACCTGGTACCTTAGATCCTTGAATGCCCAACACACCTGAAATCGTTGCCCACATCGACGGCGGATCGCGCGGCAATCCCGGCCCCGCAGCCTACGGAGTGTCTATTGAAACTCCACAGGGCCAAGCCGTCACGGCGTTTGGAAAATTCATTGGCAGGACTACGAATAATGTGGCCGAGTACCGAGGTCTGCTGGCGGCGCTGGATTTTGCCCTCAGCCAGGGTTATCCACGTCTGCGCGTACTGACCGATTCGGAACTCATGGCGCGGCAGATTGCCGGAGAGTATAAGGTCCGCAGCCCTGACCTGAAACCGCTCTACGACCAGGCCCGGGTGATGATATCGCGCCTCGAGTCCTTTTCCATTCGGCACGTCTATCGCGAGCAGAATCGCGAAGCCGACCGCTTGGCCAACAAGGCCATGGACGATGCCGAGCGCGGCATCGCGCCGCATGATCACCCACCACGACCCGTACCACGATCCGTGGTGGGGCCATCACCTGCTTCACCCGCCCCGGCGCCACCAGCGTCAGGAGTAGTCCCGGCGAAGCCTCTACGCATTTCCGCGACATTTCAGAATGCCGCGCTACACCCGCAAACGCAGCTTCCCTTACTTGACGGCGAGGAAGTGGAACTCGAAATCCGCCGCAAGAAGCCGGGTGGCTAGGCCCCATATCTCATCACGAGTTTAGAAGTGCCTTCCTCGGTGAATCGCGCCAGCCGACATAACATGTATTCCTGCTGGCATGAATGCGGAGCTTTGGAGTGCGGCAGCTTGCTGCCGCTACTTCACCAGCCAGCTTGCTGGCGGCCGCCTTTCTCTAAGCCCACCTGCGGGACTGGCCTTGGATGGGCATTCGAATACCCGCGAGCAAGCTCGCGGGAGGAAAGCGGCAGCAAGCTGCCGCACTCCAAAGCTTCGCACGCAGAGTCTGGGAGGAGTCAGGCGCGACAATAATCGGAAGGATCTACGTCTTGACGGCTTCGGTGCCGGCTGGAAGCCGGTGTTACGCCTCGGATTGGGACACTGCCAGATTACAGTAGGTCACGCCGACAGAAGGCTGGCCCATGGTACTCAGGATTTCCTGTATAATAAGTTTGCAATTGGGTGCGGTTGGCCGCCCGCGAACTGCGACGGGAATCTCGCGATGAGCCACAATCGATGGAAGAATGAATTCCAGGGAGATACGTTTCCATGGCAGAGCGAATGGTGAAGTGCGTGAAGCTCAATAAAGAGCTGCCCGGTCTTGACGAAGCGCCATGGGCCGGAGAACTGGGCCAGCGCATCTACGATAATGTCTCCCAGGAAGCATGGAACCAGTGGCTGAACTTCTTGAGGATGCTGATCAATGAGTATCGCCTGGTGCCTTCGACGAAGGAAGCCCAGGAGTTCATTGCTAACCAGATGGAGCAGTTCTTCTTCGGCCAAGGATCGGCGCATCCGCCAGGGTATGTTCCGATTAAGTAAGCCAATGGCTGGTGGCCAAAGGTAAGCGGCTCGCCACTCACTTTTGCGGCGCCTAGCCCTATATTTCCCATTTCGAGGAGCCCTATGCGACCACAGGTATACACCCTCTTCAAAATTTTGGGAGTGGGAGCTTTCTTGCTGATTTTCAGTCTTGCGCTTCCGGCGCGGCCGAAACCCGACGACGGTGGCGATCTTTTCAAACAGAAATGTTCGATGTGCCATGGCGCCGATGGTAAGGGGTATCCGGCGCTGAAGACTCCAGACTTCACGGATCCCAAGGTGCAGGCTTCCCTGTCAGACAAAGAAATCATAGACACCATCAAGAATGGGAAAAAGGGCACGGCAATGCCCGCCTTCGGCGACAAGTTGAGCGACGACCAGATTCATGCGTTGGTCGCTTACATTCGTACGCTTGCCAAGAAATAGCCGCTGCGGCCGGCGATGACCTTGCGCCTTCGGTTTCAATTCATAGAGGGAGGTTGGGATAAGCCCAAGAATTGGACGCATCGCCGGAAGGCATCGTAGAGCTTCATAACGTCAGCAGACGCTACGGTGAACACGCAGCCCTGAAAGACTTTTCGCTCACCGTGCGACGAGGCGAGTTTCTGACGCTTCTCGGTCCCAGCGGGAGCGGCAAAACCACGCTGTTACGCCTGGTCGCCGGATTCGAGTTGCCCCAGGACGGACAGATCCTGATTGAAGGGCGCGACGCTTCCGCCCTGCCTCCCTACCGGCGCAACGTCAACACCGTCTTTCAACATTTTGCCCTTTTCCCCCACCTCACCGTTTTCCGCAACATTGCCTTCGGGCTGGAGCAAAAGAAGGTTTCCCCAGAAGTGATCCGCAAGCGCGTGGGGGCGATCCTGGAAATGGTGGAATTGCCCGGCAAAGACGATCGCTATCCGCACCAATTGAGTGGCGGTGAAAAACAGCGGGTAGCATTGGCGCGAGCGCTGGTGCTGGAGCCCGCCGTGCTCCTGCTCGATGAGCCGCTGGGCGCGCTTGACCAGAAACTTCGGCAACAAATGCAAGTGGAATTAAGACGCCTGCACACGCGCCTGGGCATTACCTTTATCTTTGTAACGCACGACCAGGAAGAAGCCTTGGTAATGTCTGACCGAATTGCGGTGATTAACCATGGCGGCCTCGAGCAAGTGGGGTCGAGCGAAGATATCTATGAACGCCCGCGAACGCGCTTCGTTGCCGACTTCATGGGAGTGGAGAATTTCTTTGCGGTGAGTTGCGCGGCGCACACGCCGGAAGGCACTCGATTTGAGATGGAGGATGGGCAGGCGCTGTGGGCCGCGAACTCCGCGGAGCTCTCCCAGCATTCGCCCGCCACGCTTGCGGTGCGACCGGAGTGCGTGCACTTGACTCACTATCCTCCCGCCGGAAATGGCGGCCCATTGAATTTGCTGGAGGGGGAGTTGGTGGAATCGATCTACGAGGGAGGACGGCGCCGCTGGGCGGTGCGCGTTTCCAGCGGCCAGCGCGTCGTGGTCCGCGATTCGACTGCGTCGCGTGAACCCACCCCCACCAGCGAAACAAAGGTCTACGTATCGTGGGATGCCGCGCGGAGTTTGGTCTATCCGGGCGAGGGTACAAAAGGGGGAATAGCGTGAGCGTTGAAAAGGTGATCAAAACGGACGCCGAATGGAAGCAGATCCTCACCCCGGAGCAGTATCAGGTGACGCGCCACGGGGGCACGGAGTGCGCCTTCACCGGTCAATTCTGGGATTTTCACGAGGACGGAGTATTTCGCTGCGTTTGTTGCGGCGCCGACCTCTTTCATTCCCAGAAGAAATTCGAATCCGGAACAGGCTGGCCGAGCTTCTGGGATGCGGTGGAGCCCGAGAGCGTCCAATTGAAAACCGACACGAATTACGGAATGAGGCGGACGGAAGTTCTTTGCGCCCGATGCGACGCGCACCTCGGGCACGTGTTCGAAGATGGGCCACCGCCGACCCGACTTCGTTATTGCATTAACTCCGCCGCCCTGAAATTTGTAAAGAGTGAATGACAAGGCCGACCGTCTGAATTCCATCAGTCATCGCGGAACGCTTCCGCTCCTGGGTGGGAACGCGGTTTACCCTTCAGTGGCTTTCTGCGGAGCGATCGGCTGCGCCCAAATCCGCAAGCTGCTTTTCCAAATCCGCAAGCGCGTTTTGGAGCATTTCTCGATGGCGCGCGTGGCGGCTCGTCTGCATTTGTTGTTGCAGGTGAGCGCGGGCTAGCAGCAGCGTTTCCTTCTTGCGCAGGACAGCGGCCACTTCCTGGGTCAAACGCTTCTTGGCGGGATCCTCTTGCTTCGACTGCGCGGTATCCATCTGTGACTCGACTGATTTACTTTCCCAACCTCTGGCCATTTCTCTCCATAACGATAGACTACTCGCTTCTGAGCGTTTCGGCAATCACCATGGACCGAAAGCAATTCACGACCTGTCTTCAAGGTGGATATCCCAGGGTTCCCTCTTGTGCAGTTGCAATCGGACTGTGGTTCATCTATCGTCTAGCGCGCACGATCAAACGGATTCTTTCGTGAGCGATGATCACAATGAAGCTCGAATCGGTCGCCGCGGCCGATCAGTTCAGATTACGGGGACCAAGAATGAGGACATTAATTCGAATTACACAAATCGGAATTATTATGTTTGCCGTGCTCGGCAATCATCCCGCGCTGGCTCAAACCTACAACCTGATGCCACAGCCAGCAGAACTCACGCCCGGCTCGGGCCGCCTGGTGATCGATGGCAGCTTTCGAGTTGCGCTCGACGGCTATCAGGAGCTGCGGCTTGATGCCGCTGCCGTCCGCCTGCTTCGTCGCCTATCCAAGCAAACCGGAATCCCCATGAGCGACGTTCCCGAAAAGGATCCCGGCAAAGCGACGCTGGTCATCCATTGCGACCATGCGGGAGAGGCAGTCCAATCCGTGAGGGAAGACGAGTCCTATCAACTCGAGGTCACGCCGCGACAGGCTCGCCTCACTGCTCCTACTCCGGTCGGAGTGCTCCGTGGAATTGAGACCTTTCTGCAACTTGTCGACCTCGATGCAGAGGGCTTTGGAGCGCCTGCGGTGCGCATCACGGACCGCCCGCGCTTCCCCTGGCGGGGCCTGATGATTGATGTCTCGCGCCATTGGATTCCCGAAGAAGTCGTGAAACGCAACATCGACGCTATGGCGGCGGTCAAGCTCAACGTCCTGCACTTTCACATGACGGACGACCAGGGCTTTCGCTTCGAGAGCAAGGTGTATCCCAAGCTGCAAGGAATGGGCTCGGATGGCCATTATTACACCCAGGCCCAGATCACCGAGTTGATTGCTTACGCACGCGATCGCGGCATTCGCGTCGTTCCCGAGCTGGAAATGCCGGGCCACTCCACAAGCTGGTACGTCGGGTATCCGGAACTCGCGAGCGGCCCCGGCCCTTACCAGATCGAGCGCAGATGGGGCATCTTCAATCCCACCTTGGACCCGACACGCGAGGAGATTTACACCTTCCTCGATGGGCTGATCGGAGAGATCGCCGCGGTCTTTCCCGATGAGTACTTTCACGTCGGCGGCGACGAGGTGAACGGCAAGCAGTGGGACACGAATCCCCAAATTGTGGCTTTCAAAAAAGCGCACGGGATGAAAGACAACGGCGACCTGCAGCTGTACTTCAATCGTCACTTGCTGCCCATCGTCCAGAAGCACGGCAAGAAGATGGTCGGCTGGGACGAGGTCTTCCATCCCGACCTCCCGAAAGACATTGTCGTGCACTCCTGGCGCGGGCCGGAGTCCCTGGCCAAGACGGCGCGATTGGGGTACATGAGCATCCTCTCGAATGGTTATTACCTCGACTTTGCGCTCGCGCCCGCTGAGTACTACAAAGTCGATCCTCTGGCCGGCGCTGCCGCAAGTCTTACGCCCGAACAGGCAGCGCACATCCTGGGCGGCGAGGCCACCATGTGGAGCGAGTTTACGCCACCAGAGAATATCGACTCGCGCATCTGGCCCTCCACCGCCGCCATCGCCGAAAGATTCTGGTCACCGCAAAATGTTAGGGATGTGGATTCCATGTATCGGCGGCTCGAAGTCGTCAGCCGCGAACTCGACTGGGTGGGCGTGACGCATCACTCCAGCTATCCGCTGATGCTTGCACGGCTGGCGGAAATGCACTCGCCGGAGACGCTCAAAACGCTGGCTGACGTGGTGGAACCGGTCAAGCACTATGCACGCGAGGCCGCGCGCGAATACACCAGTTTGACGCCCTACAATCGGCTGGTGGATGCCGCGCGGCCGGAGAGCGAGAAGGGCCGGATTTTTGCCAGCATGGTCGATCATCTGAGGTCTAATAAAGACGACGTCCGCAAACAGCTTATCGCTTGGCGTGACAGCCTCGAGGAGCTGCTACCGGTATTGCAGCGGTCGGCGCTGCTCAAAGAAGACATTCCATTGGCAGAAGATCTGTCGGCGGTGGCAAGAGCAGGCCTGGAGGCTTTGGATTATCTTGACTCCGGCAAGCCCGCCCCTCAATCTTGGGTGCAAGAGCAAACAGTGATGTTGGATTTGGCCGCCAAACCCCACGCGGAACTTCTGCTGATGATTGTGGAGCCTGTGCGTGAGCTCGTGGTGGCAGCCCAGAACGGCCCCAGGTAGACGGGGAGCGGTAGCATGGCGCCCGCGCGCAGGTCAGCTTTGAGCACGGATATTGGAAAGGACCTTGCGTAGCGCTTCTTCGAATATTTCTTGCGCGGGCAGAAGACTCAGGACGAGAAAACCTTCGGAGGGGAAATCGTAAAAGTGTCCCGGGTGCAAAGAGACTCCCGATTGAGTAAGGAATTCCGCCGCCCAGTCTTCATCGCTGCGCGTGGAAGGCACCCGTAGAACGGCGTACCAACCTCCTTCGATTTTTAGCCTACTCACGGGCATATCCGGTTTGAGCAGCTCATCGAGCTTGCGCAGATTGGCTTGCACGCGTTCCAATATCTGCGATTGAATGGCGCGCTTATGCGCGAGCCACCGAGGTGTGGCCAGAGCCACCGGCGCACTCACGGAAAGATAAGTGTCGGCAATCACCTCGAGGCGCGCTTGTGCTTCGGCACGCAATTCCTCCGGGCCACTGACAACGATCCATCCCAGTTTCATCTGCGGCAAAGCGGAGATTTTGGATAGCCCGCTGAGCGTGAAAGTGAGGGCCTTCGAGTTTTCCACGTGGGTCACTACTCGCTCCTCATCCGCACCGAAAGCATAATCGGAGAAAACTTCGTCGGCGATGATGGCCGCCTCACTCCGGCCGCAAATCTCGATCAATCGCTCTCGTTCGCGACTGTGAACATAGGACCCGGTGGGATTGTTCGGGTGGACCACCAGCACAGCGCGCGAGCGTGAATCCCATCGCGCGGCGAGCGCGTCCAAATCCACTTGCCAACCGTCGTCGTAAATCAGGGGATACGGAATCACCTCAACATCATTCAATGCGCCGAGAAAATCGAAGAGGGGATAACTCGGCTGCGGCGCCAGAATTTTGTCGCCGGGGTTGGCGAGAAGCTTGAACACGAATGAGTAGGCTTCGCTGGTGCTGGCGGTAAGAAAAATTTGGTCAGGATCCAACTGCACGCCGCGCTCGGAATAGTACTGCGCCACGGCTTCTCGTGCGATGCGCAGACCGTGTGGGTCCGGCTCATAAGTAAGTGCGCGGGGGTTGTAAAGTGGCGCGAGAATTTTCTCTCCATCAAGAACGAAGCCGCACCTCGTGGGATTTGATTCCGTCAGGTCGAGGATCGGTAATCCGCGCTCGCGCCGTTCGCGCAGGAGTTCGGAAAGGCGATTGGGAGTTAGCGACCAGTTGGTGCGAGATGAGAACATGAGTTAACTGTAGGAGTTAAGATTCAGAAGTTGGAAGTGCAAAAAACCGTTTTTGCAAATTTGTTCCCATCGGGTTTTCGTACAGGAGTATTGTGGATATCCCGCAACTGCTAGCTATTGCCCGGACCTCGATGCAGCGTCAAAATGTCGCTTTGTCTGGCTGGGGGTTAATTACATTTCCAACATACAGCTCTCACTTCCAGCTTCTAGCCTCAATGTTTCGCCGCGCCGGAAGCCGTGCGAAGCTGATGGCTGTAATTGTGACACACCAGGCTGCACGAGTTCGTCGCGCGGTTGTAAGAGATCGGGGTGGCGCCGTTGGGGGCAACCACTTTGATGTCAAAATTCACCAGGCGTTGGCCGGAAATATTACCCGATTGCGCGCCCATCCCGTGGGCGGTATGGCACACCGAGCACGAGAATCCTTCCTTAATGTGGAGGGCGTGCCCGCTGAAGCTGGAGTTGTTCATGACCTGGCTTAAGTCGTGGCACTTGGCGCATAGGGCGTAGGGACCGCCGCCGGAGCCGCCTTGTGCGGTCAAGGTGGGATTCGGGAACAAGTTGGTGATTGACTTGCCCGGCGCCGACGCCTGGCTGAATTCATATCGGCGCTCCATAATATGAGGAAAGATGGATCCATGCGGCCCAGTGGGTCCGGAGCCGCCAAATTCGCGGTTGTCGTCGCTATTGTGGCAGTCGGTGCACAGGATGCGCGTACCCATGGCGCGGCCCAGCGAGATGCCATCGAGTTGCAGCATGTTGGCGCGCAAGCTGGGTTGTGGGTAGGGACTGGTGCTGTCGTGAAACACCGGATGGCTCGACGTCGCAAAGGTGCTGAATTGCGGAATCACATTCAGGGGATCGCTGGCCGCAATCTCCCAAACGGGCAAGTAGCCGTAAACGGGCTTCATTTGCTTGTTGGTGCTGGTTCCGTGACAGCGGAGGCAGTTTTCGTACTGGTTGGCAGCGGGGCTCACGACGCTCTTTCCGTCGCTGGCGCTGATCCCCATCACCTGGGCCTGTGAGATGCGCATGGCCGGCGCGGCGGGGAAATTGCCCACGCGGTTGGCGGCGTGCGGATTGTGGCAGTCCACGCACGTCACGTGGCGGTTCTGGTTCAGCAGTACGGCCTCGCGGGCCTCATGTGAGCTATTCCCAGGTGAGAACGCATGTCCGTATTTCGGCGCCACGGTCTCCGCCAGGATATTGGGGATGGCGGGCGAGGTGTTCGAGCTGCCGTTGTGGCACACCAGGCACGCTTCATCATCGGCGGCACGCAGCAGCGAATTCCCCTGCGCTTGATGGGTGACGTGGCACGACGAACAGGCGTTTCTGGCGACGGTGCCGTAGGGTCCCAGGGTCGAGTGGCTTTTGCTGGTGGTGCTCCCTTTGGCGGTGGTGGTGGTCGTTTCCACGGTGATCTGGGTCGGCACGCGGTGCGTGGCCACGGCATGAATGCCGGTTTGCCATCCCGCCAGCAGATTCACCTTGCTCGCGGCGGAATGAGATGCCTGCGGACCCGTGGCCCGCAGCTCCGCCTGGCTGGTTGGTTCAGGTTGCAAACCCATTCCCGACCCGGAGGGGACCGTGCTGTGGCAGGCCAGGCAAAGCGCCCCGTTGGCATTGCTGATCACGAGAAAGTTGCCATTCAGGTCGATATTCTGTCGGTGCGGATTGTGGCAACTGCCGCACTGGATGTTTCCCCCGATCAGCTTCACGGCCCCGGTTAGATCGGCCGTAGTCGGGGGGTTATTGGTCAGCGTCGTCACCAGGTTCGCGGCGGGCACAAGCGGCAACTTGAAATTGATGGGATGCATACCAGAAAGGTTTGTGCCCAGCACATCGCCGTCATACCAAGCGCCGGACATCGGAATGTTCCCGTAAGGAACCAGCGCGCCCGGCGACCCCGCCACACTGCCGTCGTGGCAACTGAGGCAAAGCGTGCTGTTCGTGCCCAGCGTCAAGGCAGGGACGGTGGTGTTAGTCATCGCCCCGCTGTAAAGCTGATAGGACGGAACGCTGGAGAGCTTCTGGTCCCACAGCGGAGTTTGCGAGACGCCCGCCGTGCCGTTGATTCCGCCATGAGGAGCATGGCAGTACAAGCAGGACCCGCCCAGCTTTCCCTTAATCGGCGACGTGCCCCCGGGCGACAAGTCGTGCATACCAATCACGTCGACCGTCGTGGAAGTCTGCGTCTGCGCCCTGGAGAAAACGGGGAACATCGCTATCAGTGCACCAAGGCACAAGCCTAGGAGCCGGAAGTCAGGAGACGGGAGCCGGAAGTCAGAAGATAGGAGACGGGAGGCAGCGGACAGGAGATCGGAGCAGAGCCGTCCACCCCTGACCTGGCCTCGAAGTAATCGCTCTTTTGCCCGGCTACTTATCATCACTTCTGACCCCTGGCTTCTAGCTTCTAACTTCTGACTCCTGACTTCTAACTTCTGGCCCCACTCATCATTTCCCCAAAGCAAAGTACTGAAACACCTGCACGCGGCGGTTGTAAGAATCCACCACGAACACCTGGTCCTTGGCGTCGATGAATATACCCGACGGCAATTGAAATTCGCCCATGCCCGTACCCTTCCGCCCGAAGTAGTAGAGCAGCCGTCCTTGCCGGTCAAAAACCTGCACCATCCCGCTCAAGCCTTCCACCACGTAGAGGTGACCTTCGGAATCCAGGCCGATTCCCTTCGGGCGAAACATGTAACCCGAGCCGTCGCCCAAATCCCCCACGGCGTACTGAAAATTTCCCGCGCGGTCGAGAACCTGCACGCGAAAGTTCATTGCGTCCACGACCAGCAGGTTCTGCCCGGCCAGCCGCAATTCGGTGGGACGGTTGAACTGCCCTTCCCCTGAGCCGGCCGTTCCGATTTTCTGCAAGATGTTGCCCTGCATATCGAGCACGTAAATCCGGTTGCGCAATGTGTCCGTTACATAAATTCGCTGGTTGGTGGAATCCACGGCAATGCCCGTGCAGCGCTTGAAATACCCTTCACCTTTCACGCTGCCCAAGACGCGCTGGAATTTGCCATTGGAGTCGAAGACAAAGATTTTACCCGAGTAAGAATCGGTCACATAGATGTTGTCGGCGGAATCCACCGCGACGCATTGCGGGGAATCAAGGCCGTCGTTATCGCGAATGCGCGAAATGAATTTATATTTGTGCTGGGCAAAATCGAAGACGTGAACGCCGGAGGAGGCCGGGTCGGTCACGATGATTCGTCCCTGCGAGTCCGTAATCACGCTGTACGGGTTGATGAGGGCGTGATAGTCGGGTTCGCCCGCCACCATATCGAACACGCGGCCCCAGAACTTGGGTTTACGGACCTGCTTTTCCGAGCTGATACTGCCTTCGTACTGAAGCTTGCGCCCGCCGCTCAATTCGAGTACCGGCACCGCAACGGGCCCCGCCGGCCGCACCTTCGGCTTCGCGAACACATTTACACCGCCAAGACACCAACTCACCAAGAAAAGCGTCGGGAAGAGAAACCGATGACCGCCTCGCTTCCCTTCCGTGCCCGTTACGTTGCCTGGTCCCTTAGTGTGGTGTTGGTTCATACTGCCGATTTTCCCGGCGCCCTGGTGATTTAGCCCTTCGGAGTGGGTGGTCCATCCTTTTAAAAGAAGTTAAAGTATCGCGATACGCCCACGAAGATCGAGCCTTCGAGCGCCGGCGGAACTCCCGTACCGCTGAACCCCTGAAGCAGCCGGCTGTAACCGGCCTGCACGTCCAGCTTGCGGAGATGGTACATCAAAAGAAAGTACATGTTGTTACTATTGTTGTTTGACATCGTCGAATTCGCGGACGTGCCGTTCAGCGCTTTGGCCCAGACGCCGGTAAAGGTGAGCCCGCGGACCGGGGTCGTCCCGACGTTCAAGGAATACGAAGTTCCGTTGTAGAACACTACCGCGGAACCTGGCAGGGCAGTGACCGGGATCGGCGTGGAAACCAGGCCCGTGGCGGTCAAAAGCGCGTTCCCACTGGACTTCGAGTACGAGCCTCCGAAACTGAACCGCGACAGTGAAAGCGAGGTCGTGTAGCTCTGGCTGGAATTGGCCGAGTCCGGCACGTCGGTCAGCAAGCTCCGCAAGCCGCTGGCGGAGGCGCTCCAGTATGTCCTATGGCTAATCCTTCGTCCTACGCTGCCAAAGTAGTCATAATTCGATGTCGTATAGTTGATCAGCACGGTTTGGGTGTTCTGCGAATACGCCAGCCCACCGTTAACGATCCACCGCCGGATCGCGTGGGTGTAATTGATGGAGGCGTTTATGCCGAGAAGGTCTTGATTTGAGGAGTTCACGGAGGTGTCGGTCAGCCCGAAAACAGTGTTGAACTGCCCCCCCAACAACGTGTTGGAGTATGTGGCTGTTCCATTGAGGGAATCGGAGAGAAATGTGGCTCCCAGGTACGTCTGCTGTTGGCGCTGGATGTAGCCCTGGAAATCCAGGTGCTGCGCCGGCAACTCGTAATTGATGTTACCCACCAGGTTCAGGTCGTGTGACGATGTCTGCGTCTCGCTGCCAGGCAGGATTGCTCCCGCCGTCAGCAGGGTGTTATAAAGCGTTCCCTCCAGGTTGTCGGTGTAGTAGGCGTTTGCACCCACATTCAGGTGATGAAGCGGGGCGAAAGTGACCGAGCTCGATAGGGTATCGATGTCCGTTGTGTAATTATCGCTCGAGCCGGTATCGCCGAAAGCCGTGTGCAAATCCAGGCGCACGGCGCTGGCGGAAAAGGCTCCGTGGAATGGCAGGTTGTGCCCGACCCCGAAGAAGAACGACTGCGTCCCGGTGTCAGTGGGTTCGGCGGCTCCTCCGGTCAGGAACTCGGGCGTCACGGCCCTGGTCCCGTTGTATTGATACCCGCCATTCAGGCTGAAACCCGCGAGGTGATAACCGGAAGTGGCTGAAAACGTGTTTTCGTGCAGAGTCCCCGGCGTCTCCGCGCCATAAACGGAGTAGTCGTTGTTGGCGTTCGTGAAGCTAATATTTAGGGTGGGGTAGTCTTTGAGGTGAATGCCCCAGTTCACCCCAAGAGTTTCGCTGTTCCCATGCGTGGTGTAGTTGGCAAGTCCCGGAACATTGAAGTTCCCGCTGCTGTTGAACGTGGTGGCGTAGCTCACCGAACCGCCAAAAGGGCTACCGGCAAAAAACTTGGCGCTGGCGCTCACGCCGCTGGCCCCGGTCATCGATTGATAATTCGAATTGAGCCTCGATTGGTTATAAAAAGGCGCAACATCGAAAGAAAGAAAATTGGGATTAAAGTAATAACCGGAAAGGTCGGCATTCCCTGCGCCCGCGATGCTGTGATCGGACCCGGCGTTGTTGGTGTAGTCATCGCCATACCCAACTGAAACAGTACCGTACAAATTCAAATTCGCCTCACCGGCCTTGACCTGAGCCGCGGCAGGCGTCGCAATGGCCAAAACGATCAGAGCGAAAGTGAGGCTTTTATACACAGGTACTGACATTTTGCACGTTCATTTCCAAAGCCAGGGGGAAGTGCAGATCACAAAAACCCGGTCTGGGCTGGCTGGAACGTCGCGCTCCCATCCGGGAGATTCTTTTCTGAGGGCGGTATTGAACTTGATTAAAGGTAGCGTTGAATCAAAAAGACGCATTCTTGCTGCCCCGATGTTCTGGTAGTACATCCTAAGAATTTTTCACGATTTTCGCATTCTTGCTGAGGCCGGCCAGCAGAGCCTTACGCAACTGCTCGGTTTTCTGTTGTTCTAACTGCTCACGCAGGCTGTCCTTCATGGCTTCAAACTTCCTTAAGCTCGGAGGATTGTGCGAGTTCAGGCGCAGGATGGTGAAGGAATTCACGTCGAGCTGGACCAGATCGCTGACCTGCCCTGGCTGCATGGCCATCAGCGTGGCCACCACGGTGGGCGGAAGCTTCGAGCGGTCCGCCTCCTTGTGATCGCCCATCATGACGTGAAAATCGTCGTCGGAGACTTTTCCCGCCAGAAGACCAAATTGCTCGTAACCCTTTGCCGTTTTGGCCTGGCCCAGCGTGGCTTGAGCGCGTTTTCGCACTTCCGCCAATTGTGCCGGCGTGGCATTCGGAGGCGGCAGAAACGAGATGCTCTGAAATGAGAACGATTCCGGAGAGCTGAAGGCGCCCGGATGCTGATCGTAGTACGATTTGGCATCAGCGGGCGTAACCACCGCTTTATCCGCCACCTCCTGCTTCAGAAACTTGTCAATAAGCAGCGAACGCTCAACCTTGGCTTGCAACAGTTTTTGCGAGCCGTGGAACTCTTCCTTCAGGAACTGCTGAAACTGCGGCGCGGAAGGAAACTGCTGCCGGAACTGCACCATGGCGCCGGAAACTTGATCGGGAGGCACCGTCATCTTGCGCCGATTGGCCTCCTGGTACACCAATTCCTCAAAGACGATCATCTTCAGGGCGCCGGCGCGAATATCTGCTTCCATGGCCGCGGGAAACCCGTTGTGAACGCGTGCATACGGAAAGATGGAATACATCTCGCGCAGCAGATCGCGGTCCGTCAGCGCCGCGCCGTTCACGGTCACCACGGTCCGGCCGACCGGATGGATGGCCGAATTGGCGGCGAATGCGTCCGGCGGAACGACGGGAGTGTGGGCAGCAACCTGGGCGTGGGCAGAGCTCACCACCAGGACACCAAGACACAAGGCAAGCCAGCAAGGTAGCGCCGACCGCCGCTTCTGCGGTCCGCGTTCTTTTTCACCACTGCGGCACTGAGACGCAGAGAAAACCGTCTGGATTTTCAAGCCTCTGTGCCTCTGTGCCTCGGTGGTAAATAGCACCTGGAGATTTATTCCAAAGTTTCCCCAGCTTTGTCGGGAAATACTTCTTCCGTAACCTGTAGTGTTTGCCTTGCCGCCTTGGCGATTCATCGAATTATCCTCTCAAATCAAGACCTGAGCCGGAGAGCGGGACGGCAAAGTGCGCCGCCCCTCTCCAGAAAAACGGTGAAGCCCCAGGGAACTATGTTGTAGGTATGCCGGTGACGCCGGCCGCCTCGTTCGAATTGCCCCCGTGGCAGTTACGGCAAAACTGCGCAACGTTGTTACCGCCGGTCGAGGGATTGTAAAAGCCCTTAATGAAAAACATGGTTGCGTAGTTCGTGCTTGTGGTGCCCTTGGTCACACTATACCGGATCATATCGTGCTGGTTGTGGCAACTGGTGCAAGTTACGGCGTTAACAGTTGTGCCACCGGTCGGCGTCGACAGCGGGTTGCCGCTGGCCGTGTAGCCCCAGGTGTTATTCGCCGCGCAAGCACCAGTTCCGGTACCACCCACCGTGCATGCGGTGTAAGTCGTATTGTTCCAGAAGGACGAAGGATTGTTAGTCAGGAACGCCGAAGAAGCGGCGCCATTCATCTGGATGGGTTGTAGGGTGTTGCCGCCGCCTGTGCAGTCCCAGTTATAGCCGCCGCCGCAACTTACCGTGGCGAGGGGGCCCACCGGGTGTTCATTCATAAAACTCTTACCGGTGTTGCCTGGGGTCAAACCGAACAGCGTGGGAGCGTGACCGCCGACGATTGGCAACGTCTCCGCCGTCGTGTTCTGCATCATGGCAACTCTGGCCAAATTGCCATCGTGGCAACTCAGGCAAAGCAGAACGATGCTATTGGTGTCAGAGATGCTGACGCTTCCCGCGGCGGGAAGGGCCGCCGTGTATTTCGTCGCAGCAAACGTAAACGTCTGGCCATAGTAGGGCATAAGATTCTGGCCCCATAGGGCGACGTTTCCGTTGTAAGTATCAGCCGTGGTAACTCCATTACCCTCGGAGCCACCGTGCGGGGCATGGCACATGACGCAACCCCGGCCATAGCCGTTGTGCGCGCCCAGTTCATCACCGCCGGCGATCTGGGCCATTGCCACAGTTGACGCCGTAAGCGCCACAAGAATAAGCAAAATGAACTTCCTCATATTTACGACCTCCTCAAGGAGTAAATTAAGTGCTACTACACAGCCCGGCTTTAATTCGGACTGCATTGGCCATCCGTCGACAACCAAATCTTTTGACAGCGCCGCGGCAATTGCGCGAAGCGCCTGGGAGTGCGGGAGCAGCAGCTACCGCTTTCCAAAGTCTCAGGCTCGAGTGTTTGCACGGCGATCGTCATCATGTCAGTTCAGTGCGATGCCGAATTCTTTTCCGGTCCTGCCGCCGGGGTGCTGGTGCTGCCGTTACCCTGGCCGCTCGGATGAGGCGCCGCGGACTTTGAGTCTTTTCCCGGCGTGGCGGGCGTCTGCCGCTCCGCGGAGTCGGTTTGCGCTCGCAAGTTGGCGGCCTCCGCATCCGTGATATAGCGGAAAAGCTGGACGCGGCCGGGATAAGTTTCGGAAACCACCACCTGATTACTGGGCCCGATGGCAATACCCCATGGCCCCATAAATTGCCCCGGGAAATTTCCTTGTCCGCCAAAATAGATGAGCAGCCGGCCCTGGTTATCGAACACCTTCACCCGGTTCTGGGCGGCATCGGCA
>CAWEFC010000050.1:0-649210 GCA_963808085.1 uncultured Acidobacteriota bacterium
CCGTCATCCGGTCCTTCTTGGTGCGCCGGTAATGGTCCACCAAGTGGTTCCGCGCCACGCGGTGCAACCAGGTCGAAAACGAGCCCTGCGCGGCGTCAAATGTTTGCAGGGTTTGAAATATCTTAATGAAAACTTCTTGCGTCAAGTCCTCCGCTTCTTCCGCCCGGCCAGTAAAGCGGTAGCAGAGGTTATAGATTTTTCGAGTGTAGACCCTGAGCAGGCCTTCCCACGCGGAGTTTTCGCCGGCGAGGCACCGTCGAAGCAATTCCAAATCTTGTTCCACTACGCCTCACCTCGACCGCTGGAAGACCTTGCTGCCACTGTGCGATTCCCGTCCAGTAAAGCACGAAAGAGTTTCGGCGGCATTGTAGCAGAAGGAGGGCCGGTGCGGGACGGTTTGGTTAACCCCCAGCCAGCCTGGCGCGACATAAAGTCGATGTGGATTCCTCGACACCTCTTAGGTATACTTTAAGCACCACGGGGTGTCCGTTCGATCAGGGGTTGGGGGAATTCATCTTGCGCACACGGCTGCTGTTTACTTTCGGTATCTTCGCTTCCGTTATCTGGCTTTTCAACGCTGTCAAAACCGCGTCGGTGACTCCGCCACAAGCACCCGTTAAGAAGGTGGATTTCAATCGCGACATTCGCCCGATCTTGTCGGACACTTGTTTCAAGTGTCATGGCCCGGACGAAAAGCAGCGCATGGCGAACCTCCGCCTCGACGACACGGAAGGCCTCTTTGTTGACCGCGGTGGCTATCGCATCATCGTGCCCGGCGATGCCGAAAAGAGTAAGCTCTACCAAAAGATCAGCTCGACGGATGACTCCTTCCGCATGCCGCCGACTTATTCCGGGCGGTCGCTTACGCCAAAACAAATTGAGTTGATGAAGGAGTGGATCGACCAGGGAGCAAAATGGGATACGCTCTGGTCGTTCGTCCCTCCCAAGCGCCCCCCTGTGCCGGAAGCAAAAGACAAAGAGTGGCTGCGGAATCCCATCGATAATTTTGTTCTGGCACGCCTCGAGGCGGAAGGGTTGAAGCCTTCCCCCGAAGCGGATAAAGCCACGCTCCTGCGCCGGGTATATTTCGACCTTACGGGTTTGCCGCCGACGCCCGCGGAAATCGATTCATTCCTCGCCGACCATTCCCCCAACGCCTATGAGAAGCGCGTAGACCAGCTTCTGGCGTCTCCTCATTACGGCGAGCGCATGGCCATGCCTTGGCTCGATATGGCGCGGTACTCGGATACCCACGGCTACCACATCGACTCCCTGCGCGACATGTGGGCGTGGCGCGATTGGGTGATTAAAGCGTTCAACCAGAACATGCCGTACGACGAGTTCATCGTCGAGCAAGTGGCCGGCGATCTGCTACCCAACGCCACGATGGATCAGAAGATTGCGTCCGGGTTCAACCGCAACCACATGATTACCCTCGAGGGCGGCGCCATTCCTGAGGAATATCACGTGGAATACGTGGTCGATCGCGTCAGCACCACATCCACCGCCTTTCTGGGCCTTACCATGGGGTGCGCGCGCTGCCACGATCATAAATTCGACCCCATCACGCAAAAGGATTTTTATCGCTTTTTCGCTTTCTTCAATACGGTTCCTGAACGCGGCCTGGATGGCTTCACCGGCAACGCCGCGCCGGTTCTGCCCATGCCTTCGCACCAGCAGCAACAGCAGCTTGATGCCATTAAAGCGCAGATCGCCTCCACGCTCGCCGCCCTTCCGGAAATGGAAGTTCTGGCCCAGCGGAACGATTGGCAGAAGTCGGCGCTCGCTTCTCTCCCCGAGCCCACCCGCGACGGCCTGGCGGCTTACTATCCCCTCGATGGCGACCTCACCGATGCTTCCGGCCTCCACCACGACGGCAAGCCGGTGCGAGGTGAAGTGGTTTATGAGGAGGCCGCAATTGCTAAGGGGGCGGATTTCAGCTCCGAAACGCAGGTGGCATTTGGCGGCAGTGGAGACTTTGAACGCGGCAAGCCCTTCACCCTCGGGCTATGGGCCAGGCCCGGCGGGGTGATGTCGATTAACATCCTGCAAAAACGCGAGGCGGGAGAACATTGGCAGGGATGGGAGTTGACTGACGACAAGCCGGTGTTCGATGGCCGCCAGCAGCGCGCCGCGCACATCGTCGTGCGCATGGCCAACCGCTGGCCCGATAACGCTCTCGAAGTCCAAACCAAGGACGTCCAGCAAATCGACTCGCTGCGACATTTCTTAATCGAATACGATGGCTCGGGCAAAGCCGCGGGCATTAAATTCTACGTCGATGGCAAGCGGGTCGAGACCACAATTCTCAAGGACCAGCTAAAGGGCGATTTTCGCACCACAGCGTTGCTGGAAGCCGGTGACCAGAGCCTCGGAACCCCGTTCGAAGGCCGCATGGACGACTTGCGAATCTACAACCGCAGGCTAAGCGATTCCGAAGTGGAAGACCTTGCCATTCGTCTGCCGGCGCGTTCATTGCTGATGGCGCTCGATGGCCGCCCTGCGCAGGAGATTGCCTCACTTCAGCCGGAGAAGCCGCCGGAGGAAGTCCAAATCGGGATGGAGGATAAAGCCGAAACTAAGGATGACAAGGAAAAGGGCCTCGGAAAAAATCGCCAGACCCGGCTGACCGAGTATTTCCTTAAATACGCAGCGCCCGAGAAAGAGCGCCAGCTTTACGCGCAACTGAAAGATCAGCAAAAGGAAAAGGACAGGCTGGAAGACGCCATCCCCACGGTCATGATCATGGCCGAGATGAAGAAACCTCGCGACACCTTCGTACTCGGGCGCGGCCAGTACGACAACCCCAAGGAGAAGGTCACGCCAGGCGTACCCGCTTTCCTTCCACCCATGGCGCCGGGCTTGCCCATGAACCGGCTCGGCCTCGCCAAGTGGATCGTGAACCCTGGAAATCCGCTTACGGCGCGCGTGGCGGTGAATCATTTCTGGCAGGAGTACTTCGGCACCGGGATTGTCAAAACATCGGAAGACTTTGGATCGCAGGGTGAAGTGCCGAGCCATCCGCAATTGCTCGACTGGCTGGCCACGGAATTCGTGCGCACGGGATGGGACGTCAAACCCCTGCAGCGGCTCATCGTAACCTCCGCCACCTACCGGCAATCTTCGCAAGTAACGCCGGAGCTGGAGGAGCGCGACCCGGAGAATCGTCTGCTGGCGCGAGGCCCGCGCTTCCGCTTGCCGGCGGAGTTGATTCGCGACAACGCCCTGGCCGCCAGCGGCCTGCTCGACAATCGCATCGGCGGACCCAGCGTTTACCCCTATCAGCCCAAGGGCCTTTGGGAAGAAATGGCCTTCGGCTCCGGATTTACCGGGCAGGTCTATACGGAATCCACCGGCAAGGACCTCTACCGGCGCAGCATGTACACCATTTGGAAGCGCACCGTTCCCCCTCCGGCGCTTGTTACCTTCGACGCGCCAGACCGCGAGAAGTGTACCGCGCGTCGTTCCGTGACCAACACGCCGCTCCAGGCGCTGGTGCTCTTGAACGATCCGACTTATGTGGAGGCCGCCCGCTTTCTCGCCGCGCGGATGTTGACTCAGGGAGGCAAGACGGCAACCGGAAGAATCGATTACGCCTTTCGGTTGGCAACAGGGCGCACTCCCGATCCCCAGGAGCGTGCGGTGCTGGTGGAGGAAGCGCAGGAAGCGCTGGCCGATTATCGCCTGCACTCGAGCGAGGCAACTGCATTGCTCAACGTGGGCGCCTCCAAGTGCAATCCCAAGCTCGATCCGAAAGAACTTGCGGCCTGGACGACGGTGGCCAGCATCATTTTGAATCTCGATGAGACGATTACGAAAGAATGAAGGGGCAGCTAACAGCCCACAGTCGACAGCCAACAGTAGCTATCACCTGTGAGCTTTTGAATGGGAAATGACGTATATCGAACATGGATGCTAGCCGCTTACAGCCCTCAGTCACTGTTAGCTATAAGCTGTCGGCTGTCAGCTCTTAGATTGGACGTGACTCATGATGGACCCCAAGACCACGACCGCAAAAGACCTCGCGCTCTCCATGACCCGGCGCCATTTCTTCCGGCAGAGCACCGCGGGCATCGCCCTAGGCATCCCCGCGCTCGCTTCGCTGCTGGCGCGCGATGGATTCGCCTCGGCGGACGGATTTGACCCCAAGACCGGCGGACTGCTGGGCTTTCCCAATTTCGCCCCCAAGGCCAAGCGGGTCATCTTCCTGCACCAGTCCGGCGCGCCCTCCCAGATCGATCTATTTGACCCCAAGCCGACGCTCGCCAAAATGAAGGGCACCGACTTGCCGGATTCGGTTCGCAAGGGGCAGCGGATCACGGGCATGACTTCCGGCCAATCGACCCTGCCGGTGGCGCCATCCATCTTCAACTTCGCCCCCGCGGGAAAATCCGGCATGCTGTTGAGCGAACTCCTGCCACACCACGCGAAGATTGTGGACGATGTTGCGTTCATCAAGACAGTCTATACGGACGCGATCAACCACGACCCGGCGATAACCTTTATTCAGACCGGCTTTCAGCAGCCCGGCCGCCCCAGCATGGGGTCGTGGGTCAGCTACGGGTTGGGGAGCGAGAACCAGAACCTTCCGGCCTTCGTCGTCATGATTTCGCAGGCCAACGCGCTCAACCCCGACCAGCCGCTGTTTTCGCGGTTGTGGGGCAATGGCTTTCTGCCGTCCAAATACCAGGGAGTGAAGTTCCATGCCGGGGGCGACCCCGTGCTCTACCTCTCGAACCCGCCGGGAATCAGCCCCCAGACGCGTCGCCGCATGCTCGATGGCATTGCCAAATTGAATCGGTTGCTGGCGGAAAAGTACGGCGACCCGGAGATTGAAACGCGCGTATCGCAATACGAAATGGCATACCGCATGCAGACTTCGGTGCCCGAACTGATGGACCTTGCGAAGGAGCCGGCTTCCACTTTCGAATTGTATGGACCGGATTCGCGCAAGCCCGGAACCTATGCCGCCAACTGCCTGCTGGCGCGGCGTCTGGCCGAGCGGGGAGTGCGCTTCGTCCAGCTTTACCACCGAGGCTGGGATCAGCACAACGACTTGCCGCGCGACATCGCCCTCCAGTGCAAGGGCGTGGACCAGGCTTCCGCCGCGCTCGTCATCGATTTGAAGCAACGCGGCATGTTGGATGACACGCTGGTGATCTGGGGCGGCGAGTTCGGCCGCACCGTCTATTGCCAGGGCAAGCTCACCGATACCAACTATGGCCGCGACCACCATCCGCGCTGCTTCACCATGTGGATGGCGGGCGGCGGCGTTAAACCCGGAATCTCCATCGGCAAAACCGACGACTTCTGCTACAACATCCTCGAAGACCCCGTCCACATCCACGACGTGCAAGCCACCATCCTGCACTGCCTGGGGGTCGACCACACCAAGTTGACGTATAAGTTCCAAGGGCGCTACTTCCGGCTCACCGACGTCGCCGGCAATGTGGTGGATAAAGTGCTGGGATAGTCTGTGAAAAGCGGTAGACGCTAGACGGGAAACAGTAGACAGCGAGCGGCTCTCGTGGGTAATGGCGCGCAGCCAAGGGTAGAAAGGGGGAAGTCGGGCCTTTCGACTTCCATTAGTGCTTTCGTGACCGCGGGCTTTGAGCCCGAGCCCTCCGGATGTGGCCCGCGACGGCTTCCCGCAGCGTGGCGTTAATCCGCGTCTGGAACGTGTGAAGAAATATGTTTTGAGAAGCGGCGAGTGGAGATGATAGTCGCACAAATGGTCAGATTCTCTGCGTGGTAAGCTCCCGGGGAACGACGTTGCCTATGATCGCCTTCTCCCATGTTGATTTCTTCATTCTCTTGCCTCCTATCTCTTCCCTCCGATCTCTGCTATCTCTTCATTCTGCTTTCTTAAACTGATGCCAGCGCCGCCTGGTCGAGGGTGGGCTGTCGCTTGAGAGCGAACCACCGGGTTAGGTTGTAGCTCAGCGCCGCCCAGGTTGCCTCCAGGGTGGCTTTCAGGAGGCCTCGACAGCGGAACTGCCGCAAGCCGCATCGTTCTTTAATCCAGGCGTGGGGAAACTCGGCAATGCGTGACCGTTGCGCGTAAATCTGCTTCGCTGCTTCCGTCGCCATCTTGGCCTTGAAGGCTCGCGTCGCCGCCGGTTCCTCTAGGCGTGAAATCGAGCGGACCCAAGCGGGAAGCGCTTTCGGCGGCGCGCACTGGCTGCGCATGGGACACCCCTGGCAAGCTTTTCTCGGCGCGCGATACATGTGGATGCGAACTCCGTACTCGCGGTTCTGCGTGGCCTGGTGAGTCAAGGTCTGTCCCGCCGGGCAAGTGAAGCAATCCCGTTCGGCATCGTAGGGAAAGGCACTGGCCAGAAACGCGCCGCTGCGGCCCTGGGCATCGCGTTCGCCGGCCTTCCAACTCTCCTGCCACGATCCGTAGAAGTCCACGCCGCACTTCGCTGCCGCCTCGACCGAAGCGTGATTGGTATAGTTGCCATCCGCCACCACCTGCTGCGGGAGGCGTCCCAGGGTTGCTCGCAGCGCTCCAGAGCCGGTGCGAGTTGATGATGATCGATGCCCTCGGTGGTAGCGTCCACATTGACGATCAACCCGTGGGCAGTGTCGGTCAGCAGTTGCACGTTGTAGCTCGGCACCGTGCCGCCCTCGCCATTCCTCATCACGTGCGCTTCCGGGTCGGTGCTCGAAGCACGCGCCACAAAACTGTCGCGATCCTCTTTCTTCTCCCTCTGCAAGCGCTCCACTTCGCGCACCGCGGCCTCCAAACGGCTTTGGCGTTGCCGTGCCGCCCGCCGCCGCGCCGCCACCTTCCGCCGGGCCATCTGCTCTTCTGCGGCCGCTTCTTCCTCCATCAACCGCACTTGCTCGCGCGCCAATTCCAGGTGAGCCTCCAGCTTCTCCTTGCGGCGGAAGGTGTTGCCGCCGGCATGGGCTTTGATCTTCGTCCCGTCCAGCGTCACACGCTCCAGGGTGATCAAACCTTCCGCACTCAGCATCCCCAGCACCTGCACGAACAAATCGTTCAACCCCGCCTGGTGACCGGAGCGAAAACCCGACAGCGTGCGATGACTGATCGCCTCCAGCGCGCACAGCCACTGAAAGGCCGGTTCATATTCGCACCGCCGCGCCACCTCGCGTGCCGAGCTGATGCCCCGGCTATAGGCATACAGCCAAAGACTGATCAGGACTTGCGGGTCGGTGTGATCGCGCCCCGCCCGCCCCTCCACCGCAGCGATGGCGGCATAATAGCGGCTCAAATCCAGCCGCCCCACCAGTTCCCAAATCGCGCGCGCGGGGTGATCTTCCTCAATCAACCGCTCCACCTCGATGGCGCGCAGCACCATCTGGCGGCGATCCACACTCACTAACCGGGGACGAGTAACCGGATTTGTTGTGCTCATGCCCCCAATATACCAGAGCTTAGGTAATTAAGCTACTAATAATTCTTGTCAATTCCCCGCGGTGGCAATTTTTTCACACGTTCCTGGTACCCCTTCCCCTGCGCTTTGAACCAAGCGAGAACATCGGCGTCGATGCGAATCGTCAGCGGCTCTTTCAGGGGCCGGTAGAACTTGCCTCAGACGGCATTGCTCCAATCGGTCTTTTCCGGAATGTCGGTAAAGTCGATGTCCTCATCCTTCATTCGCCTTAGATCTTCGATCTCCTTAGCCAAGCGGCCAGTTACCTTCCCCATAGGCCCTCCTCTCCGACGGACTGGCTTTTCGCGCTGAGATGATGCGGATCACCTCATCGCCGTCTTCCTCTCTGTAGGTGAAAGCAACGAGAACGGTGATTGAGCCACCTATCACTCCCACGGTCTGCCATCGCACCTCATCGTCGACTTCGCGGTCCCGGTCGGCAAGCGCATCAGGGTCGTCGAAAACTCGCATGGCGCTCTCGAAGCTGATTTTTATGCTTCCTGAGATTACGCGGGCTCTTGGCCTCATCCCACTCAAAGCACATTTCTCGTACCTACCATATCGTAGTTACATTGTACCACGTCATTCGAAAGTGGCGCCGCGCGCAAGATTCCCTCCTTCGTCAATCCCTGCCCATGCACGCTACGAAATCGGCGTAACACGATTCCAGTTCCGGTCCCGAAGGACGATAATCCGTTTTCCGCTGTCGGAAGCTGTCATTCTTTGGGCAGTGTTTTGCGCCCCTTGGAGGATCATCGGGGCGCGAGATGGGCCTGCAGGGACCGGCCCTTGCATCTCGGCAAGAAAGAGGCGGGGGCATGCCCGCAGAACGAGCGTTTGCCGAAGGGGATGAGGGGGCTCAGGCATCACGAAACAACTCCGGAAGCCAGAATGTGGCACAAAACAAAGGGTTTATTTTCCCGGACGGAGTGCTCGCAAACGTGTATGCGATTGATACTAAAAGAGTTATTGCTTCGATAGGCATTGAAGGCGACAAAGAAGGGCGGCGCCACGAAAATGAGGTAGTTCCCAGAATATATATGAAAACAATCGAGATACTAATTTGAATCGGATCAAATTCATCGGTAGGCCAGAATGTATATGATAAATAAATTACTTATTGGCACGATGCCAGAATGTTGATGAAACAAAAGGAGAAAGACGGAATTATGAATTCTGAATTATGAAAGCAGATGTCGCCGTTTGGTGTAATGGTTCTCAATGCCCCCGACGGCCCGATGATCCGATATTTGAATCTCTCGATCACCCAATGGCCATCGACACTCTGTCATTAGAAATCGGACTAAGGTTCCGTTTTTATCGGCCAAACTGTCAGATTCAAAACCTTCGGTTGCCCCTCGGAATCCGAATTGCCCGGCTTTTTCATTTGCAGTCACTCTTAGCGTGTTTTGACCCGAATGAAGTGGCAGGCTCCAGGTATCAGGTGCCACGAAGAACCCAAGACCTTCCCCCGGGCGCATCGGGCCTGATATCAAGTCGTTCGCACGGTCCTGACACCTGACACCTGACACCTGGCACCTAAACATATGAGCATCAACATCGGTTTGGACATCGGCGCGGTGAGTTTGAAGCTTGCGGCCATTGGCGGGCCGGACGACGGGCCGCGTTTTCGAACCTTGACGGAGAAGTCCGAGACCTTCTATGCGGCCACCTTCCCAGATTCCAGTCCCTTCTCGGGCCGCGCCTTGGTGCTCTCGCGTTACCGGCGGCTCCAAGGAAGTCCGATTCAGTCTACATTTGACCTCCTGAAAGAGCTTTACGACTTTCTGCCGGAAGAGGACGTTGAAGGAATTCGGGTGACCGGTTCGGGCAGCCAGTTGATTGCCAAGGTCTTAGGCATCTACTTCGAAAATGAGTTTCGCGCCATCGCCAAAGGGCTGCGGACGTTCTACCCACAGGTGCGCACGGTCTTCGAAATGGGAGGCGAGGCGTCAAAATACCTTCGCCTTGACCCCAACGTCACCGGCAAGCATCTGGGCATTGTGGATTACCAAACCAGCGGCGAGTGCGCGGCGGGCACGGGTTCGTTCATCGACCAGCAGGCCACCCGGCTGCTCTATTCGATTGAGCAAGTGGGCCCGGCGGCGTGCGGAGCAAGCTGTGCGGCGCGGATTGCCGGCCGCTGCTCGGTGTTTGCGAAGACCGATATGATCCATGCTCAGCAGAAGGGCTACTCAACCGAGCAGATTCTGCGTGGGCTCTGCGACGCCGTGGCGCGGAATTACAAGTCGAGCCTGGTGAAGGGGCGCGCCGTGGTGCCTCCCGTGGCCTTCATCGGCGGAGTGGCGATGAACGAGGGAGTGCGCAACGCCCTCCGCGAGGCCTTCAGGCTGAAAGAGGCCGACCTCATTATCCCCGAGCACTACGCCTGGCTGGGCGCCGTGGGCTCGGCGATGCTGGAGTCGGAGGAATTCCGCAAACGTTCGTTCAAACGCATCCACCAGTTGCGCCAACACGAGGCGGCGCGAAAGAATTTCGCCTGCACCGAGCGGTTGTCGATGGAGAACGTTTTGCTGCTGCGTGACCGCAGGGAGAGAAAGGTGTCAGGTGCCAGGTGTCAGGCGTCAGACCAAGTGCCGGGTGGCAGGTATCAGGTCTCAGGAACGAACACTCCCGTCGATGCTCCCGCTTTTACTGACACCCGGCACCTGACACCTGACACCCCCGTAGAATCCTACCTCGGCATCGACATCGGTTCGGTTTCGACCAACTTGGTGGTAATCGACGCGGACGGAAACCTGTTGAAGGAGATTTACCTCCGCACGCAAGGGCGGCCCATTGAAGTGGTGGACCGCGGCCTCAAGGAAATCGAAGCGGAGCTGGGCGGCACGCTCGACATTCGCGGCGTGGGCACCACGGGCTCCGGGCGCGAACTGATTGGCGAGCTGGTGGGCGCGGACACCGTGAACGATGAAATCACCGCGCACAAAACCGGCTCCATGCACGTCTGCAATCAGATGGGCATGGACCCCGTGGACACGATCTTCGAGATCGGCGGGCAGGATTCCAAATTCATCCGCATCGACAAGGGCGTGGTGGTGGACTTCACCATGAACGAGGCGTGCGCCGCGGGCACAGGCTCCTTCCTGGAAGAGCAGGCGGAGAAGCTGGGAATCTCCATCAAGGAGGAATTCGCGCAGTTGGCGCTCGAGTCCGCCAGCCCGGCGCGCCTGGGCGAGCGCTGCACGGTGTTCATGGAGCGCGACGTCACCGGCCTGATGCACAAGGGCGCGGAGGTGGGCGACCTGGCGGCGGGCCTGGCGTATTCGGTGGCGCTCAACTATTTGAACCGCGTGGTGCGCGGGCGCAAAATCGGCAAAGTAATTTTCTTCCAGGGCGGCACGGCCTACAACGACGCGGTGGCGGCGGCGTTTTCGCAGATCCTGGGGAAGCAGATCATCGTGCCCCCGCACAACGGAGTGATCGGGGCCATCGGCATGGCGCTGATCGCCCGCGACCGCATGAAAGACGCCGGCCACCCCAGCCGCTTCCGCGGTTACGACCTGGATCGCGTGAACTTCACCACGCGCGAGTTCGTTTGCCAGGCGTGCTCCAATTTCTGCGACATGAAGGAATTCAATATCGAGGGGCAGCGCACCTACTGGGGCGACAAGTGCTCCGACAAGTTCCGCAAGCGCGCGCGCACGGACCGCCAGCCGGTGATCGAAGACCTGATCGAGTGGCGCGAAAAGCTGCTGGAGGAAGTTCTGCTGCCCAGCCGGGGCGGCGGCCGCACGGTGGGAATTCCCCGCACCATGTTTTATTACGACCGCTTCCCCTTCTGGTGCGCTTACTTCCAGGAGCTGGGCTTCGACGTGGTGGTGTCTTCGCCCACCGACCGCAAGATTTCCGCGGCGGGCGAGGAACTGACCATCGCGCAGCCCTGCTTCCCCGTGAAGGTGGCGCACGGGCACGTCCAGGATCTGATCGAGAAAGCTGCCGATTACATTCTGCTGCCCAACGCCGTGAACGCCGAGGCGCCGGAAAGCCAGGTGGATTCGCATCTCTGCCCCTGGAACCAGACGCTGCCTTTCGTCATTCGCGCCGCGCCCCAACTTGATTCCGCCCAGTCCAAGTATCTGGCGCCCACCGTCCACTTCCGCTTGGGGCCGAAGCACGTGGAGAAGGAACTGGCGGAGTTCGCGCGCACCCTGGGCGTGAAACGGCGAACCAACGCCGATGCCGTGCGGGCCGCCTACGCCGCGCAGGAAGCTTTTACGGACGCGCTACTGAAAGCCGGCGCCGAGGCGCTGGCGAAGCTCGAAGAGACGGGAGAGCCCGCGCTGGTGCTGGTGGGGAGGCCTTACAACATTTTCGACCGCAGCGTGAATTGCGATATTCCCCGCAAGCTGCGCACGCTCTACGGCGTGAACGTCCTGCCCATGGAAGTCCTGCCCCTCGACGAGGAGGACATCTCGGACGTCAACTCCAACATGTACTGGAGCTCCGGCCGGCGCATTCTGGCCGCGGCGCGATTGACCCGTCGTTACCCCAACCTGCACTTGGTATATATTTCGAACTTCAAGTGCGGGCCGGACTCCTACATCAAATCGTTCATCGATGAAGCCGCGGGCAAGCCGTCGCTGGTGCTTCAATTCGACGGCCACGGGAATGACGCGGGCTACATCACGCGTTGCGAAGCGTATCTCGACAGCAAAGGATTCTTGCGATGTCCCTCTTCGGCCACCGTCATGTCCGCCGCCAAATAAGTCCGGGAAACCCCTTGAGCGGGCGGACGGTCTACATCCCCACCATGGGCGAAGGCAGCCCGGAAGCCTTTCGCCGCGGCATTTCGCTGGCTGGGAGTGAACGCGCAGCCCACGCCGATTTCCGACGAGCGGACTCGCGAGCTGGGCGCCAAGTACACCAGCGGCGACGAGTGCTACCCGGCCAAAGTCACGGTGGGCGATTTCCTGCGCGTCACCGAACTGCCCGGCTTCGACCCCGACCGTACTTCTTTCTTCATGCCCACGGCGGACGGCCCCTGCCGCTTCGGCCAATACGCGCCTTTCCTGCGCAAGATTCTGAACGAGGCGGGCTTCAGCCGCGTGCAGGTACTCTCGCCCAGCAGCCAGAATGGATACTCCGACCTGGGCGAGATCGCCACGCCTTTCCTGCGCATGGCTTGGCGGGCGCTGGTCTGTGCAGACACCGTGCATCGCGCCCTGCTGAAGACTCGCCCCTACGAGACCACTCCCGGCGCGGCTGACCGGGCCTTCGCGGAGTCGCTCCAGGACATGTGCTCGACCGTGGAGAATAGCTGCGCCGACGCCGGTTGCCAGCTCGACTCTCTGGTGGAAGCGATGACGCGCTGCCGCGATCGCTTTCGGCGGGTGCCGGCGCTCTACGATCCGGAAATCCCTCTGATCGGAGTGGTAGGAGAGATCTTCTGCCGCCTGAATACGTTTTCCAACGAAGACCTGATTCGCAAGCTGGAGGGCTACGGCGCCGAGTGCTGCTTGAGCCACATCGGCGAGTGGGTGGCTTACACGAACAATGAGGCCAAACGCAAGCTTCTGCTGACGGGGCGCAAAATATCGTGGGAAATGGCCAAGACCTTCATCCGCTCGCACATCCAGCACGCCGACGAGGAGGCCCTGATCGCGCCTTTCAAGGACGATTTTGTTGGTTACGAAGAGCCTCCCATTGAGGAAGTCCTGGAATTGGCGTGGCCTTATCTGCCCACCGGAGGGGCCCTGGGCGAGATGGTCCTGAGCGTCGGCAAAGCCGCTTACCACGCCAAGCACGGCGCCGACGGCATCATCGACATCAGCCCCTTCACCTGCATGAATGGTATCGTTAGCGAAGCTATCTACCCGAAACTATCCAAGGCTTACGGCAGCATTCCGATCCGTAATTTCTACTTCGACGGCACGCAGGCTGACCTTGACCGCGATCTGGGAATCTACATGGAGCTTGCCCGCTCCCACCGCGAGAAGAAAACCTACCGCCGCCATTATCCTGCTTGCTTTGCCCAAACCGTGGCACAATCTGCTAGCTCGAGCGCACTGATGGGGGAGCCATGATGGAAACCCAATCCGACCGTTTCGAGCGCAGGACCCTCGGCCGCACAGGCATGAAAGTTGGGCGAGTGGGCATCAGCTCCAGTTACGGAGTTCCGGGAGACGCGTTGGAGCGGGCCTTCGAGCAGGGGGTGAACTACATCTATTGGGGAAGCCGGCGCCTTGCCTCGTTCGGTGAAGGGCTCAAGCGCCTGAGGCCGCAGCGCGACAAGTTCGTGCTGGTGATCCAATCCTACTCGCGGGTCGCGAGACTGGTCCCCTGGAGCCTGGAGCGCGCTCTGCGGGCTTTGGACTATGAATACACAGATGTCCTGCTGCTCGGCATGTGGAATAAGCCGGTGACGCCGAAGATTCTGGACGCCGCCCGGGCCTTGAAGAAGCGCGGACTAGTGCGGTTCCTGGCGGTCTCCACGCACCGCCGTACCCTGGTCCCCAGGCTCGCACTCTATGACGATTACGATGTCGTTCATTTCCGCTACAACGCCGCGCATCCCGGCGCGGAGAAGGAAATCTTTCCCCTTCTGCCTCCCTATCGTCGTCCCGGCATCGTTGCGTTTACCGCCACCAGTTGGGGGCAACTTACCGGCAACTCCAGGTTGCCAGCTTTGATTTCGGGTGCGCGTCCGATCCCAAAAGGCGAGCGCATCCCCACTGCCACAGATTGCTATCGTTACATCCTAAGCCGCCCGGAAGTGGATGTGTGCATGACCGGCCCCTCTGATGAAAAGCGGGTGAATGAAGCTCTCGAAGCCCAGCGGCTGGGTTCGATGTCGGAGGACGAATTGGCCTGGATGCGGCGCGTGGGCCGGGCAATAACGGGGAAATAAGCAAGTGACGGAAGGATAGAGGCGGCGCTCCGCGGTTGCGAACAAGAGGACCAGTCTTCAGCAGATCGGCGATCAGCTTTTTCCTGGAGCTGCGGCCATCCGGGCTTGCATTTGACGAGTTAAGTGCGGCACGATCCCCACGATCCGCTCGATAAGCATCAGTTGGCCCCGGTGGTGCATTTCATGTTCTTTAACTGACAGGACCATTTCGAAGCGGCTCTTGGAGGAAGGGGTCATCCCGGCACGCATTGCCACGCGCTCGCCGAGGAAACTCTCCGAAAGTCCTTCGACCCAATTGGCCCACTTCTCGCCAGAGATTTGAAGCATCTCCAGCGTTTGATCCTTGCTCCGCTGCACCTTTTCTTCCGCCGCCATGCGCTGCATCAGCGACGGAAAATCAAATCCTTCGAGCGAAGATCGTCGCTCCTCGGCGTGAACCCGGTATTGAAAGGTGTAAGCCAGGGAAATATGGGCCAGCAGCTCACCCACCGTGCGTGTGTTGGGGGCAGGTCGAAAATTGTATTTTTCTTCGGGGAACTCCTGAGCAATAGTAATCGTGTTCTTCCGGACGGTGCGAAAACTTTCGGCTAAGTCTTTGGCTCCATAATAATCCATGCGATTTCTCCTCTTCCCCAACGAGTAGTCTCATTCGGGTAACGATATAGCTCCGATGCATAAAAGGCTGCGCCGCTGGTCTCCGGACAACGCCAGAAACATAGTCAGCGCCTCCACCAGTTCGTGCAACGCGCCTTAGGCAATCTGTCGTGCCAGATTAGCCTTTGACAACGGCAATTCTCGAAGCCGCTTGCCCGTGGCGGAAAAGATCGCGTTCCCCAGCGCCGGGACGAAAGGTGGCACGCCAGGTTCGCCCACTCCGGCGGGAGGTTCGGTGCTGTCCACCAACTCAACGCTGATTTCCAGCGGCGCTTCGCTCATGCGTGAAACGGGGTAATTGTTGAAGTTGGTTTGAACGACCCTGCCGTTTTGGACGGTGATTTCGCCACTTCGCGCGATGCTCGTCCCAAAGACGGCGGCACCCTCGAACTGAAGACGGACAAGCCCAGGATTCACGATCGTGCCCGCGTCGACGGCGGTATACACGTGCGGGATGCGAACCCCTCCCTTGTCGTTCACCTCCACTTCGACGACCGTCGCAACATAGGTCAGGAAGCTGCGATGGGTGGCGATTCCGATTCCGGAGCCATGACCGAACTTGCGCTTGCCCCACCCCGCTTTCTCCGCCGCTATTTCCGTCACGCGGCGCAGGCGGGCCGTATCGAAAGGATAGCCGGGCTCGGAGGCGTCCTTTATGTTGAGGACACGGGGTGGGCCGATGAGATCGAGTAAATACTCCACCGGGTCGCGACCGGCGGCGTGAGCGAGCTCATCGGTGAAAGTCTGCACGGCGAAGGCGTTGTAGATGTTGCCCACCGACCGCAGCCATCCGATGCGGATGTGGGCCAGGGCCTCGCCGTTTTCCACGCGCAGATTCGGGATGCTGTAAGGCACGTCGGACGCGCCCATGGAAATTTCATCGCCCGTGGTGGCGTTAGGGTTGTTCATCGAATCGATGGGTGGAAAAACAGAGCGGTGCAGCCATGCCGTCGGCCGGCCTTTGGCATCGACGGCCGCCTTCAAATACATGGCCGAGACCGAGTGCAGGTAATCGAATTGAATGTCGTCTTCGCGCGTCCAGACAACCTTGACCGGCTTGCCGAGCTTCTTCGAAAGCACGGCGGCTTCAGCGACAAAATCCGGCTTCGACTTGCGGCCAAAGCCTCCGCCCAGAAGCGTCACGTGGCAAGCCACGTCGTCCTTCGCGATGCCGAGGACGGAGGAAAGGGTATCGATCACGCTTTGTGGACTCTGCGTCGGCGCCCAGACGGTAACTTTGCCATCCTTGAAATCCGCCGTCGCCACCAAGGGTTCCATTGCGGCGTGCGCCAGATGCGGCAGATAGTAGCCCGCCTCGATGATTTTCGCGCCGCTCGAAAAGGCTGCATCCACGTCTCCCTCGTTGCGGACGACTTTTCCAGGCTGCCGCGCCGTTCCCTCCAGTTCCTTCCGGTAAGTGTCCGAGCTGTAGCTCGCGTTCGGGCCGTCATCCCACGTGATGTCGAGCTTCTTGCGCCCTTGGAATGCCGACCACGTGTTGCTCGCGATGACGGCGACTCCGCCCAGCGGCTGGAATCCCCATGGCCCTTTGAAGGGATCAATCGGTACAGTCTGGTGCACACCCTTTACCAGGAGGGCCTGCTGATCGTCGCAAGACTTCATTTTGCCGCCCAACACCGGAGGGTGTTCAACCGAGGCATAGACCATGCCATCAACGCGAGCGTCCATTCCGTACATAGCTTTGCCGGTGCACAGGTCCCGCAGATCGTAGCTGGATGTCCCTTTCCCGATGTAGCGCCAAGCGCTGCGCGGCTTGAGTTGCAAGTCTTCCTTTTTCGGCACCGGCAACTTTGCGGCGTCGGTGGCAAGTTCACCATAGCCCCAGCGCCTTCCCGTCGGGCGGTGAACGATGGTGTGCAGATCGGCCGCGCATTCGCCGACGGGAACTCCCCAGCGCTCGGCCGCTGCCTGCGTCAGCATGGTTCTGGCAGTGGCGCCGGACTGGCGCATGACATCGAAAAAGCTGCGAATGGAATGCGATCCGTCCGTGTCTTGGTCGCCGTAGAGCTTCTCGTTCCCGAGGGCTTGCTCGATCTTCACCCGCTTCCAGTCGGCATCCAGTTCATCAGCGAGAACCATGGGAAGCGACGTGCGGATGCCCGTCCCCATTTCCGAGCGGGAAGTAATGATGAACACGGTGCCGTCCGGATTGATTCCCGCCCAGACATCCGTGTGCAACGCGGCGCGATCGACCGAAGTACCGCCCGGCATGCCGGCAGCCCACACTTCCGAGGGAACGAAGCGGGCGCACAAAACGAGGGCGCCACTGGAAAGAACTCCTTGCAAGAAACCGCGGCGGCTTACCTCCTGGAGTGTACTCATGCCCTTCCCTCCGCGGCGGATTTAATCGCCGTGCGAATGCGCTTGAAGCATCCGCATCGGCAGATGTTGCCCGACATTTCATCGTCAATATCCTGATCGGTGATGTTGCGTTTCTTGTTGAGCATTGCCGCGGCCTGCATAATCTGGCCGGACTGGCAGTAACCGCACTGGGGTACATTAAATTCCATCCACGCCTTCTGCACGGGATGGAGTCCGTTGGCCGAGAGGCCCTCGATGGTGGTGATGGACTTCCCGGCAACGCTGGAAATCGGCGTCACGCATGAACGAGCGGCCTCACCGTTGATGTGGACGGTGCAAGCTCCGCACAGCGCCATCCCACAACCGAACTTTGTTCCGGTCAGGCCCAGCGTATCGCGCAGAACCCAAAGCAGCGGCATGTCGGGATCGACATCCACCGTCCGCTCCGTCCCATTCACTTTCAGTGTAATCATGATCTCCCCCAGCACGGAGTTTTCGCCCGGCACTTCGCTTTGCGCAGAGTATGGCACCAGGTCTCTTCGAGAACGCTTACGAGTCCAAATCCCTGCGTTGCCCCTTGGAATAAGGCTAGGTTATATCAGGCCATCGCCGTTTGCAATGTCTGCAGGGTCCCGTCAACGTCCGCAAAGTTCCCCGCAGGGGAACAAGACCACTAGCCGCCGGTGAAACCGGTGGACGAGGAGTGGCCAGAGAGTCGACCCCGCCGGGATCGAACATCCTTTGGCCCGCTTTCTTCGCACCTGTGGCTACTGACCTTCGGCCGCCGGGCCGCCACCCTGCCTCGACGTTGACGTGGCCCTGGCCCGAAACCGGGTCGTGGTGTTATTTGATGTGGCACGGCCATCTTGGCCGTGACCGTTCACGGGCGGGACGCCCGTGGCACTTCCCAATGACACCACTCCGCGAAACCTGCAACGTTTGACAATGCCGCGCGGAACAGGGAAGATATTTTGTTTTCGGGGCTCTTTGGATCTTCTCTCGACACCCAATCTTCGACTTTCGACGGGGATCTTCTATGACTCGTGAGGAGCTGAGGCTGGAGGAGTCGCGGCTGCGCGAGTCCCACTGGAAGCGCTGGGGGCCTTACTTAAGCGAGCGCCAGTGGGGGACTGTGCGCGAGGACTACAGCGCTTATGGCACCGCGTGGGACTACTTCCCTCACGACCACGCCCGTTCGCGCGCTTACCGCTGGGGCGAGGACGGGATTGCCGGGATCTGCGACCGGCATCAGTACCTTTGCTTTGCGCTGGCCTTTTGGAATGGCCGCGATCCCATCCTGAAAGAACGCCTCTTTGGGCTCACCGGAGGCGAGGGGAACCACGGCGAGGATGTGAAGGAATGCTACTATTACCTCGATTCGACGCCGACGCACTCCTACATGAAGTACCTCTACCGGTATCCACAACAGGAATTCCCATACGCCTGGCTGGTGGAAGAGAATAGGCGAAGGGGCCGGAGGGATTTTGAGTTTGAGTTGGTTGACACCGGCATTTTCACCGGCAATCGCTTTTTTGACGTGTATGTGGAATATGCGAAGGCCACGCCGGATGATATTCTGATCCGCATTTCCGCGCACAATCGCGGCCCTGAGACTTCCTCGCTATATTTGCTCCCTACGCTTTGGTTCCGCAACACCTGGTCGTGGGGCAGTGACAACTGGCGCCCGACGCTGGCAGAGGGCGCGGACCTTCCGGGGGCGGGGGTCATCCGGGCCGAGCATCGCTACTATGGGTCGCGCTGGCTCGTCTGCCAGGAACATCCCGAATTGCTCTTTACGGAAAACGAAACGAATTTCCAGCGGCTCTTCGGGGTCGGCAATCGCACGCCTCACGTTAAGGATGGGATCAACGATTACATCGTCCACGGCAGCCGGAACGCCGTCAATCCGCTTGCCGAGGGCACGAAGGTCGCCGCATCCTACCACGTGGCAATCCCACCGGGGCAAAGTCAAGTCTTCCGTCTGCGCTTTACCGGCGACCAACCCAGTGACGACGTGCTCAGCGACGGCTTCGATACAGTGTTCGAGGAGCGCATTGCCGAAGCGGATGAATTCTATTCCAAGGTTATTCCTCCCACCCTGTCCGAAGATGCTCAGAACGTGTTCCGCCAGTCCATGGGAGGGCTGTTCTGGTCAAAGCAGTTCTACCATTACGACGTTCGAACCTGGCTGGAAGGCGATCCCGCCGGCCCGCCCCCTCCTCCGGAACGGATGATGGAACGCAACCATTCGTGGGTTCACCTCTACAATTCCGACGTCATCACGATGCCCGATAAGTGGGAATACCCGTGGTACGCTGCCTGGGACACCGCTTTCCACTGCGTGGCTACGGCCATCGTGGATCCCGACTACGCGAAGGAGCAGCTCATCCTGCTTTTGCGTGAATGGTATCAGCACCCCAATGGCCAGCTTCCGGCTTACGAGTGGGCATTCAGCGACGTCAATCCACCCGTCCACGCGTGGGCAGCGTGGCGGGTTTATAAAATCGAAGCGCGGAGGCGAGGCGAAGCGGACCGGGAATTTCTCGAAAAGGTTTTCCACAAACTGCTGCTCAATTTCACCTGGTGGGTCAATCGTAAAGATCCCGATGGCAAGAACGTTTTCGAAGGCGGGTTCCTGGGACTCGACAACATCGGGGTGTTCGACCGCTCGAAGCCTCTTCCCACCGGCGGCCACATTGAACAATCCGACGGCACCAGTTGGATGGGCATGTACTGCCTCGACATGCTCGCCATCGCCATGGAGCTGGCGCGTGAGGATCCCGCTTATGAAGACGTAGCCAGCAAGTTTTTCGAGCATTTCGTTTATATCACCCAGGCGATGAATAACCGGGGCGGCCACGGAATTTCCTTGTGGGACGAGAAGGACGGATTCTATTACGACGTTCTGCACCTCCCCAATGAGCAGCACGATTTCATGAAGGTGCGCTCGATGGTGGGCCTGATTCCGCTCTTTGCGGTGGAAGTCCTGGAGCCCGAGGCTCTGGATCGACTGCCGGGCTTCAAGCGGCGCATGCAATGGTTTCTCGACAATGTACCCAACGTTCCCCATCACATCGAGATGACGCAAAAATCCGAAGGCGGAATCCGCCGGCAGCTTTCCATTGTCAGTCGCAGGAAATTGGTGAGGATGCTACATTATATGCTGGATGAGCAGGAGTTCCTGTCGCCGCACGGGATTCGCGGCGTCTCGAAGTTCCACGCACGGAACCCCTACGTGTTGGCCTTCGACGGTCAGGAGCATCGGGTTGATTACGACCCAGCCGAGTCCACCGGCGGTTTGTTCGGCGGAAACTCCAACTGGCGCGGCCCAGTGTGGTTTCCCCTCAATTTTTTGCTCATCGAATCCTTGCAGAGGTTTCATTATTACTACGGCGATTGCTTGACGGTTGAATGCCCCACCGGTTCCGGCCACATGATGACCTTGTGGGAAGTCGCAGAGGAAATTTCGCGACGGCTGACCTCCATCTTTCTCCGCGGCAGCGACGGGAGGCGCCCCGTCTTCGGCGGGAACGAGCTTTTCCAGTCTGACCCCCACTGGCGCGACTTGATCCCGTTCTATGAATACTTTCACGGTGACAATGGAGCGGGCTTGGGCGCCAGCCATCAAACCGGATGGACGGCGCTCGTGGCGAAGTTGCTACAACAGTCGGGGGGTTAAGCGAGCAGCGGCGCAAGCTACTCGATGTAGATTGCGGCCGAGCGTCTATCGTGCATAATGAAGGTCTCGCGTCCGCTCCGACGGATACTATGAGCAAAGCGGTGCTCAAACGAAACAATCGCTCGCTAAGAGCCGCCAAGGTCAGGCCGCGAAAGGCGCTCCAGTCACGAAGCTCCGAGGCGGTGCGGCGAATCAGTGAGGAGCGCCTGGCCACGGACATGGGACTTCGGGCTCTCCAGGATCTGCAAAAGTTCGGCGGTCTGGAGGACGTCTTCGGGCGCGCCGGCCCGAGGAGCAAACAGACTCCGTCTCGCCTCTGCCCATAGGACTCTCAAACTCTTCGACCCGACTGAGGCCATGTAAGGCGGCCGTGGAGTTTCCCTGGAAAGATACGGCATGACGATCTCCCTTCACGTGATGACCCCGGACGACATCCCCATGGCGGCGCGCTTGAGGGAAATTGCCGGGTGGAACCAGACTCGCGGCGATTGGCAGCGGTTTCTGCTCGCGAGCCCCAAGGGGTGTTTCGTTGCCGAGGCTGCTGGCGAGGTAGTAGGGACGGTCGCCACCATTTCTTACGAAGACCGGTTCGCGTGGATTGGGATGGTTCTGGTGGAACCCGCTCGCCGCGGTCAGGGGATCGGCACAAGATTGCTTGAGAAGGCCATCGAGTATCTGGACGAATGTCGTGTTCCCTGTATGAAGCTCGATGCAACCCCGCAAGGCAAGCCCTTGTACGAAAAACTCGGGTTTGTCTCTGAGTACGAGATCGAGCGCTGGAAGTTGCAGCGCACACAAGGTCACGACGCTCCGGCTGCGGGCGAGCCGCTCACGGAGGAAATTTTGGAGCAAGACCGGGATGTGTTTGGCGCCGATCGCAGCGCCTTGCTGCGGTCAATCGCGCTTGAATATCCCGCTTTCGCCTTGCAGGCCAGAAGCCAGGATAAGCTCATGGGGTACAGTTTTGGACGACGAGGCGCGTTGGCTGACCACCTGGGACCCTGGGTGGCGCAAGATGAATCTTCCGCGCGCAGTTTGCTGAATGAATTCCTCATTCGTTCCCACGGAGCGAGAGTTTTTGTAGACGCTGTGAGCGGCAGCCCCTGGGCGATCAAATTGCTCCGCGAGCGCGGCTTCGAATTCTCACGATCCCTCACTCGAATGTATCGCGGGCGCAATGATTTCCCCGGCCGTCCCGAGGTTCAAGGCGGAATTCTGGGGCCGGAGTTTGGTTGACCCGACCGATGAACCAACCCACATCAACGCGAGTTTTTTTCGGCTGGTGGATGGTCCTGGCGGCCTTCTTGAATTTGTTTTTCGCCGTCGGGCTGGTCTTCTACGGACTCCCCGTTTTCTACACTTCCCTGGTTGATTCCCTGCATTTCACCCGCAGCCAGGTGGCGCAAGGGCTTTTCCTCGGTTTCGTGATCGTGGCGCCCGCGTTCGGATTCATGGGCGCGCTGCTCGACCGCATTGGCGCCCGGCAAGTGGTGCGCGTCGGCATTCTGATGGTGGCCCTGTCGTTGATCCTGATGGGCAGCATGACGCGCCTGTGGCATTACTACGTTCTGTGCATTGTGGAAGTGGTGGGGTATGTACTGGCCGGACCCATCTCCAACCAGGTCCTGGTCTCCAATTGGTTCCGGGCGAAACGCGGCCGCGCCATGGGCTACGCGTATTTGGGACTGGGATTGGGTGGAGTCGCCGCCCCGGTTTTGGCGGCACACCTGATCGCCGCCCTCGGATGGCGGCGCGCGTTCGTGATCATCGGCGCACTGATCGGCGTGGTGCTCTTTCCGATAGCGCAGTGGCTGATGCGTTCGGCTCCGGAGGAAATGGGCCTGGTTGCGGACGGCGTTGAACCCGCACAGGCATCAACAGGAGCAGGCCAGGCGCCCTCCTTCTCCCTGGGTGCGGCGGTCCGAACCGCCAATTTCTGGCTCATCCTCGCGGGCAGCACGCTCACCATTGGCGCTATTGGAACCGTGATCCAGCAATTCGTTTTATTCCTTCGCGACACCGGATACACCACGGTTCGGGCTTCGAACGTCTCCAGCGGTTTGCTCTTCGCGGGACTGGTGGGACGGGTGGCGGTGGGCTATCTGGTGGACCGCTACAACAAGAAGAATGTGATGGCCTTGTTCTATCTGCTCCTGGCGCTCGCGATCCCTCTGCTCTTTTTAGCGAAACACCCTGCCGCGCTCTGGACGTTTGCGGCGATTTTTGGATTTGCCATGGGAGCGGACTATTTGTTGATTCCGCTGGTCACGGCCGAGTGCTTCGGCTTGGCATCACTGGGAAAGCTTTTGAGCCTCATCATTATGGCCGATTCCCTGGGTCAGTTCTTCGGACCCGTGCTGGCGGGAAGAATCTTCGAAGCAACCCACAGCTATGACCTCGCATGGAGCATCATCACTGCGGCCGGCATCCTGGGCGCCGCCGCTATTTATGCCGTGCGGAAGACGGTGGTTGCCAGCCACTAACCCGGTTATCTCACGAACTTTTTTCAAGCGTGGCGCGGTAACCCCGTTATCCCTGGACCCTCTGATGGTTGCCGCACTCTAAAGCTTCGCAGGCACTTCTCAGCGAGTGGTGAGATATTTGGGCTAGCCACGTCGCGTCAGCCACTGCTCTTAGTGCGGTTTCACCAGCGCCTGATAGACCGTAGGTTGGCTCAAGGCCGCAACGTCGGGTTCCCCGGGGCCGATCATGCGCTGGGTCATGCCGACAAAGACCAGATCGTTTGTAGGGTCAACCCAGAACCAAGTGTCCGCCGCTCCCAGCCAGAAGAAAGTGCCTTTGCCCACCACGGCGTCGGCCTCGAGCGGGTCCGTGTAGACGGCGCAATCGTAGGCCCACCCCAGACCCGGGCGCATCGTCATGGAGCCGATCGAGAACTCACCGGTCATGAGGCTGGGGGCAAGATGGTTGGCTGTCATCAGCGCCACAGTCGCCGGCGCGAGAATACGCACGCCGTCCAGCTCGCCGCCATTTAACAGCATTTGAGCGAAGCGCAGATAGTCTTCCGCGGTCGAGACCAAGCCCCCGCCACCCATTGCCAGTGATGGTTGCGTTGCGTAGTCGTTGGCAACTGGGCCTGCCCCCGGATTCAGCACAAGTTCGCCGTTCTTGCCCGAGGCATAGAGTGTGGCGAATCGGTTCCGCTTGTCCGATGGAACAAAGAAGCCGGTGTCCTTCATGCCGAGAGGCCCGAAAATGTGCTGCTGCATGAAATCGGGCAAGGACTGCCCCGACAATTTCTCCACAATGTAGCCCTGGATATCCATCGACGCGCTATAGACCCAACGCGTTCCCGGCTGGTAGAGCAACGGAATCTTCGCCAGCTTGTCCATCATTTCTTCGAGCGATTGGGACTGCCACACCTTCTCGCTGATATACATCTCGTCGACCAAGGTGTTGCCGAAGAATCCGTAAGTGAAACCCGCCGTGTGGGTCATCAGTTCCCGCATGGTGGGCGGATGGGTGGGATCTTCCAGAATCATCTTGCCGCTGTCGTCCGCGCCCTTAAAGACTTTCAGATGGGCGAACTCGGGGATGTATTTCGAAATCGGATCGGAGGGGTGCCACTTGCCTTCTTCGTAAAGAATCATCATGGCCACGCCAGTGACGGGCTTGGTCATGGAAAAGATGCGGAAGATTGTGTCCCGAGTCATCGGAGCGCCACTCGCGATGTCCTTCTTGCCGTAGGTCCGCTCCTCCACCACTTTGCCGTGGCGCGCCAAGAGCGTGACGATACCGGCAAGCTGCTTCTGGTCTACTTCCTGCTGCATCACCGCGTGCAGCCGTTCGAGCCGCTCGGAAGAGAATCCCCGTGCCTCCGGCTTGTTCTCGGCGAGATTGGAAGTCTTACTGTTAGCTTGCTGAGCCTGGATCGGATTCGCGCCCGCAATTAAAATCATTGCGGCGAGGAGCATCAGAGTGAAAAGCAAGGGCGGTCTTGTTTTCATTTTTCAGTATCCTATTTGGATTGGCGAATCTGCTTTGCTGCTTTTGTGATCTTATACGAAACCCAGCACACGCCACCAGTCTTGGGAAGCATGTAATACTCGCACGATGGAAACACCGTTCTGAATCTGGCGAGGACGGTAGAAAATCAGGAACTTCTCAAATTTAGCGTTGCTTCTTGCGCGCCTTGAGCCGGCTCAAAGCTTCCTTTCGGATCTCCTCAAAATCCCGGCTCGTCAACTCGGTTTCCGGGCTCGCCATGCCCTCTAAGAGCATCGCTTCGAGGCGCTCCTCGGCCTTGCGCTTCTCATCGCTTCGAATCAATTCGCGAACGTATTCACTCACACTGCTATAACGGCCGGAGTTAATCTGTGCATTGACAAAATCCTTCAGCGGGTCGGGAAGAGAAATGTTCATAGTTTGCATGACGAGCACCCCTGACGGCGAGCTTATCGTGCCATGGCAAGACCTGTCAAGTTTTGCCATCACAATTGGGCCGTTTCACTAGCCCGTCCGGCCGGGATGCAGCTCAAATGTCTGAAATCGCCGATCTCCAATCGCCAAATCGTCCGATGGCCCGATGATCCGATCACCCGATCATTCTTGCTCCTGGCCCTTGGGTTGCATATGATTCTTGGGATTGTCATAAATGAGACCATATGTCAGATGGTCACGAAATGAGGAACTTATGTCATTGATGTTGAAGGAGATTTTGGAACAGCCGCAGGCGCTACGTGCGACATTTCGAGCGGAGCGCGCGCACGCAGTGGAATTCATGAAGTTCGCCCGCGAGAAGCATTTCCGTTTGGTGGTGCTAGTGGCGCGGGGAACTTCGGACAATGCGGCGCAACTTGCCCGCTACCTAACGGAGATCACTACGGGCATTCCGGTATCACTCGCAGCGCCTTCGGTGCACACGCTCTACCGCACCAAGCTGGATTATCGCCACGCGCTGGTGGTGGGCATTTCGCAATCGGGCGAGGGTACGGACATTAACATGGTGCTGGAGTCCGCCAAGCGTCAGGGCGGATATACGATTGGCATCACCAACGAGAAGAACTCAGACATGGCCAAGCTGGTGGACGACGTTTTCCTGGTTCACGCCGGGCCGCAGCGTTCGGTGGCCGCCACCAAGACGTATACCGGCCAGCTCATGATTTGTTATCTGCTCGCGGCAGCGCTCGGCACCAGCATCAGCATGGAGACCGTTAGCGAGATTCCCGACCGCGTGAAGGAAACGCTCCAACTCATCCCCCAAATGCGCGAACTGGTGGAGCGATACCGTTACATGAATCATTGCGTGGTGGTAGGGCGCGGCATCAACTACGGCAATGCGTTTGAGTTTTCCCTAAAGCTCATGGAAACCTGTTACGTGATCGCCGAACGCTTTTCCGCGGCGGACTTCGTACACGGCCCCATCGCCCTCATCGAGCATGATTTCCCGGCGTTCGTATTTATGCCTCCGGGCAAGACCTTTAAGAACATGCATGAGCTAGCGGGCCGGCTGAGCAAACTGCACGCGGAGGTCGTGGCGCTTACCGGACCTAGGACCAAAATCTCGTCCGCCACACGGGTCATCCGAGTGCCTTGCGATATCCCCGAAATTTACTCGCCGATTCCCTACATCATTCCCGGCCAGATCTTCGCGGCGTTGCTGGCTGAGTTTAAGGGGCTCGACCCTGACAAACCCCGCTCTCTTCACATCGTGACCCGGACGGTTTAGGGATTAGCTGGCCGCCAACTGAAAGGTAGGCTGGGGGCTGGCTTCGGGTGTAAAACGGCGCAGGGATTACCGGTCACGTTTAGCATACAAAATTCCCGGAATGATCCCGGCTGGCTTAGAAGGGCTTTCGTCGTCGTGTGCCTCAGCGATCACAGATAAATGAAGTCACATGGCGAGTTTCCGGCATTCGGCCTCGAGCTCGGCGGCGACACCCTGCGCGTAATTTATAAAGTGGTGCCCAGAAAGCAGAATTGTAATTCCCATGCTCAGCTTCGGTGGATTCCGAAACCATCGTGTGAGGAGGCGCAGGAGAAACTGCCAGTACTGTTTTCGATAGGACGAGAAGAGGCCTTGGTGGTAGACGGAGCGAGCTATAACGCCAAGCATCAGCAAGAACGGATGGGGAGTCGCCTTCTGTTCCGCCCGCGTTTCCCACTGCGCTAGCGATCGATAAGCCCGATCGAAATATGCCGAGGGGGAATAGAGGGAAAGAAGCGTTTGACGGAAGCCCTGCAACAGGCTCGGGAGGGGAAGCAGAGTTCGAAAATTAGGCCGGTCGAGATTGTCGCCCGTGGTTTCAGCCAGCAATCGCTCCTGTCGCACCATTCGCTCGTGTAGGGGAGTTGTGTTCAGCGCATGCAAGAACCCGGCCATGGCCCAGGGGATGGCCGCGCGCTCAATGAAGTCGGTTTGGCGCTCGAAGATATCTTCCGGATCCGAGTCGAATCCCACGATGAAGCCTGCCGTCACCCAAAGCCCTTGACTCTGGATGAAGCGGATCGAATCCATTTGATCGCCACGCAGATTCTGGTATTTCTTGGCTTCCGTCAGTGATGCTGCGGAAGGACTTTCGATCCCGATGAAGACATAATAAAAGTTCGCCTTCACCATGGCCTCAATCAACTCCGGCCTCTGCGACAGATCGAGTGAGGCCTCCGTGTAAAACATGAAAGGAAAGTTGTGAGATTTCTGCCACTCTTCCAGGCTTCGGGCCAATTCCAGAGCGCGTTTATGGTTGCCGATAAAATTGTCGTCGACGATGAAGACCAGGTCGCTCCAACCCATTTCAAACAGGGCATCAAGCTCTGCCAGCAACTGTGGCGGAGACTTCGTTCTTGGCTTCCTCCCATAGATGGTGATGATGTCGCAGAACTCACACTGAAAAGGGCAGCCGCGTGAGAATTGAACGGCCATGGAAATATACTTATTGATTTGGATCAGATCAAACCGCGGGACTGGCGTGTTGGTGATATCCGGCTTCTCCTTAATGACGTACAGCCGCTTCGCAGAGCCGCGCTCCAGGTCAGCGGCGATCCCGTCGAAAATCTCATCGGGCTCGCCGACCACCACATGGTCCGCCAGTCGAAGCAAGACCTCCGGTTCACTACTCGCATAAGGTCCGCCCATCATGGTTCGCTTGCCGAGGGCCCGGGCCCGGAGCAGCGTGGTGCGAATGTCATCTTTCTGGACGGCCATGCCGCTGACCATAACAAGGTCGGCCCACAGAAGGTCGCTATCCAGCAGATCTTGAAAGTTTCGATTGACCAACTTCAACTTCCAGCTCTTCGGACAGAGCGCAGCGACCGTGAGCAGGCCCAGCGGGGGATGGACAGTCTTTTCCGGCACGAGGTCCAGCATGGCTTCAAAGCTCCAGAAAGACCGCGGAAAGCGTGGCCACACCAGCAGAACTTTGATGCCTACACCCAGAGGTGGAAAGGTGTTCGGGTCGCCGCGCTCCTCGGATCGCTGCGACGGGAGTGGCTTGTGGAGGTCAGTTGTTCGAAGCACGGCGCCCTTCCCCCGTGTAGTCCCGCAGTTACGACATAGTGAGTGTGCAGTCGCTCAGCGGGGTGAATGCCATCAACCTTAATTACCGTTTTGATTTCCCGGCTAAACGGTAACATACCTCCGACCGGCTGTGAAGACGATCCTACCGGCGATCCTACCGGCGCGGGGCGCCGTGCTTTCGCAAGGGATGCGACAGCCAAATGGCCGGCAAACAGCTATAGGCGTTTCCTAAACCCTTGGTGACAAGGCAGGGGGTTCTTTGCTGGTAGCTCTTTTCGGGAGTGGGAGGGTTACATCTCCGGGTAGGCCAATCAGGAGACCGTGGGGCCCGGAAAATACCAGGGAGTTGATTTTGTAGGGAGCGAGATTAAAGCATCATTGAGAGGAAGGTATCGTTATTCTGGGTCAGGGCGCCTATGGGCGGCTTCCAGTCGCGCCATCGCGCGAGTCAGGGATTCGCGGGCGCGCTCCCGGTCGATTGCCGGATCGTCCAATCTCTTCAATCGTTCCTCGGCGCGGGCTTTAGCCTTTTCCGCACGCTCGACGTCGATCTCCTCCGCGCGCTCGCACGTTTGTGCCAGCACGATGACACGATCGCCCAGGACTTCAGCGAATCCCCAGTTCACGACCATGCCGTGTTTGGCTCCGCCGGAGGTATAGACCAGCTCGCCTGGGCCAAGTTCTGTCAGTAGCGGAGCGTGTCCGGGCAGGATTCCCAAATAGCCATCCTTCCCCGGGATGGTCACGGCGGTCACCTCATCATGCGCCACGAGGCGGTCAGGAGTCACGATGTCGAGACGAATCTCTGTGGGTAAAGTAATTTCGGCCATAAGAACAGTCCACAATAGTCGACAGTTGATAGTCAATAGCTGATAGTCAAGAGTCGAGAGCGAAACTTGACCGGGTTTTGAACTTTCAACAATCGACTATCAACTATTGACTTCCCCTTCAGTCCACAACAGTCGACAGTTGATAGTCAATAGCTGATAGTCAAGAGTCGAGAGCGAAACTTGACCGGGTTTTGAACTTTCAACTACCGACTATCAACTATTGACTACCCCTTCACGCCGCCGCCTTCAGCTTCTCGGCCTTCTCCATGGCTTCCTCGATGGTGCCCACCATGTAGAACGACTGCTCGGTCATGTCGTCGTGCTTGCCGTCCACGAGGTCCTTGAAGCCTTTGATGGTGTCTTCCAGCTTCACGTAGCGGCCTTCCATACCCGTGAATTGCTTGGTCACGAAGAACGGCTGCGAGAGGAAGCGCTGAATCTTGCGCGCCCGCGCCACCGTGACCTTATCTTCTTCCGAAAGCTCGTCCATTCCCAGGATGGCAATGATGTCTTGAAGGTCCTTGTACTTTTGCAGAATGGCCTTCACCCGGCGCGCGACATCGTAATGCTCGTGTCCCACAATGCGCGGATCGAGAACCCTCGACGTTGAGGCCAGAGGATCGACGGCAGGGTAGATTCCGATTTCCACCAGCGCGCGGCTCAGCACCGTGGTCGCGTCCAAGTGGGAAAAAGCAGTGGCGGGCGCGGGGTCGGTCAAGTCGTCGGCAGGCACATAAATCGCCTGCACCGAAGTGATCGAGCCGGTCTTGGTGGAAGTAATGCGCTCCTGGAGTTCGCCCATTTCCGTCGAAAGATTAGGCTGATATCCGACGGCGGAGGGCATGCGGCCCAGCAGCGCGGAAACCTCCGCTCCGGCCTGCGTAAATCTAAAAATGTTGTCAATGAACAGGAGCACGTCCTGGCCGCCCACGTCGCGAAAGTATTCTGCCACAGTTAGACCCGTCAGGCCCACGCGCAGGCGCGCGCCGGGGGGCTCGGTCATCTGGCCGTAGATCAAGGCGACCTTGGATTTCTCCGGATCGCCCGCCACCATTACGCCGCCTTCCTGCATTTCCAGCCACAGGTCGTTGCCTTCGCGGGTGCGTTCGCCAACGCCGGAGAATACCGACACGCCGCCGTGCTTCATGGCCACGTTGTGGATCATTTCCATCACGATGACGGTCTTGCCCACGCCCGCGCCGCCGAACAATCCGGTCTTCCCGCCTTTCAAATAAGGTTCAAGCAGGTCGATGACTTTGACCCCGGTCTCAAAAGCTTCCAGGTTGGTGTTTTGATCCTCGAGACTCGGGGCATGGCGATGAATGGGCCAGCGCTCCTTGCAATCCACCGGACCGAATTTATCCACCGGTTGGCCGATGACGTTCATTACGCGACCCAGCGTGCCCTTGCCGACGGGCACGGTGATCGGTCCACCCTGGTCCTCCACCGTCATGCCGCGAACCATGCCGTCCGTGGGCTGCATTGACACGCACTTGGCGCGCCCTTCACCCAAGTGCTGTTCGACCTCGGCGATGATGTCGATCGGCGCAGGCGTATCGAAGCCCTGGGAAGTGATCCTCACGGCGTTATAAATTGCGGGAAGATGGCCGCCTTCAAACGCCACGACCACTACGGGCCCGATGACTTCGACGACTTTGCCAACGTGCTTTTGTTCAGACATCGTGAATCCTCTCTGGAAAGAGCTGACAGCCGACAGCTCACAGTTAGCAGCCTACAGTCGAGAGCTGAAAGGCAAATTACTTTCTACAAACACGGATCGACCGAATTCGAACCGCTGGCTGTAAGCTGTTAGCTGTCAGCTATGAGCCGCGCTTCTCTACGTCGCCGCCGCGCCGCTCACTACTTCGATGATCTCTCGCGTGATCGCTGCCTGGCGGACGCGGTTCATGTACAGCGTGAGAGAGTCGATCATGTCCGTGGCATTGTTTGTGGCCGCGTCCATGGCGGTCATTCGGGCTGCCAGTTCCGCCGCCTGCGATTCCAACAGCGCCCGGTAAACCTCAATCTCCACGTAGCGCGGCAGCAGGCTGTTGAAAATTTCGTGCGCCGGCTGCTCGTAGATATAATCGATCAGCGCCTCGCCCTGGGCCGGAGCAATCGGCTTGATGGGTAAATAGCGCTCCACCATCACTCGCTGCGACATGATGGATTTGAACTCGTTGTAAATGAAATCCACGGAGTCCACTTTCTCTTCCGTATAAAGCTCGATGATGCGCTGGGCAATCGGCTGTGCCTGGCTGAATTGCAGGCGGCCAAAGATGTTGATGTGCTCGCCCACTTTCTTCACTGGCCGCTTGGCAAAATAGTCGCGGCCTTTTCGCCCCACCATCAGAATGGAGATGTCCCGCTCCCGGTGTTCATCCAGATAAATCTGCGCGGCACGAATTAGGTTGGTGTTGAAAGCGCCGCACAAACCGCGGTCGGCGGTGACCAGCACCAGAAGTTGCCGCTGGATCGGGCGTTCTGCGAGGAGCGGATGCGAGCGGTCCGTGGTGCGCGCCGCAACGCTCGACAGCAGCGCCATCATCTCATTGGCGTAGGGGCGCGCGTTGAAAATGCGGTCCTGGGCGCGCCGCAGCCGCGCCGCAGCCACCATCTTCATCGCCCGGGTAATTTGCTGCGTGCTCTTTACCGAGCGGATGCGGCGTCGAATATCGAGAAGAGAAGCCATGTGAACCTTGGGGTGTCAGGAGTCGGGGAACCTCCAAAAACTAGAAACTGGAAACTGGGCAATTGCAAGCTACACACCGAGTTTCGAATTTCCAGTTTCTAATTTCGAGTTTCCAGTTTCGACACTGGCTCCTGACTTCTCCACTAACCTTTCGCCTTGCCTTCCGCGACGAACTTCGCTTTAAATTCGTCGAGCATCTTGCGGATTTCCGCGCGCAGCGGTTCCGTGATTTCTTTTTTCTCGGCGATCTGTTTTCCCACCGCCGGATACGATGTATCCATGAAATCGTAAAGCGCCTGTTCAAAGGGCAGGCACTTTTCGATCGGCAAATCATCCAGGTAACCGCCGGTGCCGGCGAAGATGATGGCGATCTGCTTTTCCACGGGCAGAGGTTTGTACTGATCCTGCTTCAGGATTTCGCCCAGCCGCCGTCCACGGTTCAGTTGCGCCAGTGTGGCTTTGTCCAAATCGCTGCCGAACTGGGCGAAGGCCGCGAGCTCGCGGAACTGCGCCATTTCCAGGCGGAGCATTCCGGCAATCGACTTCATGGCTTTGATTTGAGCGTTGCCGCCGACGCGCGACACGGAGATGCCGGCGTTCACCGCAGGCCGAATGCCGCTGTTGAACAGGTCGGTCTCCAAGTAGATCTGGCCGTCGGTAATGGAAATGACATTGGTGGGGATGTATGCGGAGACGTCGCTGGCCTGGGTCTCGATAATCGGCAGCGCCGTGAGCGACCCGCCGCCCAAATCCTTGCTGACCTTGGCGGCGCGCTCCAGCAGCCGTGAGTGAAGATAGAAAACGTCTCCGGGATAAGCCTCGCGGCCGGGCGGACGCCGCAGCAGCAGGGAAATCTCCCGGTATGCCACGGCGTGCTTGGAGAGATCGTCATAGATACACAAGGCGTGGCGGCCGCGGTCGCGGAAGTACTCACCCATCGCGCATCCGGAATAGGGCGCAAGGAACTGCATGGGCGCGGGGTCCGAAGAACTCGCCTCGATCACGATGCTGAACTTCATGGCGTCGTACTCTTCCAGGGTCTTGATGACCTGGGCGATGGTCGAGCGCTTCTGCCCGATCGCCACATAGATGCAAACCACATCGCCGCCGCGCTGGTTCAGGATTGTATCCAGCGCCACTGCGGTTTTCCCCGTTTGGCGGTCGCCGATAATCAGTTCGCGCTGGCCGCGCCCGATGGGAATCATGGAGTCAATGGCCTTAATTCCCGTCTGGAGCGGCTCGCGCACGGGTTGGCGATCCACCACGCCGGGAGCGATGCGCTCGATGGGGCTGAACTCTTCGCTGAGGACGGGACCCTTGCCGTCGGTGGGGCGTCCCAGCGCATCCACGACGCGGCCGACCAGGGCATTGCCCACCGGCACCGACATAATGCGGTTGGTGCGCTTAACGATGTCGCCTTCCTTGATCTTGGTATAGTCCCCAAGCAGCACCGCGCTCACCTGGTCTTCTTCCAGGTTCAACGCCAACCCCGCCACGTCCTGAGGCAGCGAGAGCAATTCGCCGGCCATGACGCGGTCAAGGCCGTGAATACGGGCAACGCCGTCTCCCACGGAAATGACCGAGCCCACTTCGGCCACCGTCACACTGCGGTCGAAGTTCTCGATCTGTTCGCGAATAATCTTGGTGATTTCGTCGGCTTTAATTTGTGGCATCTATTTCCTCAACGATCGGCGCTTGGAGATTGGTGATTTGCGATTGGTGATTGGCGATTTTTCGGTTTTCCAGTCCATTCTTCCGGTTCCCCGAAGGGGAACAATATTATTAGGCGTGGGTGAAAACCACGGACAGGGACCCTCTGCGAGCAGTGGCTTTCGACCCTGAAGGAGTCGAAGCCCCTATCCTATCCCCTCGCCGCCCCATCAAATTCAACCCCTTCGGGGTTGGTGAATCTTTGGTGCGCACCGGTTCCGTGGGTTTCACCCACGGCTAATGACATTGGACCTCTTCGAGGTCCTCAGTCATCACCAATCACAAATTGGCGATCACCAATAACTTATTGCTGAACCAACCGCTCGCGTATTCGTTCCAATTGCCCGCGGATCGAGCCGTCGTACACGGTGCTTCCGATTTGCGCGACCAGGCCGCCGATCAATTCGCCGTCCAGATGGAACTGCAATTCTGACTGCTGCTTTGTCAGCTCGTTGAATCGCGTCCGCAGAAGCTCTTGCTCCTGTGTAGATAGCCCGGAGGCGGACGAGATCTTGACTTGCACTATCCCCAGGCGCGCATAAGCAACGTTGCGGAATGCTGCCAGGATTTCCCCCAGGATTGGGAAGCGATAATGGCTCATCAACACGCGCAGGAAATTCAAGGTAATGTGCGAACTGCCCATCTTGGATGCGAGAGCTTCCAGCACGCTTAACTTCTGCGCCATGCTGACAGCGGGGGTTTCGCAAACCTCGCGCAGTTCCAGGCTCTGGTGATAAGCCGCGCTGAAGTCTTCCAATTCGCTCAGCACCTGGCGGTAGTTGCCCGTTGATGCAACCACATCTGCGAGGGCGCGCGCGTACCGATTGGCAACGACGGTGGGCATAACTAGTTCTTCCGCTCTTCCGGTTCGAGAGTGGCCACGAACTGGGTTACGAGGCGCTTGCGGCCGGAGTCATCCAGGCGGGCGCGAATCAGTTCTTCCGCCAGGGCGACCGATTTGAGCGCGGCGTAGTTCTTCAGTTCCACCTTGGCTCCGCGCACCGCAGTCTCCGTTTGGGCGCGCGCGGATTCCAGAATTCGTGCCGCTTCTTCGGCGCTGCTCTTCTCCAGGCGCTGGCGCTCCGCTTCCATCTCGCGCACAGCCGAAGCCTTGAATTCGGCAATTTCGGCTTCCAGCCCTCTTAATTTTTCTTCCACGATTCGCAGTTGGGCTTGCGAGGCTTCCAGCGCTTTTCGGCCCTCGTCCAAACCCTTATGAATGGAGGCGGAGCGCGAGCTGAAGAACTCCGCCATGGGCTTACGCAAAACGTATCCGAGCGCGCCAACAAGAATTAGAAAGTTGATGGTTTTGTAGATCAGTTCGCGCGTCGGATTTGATTTCTCTTCCTTCGTTGCCTTCCCGGACTCTTGCGCCCACGACATCCGGGGAGACGCGAACCCTGCCAGGCAAATCGCCAGGAGGCTGAATAAAGCGGCTTGACGTAGCATGCGGTTCAAAGTCGCAACCTCCCTTGCCCGCTCGGGGTCGCACCGGGTCCCACCAGGCTTTCTGAAATCTCTTCCGCCAGGGGACGGCACGCGCCGTCCAACTCCGCCTTGGCTCGAGCCACCTCCGCGGCCAGCGCTGCCTGGGCCTCGCGAACCACCACCTCGGCTTGCTCGCGCGCAGTTCGCAGAGCCGAATCGCGCTGCTCCAGGTTGGTGTGCCGGGCCGTCTCGCGCTGCCGGTAGACATCCTGCCGGGCGGCTTGAAAAGCCTCTTCGTACTGGCGCGCCTTCGTCTCTGCCGTCGCCGCCTGTTCGCGTGCCCTGGCCAGCGCTCCTACGGTCGACTCCTCCCGCTGCTTCAGGACCGCCAGGATAGGGCGAAAGAAAATCCGGTCCAGAATAATGAAGAGGAGAAATACCAGGATCACCGTAGGGATGGTCTGGAGGAACAAATGCCCGAGTTGCTGAAAAATCAGGTTCATTTGGTTTGGCTAGGTCTCACAGGGTATCTGTTGGCTACCTCACAAAGACCCGACAATGTAGCACGTGGGTTTTACGGGTGTCAAGGAAAAGCGCGAAAAAACCAAGGCCGTTTTTGTCCGATAGTGCTTTGATTCTATTCGAGTTAGAAACGGTTGCCGGTTGGCGGTCATCGGTTATCAGTTATCAGTGAGCGCCGAGTTGCACGCCGCCTTTACTGACAACTGAAAACTGAGAACTGATTACTCTTGATGTCACTCGTACTTCACGAACCCGGGATTGAGGATGCCTTGCGGATCGAATTTTTGCTTTGCTGCGATAACGGCGGGCCATTGTTCGCCGTAGTGAGCCTTCCACGCGGCATGGTCGAAGTTGATCCAGCCGGAAAGGTAGCGCTTCCCGCCCATCAGACTTGACGCGTGGCTCGCCATTTTCAAGCGCGGTAATACCTCGTTAACAAATGCCGGCGCCACGGCTGGCAGAATGCCGAAGCCCATCAGGAATTCACTTTGGGGGCGCATGAAAAGCGGAGCGTGCGACGCCGTACCCCGCGCAGGCCAGAGCAGGATGTGCCCGCCCACCAAGGCTTGCGGCGGCAGGTTCGAGAGGACCTGGGAGATGTAGACCGCCGTCGACTGCCACGGCAGCACGCATTCCATCCAGGGGTGCGCGAAGTCCCAAAAGCCTGCACGCTTCCAGAGCGCAAACAGGTTGTCAAGCCGGGTAAAGAATTCCGCCATTTCCCCGGCTTCGGTGTGAACGTGCTTATAGAAACTCAGCCCCGCGAGTTTTTCCGCGGCGCCCTCGGGGGATTCGCCCTCGCCGATCTCGATCGTCGCATGCAGGGGGAAAAACCATTGCGCGAAGGGCTGGCGCTGCCCCCCGACTTTTTTGAAGCCCTGAGGGCAGGGCACGCACCACGATTCCAGATAGTCGAAGCGAGCATCGTTCATCACCGTTTTCAGGTCGTCGAGCAGCGCCGCGAGGTCGTCGTACAGCAGGTAGAAGCTGCGGAAGCGCGGCGCGTGGCGCCGCACCGTGAGGACGGCTTCGGTAATCACTCCAAACTGGCCGGCACCACAGCGAACAGCATCAAACAAGTCTTGATTCTCCGAGGGTGAGCAATGCACGATTTCGCCCGCGCCGGTCACCACTTCGAGTTCCAGGCAATTGTCGGCTTGCGTGCCGTGCCGCCACGAAGCCACTCCCAGGCCGGCCATGGAAAGCGTCCCGCCGACGGTGACGTCCAGATTATTGGTCAAGACCGGAGGCGAAAGGTGTTCGGGCGCGAGGTGCTCTACCAAAGCCCGCCACTTGATTCCCGCCTGCGTGGTGACGGAATCTTCCCGGACGCTCGTGACCTGGCGGAGCGAGGTCATGTCCAGTACGATCTGGTCAGAAAGCGACTGACCGGTTTGGGAATGGCCGCCGCCGCGGGTGGCCACCGTCAGTGAATTCCGGCCGGCGAAACGCACCACGCACGCTACATCTTCCGTGGATGCAGGGCATACTACCAACTGCGGCTTGCGCACAATGATGCGGCCAAAATCGGTCGAAACCGCATCGCGCGCGGCGTCATCCGTCAAAACCTTGCCGGAAATTTCTTGGGCAAGTTCGTTCGTCGAGCTCATATCCTCTCCTGTTTTTGCCGCAGCTTCCCTACACCTGCCGAGAATCGCAGAATATATCGAGAATGACGTACGTATCGCGGGCAGGATGCCCACGCGCCAGCGGGCGAGACGCCCGCGCTACGAAAAGAGTTGTTCACTGTATTTTGCAATCCTCACTAATATAGCGCAGAACCACTTTTGCCGGTGGTCGCGCCGGGTTAACATGGAGACCCATGCTCAGTTCGAGCACCATCAAACGGCGCGCTTTGGAGGTTGGCTTCGATCTTGTGGGCGTTGCTCCCGGTTCGACCGTTAAGGATTTGCAGTTTTTGCCCGGTTGGCTCAAGCAGGGGTTCGGCGGTGAGATGCGCTACCTTGCTGATCCCAAGCGCGAGGACCCGACCAGAGTCCTGCCCTCGGTGAAATCCATCATCTGTGCAGGGCTCGTTTACAATACACCGTTCCCCTATTCAACCGAGGTTTCAGATTCGGGTGTGTCGCCGAAGTCACCCAATTCAAGTGCCTCGGCCGAAGACGCGCGTTCCCGGGCGTGGATCTCACGATACGCCTGGGGCAGGGATTATCACGATGTCATGCGCAGTAAGCTGGAACGATTGCGCACCGCACTCGAGACGCTGGCGCCGGCAGCAGAGACACGCGTCTATGTGGATACAGGCCCTATCGTCGAGCGCGCCTTCGCTCGGCTCACGGGAATGGGTTGGATGGGTAAGAACACCTGCCTGATCAACGAACAAAAGGGGTCCTGGTTTTTTCTGGGTGTAATCCTTACCAATCTCGATTTGGAAGCGGATCTCCCCGCGCCGGACCGCTGCGGTTCTTGCACGCGCTGCCTGGAAGCCTGCCCGACCGGCGCGCTGGTTGAGCCTTACGTGATGGACGCGTCGCGATGTATCTCCTACTTCAACATCGAACTTCGCGGGTCCATCCCTGAGACGTTTCGCGCGGCGATCGGCAGAAATGTTTTCGGCTGCGACATCTGCCAGGATGTTTGTCCATGGAACGGACGTCCTTTGTCATTGGCCCGTGGTCCCTTGCACCCCGATGTCTCGCGGGCTGAGCCTTCCGTACCCGGTTCCTCGCAGGGCCGTTCAGCAACCACCGAACTTTCCGAATCCCGACCCTTGCAAGTTGAGGTCAAATCTCGTGAGGCGCTTCCGCAGGATGCACTTGAAGACGAGCCCCGTCACCAGATCTCAACCCTCGAGCCGTTTTCGCTCTTCAGCCCCTCTTTGGAAGATCTGTCTGCAATTACGGAGGAGGATTTTCGGCGCATCTTCGCACGCTCGCCTATAAAGCGCGTGAAATACCGTGGTTGGCTGCGCAATCTGTGTGTGGTGATGGGAAATTCCGGCGATCGCAATTTCATCCCCTGGCTCGAAGCCAAGGCGGACCATCCCGATCTTGTCGTCCGTGAACACGCCGCCTGGGCCTTGCATCGGCTGCAAGGCGGTGGGCGGTCGTAAATTACCTGGGGGCGATTACTCGATGGGGATACGGCTTTTGTTGTGCGCGAGCCACTGGTCAAAGGTTTGGAGTGAAGGGTTCAGGCTCCGGGCGACAGTGAGGTCGCGCGCGCCGCAGTAGTACTCTTCGAAATCACGTTTGAACTGGAACATGTTGCCGAGGTCTTCAGCTCCGGGGAAACCAAAGCTGCGATAGACCTCTGGGGGAACGGCGTTATAACCAACTTCCTTGCCCAAAGCCTTGCTGAACGCCGCAGCCATTTGGGAACCTGTTAAATGCTCGCCGGCGATGCCGACGGTCTTGCCGATAAACTCGGAGCCTTTCTTGAGAACGCCATAAGCGCACCGCCCGATATCCTCCGCGGCGATGCCGGGAAGCTTCTTGTCGCCCATGGGAAGTGTGATCGCCAGCTTCCCATCCGGTCCCTTCTTGGGCCCCATGCCGAAGTAAATGAAGTTGTCCCAATAGAACGAAGTCAGAAGGATCGTGGTGGGAACGCCGCGGTCGGTAAAGAGGTGGTCGGCCTCGCCCTTCGCATCGAAATGAGGCACCTTGTATTTCTCCATGAGGGTCGGCATGCGATTGTCGCTGAGTGGCACCCACCGGCGCGTGTCTTCCAGAGTGGACCAGACCACATGCTTCAGGCCCTCGTGCTTTGCCGCTTCGGCCATGGCGGCAGCATTCGCTTGTTCTCGCTCGGGAGAAAAGTGCGCCCAGTAGAACGTTACGCAGAATGCCCCGTAGGCACCATGAAAGGCGCGTTTCAAGCTTTCGACATCGTCAACGTCTGCGGCGACCACTTCTGCGCCGAGCCGCGCGAACTCTTTCGCTTTATCGGAGTTGGTGTCGCGGGTCAGCACGCGCGCGGCAAAACCGCCATTCGGATCGCTGAGGATGGCGCGGGCCATTCCGCCACCCTGCGCACCAGTAGCTCCTACGACCGCAATAATCTTCTTCTCTGGCATGTGATTTTTCTCCGCTTATCGGGTGGGGGCTTATGCGCCGCTCAGAATTCACTGCGCACACTTTACCAAGAGTTCAGGGAACCCGTGTGAGGTCCCCTGAACAGAGTCTTTAGTAATTTGTGCGACTGCCCTCCCCTCGGCCGGTCCGACAGTCTTCTCTTCCTGGAAGCCGGGCCTTCAACTTTCGAGGAACTACTTCGCGGCATGAAACCGTTTCTCGATTTCAGCCCAGTTCACCACGTTCCACCACGCGGCGAGGTACTCATTCCGCCGGTTTTGATATTTCAGATAATAAGCGTGCTCCCACACATCGACACCCATGATGGGATGTTTGCCTTCCATCACCGGGCTATCCTGGTTGGCAGTCGAGTAGATGTCGAGCTTGCCGCCGTGAGCGACGAGCCATGCCCAACCGGATCCAAAGCGTCCCATCGCGGCTGCCGACAATTTCTCTTTAAAATTGTGGAAATCGCCAAACGCGGCCTTGATGCCAGCTTCCAGCGCTCCGCCGGGTTGGCCGCCCGCCTTGGGGGCCATGATCTGCCAAAACATGGAATGGTTAATATGCCCGCCAGCGTTATTGCGGACGGCCGTCCGGATGGTTTCCGGTACAATCGCGCAATTATGGGCAAGTAATTCCTCGAGACTCTTAGTGGCCAATTCGGGGGCGGATTCAAGGGCTTTGTTCAGGTTGGTGACATACGCGTTGTGGTGTTTACCGTGGTGAATTTCCATCGTCATCTTATCGATGGAAGGCTCCAGAGCGTCGGAAGCGTACGGAAGCGCAGGCAATGTGAACGGCATAACTCCTCCTCGTAATCCTGAAAGTTTCGAAGGTACGCCGTCGCAACCTCGCACATTGAAAGAAACCACTGCCGGTCAGCGGCGCCGCCTTCGGCAAAGTCTAAATTGTCTGTCAATACAGCCCCGACAGTGGTGTCCCGAAATTCCAGATTAAACCATGCTTCCGGTCCTGTCAAATTCCGGCGAGGTTACTGAAAGTGCTTCCCACCATCGACCACCAGGTTCTGGCCGCTCATCGCGCACGCCGCGGAACTCAACAGAAAGAGCATGACGGGCGAGACGTGCTTCGCCTCGAGCAAGTGTTTGATGCATTGATCGCGAATCAATTCCTGTTTGTCCTGCTCCGTCACGTATCGGCGAAGTTGCTTTTCCGTCATGATCCAACCGGGGCTGATCATGTTCACGCGAATCCCCTCCTTGCCCAGTTCGCGCGCAAGGGACCGTGTGAATCCGAGGATCCCGCTCTTTGTGGCGTTATAGATTGTGAAGGGTTCGAAACCGGAAAAATAATTCGTGGTGCTGATGTTCACGATGCTCCGGCCTTTGCCTTGGCGGATTAAATCCAGGCAAGCTCTGGACATGAGCAAGAAGGAGCGCAGGTTCAAGGCCCACATCCGGTCGCACTCCTCAACCGTAAGATCGTCAAATTTGATCCGGTCATCATTCGCGGCGTTGTTGACGAGATAATCGATATGCCCGGCGGCTTGGCGCACGTAGTCGGCAAAGGCCTTGATCTGATACGGCACGCTCAGATCGGTTTGATAGTAATGGGCGCGTTTCCCCAGTTCCTGGGCGGCTTTTTCACCCTTCTCTCGATTGCGCGAACAGAAATAGACTTCGCAGCCGACCTCACAAAGCGCGCGGCAGAAATCATATCCGATGCCCTCGCTCCCTCCCGTGACCACCGCCACCCGATCGGCGAATTCACTTGAATCGACCATGATGATCCCCCCTAGGGTTTCGTGCACCCAATTGGATACGGAATTCTCCGCATTGGCGAGGCGAAACCGCAGGGTAGGGTATCACTTTTGCCCGAAACCGGCGTACCCGCTTTTAGCGACTAGTGAGGGATCGCGAGGGGCCTACACGCGATGCAGATTTCTCTTGACAAGCAACACTGACGTAGCGTACAATGATTGCATGAGAGCTGTACGCTTCATTCACGAGGAGCGGCAAGCGTTTTATCTCGCTTCATCGGGAGACTTTTTGTCATCGACAACGCGAGCGTTCGACACTGTCATTCTGCCCGAATTCTTGCGCACTTCGAGCGATCCTTCAACATGAAAAATGAAGGTAGCTCCTGAGATGTTGATGAAAACAAAGGACCGCTGTCCGACAAATTGTCGACCATCCTGAGAAGTTATTGAAACCAAATGGGTTACCAAAAACCCTGAGATGTTATTGGAAACACACGAGATAACCACAAAAACCCATCTCCAAGTTTGGCCGACGCTTGCATTCCTGAGATGTTATAGCAAACAAATCCGGTTATCCGTTCGGTCGTTTGCGGTGCTCGTGAGAGCTGAACGCGACCCTCCCCCAAAATCCTCTGCGGCGACAGCTCAACTTCGTGCATAATCGCGGGAGTCGTGGCCAACTCCATCTTCCAAATATTGTCCGACTTCTTCGCGCGTTACGGACTCTGGGCCGTCTTCTTCGGAGTGATGGCGGAGAACGTCGGCATCCCGATTCCCGGCGAGACGGTGCTCCTCTTTGCCGGCTTTCTCGCCTTCCAAGGAAGACTCCATCTCGTGTCGGCCATCATTATTGCCATTGCCGGGGCCACCGTAGGCGCCATTGGGGGCTATATGCTCGGCCGCTACGGCGGGACATCTGTCGTCAATCGTGTCCTGGCGCGCTTCCCCCGTCTCGCAAAACAGTACGATTCCTCCCAGAAAATGTTTCAAAAGCACGGCCCGTGGGCAATCTTTGTGGCACGCTTCATTACCGGCTTGCGGGTGTTTGCCGGAGTATTGGCCGGGGTTCTGCGCATGCCTTTTTGGACTTTTCTTTTTTTTACTTTTGCGGGAGCGGTTTGCTGGGCGGCGGCCATTGGTTATGTCGGTTTTCTTTTTGGCAGCAACTGGGGCACGCTGGTCCGGGTCGTGGGGAAAATGGATCGCATCGCCCTTATGGTCATCGCAGGCTGCGTTATCGCGCTGTTTTTGTTTCAAAAGCTGCGGCGAAAGAAGTCAGCATCGTAGCGCCTGTTCTCTGGGTCCGTAGCTTTTCCCTGACCATTTAGACGACTGCGGATCTAAAGAACAGATCCGCGCTACACCCTCCGCGGTCTATCAATTTCCCAATCGCTTCAAATCTTCTTTCGCAGCCGGGAATTTGGGGCGAAGCTGGAGGGCAGTTTGAATTTCGGTTCGTGCCTCAGCCTTCCGCCCTTCCTTCTCGAACAAGAGACCCAATAGCCGATGTCCCTCGGCACTGTCCGGTTCGCCACCCTCGGGCTCCTGCGAAAGATACTTCTTCGCGAACCCCTCTGCCCTTGGAAAATCTTTGCCGGTTTCGAGCAATGACTGGGCCGCTTCATAAAACGGGCGCAGGTCGTCGGGAACGGCTTTTTCGGCGGCGGCAAGAGTAGGCTCAAGATCGCTCCACCGCTGCTCGAGAGCGAAGACTCGCGCCAGGATCCAGTACCCCCCAATTTGCGAGGCGTCAAGCTGCACGGCTGCATGGGCTTGTTTTGCGGCTTCGTCGTAGTTGGCGTGAGAAGTTTGACTATAGTACTTCCCGAGATCGATCAGCGCGCCATAATTCTTCGGGTTCGCCTCCACCGCCTTGACCAGGTACCCTTCCATGTGGGCCGGATTCTTTTCCAACTCGGCAAGCTCCGCGTGGGCCAGGTTTCCTTCGCAGGCATCGAGAGTTGTTATTTTCTCCGCTAAGGCGCGTGCTTCATCCTTGCTTCCCCCCAGCGCACCCGGCGCTTGAAACTTGAACTGCATCATGGAGTCAAGCGCGTCCAGATTCGTGGGCTTGAGTTCGATGGCTGTCTCCACTTCCCTTCGGAACTTCAGCACGAGGGGTCCGACCGAGAAGATATTGGCGCGAGCAGCCAACTCTCCATATACCTGTCCCAACTTTAAGTGGAAGTCCGAATTCTTGTCGTCGAGTTCGACGGCGTGCTGAGCAAGCGGGAGCGCCCCGTCGAAGTCCTTGAATGCCGCCCTCACTTCTGCGAGGAAGTAACTTGCTTTGGGATCCTGGGGGTGCGCCTTGACCTGAGGCTCGAGTATCGCGCGAGCTTTCTTCCAATGACCCGCTTGGATGAGCGCATCGACATCCGAGCTCTGAACATCGGCGGAATGGTGGGCAATGACAGGTACGGCTGGGAGCAGACACAGCGTGATGGCTCCCAAAATAAGAGCGGATATCCGCCGCGAGAGTGTTAAACGGGAACTCAGCCGGTTGATGAATAGCGCCATCGAAGTTGTGAAAACCCTCCTCAGAGCAATGTTGTCCTTACTGTGCAGCAAGCCAAGCCTCCCTTATGGCGACCTGTTCGGGCGTGGCTGACGGCAAGGGCACAATGGAATACTGTTTGTGCGTCGGGGGGCCGAGAGTCACGGTGATCCTTTCACGGCGCCCGTGGCGTTCTACTGTGAACGGGACACCGGCGCCGGCCGGATAGGCTTTAAGGCGCGTCGAAAGGTCCTCAGTGGCGAGCGATTGATCGTCGACATCGATCAGCAGATCATCGCGGCTGAGTCCGGCCTTGTCTGCCGGGCTGCCGGGAACAACCGTGACAAGCCGCGTCCCCCTTGCTTCGGCTTGAACCCCGACGCCCAGCTCCGGCGCAGCGTCAGGAGGCATTTTCGCACGAAGATCGAGTCCGCCCATCGCCAGGGACTGCTGGTACGGGAGCGCGTCAGTACCGCTGACATAATGCTCAAAGAACGAAGTGAAATCCGATCCCGTGACAGAATTGAGAGCCTCTACCACGTCCTTCTCCTCGTACCCGCGGCCCGGTCCGTAGTAGCTCGTGGCGGGGGCCTGATAGAACTCTTGATACATGAGCCGCAGCACGTCCAGCAGGGACTTATGCCCTTGCGTACGCGAGCGTATTTCCAAATCCAGCAACATCGCCAGAAGTGCGCCCTTGTTGTAATACGAGATTGTCGTGCTGGCGAAATTTGTTTCCTGCATTTGCGGCGACCGGTCGAAAAACCATGCGTTGAAGCTGGATGATTCCACCGACATCAGGTTTCTTCCGGGCTCCCTCTCCAGTGTGGCGATCTCATTAGTCAGGCGATCGAGGAACTGCTCGCGCGTCCAGAGTCCGGATTGACGGAGGAAGAGGTAGCCGTAATAAGTGGTAATGCCCTCGGCGACCCAGAGAGAGCGCGAGTAGTTCTCGCGGGTGTAATCGAAAGGCCCGAGCGCGGCGGGGCGAAGCCGCTTCACATTCCAAACGTGGAAGAATTCATGTGCCGCTGTTTCCAGCGCTTCCTGGGTGCTGTCCCGCACGCTTCCCTGAAGTATGATCTGGGTCGAATTCAAATGCTCCATGCCGTCTCCCAGTGGGATGTCCGGCACAAAATGGAAGATGAAAAGGTAATGATCGAAATCGGGCGGGGGCATCGACGCCATTTCAACGTGCACAATCTTCTTCAGCCCGGCAAGAAGGCGGGATCGGTCGTTATCCTCATCGTTGTAGGTGTGTACCGCAACCTCGATGGTCTTGCCCCCTTCTTGAAACTGGTCGAGGGAGCATTCACCGCAGATTTCAAGCGGGGTATCCACAAGGAGGTCGTAACTGCGGGCGGCAAAGGTTCGCTCCGTTGCGGAAGTTGAAAACCCGCTGATGACTTTCCATCCCGAGGGAGTCTCGATGTTGAGCGTGATGGGATCGGGTTTATGCCCGTCGACATACATGAACACGGATGGTCCATTCAAGTTGGCGTGGACATCGTCAACCTGAGAGAACGACCCGGTGAGATCATTGGCAAAGACTTGATAATGGACGTGGACGGTTCCCCCCGCCTGTTTTGCATCAACGCTCCATGTCTGTTTGTCGAGTTTGATCCAGGGCACGGGATGATCGTCCGCACCCTGCGCGGAAAACTCCTGAACATTCTTGGCAAAATCATAAATCGCGTACCGCCCGGGTCCCCAGGCGGGCAGGACGAATTCGAGATGATCCGCTTCCACCTGACGGGCAACAATATCGATGGCGACCAGGTGGGTTGTTGGGCGCTCCACATGCGCGGTGTACACAAGGTCCAGAGGTTTTGGGGAAGGTTCTTGAGGAGCCCCAAAAGCGCGCGCGTATCCCAGCGTGAGGCAGAGGAGCGCCAACACCAAGTGGATGCGCGATCGAGGTTCCATCACAGCTAATCGGCGAGAGACTGACGGGTGAATCGAGACGAAGTCCGGGGGCGATAATCTCATCAAGATGTGATCCCTATTTCATTGTGGTCCAAAACTTTCATTGACCTGGTTCCAATACGAGTTTGTGAACAGCACTTTTATCAACGGCCGCGTCGGTGAACGGCATTGGGAAGCTTGTGCCACCGTACCAAGCCGAAAACTGGTCGCGGTAGTAGGCGCTAAGAAACTGGCCGGACTCTCCCAACGTGATGTTTTGCATCGACTGGTCCAAGTCGAAGAAATCCACCACCATGCGCATCGATGGTCCTATGTGAGAAGTTGTTTGCTTTACGGTCGTGCCCGTTCCTGCTTGCGGGAACGGGCCGACATTCAACCATCGGCCCAGGAACGGCAGTCCGCCTAGGGGATGGTGAAAGGTCAGCGGAATCGTATCACCCCATTTCCATGCCGAGTGACTCTGACTGTGCACTAAAGAAGGTATCTGATGGAGTCCCTCATCTAGGCTTTTCATTAGGGTCACCTGGAAGTTGGTATCACCAGGGGGGAGCCAGCGCGTCAGGTTTTGTTCCAGTACATTCTGAAGGAATATCGTGCTCATGGCCCAACGGTATTCGGGAAAGTCGTCGCCGAGTTTCGGTTTCAGTACGCGGGCCAGCAGGGCGCGCCGGGTGACCTCCAAGACTAGCGTGGCAGCAGAATCCGCGCGGGCTTCGCCGTCCCACGTCTTCACAAGACTGAGTGCAAACTGGGCGTCGCGGGTGGGAGGCGGTTGATGACCGGCGGCTGCGAGAAGTTGTTTGGCCAGCCACTCATCTTCGAGACTTAGCACATCGGCCTGAATCCTCAGCATATCCTCGGGAACAAAACCGGTCCTTTGGCGAAGGAGTTGAAAGATTCGCGCGGTGCGGAACGGCGCTTCCCACTTGGCAGTAATGAAGTACGGGTACGTATCAGGAACAATGCGCCCGTTGGCGGTTGCGATCATCCCGCTCGAGGGATTAAAGGAGTGGGGAAGATCGTCAAACGGGATAAAGCCGGCCCAATCGTAATCGTCGGTGCTGCCCGGAACAGGGACCGAGCCGATGCCACGTTTGCGTATGGGAACCAGTCCCGCGGCATAGTAGCCAATATTGCCTTCGGTGTCGGCGTAAACGCAATTCTGCATCGGCACCTTGAACTCGCGAAGGGCTGCCGTGAACTCCTGCCAGTTGCTCGCCTGGTTGATGCGCAGAAAGGGCAGTCCGACAGCGTGCGGGGTGAGCAGGGTCCACTGTAAAGCGAGGTCCCGGCCGCCATCGTGGGAAATGATCGGCCCATGCCGCGTGACCACGACGCGGAGATGGTAATCGTTTTGGCTGCGAACTTTGATCGGCTCGTCCCTTACTCCCGCATCCACCCATTGGCCGTTGTGCAGGTATTTCCCCGGGTCGTTGGGGTTGAAGCTCTCGATGTAGAGATCTTGAACGTCGGGCGCCGTGTTGGTCATGCCCCAGGCGATGTGTTCATTGTGACCAATAAGGACGAGAGGTAGACCCGGAAGGCTTACGCCGGTTACGTTGAGTCCGGGGGCTTTCAGATGGATCATGTACCAAACGCTGGGAAGGCTGTGACCGAGATGGGGATCATTCGCAAGTATGGGCTTGCCGGATTTTGTGTGCGCCCCATTCACGACCCAGTTATTGCTCCCCACACCCGCGGCTGAGAATTGAGGATCGACCGCTTCCGATTGAAACAATCCACTATCGGGATTCGACTTCTCGAGGCCTCCGCCGTGGAGGCCTCTGAACAACAAATCGGCGGCGCCTGTTTTAGCTCGGGCGGGCGCGGAAGCCGGGACCTCGGCCACCGGCACGTCGAGCGCAGAGTGATCCGGGAACACGTCAGGCAAGAGGTCCCGCCCCAACTTGGCGGCAATGTGCTCGCGCATCAAATCACTCTCCCAGGTCTCGCTGAGCGACGTCGCGAGGTTTAGGGCGACCGCTTCGGAATCGACATCGCGCCATGGTTGGGGTTGGTATTGCAAGATCAAGAATTCCAAAGGCAAACGGTCGCGGTGAGTATCGATGAAGGTATTGACGCCGCGAGCGTACGCGCTCAGGAGGGTGTGCTCCTCCGGCGAGAGATCGGCGAGGGCGCTTGCCGACACTTGGGGGAATCCCAATGTGCGGCTTTGAATGTCCATGTGTAGCGTGCGGTCGCCAAAGATTTCTGAAAGCTCACCCTCGGCATTCCTCCGGCTCAAATCCATTTGCCACAGGCGGTCTTGAGCCGTCACATAACCCTGGGCAAACAGAGCGTCAGCAAGTGATTGTGCCCGGATGTGGGGAACGCCGCGAGCGTCGCGCAGAATCTCCACCCTCGCGGAAAGCCCGGGCACAGAGATGGCGCCATCAAGGACAGGAAGGCTTCTCCGCGTGCGCCACCATAGCCAAGTGCCCCCACCCAGAACCATGAGGAGCAGGATGACCAAGAGCAAGATGAACAGACGCCTGAGGGAACGCATCATGAGTTTTCGGTCCACCGCGCCATCCGGTGGAAGATCGCTTGCGCGAGTAGTTTAGCAGCCGCGCGGGACCTGCGGACGGCGAGATCTTCGTCCGCTCGCACGGTTCGACCGGCGCCGCAGTGTCCAAAGGGCTGGATACTACTAAAGATCACATCGTGTGACAACATGCGCCTCCGGTATGATGGACAGATGACCGCCATTCGTGGCAGAATTTTGGGATGAAGAATGTGACCCTGTCGGGCACGTGCGGTAAACCATTATTCCATAATTAAGCATCAATGATAGTAGGGGTTTATAAGGGTTACTGAGGGATATTAGGTAGCTGTCCGGGAGAAAGATTACGTGAGGGAATTGACCTACCACCCGCCTTGATGACATAAGGAACTGGATCCCGTCTAATAACTCAGGGGCTTGATTTTGAGGTGCCCTGGAATCATCATGGGCGTATTGAAACGGCTGTGGTGGCTTACTTGACGCGTCGAGGGGGGATGTACCTGGCGCGAATGCAACGACCGAGTTGACAACGAGCCGGGGGTATCCGGCAAAGACGCTTCGCCGGTCGCCTGAAGGAGGAAGATCCTATGCGGTTTGACAAACGATTCTTGCGGGAGAACCTGGGAGGTTTAAGCCTCACGTTGATCGGCGTCCTGACTTTGGGACTGTCGTTCATGCTTTACCAGGGGCATCACGTCTTTCCGGATTTTGCCATGGCCCAAGGGAAGGAACTGGATGGGCCGGATATCAATGTCTTGGAGCAGCAGAACCAGGCTTACGAACGCATCGCCAAAGCAGTTACTCCTGCCATTGTGGCGATTCAGTCCACCCAGGTCACCAAGGTTCAGCAATCGCCTTTTCTGAACGATCCGTTTTTCCGGCAATTCTTTGGGAACATGTTTCCGCAGGTACCCCGCGAGCAGCGCGAACACGCGCTCGGCAGCGGCGTGATTGTTTCGCCCGACGGGTACATTGTGACGAACAACCATGTGATCGCCAAGGCCACCGAAATCTCGGTGACGCTTTCCGACAAACGGACTTTCAAGGGTAAAGTCGTCGGGGCAGATCCGTCGACGGATGTCGCTGTCGTCAAGATTGATGGGAGTGGCCTGCCCACCGCATCCTTCGGCAATTCCGACCAGCTCAAGGTGGGCGACACGGTGATGGCATTTGGCAATCCCTTTGGCCAATACTTCACCGTGACCCGCGGCAGCGTAAGCGCCTTGGGCCGGTCCAGTGGGCAGATTGAAGTATTTCAAAACTTCATCCAGACCGATGCCGCGATCAATCCGGGCAATTCCGGCGGAGGTCTGGTAAATATCCATGGACAGGTGGTAGGCATTAACACTGCAATTCTGAGTGGGAATTCGGGGCCTGGCGGCGAAGGCGGCTTCGTCGGAATCGGATTTGCCATTCCTTCGAATATGGCGAAGCACATCATGGAGGATTTGATAAAAACCGGCAAAGTAAGCCGCGGATACCTTGGCGTCCAGATCACGGACTTGACTGACGATTTGGCGAAACAATTCAAGGTGCCGGATTCTGCTGGCGCCCTCGCACAGGACGTGACTGCGGGCGGGCCTGCTGACAAAGCCGGGCTCAAGACGGGGGACGTCATTCGCAAACTCAACGGCGAAACCATTGGCGATGCCGGCCAGCTTACTGCCCAGATCACGAATCTGAGCCCCGGCGCCGTGGTCACCTTGGACATCCTACGCGATGGCCAACCGATGACCATTAAGGTAACCCTCGGCGAGCGTCCTTCCGACCTCAACGCTCGTGCGGGTGGTGGCGGCGTTCAGCAGGGGACCCTGCGCGGCCTGGATGTGCAAAGCCTCACCCCTTCGCTGCGCGATCAGGCGGGAATTCCTCCGAATGTGAATGGCGTGATCATCGTCCAGGTTGACCCGAACAGCCCGGCGGCTCAGTTCGGGCTTCAGGAAGGCGACGTGATCGAAAGCATCAATCGTCAACCGGTGCGCAACGTCACGGACTTCAACAAACTCGCCGCTCAAGCCAAAGGGCAGACGCTGCTGCGAATCAACCGCCAGGGCAATGGCTTATTCGTGGTCATTTCACCTGACGGTGGTGGTGGCGGGGACGACGGCCAATAAACCCAAGGGCCCGGCCTCACTCCGCAGGGGGATGAGGCCGGGTCTCACTTCGAATGAGCGCCGACGCAGATCGGAAAGTGATGAAGAGCGCCGCGAAGTTGAAGAGGCTTTTGCAAGTGGTTTTGCTGGCAATCGTGGCCGGATGCGCATTTGTTTTCGTCACCATCAGGGTCGTCGAAAATCGCCTGATCTACTTTCCTCCACGCTATCCTGAGGGGTTCCCTTCACCACAGACCTACGAAGGCGAGATTGAAGACGTCTGGCTGCAAACCGCCGATGGCGTCCGAATCAATGCCTTCTATCGTCCGAGCCCCGCGTCCAAGCAAGCCCTCCTCTGGTTTCACGGCAACGCGGAAAACATTGGATACGACCTTCCGCATCTGAGATTGCTCGCGAAGATCGGAGTCAATATTCTTGCGGTCGATTATCGCGGCTACGGCAGAAGCGAGGGCAGTCCCGATGAAGCGGGCGTTTACCACGATGCCGACGCGGCCTACGAGTATCTCCTGAACCAACGCCATTTCCGCGCCCAGGACATCATCATCTACGGGCATTCACTCGGCGGCGCAGTAGCGGTGAATCTGGCGTCCCGCCGTCAGTGCGGAGGGTTGATCGTACAAAGCTCCTTCACCAATGCGCGGGCAATGGCGCAGCGAATGTTTGCGATCCCCTTTCTCGGATACGCGGCGAAGTCCCGGTTCGACTCTCTCCAGAGGATTCGCGAAGTTCACGCGCCGATACTCATCGCCCACGGCACACGCGATGGGGTCGTACCGTTCGCGATGGGCCAGCAGCTCTTTGCCGCAGCACCGGAGCCCAAACGCTTTTATACGATCGAAGGGGCGGGTCACAATGATCTGATGGAAGTCGGCGGAGCGGATTACCTAGCCTGCCTCCAGAGTTTTGTTGCGGGATTGTAAGGGGACGGCTTGACGTACCCTCTTCGTTCGATCGCGCGCTCACGATGGAAAGGGTACGGTAAGCCGCACCCCTAGGCTTTGGCGCTCGCCGCGGGTTTCTCCGGCCCTGCGCTCTTGCCTCCGGCAGCAGCCGCCGGCGCGGAGGCCACCGGCCCTCCCGCTCCGTGGCACTTCTTGTATTTCTTTCCGCTCCCGCAAGGGCAGGGATCGTTGCGGCCAATCTTTTCGCGGCGAATAACCTGCTTCGGTTTCTCCACCGCCCCCGCGCCCACCATTTGCATTTCGCGCTGTTCGCGCCGCTTGCGCTGCTGGTACTGGCGGATCATCTCTTCTTCTTCGTCGGGGGTGCGCATCAAGAAGAGGTAGCGTAAGGTTTCATCCTCCACGCGGTCCATCAATGCTTCGAACATCTCGAACGATTCGCGCTTATATTCAACGAGCGGATCGCGCTGACTGTAACCGCGCAGGCCGATGCCTTCCTTCAAGTGATCCATGGCCAGCAGATGATCCTTCCACTGGCCGTCGACCACCTGCAACATGATCATGCGTTCGTGCATCCGCATGCGCTCCGCGCCCCACACCGTCTCGCGTTCGTCATAGTGCTTGTGGACGAGTTCATTGAGCTGAGCAATGAGATCGTCGAGGCGTTTGGGATCGTAGGGAAGGTCGTGCTGCTTCAGGTCGACGCCAAACCTTCCCCAGAATTCCGTACGCAGGCCGCTGGTGTTCCATTGGTCGGCATGCTGGTCCTTGGGGCAGAATTTCTCCACCAGCCATTCCACCACGCGGTTGGCGGCGTCCATGACGAATTCTTTCTGGTCGCTCCCTTCCAGCAATTGGCGGCGCAAGCCGTAGATGGTCTCGCGCTGCTTGTTCATTACGTCGTCGTATTCGAGCAAGTGTTTGCGCGATTCGAAGTTCTGTGCCTCGACGGCTTTTTGCGCGGCCTCGATGCGTTTTGAAATCAGCCGCGATTCAATGGGCACGCCTTCTTCCATGCCCAGCTTGTGCATGATGCTGGAAATGCGCTCGCCGGCGAAAATGCGCAGCAGATCGTCTTCGAGCGAAAGGTAGAATCGCGAGGAACCCGGGTCTCCCTGGCGGCCGGCGCGCCCGCGCAACTGGTTGTCGATGCGCCGTGCCTCATGCCGCTCCGTGCCAAGGATGTGCAGACCTCCCAGCGCCACCACTTTGGCGTGCTCGGCATCCGTCACGACCTTGAAGCGCTCCACGAAATCGCCCCACTGTTTTCTCCACGCGGCGTAGGCTTCCACGTAGGCGCCGAAGACGTCGGTCTCCGACCCTTCCGGCGGCCGCTCGGGGGGATCGGGAGAAATGCCCTGTTCGCGGTACTTCTCCGGCGCCTTGCGGAATTCCTCGCGCGCCATGGTTTCCGGATTGCCGCCCAGCAGGATGTCAGTGCCGCGGCCTGCCATGTTCGTGGACACGGTGATCGCGCCCACACGCCCGGCTTGCGCCACCACCAGCGCCTCGCGCTCGTGCTGCTTGGCATTCAACACGTTATGCCGGACATCCTTCATGCCCAAGACTTCGGCCACGCGCGCCGGCTGGCATCGATGCTCGATAAGATAATCTAATACAGGTAAACATTTCTCATCCGTGTTATTGGCAAGTGCCGTCAGGTCGGGGAGAATGGATTCGTCCAAGGTTGGCAAACCGTCGTAGGGGTACCCGCGGGGCGCGCGCTTCAACACCGCCTGGAGAATACGGCTGGCTCCGTCGCTCAGCGCCTTGTCGTTGTGTTTATCCAGCAGCTCTTTGACCGCCGAAATCCCCACCCCCGCGCGCGTCAGCCAATCGAGCGCTGGATTGGGGGTTTGCGCCAGGCGCTCCACCCAAATCTTCAGCTTCGGACCTTCGAGTCCCGCTTGCTTGGCAAGTTGTTGCAGAGTGGCAGGCACCACGCCGGCTTTCTTCAGCGCCACGCTCAAGCGCTCCGACTTTTCGATGGCGATACTGCCCACCAGTACCGGCTGGCCGCACAGGTGATCGGCTTGAATTTCCTCAATCACCGCGTTGAACTTCTCGCGCTCCGTCCGGTAAACCACGTCGGGGTATTCGTGCCGGATCAGGGTGCGGTTGGTGGGGACGATGACGATTTCCAAGTTGTAGATTTTCTCGAATTCCGCCGCTTCCGTTTCCGCCGTGCCGGTCATGCCCGCTAGTTTTTTGTACATGCGGAAATAGTTCTGGAAGGTGACCGTGGCCAGGGTCTGGTTCTCACCCTCGATCTTAACGCCTTCCTTGGCCTCGACGGCTTGGTGCAGGCCGTCACTCCAGCGGCGGCCGGGCATGAGGCGGCCCGTGAATTCATCCACGATGATGACTTCGCCGTCTTTCACTACGTAGTCCTTGTCCAGCTTGAAGAGGGTGTGAGCTTTCAGCGCCTGCTGGAAGTGGTGGTTGAACTCGATGTTGGCCGGGTCGTAGAGGTTCTCGAGTCCCAGCAGCTTTTCCGCCTTGGCGATTCCGGACTCGGTGGGCGTGGCCTGGCGGCGCTTCTCATCGACCTCGTAGTCCTCTTTGTCGATTAGATGGGGAATGACCTTGTCCACGCGGTAATACTTGTCGGTGGCTTCGTCGGATGAGCCCGAAATGATCAGCGGGGTGCGCGCCTCGTCAATCAGGATCGAGTCAACCTCGTCCACGATGGCGTAATGGTGCGGACGCTGGACGTAGTCCTTAAGATCGAACTTCATATTGTCGCGCAGGTAGTCGAACCCGAACTCGTTGTTGGTGCCGTAGGTGAGGTCGCAGCCGTAAGCGGCGCGCCGCTCATCGTCGCTCAGGTCGTGTACAATCACGCCCACGCTCAGCCCCAGCAAGCGGTAGATGGGGCCCATCCAGGCGGCGTCGCGCTTGGCCAGGTAATCGTTCACGGTGACTAGGTGCACGCCCTTGCCTTCGAGCGCATTCAGGTAGCAGGGGAGCGTGGCCACCAGAGTCTTGCCTTCGCCCGTCTTCATTTCCGCAATCTTGCCTTCGTGCAGCACCATGCCGCCGAGGAGTTGCACGTCGAAGTGCCGCATGTTCAGCGTGCGGCGCCCTGCTTCCCGGCAAAGGGCAAACGCCTCGGGAAGGATCTCGTCGAGCGAGGCTCCGCCGGCCAGGCGATCCTTGAGCTGCTTCGTGCGCAGGGGGAACTCGGCGTCCGCGAGCTTCTGCATCTCCGGTTCGAGGGAGCTGATTTCGCCCACGCGGTCACTCAAGCGCTTTAACTCGCGCTCGTTCTTGGTGCCAAAAACCTTGCCTAACGCGAACTGTAAATAATTTCCCATAGCGTATAGATTGCCTTACCGGTCACACTCCGTCCTTCTTATTGTAAAGCCCACCGCCCGAGTTGACAAGGCAGCGGGATCGGGGGTACTGACCTATTTTGGGGCGTAACGCCGGCTTCCAGCCGGCACTGGAGCCGCCAAGATGGCGGCGTTGCGTTCAAATTAGGACACTGCCGGATCGGGCCATTGAGCCATCTGGCCATCGGATCGTTGCGCGATTTAGCGATTTTGTGATGGCCGTCTCCGCCACACCCCTTCAAGGGCAGGATGCCGGTTGCACGCAACATGGAACCTACCTCATGTCGATAGCCGCACCATCGCTGCATTCTCGGCCAAAAGCCCGAGCGGCTCGACTCAAATGGCTCCCGATTGGGGCATTTTCGTGAAAAGAGCTGGTTTTCTGACCGATGTTCTGCCAGCCTATGCTTTGTTTTCATCAACATCCCCGGATGAACCTTCATTTTTGACTATTTTCTCCACCAAGCACCTGTCACAGTGGCCGGGTACCCGTGAAGCTTAGCCCTGACACCTGGCCCTTGACACCTGATACCTGCTCTTCTTTCTTTTCATCAACATCCCCGGATGAACCTTCATTTTTGAGTATTTTCTCCACCAAGCACCTGTCACATTGGCCGGGTACCCGTGAAGCTTAGCCCTGGCACCTGGCCCTTGACACCTGATACCTGCTCTTCTTTCTTTTCATCAACATCCCCGGATGAACCTTCATTTTTGAGTATTTTCTCCACCAAGCACCTGTCACATTGGCCGGGTACCCGTGAAGCTTAGCCCTGGCACCTGGCCCTTGACACCTGATACCTGCTCTTCTTTCTTTTCATCAACATCCCCGGATGAACCTTCATTTTTGAGTATTTTCTCCACCCAGCACCTGTCACATTGGCCGGGTACCCGGTGAAGCTTAGCCCTCGCACCTGGCCCTTGACACCTGATACCTGCTCTTCTTTCTTTTCATCAACATCCCCGGATGAACCTTCATTTTTCATTGCCTTGGCCGGTCTGTGCCCCTCTTTTCGGCCTTGAATAGCAGATTGGTAGATCGCCTCACTTGTTGGAATCGCAATTCCTCTGTCTCCTAACACGAACCGCGCCTTCAGACCCATCTACCACCCGCGACGTGCCACCTATCATTCCTGGCCAGCTTTTCGGATGGGTTCCTGCCATAGCCCATTCGTTTGGGTGTTACCACGCAAGAATACTTCTCCATATAATATCCGAGCAACAATCCGTCCAATCGGAAGCCCATCTCGGACCCAATGTCCGAGAGTAGGCGGAATATTTGAGTTTTGCGGTCTGAATTTCCTACCCGTAGGAGACGCTACTTGGAACCTCTCGTTGCAGCGGGGCGTCCCAATACCATCTGGATGATGTCCCAATCCTTTGGCGATACCGAATATTCGGAATATAGGGCTACGCGTCCGGACGTCGCCGCCGCGCTCAGAAGCGTCAACGCGAGTTCGGTGCCCGTGGCCGTTTTGGAGGGCAAATTGGTATTCGTGATGTCCCGGTTATCCACCACATTGACGTCAAACATCAGGCGATGGGGGTCGGGAACCAGCTTGAGATAAGTTTCCGCGAACCGCCGGTAACGTTCCGGGGGCATCATCCAAAAACGCGCCGGGTCTTCGACTTGCAGCGTAAAAGGAAAGTCCCGCATCAGGGCGGCAATCCGGCGCGAGTCCACACCGAGCGCCGGCCGCACATAGTCGTCATGCAGGCCATCGAGCATGGTGACGATGATTTCCAATCCTCGCGGTTTGCACAAAGGTCCGAGTTCCGCCAGCACGCGCCGGTGCCAATCCACCACAATGTCTTCGCGGTAAAGCTGGAATTTGGTCATTCCGGGCGGGCTCTTTTTATAGTAGTGGGACGAGTCCGGTTGGAACAGCTCGATGGGGTCAAAGCCCGCCTTCTTCTTGAAGTCCGCCCGCACCATGCCGTTCATGGGTACAAACTCATCGGGGCGGAGATAATCCATGAAGTCGGCGTCGAAATTCAGTTCCGTAACATTGACGCCGTCCCAATCACTGGAATTCAGGAGGCCTTTCATCCAAGCCATCGCGGCGCGAAAACAGTCGGGATCCTGAAAGTTCATCAAGTAGCGCCAGCCAACGTTGCCGTCGGCGCCCGTAGCCGTCTTCTCGCGCCATTCTGGATGATCATCCCACATCTTCGGAGTGATCATGGGGAACGCGAACCAAGCATAAACAGCGATTCCGTTGCGGTGGCAGGCGCGAACGAAGTCGTCGTAGCGAAAGGAAAAATTCCGGTTGAATACCCATGCCGCCACATAAATCGTGCTGATCCCGGAATCGTGCCAATTGGCCGCCAGCCGGTTGAGGTCCGCCCCCAAGCGATAATTGGGATCGAAGTACACCTCCAAGCGGCTGCTGCGCCGAGGGTTCGTCGCTCCGAACGTCGTGCTGAGATACTCGGGAAAATAGGGGTAGTGGCTGGTACCGTCGTTCGTGTAGCTGTCGAGACTCGCTGCCAGATAAACGAAGCGGCCGCGCCCGAACGAGCCGGCCACCGCTACTGGTTGTCCGGTTCCATTTTCGACCATCAACATGCGGGCGTTATCGGGTACCGTAAATCGCGCAATCGGTTCCTCGGGGCGCCAAGTCAATTTGATTTTGGAATGGCGAGGATCGGTGACCGACGATACCCTCACCGGGGCGCCGGCAAACTTAAATCCAATCTGCTCGAGCCAACCCTGGTCGCCGTCGGCAACCACTCCTCCTCCCGACCGGAGATACTGGATAATCTGGTGTTGTTGCGGCTCGGTCAGCCGCTTACTGACGCCTTGGGGAACAATCAGGAGCACGTTGTTTGCGCTGGGCGCCTCGCGGAACTCGGCAAGCTCTAAAGTCTTCACGTGATACCCAACTGCTTCCAGGACCGTTTTGTAACTCCCCTGATTGTGTCCGGCGGGGGCATCAGGATTTTCGAGCCACAGAATCCACGCGCTGCGAGGTGCGGATAACTTATCTCGGACCACTGTGGAGAGGGCATTATCCGGATGAAGGTCTGCGGCCCATTGGGGATTGGTGTTGGGGGCGGAATTTGCCTGCTCGGCCGGCGCCGCTCGCTGCATCACCATATCGTGCGGCACTGATTCGATCCCAATTAGCAACATTGGCGCCACCAATATCCCGAGCCGAATAAGCTGATCCTTCATGGAAACCGCCCTTGCAAAACGACGATCGCGGACCTGCCTTCAACGTGCGCGGCTTTCCCGCACTCCACCAAGTCACACACAGCTTAGCGCAATCTTGCATGGGCCAAGGCAACGATAACGCCGTTTCTCACATCGGCATTTATGGCTTTGGGTTGCCGCGGGAACGCCGGGAGCGACACGGCCACAGTGAGGACTGAGCTGATCCTGCCCACTTCCCTCGCCGATGGATACTGGATATTATGGACTTAGGGGACAACTCATGATGCGGCGGATGAAGTTTCTTTTCACTCTGCAACTGGCTCTACTGATCATGTCCATCGCCGGGCCCACGGCGTTTGCCCAGGACACCATCGGTCTGGGTATTTCGAAGACCGAATTGGTCTTTCAGGGGACCGGCACGCAAGTCATCAATGTCGTTTGGCAGAATTGCAACGGCGGTGTGTGCACGATGGAGGGCGACGCCACGAGAGCGTCTGACAAACGGTTGGCGGGGACGTACAAGTTTCGGTCTACCAGCCCCAGACCCTTCAGGTTAGTCGCGTCCACGGGGGTGGGGCTCTTTGGGGTCGAGCAATCATCGGCCATTTCGTTCAGCTACACTTCCCAGAAGGGAACTCTGGAAGGGCGGGCGCATTTCACTTCCTTTCTGCAAGACCAAGGTGTGCTGGCCGCCCATCTCACGGGAACGCTGGAAGCCACGGATGGCTCTCTCGCGTCGCAATTCGCCTCGGGCCCGGGAAACTTAAATTTGATCCTGGCAGTGGGGAAGAGCCACTTGTCGACGTTGGTTGATGGGGCGGGTTCGATCAGCGGGACGATCGACAACCTGTCAACGGTGGTTCCTCCCTCACCGTGCCGCGAGGCCAGCCTGATTCCTGCGACCGTTCACGGCGCGCCGATGCCCGGGGGCTCTATCTGGTTTAACGCCAACTTCAGCACCACCGGAAGTCACGATGGAACGATCCTACAGTTTCAAGGCGGGTTCATCCAATTCCAGTCGAGCGGCAATACCTACATTCTTCATGTCCCTAACGCTGTGGTCACTTTCTCGTCTTCCGCGAGTTGCGCCTCGACCAAGTTTGACCCCGGGACCAACTCCTGGGAGACCACCGTTCCCGCGAACGGAAGCAACGAGGTTTTCCTCTCGGGTATCGCTTTCCCCGTCCCGGCGTCAGGCTTGCAAGGTGGCATCAACCTGGTGAATTGGAGCGAATCATTCTCCAGCAATACCGCGGATGTCTCCATCCGCTGGAAGTGGGCCGCGGCCGTCTTCTCGTCCTTCAGTGCGGATTACAATTCGTTGGGAGTGAAGCCCACTCGAGGGAATACGTGCACCTATAACAACGACGACCCCGCCGGCACGCCGGAGAAGTTTGCCGCGTCGACGGTCGGTGGCGGGGGCGGCAGCGCTTCTGCCGAATCCCCCTGGAGCAACGTGGCGACTGCCCAGGCGAACTGCCCTTAGCGTTTACCGATCCTTCATTCCGCCCGCAGCGACTCCACAGGATTTACACCAGCGGCCCGGCGCGCGGGCAGGTAGCTGGCGAGCGCGGCTGTGGCGATGAGGCCGAGCGAGACCGCGGCGTACGTGGCCAGGTCGACGGATTTTACCCCGAAGAGCAGAGACGACATTAGGCGGGTCAGCGCGGGAGCCGCGGCCAGTCCGCAGGCAACGCCGATGCCCGCTAGGCCCAAGGCGTGGCGAACGAACATTCCGGTCAGTTCCGTATCCCGGGCGCCGAGCGCCATGCGAATGCCGATTTCCCGCCGGCGCTGTGATACCGAGTAAGCGATCACCCCGTAGAGTCCCACGACCCCGAGCAGCAGAGCCATTCCCCCCGCGAGCGCCAGCATCACCAGGGTGAACGAGGTTCGCGCCATGGATTTTTTGTACAGGTAATCGAGCGTGTGGACATCCGACAGCGGAAGGTCGGGGTCCACCGACCATACCGCTCGGCGAACCTCGTTCATCAAGCTCTCCGAGCCGGCGCGGGCGCTCCGAATCGAATAGGCCACATAGCGACGCACCTCAATATCATTGCCCTCAAAACGCAGTGCAAGAATGGGCCAATAGACCGAACTGGGAGGTTCTTTGTCCATACCGTCGTCGCGAGTGTTGCCAGCCACCCCAATAATCTCGCGCCAGTCGTCCTTAGTGCCGACGCGGATCTGTTGGCCGAGGGCTTGTGCGGGGTTCTGCCAGTATTCGCGCGCCAGTCGTAGGGAGACGATGGCCACCGGAAGCTTCTGGTAGATGTCGCTCCAAGTGATGTCCCGGCCAACCATCATCGGCGTGCCAAGGGTTTTGAAGAAGCCTGGCGCCACGAACCTGAACCGTTGCAGAGGAATATCGCCGGAAGAGTAGTTGCGGCCCTTTATGAAAATGGGATCGGACCAATGGTTGTCATCCATGGGGACACTCATGGAGAGACCCACGGACGAGACGCCCGGGAGGGCTGCGATTTTATGCAGAATCTCCTCCTGAAGGCGCACCACCTGTTCGGGGTCTTTCACTTGCGTATCAGGAATATCGACACGGAAAGTCTGGAGTTCCGCAGGCGCGACGAAACCGGGATCCACTTTGGTCAAAGCATGGAAAGTGCGAATCATCAGCCCCGAACCGATCAGCAGAACCAGCGCCAGCGCCACCTGCACAACCACCAGCACGCTGCGCGAGCGATGCCGCTGCCGGCTTTCGCTCATCGAGCGCCCACCCTCGCGCAGCCCGGTTCCCAGGCGCGCGCCCGCGTATTTCCAAATCGGGATCGAACCGAAAAGCAGGCTCGCGACGAGCGACAATGCCAGCGTAAACAGAACGACGTTGCCGTCAATGCCGATTTCATCGAGTCGAGGCAGACCTGCCGGCGCGAGTGCAACCAGTCCGCGCAGGGCTCCATAGGCCAACGCTAGGCCGAGCATGCTTCCCAGCAATGCTAGGACGACACTCTCTAGGAACAATTCCCCGGCGATGCGGACGCGGCTGGCGCCCAGCGCGGCGCGGATGGAGAGTTCCTGCTCGCGCCCTTCCGCACGGACCAGAAGCAAGTTGGCCACGTTGGCGCAGGCGATGAGCAGCACCAAACCGAGGCCGCCCATCAAGACCCACAGGACCTTGCCCACGTCGCCTATGACGTCGTCCTTCAGGGGTCGAAGGTTGGGACCGATTCGCGCATCCTCGAAGATTTTGAGGCCGAACCCGGGCGGAGCCGGAAAACTCCGCAGCACGATCGGGAGCATGCGCGCTACGTCTGCGTCGGCCTGTGCCAAAGTGACTCCCGGCTTGAGCCGGGCAATGCCGTCGTAGCTGAATTCCCCTAGATGGGTTTTGGCGCGGTCAAGCTGCAAGGGAAGGAGCAGCGAAAGGTCGCGCCAATCGCGGAAACGGAATTGTTGCGGCAGCACGCCAATGATTTGGCGGAGCTTCCCATCCACGGTGATGGTCTTTCCAATCACACCGCGGTCGCCGCCAAACTTGCGGCGCCAAAGGCCATAAGTCAGCATCACCGTATCTGCGGCACCGGGGGAATCATCCGCCCGCGTGAACGAGCGGCCGAGCATGGGTGTTACTCCCAGAATGGGAAGGATGCCGTCGGTCACTAAGAGGCCGGACGCGTGCTCCGGCTCTCCGAGGCCGGTGATATTCACCGAATAGCCCATCGTGATGCCGGTGTCCTGGAAAGTGCGGCTCTGGTCGCGAAAGATGAAATAGGTTGAGGGTGACGCACTCACCCCCTTGAGGTTGATGCCGGGAGCCGTGAGCACCGTGGAGACCAGTTCCTCCGGGTGAGGGTAGGGCAGGGGCTTCAGCAAGACGCCTTCGAGAACGCTAAAAATCGCCGTATTGCCGCCAATGCCCACGGCCAGCGTCAGAAGCGTGACGGCCGTGAAAAAGGGCGTCCGCCCCAGCCTCCGCAGGACCTGCTTGAGCTGAGTTGTTAAGGAACCCATAAGTTTACCTCCCCATCACGCTGGACATACTCCCAGGCGCAAACGACCCCACGGGTGTGTATAGCATTTAGACGCCCTGAGGCTTATTACGCTAACAGGTGAACGGAGGTTCCAGAATTTGAAATGTTGTACGGGGTTACCTGACACTACCTCGCGGTAAAGTCCGGGGCACAACCGAGGCGCATCACGAGGTACAGCCAAGAGCGAAGCCCAAGGCGGAGCAGAGCTCCTTCATTCGCTCGGCACTGAGCACGGCCACTCGCCGACCCAAATGAGCCTTTGGAACGGTGACGACGTTGTGCAGATTAACCGCGCACGGCCTCTCCATGCCGTCCGCTTCGGACAAGCGCACCTCAGACGGCACACCCCGAATGGTGGAGGTTATAGGCGCCACCGTGACGGCGGACAAGTACCCTGTTGCGCTCTCCCGCGTGAGCACAACCACAGGTCTTCGCCTGTCTGGGCGCTCGAATACATAAAGCCGCACTTCCCCGCGCGCTATTGCTCCGGCCATGCCGCTACCCGTTCCCAATCCGCCGCCTCCGTAGAGTCCTGGGGATGCTTGGCATAGCCCGCGCGGTCACGGGCCTCGAGTTCTCGCGTTTCCAGATGTTTCAGATACTCCCGGAGCGCCTCGCGGATCAGCGCTGAGCGGTTCATCCCCGCGCGCCTGGCGGCTCCATTGGTGGCGCGAAGCAGTGTCGTGCCCAACACAACTTGAATGGTTTCCACACTGTGGAGTTTACTCCACACTGGACTCAACAGCAAGCCATCGCGGCGCCGCCGCGGTAAAGCGAGAGGCACCGGTGCGTTTCATTCCGTCCGCCTCAATCGAGCGGCACCTCTTTCAGCACATCGTCCCAATGGCCGGTGGTCAACTCCCAGCGGCGCTTTTCCTGGCGGGCCAGTTCCTCCTGGTCAGGATAAAGCTCCCGCTTGATCTGCGGGTCGCGATGATGGGCTTCTTCCAGCGCCGCCCAGTCGCGCCAAACCATGACGATCTTGTAATCCCACGCCGGCGTCTCCGCATGGAAGCGCCGTTCGTAAAGCTTCTCGCTCAGGAGTATTCCTTCTTTGATGAGTTGTTGCAGAATGGGATTGTGATTCTTCTTGTAAAGCGCCAGCCATTCGGCGCCTGCGCCCGGCAGAACCTTATAGTAGTACTCGATGACGAAACTGCTCATCTTTGTTTCCTCCCCAAAAGTTGATTACAGCAAAATCGAACAATGAAATGACCTGATGGCGCGATGGCCCGATCATCCCATTTACCGGTGTAGTTCCACCACGTCCTTATCTTCGAGCACATGATCGCGATTCACCATCTGGCCATCGAACCGTCCCTCCCGCCAGAGTCGAGCATACTTGAGTTGAGCCAGAAAATCCTGGTGCACGTGCGCCGGCGAGGTCGATCAGGCGCGAGCCGCGCTTGAGGATATAGGGCGCGACCCGCTCCAATTTCTTTCCCGGCGCCTTGGTGTAGACGCGAATGACCTCCAGCAACTCGAACACCGCCGGCGAAGGGAATCCAGGCCCTCGCCGGTTTCCGCCGACGTTCTGGTCAAGCGCGAACCGCTCGCCGTACAGGTCGCGCAGAATATCCAAATCCTCCGGGTGCGCCGCTCGCGTCAATCTTGTTGGCCACCAGCAGCGTGCGCTTGCGAAGCCAGCCGGGCGCGCTCGGCAATTCGCCTTGGTCGAGTTGCACCTTGGCGTTCGCCAACTGGCCGAGCGTGGTCTCCAGATCCTCCAGCAAGTCGGGGTCGCTCAGGTCAACCACCAGCAAGGCGGCGTCGGCGTTGCGGATGATCTGGTAGAGCCACGACTCGGGGAAATCCGGATGCACCGGAGGCAAATCCACCAGTTGCACTTGCACGTCTTCAAACGGCATCATTCCCGGCAGCGGCACGCGCGTGGTGAAAGGATAGTCGGCCACTTCCGGCATCGCATGGGTGAGCTGCCGCACCAGCAGCGACTTGCCGCTGTTGGGCGGCCCCACCATCACCACCTGTCCGGCCCCTTCCTTTTCCACCCGATGAATGATGCCGATGCGGCTGGTGGGCCGGCGGGCCTGCTCGGCGCGCAGCTTGGAGAGCCGCCGCTTCAGGTCCGCCTGCATCTTCTCCGTGCCCTTGTGGCGCGGAATCGTGGCCATCATTTCTTCGATGGCCGCGACTTTCTCCTCCGTCGACTTCGCGCTCTTGAAGCGTCTCTCCGCTTCCAGATAGATCGGGGGTCAGGTTCGCAGGCATGGCAATCCGCCGCGAGGGCGACGCCTATTATGCGCCGAATTGGAGCTCGGAACCAAGGGACGATGCAGGGTTCCGTCAAAGTCGATCGGGTTGAGAGGGGTCTATTCGCGGATGACGCATTCGCAACTCTCGAGGTTTGCGGCACCGTGGACTTTGGCGTGGCCCTAGGGGCGATGTCTCCTTCACATTTCTGTAATTCATCCGTGTTATGATTCGCGGTAAATGCAAACTCATTTGTGGAGGACCGAGGCATGCGGCCGAGATATCTCCTCGCAATCGTACTCTGTATTTTTAAATGGCCAAGCCGGGTGGCCGCAGGCGACGGAACCCGCAGCAGATTGCTCGACTCTTCTTTGTCGGCCCCGGCGGGAAACCGGCCAGCCAAGATCGATCCCACCGGCGAGACCGTCCTGCCCAGCGGGCGGCTGATTACGCCGCTCGGCAAGCAGGTCAAGGTTGCGCCGCACCCTTACGGCTTGGTCGTCAGCCCGGACGGCAAGACGCTGGTCACCGTCAACAGCGGCACGAAACCGTTTTCGGTCTCGATCATTACGGGGCTCGGCGACCCGCAGCCCCAGGTGGCGCAAATTCCTCCCGGCTTCGATTCCGCCGATGCCGACCCGGAGAGCGTTTTTCTGGGCGCTGCCGTCGCTCCTGACAACCATACGCTTTACATTTCCGAGGGCGACAACGGAAAGATCGGGATTTTCGACCTCGTGACGCACCAGCGGCTCGGCGGATTCAGCCTCGACGGGACATATCTCGGCGCAACTTACAAGGACAGCCTCACCGGCGCAATTCTGCTTACTCGGGATGGCCGTCACCTCTTGGTGCTGGACCTCGCGCATTTCCGGCTGGTTGTCGTGGATACGCAATCCAAGCAGATTCTCTCCAGCATTCCGGTGGGGCGCATGCCGTTCGGCCTCGCGCTTTCGCCGGATGGAAAGCGCGCGTACGTTTCCAACGTGGGGATGTTCCAGTACTCGCGTGGTGCCCGGGTTCGATCCGAAAGACCCCAAGCACACGGGCCTGGAATTCCCCGCTTTCGGTTTCCCCTCGCCCGAGGCCGAAAAAGGCGCGACCGTGGAGGGGAAGCAGATTGCCGGTCTGGGCGATCCCAACGTCCCCGATTCGAACTCTGTTTTCGTGATCGACATTCAGCGACCCCGCGAAGCCCAACGTGTTAGCAAAAGTCCGGACGGGGATTCCCGTTGGCGACAAATCCGTCGGCGGTTCGAGCCCCGGGGCCGTGGTGGCGGGCAAGAAAGAAGTGTTCGTCTCCAACGCCGCGCAGGACAGCATCTCCATCCTCGACGCCCGCACGAACCAGGTGAAGAAAACGATCGTGCTGGAACCGGCGGAATCCGTCAAAGGCCTGCGAGGAGTGCTGCCTTTCGGCATGGCGCTCAGCCCGGATGAAAAGCGGCTGTACGTCGCGTGCTCCGGCATTAATGCCATCGCCGTGTTGGACGCGCACAAGGCGGAAGTTCTGGGATATATCCCCACGGCGTGGTTCCCCGCCCGCGTGGCCGTCAGTGCTGACAACCGAACCCTCTACGTCGCGAATGGCAAGGGATTCGGTGCGGGGCCCAACGGCGGACCCAATTTCCAGGAGGGCCCGGAGGGAACTTACATCGGGGACATCATGAAGGGGACTGTGTCGATCGTGCAACTTCCATACGCCCTACATTACAGTGGATGGACGGCCGACGACGGCTACCTGACTTTCTTACCTATAAACCGGGAAACCCTTCGTGAGGGCATCCAATCGGGTGCTGAAGAACAATGGCTTCTGTTGTCATGACTTCGCCTCCACCACAGGCGAGAAAGGCAAGACGGGCGATGCCACAGTACTCGCCTCCGCCAGTATCACGGAGGGCAAAATTAGCACATCGTCTTCATCGTAAAAGAGAATCGCACCTTCGATGAAATGTTCGGCGACTTGCACCCACAGAGTCCAGACTTTGCCGGAGTGCCAGCGATGGCCCGCTGGGGTGAGACCGCCCAAGTGACAGAAAAGGACGAGCCCACGATTGAGGATGGTCACGTCACGCCCAATCATCACGCCCTGGCGAGGCGCTTCGGCATTAGTGACAACTACTACGTGGAAGGGGATGTCTCCGTGGATGGCCACCACTGGCTGGTGGGAAATTATCCCAACGAAGTTCTGGAGACTGCCGTGCCTGCGGGTTACGGCGGGCACTTCACCTTTCAGCCCGATGATGATGCGCCCGGTCGCCTCGCGATCGGTTCAACCCATCCTTTCCCCGAGACCTATCTCGAGGCCGGATCGTTGTGGCAGCACCTGTCGCGCGGTCACATCAGTTTTCGCAACTACGGCGAGGGGCTCGAAATCGCGGGAGAAGACGAAGGCATTGGCGACCAGCCCACAGGAGTTCGCGAGGCGACGAACATGCCGATGACGGAAGCCTTGTTTGAAAACACCTCGCGCGATTACGCCACGTTCAACACCAACATCTCGGATCAGTTTCGCTTCGGCCAGTTTGAACGAGAGTTTCAGATCCGCTACGCCAGCGGCAAGGAACCCCTACCCCAGTTTATCTTCATCTGGCTGCCGAACGATCATACTGCTGACCCACGCCCCGGCGATGGCTACGCGTACCATGCCTCTTACGTTGCCGACAACGATCTGGCGCTGGGCAAATTGGTGCAACTGTTTTCGCACAGCCCCTTCTGGAAGGACATGGCGATTTTTGTGACCGAGGATGACGCGCAGTCCGGACGCGACCACGTGGACGCGCATCGCAGCGTGCTCATGGTCGTCAGTCCCTATGCGCGAAGCGGCTACGTCTCGCACGTCCACACCAGCATGGCCAGCATCCTGAAGACTTTCGATTTGACCTTCCAGATGGGCTTTCTCAACCAATTCGATGCCGCCGCCACCGACCTCAGCGATTTCTTCACCTCTCAGCCGGATTTTACGCCCTACGACACGCTGCCCAGCGATGTGCGGATTTTTGATCCTGCCAAGGTGCGCGAGCCGGGATTGGACATGAAGGCGCAACATGGCGCGCCGCTCGACGATCCCGACACGATTCGCCGCGAAATGCGCAAGGACGACCATTGAGGCCGCGCTGACCCGGATTTCATTTCTCCAGAGAAAAGCCCCCTGCTCGAGTATGGCCGCAGCGTTCAGCCCCCTTGGGGCGAACTAACAAAGCCCAGGCCAAAACGGCCCCATTAGCGTTAACCTAAGGTCGAGAACCACCGCAGAGCCCGCGAAGTGGGCGCTGTCATGTTAGCCCACGGCGAGCCAGCCATGGGACAGGGCGTAAGCGGCGGAGCAGGTGAGCCCCGTGCGGGGCGACATCCGGCGCCACCCGCGGAGAATCGAGCACGATCGGGAGCAACCCCTCGACGCAGGAAAACCGTGGATGGCGCCCCTGCCGGGGCTCGAGGATTTTCCTTCCTACCCGCACCCCACGGCTGGCTCGCCGTGGGCTAACATGACAGCACCCGGTTCCCGGGCTTAGGGTACCTCCCATTTTTGGGTTAACGTCTATGGGCCGTTGGCCTAGGCTTTGTTAGCGCGCCCCTTCGAAGCTCAAACCGGGATGCTTCCGCATCGACGCTCTGGTGAGAAAAGCGGGCTGATTTTCCTGCGAGGGTTGATGCGGTGAGGGCGTCGCTACTCGGCGAGAGAAAACTCCAACTTGTTGCCGGATTGATCGATGCGGTCGAGGCGCACGCGCACTCGTTCGCCCAAGTGGAACGCGCGGCGCGTGTGCTGGCCAACGATGGCGCGCTCACGCTCGCGGTAAACGTAAAAGTCATCGCCCAGCGTCGAGAGCGAGACGAAGCCTTCCACAAACAGGTCGGTAAGCTCCACGAAGAATCCAAATTTGATCAAGCTGATGATGAGGGCATCGAACTCGTCGCCCACGTGCTGAGCCATGAAGGCGACCTTCTTCCACTCGATCAGCTCGCGTTCCGCGTCGGCGGCGCGGCGTTCGGTCTCCGAGGTCGCCAGCCCAAGAGAGTGCAGCTCCAGAGAAATCACGAAAGCGCCGCCGGGTAAGGCTCTACCTACGGCAATTGCCGGAGGGCTGAATAACCCCGCCTCGTGGCGTTTCTCGGCGGCAGCCCCGTGATGTTTCCGCGGCGCTACCTTCTTCGCCGCTCCCGGAAGATCATGATGATCCTCAGTATCCCCGGCAACTCGCACGCTGCCGCCCTCGCGTCCCAGCGCGGCTTTGAGAATCCGGTGCACAATCAAATCGGGATACCGGCGAATGGGCGAAGTGAAGTGGGTATAGGTTTCAGCCGCGAGCGCGAAATGGCCGACGTTCTCTTCCGAATAGCGCGCCTGTTTCAGCGAACGCAGCATCAGGTAGGACAGGATTCGCTCCTCTGGCTTGCCCTCCAGCCGCTGCGTGAGCCGCTGGTAGTGGCGCGGAGTGATTTCCAGTTCCTTCGTCTCCACGCGCTCAAGGAAACGCGCGTGGCGGTCGCGCTCGTCGCGCTTGCTTGTGCGGAAGCGCTGGGCAGCGGGCTGTTCCACGCCCAGTGAGTAGCCGAAGGTCGCCGCGATCTCTTCAAACTCCAAAACCTTCTTCGCCTCGGGCTTCTCGTGGATGCGATAGAGTGAGGGAATTTCGCTGCGCTCAAGATATCCCGCCACGGCTTCATTTGCCGCCAACATGAACTCTTCGATGATGCGGTGGGCAAAGTTTCGTTCCGAACGCGTGATGCCCACCATGCGGCCGGACTCGTCAAATTCGATGAGGGGCTCCGGCAGGTCAAAATCGATCGAGCCGCGCTGCACTCGCCGGCGATTGAGAATGAGTGCGAGTTCCTCCATCAACTTGAACTGTTGAGTGAGGCCCGAGTAGCGTTCCGTGGCCGTCGGCTCGCCCAGCAAAATGTCGCGAACGGCCGTGTAGGTCATGCGTTCCGCGCTGCGGATGATTCCCGGCACAAGCTCGTACTCGACAACTCGGCCATGCGGGTCAATCTCCATCAGCGCCGACATCACCAGGCGATCGACGTGGGGATTGAGGCTGCAAATGCCGTTCGAAAGATCGAGTGGCAGCATGGGCACGGCGCGGTCGGGAAAGTAAACGGAAGTGCCGCGCAGCCTCGCTTCGCGGTCGAGTGCCGAGCCCGGCCGCACGTAGTGGGCGACATCCGCAATGTGGACGTGCAGCAGGTAATTGCCATTCTCCCGGCGTTCCACCAGCACCGCGTCATCAAAATCCTTGGCGGTCTCGCCGTCGATGGTCACGATGGGCAGACCGCGGAAATCGCGGCGGCCTTCGCGGTCAAGCTCGGGGATGTATTGCGGCGCGGCGCCAGCCTCCGCGAGCACTTCGGAGGGGAAGCGGTGGGGCAGGTGGAATTTGCGGATGATGATTTCCACGTCCACGCCGAATTCCTCGCGCCGGCCGAGAATCTCCACCACGCGGCCGCGGGGCAGCGCCGAGGGGCGGGGATAGCTCGTGATCTCGACGTCTACAACAAGACCTTCGAGGTCGCGGCTGCTTCGGACTTCGGACCTCGGACTTCGGACTTGCTGTTCCGACTCGCCCCCAAACTGGCGATCGCGGCTCGGCGCGGGCGCAGCGTTCTCACCGCCGGGCCACTCCTCCCCGCGCGGAATGACGACTTCGAAGGGAATGCGATGATCGAATGGCATCACAAAGTTGTAGCGCTGGCCGCAGTGAAACTGGCCGACAACGGTTTTCTGTGCGCGGTCCGCGACGTAAATGACGCGGCCTTCCCGGCGCCCGTCGGGCTTGGCGCGAAGCACTTGCACTTCCACGCGGTCGCCGTTCATGGCGGAGCCCATGCCGTCGGAGGGAATGTAGATGTCCTGGTCCGAGCCCGCGAACGGCGCGTCGGGCACCACAAAGCCGTAGCCATCGCGATGGCCGATCAGGCGGCCGGTGGTCACGTTCGAGCCCCGCGGCCGCGACGTCCCGCCGCTATTGCCGATTTTCAATTGCCGTTTTTCGATGGTCTTCGAACTGGCCGATGAACGGCGTGAATCGCCGATGATCCTGGTCCGGTGGAGGAGCCGCAGAGCTGGAGAGCGAGCCCTGCGCTACCTTACTTGCCAGCGCGAAATGATTTTTCTTTAGATAGACGACGCGGTGTAAGCGGGAGAGCACCTTGAGTGCGTTTTTGAGATCGCGCGCCTGGCTCGACCGCAGACCGAGCTCCACCACCAACTCGCGAAGCCGGAACGTCTTGCCCGGCTGGCGCTGAAAAACCTTGAGAATCTCTTGCGGCAATGGAAATTCGCGCATGGGGATGTGTTCGATTCATTCTATCACGCGTGAAAGGGTTGGATCATCGGGCCGTCGGTTCATGTTGTAAGTGCTGACGCGCGATGCTCCCCCCACCAAATGCCTGAACCTTCCTTCGGTTCAGCACATCTAAGGAAATACGGAGGTGTGACCATGTATGCAATTATCGGTGCGACGGGGAATACAGGAAGCGTAATTGCCGAAAAGTTGTTGGCCCATAGGGAGAAAGTTCGAGTGATTGGCCGCGACGCCAGCCGTTTGGAACGGTTCGTGCAAAAGGGCGCCGAGGCTTTCTCTGCGCATGTTTCGGATGCGGAGGCGCTCACCAAGGCGTTTAGCGGTGCGAAGGCGGTTTATCTGATGATTCCGCCCAACCCGACGAGCCCCAACGTGCGGGAGGACCAGGAGCAGGTCAGCGATGCGCTGGTGGCAGCAGTAAAGAACGCCGGCGTGAAGCATGCCGTCCTCCTCAGCAGCATTGGCGCCGACAGGTCCGAGAAGACAGGACCGGTCGTAGGCCTGCACAACTTCGAGCAGAAACTGAAGGGTATTTCCGACCTCAACGCTGTTTACCTGCGGCCAGGCTACTTTATGGAGAATCTCCTGCCACAGGTTGGGATTATCCAGGCCTTTGGGATGACGGGCGGCCCGCTGCGCAACGGCCTGAAGGTTGCGATGATCGCAACGAAGGACATTGGCGCGGCGGCGGCCGAAATCCTGCTGAAACTGGATTTCAGCGGCAAGCAGGTGCGCGAGCTCCTCGGGCAACGCGACTTGACCTACCTGGAAGTGGCGTCGGTTATCGGCAAGGCGATTGGCAAGCCAGGACTCGGCTACATGCAGTTCCCGCCTGCACAAATCAAACCCGCCATGACCCAGATGGGGATGTCTCCCAACATGGTTGACCTCATCCTGGAAATGGCAGAAGCCCTGAATTCCGGATACATGGCGCCGATCGAGCCCCGTTCCGCGCAGAACACCACCCCGACGTCCATCGAGACGTTCGTGGCCGAACAAATTGCGCCGAAGTTCGCGGGCAAGGCCGCCGGGGCATAGGCGTGCAAATGTGACACAGGCACTCTTGCCTGTGTCGTGCCGCCTCGGCGCCCGCCAGCGGAGAGGCGCAAACACCGCCACTCCTGCCTCTATCGCTTCCTGGTGGCGGCTTCCATCAGAATTGCAAAAGCACAGGCAAGAGTGCCTGTGTCAGGGCGCACGTCAGGAAAATGATGAAACCATCAGGCGGCCCTGGGTGTAGATCGGTGCTCCCAGAAATCTTGAAACCGTCCACTGAGCTTGCAGCAGCGCAGGGCGATAATGGCATTGGCTCCGTCCAAGGTCCAGTGCATGCCGGCGCGCTTGAGGCGAGTGCCGATGGCCACCTTGCAGCCGGCTTCGACGACGCCGGTGGAGGTGCCGAGACCCTGGGCGTGAAACTCGGGGTAGCGCATGCGGTGACGGTTGGTCTGGAAGTAGTGGAGAGTGCGGCGGGCGTCTTCACAGGAGGAGGCATGGCGGCGGAGCGCCGTCAGCAGAGCGTCGAAGCGGCCTGTGTCCAGTTCTTGATGTCGGCGTTTGACCCATGCCGCGGTGCGCGGGTTGGCGGGTCCGTAGAGAGTTTTGGCCAAGTTGCTGAGGTGCTCTTGGGCGTGAAAGCGATCGACGATTTGCCGGGCTTGGGGAAACAGTTCGTCGGCGACGTGCCAAATCCAGGGTGCGCCATCGCCCAAGACCACGGGACGCGGCACTGCGGAGAAACCGCGGCGCGTGGCTTCGCGCCAGACCCGCTGGCTAAATTCCGAGCGTTGCGCGGCGGTGTCGGGAGTGGCGGCGCTCTCGATGGCGGCGGAATAGGTCACCGAACCTTCGTCGCGGGCCGGTTGGGTGTCCTGCCGCTCGTCGGCGGCGATCTCGGTTCCCCAGCCTTCTGCCGTTCGTTCCACCTGCTTGGCGTCGACGGCCACCCCGGCCAACTCTTGCAGGAGTTCACTGCCCTCCTGAAAGCTCACCAGCGCTCCCACCGTCCCGACCATGCGGGTAACGGCCGGAGAGAGGAAGGAGTTTTCCAGCCCCAGGGTGCGGTCGCGCGGACAAAACCCGCCCCGGCAGGAGCCACAATGATCGTAGGCGCGTTGCAAATGCAGGGAGCCCAGGGCGCTGTGAAAGCGTTTCGAGCGGCGTCCGGCGTAGCGCGCCTCACCGCCACAAGGGCAAGGCAGGCGAGGCCCGGCGTAATCGCCGGTGTCAGCATTGAGTCGCGGTTCGACGGCGCGCGCGGCCAACTGCAAAGCCTGTTGGCGCACCGCCATTTCCAGCGCCTCCAGGTCCAATTGGTCGACCGCTTGGCGCCCCACCAGGGCCTCAATCTCGTGCACGAGGTCGGTGGCCAGCAGGGCGGCGAGCGAAGTTTTTTTTAACCGCGGTCTGGTCCGGGGCGCTCGCCGCGGGCATTTGCGCATCGCAAATCTGCTCGCTGACCTTAATCATCTCCCGCACCAGATGGCGAAAGCGATGGTACTCGGCGATCTGTTGGCGGGTGTGCTCGACCGCCATTCCCTTGGGGATCACGCGCGTCAGCGTTTTGCCGGCCACGGCATGCGTCAGCGAATAGCACGGTCCGTGTCCGGGCGCACCCTTCTCCGCACAATGGCAGGTCGGCTTGCCACACTTGCGGAAGCGCTCGACTAAAGACCCCGGACGCATATCGCCAATCTCTGCCAGCCGTGCCTTCAACTGCGCACGCTGGGCTTGCCAAACTTCCAGTTGCGAAGGGGGAGACATGGGTTTCTACTCTCTGACAGTATTATACGCTGTCAGAACACAAAACCCCACCCTCTTTTCGCTCCTCCTCAAAATCGTCCAACTTCTACGTCGTGCGCCCGAGAGGCGACTGTATCGTAAGCGTTCGGTCTGGGCCGTCTGGACGAATCGAGGATGGGCGGGCATTCTTCCAAGTGGACACTCTGATTGTGTCCACTTGGAGGGCAGATGGACGCTTGCAATTCCGCAGTGATCGAAGCTGTTTCCTCTCGTAAGGCACTCCCCACGGTTAAGAGGCAGCACCGCAGTCTGGAGCTCAAGTGCCAAATCGTCGAAGAGACCTTGGCCGCGGGAGCCTCGGTGGCCCGGGTAGCGCGGGCGCACGGGGTGAACGCCAACCAAGTGTTCGCCTGGCGGCGCCAGTACCAGCGTGGTCGGCTGAAGCCCCGGAACCGTGCGACGGCCGGCTTGTTGGCGGTGCGCTTGACGGAGGGGGGAGCGGACCCGAGCGGTGCGGCGATGCCCCGAAGCCTCTCGGGGGTGATTCAGGTGGAACTTCCCAGGGGACAGTTGCGCCTGACCGGGGTGGTAGATGCCGAAGCGCTGCGGTTGGTGCTGAAAGAGTTGCTGGCATGATGGGGCTAGGGGCGGGGACGAGGATCTGGATCGTGGCGGGGGTGACGGACATGCGGCGGGGGTTTGTGGGACTGAGTGGCATGGTGCAGACGGCGCTCGAGGAGAATCCGTTTTCGGGGCAGGTGTTTGTGTTCCGGGGGCGACGCGGCGACCTGCTCAAAGTGCTCTGGTGGGATGGCGACGGCCTGTGTCTTTTTGCCAAGCGGCTGGAGCGCGGGCGTTTCATCTGGCCGCAGGCCACCGGGGGCGTGGTTTCGCTCACGCCGGCGCAGCTTTCCATGCTGCTGGAAGGGATTGACTGGCGACGCCCCGTCCGCACCTCGGCGCCGCAGATGGCCGTGTAAGCCAGGAAATTCCTCGCCCTCGGATATTCTTATAATAGATATTGCACTATCGTGTGTTTTCTTCTTGCATATCACAGAAGATCTGGCATACTACGGTCATGATGGCCGCGCGCCCCACCCTGCCGAATCTCGACCCGCTCCCCCCGGAAGCCTTAAAGGCTCTCCTCCACGCCCAGCAGCAAACGCTCACCGTGCAGGCGGAAAGAATTCAGGTGCAGGACGAACAACTGGCGGGGCGGCAAGCTGAGATCGAACGCTTGCAACTGTTGATTGCCAAGTTGCAGCGGATGCAGTTCGGGCGCCGGTCGGAGAAGTTGCAAGGGCAGATCGAGCAATTGGAGCTACAACTGGACGAACTGGCCACCGCGTCGGCGGAGCCCCCGGCGGCTTCCTCTACGCCGGAGGCGACGGCACCCGCGGCTCCTGGCCGCAAGCCGGCGCGACGGCCGCTGCCGGGCCATCTGCCGCGGCAGAAGCGGACGATTCTACCCAAGGAAACGGCCTGCCCGGACTGCGGCGGCGCGTTGAAGCCTTTGGGCGAAGATGTCTCCGAGATCCTGGAGTACGTTCCGGCCCACTTCCACGTGATCCAGCAGGTGCGGCCCAAGCTCGCCTGCACGCATTGCGACAAGATTGTGCAAGCGGAAGCGCCCAGTCGTCCGATCGCACGAGGTCTGGCGGGACCGGGCTTGCTGGCGCACGTGCTGGTATCGAAATATTGCGACCATCTCCCGTTGTACCGCCAGGAAGAGATTTATGCGCGGATCGGCGTGGAACTGGAGCGGGCCACATTGGCGGACTGGGTGGGTGGCGCGAGCCAGTTGCTTCAGCCCTTGGTCGAGGAGCTTCGCCGTCACGTGATGGCGGCGGCAAAGTTACACGCTGACGACACGCCGGTGCCGGTCCTGGCGCCCGGCCTGGGCAGAACGAAAACGGGGCGACTGTGGACGTATGTTCGGGATGACCGTCCCGCCGGGGACACCACGCCGCCCGGGGTGTGGTTCGCCTACTCGCCCGATCGCAAGGGCGAGCATCCTCAAGGTCACTTGCGCCACTTCGCGGGCACGTTGCAGGCGGATGCGTACGCGGGGTTCGGCCCGGTCTATGCGACTGGGCGCATTCGCGAGGCGGCGTGTTGGGCGCATTATCCCGACATGTGATTTATCCAGAGAACGTGCGTCGGCCCCGCGAGAATCGTGGTTCGAGAAAGAGAACTCTCCAGATAAATCCCTAAACCATTTCATGGTGCTTGCGTCTAACCTCGCGTGCCTCCCAATCCGCTGCGCCGCGATGATCGCGAACGAGAAGTGGTCCGGTTGTGGCGCAGGAATCATCTATCTCCTGGCACGCTTGTAATCTACCTGCACTGGGTTCATCGATTTCGCAAGTACTGCCGTCGGCGTGGCCGCAACGAGACCGCCGAACTAACCCTCGATGGGGCGCTCCGCTTCGCACGAGCTTACAGAGGTCCCAGGAAGAAGGGACCCGTAGCCGTCCAAAGTCAATTTGGGGCGCGCAACGCCCTCCATGCGTGGGCCTGCGCCCTGCGTTCGCTGAAACTTTCCGTCCCACCTTGGCGTGAGAAGAGGTCGCCAGCTAAGCTCTCCCCGCCGGTCGCTGCCTATCGTCGTCATCGCCTCATACATTGCAATGTGGCTGAGGGAACGCTCCAGCGCGATCTCGAAATGGCGAAGGGCTTCCTCCGCCTGTTGCGTTCGCGGGGCAAGACTGCCAGCAGAGCTACCGTGGCCGATGTCGACCGGTTCATCCTTCAACTCTCGGAGCGCGTGTCGCGACGTAGTTTGGCCGACAGAGGCAGTTCTCTTCGGTCGTTCCCCCGGTACTTGCGGACGATGGGCAAGCTGCCTCGCGATTTAGCCAGGGAGGTCATGACTCCTCGCATCCGTCCCGCCGAGCGACCGCCTCGTGCTTTACCCTGGACGGACGTGCGGCGCATTCTCCAGTCAATCCCGCAGAGTCAACCACCCGGGAGACGGGACTTCGCCATGCTGCTGTTGATGGCCACCTACGGGTTGGGAGCCGCCGAGGTTTTAGGGCTACGTCTGGAGAATGTGGATTGGCGAGCGAAGGTTCTACGCGTGCGTCGACCGAAGACCGGAGTGGGGATCGATCTGCCCCTGCTGCCTCCCGTTGCCCGATCACTTGCCACCTACCTCCACAGGGAACGTCCGCGCGCCGATGACGAGCGGCGAATTTTCTTGCGCACTGTGATGCCCTATGAACCGCTCACGAGCGGCGCCGTCCGACATCGCATTCGCTACTATGCTCAGCAAGTCGGGATCACCGCAAAGGTGATCGGAGCCCATGCATTCCGCCACAGTCACGCGAGTCGGCAGATCGACGCCGGAGCCAACCTTAAAGTGGTGAGTGACATCCTGGGCCACCATCGGGCCTCCTCAACCTCGGTATACGTACGAGTGGCCCTGCGGCGGCTTCGCACCGTCGCCCTGCCGGTGCCCCGATGACCGCGCTCTTCAAAAGTCACTTGGCTGCTGACCTCGGGGCGTTCCTTCAGTTCAAGCGGAGCTTGGGATATCGTTATGCGCGCGCCGAATATACGCTGAGGGAATTCGATCGGTTTCTCCGCCGGAATGCCGGACGTTACGGAACGGGAGCGCTCGATCAGGGTATTTTGGCTTGGTTAGCGAGCAAGCCACAGCGGAAGGCCGTGAGCGTCTCCATGGACGCCGCCGTGCTCCGCCAGTTCTGCCTCTATCTGCGGCGGCGTCCGGGCAAGTTGCTCTTTCGTGAACCGCTATGGCCCACCCTGCCAACTGAATCCAGCTTCGTTCCTCACATCCTTTCGACACAGGACATCGGACGGCTGCTCAAACTGGCCGGCCAACTCGACAGACCGCCCTTCCGGGGGGTTCTGTATCGGGCGTTACTGCTGCTCCTGTACTGCACAGGGCTGCGGTTCGGAGAGGCGCTTCGTCTCCGCGTTCGGGATGTGGACACGCACCAGGGAACTCTTTTCGTCGAAACCTTCAAAGGGCGGGCTCGGTGGGTGCCGTTTGACCGTTCTCTGGCAAGAGAGTTGGACAAATATCTCGCGGCTCGGCGCATGTTCACTCCGGCCCAGCCGGACGAGCGCTTTTTCGTAGGAGTTCATAAGACGAAGTTGCCGGTCAAAACAGCATGGGGAACCCTCCGAGGGTTATTCCAGAAGGCAGGCCTAAAGCCTGATCAGGGCCGCGTCGGACCCCGGCCGTATGACCTACGCCACGCTTTTGCCATCCATCGGCTTACTCGATGGTCTCGGCAAGGTGTCGACCTTCAGACGCGACTTCCCTGGCTATCTGCTTACATGGGCCATGTCGACATCCTGGGGACGGAGACCTACTTGACGGCCACACCCGAGCTTCTCGGTCTTGCCGCCCATCGATTCCGTCGCCGATACCTGATTACACGGAACGACAGGACTGTGGAGGAATAATGATCCGGAAAGGGCAGGACCACCTTCTGGCTTTGGTGCAGAGCTTCTTCCAGGACTACCTTCGCAACGTGCGCGGGGCCAGCGACCATACCATCCGTGCCTACCGCGACACCCTCCGGTTGTTCTTCCTGTTCTTGACCAGCAGCGGGAAGCGGCCAATGGAGCAATTGAAATTAGATGATGTTCGGGCGGAGGCCGTTCTTGCCTTCTTGGATCATGTCGAGTCGAAGAGAGGTAATTCTTCCGCGACCCGCAACTGCCGCCTGGCGGCGATTCGCAGCTTTGTGCAGCATCTGCTACGGCACGACGTCACGCGCGCGGACCAGTATGGACGCATCCTTGCCATCTCGAATAAAAGGAAGCCTATTCGTGCTGCCCGATATCTCGAACCGGAAGCGGCTCGCGCCATCATCACCGCCATCGACCTCCAAGCACCGCAGGGGACGCGGGACCGAGCCCTGTTGCTCTTTCTCTACAATACCGGAGCGCGAGTCAGTGAAGCCCTGGCTGTTCGCCCTCGCGAACTCCGCCTGGACCGGCCGCAGCACGTGCGGCTCCATGGCAAAGGCGGCAAGGAGCGCGTTTGCCCTCTCTGGCCGGAAACAGCAGTGGCCCTGCGTCCGATGGCCTCCGCTGTCTCTACCGATGAGCCCATATTCCGCAACGCCCGCGGCGCCCCGCTCACTCGGGACGGAGCCGCTTATGTGATCGGCAAGTATGCACGGCGCGCGGCTGGAAAGATGCCGGATTTCGGGAACCGACGCGTGACGCCCCACGCTTTCCGCCACGGCTGCGCTGTGGCCCTTCTCCAAGCGGGTGTTGGTCTCACGGTCATTCGCGATTATCTCGGTCACGCCTCGGTGGCTACGACCAGCCGTTATCTCACCACGAATCTGAAAATGAAACAGGATGTGCTGGGTGCCTTCTGGAAGCGCGCAGGTCTTGAGAAACAAACCGGTCCCCGATGGCGTCTCTCGCCCAAACTTCTCGCCTTCCTCGAATCACTGTGACCTGCGTTATCCGGAGTCCGAAACTGAAGCAAGGCCATCGAAAGTGCGTCCGTCAGCGCTTCTCATGCGGTACTCTGGATAAATCACATGTCGGGATAATGCGCCATATCTGGAGCTCCAGATATGGCGCACGTGCGCAGGAAATTCTACGATCTTCAGGTTGCTCATAAGTCACCGATTGCCCAGGAAGCTCTGGAGCGGATCGCGGCTCTGTACGCGATTGAAAAGGAGATCCGCGGCCGCCCACCAAACGAGCGGCGCGACATCCGGCAAACGCGCGCCCGGCCCCTGCTGGAATCGTTCCACCAGTGGCTGGAAGGCTGCTTGCCCAAGCTGTCGCAGAAATCGGACACGACCGCGGCCGTGAAGTATGCGCTGGGACGTTGGCAAGCGCTGACGCGCTACGCGGAGGATGGTGGCCTGGAAATCGACAACAACGCGGCCGAACGGGCTTTACGTGCCGTCGCCTTGGGACGCAAGAATTACCTTTTTGCCGGTTCGGATAAGGGCGGCGAACGCGCCGCCGTGCTCTATAGCCTGATCGGCACCGCCAAACTCAACGGCCTCGATCCGGAGAGCTACCTCCGCGACGTGCTCTCCCGCCTCCCCGACCATCCCATCAACCGCATCGAAGAACTGCTACCCTGGAATGTCCTTCCCTTAGCCACTGCCCCAAGCTCCGACCAGTAATAGCCATCCCCCATTTTCTCCAAGTTTCCACCAAGCCGCTAGTGGACACATCCCCCCATGCCTGTCAACACGGCCTACTTCGGACGCTTACACTGTATCTTGCTTCTTTTTATGAATATAATGGAGAGCTTGGTTTCTGACATTTTCGATCCATTTGTTTTCAATAACATAACGGCGGATTCCTTCAATTTTTGTCCCCCCCGCGTTTTTTCCGCCCCATTCTCCCCATGGATCAATAACTCTTTTAGTATAAATAATATACACCTTTAAAAAGTTCTGGGCTCCAGCAGTTAAGTCATTCTGTTTCTGGCACATAATGCAGAGCCACGGCTATCATTCGATTTCTCGCCTCCCGCAGGAATGGCTGCATCGGGGAGCGCCTAGGGCGCGCAAATGTCCCCATGGTCCATTCCCCCAATGTGTCCTAATGCCGTCTGGCCGATACACCGACCACATGCGTCGCCCGTTGCCGCGTGGTCATCCAACTTTCCATCGGCTACAGCCCGAACCTTCCTGCCGTACAATATGACCCGATTTGGGCAAGCTAAGGGCGCGCGTGTGGAGAGTCAAGGCAGGAGATTTTGCGATCGTCATGGCGACACCCGCGATCATGCAGTTCCCAGTCTATACTATGTTGCCACTTATGTCAAGACAAATAAACAAGCATGGGAGCCTACTCCCGCTCGGCCGGTACGTACTCAGGCGAGGTAAGCTCGCCGCCACGTCTTCACGCTGGCACTCTCTCCGAGTTCGAGTTGACGACCCCGCACAATGTCTGTACGATTGGAGTCACAGAGAGTTGGTGCGGGCCTATTTCTAAAATCCGAATGACCGTAGGGATGCTCACCATGGGGCACAAAGTGGCGACCAGACGCGCGGTTCGGCTTCGACCGCAAGCAGCGACGCAAGTGGGCTTCGTTGGAACAGAGGCAAAGTTCACCGGCCGTCTGCTTGACTTCAGTCCCTTTGGCCTTTCCGTGAACTCTTCGCGCGAAGTTGCCATGGGATCGGTTTTCCGTCTGGGTATCCAGGTGGGCGCTGACTACTTCCGCGCTGCGGCCATCGTGCGTGCGATCATTCCCGGCGGCTTCGCCGCGGAATTCGTCTCCATGACTGCCATCGATCGTGAAATGATGCGCCGCCTTTACCTGCGCCTGCAAATCGCCGCCCGCGACCGGGCATCTTCAAGTTAGCGATCCTCGCAGATCTTCTTGCCCCCCGAAGAAATGAGCGAAAACAGGCCCCCACTGCATCATAATCAGGTGGGTATGATCTCCCGCCCGGCAATGGGGACGAGCATATGGTTTGGCCGGTTTCGTCTCCCCAATCAGAATCGAACACGGTGGTAAGGAGGGGTTATGTTCGCAGCTCGGTGGAGTGCATCAATGGCTTTTGCCAGAAGAGGCGCGGCGGTCTTGCTGGGGACACTGGCGTTCGCTATGAGCGCCCAAGCGGCGTCTGGCAAGGATTTACTCCATCAGATGGACAGTTCCGTAGTGTCGTTGGTGCAGCAGGTTTCTCCTTCCGTCGTGCAGGTTCTGGTGTCTGGGTACGGCGAGGTGGAGCAGCACGGGCACACGGACACGGCGCTGATCGGCCGCCAGCGCTCTCTCGGCTCGGGCTTCATCGTCGATCCCGAGGGGTACATCATCACCAATGCGCACGTGGTGGAAGGCGCGGTCAGGGTTCGAGTGGTGCTGTTCTCATCGGAGAATAGTATTTCGCCCCATGCCACGCTGCGCTCCAAGCCTACCACCATGGACGCCCGCGTGCTTGGCGTTCATGCCGAAACCGATTTGGCGCTGCTCAAGATCGAAGCCAGCGGACTGCCGGCGCTTCCCTTTGGCCGATACCAGGACGTCCGCCAGGGACAACTGGTGTTTGCCTTCGGAAGTCCCGAGGGTTTGGCCAATTCCGTGACCAGCGGTGTTGTAAGCTCCATTGCTCGCCAGGCGGACCCCGATCGCCCCATGGTCTATATCCAGACGGACGCGCCCATCAACCCCGGGAACAGTGGCGGCCCGCTGGTGGACGTTGATGGCAAGGTGGTGGGCATCAACACTTACATCCTGACGGAAGGCGGCGGTAACGAAGGTATCGGTTTTGCCATTCCCAGCAGCGTGGTGCGGCGCATTTATGGGCAACTGCGCAAGCAGGGACACGTCCATCGCGAGGAAATCGGCGCGGCCGTACAAACGATCACTCCGACGATGGCGAGTGGGCTGGGGTTGCCGCAGGACTATGGAGTCATCGTTTCCGACGTTGTCCCCAAAGGTCCTGCCGACGCGGCGGGGCTGAAAGTGAAGGACGTCATCCTCACCCTCGACAAGAGACCGGTGATCAACGTGCCGCAGTTTGCCGCGGCGTTCCAGTGGCGAGAGGAGCCGGCGCCCCTCGAACTCGAAGTCCTGCGCGGGGGGGAAAAAATCCCGCTGGAGATTGAGGTGGTCGAACGGCGCGGCGAAATGGATCGACTTGCCGATTCTCTCGACCCGGTGAAAGACCTGGTTCCCTCGCTGGGAATCATTGGCGTCCAGATCGATGCGAAAATTTCCGCGTTGGTTCCGGATTTGCGCATGGCCTCGGGAGTGATCGTGGCGGCGCGCACGGCCTTTGGCGCCACGGTCGATTCCGGCCTCGAAACCGGAGACGTTATCCACGAGTTGAACGGCGTTACGATCATCAGCCTGGAAACGCTCAGCGCGGGCATCAAGCAGATCAAACCGGGCGACCCGGTGGTGCTGCAAATCGAACGCGATGGCCAGTTGCAGTACCTGGCGTTTGAGATGGAGTGAGAAAAGAAGGTGTCAGGTGCCGGGTGTCAGGTGTCAGCGGTCAGTCGTCGGTTGACGGTTGACGGTCGTTAGTGGTTGGTTTTCAGTCGGTGATTCCTGCTTCACTCGCGAACGTACTGGAGATAGAGGCCCATATAGTAGGGCAGCAGAAACGCCGCTCCATCCGCCAGGGTCGTTCCGTTCCCGCCCTCATCCAGTTCCCAGGGATCGTGGTTCCAGCGTTCAACCCAACGTTCATCAATGGGCAAAACTTTGCCGTTCACCCGATAGCCGGCAGCGGCCACATCGCGGTCGAGATCAATGTAATCGGGCAGGCGGAGGATATCCAGGCGGTGGCTGTTGATCAGTCGCCAGTCGAGGCGGTCAAGCGGAAAGCGCTCGAGCGTGTCCACCGACTCCTCCAGCCATGAGTTGTTCCTGGGGGAAAGGTCCTCGAGCGCCGAATGCGTCGTGGGCCGTCTGCCCGCTGCAACTGGCGGCATAAATGAAATCGAAGAACGGGTTCATCTCCTGCTGCTCCCACTGCCACTGCCGGTACAGGGCCAAAGCGTAAGCTTCCTTCAGAACAGGGTCAGTCTCGTAGCGGATGAGGTTGTAGTAGTTCATAAAAATCATCTCGTCATCCGATTGGTTGCCAGAGCCGGGGCCGGTATCCGATTTGGGAATCAGGACGTTCGCCGCGTAGGCGTGCCGCTCAATCAGCCCGCGGGCGCCGGCAGCGAATCTGGGTTCGCCGGTGATGTGCGCGGCCACCTGCAAATACGCCAGAATGCTCAGGGAGTTCGTCCCGCGCTCCTCGCGCCAATCGAAATTGTGGTTGAGGTTCTCCGGGTTGAAGATACCCCAGCGCGTCGGCTTTCCGTCGTGATCGCCGAATTGGAAGTTGTGGTCGATCAGGTGCCCGGCAATCGCGGCGACATGCTCGCGCACGCGATGGCGTTCTTCTTCCGTATCGGCGACGAGATCGTAGTAGAGAGCATAGAAAAAGAAGTGCCCATCGAGTTCGTCCGAGCTGGTGTCGGATTTCCAATACCACTTGCCGTCGGCAGAGACGGGCCAACGCGGCGTGATGACTTTCCACAAATGGTCGCTCGTCGCGCGCGTATGTTCATCGCGCGCGGGGCTGTCGTCCTGGTTCGGGTCAGGGCCGCTGGTTGGCAAAATGGAGCGAGCCACAAAACCCGGTGGGGCGGTGTGCGCTCCACCCTGGGTCACGACGCGAAGAAATCGCAGAGCATCGAACGCCGCCTTGGCGCGCTGTTTCGCCCGCGGGTCCCTGCGTGGCCGCGTAAGCAAAACACTCGCCCGCGCCGTACATCGCGGTCCAAAGGCCATCGTTGTCGCTCGCCTGCTGCTCCCACTCGCTCGTATCGCCGGAATGCTTCAGGGTGACGTTATTAACGTAGCCATAAAGAGTGCGGCGGTGACGCTTGTCGATTTCCTCTTCAAAGAATTTGGCCTTCCCGGCAAAGGTCATGGGGCGCCGCTCGATCACGCCAACTCCCGCAGAAGTGGCAAACCACGCGTTGCCATGGTCATTCACAGCGAGGGAGCGCACATCGTCGTCAGGCAGCCAGCGCCGCCCCTCGCGGTATTCCCAATCCTTGCCGTCGAAGCGGATGGCGCCCATCCGTGTCCCGAACCACACCGCGCCGTTTTCTCCTGCTGCGAGCGTGGTGAAATCGTTGTAAGGCAGGCCGTCCGGTCCCGGTGTAGAGGCGCCACTCTTTGTCCTCGCAACCCACACCCTGCGCGCTTGAAAGCCACAGCCGATCCTGGGAGTCGAAAGCGACGCCGCGCACGTCGTGGGGAGCCCAACTGCGAGTTGCATTGCGCGGATAAACAGCGCCCCATTCGCCGCCAGTCGCCTTGACGAAGAGTCCCGCCATGGCCGCCACGGCAATGCGGCCGTCAGCGGCGACCGCAACCTGACGCACGGCCTTCTCGCTTCCCAGCAATCGATCGAGGCCTGATTCGAGGACGAAGTTCGTTCCATCCAGAATGTAGAGACCCGCATCCGTGGCCAGAAGCGGCTCTTCGCTGACGGTTAGTTGGTTGACCTTTACTGACGGCAAAGAGAACGACGCGCCATGCAACTGAGCGAGCTTGCCCCGTGAAATGAACCACACGATGTTACCTTTTGTCGCGACCTGTTCGACGGCTGCGCCCTCCGCACCGACAGTGGTCCACGTGCCTGCCGAGAGGCGTGCCAGACCCCGCGCCGTGGCGGCATAAACCTCACCAGAGGCGGTGATGGCGATCGAGAGCACGTCATTCGCCGGCAAATTTCCCTTGGTCGTATACGCCCGACTAGTTTCCTCGAGAAACTCACCGACGCGCACGCTAGCAACGGCGGGCTTCACCGCTTGTTGCGGGAACGCCTGCGGCGCTGCAATCGCGAGCAACATGAAGAAGAGGACAAAACGTGGTTTCATAACCATTCGTAGCGCGGACCTGTTCTGTAGGTCCGCGGCTTTTCATCGCCAGTAGCGGAATCGTAATGGCCGGCGGCAGGCGTCGTAGGGGCAAGCCTCGTGCCTGCCCACGCTGAGGCCGAATCGGCCTCCCTATGGGCGCCCACAAGGGGTGCCCCTACGAGGCGGGTTTCCTTAGGGCTTGGGATGCAGGTAATGCGCTTCGATGGCGTCGATCTTGCCCAGCCGCCGAACGTGGCGTTCCTCGTGGGTAAAGTTGGCGCGTAGGAAATCGCGTAGGAGGTCCTTGGCCAGTTCCCCGGCGATAATGCGTGAACCCAGCACCAGGACGTTCATATTGTCGTGTTCAACGCCCTGATGCGCGGAATAGCAGTCGTGGCAAATGGCAGCGCGGATTCCCGGAATCTTGTTGGCGGCCACGCTGACCCCCACGCCACTGCCGCAAATCAGCACGCCGCGCTCGGCCCGGCCGTCGAGCACCGCAGCGGAAACCGCCTCGGCATAATCCGGGTAATCGACGGGAGCGGTGCTGTTGGTGCCGACGTCAAGGACCTCATGGCCCGAAGCGCGCAGAAATCCAACCAATTCCTGTTTGAGGTCGAAGCCAGCATGATCCGAACCAAGAACGAGGCGCATGAGAAAACCCTCCAAAGGAATCTGGCCATTTAATCATCGGGTCATCGAGCCATTGGGTCATTTATTCATCGGGTCATCGGGTCATTGAAAACCTTCCCGTCGTCGTTGCTTCCTGTCGAATGCCCGTAAAACGCGGAGGCCGAAAACCTGTGGCTACGGACGACTGACAACGGAGCGTGGGCAGTTCTTAAATGACCCGATGGCCCGATGATCCGATAAATAGATGACCTCATGACCAGATGGATAAACGGTCAAATGCCCCGATGCTTCAATGGCTCGATGACCCGATGAACAAATGACCGGATACCTACGAGCTTCCTATCAAGATCCCCGTGAGAAACACCAACACCCCTCCCACCACCACCTGAAAGGCGGCGGAAAGAAAGGGTGTGTCCATGTAGCGATGGCGGACGTAGCTGATGACGCCGAGTTCCACCGCCACCACAAATACGGCTGCCGTCATCGCCAGGTGGAAATTGCGAATCAGAAACGGCATCGTGTGCCCAATGCCTCCCATGGCGGTCATCAGGCCGCAAATTGCCCCGCGCACCCAGGGATGTCCGCGGCCGGTCATCGAGCCATCGTCGGACAGCGCTTCGGCGAAGCCCATGGAAATGCCCGCTCCAATCGATGCTGCCAGGCCCACCAGAAAGGCATCAGGACTGCTACGCGTGGCGAAGGCGGCGGCGAAGACGGGAGCCAGCGTTGAGACCGAGCCGTCCATCAATCCCGCCAGACCCGGCTGGATAATCTGCAAAACGAACAGGCGACGATTGGCGGCGTCTTCTTCGCGGCGCACGTCCGGGGTCAGGTATTCTTTCTCTAACGATTCTGCCTTGGCGGAGTGCTGCGCTTCGACTGCGGCAAGGTCGCCCAGAAGTTTGCGCGTCGAGGCGTCCGACACCTTTTCAATGGCTCGTTCATAGAAGCGGCGGCTCTCAAGCTCCATGATTTCGGCTTGCTTGCGTACCGTGTCAATGCCCAGCGGACGCACCAGCCACACGGGCCTGTGTTGGATGAAGCCCTTCACGTCGTGGCGGCGGATCAGCAGGATGTGCTCGCCGAAGCGCTTTTGGTAAGTCTCAATCAAGCTGCGGCGATGCCCGTTTTCTTCATCCTGCATCGCGTCGAACATCTTGGCGCTCGCGGGGTAGGTCGTGCGCAATCCGTCGGCGAAGTCCCCGTAGATCCGTGAGTCCTCTTCCTCGAGGGTAATCGCCAACGCCAGAATTTCCTGTTCGGTGAGATCCCTGAATTTCTTCGCCACTCGATCTTCTCCGCACAACTACTGGAAACGTCGGTCGAAAAAACGCGAAGCCGTAGCGCAGGGCCCGCTGTTCGGCCCTGCGGTTCTTCCTCTGTGGCGCCACGGCAAGAGCCGCAGGGCCGAACAGCGGGCCCTGCGCTACGTTTTCCCCTGGGCGCTAGCTCACCGTGCGCTTGCCGGCTTTGCGGTCTCGATACTGCTCGGCGATCCACGCGTAGGTCTTAGCCATGCCGTCGCGCAGAGGCGTGCGCGGCTCCCAATGCAGGATGCTCTCGATCATGGTGTTATCGCTGTTACGGCCTGCCACGCCGCGCGGCGCCGTGGGATCGTATTCGCGATGAAGCTTGACGCCGCCGATGGCCTCGACGATGTCGACAAGCTCGTTGATCGAAACCAATTCGCTCGATCCCAGATTAATGGGTGTGGCGATCAAGTCTTCGCAGTGGGTGATCATGTCGATGCCCTTCACGCAGTCGTCGATATACATGAAGCTGCGCGTGGCCGTGCCATCGCCCCAGATCGTGATCGTGTTGTTTCCCGTATCCTTGCATTCGATCACTTTGCGGGAAATTGCCGCGGGGGCTTTCTCCCGGCCGCCGTCCCAGGTGCCGTGTGGACCATAAACATTGTGAAAGCGCGCCATGAAAGTTTTCATGCCGCGCTCGGCCCAATACTCCTGGCAGACCATTTCCGAAAAGAGTTTTTCCCACCCATAGCCGCGCTCGGCCATTGCGGGATAGGCGTCCGACTCCTTCAGGGCGCGCACCTTCGGATCCTTCTGCAGGTCCGTGTTGTAAGCGCAGGCGGAGGACGAGTAGAAGTAGCGCTCCGCACCCGCGCGGTTGGCAGCCTCAATCATGTGGGTATTGATCAGCACGCTCCGCAGGCATTCGATGCGGAAGCGCTCGATAAATCCCATGCCGCCCATGTCTGCGGCCAGGTTGTAGACTTCCCATGCCCCCTCGCAAGCACGAATGCAGCTTTCCTCTTCGCTCAGGTCCAGACACAAACTCTCGACGCCCGGAACGTGCTGATACCACTCGGGCAGAGGCTTCTTATCAATCGCGCGGATGCGCGTAAAACCTTTTTCCTGAAAATGTCGCACCAGGGCGCCAGCGATAAATCCTCCTGCCCCCGCGATGACGATCAAGCCATTCTTGTCGGGCTTGGAATTCTTGTTGGCCAACGATGGCTTTGCCATTATTTCCTCTCCTTATTCCTCTCCGTGTGAATTGGAATCCAGAATTGCGGGACTCCTTTATGTTGGATTCAAAAGAAAAGGATACCAGAATGAAAAAAAATAGCTACCTCTGCGCGGGTAGACCGCCCTGTGAGATGGAAGTGAAACGGCGAACGTGCCGCAGGCGGGACGCCTGCGCTGCGGCTAGGGGCGCTACGTCCAGGGGCCGCCGGGTTAGAAAATCAGTGCCAAGTTCGCAGACTTTCTCCACACTCGCTGAAAGTCCATCGGCGTTATGTTCCCGTCATTACGATCGGTAGCAATCCAACTGGGTTTGTGTTGACATCATTTCTTGATCTGGTAGCATCGCGTTACCTGCTTCTCCAATTCCTAGCTGCGAGGGCAGGCGGGCTCTTACTCAAAATCGGAACAACTCGGGATGCCGGATTGAAGCCGCTTCTCCATCGTGGGGGTAGGCGGCTACCGTTCGCCAGCTTGGTTCTCACACTTTCTGATCGGGAGAAAAGAGACGAAACCATCCAAGGGACTCTGGTTCGTGGCCGGATTGCTCGCAACCCTGTGTACTCTATCGACCGCGCAAGGGCAGGTCAGCTTCCCGGGACCCGAACTCCTGGGGCGTCCAACCGACACCTCGATCACCATCAACGTCGTGCCCAACACGGCCATACAGGCTTATTTCGAATACGGCACGATGTCCGGGGGAGAAAACCAGACGAGCGCCACTTCGGGGTCCTCGGCCAGCCCGTTGTCTGCCGCCGCCAATCTGCCGCTTGTGGCCGTCATCAGCGGTCTCGCGCCCGATACGGAGTATTACTACTACATGGTCTACCGTCAGAGCCCTACATCCTCCTGGATCACCAGGCCGGAGCACTCCTTCCACACGGCAAGATCCGCGGGCGACACGTTCACGTTCACGGTAACTTCCGATTCCCATATCAACATCGAGTTTGGCAATCCCGCGTTGTTTCAGCAAACCTTGAAGAATATTGCCGGTGAGAGCCCTGACTTTCACCTCGACCTGGGCGACACGTTCGCGATGGACGACGGGTGTATTCAGCCCTGCACCAACGTAACGACTCAAGCTCAAGCGAATAGTAGCTACCTCAATATTCGAACCAATTACTTCAGTCTCATCAGCCCCTCGGTGCCAATATTCCTGGCCCTGGGAAACCACGAGCAGGAAGAGGGCTGGCATTTGGAAGATACGGGCTTCGCCGTCGAACCGCCCATCATGAGCGCCAACGCGCGCAACGAGTATTTTCTCAATCCCGACCCTTTGCTCAGTACTTTTTACACCGGCAACACCGACACTTCTTACACGGGCATCACGAGCAGCAGCGACCACACAATCCAGGACTACTACGCCTGGACCTGGGGCGACGCGCTCTTTGTAGTTATTGATCCGTATTGGTATTCGACCACCAAGCCCTATGTCGGAAATCAAGGAGGGGGAGAGAGCAGCACTCCGGGATCCGGTAACCGGTGGGACTGGACTTTAGGACTGGAGCAGTACCTGTGGCTCCAGCAAACGCTGGAAAACAGCACGGCGCAGTACAAATTCATCTTCGCTCACCAGGTAGCCGGAGGCTTGGACGACTACGGGCGAGGCGGCGCTCACGCCGTCCCTTACGTCGAGTGGGGAGGGGACAACGACGACGGCACGACCTGGGCGTTTAATACGAATCGGACGGACGTGAACGCTCAATGGACGGTCCCCGTTCACCAGTTGCTCGTTAACAATCACGTGACTGCGTTCTTCCACGGGCATGACCACGAGTACGCACACGAGCAGCGCGATGGCGTGGTGTATCAGGAAGTTCCCATGGCCGCCGATGCAACCTACGGCTACGGGTTTCAGGAATATACGGCGGATGGCGTGTATACGCTCAAGGTTCTCCCGAACTCCGGCCACCTGCGCGTGACGGTTAATCCAACGAATGGTGTGACCGTCCAATACGTAAGAGCGTCTCTCGCGGCCGCCGGTGGGACCAACGGAGCTATCGCCGATACCTTCAACATTCCTGCGCCCGGAACCTCCGGTGCGCCGGCAGTTTCATCGCTAACACTGAATCCGGCAACGGTGGTGGGCGGCGGCGTCTCCTCGACCGGCACGGTGACGCTGAGCGGCCCAGTTCCTTCAAACTCCAGCCCGGTTCAGGTTACCCTCGCGAGCAGCAATCCCAACGCCGCGACGGTTCCGGCTCAACCCATTTCGATCCCTGCCGGTTCCTCAACGGGGACGTTTACCGTGACTTCTCAGCAGGTGACTTCCGCCACCTCTACCACGATTACGGCAACGGCCACCGCCAATGGCTCGGGCTCGGCGCAGGCAGCGCTGACGGTGGATCCCGCGGCCACCGCCCTCGCCTCTTTGACTTTGAATCCGGCGACAGTGGCGGGCAGCGGCGCCACCTCAACCGGCACGGTAACCCTCAACGGCTACGCCCCGGCGGGCGGTAAGCTCGTGACGCTCACAAGTAGCAACACCTCCGCGGCAACCGTTCCGGCCAACGTGACGGTCTTCGCGAACTCCACTTCCGCCACCTTCACGATAACGGCTCTTTCCGTAACCTCGCAGGTATCCGTGGTGATCACCGCCGCGCTCAGCGGAGCGAACAGCGTCACCGCGACTCTGACGGTCAAACCTCCCGCGAGCTTCACTCCGGTGCGAATCAATTCCGGCGGGCCGGCGTACACCGATTCTCTGGGCCAAAAATGGACTGCTGATACCGGATACACCGGCGGCGGGCCCTACTCGACGACCAATACGATTACGAATACCCCTGACCCCAAGCTCTATCAAACCTCGCGCTACGGGGCGTCGTTCAGCTACGCCGTTCACGCTCCTTCGGGTTCTTACGCGGTGACGCTCAAATTCGCCGAGCTCTATTGGACGGCCGCAGGGAAGCGCGTGTTCAGCGTTGCGATCAACGGGACGAAGGTCCTCTCGAACTTCGATATCTTCGCCGCAGCCGGAGCGACCCTGAAGGCAATCGACGAGACCTTCAAGGTGACCAGCACCGGCACCATCACCATTCAGTTCACCACGGGTACCGCCGGCAACCCGCTGGTCAACGCCATTCAGGTGGTGGCGTCTCCCTAGCATGAACGCACATTACGGGCATCCGCTCGGTTCGCCGGCCAACTCTCAATTCCACCTTTGTTTGTTAATGTTAGAGCGTGAATTTGCGCACCTGGCGGCAAGGATTGACTCCGGGGAGCCTTGGGGGAACTTCCGCCCGAACGTATGTCAGGAATTGGTGACGGCGGGCCATCATCGACTGTTCACACGGAGACACATTACTCCACATTGAGCGGACCAGGTCGCCGCCTTAACCATTCAATCCCAAGAGCCGGTAAAGCTTATCCCCCGGGAGATTAGATAACCCGATTTGGCTCCCCGCTTGCCTTACCTCAGGTCGCTGGTAACTGCCAAGATATCTGTTAAGGCTTAAGTGGCAACGCTATGCCCGCACTCGGCATCGTTAGCTCTCGCCTTAGCTATTTTTCTGTCCAGGAGGCGCCGCCTGGGAAAACCAGGCGGAATTTGCCAATGCGCTCGTTCGTCTGTTTGCACGTGAAAGTGTGAAACTGAGGAGGAGCAAATTGAAAAAAGCCGTAGGAGTCGCCGCAGCTTTGATTGTGTTGCCATATCCGGAGCTCGCTTTTCTCCTTTTTCTTCTGTGGACCTTCTGGGAGGATCTGGGGAACCTTACGCTTAAGGTTTATGACGACTACAAGCTCTTCCGCACCGAGAAGGCCTTGAAGAGGAGCCAGGGCGCGAGCGTGGAGGCATTCTACGTCAACATGCTAACCCAAAGATCCATCGCCGAGCGGGAACAACGCCACCAGGCCGTGCTGATTCGGCAGCGCCGAGTTCGAGCCATCCATGCCGCCCTCGCCCGTGGATTAACGTGGGCTAGACACATGGCCCAAAGGCGGGAGGCAGTCCCGGTGCCCGCCGCCACCTGGGAGGAGTAGCCGCCCATGATGAAAGCAGAGTGAATCGGGAGAGCAAGGCTAGCGCAGACTCCTGCCTTGGGGAGTCTGCGATCCCGAAGGTACTGATCGAAAATCCCTGCATCTAGACAAGTTCATTCTCAAAAGGCTATGCGGAGAATACCTCTCTTAATCTCCGCATAGTTTGCGTGTTTTACCGTTGAGCGTGCGGAGAATAAAGGCTATAATCTCCGCATGGAGGACGGAGAATGAGCCACTATATCTACGACCGGCCCGACTGGCCAAAGTTCCGGTGGGATCAAAATGCGGTAGTTGCGCCACTGGCGGCAGTGCGCCATCGGCAAGGACGCCTGATCGGACGGATGGAGTCCATGGGCTTTTCTCGCAGAAAAGAGGCTGTCCTCGAAACGCTCACCCTGGATGTTTTGAAGTCGAGCGAAATCGAGGGAGAAATTCTTAACCCGGACCAAGTCCGTTCCTCAATTGCTCGGCGGCTGGGAATGGATGTTGCGGGATTAGTCCCGGCGGATCGCAACGTTGAAGGCGTGGTGGAGATGATGCTCGACGCTACGCAACATTTTGAGAAGCCCCTGACGGTAGAACGGCTGTTCGACTGGCACGCTGCCCTCTTCCCCACAGGGCGTAGCGGTCTGCATAAAATCAAGGTTGGCGGATGGCGCGACGATTCAAACGGCCCAATGCAGGTTGTGTCCGGCCCGATCGGCCGCGAGCGCGTGCATTATGAAGCCCCGTCGGCCCAGCGTCTCGATGCGGAAATGACCGCATTCATCGCTTGGGCAAATCAGCCCGGCGATGCTGACCCGGTATTAAGAGCGGCGATAGGGCACTTGTGGTTCGTTACCATCCATCCCTTCGACGACGGCAACGGCCGGATCGCCCGCGCCATCGCCGATTGGGCGCTGGCGCAGTCGGAAAAAAGCGCGCAGCGTTTTTACAGTATGTCCGCGCAAATCCGTCAGGAACGGAACGCCTATTACGACATACTGGAAAAGACGCAAAAAGGCAAACTCGACATTACCGATTGGCTGGAATGGTTCCTGGGCTGCCTTGATCGCGCTTTTGACGCGACCGAAGCTACCCTCGCACTTGTGTTTCGCAAAGCGCGATTCTGGGAGAAACATGCGGACACGCCGCTCAACCAACGGCAACGCCTTATCCTGAATAAATTGCTGGATGGCTTTGATGGAAAGCTGACCTCATCAAAATGGGCAAAGCTAACGAAATGCTCTCAGGACACCGCACACCGCGATATCCTCGACTTGGTCAACATCGGCATTCTGGTCAAAGACTCTGCCGGAGGCCGCAGTACGAGCTATTCTTTGCAGGAAGGGTGACGGCCACAGTGTGCGGCGTGGACATCGTGCCCGCGGGGTTGGCGCGTTCCGCTCTTTGGTCCAAACCGCCTTAGACTGCCCATTTACGAGCATCGAACGGCTGAAGAGAATAACGGTGGAAGAAGGAAAGTGCGGAGGCCGCCCCTGCATTCGGGGTTTTCGTCTCCGTGTTTCCGACGTGCTGGATCTGTTGGCGGGCGGTGCTTCGTTCGAAGAGATTGTTGCGGATTGCTCCTTCGTGGAGAGTCTTGCCGCCACTGAATATGCGGCGCGCCAAGCCGACCACTTGGTGCTTTACGCCATGTGAGATTCCTCGTCGATGACCAATTCCCCAGGGTGGAAACGGTTCACGTACATTTTTTTTTCAATATTGACACCCTTCTCGTTCGTCAGTATAAGACGGTTTGTTCACTTAATTCCTTGGAGCCTCGCCCGAGTGCGCCGCCGCCAGGATGAGTTTGCGCACGGCGGGAGCGACGGCCACGCGGAGGTGCGCCTGCGGTTTGGCGGCTTCGTCCAGCAGCGCGAGTTGGCCTTGCATCCAAGCGGGTGCCGGAGTTTCGCCACGCGTAAGGTAGCCGAGAGCCTCCTGGCCGGCCGCTCCGAGCGCCGCGATTTTGGCGGCCGCGGGTGCGGCACCACGAACCAGCGGCGCATGCGCGCTCAGGGCATCGAGCGCGGCCGGCAGTTCACGCCATGCCGCGAATTCGCGCTCGAGTTCGGCACGGGAAGCCGTATAGCGCGGCGCATCGCGGAGGAGAGCGTCGACCAGCGCACCGACTTCGCGCCGGCCCGAAGCGTCGGGCAGGGCGATGTCGGGCAGCGTCACCAAGGGCGTCAGGCGGTTGGGATGGTCGGGCTCGTCAAAGCGGCTGATGGCGTCCTGGGGCTCAACCAGCCGCAGGAACGCGCGCAGGAGCCGAATATCTTCGGCGCCTGCCAGGCGGCGGAGCATCAGGTTTGGGTTCGTCAGGTGCCTGACGCCCGCTTCCTCAAGCTGCACGTTCACACGGTCGAGTCGCCGGTACATGTCGTCCGTGTCCCTGACCTCGCGCGGAGACCAGAACCGTTCGGCAATCGCGGCTGTGCGCGGCCACAGGCGCGACTCGATGTTGTCCTGATCTAGGTATTCGGCCCAGGCGCAGGCTTCGCCACCCATAATGCGCGACGCGGCGGCGGCATCAAGGTGTTCGGATTCAGAGATCGGGTCGGCCGCATAGTAGGTTGCGGCGGTCTCCATGGCGTCGAGGTAATAGGGAGCGGAAAGCATGCCGCGGAAGCCCTGCCGAACCGCCTGCGCCAGTGACGCCGTATCCCGCCAGGAATCGATCACCGTCTCTTTGGGCAGCGCCGGATTCAAGACCTCGTCCCAGCCCACCATCTGTTTGCGGTATTTCTTCAGAATGTTCATCAACCGCTGGTTGAAGTAGGCCTGCAGCGCCGCATCATCCCTGAAGCCGTGTTTCTTCTTGAAGGCTTGGATGGCCGGGTTCGCGTCCCATTGGTCGGGTTTGACCTCATCGCCGCCGATGTGCCAGTAGACGTCGGGAAACAAGGCACTGATCTCGCCAATGAAGCCGTCGATGAAGGCGTAGACTTCCTCGCGCGTAGGGTCAAAGGCCGGCAGTTTCACATCGAAAGTCGACCGGGCGATCTGGTAAGGCCCCGGCGCGCTGGCATATTGCGGGTAGCCGACGAACCAGGAAGTTGCATGCCCCGGAATGTCGAACTCCGGCACCACGCGGACGCCCCGGTCGCGGGCGTAAGCGACCACTTCGCGGACTTGCTGCTGGGTATAGTACTGCCCGTCGGAGCCGAGTTCCTGCAGGCGCGGATAACGGTGGCTCTCAATGCGAAAACCCTCGTCGTCGGACAGGTGCCAGTGCAGCACGTTGAGCTTGACCATCGCCATCGCGTCAAGGTTGCGCTCAATCACGGCGACGGGAAGAAAATGGCGCGCGGGGTCCAGCAACAACCCGCGCCAGGGGAAGCGCGGCTGGTCGTGGATGCTGGCGGCCGCGAAGTAGTAGCCGCTGCCGTCGGTCTCCACAAGCTGCAGCAAAGTCTCCAGCCCGCGTAGGACTCCCACCACCGTGGGGGCGCGCAAACTGGCTTGTTGCGGCGTCACCTGCAGCTCGTAAGTTTCGTCCTCCTCGACGCCCTGGATCGCCTCGCCGGGGCCGTTTGCCGTGACGATCAAGGTCGCGGCTATGGAGCCCTTTAGGACTTCGTGGGAAAGGGTGAATCCGGTTCGCCGCTCCAGGCGCGCCACGGCGCGGTCAACGGCGCGTTGCAGGCGGGCGTCCGAATAGCCCGTGACCGACACTCGAAAACTTCCATCGAGACGCAGACGCCCCGCATTGAACTCAACGGAAGCGGGTACGGGCATGAGATCGTTTGGGGCGCCGGCGGCCCGTGCGGGCCGAAGGAACAAGAGCGTAAACGGTAGCATCATCCATAACGCAGGTTTGCGCACGAAATATCTCTCCGAAATAGTTTTGGGCAATGATCCATACAGCCAGAGCGGTTTTGCTGCGTAGCAAACTCTGGGAGTTCTGCATTCTACACCCGTTGATCGGTTTTTTTCGCCGATGTAAGGGTGAAGCGCCCGTGACGTGGCGGGCAGGATGCCCGCGCTCCCAGAGTGTTGCCGCGCTCCTTCTTGGTGTGGGATACTCGCCTCATGCTGACCCTTGAGGATTGCCGCCGATTCTATGCGGACGAAGTGCGGTTTTCCGCCAACGTTCGCTCTACGGCCCTGATTGAGGCGTTTGCTCGCGTGCCTCGCGAAAAATATCTTGGCGCGCCGCCCTGGCAAATTGGATCGCCGATGCAGCGGGCGATGTCGCTGGCCGGTGTTGGAAGCGTAAAGTACATCCCGACGGAACATCCCCAGGATGTATACCACAACGTGGTGATCGCGCTCGACGCCGCACGCGACATCAACAACGGCCAACCGAGCGCGCTGGCGCAGTGGATCGACGCGCTCGATCTCGAACCCGGCAACCGCGTCTATCACGTCGGCTGCGGCGTGGGATATTACACCGCGATGATGGCGGAAGTGGTGGGGGTAGGCGGCGCGGTGGTGGGAGTCGAAGTCCGCCCGCAGTTGGCTGACCGCGCTCGACAGAACTTGGCCGGATACCCAAACGTCACCGTTCATGAAGCAGACGGCGCGGTGTTCGATCCCGGCGTTTGCGACGCCATCTTCATCAATGCCGGGGTGACGCACCCGCATCGGCCGTGGCTGGAACGGCTCGGCGCGGGCGGCCGAATGGTGCTGCCAATAACCCTGGCAACCGGCAGCACTTTGGGGCAAGGCTTGATGATCCGGATCGCTCGCGAGGGTGGCGGCTTTTCCGCCCAGATCGTCAGCGCGGTAGGAATCTTCTCCTGCTCGAGCGGGCGCGACCCGCAGCTCGATGCGGTCATCACCAAAGCCCTGACCAGCCGAAGCTTCTTTAAGTTAAAGTCCGTGCGCCTCGACCCGCACGAACTCACGGATACGTGCATCGTGCACCGCGCGGATGTGTGCATCAGCAGCGCGGAAATAACCGGCGGCATGCAGGGGCACCCGGCGTGGGTGCCCAAACGCGGCGGCCGATTCGGCCACCCGGTGAGCAGGCACGAGAACGGGGTCCGATTCGGCCCCCATGTGGGAAGGCACGAGGCCTGCCCCTACGGACGCGCGATCGGCGACCTCGAAGAGGTCGAATTTCAGTAGCCGTGGGTGAAACCCACGGAAAACCGTACCCCTGGTAATCTCCCCAACCCCGAAGGGGTTGAATTTGGTTTGGTGCACTGGGCGGGGTTCGACCCCTTCAGGGTCGATGGAAAATTGTGTTGGGTGGGTCGCTATCCGTGGGTTTCACCCACGGCTAATGATATTGTTCCCCTTCAGGGGACTTGGGAAATGGAGGCAACTCCGATGTCTAATCGCATAACACGTCGCAAATTTATGGGCAAGACGGGCCAGGCGCTCGCGGTGGGTGGCGCGGGGGTTTGTGGCGCGTCAACGGTTTCGGCGCTTGGTGCGGCGCCCCGTCCCGCAGAGGGCGTCAATTACTACGAGAAGCTCGGCGTGCGGCCCTTCATCAACGCCGCGGGAACCTATACGGTGCTTTCCGCCTCGACGATGCCGGAGGAAGTTCAGGTCGCCATCAGCATCGCCTCGAAATATCCCGTGCAACTCGAGGAGCTGTTGCGCGCCTCGGGCGAGTACCTGGCGAAGCGCTTACAGTGCGAGGCCGCGCTGATCACCGCCGGCGCAGCATCCGCTCTGACGCTTGGCACCGCTGCTTGCATCACCCTGGGAAATGCCAACGCCATTGTCAGCATCCCGCCGGACATGACCGGCCTTAAGAACGAAGTGATTGTGCAGAAAACGCATCGCTACGAATACGACCACGCCCTGAGGAACTGCGGAATCCGCTTTGTGGAGGTCGAGACGCTCGCCGAATACGACGCGGCGTTTAACGATCGAACGGTGATGGCGCACTTCTTCAATGCCGCGGATAAAGGCGAGATCAGCCGCGAGGACTGGGTCCGCGCGGCGCACCAACATGGAGTGCCCTGCTTCAACGATGCGTCGGCCGATGTCCCTCCTATCGCCAATTTGTGGAATTACACCAAGATGGGTTTCGACCTCGTGACGTTCTCGGGAGGGAAGGGAATCCGCGGGCCGCAGTGCTCGGGCCTGCTGCTGGGAAGGAAGGACCTAATCGAAGCTGCCGTGAAAAACAATTCTCCCAACTCCAACACCATCGGGCGCGGCATGAAGGTGGCCAAGGAGGAAATCGTCGGGCTCGTGGCCGCCGTCGATTGGCTGCTGGCGCAGGATGAAGACGCCATGCAGAAGGAATTTCAACGCCGCGCCGAGCGGATCGCCGAGCGAGTGAAAAGCCTTCCCGGCGTCGAAACCAGGATTTCCGTTCCGCCTGTGGCCAATCACGTGCCCCACCTGATCATTACTTATGATCCCAAACGGATTAAACTGACCGGGAAGGAAGTGATGGCGAAAATGCGGGAGGGAACGCCGCGCATCGAATTGAACCCGGCGTCCGGGGGCGGGTCCGCCAGCAAAGGCCTCGAAAGCTCGACCAACACTATCGTCGTGGGAGTGTGGATGCTGCAGCCCGGCGAGGACGCGGTGGTTGGCCGAAGGCTTCGCGAGGTGCTTTCGGCGGCAGGGTAGGGAAGGAAAGTCAAAAGTCAAAACGCAAAAGGCAAAAGTAAAAGCAACGGCACAACGAGTATTTATCGGTTACGGCGAGTGGGCCTGTTTGTGGACTGCCTTTGAAGTACAAGCTCGTCGGTGCTTGTTTCGTCGGCGAGAAGATTCGTGGGTATACTGTCCTTCACGTTCGACATTCGACTTTTGCGCCCTGACCTTCGACTATTAACTGTTAACTTTCGACTTTTGGCCTATGACTCTCGACTATTGACTATAAGCTGTTGACTACCGACTTTCGACTTTTGAATTTTGAATCTTGAATTTTGACTTGTCTTCGCCATTCCCCCGTACTGTGATTTCAACACAGAAAAGGAGCTTTGATGTCCATACCCCCACCGTCCGCACCCGGTTCGCGTTTCAAACTGCGAATCCAGCCCTCTCCCGAATCTACTCTGGTGATTTGCAGCGGCAGGCTGACGGCGGACATTGCGGCAGAATTCAAGCAGGAGGTCCGGGCGCTGGTTCCCCAAACCAAGCGAATCGTCCTGGACCTGGGGGACGTCGTGTTTATGGATAGCTCTGGACTCGGCGCCATCATTGCGGTTTACGTCACTGCCAAGAAAGCTCCGTGCGAACTGCAACTGATTAATCTGTCCAAGAAGATCCGCGACCTTCTGGGTATGACGAAATTGCTTTCCGTTTTTGAATCGACGGGCCAGTTCGGCGGTCGGATGTTCTGAATTGCCGTCGCACGGTCGCATTCTTGTGCTAAGTTTCTTCTCGCCGTAAACCGGCGGTAATGACCAAGGGTAAAGTTATTCCTGCGCTTAAAACACAAGGCTAACTTCAGAAGGAGACCTCATGACCAAAAATGAATACTGCGAACTCGCATTGCAATCGATGAATCCCGCCGAAAAGCTGATCGGCATGGTTCCCGCGGACAAACTCGGTTGGAAACCTGGGCCGACGTTTATGAGCATCGGCCAGGTCCTAGCCCACTTGAGCGACGGAATCGGCGGCGGGCTGGAAACCCTCGTCACAGGCAAGTGGCCGTCCATGGAAGAAATGGACGCGGGAATGAAATTGGAGAACATGCCGTCGTGCGGAGCTCAGGAAGCGCTGGGGAAGCTCGAAAAGGACAAAAAGACACTCCGCGCAACGCTCGATAGCATCAGCGAGGCGGACTTCACCAACCGGGTCGTCTCCGTGCCCTGGGGCTGGAACGCCAAGTTTGAAATCATGAGCGTTTCCTTCCTCGGGCACTTCAATAACCATAAGATGCAGCTTTTCACGTACTTGAAGCTGCTGGGGCTGCCTGTCAATACCGAAACGCTGTACGGAGCGTAGCGGTGCCGCAGAATTAGGACAAATCGTCGCAGATTGGCTGAACGCCGGAGTGGGACGGCGATCAAAAGCCTCACGGCTCGGCGCCGCGGCTGGGGTCGTCCCACTCTGGGCGGTAGCAGGGATTCGCGGACCTTAGCGGTTTATCCACAATGAATGTGGCCGAACGAGGTCAAACCCCCACCGCTGTGCTCCGGCGTTCGAGCAAAACAACGTCGCGCCAAACGCCGTCCAACTTTCCGAGGCGCTCGCGCCGGCCGACTTCGCGAAAACCGCATTTCTTGACCAGAGTCAGGCTGGAATGATTCTCGGGAAAGATCCCCGCCTGAAGTGTCCAGATGCCGTTTGCCTCTGCCTGGTCGATGGTGGCCTGCAACAGAGCCTTGCCAACTCCTTGCCCTCGATGGCGCGCGCCAACGTAGACGCTCGCGTCCGCCACGCCCGCATAACAACATCGGTCGGAGACCGCGCTCAGCGCGCTCCAACCCAGCACAACTTCTCCGGCACGCGCCACCAAGCGGCCAAACTGAAGGTGTGATGCATTCCAGCGTTCCCAAGTGGGAGCATCGATTTCAAAGGTGGCGCTGCGGGTCGCAATTCCTTCAAGGTAAATGTTGCGCACGTGTTCCCAATCGGCGGGCTGCAATGCGTCTAGGAGGAAGCTCGTCATTGTTACATTGCTGCCGATGCAGGTTGCTTTCCCCGTCGCGCGATTGCGGCGGCGATGGTGCCAAATAGCGAGCCCAACGCGGCTGTCCAGCCAATCCACATCGTCATTTGGGGTAGAACCGCCCCGTAGAGAAACTTCCTTGCCAGCGCGACGTGAGCCATGGCCGGAGGCACGCCATCATAGTGGGTCCCCCACCCGGCGCCCCCGTTTCCGTGCATGGCAAAGAGCATTACCACGACAACCGGAATCCGCGCCGCAAACGCATACACCACCAAGGTGTTTCCGAGTGATCGCCAACCAATGCCGGGAACAAATGCCGCAACCAGCATCAGCAGGAGCGGAACGATCGTCATGTAAGAAATGTGGGAGACGGAGGCGCCAAACCAAAACCCAGCAAGGACAAACACCACCAATGAAAGCACCGCAAAGCCGATCGCTTTGCCGTTGCTTGCCGCGCCCTCTCCGGCTCCCGCCAGCTTGAGAGCGAAATACGGACCGAAGATGATTGGCAGCCAGGAGATGCCGACAATCGCTCCCCCGCCGCCGGGGTGTGCGTTGAAGAATGGCGAGGGCCAGTGTGAAAGCTCCCCCACCAACCGCAGGATGGTGACGCCCAACGTGATGAGCGCGGGAACAAGGATGAGCCGCGAGATGGAAAGCGATTTCGTGTCTCCCATGCAATCCTCCCTGATTTTGGGGTCATACCGGATACCTGAAATAATAGCGCTGTTCCGGGCTGTTTGCGTGGGTTTTAGGAACGGCACCGATGAGGCAAAACAGTCGGTCCGGTCACGCCGTGAATGCCCGCCGCTCCCGACGCAAGCCAGATCCAAATGGGGTTGGGCCACGGATGCGAAAGGCGAAACTGTTGTGACAGATTTGGGACCAATACCATTGACAAATAGTCGCCGAGGGAAATAGTATGGGATGGGGCCAGTCCAATCCAGATCGTTGTGAGACGCTATGCTGCGGTTGCCGAAAGCACGCAGGTAAAGCTGAGTTGCCCTCGGGCATCGGCGCTACCGCTTTCGTCGGGCGCAGAAATTCAGCCTAAAGGGGAGGATTAACAGATGAATAAGACGACACGAAAGCTTCTGCTTGGCGCAGCGTTGACGGGGTTTGTAGTTGGCACGACGGTTGCCGCCTCTGCGGCGCCCAGACCCGGAGCTGACAGTTCAAAGACCTCAACCAAAGTAGCAAAACACTGTTGTGCGGGAAAGAATTCTTGTAAGAATCAGGGTGGCTGCGGGGCCGATAAGGGAAAGAACTCTTGCTCCGGCAAGGGCGGCTGCAGCACCAAAACCAGTTGCAAGGGCAAGCCCTGCACAGATTAATCGGGGCAAATGCAAGGCGCGCGGGCCGGCGGAGCAACCGCCGGTCCGCTGCCTTCTCAACCTAACAGAACCCAGCGGAAGACCTCCATGCCAGGAAACCGTTTCAATGGAAACACGGACTACGGTGTAGGCATCGGCCTGCGCGTCCCGCACTATCAGCACATCTTCAAGAAGAAGCCTGTCGTAGATTGGTTTGAAATCATTTCCGAAAATTTCATGGTAGATGGCGGCCGCCCGCTGGAGGTGCTGGACCAGATCCTCGAGCGGTACCGGGTGGTTCAGCATGGCGTCTCGATGTACTTCGGTTCCGCCGAACCGCTGAACCGCGAGCATTTGACCCGGCTGAAGTCCCTGGTGAAACGCACTAAGACTCCGTGGCTAACAGACCACCTTTGCTGGGGAAGCGTAGACGGACGTTACTCGCACGACTTGCTCCCCATGCCGTACACGTTTGAGGCTGCCAAGAAGACGGCGCAGAAAATTCGCGAGGCGCGCGATTTCTTGGAAGTCCCGATTGCTGTTGAAAACGTGAGCAGCTATGCCGAGTTTCACGTTTCCGAGATGACGGAGTGGGAATTCCTGAACGAGGTGGTTGAACACGCCGATTGCGGAATCCTGCTCGACGTGAACAACATTTATGTTTCATCGCGGAACCACAATTTCGATCCCTTTGTCTACCTCCACGGTGTTCCCGCCGACCGCGTGGCGCAAATTCATATCGCGGGACACACCAAATATCAGAGGCTGATTCTCGATACGCACGATCACCCGGTCATCGACCCGGTGTGGGCGCTCTACGCGCGGGCCATTGAGTTAGCGGGCCCAACGGCCACCTTGCTCGAATGGGATGATCGCATTCCCTCGTTCGATGAAGTCCACCGCGAAGCCTTGAAAGCCAAACGCTACCTGCCGTCGCAGTTGCGGGAGGCATCGTGAACCTGGAAGAGTTTCAGCGGGCGGTCTTCGAGGTCACGAGCCAACCGCTTACCCCTTCAGAACGGTTGCGCCCCCGACTTCCCGATGGTAGGTCCGTTCGCGATATCGCCGACTCCCTCGTCAAACCGAACGACCGCATGACATCGTTTGAGCGACTGCAAGTTTATAGCCAGCAATATTGGTTCCGCATCCTGGGGTCGCTGGACGAGGACTTTCCGGGCTTGCGCTGCCTGATCGGCGAGCGGAAGTTCGAGAAACTGGCGGTCGCCTACCTGAACGAAAATCCATCCGAGTCGTTTACCCTCAGGAATCTCGGCTCCCGGCTGGAAGGCTGGCTTCGCCAGCATCGTGAGTACATCGAGGGCGTCGAGCGCGTGGCGATGGACATGGTAAGACTGGAGTGGGCGGATATCGAAGCCTTCGACAAACTGGCGTTGCCGCAGATCACCGCCGGCGACTCTGCGAGGGTTAGCGGTGACACAATCCTCCGCTTGCAGCCGCATCTTCAATTGCTGGATTTTGCCTACCCGGTGGATGAATTGCTGTTGCGAATTCGGGGACGAGATTCCAAGAATGATACCGCGAGCAACGCCGTGCTGAAGTTTCCCCGCAGCGCGAGAATTCGGCGTTCTTCTTTACCACGGCCCCAGAGAGTGTACTTGGCAGTGTACAGGTTGCACGGCGCCGTATACTTCAAACGCTTAACGCGCGATGCTTTCACGCTGTTGCGGGCGCTGGGAGAGGGGAAGCCCCTCGAGGAAGCCATCGAAGTCTCGCTTGTCCACAGTCGCCGCAGCGTCGATCGGCTCGGCGTACAAGTGCAGAAGTGGTTTAAGGATTGGTCAGCGCTGGGATGGTTCGCCCGACTTTCCTGACGGTCTTCATCCTATGTCCAAGGGAATAAGACTTGTCGAGCAGGCATACGGGGTTTTTCTGCGCGCCGCGAATGCCTGCCAGTCCCCTTTGCTGCTTGCCGTGCGCCTTTACTGGGGTTGGCAATTCCTGCAAACGGGGTGGGGAAAGGCCATGCACATTCCCCACGTTATTGAATATTTCACCAGCTTGGGAGTGCCTGCTCCCGGCCTGAACGCGTACTTCATCGCATGGCTCGAGGTTGTGGGAGGCATTCTGCTGGCGCTGGGACTGTTTTCACGACTCATTGCTTTCCCTTTGGTCATTGACATGGTCGTCGCGTTCGTCGTCGGCGACCGAGAGGCGCTCGGAGCTGTGTTCTCCGATCCCGACAAACTCTATGCCGCCGCTCCTTATACCTTCCTCTTTGCTTCCCTCCTCATTCTTTTCTTCGGACCCGGAAAGTTATCCCTCGATGCTTTGATTGTCTGGTACCGTAAGAAACGCGCGTGAAAATCCAACTCGTCACAAATCTGAAGAGTATCGGCGACGGGCGCAATTACGGACGCAGAGTTTAAGCCGGAAGGCAATTCGCGTGGCCGCCGCTGTAAGGCCACGCCGCGGGCGATAGATGCTAGCGCAAGGGCATTGACGCCATCGGGGAGGGGGACAATCCATGTCGCGCGAGTACCCAATACATCCCCTGGTGGGCGTCGGTGGGGTCGTCATTCATCGTGGCCGAGCTTTGCTGATTCGCCGCGGCACCGAGCCGCTAAAAGGTGAGTGGTCAATTCCCGGTGGTATGCTGGAATTGGGTGAGGAGCTCACAGCCGGGGTGCGGCGCGAATTGAAGGAGGAGACGGGCCTGGACGTCGAGCCCCAGGAGTGCCTCCTGGTGTTTGACCGGATCATGCGCGAAGGAAATCGGGTAAGATACCATTACGTCATTGTCGATTACCTCTGCCGCCGCAAACGTGGTAGGCTGCGCCCCGCTTCCGACGTTGTTGACGCGCGTTGGGTGCGGCGCGAAGACCTGTCCCAATACCATTTGACAGACATGGCGACGGCACTGATCCTCCGCGCATTTGATTTAACTGAGAAGCAGGGCCGAGATCGACACGCCATTATGAGGGGAACCTAGCGCGCGCCTGGAACGACTGAACAGCCACGAGGCGCGTCAACCTGCTCCTCTTCGGGCGAACGTTGATTGTGGCGGAGGATATCTTCGAAATGGCCAACCTGAAAGTGTGCGTCTATTGTGCCTCGAGCAAGCAGTGCGACCCTGCGTATCTTGATGCCGCCGAACGCCTGGGCCGCCACCTGGCGAATCACCAGGCGACGTTGGTCTACGGGGGAGGTGGAGCGGGCGCCATGGCGCGGCTTGCGGAGGGGGCGCTTGGCGCGGGCGGCACGGCTATCGGCGTGATACCGCGCTTCATGGTGGAACTTGAGTGGGGGCACACGAAACTGACGGAATTGCGCGTTGTCGAGGACATGCGCGAGCGCAAGCACCTGATGCTCACCGGGGCTGACGCCGTCGTGGCTCTCGCGGGCGGCTGCGGCACGCTGGAAGAACTGTTCGAAACGATAACCCTCAAGAGACTCGGGCAATACCTTGGGCCCATCATTCTGGTGAACACTCGTAGATTTTATGACCGCATCGTCGCGGCACTCGATCACTGCATCGAAGAACGATTCATGGACACTCGCCACCGCGAGATGTGGACTGTCGTGAACGAGCCCGAAGAAGTCCTCGAGGCCATTCAAACCGCACCGCGCTGGAGCACCGAGAATCGAAGCTTTGCCGTCTCGTGATTGGGGAATAGGCGCTCCTGGGACCGCGAGCTTCCAGCCCGCTCAAGAAAGCGGCCAGGATGGCCGCGCTCCCAGAGCCCTAGATTTTCCAAATGGCTATCGTTCGCGTCCTCTTCCAAATGGCTTATTTTCAGATACTTATTGGGATACGCGAAATACTGAAACTATAAGGTCATTATTTTCTGCAATTTAACGGGATAGCGGGAATAAAACGGAAAAACGGTGACCTTTTGAGGTCAAAAATCGATGTAACTAGCTTTGCTTTCTATAATTAATCGGCTATTTCCTATAACTATTGGGTTTTCAAATACTTGGTGGCTTCCGTCATTTTGTCCGATATTAGTCCGTTTGTTTTCATCAACTTATCGGGATCATCCTTCATTTTTAACATCTTTTTGATGTTTCTTTGTTTTGGTGAGTGGGCTTGGTTGGCATCGATAAAATGTCGCTTTGTACGGCCTTCGAAGGGGTCAATTCATCTCTTCCTCTCGCGACTTCCAGCCCGCTGGAGCGACTTTCCTCACCCACGGCGGGTGCGCGATTCGACTCAACCAACTATTAAACTAGCAACTTGGCCTCCAAACGTAGCGTCGAAGCTGACAGACTGTCCAACAACAGCAACAATCGTGTCGAATTATCGCTATTCCTCGGCGGGTTGCTCTCCAGCCCCGACCTTCCCACCCCAAAAATCAAAAGCCCCTGGTTGTACGTTGACCGCACAACCAGGGGCCCGGGATACTGATGGGTTTGGCTTTTTCCTATTGCGATCTTGCTCAGGAACGGCGCCCAGCAGCGCCTTGCCACCACACCCTCTCCGTGCTAGAGAGAGGGACCCACGAACGAGCGCGTGCTTTGCGCCTAAGCCTCAGCACCCTCGCTAAGGTTACTATCACTTTCAATCGACATGGATCACCTCCTTTCTAGCGATGGGGCGATATTAAGTCCGCTTTTTTGGCGAGTCAAGAAAAAAGTGGCGGAAAAACATTGCGGATACGAGGTGCAAACAAAAAGAGAATTAGCCCGCCAGCTTTCACCCTAAACCGGCCCACGTCTGTTCACTCTGCACTTCAAGGGCGTAGTATTCTTCCGTTTGCCCTACGGTTCACTTTGGCCGTCGCGTTGGCGCGGATGACTGCTGGGTGTCCCCCACGTCATGATCGTATTCTCGGCCATATCCATCGGCTGGTGATTGTGATACCACCCGTCCGGCGCCAGGGTGTCGGGAAAGTCGTGAACCAGCATGCCGGGCTTATTAATCTCCAACTCTTTGGCGATCGTTGCATCCGGCCGCGCGATAAACGAGCCCCAGTGGGAATAGGGCTTCGATGAATTGTTGGCGACTGCCCACATGCGATTGTCGGCGCAGCGAGTGGGCACCTCGCGATTGTTGAGGGTGTCCAGACAGTTCTTCCCCTTGTCGGCGGCATTATACATGGAATGAATCATCACGGTAACGCCCATTTTCCGGTAGGCGATGTAGAGTTGGGGCCAGCAGACGTCGTAGCAGATGGCCAAGCCAAGCTTCACCCCACGGATGTCTTGAGTCACCAGGCGATTGCCGGCCGAGTAGTATTTCTGGTCGCCTTCGGTGCAAAAGCACTTGTCGTAGCGGTCTACAATCTTGCCTTCCGGGTCGATCAGATACAGGCAGTTGGTGGGCTTCGTGTTCTCGTCCAGAAAATGGGCCGAGCCGAGGACCAGCCACAACTTTAGACTCGCGGCCTGCGTGCGCAGATCAGCGACCTCTTTGCGCAGCGCGTCCCAGTTGTATTTCTCAAACGTCGAGAAGTCGGATCCGGCATATCCCGACAGGCTGCCCTCCGACGTATGCAGGAGATGCGCTCCCTGTCCAGCCGCCGCGCGCATGAAGTCCCGAATGTACCTCGCATTCTCCGCCGGGATTCCACCCACGGGAAATTGGCAAGTGGCGACTCTGAGCTTCTCGCTGGAGTTCGTATCAGCTGGAACACCGGGCGACAGCGGCGCTTCCACAAGGTTTGATAGGCTGGCCCCACTGGCGATAGATGACAGCGCATTGAGGCTCGCCATGCCGGCGAGAGCCTTGCCGGTCGCTTGGACGACTGTTCTTCTTGTGACTTTACCGTTCGAGGACATTCGGACCTCCTCCTTGATTCGGACACCGGGCCGGCTCAGATCCCGATCCGATGCAAAGTCCCTGGTGCTTGCGCGCCCACGTGCGTCTTGATGGATACCGAGCTCAGAAGATTCAGTGCCCCAGTTCAAAGTAAATGTGCGATTAGGCGCGGTATTGACCCGTCAACGCCCGCCAGCGAAGTATTACCAAATCCAGGCTCATATGCAACGAGTCGCGGAGATAATGCACTTTGGTGGCAGGGTTGTGATTCCAACGAACCGGGACCTCCACCACCTTGCCCCCGCCGCGCTCGATCAAGAAGAGGATTTCCGGGTCAAATCCAAATCGTTCCACGCGCTGACGCTCAAAGGCTAGGCGTGTGGTGGAGCGCCGGAACAACTTGAAGCCGCACTGGGTATCGTGGATGTCGAGGCCCGTCGCGATCCGGACCAGCAGGTTGAAGAATCGGCCTCCCCATTCGCGAAACGGTGATTGGTGAGTGCCGATTAGCTTTCGCTCGAGCGCGCGAGACCCCACCACCGCGTCGGCGTGAGACGATTCCAAGGCCGCTAGCAATTTGTCCGCTTCCTCGATAGGAGCGGAAAGGTCAGCGTCGGTAAATAGAATCAGTTCGCCCTGCGCTTCCAACACTCCATGCCGCACCGAAAATCCTTTGCCGCGATTGCCTTTGTTTCGCAGCACTCGAACCTCCGGGTAAGCGGAAGCAATTCCCACTGTATCGTCCGTCGAGCCGTCGTCTACGACTATTGTCTCGACGGGGAATTCTTTCCGAAGCACGTACTTCTGAATCGCCTCCAGCGAATCGGCGATACGGCCAGCCTCATTGTAAGCAGGAATCACGATACTAAGGAACGGCTCGGGCATAAGCGCGAGACAATATCAGAAGTTAGGAGGCAGAAGCTAGAAGTTAGAAGCCGAGAGACAGAAGGCGGCAAACGGGATAAGCGGCTCTGCCCCCCGGCGGATTGCCTTCGCGGTATGCCGTCTACTAGCTCCTGGCCTCTGACTACTAACTTCTAGCTTCTATCTCCCGCCAGCCACCCTTCCCGACGAGTGGCACGAACTGGCATGCGTCGAGGCGGCGGGTGGTGATCTGGCCGCCCTGCCGGCAGAGCAACAAGAGATCCTGATAGCGGAGGTTTCCTACCGGAGCCACCAGGCGCGCTCCCTCGGCCATTTGGCCAAGCAGCATGGGCGAAACGCCGGGCGTGGCGGCACTCATGATCACCACATCGTAAGGCGCATGGGCGGCGAACCCTTCACTACCGTCCCCGGCGATCACCTCGACTCTCCTGTACCCCAGTCGCACCAGTCGCTCGCGCGCTTCCTCCGCGAGCCGTGGATTGACTTCAATCGCTGTAACCGTTGCGCCGAGGTGGGCGAGAATCGCCGCCTGATAGCCGCAGCCCGCGCCGATTTCGAGAGCTCGATTGCCTGGTTCGACACGCGCCGCCGCCGTCATGGCCGCGACGATGTAGGGTTGGGAGATCGTCTCGCGCGTACCAATGGGCAAAGGGCGGTCATCGTAAGCCGCTCCCGCCGACTCCGCGGGTACAAATTCATGGCGTGGAACCAAGCGCATGGCTTCGAGCACCCGGTCGTCGCGGATGCCCCGCGCACGGAGTTGGGTTTCCACCATGTTGTTGGCTAGGGTTTCGAATTGAAGGGCGGTCGCCATGCTCGGAACTACAGGGGAACCTGAAGAAACGGCTGAATATCGCCCCAGTCCCTCCCTCGAATCACCCTCCGGCCCGGGCCGGGACCGGGAGCGGCGGTTCTGCGGAAAGGGCTTCTTGAGTCGCCAGTTTTCGAGCCTCCTGGCGTGTGTAAAGGATGCGATGGATCACCGTGACGTTGGACAGCACGGCAATCAGCCAGAGCACTGGCGCCATACGGTCAAACAGCGCTCCAATAATGATGAGAACCACACGCTCCGGCCGCTCCATGAATCCCACCTTACAGGTGGGAATCAGGTTTTCGGCGCGGGCGCGGGTATAACTGATCATCACGGAGCCAATCATGGCGACGGCCACGGCGCAGACATAGGAATAGCGGCTGATGCGCCCGTAATAAATCAGCAGTCCGATCAGCAGGCAGAGGTCCGAGTATCGATCCATGACCGAATCGTAAAATCCGCCGAAGGCGGTTACGCGCTTGGATAGGCGCGCGACGCGGCCATCGGTCATGTCAAAAACACCTGCCAGGATGATCGTAGCTCCTGCCCATCGAAAATACCCGTAGGCGAACAGGTACGCCGCCAGGCAGTTGATGGCAAATCCGATGAAGGTGAGGAAATTGGGGTTGATGCCGCTGGCGGCAAAGCCGCGGACAATCGCGTCCAAGACGTGTTGAAGGGTGTCGCCTATCTTTCGCGTTACCATGGCAGGTCTCTGTGCTCCTGGCGGGAGCAAGCTTGGTGAAATCGCTAAGCCTGATCGTATAAGGTCAGGACGGTGCGGATTTCGAACTCGCGGGAGCCGTTGGGCGTGGTCACGGTGATCGCGTCACCTGGTTTCTTGCCCATCAAGCCCCGCCCAATGGGGGAGGTCGTGGAGATCAGCCCCTTGCTAACGTCGGCCTCTTCGCTGGTCACCAACCGGTACTCAATTTCCACGTCTCGGTCGACGTCATAAAGGGTTACTTTCGAGCCGAAAGCGATGCGATCCTTCGGAATGTTCTTCATGTTGATCAGCGAAAGGTCCGCCAGCCGGTTCTTGAGCTGCATCAGCCGCGCGCTCACGAACTCCTGGCGCTGCTTCGCCATGTGGTATTCCGCGTTTTCGCTCAGGTCCCCCAAGGCGCGCGCGCGTTTCAGTTCCTTGGGCAGCTCGGAGTTCAGTTCGTGCTCCAGCAGGTTAATCTCATCTTGAAGCTTCTGGACAATTGGCGAAGGCATTGTGCAAATCCTGTTGATTCGGGGTCCAACTGCATTATAGGGGAAATTGGCCGTCCGGCGCAACGAAAGGACGATGGCCGGGTCATCGGGAATCGCATTACTTGCGGCCATGTGCCCCGCGGCCAGCAGGCCCCACAGGTAACCGGAAACGGATGGTAGCGCAAGGCTCGCTCTCCAGCCTTGCGGCCTTTCCTATGTAAACCGCGGTGGCTCGGCAAAAACCTACCCCTGGACGGACCGCAGGGCCGGAGAGCGGGCCCTGCGCTACCTTGCGCGACGATCAACTCTTCGACTCCGGTGTAACGGGTCCCGGAGTGATAGAGGATCGCATGCCGGCCCGGATCACCTGCTGCGCCCGCACCCCATCCCACTGCGATACTGGAAACGGCTGGTTGGATTGGCAACACTCGACAAACACTCCCAATTCTGTCCGATACGCCAAGCCGAAGCGCTCAATGAATTCGGGCACGGGCCGGCCGTAATCGCGCATGGAAAAGCTCTTTTGCGCCAAGGGTTCCGTTCGGCCACGGCGTCCGTAGGCCGTCACGCTGATCTCGAGCGGTTTCTGATGAAAGCGATTGACCTGAATCTCTCCCTCCTCGCCATAAATCACGGTTTCAGTCCGGTAGCCCGCGACGTGATTGCGCCCCACCTGGACTTCGGCCACCAACTCATTTTCGAACCAGAGGTAGAGGAGAGCGTCGTCGAAATCCTCCTCGCAGGTGCTCAAGCGATGGCTGTAAATGCGCGAGCCGATCATCGCCGCGGCACGGGGCATCTTCCCCGTCAGCCACAGGACCTCATCCACGTTGTGGATGGACATATCCGCAAGGATGCCGCCGCTCTTGAAGCCGTCGGGTGCCGGGGAGGAGTCTTCCATGGCCGAGTAAACCTTGAAGATCCGTCCGATGGAGCCGCTGCTCGCCAGTTCCCGCGCGTACTGGAGCGGCGGGTCGAAACGGCGTTGGAAGGCCAGCATCAAAGCGCGCGGATGGGTGCGGTCAAGTTCAGTGGCGAACTCAAGGTCTGTTTCGTAAACCTCCGTCATGGGCTTTTCCAGCAGAACGCGTTGGCCGCGCGCCATCAGTGCCGCAGCGTGCTCTCGATGACACGGTGTGGGGGTGGCAATCACCGTAGCGTCCGCGATCCCGGCTTCGGCAAGTTCTTTGACAGCGTGAAAAACTGGAACGTCGCAGCCCGTCTCGGCGGCGAATCGCGCGGCCTTGCCCGCATCGAGGGTACAAAGCGCGGCGAGCGTGCAATTACCGGTCTCCCGCGCCAACTCATGAGCGTGCCGAGCATGAATAGTCCCCATGCGCCCCAGGCCGGCAACAGCAATTCGGATCGGTTGGTGCATTAGGTTGACTCCGCCTGTTCTCTGAAAAAAATCCTTCCGCAAAAGGAGGTACTTCAATCCACGGATCAGTTCCGACAGCCTACATCGGCGGACCAGCGAAAGGATCGGGGGGCGGCTTCAATTCGTATTCCTTCGGCGGCTCCGCGCCCATCAGGTAGCGAACGAAATAGTCCCACCGCCGGCGTATCATGTACGGCTCATTCCCGAATCCGTGGTGGCGATTGGGTAGCAAGAGCAGATCAAAATCCTTGTTGGCTTTGATCAGTTCGTTCACCACCAGCAGCGTGTTATACGGCGGCACGTTGTCGTCCATCGTGCCGTGCACCAGCAGCAAGTGGCCCTTCAGGTTCTTGGCAATATTCTGGTTGGCCTGGTCGTCGTAATTCGTGCCGCCGTTCGCGGTGTGAGTCAGCAGCCCCTGGTAGCGCTCGCCCCAGTCGTCCTCGTATTCGCGATTGTCGTGGTTGCCCGCCTCGGAAATCCCCACCTTGAAAAAGTCCGGGTAGCGGAACATCGCGTCGGCAGTGGCGTATCCTCCCCCGGAGTGTCCGTAGATTCCGACGCGGTCGATGTCGATCCAGGGATAGCGCTCGGCCAGTTGTTTCATCCCGGTGATCTGGTCGGGCAGCGTGTTGTCTCCCAAGTTGCCGTAGTATGCGTCGTGGAATTTCTTCGAGCGAAGGGGATTCCCCATGCCTTCAATTTGCACCACGATGAATCCCAGTTCGGCGAGGGCCTGCGTGTCGCCGCGCGAAGCTGCGAAAGACCAATTCCCCACGCTGCCGGACTGCGGGCCGGGGTAGATACTGTTCACGATGGGATACTTCTTCTGCGGGTCGAGGTGACTGGGTTGAAACATCAGGCCGTAAAGATCGGTCGAGCCGTCGCGCGCCTTCACGGTGACCAGACGTGGCGGTTTCCACCCTGTCGCCAGCAGTTTCGAAACGTCAGCCTTCTCAAGGGTCGCGACCAGCTTGCCGCCGGAATCGCGCAGCACGGTGACGGGCGGAACGTCGGGCTTGGAATAGCTATCCGCAAAGTAGCGCCCGGAGGGCGAGAAGGTGACCTGGTGATTCGCGTCCTCCGGGGTCAGCAGCTTGAGTCCCTGCCCATCCAAACCGATGCGATAAAGATGACTGAAGTAGGGGTTGCGCCCAGGCTCCCTGCCAGTGGCCAGGAAATAGATCGTGCGAGATTTCTCATCCACACGCAACATCTGAGTGACCACCCAATCGCCGGAGGTGATCTGATTCTTGAGTTTCCCCGTGGCCAGGTCGTAGAGGTACAGGTGGCCCCAATTGTCGCGCTCGGAGTACCAAATGTATTCGTTCGAGCCAGTGAGAAGGCGCCAGTTTGCGCTGCCCTGGCCGGATTCGTATTGTGTCGCGACGCGCTCTTCCATCACGTCTCGCACGGCCCCGCTTGCGGCGTCCGCCATGCGCAGCGTCTCCTGCTTGTGGTCGCGCGAGGTGGAAACGAAGGCCAGCCGGGATGAATCCGGACTCCACTCGACGTCGGTCCAATCGCCCGCGTCCGACGGCTCGCTACTGCGGCAGGCCACGTCGTCGCACAGGCTGGACCGGTGCGGGTCGGGCGGCATTTGCAGGCGGACCACCTTCGCCGTGTCCACGTCGAGGATCACGCGCTGGATCATCGCTATCGTGTCGTCTCCGGGCAGCGGGTACTTCCATGCTTCGAGCGCTGGATGTCCAACTTTCGTCTCCACCAGGTACATGTCGCCCACGTTGCGCTGGTCCTGTTGGTAGGTGGCAATCTTCTTTGAGTCGGGCGACCACAACAGGATGGGCCGGTCGCTCTTCTCCCACCCCGCGTTGTCAAGTGCGTAGGAGAAGTCCTTGATGCCGTCGGTGGTGAGTTGCGTTTCTTTTCCGCTGGCCGCGTCGCGCACCCACAGGTTGTACTCGCGGATGAAGGCCACCATCTTCTTGTCCGGGGAAGGCACCTCATTGCTCGCGCCGCCGCGCCTGCCCGTGGTCCCTGCCGCCCCAGCCTCTTCCGTGCACTGGACGCCCTGGCGATCGCACTTGAACCGGCGCCGGCCGACGCGGAAGGAAACCGATCGTCCATCCGCCGAGAACTCGGTTTCACGGAACGGCAGTTTGGCCGCCTCATAGGTCCTACCGGATGCTGCCGAAAGAGCCGCGGCCAGCTTGGCGTGATCGAACGCAGGCTCCTTCTTGAGCTTTGCCGGATCGAAAATCACGAAGCGCGCGCCCGCGGCGTCGGTATCGCGGTACCACAAACGCTCGTCGGTGGTCCACTTGGGGCGCACAGCGTGATACACCAGGGGATTGGTGTAGTAGCCAAGGAATTTCTCGGCGCGGGCATAATCTGCCGCGGTCAGAGCGCGAGGTGCAGCAGCCTCTTGCGACTGGGCAGAAAAGTTCGCCGTACAGATGAGTGGTGTCAATAGCAACAGCGGCAGAAGCCGGTTCTTGATAACCTGCATGCGCATAGGATTCCTTGGTGTGGTGGCCGGGATTTCAGTTTTTGACAGACCGATAACATACACCGGACCGCGTTTGAATGCCAATCGCCGCGCCCGGCTGGGAGCGCCGCTCCTGAGTTCCCCGAAAGGGAACAACGTTATTAGCCGCGGGTGAAACCCACGGGTGGTTCATCCCGACACACCCCTCCGCCGACCCCGAAGGGGTCGAATATTACGGAAAATACTTCTCCTCGAAATTGACCCCATGATCAAACAGCAGCTTCCGGTACTCCTCCAAGAACGTAGTCTTCCGGTGGTGTTCCTGCTGCGTTTTGAGGTAGGCAATCAGTTCTGGCTCGTCGCGAAGGGAATAGGTGAAAGCTCCATAGCCTTCCTGCCAGCCCTCGAAATCAGTGAATATGTGATCGTCTTTAATCCAGACCGTAGACGCGACCTTGATGTCCTTCACTAAATCCGCCAGCGCAACCGTCGGGCGGAGGCTAAGTAGAATGTGGACATGGTCCCTTACACCGTTCAGCCAAACAGGATGGCAATGGTTATTCTTGATCACCCCGGTCAGGTACATGAAGAGTTCATCGCGCCGCGAATCCGAAAGGACGGGTCGACGACCCTTGGTCGAGAACACGATGTGATAGAGAATCTGCGTATAGGTGGACACTATTTAACCCCTCCGGGGTTGGGAAATCAACGGGGTGCATTGATTCCGTGGGTTGCACCCACGGCTAATGACATTAGACCTCTTCGAGGTCCGCGATCTTAAGATTTCTTCGCTTGACCTATCGCCACTTTTCGTCGGCTGACGCTGGGGCTCCATTTCTTCGCAGGCCAATAAGCCTTTGCGGAAAGCACATAGTTACCGTTCGTTCGCGGCGCTTCGAGATCCAAGTCGTAGGTCATTTGACCCAGCGGTGGAATCTCCAGCGGCGATTCGCTTCGAGCCACTTCCGCACCTCCACTCGCCGGCGTGAGGGAGAGAACCAGCTTCCCCTTGGCGGCTTCATATTCGTCATTTACGCACATCACGCGGAAGCGTGGTTTTGAGCCTGCCACCAATTTGGATTGGAAGAAATTGATGTAGACCCCCAGCGGCTTGCAGGCCTCTTTCATGTAATCCTCGAAGCGGGGATCGAGCGCCAGTTTTTCCACGTCGCGGAAATTGTCGCAGGTGAACGAGACCGGAAGGTCGGCGTCGAGGTAGGCGAGGTACATGACGGCGGCGTAGTGCCGGTACGCCCTCCAGTACTCGGTGAATGCGGCCGTTAAGTACGCGCAAGTCTCAAAACACACATCTGGTGGCGCGTTGGCTCCCACAAAGTGTTCGTAGACGGGTTTGCTGAGGATGGTGGGAGTCCCGTTCCTGCGGAGCCACAGCCAATCGTATTCATTGATAATGGCGGCATGGCCTGTCGGCACCATTGAGGCGCCGCTCAGCCTTTCCAAGTCGGCCATTTCAAATGGCTTTCCCGCGCCTGGCCACAGATAGCCAATCAAGAGATAAGGATGATCGTCGTAAGGATCGTCGGGACCTTGCGGCGAACTATAGCCGTTGGTCCAAGGCCGGCTGGAAAGGTCCAAGCCGCGCACGGCGGGGATCACCTTTTCGCGCAGCACGTCGGAGGTCGTCTCGTTCGCGGCGTTCCAAATGGCGATGCTGGGATGGTTCCAATTGTCGCGCACGAATTCCTTGAATTCCTCCACCAGTTCTTCGGTCTTCCACAACTCGTGACGCCAGGTGAATTCGCCGGTCCAGATGAAGTATTCGTATTGGAGGAGCAACCCGACCTCATCGGCGATATCCAGCCACATTTCCGGAGTCGGGCCGATGCAAATCCGGAAGCTGTTCCAGTGCATATTCTTGGGGATCTCACCGAGGAACTTTCGCACCCACGCTTCTTCCCAGGGATGCTGCTTGCTGAGGGGGTCTCCGAAAAAGCGGTGGAGAGTAAGGCTCGCGCCCCGCATGAAGTAGGGCTTGCCGTTCAAAACGGCCCGCCGCGTCGCTGTATCAAAGCGAAACTCCCGCATGCCAAAGCGCGTGGAAACATTGTCTCCACCCGTGCTGGTTTCCACGACATAGAGAAAGGGATTCTCCGGACTCCACAGCACAGCGCCGGGGATGGAAATGGTCTGAGTAACTGTTTTCTTCTCACCCTGGGCCAACTGCACGCGCGTGGTCGAGAGTTCACTCGCGGGCTTCTCTCCTTTCCAGGCCTTAATCCTATGAACGAGATCGACGGTTGTCGCAGAGCCGTAGTTGTGCAGTTCGGTTTGGACAACCACAGAAGAGGTGCGAATCCGCGGTGCCGCCTGCACACTCTCAATCACCGGATTGTCCGCGAGGTGGAGGGTAACTCGATCATAAATTCCCGGAGTCCATACGGGCTTTTCCGTATCCGTGCCAGCGGGCACCCACTCCGGCAATGCTCCGGGATGAGCGCCAATCCGCACCAGAAGATGGTTCTCGCCTTCCCAGTTCAGGGCGTCCGTTAAGTCAAAGTGGCCGCAGGTGAAGCAGCCCAGATGTTCACCCACTTTCTTCCCGTTCAGCCAAACGGCGGTTCCGAACTGGGCTTTATTGATCTTCAGAATGGCCACTTGCTTTTTGGCCGGCACGCGAAAAGTCTTCCGGTACCAGAAGTACATGCGCTTCTGGGGCGTCCTGCCCAACACTCCGGTGTCTTCGGACTTGGGATACAAGCCGCGGTCAATCATGTCGAGAATGTGTTCACGAAACTCGTACTGATCAACCTCGGGAAACGCCGGCTCGGCCGAATGAACCAGCCCCGGGACTGGTACCTTGTGGCCGAAGCTTGCTGGAATCGCTTCGGGTTCGACGCCATCCTCAATGTCCCACTCGCCATCGAGCGAGACGGTGATTCGCTGCCCGGCCGGACGCGCATCCGCAGCAAGCGCAAAGCCGGATAACGGGATACCGGCGCTGCCCACCAGAAGTTTTGTAAACTCGCGTCGAGTCGTCTTTAACTCCGCCATGATGCCCCCTTATCTGAAAGCCAATCCAATTGACAGCCGACCAATCTACGCGCCATTTCGCGCAGAGGCAATGAAGAAGCGGTGGGGCATAGCTGGGACTCCAAGCGGACCTCGAACAGGTTGCATGTCATTTGCCGTGGGTGGGACCCACGGAATAGAGTTTCTACATCTTCTGACCAAGCAAAAATCCACAGGCAGAAGTGCCACAGCCACTCCTGGCTGTGCACGAGGAGGAGGCGAGGATTCTCGCCGCAGGAAATGCATGCACTCACGGCCATGGGTTTCATCCACATGCTGCCGAGGGTCGCCTACTTTCGGGTTGACCAGGCAATCTTCGGATAAGTAGAATCCATCTTGGGTTCTTCGCTGGCCCAGGAAGTGGGCAAGGGCCAATAATCCTAGCGTGTAGGGAGGGGTGGGTTTTGACCAAGCGATGGCTGGTCTGTCTGGTCGGCGCGGCGATAATGCTGAATGGCTGTACCCCCAAGCAGACGCACCTGACGGCCGGGAAGACTTCCACTCCGCCGCCCGCGACCCAGTCGTTACCGCCTCCGTCCCAGCAGACGCAGCCCGCCAAGCACAGCACACCTGGTGCTCCCCCTCCGGCCACCAGTACCGCCATTGTTCCCGATGCAACCGATGCGCTGGTGAAGCAAGTGGACGCTCTTTATGCGAGCGGCATGGCCGATTACCGTGCAGGTAACCTGGAGAAGTCCAAACAGGAGTTTGACCAGGCGGTGGCCACCCTGTTGGAATCGGGCCTGGATATCCAAGGCGACGAGCGGTTAAGTTCCGAGTTCGACAAAATCGTGGAGAATGTCTATTCGGTGGAGGTCGCGTCGCTAGAACACGGCGACGCGCTGAGCCTGCACAACAATGAACCCACCCCACTTGAATCGTTTTCCGGATTGACCTTTCCGGTCGATCCACGCACAACTCAACGCGTACAGCAGGAATTGAAATCGGTCCATTCGGATTTGCCGTTGGTTTCCAACGACGCGGTGGACGGAGTTATCGCTTACATGCAGAACCACGCCCGCGGCTATGTGGATAAAATCCTGCGAGGTTCGGGAACGTACGGGCAGATGATCAGCGCCGCCCTGCGGAAGGAAGGCGTCCCGCAGGACCTCATCTACTTGGCCGCGGGTGAGAGCGCCTTCAATCCCCTCGCCGTTTCCAACAAACAATGCGTGGGCATCTGGCAGTTCTCGCAGGCGGAAGCCAACCTTTACGGTTTGAAGAAGGACCGTTGGGTGGATGAGCGCAAGGATCCGGAAAAATCCACCGCGGCGGCCGCCCGCGCCCTGAAGAATCTCTACCAGACCTTCGGCGACTGGTTCCTGGTGATGGCGGCTTACGACAGCGGCCCCCTGACCGTGCAGCGCGCCATCGAGCGGACCGGATATGCCGATTACTGGGAGCTGCGCCGGCTCCATGCCTTGCCGGGTGAAACAGAAAACTACGTCCCCATTTTTCTGGCCACGGCCCTCATCGGAAAGGACCCCAAGGCATACGGATTCGACACGCCGCCGGATCCCCCCCTGGCGGTCGATCAGGTTAATGTCGACACCCCGACGGATTTGCGTCTGATCGCCCAGCTTATTGACCATCCCGTAGAGGATCTGATCAAGCTCAATCCCAGCTTGCAGCGTTGGACGACACCAGGGAACGGTTCCAGCTTCGTTCTGAATTTGCCGCCGGGCACCAAGGACGCTTACCAACAAACCATCGCCTCGATTCCCCCCGACAAGCGCATCTGGTGGCGAGCGCATAAAGTCCTGGAAGGCGAAACGCTCGTGAGCGTCGCCCGGCAGTTTCGCGTCTCCCCCGCTGCCCTGGCGCAAGCCAATCAGCTTACCGCCGACGCTTCTCTGCAGAGCGGCGCGCACCTGGTGATTCCCGTGGCGGCAAGCAGTGAGACTTCCCTGGTCCGGGTACGGGAAGCTGCCGCCCACCAGCTCGTCCACTATCGCGTTCGGCCGGGAGACACTGTGGACCTCATCGCCGATCGCTACGACGTAACGGCCTACCAGATTCGGCGCTGGAACGGACTGAAGACCTCGAAGTTGGTTCCCGGCCGAACCCTGCACCTTTATGTGGCGGCGGCGACTCATACCGCTCCCAGAACTTCGAGTCCGCGCCCCAGCGCCAGATCTAAACACCCTTCCGCGGGGACTGCCACTGCGAAAAAGAAGCCCGCCCCGCCCAAAAACCACACGGCGCCCGCGGCCGCCCTAGCCACTCCCAATCATTCCCAATAAAACTTCGTTGATTCCTCGATTGCTCTTGACAGGATGATGCGGCTGGTATACATCTGCCCCAGCCACCAGTTTTTGTGGCTCGGTAGGGAGCCACCGTTGAAGGCAGTTAAATGACCTGGAAGGATACAAGACGATAGGAGGAGGGTTGCATGGCTTTCGATGATGAAAATGAACACGGGGATGAACTGGAGGATTTCGGAGAAGAACTCTCCTCCGATTACAAAGAAGAAACGGAAGAGGGTTTAGGGGAAGAGGGCGACGAGATTGAGGAAGAAGTCTCCTTCGAAGTCGAGGAGACGGTGACCCCAGTCCTGGAGCCCGCTCCCGCGGCCGGAGAAACACACAGACCCGCCGCTCCCAAGAATGCCCCGGCAAAGAAGAAGGCGGCAAAAAAAGGCAAACCCGCGGCCAAGAAGCCGGTAAAGAAAGCGGCAAAGAAAGCGGTGAAAGCCAAGAAGGTCGAACCGAAGAGCAAGAAGGCAAAGAAGGCCGCAAAGAAGGCGGGTCGACGGCGTTAGCGCGGAACTTCCTGCGCCAGGCCGCAGTTGCTGCATTCCACCATCGGCCCAGCGCCGTTCCAATTTGCGATCCTTTTGCATGCTCCGCCGCGGTTGTGCAGTCGCGGGGAGTGCCCTCATTCCTGGGTCGAAGCGTATAACTCCTGATTGCTTGAACCGCCCAAGGAAGGCCGGAGGCGGAAGAGGGGTTTGCCCAAGAAGGGTCGTGTGCGTGGCCAAGTTTCCTGCCTCCGGCGGCATGTCGCCCGCCGAGCCCAGTCGTTTTCCCAGCAACGCGGAGAAGGCGCGGAGTGATTTACCAGCGCCGAGTCCCACGGCGGAAGAGGTAACGCCAACGGTCCGCGCGCTGGAGCTCGTTCGCCGTATGCGCGGCGCCTCTCAGCCCTGGCTGGTCCGATGCGAAGGCGATTCCAGCTACGTCGTCAAGTTTCAGAACAACCCTCAGCATGCGCGGGTGCTCGCCAACGAGATGCTGGCCTCGCGCTTGGCACAACTGGTCGGCCTTCCTGTTGCCGCTCCGGCCTTCGTCGAAGTTTCCAGTTCCTTACTGTCTGCCAGCGCCCAACTGACATTTGACGTCGGTGACCGCCGCGAACCCATCCTGCCCGGCACCCAGTTCGGCTCGCGTTTCCCGGGTATCCCCACCCAAACCCTAGTGGTGGATTTCCTTCCCGATCGCCTTCTGCGACGTGTTAAGGATTTGACCTCCATTTTTCTGGGAGCGTTCGTCTTCGACAAGTGGACGTGCAATTGTGACGGCCGCCAAGTGATCTTCCATCGTCCCGCGGCCGATGAGGGGTCCTCCTACTCGGCGGCCATGATCGACCACGGCTTTTGCTTCAACGACGGCGATTGGACCTTTCCCGACAGCCCCATTCGGGGCATCTACCCCCGACGCCTGGTCTACGAAAAGGTCAAGGGGATGGAATCTTTTGAACCTTACCTTTTCCGAATCGAAAACCTCACAACCTGTGAACTGGAGGAGTGCACGCGAGGAATTCCAGTGCAGTGGTGCGAACCGGACCCCGATCAACTGGTGCGATTGATCGATGCCCTCTACGCGCGCCGGCGGACACTGCGCCAAGCGATCATCGACGCCAAGAATTCCTCGCTTGCTCCATTTCCCAATTGGCTGTGAGACAAAAGAACTCAGGAATCGGAACTCAGAAACCAGACGAAAGACGCCGAGCTCCTTATTCCTGCCCCCCGGCTCGCGGAAATACTTATGGCGGATGAAACCGGCCTGAAGACCTGTTCGTACTACTTGGTGCGCTACGTCCCCATGGCGGAGAGGGGAGAGTTTCTCAACATCGGTCTGCTTCTACACTGCGCCGAAGAGCAATTCCTGGACTGCCTTTTCACCCGCGACTTCCGCCGGGTGAGGCGATTCCATCCCCAGGCCGACCTGGAATTCCTGCGCGACCTCCAGAGCCATTTCGAACAGCAAATCCAGGCCCACGAAGACAACCTGCCAGGGTTGCTCCAGGAGATGTTGCAATCTCTTTCCCACGCCATTCAACTCGCCCCCGCGCGACCGCTGCTTACCGCCGATCCTCCGGCGGAGCTGCGGCAACTCTTCGAGAGGTTGGTGGGCACGCGGCAGGCCGAATATCCTGCGGCCGACACCCGCATGCGCATTAAGCAGCGCCTGATCGAGGCGCTCCGCCGCGTCCGCGTGTACGACAACAATCAGTTCGAGAAGCGCATTCCCGCGGAGGCGTTGACGCACCCCGGCGACCCGTTTCATTTTGACTTTGGCTACCGGCCCCTCATGGCTGGGGGAAAGCCAAACGGGCATCTGAAGCTGATTCACGCCCTCTCCCTCCACCGGGATCATGAACTCGCGAAAGTTCTTGCATTCACGATGGGTTATGTTCGATTAAAGCAGCCTGCCGAACTTACCGCCGTCATCGAAAGGTTGCCGGCGCGCGGAGACAAAACCGCGGCTCACTCCTACCGGGTCTTGAAGGATGCGAGGGTTTCAATGCGGCCGCTCGCCGAGTTGGACGCATTTGCCAAATCGGTTCGCGATGAATTCTCACCGACCATCTCCACCACGAACTGATTACATCGACCGGCTTGTCGCTGCGCGCGATGTCTCCCCACGCGCCACTACCCGATCACCACTGCAATTTACCGCGTTGTCCCGCCTGTGCTGCGAAGCGAGTTCGGGACGGCGCAGCAACTATCCGGCCGCTCAGTATTCGCGCGTGGTCACGATGCCCGGCTGCGGCACGGGATATCTTCCGTTGGCATCGGCGACGAGTGGAGCAGGGGAATCCATGGTGAACTTGTCCACGTCCGGGGCCATTTCGTGTTCGCAGTTCAGCATCTGGTCGTAGGTGATTTCCCGGCCGGTGTGGGCAGCCATGCGGCCCATATTGGAAACCAGGCTCGCTTCCACGCCGCGCTTCACCTCGTTGTAAGGCTTGTCGTCGCGAACGGCATCCACCAAATCGTTCCATTCGTTTTGATAGGGATCCCGCTCGTCCGGGTTCACCTGCGATTCCCAAACCTTCTCCGCGGCTGTCGTCTGGCCCTTATACAGGCTGGAGGGTTGTCCGCAATCGCCTTCCTTGGAAGCGACCGCCATTCCCTGAGTGCCGTGCAGATAGCTTGCATAGATCTGCTCGCATCCGGCGATGGTGCGCCCGTCGAAATAAAACTTAGTGCCGTCGGAAAAGGTATATTCCACCGAATAGGTGTCGAAGTTCTGGTCCACGTAGGCGACGCCCTCGGGGCTCAGCTTGTAGTGACGGCCGCCGAGCGCCTGTGCCTTGATCGGCCACTCGTTCTTCATCCATCCGAGATGATCGACGATGTGGATATAGAAATCGTTGTAGCAGCCGCCGCTGGCCCAGATGAAGCTGTGGAAGCGCTGTACCTGATAGAGCAGATCGGTGATTCCGGCGGGCTTGGGAAGCGAGGAGAAATATCCGCCGGGGCCATGCATCCGATAGCCTCGTTCGAGGACGATCTGGCCGATCTGGCCGTCGTGCACGCGATGGGCGAGTTCCTGGAGCGCCCGGCTGTGACGCGACATCAATCCCACACCAACCTTGAGGTTCTTGGCCGAGGCCTGCTCGCCGAGGCTGAACATGCGCTTGCATGTGGGGCCGTCGACCGTGACCGGTTTTTCCATGAAGACGTTCAGGCCCTTCTCAATGGCGTAGGTGAAGTGGACCCAACGAAACGCGGGAGGCGTGGCGAAAATGGCGATGTCGCCCGGCTTCAAGCAATCCATCGCTTTCTTGTACGCGTCGAAGCCGATGAATTGGCGATCCTTGGGAACGTCCATCTGACTCGAGAACTTCTGCTGCAAATTGTTCAGGTCCTTGTCGAGGCGCTCCGGGAAGATGTCGGCCATGGCGACCAGCTTGATAGGACCGCGCTTGACGGAAAGTGCGTTCGCCGCTGCGCCACCGCCCCTTCCCCCGCAGCCGATCAGGGCGATCTGAATCAGGTCACTGCCGGCAGCGTGGACGGCAGGAATGGCCACATTGGCTAATGCCGAAGCCGCAGCGAATTTGCCGGCGGTGGCGATGAATTTACGGCGGGTCGTCGAGGTATCAATGTTCATGACTGTACAGGGCCTCCCATTTGTGTAAATGCCTCTTTGCCGGCGGGCAAAACGAAATCTCCGCCAAGCGGGACACAATTCTAGCGTGAGTTCCCTCATCGTCAAGGACAATCGTACCCGGCCGGTCTCGCAGATTGGTCCTTGGGAGTATCGTTGACACCCTCTAAGGCGTCCGTTATAGTGAAACTGGGGCGGCTGGGGCACCCCTTCCTCCAGCTTCCTCTGCAATCAATATGGCCTGTGCCATTCCTCCCCGCTGAAGGGTAGGTTCGAAGGCTCATGAATCTCCCCATCTCGCTTACCCTTCTCCGAATTTTCTTTGTCCCACTTGTGGTCGTACTGCTCCTGACCAAGGGCGGTAATATGGATCTCTGGGCGGTGGGAGTCTTTTTGCTCGCCGCCGTTACGGATTTGCTGGATGGCTACCTGGCACGCACGCGCGGCCAAATCACCACTCTAGGTATTTTGCTCGACCCCATTGCCGACAAACTTCTCACCTCGGCCGCATTTATTTCCTTAACGGAACTCCACCTTGTGCCCGCGTGGATGGTGGTGATTATCGTAGGGCGGGAGTTCGCGGTTTCCGGCCTGCGTTCCATCGCCTCCGCCGAAGGGTACGTCGTGGAAGCATCGGAGTTGGGCAAAACGAAAATGGTGTTTCAGGTGGTAGCCATCACGGTACTTATTCTGGAGTGGCACCGGTTCCAGGCTTTGCGCCCCACCGGGAAAGTACTGTTGTGGATGGTTGTGGTGTTTGCCGTGGCCTCCGCCGCTCAGTACTTCTGGAATTTCTGGAAACGATTGGATGAACGCGTAAAGCATCGCGCTTCCCATCCCATGATCGTCATCGAGTCTGGCGAAAAACAACCGGAAGAGAAAGATGTTGCCGCTCACTGAAACCGACCAGCAGACCTTGCTGCGCATCGCGCGGGAAGCCCTGGTGGGATACCTGAACCTCGCGGTAATTCCCAAATTCCCGGATCCCGGAGAAGCCTTGCGCCAACCCTGCGGCGCCTTTGTGACCCTGCACAAAGGCAAGAATCTGCGGGGATGCATCGGCGTGATTGAGGCGATCAAGCCGCTCTATATCACCGTGGGCGAATGCGCGGTTTGGGCGGCACTGCACGACCGGCGCTTCCCCCCGGTGGAGAAAAGGGAAGTCAAAGGGCTCACCCTGGAAATCTCCGTCCTGTCGCCCCTTGCGGACATTGCTCCACAGGACGTCGAGGTGGGACGGCACGGACTCATTATCTCGCGCGGAGGTCTGCGCGGCCTCCTCTTGCCGCAAGTGCCCGTTGAATGGAATTGGGATCGCGAACGATTCCTGAATGAAACCTGCCGGAAAGCCGGTCTTCCGCCCGATGCGTGGCGCGAAGGCGCCAGAATCCAGGCCTTCACCGCCCAAGTGTTCGAAGAATCCCACCCCGCTCGCTCGTCTCACCCTGCGGCGTGATCAAGCTCGCGAACTCTTCTGCACGAGACTTAGCTCGCGCGAAAAGCGAACAAGCGAGGAACCGAGCAGTATTCGGAAGCCCACTCATGAAAAAACAGCATGGCTTTACCAAGGGCGAGCGCGAGAAGTTTTCCGATCCCGACGCAGAACGCAGCATCGAAAGTTAGCCTCGGTTTAAAGCAGCGCGGTACCAGCAAGAAAATGAGCAACGCGGTGCACAACGCCCCTACAAGACGTCTCCGAGAGAGAAAGTCCGGCGCGGTTGCTGCCTTACACCTCAGGTATGCCCAGATCCTTTGATCCGAGCGGCGACATCAAGGCCTCGGGCGCATATTCTTCGAGCAGATCCAACGCGATGTGCGCACGGCGCAAGCGTTCACGGGCCATTTTCACGGCAAGGTCTTCAATGTGCTGCCCTGAAGGATAAATATCGGGCGCGTTGCGCAGGCCGAATTTGAAATAGACCGGCGCGGCCACCTGGATGATTTTGGGCATTTCGTAGTAGCGGACGAAGCCTCCGAAGTTATCCGGCACCTCGATGTAGAGATCAATGGGGATATCGACAGCCTGACGGATAGCGCCCATCTGCGCCGGGCTGAGGTCGGTGGGAATATTCATGGTCGACACGCCGCACTGTTCAAAGATGACGGCGGTGGCGGGATTCGCGGCGGGCAGGGTGACAGAGCTCTTGATGACCAGGTTCTTAGGCAGCTCACCCTTTTGCTTCATGGCGTCCAGCACCCAGATGAGCCCGAGGTCGGCGGGAAGAATGCTGCGGATGCCAAGGTCGCAGGCGCGCCGGACATCTTCGACGGCATAAACAAGTTGATCGGCGCCTCGGTGCTGGAGGCCGATGACTTTGCCCGCCGCCGATGCCGTCTGTGCGCCCGTCTCAAATGTTGCGCGGGGGCCGACGAACAGGCAAACTTCAATGCTTTCCTCGTGCCCGATCTTGGCCATCTCGCGAATCTCGCCGCGAGTCAGTAGCATGACGCCGCTTCCCTGGCTGACGCGGTGTATCGGCACCTTGTATGCTTTGGCAGCTTCCAGCACTTCGCGAAAAACGCGCGGCCCTTCAACGCTGGGGATTTCAAGGCGATATTGCCCGCCGTCCTTGAAACGCTTGGAGCTCGGCTTCAATGCATGGTTGTCCTCTATGGGTAGATTGAGTGTAGCGAGGAACTGTTGGGTCTTTTTCATGACGGGCCTCCGTCGGGGCTGGAATGATTTTCAACATGCATCATTGGCGCCGTGTGGTTCCGGTGCCATCGAAAGGCGCCGCCCCCGCTCAGAACCATGCGCCATCGTGCCAGCTTTTGTTCATAGGACATCGCGGCGTGCGCGGGGCTAGTGGAAGGAAGCACCTCGAAGCCTATTCGTCCGAAAATGGCCGGCGGTTTCGGCGCCACTTTCCGATCATAAATCTCTTTCGCCTTTTTGCCATTGAAGCAGACCAGGCTAATACCCACATGGGTTCGGAGAAACTCACCGATGTCGTTTGCCTCGACGCTCGATGGCAGGATTGCCGAGTCGAGACTCCCTAGTCGTTCGCCTGCCGCACAGACGTCCCACAGTGCGACGCCTCTCTGTTTAAGCAAGCGAAGACGGTCATTGTAGGGGAGGTCAGGTGAAGCTCCGAAAAGCTCTCCCATGATCGGCCAAAACGCGTTTCGTGGTTGAGCGTAATACTCACTACGCGCCAGAGAGATTCTGCCGGGCAGCGAGCCTAGGATAAGCAGGCGTGCATCGGAACGGGCTACGAATTCAAATCCGCAAGATTTCATGAAGTTGTGCCGTGCAACTGACCACACACAACGGACCACGGACGTCCTTACTACGCATACTTCATATAGACCGTGCGGGTTTCCGTGTAGAAATCAAGCGCCGCGGGTCCCTGCTCGCGCATGCCGAAGCTCGATTCCTTGGTGCCGCCGAAGGGAAGCTGGTATTCCACACCCGCGGTGGGCAGGTTCACGGTAATGAGCCCGGCTTCAATCCTGTTGATAAACTGATGCACACGCGTGAGGTCGCGGGAGACGATGGACGCCGAGAGGCCGAACTTAACGCCATTGGCAAGGCGCATGGCATCTTCGAAGTCGTCGGCCACCATCAGACCCAGGACCGGCCCAAAAACTTCTTCCTGAGCGATCCGCATGTTCGGAGTCACATTTGTGAAGAGCGTTGGCTCCACGAAATACCCCTGGTCGTAGATTCCTCCCGTCAAGCGATTCCCGCCGCAAACCAATTGAGCGCCCTCGCCTTTGGCGATTTCGATGTATTTCAAGTCTGTAGCGAGTTGAGCGGCGTCCACCGCGGGGCCAATCTCGACGCCGGGCTCGAGGCCGTTGCCCACCTTCAGCTTGCGAGTCTTGGCAATAAGCTTTTCGAGCAGCGGCTCGTAAATGGACTTTTCAATAATGGCGCGGCTGCACGCCGTGCACTTCTGTCCGGTGGAGAAGAAGGCGCCGTTGACCAGGACGTCCGCAGCGAAATCCAGGTCGGCGTCTTTCAGCACGACGGTAGGATTCTTGCCTCCCATCTCGAGCTGAACGCGCACTTTACGCCTTGTCACTTTATCGTAGAGCGCGTTGCCGACTTCGCACGAGCCTGTAAACGATACGGCGCGAACCGCAGGGTGTTCGACCAACGCGTTACCTACGGCGCCCCCCGCGCCCGTCACGTAATTCACCACCCCGGCGGGGATTCCCGCTTCGTTGAGCGCCTCAACAACTCTGTAACCACTGAGCGGCGCAAGCGACGCGGGTTTGATGACCACTGTGTTCCCTCCCACCAGTGCCGGCGCCATTTTCCAGACCGGAATCGCGCTGGGAAAGTTCCAGGGAGTGATAAGTGCCACTACTCCTAATGCCTTTCGCAGCGTGTAGCAGAAAACGTTGTCGCGCTCGGAAGGAATCTGGTAACTGAACTGGCGGGCGCCCTCGCCGCCGAAATAGCGCAGAATATTGATCGCCCGCTTCACTTCGCCCTTGGCTTCGGGGAGGGTCTTCCCCTCTTCGCGCGTCATCTCTTCGCTGACTTTCGCGAGGCGGCCCTCGAGCAGTTCCGCCGCTTTGAAGAGATACTCGCCCCTTCGCGGCGCGGGCGCGGCGCTCCAGGCTGATTGCGCCTTCGCTGCCGCTTCACATGCCGCCTGCACATCTTCCGGGCCGGAAGCCTGGAAAGTTCCCACGATTTCCGTCGTGTTCGCAGGGTTTGTATTCGCGAAGGTCTTCCCGGATTTGCATTCGACCCACTGACCTGCAACGTAATTACGGAATTGATTCGACATGATTCTTCCTTTTTATTGCGGAATCACCGGCACAATCAGCGCCGATGGATGCTCAGTATCGTGATATACGGCGTTCGTCGCCTTCACCCAATCGTCGGTGCGAGCCTGGTCCTCTCCCGTATTCAGATTCCTGTCAAAGCGCGGAAAGTTGCTGCTCGAGACTTCCAGCCGCAGCTTATGGCCTGCCAAAAAGACATTGGAAGTCGACCAGAGGTTGAGCGTGAGCTTGCACACCTGCCCAGGATTCATAAGCTCCGGTTTCTCTCTGGAATTCCGATATCGGCCTCGCAAAATTCCCTCCGTCAAATTCCGGGCGAAACCCTGCGGCCCGACATCGACCACCTTGCCAGTAAAGTCCGTATCCACCGCCGACGTACTCACATAGACTTCGAGCGTAATGGGCCCCGTCACTTCGGTGTCATGCTCAAAAGCGGGAGTTGTATAGACCAGTACGTCGTCACGGTTTTCCACAGGCCGTTGGTCGAACGCCCCCGCAGGCTCATGAACTGCATCGCAGCACAGAGGCCCACCGCGAGTTGGCACAGGGTTCGCAGGGTCGTAAACATACTGGTCCGCGGTCTCGGTCGTAGGCGTCGCTGTGCTCAGTGTCCCGTCGCCACTAAGCGTGTTGGCCTTGCCCGAAGAGTGCAGGTAATAACGAGTCTCTTGGGCCCGCGTAAGGGGCCAGTCTTGCTCTTCACGCCACACATTCTTTCCCATCACAAACAGCTTGACCGGCTTTTCGCCGCCCATGCCGTTATCGATACCCTTAAACAGGTAGTCGTACCAGCGCAGGGTAATCGCGTCTTCGGAAATAACAGAATCCTTCCCGAAATCGACTTCACCGATGATCGGCCCGGACCCCGCGTGGCCGCCTACGATCACCAGCAGCCGTTGACCATTCCGGGCCGCCTCGCTGCCGCCATGGGCCTTGATTCCAAGATAATTTCGAAATGTGCCGTCCTGGAAGAGGTCGTACCACGCGGCAACGTGGAGAGCCGGGAACCTTGATTTGCGAGAAGTGTTCTTCAATTGACCACGCGCTTCCAATAGTCGTCATAGCTGGGATGCGCCAGCCAATCGAGGTAGTAATCCGCCAGGCCGGTTGTAGTGCCGAGATCCAGCAAGCGGATAATCGGTCAGCGGAAGCTGCGTGTCCCAGCGAGTTGCGTAGGAGTCCTTGCTCATGCGGCGGTCCAAGGTGTTCTCCGCCAGGCCGGTCGTCCAGGATTGGTCAAACCACTGTTCAAACGCCCCGCCCTGATAGGTCCAGTTCTCATGATAGTTGGACGCGGTCACAATCGGCAGAATTCCTGCTAGGTGCGGCGGAGAGGCGATGGCGGCAAGCATTTGCGTAGCACCCACGTACGATCCGCCGAACATCCCCACTTTCCCATTGGAATAAGGCAGAGCGGCAGCCCACTCCACGGTGTCGTAGCCGTCCTGCGATTCGTTCTTGAAGGTGTACCATTCGCCTTCGGAGGTATAGCGGCCGCGAACATCCTGGGTCACTAGAACGTAGCCGCGCGCCGCGGCCATTGGGCCGAAATCCATTTCTCCGCGCTTGTCGTAGGGGGTTCGTGTCAGGAGCACTGGGAACTTCCCGTCGGCCTTGGGCCGATAGATATCCGCACGCAGTACGACGCCGTCACGCATTTTGACGGGCACATTCCGTTCTACAATAACGTCGTAGTGCTCCTCGGCACGGGCCAGCGCGCCCAGCCGAGGCAAGAGTCAGGAGCAATGCGCAAATGACACGTTGGTTCATGGGATCCTTTCCCGAGACTTGATGAACGCTCCGAGTGAGAAACGGCATTATCTTCGACCGCATCTCCTGGCGCAAGTCGTGTTCCCCGAACGGTAGACTTCACCCTAATTCTCTCAGCGCCGCCAACAACCGGTCAACTTCCTCCGCCGTATTGTAGTGTACGAGGCCGATTCTGAGCATCCCGCCGCTGGCTTCCACGCCCAGACGTTCGCTCAGGTTCAGCGCGTAGTAGTTTCCGTCCCACGTGAAAATGCCACTTTCGCCAAGTGGGCCGCCAGTTCGCGTGGTGAGTGGCCTGCGATACGCACGGCCACGGTGGGAACACGTTGGTGGAAGCGGGCAAGCTCGGTGATGCCGTAGAAAGTCAGGCCGGGAATCTCCAGCAGCCCAGGAACCAGTTGCACCAGCAGCTTCCGCTCGTATACGCGGATGAAATCGTAGGCAGCCAAGAGAGCGGCCCTTTGTTCCTCGCCTCCGGCTTGTGGTGCCGCCCGAGTTCCGCGAGATACTCGACGGCGGCCGTGACCCCCGCCATCCCTTCGTGATTCTGCGTCCCCGTCTCCCAGCGCCCGGGGAGGCTTTCGGGCGCGGGACGAACCTTGTAAGGAGCCAGGCGCTCGAGATGCCGCCGCTTGCCATACAGCACTCCGGAGTGGGGACCGAAAAACTTGTACGGAGAACAAACCAGGAAATCGCAATCAAGGCTGTCGCACATCGATGGGTCCGTGCGGTGCGTAGTGGACGGCGTCGATATACGCGATGGCGCCCGCCTCATGGGCCAGGCGCACGACTTCATCGACGTCGTTAATTGTTCCCACGGCGTTGGAGGCATACCCCACGGCCACGACGCGCGTGCGCGACGTAATGGCTCGCCGCAATTCGTCCATATCGAGCGTGCAATCGGTGGGATGAATGTCGACAAAGCGGATAATGCAGCCACGCTCTTCCAGCGCCGTCCAGGGCGAAACATTGGCGTCGTGGTCGAGCTGCGTCACGACGATTTCATCTGCAGGTGCGAGATCCCTGCCGATCGCGCGGCTGAGCGCGAACGTTAGCGAGGTCATGTTGGGACCAAAAACAATTTCATCCGGATCGCAGCCCAACATGGCTGCCATGGCCGCATGCGCTGCGGCGATAACTTCATCGCTCCGCCGGCTCGTGGCAAACGCCCCATGCGTATTGGCGTTCGAAGCCGCCAAATACTCGCCGATCGCCCGAATCACGCGCTCGGGCACTTGTGTGCCTCCGGGGCCGTCGAAGAACGCGGCCGAGTAGCCATTCACTTTCATGGCGAGTGCGGGGAATTGTGACCGAACCCAATCGATGTCAAATGTGAACATGAGCGACTCCTGGAGAAACGCTCATCATGCGCATTGGACGCGGAAGTATCAAGTGGAAAACGTGGCCATGGCTGGACTACTACAGCGCAACCTTGTTAGCTGGAAATGACGACGTGGTCTTCGTCCTGCCCAAGCGGCTCGATTTGGGGCCAGAGAGATTCGAAAGTCTCGGGAGCTATATACAGGTCCGTCGAGTTGCCGTTGCGGCCCTTGACCCGTTCCCAGGCGACCTCCTTCTGACAGCCAAGCCAGTAAAGGGTAGAGGTTCCGCCGCGTGCTGCAACCATGCGCCGAACTTCGTCGCGCTGGCTGCGCTTCCAAAAATTGAGGTCCAGGATCACGTCCAAGCCCAGCTCCAGACACCGGGGCCAGATCGAATTGATCAGCAGCGTGACTCGCTGGAAGTAATCGGGAAATTGGCTATGCGGTGGATCCTGGCCGCAGAGGATTACCATCCATTCGTCGTGCGTAAATCGAAGAGCGCCGATTTCAACCTCCAGGCGCCGGGCAAAAGCGGTTTTGCCAGAGCCGAGGGGGCCACAAATTAGGTGAGCAGTTGGCATGCGGGTCACGGCGAAACTCTAATTCCCCTGGTCGCTCCCCTCGGAAACGCGGACGAGCTCGATGACCGTCATGTCGCCGTTGCTCTTGAGCGCCACCACCTTATCTTGTTTATCGTGCTTGATCTCGAAGACGGTTTTTCCCTCTTCGTTCTTCTCCCTGAACTTGGTTACTTGATCGCCCAAGCGATCATGATAGAAAGTCGTAACCTTATCAACCGAATCCCGGGTCTCAAACTTTCCCGCCAGCACGCGAACCTTCGTTTGATCCGCGATATCGATATTGACCGTCGCGGAGTCATGGTCCGTGAGGCGAGTTGCTCCGGGATAAATGGGCAATCCCAGGCTGGCTTCGTTCAGGTCGTGATTCACCTCAAGTGAGCCCAACGGCGTTTTAATGGAGACCTCTTTCTTTCCCCCGCCGTCTTGCTGCACTTGCACGTGGACGGCGTTCGAAAGGAAGCGTAGACCTCCCCAAACGGCAATTCCTGCGATCAAGACAATCAGCGCCAGGAAGAGGAGGGCGATCGCCACGAAGTGGCTGTGGCTTCCAGTCGGCTGCGGAGGTGTGGGAGGGCGAGGAGGCTGAGGACTTGTGGCCATGGCAAGGATCTCCTTTTTCACCTACTGTTTATACCTACGTTTTCCCGCCCGGTAAAGTTCCACGGGACACACCCGCGGTTTAATCACTGCGACGCCCCAGGAAGGTAGACAAGTCCCGAACAGATCGGTCGCACCGCTAAACCTTGAGCAGCTTCCATCCCGATGCTATGTTGGTGGACTCTCAGTTCACTGTTGCACGTCGTTGGGGGACTCATGCAGTTACGGGATATTGGTGACAGCACGCTCAAGGTGTCGGCCCTCGGGTTGGGGTGCATGGGCATGTCTGAATTCTACGGTCCGCAACGGGAAGAGGAGTCGGTCGCGACGATCCATCGTGCCCTCGACATCGGGGTGAATTTCCTCGATACGGCCGATGCTTATGGCCGCGGCGACAACGAGAAACTCGTTGGCAGAGCCATCAAAGGCCGGCGAGATCAGGTCGTGCTGGCGACGAAATTCGGCAACGTGCGCGACGAAGGGGGCCGCTTCCTGGGCATTAATGGCCGTCCCGAATACGTGCGCCAGGCGTGCGAAGCCAGCTTGGGCCGGTTGCAGACGGACACGATTGACCTCTATTATCAGCACCGGGTCGACCGCACCGTGCCGATTGAAGAGACCGTGGGAGCCATGTCACGTTTGGTCGAGGAGGGCAAGGTTCGCTTGCTCGGACTCTCTGAAGCAGCACCGTCGACCATCCGCCGGGCGCACAGCACGTTTCCCGTCAGCGCTCTGCAAACGGAGTACTCGCTCTGGACGCGCGACCCGGAGGAGCAGATCCTTCCACTCTGTAAGGAGTTGGGCATCACCTTCGTTGCCTACAGCCCGCTGGGGCGCGGATTCCTGACGGGCCGGTTCGAGCGTTTGGAAGATCTGGCGCCCGACGACTGGCGCCGTAATTCTCCGCGATTTCAGGGAGAGAATTTCGCCCGCAACCTCGAACTGGTCCGGCGCGTCGAGCAAGTCGCGGCGAAAAAGGGCGCGAAGCCATCCCAACTTGCACTCGCGTGGGTGTTGGCTCAGAGCGAAGGGATTGTCCCCATCCCCGGAACAGCCAGTCGCGCCCACCTGGAAGAGAATCTGGCCGCGCTGGAACTTACGTTAACATCGCATGACCTCGCGCAACTGAACGAGATCGCTCCCCATGGCGCTGCCGCCGGAGACCGATACGCGGAAGGCGCAATGAAGGTTGTCAATGGCTGATGTTCCCGGTTCAGGCGTGTACGATTTTTGAAAAGTTGAGCGCATGTCGAGTTATGATATCAATCTCTCATCATTAATCCCGGCCTGATCTTCAAGACCACAGGGCGGCACCCACGGCCGTGTCGTTGCGGCAGATTCTCAGGAGGAGCGGCAATGGCGGAATACGACTACGACATGTTGGTCATCGGATCGGGCCCGGCTGGCCAGCGAGCGGCGATCCAATCGGCGAAACTCGAGAAACGCACTGCCCTTATCGAGCGCAAGGCTGTCCTCGGCGGGGTATGTACTAACACTGGAACCATTCCCAGCAAGACCCTGCGTGAGGCCGTCATTTATCTTTCCGGCTATCGACTGCGGAGCATTTACGGAGAGTCTTACACGGTCAAACAGAACATTACAATTGACGACCTTCTTTTCCGCACGGAACACGTCATCCGCCACGAAATCGACGTGACGCGCCACCAATTGCAGCGCAACGGGGTGGAGATGCTCAATGCGGAGGCGTCGTTCGTGGACCCCCACACCCTGCACCTGACCATGGTGGACCATTCCGGCGAGCGCACCGTGACCGCCGCCAATATTCTGGTTGCCGTCGGTACCGAAGCCACGCGCGATCCCAAAATCCCTTTCGATGGCCAGAACATTTTCACCAGTGACGACATCCTGACGTTGAAAAAACTTCCGAGGACTCTAGTGGTAATCGGAGCGGGCGTGGTGGGCTGCGAGTACGCGAGCATCTTCTCGGCGCTGGGCGTCCGCGTCACCTTGGTCGACCGTTCGCGCCGGCTTCTGCCATTCGTTGATGCGGAAGTCGTGGAGGCGCTTGACTACCACTTGCGCCAGAACCGTATGACCCTGCGATTCAACGAGGCGGTCAGCGGCATCGAGCTCGCCCCGAGCGGCACAGACACACGCGTAAAAGTCCATTTGGCGAGCGGCAAGGAAATCGTCGCGGAAAAGGCCTTATACAGCATTGGCCGCACAGGCGCTACCGCGAAGTTGAATCTGGAGGCGGCGGGACTCAAAGCTGATGATCGCGGGCGCCTGAAAGTGAACGCAGACTACCAGACGGAGGTTCCCCACGTTTACGCCGCGGGTGACGTGATCGGCTTTCCCAGCCTGGCCTCGACTTCACTTGAGCAGGGCCGGCTAGCGGCGTGCCACGCCTTCGGGGTTGAAAGCAAGAGCACCCCCGAGCTTTTTCCCTATGGAATTTACACCATCCCGGAAATCTCCTACGTCGGCAAGAATGAGGAAGAACTGACGCAGGCCAACGTCCCTTACGAGATGGGTAAGGCCAGCTATCGTGAAATTGCTCGCGGGCAGATCATCGGCGATAACATCGGGATGCTGAAGATCCTGTTCCACCGCGAAACCCGCGACTTGCTCGGCGTGCACATCATCGGGGAAAGCGCCAGCGAGTTGATCCACATCGGCCAGGCGGTGATGAGCTTGGGCGGGAAAATCGACTATTTTGTAAATACTGTCTTTAATTATCCCACGCTCGCGGAATGTTATAAGAACGCCGCCTTCGACGGGGTTAACCGGTTGAATGGGTGAGCGATGCCAATCCGCTGCCTGGTTTTACATGCAGGTTCGACCTTTAGGACGGCACGTGGTGGGCCAACGCTAAGTGGTACGATTCTGAATCGCCATCCTTGAATATCACTACCATTGTGAAATATACTTGCAATATATGGAGGACGGAGATGGCGACGCCAACTACGGTTTACATTAGTCCGCAACAACGAAAGCGCTTATTTCAGCGCGCCCGCCGGCGAAAGTCAAGTTTCTCCGAAGAACTCCGTGAGGCGATTGACTTCTACCTAGATTTCCCTCCCGAATTCGACAGAGAAAGCATGGCGGCGCTTGCCAAGGAGGCAAATGCATCCCTAAATCGGAGCATCGCCAAATTAGACGAAGCTATCTCCTACTGTAGGAGAAGCGCGGAGAAAATTGATGAGTTCAAGCGTTGCTAAGGATATTTACGAGGGCCTTAAGAAGATCATCACGATAGAGGACCGCATCTCACAATTAGCTGAATCCGTCAAACAGGCTCACGGGGTCCTGCAGAATCATGGTGAACGGTTGGCTCGCCTCGAGGGGAAATTCGAACTCCTGGAAAACACGTTTACTGCCCGCCGCCAGAGACTTCCTGAGAAATCGTCCTAAAATTTATCCGGGACGGCCTTTTATCACCCTCCACCCTATTTATATGCCGGCATTCCCGTCACTCGCTCGCCGATGATCAAGGTGTGGATATTGTGGGTGCCTTCATAAGTGAAGACCGATTCCAGATTGCACATGTGGCGGAAGATCGGGTACTCGTCGGCAACGCCATTCGCACCGAGGATGTCGCGAGCGGCGCGGGCCACGTCGAGTGCGATCTTGACGTTATTGCGTTTGAGCATCGAGACGTGGGCAAAGTCCGCGCGACCCTGGTCTTTTAGCCGGCCCACCTGGAGCGCCAGCAATTGCGCCTTGGTGATTTCCGTAATCATATCGGCAAACTTCGCTTGCACAAGCTGGTGAGTCGCGATGGGCTTATCGTCAAACTGCTTGCGCACTTTGGCATATTCGAGCGCCTCGTTGTAACAGGCCATGGCGGCACCAATAGCTCCCCAGCCGATGCCATAGCGCGCTTGAGTCAGACAGCTTAGCGGCGCCTTCAGTCCTTGGGCCTTGGGGAGCATGTTACGCTCGGGCACGCGCACGTCTTGCAAAGCCAATGTGGACGTCACCGAGGCGCGCAGTGACCACTTGCCTTTGATGTCCTTGGCGGAAAAGCCTGGCGTGCCTTTTTCCACCAGGAATCCCCGGACGCCTTCGTTGGTCCGTGCCCACACCAAAGCCACGTCAGCGACGGTTCCCGAGGTAATCCAGGCTTTCTCACCGTTCAGGATATAGTCATCGCCGTCCTTCACTCCGCGCGTGCGCATTCCTCCAGGGTTCGAGCCAAAGTCGGGTTCCGTCAAGCCAAAGCAACCGACGGCCTTCCCTTGCTGCAGCGCCGGCAGCCAGCGATCTTTCTGCTCCTCAGACCCAAACGCGTGGATGGGGTACATCACCAGCGCGCCCTGCACGCTTACGAAGCTGCGCAAGCCGCTATCACCGCGCTCGAGTTCTTGCATAATCAGGCCATACTGGACATTCGACATGCCCGCGCAGCCGTAACCTTCGAGGTTGGCGCCGTAAAACCCCAACTCTGCCATGAGTGGGACCAGGTGCAGGGGAAACTTGCCCTCGCGGTTCCACCCCTCAATGTTCGGGATGATCTCCTTGTCTACAAACTCACGCACCATTTGGCGCACCAGCTTTTCATCATCATTGAGCAGGGAATCGATCTCCAGATAATCCACTCCGCGAAAGGCAAACATGTGTCCTCCTCCAAAACCGAGGATTACGCGTGGCGTGATCCACGGAATGTTCCGCCCGTTCTTGCAAAGGCTTGCTCGAATTACGCGCGAGATTCCTCCCGCTTGTTCCAGTGCGTGTTCCCGCAAGCATTGAAAACCAGCATTCTAGTGGGCAGCCACAGTGCGGTCAAGGTGCCAGCGCCCGCAGCTTTGGAAACACGCGCTGCCAGCATATAATCAAAACGCTATGGACGAACGCATACGGCTGACCGGGATGGTTAAGGCAGCGGGTTGAGCGGCCAAGTTGAGTCCAAGGATTTTGGACTCCGTGCTCGCCCGATTGCCGAAACAATTCGACCCGAACGTGCTGGTAGGCTTCGATACTGCCGATGACGCGGGAGTGTATCAACTCTCGCCCGAGCTCGCGCTTGTGCAGACGGTGGATTTTTTCACCCCCATCGTGGATGACCCATATACCTTCGGCCAGATTGCCGCTGCCAACTCTCTGAGCGACGTGTACGCGATGGGCGGCCGCCCGATTTCCGCGCTCTCCATCGTCGGCTTCCCCAACACGGGCAGGGATGTGGAGATTCTAGAGAGGATCCTTCAGGGCGGCCTTGCCAAGATGCAGGAAGCGGGTTGCTCCGTGATTGGCGGCCACTCTCTTGGCGATGACGAGATCAAATTCGGCTACGCGGTGACCGGCGTCATCAATCCGCAGCGTGTTCTGAAAAACGTGGGCGCGCAGCCGGGCGACGGACTGATTCTTACCAAGCGTCTAGGCACTGGGGTGATCGGAACCGCGTTGAAGAAAGACGGCGCGACGAAAGCCACGGTGGATGCCGCGATCCTTTCCATGTGTACGCTCAATCGCATCGGCATGGAACTGGCCTTGCCGTTTGACGTGCACGCCGCTACGGACATTACCGGCTTCGGCCTGCTCGGCCACGCGCGGGAAATGGCGGTAGGCAGCAAAGTGAGCTTCGCCATTGACTCCCAGAAGATCGAGTATCTACCGGAAGCGCTTAATCTCGCGCAAAAAGGATTTCTTCCCGGTGGCTTGAAGCGAAACATGGATTTCCTCGACGGCTGCGTGGAGTTCGCCGCTCATGTCTCGGAAGACGTCAGGAACCTGCTGTTCGACCCGCAGACCTCTGGGGGGCTCTTGCTCTCCGTAGCTTCGAAAGATTCTGTTCCACTTCTGGATTCTCTGCGCGCGGAGGGAGTGGATGCGCAACAAGTGGGTGAGGTCCCGAAAAGACTCATCCGCTCATTCGAGTGCGGTGAATCCTACATTGCGCCTTCCGGCGGACAAGGGTTAATATTGCCACGATGAAAAAACAAATCCCTACGCAATTAATGGTCGGTTTGGGAATCTTGCTGATTGGGGGCGGAATCGTTGGGGGTGAGTATTTTCTCGTGAAGGGGTATCCAGCACACAAAGAAGCCGTGAAGAAGGAGACCTTGGCGCCTGTCGCTTACAAGAACGATGATTTGGGTTTTGAGATGCAAGTGGCCGCGGGCATTGACGAAAAGACGGAACCCTTCTCTGGGGGCGTGCGGATTTTTGCGTCGCGATTTTGGAGTGTAGGGCCAACCCTCACCATCACATCTCAACCCAACCCCGACCAGAGCGCTGAGTTCGCGCCCTTGGACTTGGCCAAGTGGGAGACCGACGGATCTCTGCACGAACTTCCGCGCTATAATTTTGAGCACACCCGGATCAACAATCGCGACGCGGTACTGATCTGGCAGTACAAGAATCGTGCGATGGTGCTCACCGACGCGAATCATCTCGCCGACCCACATTGTGGAGGCAAATTGCACGCCCGGCAGTGCTGACGAAGACTTATATATGCTGGCATGTGATGAGAGCGTGCGGACGATCAAAATAGCGGGGCAGCCATCCCCGCCCCCCACCGCCGGGGGTGGGCGAAACCGTTCCGAACCCGCCGCCCGTCAGTAAATGACGCGGCGATACGAAAGTGGAGTCATCGCCTCGCAGGCCCGCAACGATTCACCGCCGCCAAATATGGTTCTCTACCTGTTAGAGAGATTCCACTATCGCGTGAATAGTCAAGGAGGGGCGTTGAGCCGAGCCATACCAAAGTGGGAAGTCGTCGAAGGAGATTCGCTATCACCATTGGGATTTCGCGCTGCTGCTGTCGCTGCCGGAATCAAGAAGACGCACGACGCTTTGGATTTGGCGCTGATCTTTTCCGATTCGCCGGCAACTACAGCCGCCGGTGTTTTCACCACCAATCGAGTGGCGGCAGCGCCCGTCCTGCTTTCCCGCCAAAATCTTATCGGAAGCCGCGGGCTGTGCCGCGCCATCGTCGCCAATGCCGGTAATGCGAACGCCTGCACCGGAAAGGAGGGAATGCACGCGGCTGAGGAAACGGCTCGCGTTGCCGCAGAGCTCCTGGGAATCGAACCCACGCAGGTGCTGGTGGCATCGACCGGAGTCATTGGCGTTCCGCTTAACCTGGACCTTGTTCTTCAACAACTCCCTCACTTAAAAGATAAGCTCTCGCGCCAGAATGCCCGGGCTGTTGCCCAAGCCATCATGACCACTGACACCGTCCCTAAGTCCTGCGTGGTGCGATCGGATGCAAACGGCAGGGCCGTGCACATCGCTGCCGTTGCCAAAGGATCGGGGATGATCAATCCGCACATGGCCACCATGCTTTCGTTCATTACCACGGACGCCGCGATGGGTGAGCGCATGTTGCACAACCTGCTGCGAGCGGCGGCTGAGGACTCCTTTAATCGCGTCACTGTTGACGGTGACACTTCCACCAACGATACGGTTGTGGCCCTGGCCAGCGGTCTTGCGGAAACCAATGTGATTCCCGGAAATTACAGCCGCGCTTGGTTTGCGGAGGGATTGATACAGGTTTGCCAGACCCTCGCGCGCATGATTGCGCGTGACGGCGAGGGTGCAACCAAGTTGGTAACCGTGGAAGTGGTGGGGGCGCGGTCTCCGCTCGATGCTGATCGGGTGGCGCGCGCTATTGCCAACTCGCCGTTGGTGAAAACCGCGGTGGCGGGCGCCGATCCAAACTGGGGCCGCATCATCTGCGCCGCGGGCTACTCTGGAGCAAAGTTCGATCCTAACAAGATCGACATCAGCGTTAACAGCATGATGCTGTGCCGCAAGGGAGTGGAGGCCGGCTTCGACGAAGCGGCCGCTCACCACGAACTCGACCAGAAGGAGCTTTTGCTGCGTGTGGATCTGCATGCGGGAAAGGCGACAGCCAACGTGTGGACCTGCGACTTCACGCGCGCTTACATCGATATCAATTCATCGTACCGCAGTTAATCTCGCCGCTCACCGTCGGCCCGCGGCATCCCATGCCGTTGCGCAGTCCGACCCCACCTCGTCCGTGTAATATCTGGACAAGGGGGCGGTTTTCATCGCCCCTTGGTTCCCAGCATCCCTAGGTCGGAAGGTGCGCCAAAGGGAGTCTGCTCATAATCGAGCACCGCGCCGGAGATCAGTTCGTTAGTGGCAAAAAACAGGACGGCGTTGGCGATGTCGGCGGGATCGAGCATGCGCCCGAACGGCCGCGTCTTCACTGCGTCCTCCGTCCAATTCTCACCCTTACCCTCGACCACGCCGAGAAGATGGCGCTCCCCCTCGGTCAAGGTCCACCCGGGATTGATCTGGTTCACACGGATGCGGTATTGGGTCAGATAATTCGCCAGATTCTTGGTGAACGTCATCAGCGCGCCTTTGGAGGCGGAATAAGGCAGCAGGCGCTTCAGCCCGCAGTAAGCGTTCCCCGAGCCGATGTTGACGATGCAGCCGCTTTGGCGGTTCCTCATGTCGCGCACAGCTTCCTGGCAAAGAATAAATGGAGCGCGCACGTTGACGCCGAAGATTTCATCCCACAGCTCGGTGGAAGTGTCCTCGATCGTGCCGCGATGCGACACGCCGGCGTTGTTCACCAGGATATCCAGCCGGCCGAATCGCGATAGCGCGTTGCGGACAATGCTGCGGCAGTGCGACTCATCCCGCAGATCGCCGGTAACCAGCCGCGCCTGGCTTCCAGCGGCTTCGATCGCCTGCACAATCTTCTCGCCCCCCGCCCGCTGGCTGTCGCGCCCATGCACCAGAATCCGCGCGCCATGCTCGGCGAGTTTAACGGCGATTCCCGCTCCGATGCCTTGCGTGGAACCAGTCACGACCGCCACTTGGCCCGTCAACAGTTGCTTTTCGGCATTCGCCTGGGTCATAAGCTCCCTGGATGTCGAGTCGAGTTGAAGAAATACGGTAACTCAGTTTCCCGGATATCTCAACAAACCGTATCGATCGACCAAGCGGTTTTGCGCCGGACTAATGCGATCGGTAGATTCCGGTTGTAAGGGGAGCAACAGTTGCGTAAGCTTGCGCTGCTCGGTGTGGCCAGCCAAAGGCCAGTAATTTGCTTTGCCTCTGCGCGGACGCCCGGCGAGCGGATGAACGACCAGAACATGCCAGGGGGGTATCTATGAATCGACGCAGCTTCTCCAAAACCATTGCCGGGGCCACCTTGGGGACGGCCGCACTCGCCCTCGAACCCTTGGGCAGGGCAGCGAAACCAGCGGTGGATTCGAACCTGTTGGAAACGCCGTTCAAGACTTCCGTCATGCTTTGGACGATCCTGACCGACCGGCCCTTCGAGGAGCGTTTGGAAAAGATCGCCGAAGCGGGGTACCACGCCGTGGAACTCGTCGGCGAATATGCGAAATGGACGGAGGATGATTTTCGCCGGTACAACAAAAAACGCTCCGAGTTGGGAATCACCTTCGATACGACTGCCGGCTTACGCCACGGGGTTGCGGACCCGAGTGCCCGCCCCGCTTTCCTGGCCGACGTCCGCAAGGAACTGAGCATCATGGAAAAGATCGGGTGCCCTGCTCTGATTGTGATGTCAGGAGACGTGGTGCCCGGCCTCTCGCCAAAAACCCAGCATGAAAGCTGCGTGGAAGGCCTGAAAAGAGCGGCGGAACTGGTGGAAGGGAAAAACGTTACGTTGCTCTTGGAGAATATCGACCTCGAGGAAAATCCCCACTATTACCTGTGGTCAGTTCCGGAGGCTTTCAAGATCATCGAGGAGGTGAACCATCCCCAAGTCAAATTCCTGTACGATTTCTACCACGCCCAGATTTCCGGTGGAAACCTGATCGCCAACCTCCAAAAGCATGCCGGCAAGGTCGGCCTGTTCCACATCGCCGACGTTCCCGGGCGTCATGAGCCCGGCACCGGAGAGATCGACTACATCAACATCTATAAGAAAATCGCGGAGCTGAATTACCACCACTACGTGGCTATGGAATTCCTCCCGACTGGCGATACCGTCAAATCGCTCGCCCATGCGCGCCAGGAAGCCCTGCAAGCGGCGCAAGCGCGGCGAACATAGGGCAAGTTCCATGTGCCCGGGGCGCGCAGCTCATCCGAGCTTGGCGAGTCGTGTCGCAACATCGTTCCTGAACCGATCGACAAATCCGAGGATATATTGGGCGGGGTCCAGCTTCTCGTCCTCCACGAGGGGCGTAAGGTCGACCGCGAAGGTGACGGCGGAGCTTTGATCCACGGCGTGGGAGGCCAGGTACGTGGCGTTGGCGCGGCGGCGCCCGACGGTTGCCAAATCGTAACGCTTGGCGCCGCAAATCTGCGAATCGTAAAGCCCGATCAGCGACATGGCCAGATTCTCACGCGTCTGCACGTCGAGGATGGTCTTATCCGTGTCGCACAACCAGTCGAGCGACCTCCAAGCTTCGCAGCCGTAGAGACGCGCGGGACGTGCTTCCTTGGGAATCTCGCGCAACGCGGCCAACGTGCGCAACACCACGGCGATGTGGGTATCGTGTTTATCGGCGAGATTGTGCGTGTAGAGCACCTGGGGGCGCGCCGCTATCACTATTTTCTTCAGGTCCTCCACCACCGGCAGGTTTTTGCTATCCTTCACTTCGCCGCTGGTGTAGTCCAGAAAAACGTGGGCGGCATATTCGCCCACCACCGCTGCCTTCTTCTGCTCCACCCGCCGCACCTTCTGCATTTCATCGTCGGTATAGCGCGCGTACGCGCCGTCGCGCGCGCTGCCCGCGCCGTTCGTCACGGATACGCCGGTAAAGTGCCGGCCATCGCGCCCAAAGCACTCCAGGATGCCGTGAACGGCCATAATTTCGTTGTCGTCCGGATGTGCGCCGATGGCCATGTGCGTCGTTCGCGCCAGGGCCGCTTCGGCCGTCGACCCGTCCGGCACATACACTTCCGAAGCCGGCTTGTGGAAATTCATATCCTAAATTCTTCCCTTCCCATCCCGGAGGGGCAGGCTGGCTGCCGCCACGGCCTGGCCCACACGGCGGGTAGACTCATCGGGCAAGTGCAGCGCCACTTTGGCCGCGAGCTGCGGGAATTCCTTGGCGAGCACTTCCTGCGCGCGCGCCATGATAATATTGCCGCCTTCGCCGGAAGTGACCCGCCCGAGGATCAGCACGTGGCGCAACTCGTAAAAATCCGCGTAATGCGCCACGCCATATCCCACGTAGCAGCCGATGGTCTCAAAGATCAGCCGCGCGCGCTCATCGCCCCGGCTCAGCAGTTCCTGAACCGATTTGAGTTTTTCGGCAAGACCCAGCTTGGCGTCGAGCGTAATGCCCGCAAGAGGCGCCAATCGGAACACCGCTTGTTGCGAAAAGTAATTGGCGCCCACTCCCTGATCGCCGGACCACTCATCGGTGGGAGCTTGCGGATCCAAATCCACCGGGCAGAACGCCAGTTCATTCAGCCAGGTGGTGAGCTCGCCGGTGGGCGTCACGTAGCCGCCCGCCTCACTGGAGCCGAGCGCCATGCCCAGCACGGCGGCGTCATCCAGGGACATGGCGCCCGCCAGCGCCGTAACTTCCCCGTCGTTCACCACGGCAAAGGGAATGCCGCCCCAAGCCTCTTGCAAATCCACAAAGAGGTTTCGAATCTTGGTGTCAAACAGCGGCTTGGGGACTCCGCGGTACAGCGAGCCCACCCGCGGCCGGCTGTTGATGTAGACGCCTGCGGCGCTCCCGCCCACGGCGTCCACTCGCGGCAGATGCTGGGCTGCAGATTTCAGCGCGGTGTTGATCTCGTCGAAGTGATAACGAGGGTCGGCGGCATTCCTCGGATCCCACACCACCTCTTCCGTGTACACGGCCTCACCGTCCTTGACCGCGGCAACTTTTCGGTCGCTCGCTCCCAAGTCAAAGCCGATGCGGCAGCCTTCCAGGTGTCCACCCAGGCGCACGGAGCCCTCATGGGGTGCGGGAATCTTGTCTGCGCCGGTGATATCCACCGTGAACGGATGCTCGTAAACATCCGCCATAAATTCCGCGTCAAATTTCCGAGCCCCTGCGGTGGAGTAAACCCGCCGGATATGCTCGCCGACGCTCGGTGGCCCGCCGACCATGATGCGCCAACCGCCCCTCTGCCAAAGCAGCATCTTCACCACACGCTCGGCATAAACAAGGTTCAGATCTGCGGACTCCGCGCCCTCGTCAAGGCAGACGGTGCGATAAACGGAAAGGGAATTGTCCCCGCGCTCGAGCCCGATGACGAGCGGCACTCCGTGTCCGGAGTTATTTACAAAATCACAAAAATGGTGGTTAAAGTTGACCGCCGGCGTGAAGGTCGAGTGCAAGGGCGGAATAAATTGGGGCTTCGACAGCCGCAACAACGCTTCAGTATTCAATGCTTCCTCCAGAAATCCTCAATATCTTAAATCGCGGCTAAATTCAGCCCTAGATCATAAATACATCGAAGCTCAGGGTCAAGCAGCCAGAAAGACAGGTAGTGGTGTCATTTGCTGTGGCACGGGCATCTTGCCCGTGTGAGGGCATGGCCAGGATGGCCATGCCACGTCCAGATGACACCACTACCGAAATTCCGGCAATTTCGCCATCGAGCCATTAATTCATCGGGTCATCTGATCATCGGGCGATCGGGTATTTAAACCATCGAATCACTGAGCAATTTAGCGATCTGTGATTTGCGATTCGCGATTTTCGCTTTTCGAGTTTCGGTTTCTCCGTTTCGCGCCTCGCGTCTCGACGCTCGATTCCCGGTCTGAGATTTCAAATTTGAAATTTGAGATCGGGCGTTCCACTCGGGAAATGGTCATTCAGAACTGGGAGCCGCAGCGAACGCAAAAAATCGGCCGCGGCTTCCGAAGTTATTTTCGCGTCAACTTCACCCGCGCGAAGGGCTTCATTTCTCCCTTTTCTTCCGAATCCATCCGCCACTCCCAATTATCGGCTTCGGGGTGATACACGAAGCGGGTGTGAAAGAGGCTGTCTTTGTCTTTGAAAAGGAAATGGATCTCGTCGCCGTTTCGCTTGGAGCGCCCGATAGTTGACTCGCCCATGCTCCCGTAGGTATCGAGCCACGCACCAACATATTCCGATGAGGCCTCGACCCAACCGATAAACACCATGGCCTCATACCCCGGCTGGCCCTTACTGTCCTTGTCGCGGGAGACTTCATGAATTCGCAGATATTGATGCTGCAGAACCCATTCCGCCGTGACATCGTGGGTGGTTTCCTTCCCCGCAATCGTCCCTTGGAGAACCCATTTTCCGGTCAGGTGGTCGAGGAGTGGATCGCGGAAAGTCGGCTGCTGAGCAAAAGCAAAGCTGGCGCTTAGGGCGACCCAAACGGCCACCTTTAGGATTGTTCGCATGGGGGTGTCCTCCTTGTGTTGGAACAGTGAACAGCAAAGACGGATGGAAACCGTGAACCCGTCCGCCGATTATACCCGCAGATTACTTGTCAAAATACGGATGTTTAGACAGCGGCAACCGTGGCAGTCCGCCGGTTAGTGGTTTGATGGCAAGGTCCTCAAACAGCAGCGAAGGCGCAACAAAGGAAACCAGCGGCGCCAGGGTTTGTCCGGGATAAAGGCGTCCACCGTAAGCCGCATAGGGAAGGCTGTAGACCGCCAGATTGCTCGAGGTTGCGGTGAGGTCCTTAAACGCGGCGTCGTCCAAGCCATCGAACTGGCCCACACGCATCAATTCCTCGTGGCCGTCGGGGTAGACCTTATAGATCTCGCGGCCAACCCCGCGCACGATAACTCCAAATTCCTTGTTCCGCTGCTTCACCATGCTCAGCAACATGTTCTTCAGTTCGTCCTCGCTCATTCCCTCCGTGGCCGTGACCATCACGTTGCTGGGCTGAGCGCCAAAGGTGCGAAAGCTTCCCGTGCTTTGGGGAATGCCGGAAACGGGGTCGCGGGAGTTGAGCAGCGTCTTGAGATAACCGCCGTCGATGAGTGTTGTCGCGTGCGCCCGGACGCCTTCGTCGTCGACCGCGTGGCCGCCCACCAGCGGCGTTCCCTGGTAGGAGGTTTGCGTGGGGTCGTCAACAACCGTCATGAATCGCGGAAGGACGCGCGACCCGATCCGGTCCTGAAGTTTGCTCACATTTTGGCCGGCGTAGGCTTCCATCTGGGGATTGTCCGATGCCGGGGTGCGCATGGCGAGCAATTTGGGAATGAAAGCCTGGCTCAACACCTCCGCTCCGGCGGCTCCTTCGAAAAGCACCGGCCCGTTGTAGCGATCCACGACGGGTGCTTGCCGGTCCCGCGTAAGGATGTCCGCCAACTTGCGAATCCGCGACGCCAACTCGGATTCCTTAGGGAGCGCTTCCATTGAACGCGCCGAAGCCATATTCCAAGCGGGCAGCATGGTCCCATCGACCGCCTGGGTTTCAGCCACAGCCATAATCGTTGCCCCGGAGGTTTCATTCGTCACCGCGCTGCCCTCGCTATTGAGGTACCAGGAGCGGGTGTCGGTGACCGCCACGCTGACCGAAGACGTATAAATTTCCGGTGATTGACGGAAGAGGGCGGAGAGGTTTTTCACCAAAGCCTGGGCTTGGGCGAGGTCCATTTTGATGGGCGAAAAGGGCTCGAGCGAGGTGGCCGGATCCTCCTTGCTGAAGTCGGGAAGGTCTTCGCGAGCCTTCCGATTCTCTAACGCCCCGCGCTTGCGGGAAATCATTTCCAGCGCTTCTTTGTAAGCCTCGTCGGTGGCCAGCCAGATTTGCCGGCGCAACTCCTGGTAATCGTCGTCGACGGGGAGCAGGATGTTTTCGGCGAGCCCATTGGCCGCGGGCGGGTAGGTCATGAAATTGCTGTTGTCGCTTTGATAGCTTCCAACCCGCACTTGCACAGTCAGGTAGCGGGCCCGCGCCAGGCCGCCCGAAAGCAGCGCTCCGAAGGTGGCCGAGGTGTCGAGGGAAGTCCGATCCTGCACGTGATAGGAAATGAAGTAGGGCTTTTCGAGCTGTTCGAGCTGTAATTGCTTCATGGAGCGGTCCAGTTCGTCGCGCATCGCCTTCATCACGACATCGTCCGCCGCTGCGGCCGGCAACGCCATCGCCGCCAGCAGAAGAAACCCGAGCCCTCGAAAAATCACTCGCTGCATTCCGTTGCTCCTAAACAACACCGCAATCCGAAGGTGTAGCGCGGACCTGTTCTCGAGGTCCGCGGTCCTTGCTTGCCAATATGGGACTTATGTCAGTCCCCCCGGTGACAAGCCGCGGACCTACAAAACAGGTCCGCGCTACGGATCTCTGCCTACTGCTTTCCGCCTACTGCCTTCTGCTCGATCGGCGCCGGAAGAATAGGCGCCCGGGCCGTGGATTTCTCCTTCTTCTGCACTTCGATTTGCGAAACCAGCAGATCGGGAGACGACGCCGATACGGGAACCGAGCCTGACTCCGCGCCACAGACTCCATTGAACGTGGCAATCTCCGCGTCGCCGGCCACGATCTTGCTGAAGGCTGTCAGGGGCGTACCAATCAGGTTGACCCCTCGCACCAACTCCTCGCGGCCGTCGGGATAAATTCGATAGACCATCACAGGCAGCACGTTGAAGGCGTTGGGTGTGAACCGGCTGGTCAAAGTGAATCCACCCTGAATATCGTCGAAGAAGAGGCCGAATTTCTGGTTCTGTTTGTTGACCTCCTCGATCAGGCGCTGCTTCAACTCGGCACGCGTAACAGGATGATCGACCACCACGATCAAATTCGATTGGCGGGCCACGGGCGCGTTACCCTGCTGCCTGCGCCCATGGCCGTTCGAGTGCGGAAACCCTTCGATGGGCGAGCGCGACATCAAAAAGCTCTTGAACACGCCGTGGTCAACGACGGTCACGCGTTGCCCTTTGACCCCCTCGTTGTCGAAATCATAGAAACCGGCCAGCTCCGAAGAGCCCAGGCGCTGGAGCGAGGGATCGGAGATCACCGAAAAGTTCTCGGGAAGGAGCTTCTCCCCCACCATCTTCTTGAACGTTTGGCCTTCGTTTTCGCCCTTTTGCCGATGGCCTTCCACGCGGTGGCCGAAAACCTCGTGGAAGAAAACCCCGCTCGCGCGGCCGGAAAGGATCGCCGGGCCGGTGTAAGGGTCGACGATCGGCGCCACGCGTAGAGCTTGCAGGTCCTTGATCATCCGATCAACGACCTTCAGTACCGCCTGGTCGGAAGGCAAGCCCTCGGGTTCGGAGGAGTAGAAGGATTCGTAGCGCGGCAAATCCATCCCGTCGTCGGCTTTGATTTGCGCCGACAGATAGAGGTAATAAATGGGCCGGGAGACCTCGATCTCCGACCCGTCGCTGTTAACGTACCAACGCGTTTCAATATCCGCGAGAAAGTTGGCGGTGGCGGAGTAGATGTCGCCGTAACGCGCAAAGGGCGCCGTGTACTTGCGGGCCTTCTCTTCCCATGCCTTTTGGTCAACGTGCATCACACGGAGTTTGTCGAAATGCTTGGCCGCAGGCTCGGGTGAAAAGTCATCGGACTTGTCCTCCTGCGCCACCTTCACCTGAACGTCGGTGGTGATGGCGGCAATTTGCTCGGCGGCTTGCTTGTATTTCAGGTCCGTGTAATACCACAGGACGCTGCGCAGCGCGTCGGAGTCAGCCTCAATAGGAACGTAAACGGGCGCAGAGGGCTCGGCGCCCTCGTCACGCGACCCGTGGGTGTTGTCCAAATGGGGAGTTCCCACGCGCAGGTCGATATCCAACTGGCGGCTGCGGCTCTGCTGGCTCGTCTGGAGTTTCCCAAACGTCCCGGTGACGTTCACCACTTGATCGTCGGTTACTTCGTAGCCGAGGAAATAGGGCTGGACCTTCTCGCCCTTAAAGGCCTGCTGCGAGCGCGCCAGCTCCGCCTTCATGGCGCCTATAATGGTCGAGGTTTCGGCATCCTGGGCTTTGAGGACCGGGGTAAAAAAGGCAAGCAGAACAACAGCAGCAATCCATATTCTCAAGGGTGAACTAAACCTCCGGGGACGCATCATCGTACGGCATGTTTACCCCCTCGTCAATCGCGTCTTGCTGCGTCAGAATGAGGCCGCGCCGAATTACGCTTGCATCGCGGCTTTCAGAAGCCTCGCAGCGCCGTGCTTTCTCTCTTTGGCAAGCCTTCCTTGGGAACGCGCTTCAACACCACATACTCGATTCCATGTTCGGCGCAGAATGCTCTCTTGTCGGGTTTGTCACCGTCCTCATTGACCACATAGAAGTGAGGTTTGATGAGCGCGACCTCCGGTTCCGCGTCCATCCAGCCGTGACCGGTAGAAATCAAAGCCTGGTGTACGCATCGTACCGAATACACCATGTAGAGGCGTTCAGCCTGCGAGAGCAGCGGGTGCCCCTTGCCCTTCAGCAGCCGGATGTTCGCGTCATGCCCCACGACAACGTAGAGATCTCCGAGTTGAGCAGCTTCCTCGAAAAACCTTACGTGCCCGGAGTGGAACCAGTCGAAGCAGCCCGTGACAATTACTCTTTTCCGCGCGGAATCGGTGGGTGGGGGCACGAAGGCTGGCACAGGAAACCCGCTCAGATCCTGATTCGGTATCACTCGGTAGGGAATTCCTCGCGATGCAGCGTGAGCGCGTTTCCTGGGGGAGTCGCTTGCCTCGTCTACAACCCAAGCATGGGATTGCACCGTCTCAAGGTCAGGCAAGGATCTCGAGGATCTGTGATTCCCGGGATCGAGCGTCACCTGGTGAACGTAGCGCAGCGATTGGAGCAGATAGCTGCGTTCGTTTTCTGGAAACTTGGGAGGCTTTCCCTCGAGCGTCTCGATGGTTTCATCCGACCATAATGCGACGTGCACGTCTCCCCATCGCGCCGCTGCCTCGAGAAAGCGTACGTGGCTTGAGCGTAGATTGTCGAAGCTCCCAGTAACGATGACGTTGTTCATAAAGACAGTGGGTGGTGGTTAGTGGACAGAAGAACATTTATAGCGGACGGTGGTTGCTTATTTCTATTCACCGGCTACTGTTCACGATCCACTTTTCGCAGTCTGACCTGCGCGTGAAGTGAGCCCGGCACAGGCTGTTCCGACACGACATACAGGTATCCGCCGCCACAGCCGGAGTACATCGCGCCCGCATATCTCGATTGGTAGGAGTTCAGAATGCCCACTAAATCGATAGTGATGGCCGGATGCCTGACCGTGCCCGGGAGAATTGCTTCCCAGCAGCGCATGCACTCATTCATGGAGGCGCCAAGAGCGCGCGCGTCCATCGCCAGAATCGCGGCGTAGCAGTCCTTCCCCGATTGGCCCAAGCGGCGGATCCATTCCCTGTCCAGATTTTTTTCTTCGAGCGGGCTGTAATGCTCAGGCCGAGGCGCGATGGGTAGAATGTGGATCGCCTTCTCCAGCCAGCGAGCGACGGCGGGGTCGTTGTTGGTTTCGATGTGCGCGGGAAAATAACCACCCTCAGAGGCGAGATCATAATCCAGCCGGCTGATGCCCGGAATGATCAGCCCGGCCATATCCTGCGATCCCGAGGGCGCAGCTTTGCCGCGATTTTCGGCATCGTAGAGGGTGCGCACCAAATCCCGCGGGTCAACGTTCGGCAAAGCGTTGTTCCACAATTTGCGCGCGACCTCGCGCGTGCTGGTGGCCATGCCGCTGCGATCCATGAAGCGGAAGGTTGGCTCGACTCCTACCACCACCATCGATCCCGGCGGAGTGGGGTTGTGCATGGAGACAAACGGCTGGTCAATCCAACCGCCCGCGAACGCCATTCGATAGGGGATTCGGCTGATGACCGAGGTGATGTCATGATCGGGGGACATGGGCATAGGAAGGACCTTGGGATCGTTGCGCTCGCCGGCCAAGCGGTCCGTGGGCCGGGAAGCTTGGCGCAGACAACCTGAAAAGTCTACATCACATTTGAGTATGCTGGCCATTAGAACCGGCTGGGACACGGCGCGCGGAACATGGCCTCGGCGCATCGTGGCTTTCGAATGCGGACAATTTGACCGGATTGTGCCGGGCAAAGTGGCGCGTCGACCGGTGGGCCAAGATGCCGTAGCGGCGAGTTTACCCCGCCATGCAGCGGCGGGAAGACGCCAATCCGGTCAAATTGAACTGTCAATCCGTTCTGCAGGGATTTGCCTGCAAGCGCCGGTTGTGCGAGATTCTTAAGGGGCCTATGGCAGAAGACAACTCAGGGGTGCAGCCGCCTCAACCCCGCCGGACGTTTGGCCAGTTGGCCAAGCAGGCGGGGTTGTTCGTGCTTTTCGGGGCCATTCTGGTGATCCCGCGCATCCGGCGTCTGCGGCGGCGGGTGTGGGCTTGGACCTGCGTTCGCCTATGCTTGGCCGCTTGTGGTGGATGGCTGGTTTGGCGTTATGCGCACGCGAGGTCCGGCGTTGCAGCGCTGGCTGGGGGAGTGTTCCTCCTCGTCTTCAGTTTGCTGGTCCGCGCGAAGCCAGTGGTGAAGTCGGTGGACGCCCTGGCCCACCAGTTGAGCGCCCTGATCGTGTTGAACGGAGGCATATTCCGGCAGTCGCCCGAATCCCAGCCGGTCCGTCAGGCACAGATTCTCGTTCATCCCGAGCGGATCATCGTGATGGGCGCACGCGAGCGCCTCCTGCTGGAAATTCCACTGGCCCAGGTGCGGAACCTCAAGGCCCGTTCGGTTGCCAATGGCGCAGCCGAAGAAGCCGCCGGACCCTGGGAAGTGGAAATAAGCTGGCTGAGCGACGCGCCCTGTACAACAACATTCCGGTACGAGGGGGTCTTCGCCGAGCATCTGGCGCGGGTTGCCGAATCAACCTTGCGCAGCCAGTGGAAGAAGGAGCTGCCGGTATTCCAGCCATGAACGCGTCTCGCGCAAATCCCGTCGCGATGGTGCTCGAACTCGCGCGCTATCCGGTGAAGTCCATGCGCGGCGAAGCCCTATCGGCCGCGACGCTGACGCTGCAAGGCATTCCGGAGGACCGCCGCTACGCGTTCGTGCAGGCGGCCTCGCGGAGCGACTTTCCGTGGTTTACCGCCCGCCAGTTACCCGAGATGTTGTGCTACAAGCCGGCTGTGGAGGCGGACAGCTCGGGGGAACTCGCGGTGACGGTCACGACTCCGGGCGGGGAGAAGTGGCCCGTGGATAGCGACGAACTTCGCCGGGAGCTCGAGGAGCGCTCCAGCCAGCCCCTCTTCTTATTGCGCAACGGCCGCGGCTCGTACGATGCGGCTCCCATCTCGATCATCAGTCGGCAGACCGTTGCCCGAATCGCCGAAGAAAGCACGACGGAGGCGAACCCCTGGCGCTTCCGCCCGAACCTTGTGGTCGACCTGCAAGAAGGCGGAGCATTTGAGGAATTGAATTGGGTGGGACGGATTCTGCGGATTGGAGAGACTGCCCGAATCCCCATCATAAAAGTCGATAAGCGCTGCGTGATCATCACGCTGGACCCGGAAACCGCGGAGTCGAGCCCCGGCATTCTGCGTTGCGTCGCTCAAGAGCACGCGAATTGCGCGGGGGTCTATGGAACGGTCCTTACCGCGGGAGAAGTGCGCGTCGGAGACCGCGTTTGGCTCGAGGGATAATTGGAGGAGTCGCGGCGGCGCTAACACGGAAAGTCAAAAGGCAAAGTGCAAAAGTCAAAAGGCAAAAGTGAAATCCAGTCAATTCGCGAGTGACGCGTACATTTATCCACGCAAGCGACCCGTTCGCCGGCAGATCGCGATGCGCTTCTGCGGATTTCACCACCGAGACGCTGAGGCACAGAGAAATGACCTTTGATTTTCAGAGATCTCTCGGCTAATCGCGGGTATGCATTATTCGATTAGCAGAAACGTCGGTGTGCGGCTTTTCACTTTTGCCTTTTGCACTTTGCCTTTTGACTTTCTTTCTCTCCGCTCCTACCGGATGGAGTCTCCCGCCAATCCCCAGAAATCCTTCACGTAATACGAAGAAACGACATTCCCAAAGAGATGGCAGATCGCGCGGCAGTCGGGGATGTCGCCGTAGAGCTTGCGACCGCGGGCGAAGACTTTCTTGAACGACCCCTCTTGCAGCAAATTGCCGGCAATTTTCTTCAGTGGTTCGCAGGGGTAAAAGACGTCGCCGTTGGGGTAGACGCGGGGAAACATAGTGGGAAAGCACTTGAAGTCCCCAAACTCCAGGACGGTTCGCAAGAGCTTGGGCGTGCCGTTGATCGGCTGCTTGCGCTCGCGGCGGCGTTCGACGATCTTTTCCACCAGCGCCTGATAGCGCGGATTGCGCTTCAACCGCAAGTTGGGCATTTTTTCGTGCAGCGCTGTTTGCGTGGCGAAGACAAATCCCTGCTCGCCGCAGAAATCCAGGATGCGCTCGATTTCGGGGATGTTCCACTCCTCGATGACCGTGCTGATGGTGATGTCGCCGGGCTTTTTCATGCGCTGTTTGGCCAGATCGAGGTTCTCTAGAACCCTGCTCAACACGCCAGGCTTCGACTTGGGGTTTTCGGGGTCCGCCGTCAAGGCATCCAGGCTGACGATCAGGCCGTCCAGCGATTCAAACAGGCGTTGACGCTTGTGGAGCAGAGTGCCGTTTGTGACCAGCAGCACGGACCGGAACTTTACCGCGCGCTTGGCGGCGTCCGCTAGGTCTTCTATGTCGGCGCGAAGCAAGGGTTCGCCACCCGTGAAGAGAATGGAATCCGTCTCGCGGCGGATGGTGCGGAGCAGCTTAATCGTCAGGTCGGTTGACAGTTCCTGGCTGAAGACGTCCGGCTCCTTTTGCGTGCAGTAGGTGCACTCCAGGTTGCACTTGTGCGTCGTGTAGAAAACCGCGGCATAAGGAGCAACGACGTCGGTATGAAGGATTTCGCGGCGGTAAAGGTTTTGGAAATAGTGCTTGAAATTCTTCAAGACAAACGGAGAGTGCCGCAGGAGTCCCCGCAAAAGCCGGAGGCCGGAAGATTCAGTTTGAGGATCGCCCATCCCAACTTCAGTCTATCCGTGACGGGCCAGCGAGTGCAAGCCGTTGCAGGTGATCCCTGCCAAATGAGGCCTCAACCGCGAAGGGTGGTGGGTGAAAGGAAGATCGTTGATGTGAGCTACAACCCGCGCCATGCTGGAGAGACGGCGGGCACGCGACTGGCGATCGTAGGGGCACCCCTCGTGGGTGTCCTCGCGGTGGGCACCCACGAGGGGTGCCCCTACGATCAGAGTTTGCGGGGCGGCACGGGGATCAGTCGGCCTCCGGAGACCCGGTATTCCACTCCCTGCCATTTGACTCGGCTCCAAACCAGGCTGTTCAGCCACAGCACGAAGGCGAAGACGTCCCACAGCGGCACAAGCCACCATCGGCGCTTTAGGACATCGTCGCGCAAACCCCGGATTCCCATTGTCCAGACCAGGGCCATGCGGAAGATCAGGTAGGCGGCCACAAACCCCGCGGCCCAGGTGAGGGAGGACGAAAGAATAGCGGCCAAAACGGTCCACGGCAAGCCCTGCGTGAAGATCAGCCCCGTGTAGCCGACGGGCCGGGCTTGACGCGCCATGATGGCCCAGCGCAGGCGCTGAACGTAGAACTCCCGCAAGCTCGCGAGGCAGCACCACGTCTTGACCGAGGCATCGACCAGTTCTATGCGACGTCCGCGGGCGGCCGTGCGGAAACCGAGTTGGTAATCGTCCGCGGCGTCGTTGACCAATGCCTCAAATCCCCCGATTTCCGCCAGGTTCTCGCGCGTGATTCCGATCGTTGCGCCCAGGGCGAAGCGCACGCCTTCGAACTGTTGGGCAAGCAGGGCGGCCGGCATGAAATCGGTGCTGAGGTAGACGGCCTCGAGCTCCGGCAAAAGCGCGCACATGGGAATGCCGGTGAACATGCTGGTGACCAGGCCGACCTGTGCGTCGCGGAAGGGTGCTGCGACCGAGCGCAGGTAGTTCGGGCCGACGCGGATATCGGCGTCAGAGAGGACCAGCAGGTCATGCCGGGCAGCGCGCGCCAGGGCAGAAAGCTTGTTTACCTTGTCATTCGAACCGAGCTTCTCCGGTCCCACCAGCAGGCAAATGGAGAGCATAGGGAAATTGGCGATGAGCTTGCGGATGATGGGGGTGGCGGCGTCCTGCTCGCGCGAGACGGCGAACAGGATTTCGTATTGGGGATAATCCTGACGGCAAAAGCTCGCGAAGTTTTCGTAGGCTTCGGGGTCGAGCCCGTGAACGGGTTTCAGAATGCTGATGGGCGGAGTGACGTCGCGAGGCGCGGCGATCTGGCGGCGGAAGAACCGGACGGCGGCGAGAGTGATGATCAAATAGCAAAACGAAGGCACGATCGCCGCGCCGAAAATCGCCCACCGCAACCACGTCAACAGCAATTCGTGCTCCTCGTGCGCCAGGGTTATGTGTATTTGTGGCGTCGCAATTCAACGCGGCATGGCGTCTCGTAGGGGCACCCCTCGTGGGCGCCCTCGCCGTGGGCACCCACGAGGGGTGCCCCTACGAGACGCGGCTACCCAAGGCACACCAGCGCTACACCCACGGAAACCAGTCCGATTCCCACCCAGCGCAACGGCGTCAACTTCTCTCCCAGGAGATACTTTCCACCCAGCGCGCCGGTCACATAGCTCAGCGCCATGGCGGGAACCACAAAGCTCATGGCCTCCCAGGAAAGCAAAGCCAGGAGGGAACAAAACGCGAGGGTCAACAGGGCAATGCCAATCCACATCCAACCCTCGCGCAAAGCGCGTCCCAGAAAACGCAGAATCCCCCCCGGGGTGAAACTTTTAACTTCACCGAGGCGCTTCATGGCATGCGCCACGGCGATATCGCCGCCCGTACCGGCAAAGATCAGGACCACAAGCGTGATGGCGGTACGCATGTTCAGCCCTTCTCCGTTGTGCTTGGGGATGTGCGCGCCACGAACGCCACGCCCACGCAGATCAGCGCCACGCCCATCCAGCGCAAGGCTGTCACCCTTTCACCCAGCACGAAATGGCTCAGCAGGGGGACCACCACATACATGGAAGCGGTGGCGGGCAAGACATAGGTGAAGTCCGCCCACGACAATACCATCATGAACGCCGCGAGAAACAGCAACATGCTGACAATGCCGAGCCAGATCCAGCCGCTGGAAAAAACCGCGACAAAGGCCGAATGCAAAGCTGCCACTGACCAGCCGTGAAGCGCGCCGATGCGCTCCATGCCAAGCCCGAAGAAAAAATTCCCGGCGGAATTGAGAACAATGAGCACCGCCACCAGAATTGAGGTCTTCAGCGTTTGGGGTGGCGGCATCTTAGATTTTGGCCCAGGCTTTCTGGAAAAATCTCAGCCAGTTACCGTGCATGATGCCTTCGATGTCGGCTTCCTGGTACCCGCGCTTCCGGAGCAGGTCGGGGATCCGTTGCAGATCGGCGATGGTGTCGATCTCGCGCGGCGTTTGTTCGGTACCGAACCCGCCATCCAGATCGCTGCCAATCGCGGAATGGCACGCATTGCCCGCCAATTGGCACACATGGTCGATGTGGTCGATCACGCGCTCGATGCTCACCAGGGAATTGTCGGTCTGGCCGGCCACGTAACTGGGGTAAAGCATCCAGGAATCGAAGACTGCGCCGATGACGGCATCGCGCTCCACGAGGGCGCGAATCTGTTCGTCGGTGAGCTGGCGGTCGCCGGGCACGAGCGCCCGGCAGTTGTGATGACTGGCGAGCACCGGGCCGTGGTAAATCTCCAGCGCTTCCCAGAAGCTTCCATCGGCCAGGTGGGTAACGTCGAGGATCATTCCGACCTCTTCCATCGTCGCCAGCAACTCCCGGCCTCGAGAGGTGAGGCCCCCGGGCGCCCCCGTACCGTGAGCGTAATAGCTCACCCCATAGTGAACGGGCTCAACGACGCGCAATCCACGCTTCCACCAGTGTTCCACGTGCCAGGGATTGAGGATCGGGTCGGCACCCTCCATGGCCAGGATAAATCCGAGCGGCGTGCCACTGCCGCCGGCGCGATTCCACTCCGTCACGTGCGCTTCCAGCGCCGGCCAGTCGCGCAACATTCGCATGTGCCCTTCGGACTCCATGATGTGGTAGTACTCTAGCTGGCCCACGCCCATGGCGGAAGCGATTTCCCGAGTGGGGTAGTCGAGCAAGGGGTCTTTGAGAGCACTGCACCGCGCCAGCACCGTCGCGAGACACACGCCCACTTGGGCTTTTTGCAATTCCGGGAACGACACCGTGTTGTGCCCGCGGCGGTGGTGGTTCATGCCCGCTTCCGCGCTGCGCATTTCTTCAATGGTCTTAGTCAAGTCGCGCTTCCAATTAAGCGCGCACCAGGCTAAGTCGAGGTGAGAGTCGATGATTAACATGATGGTTTTCAAAGGCTCCTTGGGAATTTAGCGCGGACCCCTCCCCAGCAGGCGCTGGATGGGATGACTCATGTGTCCTCTCAGTATTCAAAGCACAGTATATCAAAGCTTGCCGTAATGGGAGGGGCGCGGCGACAGCGGCTTCGGTATGTTTGCGGGCCAAGGCGCAGGGCAGGCAGAAATAACGCCGTTAGGAGGGTTGTAGGCGAGCCGAGCCCGCGTGGGGGTATTTTCAGGGACACTTCACCGCGGCGACTGGGGTGACGCGGAAGCAAGCTATTGGGGGCGGAGCGGGAGGGGGAGGCAAAAGCTAACTGGAGTCGTCGGGGGTTGGCCAGGACAAGCTGAGCCAGAGGAGTTGCCAAAGGGTGATGGCGGGAAGGATGGGGTGGGTGCCGCGGTGAAGGTAACGAATTCGGTAGAGGCGTTCGATGGTCAAGGCTAAGGCGGTGAGCAGCCAAACCGCCAGCAGGCTGTGAGGTTCATGGTGGCAGATATGCTCGAAGCCATAAAGGTTCTTAGCCTCATTGAAGCCTTGATTCTCGACCTCCCAGCGGCTCTTGGCCATACGGAAGAGGGCGCGACTGCTCACCTGCTGGCGCGGGAAGTCGGTGAGCCAGTAGGCCTCGAACACGGTGCCGTTGGGCTTGTGCTGCCGGTAGCGGATCACGCGCACAGTTTTCCAGCGGAGAGTTTCCCAAGGATCAAAGTCGTCGGCGTCCCAGGTCTCCACCCGGTCCTTGCCGTGGGAGAAGACTTGCTGCGGCGGCTGATGACGAAAGCGCTTCTGGGCGGCCGCCAGCAATTCGGGGAGATTGTCTTTCAGCCGGGCGACGACGGGGAGGCCCAAGTCTCCCGCCGCGTGCAGGAAGGGGGCGGTGGCGAACTCACCATCGACGACCACGTAGTCGGCAAAGCGCGGGCCGAGGTTGCCGAGGGCGCGGCGCAACAGTCTCTGACCGGCGTGGTACTCGCTCTCCCCCGGGCCGTAAGGTTCCACATCCAAGGGTAAGGTCAGGCCGGTTCCCACCACGCTGATCAGGACCAGTTGGTGATGGTAGCCGACGATCTCCCTTTGGGGGTTGCGGTAAGGACGACACCCCGCACAAACCTTTTGATGGGAGCGTCCGGCAGCGGTTCCATCCACGGCCAGGCCGATGAAAGGGCAGTCGTCAAAAGCCTTATTGCGCTGGGCGTGACGGACGGCGGTGACGGTTGCCTGGCGGGTGACAGCCGGGTCCAGGCGCTCGGTGAAGTAGCCCAAGGCGTCGTCGCCGAAGCGCCGGGAAACGTCGAGGGCACGGCGCGCCGACGAGCGCACCAGGGCTTCAATCCCCGCGAAGGCGGCACGCCGCAGCAATACTCCCATCAATAAGGCCCAGAGCAGGGCCGCGGCCGGGATGCGTCCCTGGGTGCGACCATCGCCGGGACATTGTAAGTAGGCTTTCAAACCCAGACACTTCGCCACATACTTTTTGAGGCGACGCGACGTCGGCCCTTTCACCGGCCCTGCTGCTTCCGCCAGAGCGCCCACAGTTGGGCGTTGGCGGCGAAGACCTCGGCCACCGCTTCTTTAAACTCCCTCCCCGCCTCCACCCGGCGCTGAACTTCCTCGACCCATTCCGGCGGGATGCGCTCGACGCGCTTTTTACCGCCGGCCATAAAAGTGAGAGACCACACGGGATGTCCCTTGGGGTCGGTGGCACAGTGGCAGGTGGGCTGACCACACCGGCGATGAGTGAGCGCCAGCGAACCGGGCAACAGGTCGGGGGGAATAGGAAATCGGCGCAACAGTTGGAACTTGCGCTGGCGGAGTCGGGCGGCTTGGGAGCCTTTCGGGGTGATCTCCATATGAGTGTAATCATACACACAGAACACGCCCAGTCAAGCCCTTTGTTGGAAATGCGAAAATAGGAAGCGATCAGGACAGCGGGACCGAAACGCCCGGTGAGGCGTGGTTATGGGCTCAAGCCGAGTTGGCGGATTTGTCCTTTCCGAAGCTGCTGGCGCGGCGACCAGTGTTCGCGAAATGAATGCCAGAGAGGAGTTCACCACAGAGACACGGGGATCACCGAGAATGCGCAAATAAGAACGATGAGTCAATGATTTGGTTCGTCGTCATCTCTATCTGTACGTACTGAAGTATTTCTCTCCGTGGCCTCTGTGTCTCAGTAGTGAATTTCCTGTCGCGATTCACCCGGAAGAGCTTCTCGTCGTTATGCTGCGTTCGGCGCCGCCTCCGTTCTGGGCCGAGGGTCCGCGCGCGAGCGGGCAGGATGCCCGCGCTCCCAGAGCGCTGCGGCGTCGAACGCTTGAGACTTTCTGGTAAGATAGTTTTCGTGCCCTGAGGGGCAGCATTATGTTTGCGCGCCATAATCGGATAATAGGCAGCATTTTCGTCTTCGGCGATCTTCTTCTGGCGCTGGCAAGTTTCGGTCTGGCTCACCAAATTCGATCTCACCTGGCGGGCGTGCGGCCACTTTATCCACTTTCCAATTGGATGATCCCCCTCACCGTGCTGATTTGGGTTGGCGCAGGGCTGGCGGCGGGAATCTACCGCGAGGTTCACGAGGAGAATTTGCGCCGCGCCTTCGGGGATCCGCTCAAGGTCGCCCTCACCTCCACCGTCCTGCTTTTTGCCGCAACTTTCGCGCTGCATTTGGAGTTCATCAGCCGCCTGCTCTTGGGAATATACGCGCTGATCGACCTCTTGCTCATGACGACGTTCCGCCTGCTGGCGTGGCGATTTGCTCCGACTTTGCAAAGAAGGGTCGGGGGGTTCCGCAATTTCCTCCTGGTGGGCGACGGTCCGGAGGTGGCGGAGATTGCCCGGACATTGGAGGCGAATGAGTCGCGCGGAATGCGCCTTTTTGGCTTCGTTTCCATCCGAACTGAAACTCCCGACGCTCTCCCCGCGGGCCTCGCCCGATCCTATCCGACCGTCACGCTTCCCGAGCTCCCGGAGCTTCTGCGCCGCCAGATTATCGACGAGGTGATTTTTGCGGTTGGCAAGGAGGATCTGGAAAAGCTCGAAGACACTTTTCTCGTCTGCGAGGAGGAGGGGGTCAAGACGCGTGTGCTCCTCAGCTTCTTCCCCCAGGCCATCGCCAAAGTCTATGTGGAACGCCTGGGCTCCAAACCCTTGCTCACTTTTTCCGTAACTCCCGAGGACGAGTCACTGCTGCTCAAGCGAGGGCTCGATTTTATCCTGGCCCTTTTTTCATTGGTGGTGCTCTCCCCGCTTTTGTTGGCTCTGACGGTGCTGGTGAAACTCACTTCGCGCGGACCGATCCTCTTCTCCCAAACCCGCTGCGGCTTGGGCGGCCGAAGATTCACGCTCTACAAATTCCGCTCAATGCGCGCGGACGCCGACATTCTGCGAGAAGAGCTCGAGGCCTTGAACGAAGTGGACGGTCCTGTCTTCAAGATCAGGAACGATCCGCGCTGCACGCCCATCGGACGCCTCATGCGCAAGTTCAGCCTTGACGAACTCCCTCAGCTCGTCAATATCATCAAGGGCGATATGGCGTTTGTCGGTCCGCGCCCACCCCTTCCCGAGGAAGTGGAGAAGTACGAGCGCTGGCAGCGCCGCCGCTTGCGCATGCAACCCGGGCTGACTTGTTTGTGGGCGTTGGAAGGGCGCAGCAAACTCAGCTTCCAGCGTTGGATGGAGCTGGACCTGGAATACATTGACCACTGGTCCATGATGCTGGATTGGAAAATCCTGCTGAAGACGATTCCGATTGTTCTGGTGGGGCGCGGCGCGAGTTGAGAATCTCTTCACCGCCGAGGCGCTGAGTCACCCGGGGACGCGAGTCCGGCTTCCGTGCTGGCATGCCTGCGGAGCTTTAGAGTGCGGCAGCTTGCTGCCGCTTTCCTCCCGCGAGCAAGCTCGCGGGATTTCGCAACCGCGACCGTCCACATCGGGCAAGCGTGGAAAGAGAGTGGCCGCCAGCAAGCTGGCTGGTGAGAAAGCGGCAGCAAGCTGCCGCACTCTAAAGCTTCGCACTCCGACTTCCACGAGGCTAGGCCAAAGCTCGGATTGCACTTACCCCTCCAACCCACGGTTCGTTTCATAGAGACTTTTGGGCGATTTAGCTCTTGAGTGCAGTTGCGTACGCTTCGAGCAAGGCCCGTTTTTCCGTGTCCCAGTTCAGTTTTTCCTCGATCCGCTTGCGTCCGCGCGCGCCAAGTTCCACTCGAAGGCTGTCGGAATCCAGAAGGGTCATGAGCTTCTGGGCGAAGTCTTCGGTGTCGTCCCGTCGCGCATACAACGCCGCATCACCCGCCGAGCGCCGGCCTTCCGTGAGGTCGTAGAGAACCACGGGGAGGCCGAAAGCCATATACTCCAGAATCTTGTTCATCGTCGACTTATCATTCATCGGTGTCGCCCGGTCGGGCGCCACGCCGAACGCGGCGTTCGAGAAGTACGCCGCAACGTCGTCGTCCGGTAATCTGCCGGTGAACTTCACCAGCGCGTCGAGCCCTTTTTCCTTTGCGAGCAATTTAAGCTGTGGGAGTTCGGGGCCCGAGCCGATCAGGACAAACAAGGTGTCTTCGCAATTCCTGAGTTTGGCGAGGCGGGCAATCGACTCCAGCAACAGATCGAGTCCATCTTGATGAGCCATAACGCCCAGATACACTACCAGATGACGTCGGCCTTGCTTGAGCTCGGGTTGCGGAGGCCGTATCCGGATTCTGGCGAGATCAGGGCAACTGCGCACCACAAAAGTTCGGTCCCGCCTCATGCCACCGCGAGCGAGAGCTACTTCACGGTAGGATTCGTTCGTCGCAATCGAGACGGCCGCGGTTCGAAAAGTCCAGCGCTCAGCCCAACACACCAACTTGTATCCGAGGTCATGACGGTGGAATTTGGTCTCGTAAAGCTCGGGATTCAGGTCGTGGTGGTCGAAGATGAACCGCACGCCAAATAGCTTGAAGAAGATTCCGATCAGGAAAATCGTGTCGGGCGGATTGCACGCTTGGAGGATGCGGAACCGGGTCCGCGAGTATACACGCAGGGAAAGAAGGAATTGTGCCGATAGCGCCCAGGCGTATTCGAGGAGATAACCCAGCGCCCCGGAGGCCTCCCAGAGCCAGTGCCGGTAGATTTCAATGCCTTCGAGTGTTTCGCGGCTCTCGTTAAATCCAGAGCCCTTCGGGCAGATGATGGAAACCCGATATCCGGCATCGCGCAACGTGCGTGCTTCCTGCCACACCCGGCGGTCGATGGGGACAGGCAGGTTTTCAATAATGATGCACACGGCGGGCCGCTCATTGGGCATGACGGCACCACAATTCAATGTTCATGAAGACTCGTCCCCGCTTGATCGCAGTGGCTAGTGGTCAGTGGCTACCCGGACCGTAATTGGCTGATGGTCGTACTCTTGCCGGTCATATCCTGCGTGACCTTGGCACAGACTGTTTCGAGCCCGCATTTCTAACCAGATCGTTAATGCGGATGCATCCCGGTTTGAGCCCCAAAGGGGCGAACTAGCAAAGCCCAGGCCAACGGCTTGGGTTTGCAGAAGAACGAGCGATGGAGCCCTGAAGGGGCGCGCCATACTCGACGCGACAGACGGTAGTTCGCCCTTACAGGGCTCGCCGTTCAGGGTCGAGGATCACCCCTAAACCCAGGCCGTTGGCCTGGGCTTTGTTAGTTCGCCCCGGTGGGGCTGATCGCAGCGGCCATGCTGCAGCAGTGGGCTTTTCTTGTGAGAAATCCGGCTAGCCACTGGCCACTACCCACTAACCACTTTCCTTTCAAACCCGTTCCCACAAGCCGGATAAAGCAGGTGGAAAAGCGTCATCACCTGGGGCCGTGGGTACGACCGTCCGTCACGTAGGAATCCGTAGTCACCCGTGGTGTAAGCGAAGCTTCCATCGGGGCGCTGGTGCTGGAGGAGGCGACGGTAGCATCGATCGCTGAGTTCCTGCACTTCGGATTGCCGATTGCCGATTGCCGATCGCCCGATCGGCAAGCGAGCAATTTCTCCGCTTCCCACAGGGCCGCCGCCAGAACCGCAGTATAGTAATCCGTCTCCGGCTTCGAGTGGAAACAATCGGCGGCGCTCGCGCCGGCTTTGGTGGCACCCCGGGCAAGGAAACCTGCGAGGGCCGAGAGAAGACGTTCCAGCCGGGGATCTGGGCGCAGGGCATTTGCCCAGGCGAGTTTTAGAGACTGAAACGCGTTGTACTGGTAGCAGAGGTAATGCGCGCGGCCCTTCTCATACGGGCCATCGACGATGTAAGGCAACTCCCCGGTGGGAAGTTGCGCGCTTACCAGGAAATCCAGCATGGCATCAACATGCTCGAGGAAGCGCGCATCGTCGGAGGCTTTCCAAAGCCGCAGGAAGAGCCATACGGCCTCCACGGAATTGTTGGGGATTTTTCCTCGCGGCTTGTCGAAGTAATTAATCGCCTTTCCGGTTGTATGGGGCTGAAAACCGATCGTCTGAACCAGGTAGTCGTACCAGCGCACCGCTGCCTTAAGGAGTTCTTCCCGCGGTTCACGCGCATACGTGGCGAGAAGTCCTATTGCCCCCCAATCGCCCTCCACGGTGGCGATCAGATCCTTGCGCTCAGGGAGCGGATACAGCCAGAAACCTTCGGACTGTTGAAGCCGGAGAGTCGCGTCAGTGCTTTCCAAAGCAAGGTCCCGATATTCGCGTTCTCCCGTCGATTCATGAAGCATCCAGTTGCACAAAATCCAATAACCCTGCGATTGCATGAAAACGTAATCGTCTCTCCAAGGGATAAACGGCAGGCCCGCTTTCAAGAATCTCCAAAGGCGCAGATTGAAGCGGACCCCGGCGTCGGGGCCGTGAACCAACCCGCGATGGTAATGCCGTCGCAGCAGATGTCCGTGTAACTCTTCGGCGGCGCGGGTGAGTTCCTGGTCAGTGGGCATAAGAGTTCGCTTGCTGACGTCGTAGCGGCGAGTTTACCTCGCCATATGGCGGCGTAAAGCCGCCCCTACGTCAAACTACACAACTACCGAACATCAGCTTCAACTGCGATTAGTGTAATAGTACCGGTCGCCGCAAAGTTGCCGCGTAAACATTCAAGATCTGCTGCGCCACGGCCTCCATCGATAGCTTCTGAACGCGGTCGCGGCCATTGGTGCGCCCGCCGCGGCGGCAGACCTCGATAATCTTTTCCGCGATTGCCGCAACCTCACGGCGGACGAGATAGCAGCCGGCGGTGGCGCCGATCAACTCCGCCGCGTCGCCCACATCGACGGTAATGATCGGAAGATTTGTGGCCATTGCCTCTTTGACTGCGTTGGGCGAGCCTTCCGACATGGAAGCCATCACTAGCACGTCAGAAGCGTTCATATACAGCGGAATCTGTTCCTGCGGCAAGCGGCGGGCAATTAGGAGTTCCAGCGCGGGAACCTGCTTGCGGGCCTCGGAAACCGCCGCCTCGACCAGATCGAAACGCTTGCGCGCCTCGCTGGGGTTGTAAGGAAAAAGCACAAACTTCTTGCTCGAATCGAGGCCCAGCAGCCTGGCGCGCCTGCGCCTGCTCCATGGGACGGAACAGGTTGAGGTCAACGCCGTTGGGAATGACGTGCGCGGATGGCATGCGCAGGGCGGAAGCCATCTGCCGCGATTTCACAATCACGGAGTTGACCAAGCGCGCGCCAGAACGAAACCGGAGATTTTCAGGAATTGCCCGGCGAGGGTAATTCGCCCGCTCCGGGTGGGCCTGCCCAAAACATCGTCACCCATGAACGACACTACAACCGGCACGCGCCATTGCCAACGCGCGACCCAACCGGAAAGGCCAAAGTGCGCATGGATCAAGTCGTACGGCTTCGTCCGTAGTTGCTTGCGAACCTGGCCGATACCGCGGAGGTAATTCCACGTCGATTCGCGGCCATTAATAAAGAGAACCTCAAACTCAACGCCGAGTGGGCGGAGAGACTCCATTTGCGCCTTCACGAAGCTGCCGTAACTCGGATCAGCTTCGCTCGGCCAGAGGTTGGTGACCACTAAAATGTGATACGAGGTCATGGGGATTCGGGCTTTCGGGCATCACCACGCTCCGGGAAGAAACTGGCAGTGGCGGGCGTTGATGATGGAAAGAAGTAATCATGACACTCGCTTCAAGTAACCGCGAGGATTGTAGGTAATCAGGAAGTACTCGCGGCTGTCATCAATTTGGAACCGCGAATCCTCACGTACGAACTGCTCGACCGCCGCGAGGGGGCCGTCCACACGTTCCCAACCCGTCGCCGGCCCGGAAGAGATCGATGACCGTATCCTCGACAATGAGGTAGCTGCCCACGCCCACGAATTGAGCGTAGGTGCGCAGGTCGCGCAGAACGTGCTCGCGCGAGTGGTCGCCATCATGAATGACCAGGCCGCGGCCGCCCCGCGCGATTTCCGCAATTTGCTCCAGTGTTTCCGGCGCCAGGCTGTCACCCGTGATCTTGTGGATGCGCGGGATGCTGAACCTGAAAAAGCGAATGGTCGATATCCACGGCGATAACTTCACCCCGGCCAAGAAGATCCAGCATGTTGGCCAGGAATTTCGTACTGCCACCCTCCGCGTTGCCGATTTCAATAATGAAGTCCGGCTTCACTTCATAAAGAATCTGCTGATAGACCCAGGCATCCAAGACCATTTTGCGGGCGATTGTGCCCATCCAGGTGACCTTGTCGAAAACCACATCCGTATGGTAGCGAATCATCCACTGGCGCAGGCCGCGGTTCCAGACGCGCCGGTAGTCCGCGCGCATGGGGCGGAGCCAGGACCCAACCTTTTTGAAGAAAAGCCCTGGGTCGTGGGCCATGAGCTTGAGGTTGCGTGCCAGCCGGGATTCACGGGATTGTGTAGGCGCCACCGGAGACATGTTCACGTTAGGCAGAAGACTCTTCTCTGTACTACTATTCCTGACATTCTGCGCAGCGGGCCAAGATTTTGTGCCACGGGCATCCTGCCCGTGCTCGGGCATGGCCAGGATGGCCATGGCACAGCTTCGGTTGCGGCTCCGCTGCGCTGTGCTCCTCTTGTGCGACTTCCATTCTAGCATCTCCAGAAGAATGCGATGCCCGGTGCCGCGGAATGTTCGCCTCGAACACCTTCAGAGAGAGGGACACCGACTCGCGGCTGGCGCCTGCGCAGGGTTACTGCACTTACGGGGTCGCGCTGCCGGCGCCCGCCGCACTCTTACTGAAAATGGCCCCCCAAGCCTTTGGCAAGGCATGCGTCCAAAGAAGCGTAGCGAGAAAAGTCAGACTCCCTACTCCGCAGAGCAAGCACAAATAACCGAAATCGCCCAGGCCGGAGGCGGGCCCGGGAATCTCGAAATGCATCGCCCCGACCACCACCGCGCAAATCAGAGCCCCAAAGAGAACCTTGGCAGAGAAAATCGCAAGTGACCGGTCGAAAACGTTCCGCAATTCGCAGAGGTTGCGTTGGTAGGTAAGCCACGCAGTAACCAAGGCGCTGCTGAGCAACCCGAGGGGAATACCTTTCGCGCCTAGGCGGAACACCGCCGTGTAGAGAAGATCGAAACCCACATTGAGCCCGTAGAGAAAGAGGGCCAGCCGAAGATAAAGTCCACCTTCGAGCCGGGCGAACATGTGGAAGCTTAGGATTCGTATGAATGCATACGGCAATAAACTAAGGCTGTAATAGAACAAGACCATCGCCATGAGGCGGGTCGCCTCGGGGGTAAAGTTTCCGCGCTGAAAGAACAGGCGAATGATGCTTTGATTGAGCAATAAGCAGAAAACTGCCATGGGAGACAGGAGCACCAGACTGATCCTGAGGGTTTCGCGGAAGGTCGCCCGCTCTTCCTCATGATCCTTGCGTGCGACGGCCCGGGAAAGAGCTGGAAGGGCGGCCGTTCCCACACTGCCTCCCAGCAACTCTGCAAGCGCACCCTGAATCTTGAAGCCGTAATTCAAAGCTGTGAGTGTCCCTGCCGGCAGGAAAGAGGCGATGATGCGCTCGACCACCACGACGCCCTGCCAGGCGACGGCGGCCGATAGTTGCGCTGTGCCGGCGCCGCGCAGGTTGCGAAAAGATTCGCCACTCCCGCGCAGGGTTAAGGAATAGCGCACCGGAAAGACCATCACAACGGGAATGCCTAAAATCAGCAACTGGAGGAGATAGCCTCCCATATACCCGATGACGATGCTGTAGACCCCGAAGCGGTGAAAACCGAAAACGATGAAGGCAATGGAACTGACGTTGCGAATGAATCCCGACGCCGTCGACAGCGCAAAATAGTGCCGGCTGAGAAGAAAAGACCGCAGCACTTCGCCCAGCCCGGCGGGAATGATAATCAGGAAGAGCCAGCGCGAAAGTTGCGTCGCGATCTCAACTTCCTGGTGTGTAAACCCTGGCGCGATGCCGTGCATGATCCATGGGGAAGCTACAATGCCCACCAGCGCGATCGACCCTAATCCCAGGAAGAGGACGTTGGCGACGTAACTGAAACCACGACCAAGTTCATTCTCGTCCTGGGTGGACTCGAGCGAAGCAAAGAACGGCACCAGCGAAAATTGGCCCGTGGCTGTAAGCAAGTTGGTGATGATATAGGGGATGGTGTAAGCGACGTAAAACGTGTCGGACCGAACCGAAAGCCCCAGGTTGGCCGCGATACTGGTTTCCACCAGAATTCCCGTCAACCCGCCCAGCAGGTTGAAAAAGGCAACGACGACCGAACTCCGCAACATCTGCTGCTTAGGGTCCATTGAGCTAGGTTCCAGGTGCTACGCGCGAGGAAGAATTCTTAATATACAACCAATCGTTTGTCTTTCCGCAGACCATTAGTTTCTAATAACCTCTGCCCATCTCAATTCTCCGCCCCTGGGTTTGGCCGAAATCGTCTGGAGCGCGCAACTGATATCTGGCGGCAATAAAGGGCGCAGAGGTGACGAAAAGAAGCATCATGAGGACCGGCGAAGTCCCAAAGTTGAATTCAAAGCAGCCCTCGGCCAGAAATGCCACCAGCGCTGCCAGGGACGCGTCGGCGATCCACCCTTGCATGCCAAGCGTTCGGCGGAGCTTCCAGGTGTACCAACCCAAGGCAGCCATGAGCCATATCCACGCCGCCAGGCAGGGCAATCCGCGCTCGGCGCCGAATTGAAGATAGTCATTGTGAAAGTGGCTGTGATAACCGAGCTCAGGCGTTTTTCCTGGGGGCAGGTAAAGATCGTAGACTTCCTCGATATTGTTCGGGCCCACTCCCACCCACGGGTGGGCGCGAATCATTTTTACCGCCACGCGCCACATCTCAAGGCGAATGGACAGCGCGGGTTCCTGGGAGGGATGCATCGCCAAATGGATTCGCTCGCGAATCAGTGGGGGGGCCCCTAGGTATCCTAATGCCAGCACCACCGGCAACGCCAAAAGCCACTTGGGTTTCCATCGAACGACAAGGTAAATCCCCGCCAGGAAACACCCCAACCAAATTCCCCGAGTGAAGTTCAGAACAATGGAAACAGCAACCACGGCAAGCACTGCCCACCAGAAGGCTGAAGCTCGAAAATCGAAAGTAGAAATCGGGTGTCTCATTTCCGAGTTCAGATTTTCGAGTTTCAATTTCCGGCCGCGCGCGAGCAGCAGAAACGCCAGCAGAAAGACGAAGACCAGCATCTGCTGTCCCCCAAAATTCATCCAGTGCCCCATAAACCCATCGATACGCGTCGAAGTCAGCATGTGGTAGAGCTGGCCGGGATGGTGCGCCCTCAAATCCCGGTACTGAATGACGAACTGCACGATCGCAACGAGGCTGGCCAAGAGGGAGACTAGAAACAGGCCCTGAAAGAGTCGACGCAAGTGCTGGACACTCGCAACCAGGTTGATTGCGAACAGCCAGATGAGAAACAAATCAAGTTTCCGAACCGCAAACCATCCCGCCGTGGGGTTCGTGGCCCAAAAAACCGAAAGCAGGGACAATCCACAAAAGAGCGCGAGAGGAAGCTTGACGGGGATGAAGAGTAGCGGCGGCCTCGCACGCAGGAGGTAGACCACATAGAGGACTCCGGCGCCCGCCAGAAATGCCTGGGAGGCAGCGATCGAAATTTGCAGGGTTAAAACAAAGAGAGTGAAAAGGACGGCGGCCCATCGCGCCAAAGGGGCCCTTTGCAATTCGCCGCACGTCCGTTCCAGGATGTTCTCAACGCTAGTCACAGGCGATGTTGAGACTTTATTGGAATCGCGAGAGGAATTCAAGGGGCGGCATCGGATGATAGGCTGTTCGAGCCGGAAGTAGGGCGGGGTAAAGGGTGAAGGGTACAGGGTGAATTGCGAAGCTACTCCATCCTGTATGCTGCTCGCCCTGCCCTCTAAAATTCCTTAGTCCCTGCCGCGCTTGCCCGGCACTTAGGTCTGGGCAATCCATTTTCGGAAAGATAAAGCCGCATCCTGGACCAGGAGGCCGACCAGCAACGGTCCGGTCACGATGACATTCCGATTGTAAGCGAGCGCCTGTGTGAGGCGCCCATGAAAGAACGCGGCCAACGCCCGCGTGCTGCCACAGGCGGGGCAGGCAGCGAGATGGAAGAGGTGTTTCCACAAGCAAAGGTCCGGCCCACGCGCGAGCCATTCCGGCGGAACCGCCGCGCAGATCGCCATGGCGAGCGACAGCACCATCCATCGAGGGATACCTTTGGAAAAAGCCGCCATGGCTACCTATATTCTTAGAGGTCTGCCGGTTGAATCCGGCAGTTTATTCAATACAATCAAAATCATGTCCACCAGGGTCCAAATCCCGCAGCCTCCGAGAGTGAGAAGCTTCACGATTCCCAATCCCGTGTAACCGAGGTAAAAGCGATCGATGCCTAGAATTCCCAGGTACACCGAGAGGAGCAGCGAGGTTGCCCAATCCTTATCGCCGGGTTGGATGGGAGCGATATACTGCAAGGGTCGGCCTTCGGCGTCCGGCAACTTCTTGAAGGTTATGAGGAAAATATCAACGAAGTGCCAGACTCCACATCCCCCAAGCGTGAGAAGTTTTAAGATTCCCAGTCCGGTATAACCGAGGTAAAAGCGATCGACTCCGAAGCTTCCCAGAAACAAGGAAAGCAGTGTAGCGGTAATAAGGTCCTTGCCGCCGCTGGGCGCAGTCCGGCCGCCGCATTGGCCGCAAACGTCTGTATTGGGGGCCATTCCCTTACCGCAGTTGGAGCAGAATCGCCTGCCCTCGAGCGGGCGCTGGCCGCAGTCCACGCAGAACTCCGCGTTCTCCGCAAGCTGTCGTGCGCAATTCTTGCAATACATAACGAAACCTCATGAACAGATTTGTTCGATCTGCTTTTGCGTACTTATAGTGAGTTCTGAGCCAAATGTAAATGAATTTTATGGGGAAACCGTCCGCGGCCAACGCTCGTGAGAAAGTTTCGCAATGTTAAAGTAAAATCCTCATTCGGGACTTGGGCGGACGGCAGGAGACGGCATGCAAACCCTTTACGTGATTTCAACCGGTGGCACGATTGAGAAGGTGTATCTGGAACAAACTGGGTCCGTCGCCAATCTGGAAACGAAGATTGACCAGTATCTCGGTCAGTTGCGCCTCCCGGACCTGCGAATCAAAACCATCAACATCATGAACAAAGACAGCCTGGAGATGACCGCGAAAGACCGCGAGCGCGTCGTGCAAATCGTGGCGCGGAAGCTGAAGCGCCCCGCCCCCGTGGTGATCACTCACGGCACGGACACCCTCGTTGAAACGGGTCTGCTGCTCGAACGGCGACTTGGCCGCCTGAAGTTTCCCATTGTCCTCACGGGCGCCATGACGCCGCTGGGATTCGAGAAAAGTGATGGTTTGCAGAACCTGACCGAGAGCCTGCTCGCGGCGCGCTTGCTGCCCCCAGGGGTATTCCTGGTCATTCACAACCAGGTTTTCCCCATAGACCGCGTACGCAAGGATCGCAAGCGGGCGCGATTTGTCTGGACAGGTCACCGAGCCCGAGGCAAAGCGAACGAATCTGCCCTCACTCCGCGACCGTAACCTCAATTGGTGCGGTGAGCGCCAAGGTTCCCCAAGTCACGTTGAGGGTGACCTTGCGAATGTCGTCCTTTGAATAAGTCAACTCGATGGTCAGCTTTTCTGCTTTGGATGCGGCGCTCGTGACAGATATGGGAACCTCGAACTCAATCGGCGCCTTATGAATATCGAAGGCGTCGATGTGACCGGCGCGGACCTTTGCCGGGTCAATGAATGCCAGGCTCCACTTTGACCCGTCCTCGGAGCGGTGGAGACCGAGATAGTAGTAACCAGGGTGAATGCTCTTCCCCGAAATTTTCAAAGGCAGACAGCTATCGAGAACAGTCCAAAAATTGCTCCCCATCCGCCAGGTCTTTCCTTTGGTCATGGCATCAAATTTTGCCGGGTCTTCATACACGCTCTTCCACACGGGGCGTCCGTAGTTGATGGCGAACTGCCCGGCCGCTTCATGCTTCGCGTCGTTCCAGTAAAGGACGCGGGCGGAGGCACGGTCGTCAGGCTGCCCGCCTTCGGCGACGATGGTGGGCTTGGACTGTTGTGCGCGCGCAGGAACGAATGACAAGAATAGGAAGATCGCGAGGGCGATGCGAAGGTTCATCGGGTGCCTCCTCATTTGGATTTCTTGCGGGTCAGCAGCAGATTCTAGCACGGATGGCGGGAGGATGATCTCCTAAGTCGAGGCCGCGGCCGCGTCAAACAACGCTCCGCGGGGCGCTGAGGTCGTTGTCGGCGGAGTTTTACGCCAAGCCTGTAACATCGGCGGTACGCGGTATGGCAAAGACCAGACATTCACGACTGGCTTTTCTGGTGATTCGCGTATCCTGTTGTCTCCGCGCCGGACTTAATTCGGGGTCCCAGCGGCGGCAGGAGTCAGAGCCACTTCGCGAACCAACCGGGCCGTCTCAACGGGCACGGGATCCTTTTCGAGACCCCTCTCGACAACCTCCTGAATCGTCTTGACGTAGTGGAGCTTCAACCCTTCGAGCATTTCAGGGTTCAGATCCTCGTTGACGTTCGGCTCGTTGTCGGCGGGGAGGATCACTTCAAGCACGCCCGCGCGTTTGGCCGCCAGCACTTTTTCCTTGATCCCCCCCACGGGCAGCACCTGCCCGCTCAGAGTAATTTCCCCGGTCATTGCGAGCCTTTGCCGCGACGGCCTCCGCGTGAGGGCGGAGACGAGGGCCGCAACCATCGTAACTCCAGCCGACGGTCCGTCTTTGGGAATGGCGCCGGACGGCACGTGGATATGAATATCCTTCGACTGGAAGAATTCCGGGTCGATATTGTATTCCGCCGCGTGGGAGCGGACCCAGGCAAGCGCGGCCTGCATGGACTCCTGCATGACCTGGCCCACGTGGCCGGTCATAGTGAAACCCTTGCCGCCCTTCATGGCGTTGGCCTCGACGTATAGGACGTCGCCACCCGTAGGGGTCCAGGCCAGTCCGACCATGACGCCGGGCTCGCGTGTGCGTTCCACGATCTCGGTTTCCAACCGGTAGCGGGGGATTCCCAGGAAGTCCCGCAGATTATCGGCTGTCAGAGTGAGCTTTTCCGGTTTGCCCTCGGCGATGCGGCGCGCCTGCTTGCGGCAGACGGTGGCGACTTCCCGCTCCAGATTCCTCACCCCGGCCTCGCGAGTGTAGTGGCGGATCATGCTGGCCAGAGCGCCCGTGGTAAATTCAATCTGCTCGGGGCTCGTGACCCCGTGCTCTTCCGTCTGCTTCGGAATCAGGTGCCGGATGGCAATCTGGATTTTTTCCTCCTCGCTGTAACCCTGAAGCTCCAGCAGCTCCATGCGGTCGAGAAGCGGCGGCGGAATGGTATCCAGGACATTCGCGGTGCAAATGAACAACACGCGCGAGAGGTCGAATTGCACATCCAGGTAGTTATCGCGGAAATGCGAATTTTGCTCGGGATCGAGGACCTCCAGCAACGCGGAGGACGGGTCGCCGCGGAAATCGCGCCCGATTTTATCCACCTCATCCAGCATGAAGACCGGGTCGCGCGTTTCCGCTCGACGCACACCCTGGATGACCTGCCCCGGCAAGGCGCCAATGTAGGTCCGCCGATGTCCGCGAATTTCCGCTTCGTCGTGAATCCCGCCGAGCGACATGCGTACGAACTTGCGATCGAGCGAACGGGCAATGGATTTTCCCAGTGAAGTTTTTCCTACGCCTGGAGGCCCGACGAAGCAAAGGATGGGGCCCTTGAGCTGTGGCTTCAACTGCAACACCGCGAGATAGTCAAGGATGCGTTCCTTGACTTTTTCCAGATCCCAATGGTCATCATCAAGGACCTGCTTGGCCTTGGAAATATCCACGCGAGTGTCGCTGATTTTGTTCCAGGGCAGCGCCACTAGCCATTCCAGGTAGGTGCGCGTCACGTGGTAGTCAGCCGCTGCCGGCGACATCTTCGCCAGGCGAGCCAGTTCCCGGTTCGCCTCCTTCCGGGCTTCTTCCGTCATTCCCGCGGCGTCGATTTTCTTGCGGAGTTCTTCCACTTCCTGCTGCTCGTCGGCCTCACCCAATTCTTTTTGAATGGCTTTCATCTGCTCGCGCAAGTAGTACTCACGCTGGCTCTGGGTGACCTGGTCCTGGACATCCGATTGAATCTTGGAGCGGAGTTGCAACACTTCTACTTCCCGCGCCAGTTGCCGGTTCAATCGCTCGAGACGGATCTTCAGCTCAAGGCTCTCGAGGAGTTCCTGCTTTTCGAGGCTCGATAGCGAGGGGAGATTGGCGGCGATGAAATCGGAAAGCCTGCTGGGGTCGTCGATATTCATGACGACCGTCTGCAGATCGTCCGACAGGGTAGGCGATAGCTGCACCACTTGTTGGAACATGGTCGTTACGCTGCGCACCAGGGCGTCGAAATCCGATTCCTTTCCGCCGGGGTGAATATCCACCAAAGGTTTTACGCGCGCGCGCAGGAACGGCTCCGTTTGGGTAACTTCCTCGATGGCGATCCGCTGGAGGCCTTCAACGAAGATAAACAGACTCTGGCTGGGCAGCTTGATGATCTTGTGGACAAAGGCCACGGTTCCAATTTGAAAAAGGTCGACGGGCTGGGGGTTATCCACCCGGGGGTCGCGCTGTGAGATAACCCCGACGTACTTCTCCTCTTCCTTCAGGTCATTAATGAGCTTGAGGGAACTGTCTCGCCCAACGGTCAACGGCAGAATGGCATTGGGGAACAGAACAGTGTCGCGGACGGGAAGAATGGGGAGCGCGTTGTATTCAATCGGAGCTTTTTGTTTGGAAGCCATAGCCTGAAAACCTCATTCTCGTATTGGCAGCCGGCACGAACCGGCAGCCGGGAGTTGGCACTCTATCACGTCTTGGCAAAACGTGGTTAGACCTTACCTCGGGTCTTGCCCATGGCCGGTAATGGCATGGAGACGTTACCTCCTCGGGCGCCGCACTTAACCTGCGGCTAAGATGTTAGATGCGGGCCTAGTCCGATGCGACACTTTCGAGTGGCGAATCATTTTGACATGCTGCGCATGCCCCCTTCGGGAAATCACGGCCAAAATGGTCTTGCCGAAACAAGATGAGTCACTGTGCCCTCACGAATGACGCGAATGGCGGTTGCCCAAAAAGGGTTGCTCAAGGTATCTTGAACTATTAGCCCCCCAGGAGAAAACAGCATGATCGAGGGATTGGCGCGTGCAATCCACATGAACCCGATAACGTTCTATTCCCTCTTGTTTGGGACCTTGATTATCGGTTCGATGGTGCTGGGTTTTGTTCTGAACCGCGGTCTCCACCATTGGGGGAGGAGGCTTCACGATGGGTGGGGCCAACTGCTCTTCTCCCTGCTCGAGACTCTGCCGATTCCTTTGCTCTTAATTGCCAGCTTGTACCTCGGCTTGGAGTCGCTTCCCCTTCCCGACCGGTTCGAGCGCGTGGGGTCCAAGCTTATCTTCGCCCTGGCCGTTCTGGTGATGATCTATTTTCCCGCTCAGGTCATCGTCCTTGCCTTGCGCCGGGCGGGCCAGCAGGACCCCCACTTGTTGCGAGTAACCCAGCCCGCCGCGTTCGTCATCCGCACCCTCTTCGCCTTGATTGGGACCATCATCTTCCTGGAAAACATGGGCGTGACCCTGACCGCGGTGTGGACGACGTTGGGGGTGGGCAGCGTGGCCGTCGCCCTGGCTTTGCAGGAGACCCTCAGCAACTTCTTTTCCGGCCTCTATTTGATGGCCGACCGGCCCGTGAATCCGAACGATTACATCAAACTCGATTCGGGCGCGGAGGGTTACGTCCTGCAGATCGGCTGGCGCTCCACGGTCCTTCGGACTCTTGGCAACAATCACATTGTGATTCCAAACTCCACGTTCGCCAAGGCTACCATTACCAATTATTCCTCGCCTGAGACGCCCATGTCCTATTCGTTGCCGGTGAGCGTCGTGTACGGAACAGACCCTCAACAAGTCGAAAAAGCCTTACTGGAAGTCGGCCGCGAGGCCCTTCGGGACCGTCTGCCAGGCTTGCTATCTCAGCCCGCGCCCTCCGTGCAGTTCATTCCCGGGTTTGGCACGGCCTCACTGGATTTCTCACTTGGCGTCCAAATCGGCCAGTTCACGGACCAATACTCGGTGCAGAGTGAGTTGAGGAAGCGCGTCGTCAGAAAGTTCAAGGAGGCAGGCATTGAGATGCCCACCACCCTCCGCACCCGTGCCACCGACAAGCCTGCCAGAGACCCTGCCAGTAGTGGCTCCAAAAGCTAGCCGTGCCGGGAAAATGGTCCTTGGGAGTATCGGCCGATCTAGCAGATTTGACACGCGACCGGCGCGGTGCTAGAAACATCAATTAGGGGAGGTCCTCGAGGGCGGGCTTCAATTCTTGCGTGGAGGTAACTTATGCGACGAAGAGATTTTTTGAAGCGAGGAACCGCGGCGGCAGCCGGATTCGCGGCGTCAAAGGAACTTCTCGATCCCCTGGCGAAAGCGAGCGAGACCGCGAAGTTGAATCCGATTCCTAAACGCCGCCTGGGGAGAACGGGCGCGGACCTTTCCATTATTGCCCTAGGCGGAATCGTGGTGATGGACACGGAACAGCCTTCCGCCAACAACATCGTGGCCGAAGCGTTCGACCGCGGCATCAATTACTTCGACGTCGCGCCGGAATACGGCAATGCGCAACAAAAGTTAGGGCCGGCGCTGGAGCCTTACCGAAAGCGCTCCTTCTTGGCCTGCAAAACGCTGATGCGCGATAAGCACGGCGCGGCGAGCGATCTTGAAGACTCGCTGCGCAAACTCCGCACCGACCACGTAGACCTTTACCAGTTCCACGCAGTGACGACCAAAGAAGACGTCGAGAAAATCTTTAGCCCGAATGGCGCCATGGAAACTTTTCAGGCGGCGCGCAAGGCAGGCAAAGTGCGCTTTATCGGCTTCTCGGCGCACTCGGTGGAAAATGCGTTCTCGATGCTCGATCAATATGATTTCGACACCGTCCTCTTCCCCATCAATTTCGTTCTCTTCTCCCAGGCCAACTTCGGGCCGCAGGTGCTCGCGCGCGCGCACGAAAAAGGCATGGGCATCCTGGCGCTGAAATCCATGGCAAAGACCACGTGGCCGGAAGCGGAGAGAAAGAACCATCCCGAACCCAAGTGCTGGTATCAGCCTGCCGCCCTGCCGGAAGAGGCCGCACTAGGCTTGCGCTGGACTTTGTCGCATCCGATCACCGCCGCGGTGCCTCCCGGCGATGAAAAATATTTCCGACTCGCCATGGACGTGGCACAGAATTTCCAGCCCATCAAGCCGGAAGAAGAACAAGCTCTCCTCGCCCGCGCCCAGGGCGTCGAGCCGATTTTCCATTTGGCGAGGGCGTGAGGTACCACCAGTCATTACCGCAGAGCCGGTGAGATGCAGAGAGGGACAACGGCGGTTCTCTCAAGTCTCAGCGACCCTGGACAGTTGCGCTAAAACCCATCTCGGAGGACTCCCATTCCCTCAACTTCCCATAGCGACTTCCCCAAGCTCCGCAGCCGCGATTGGTTCGGCAAACGCGACCGGTGGGGCTTGGCGCACCGCGCTTGGCTTCGCTCCGAAGGCTTTGCCGAGGGTGTTTTTGACGGCAAGCCGGTCATCGGAGTTTGTAACTCCTGGAGCGAACTCAACAACTGCAATGCCCATCTGCGCACTGTGGCGGAGGCCGTGAAGCGTGGCGTTTGGGAGGCCGGTGGGTTCCCGCTGGAGTTCAATACCATTTCGCTCGGCGAGATGCTGATGAAACCCACTGCCATGTTTTTCCGGAATCTGATGGCGATGGAAGTGGAAGAAACCATCCGCGCCAATCCTTTGGATGGCGTGGTGCTGCTGTGCGGGTGTGATAAGACCACGCCCGCGCAATTGATGGGCGCCGCCAGCGTCGACTTGCCCGCCATCATGGTGCCGGGCGGACCGATGCTGCGCGGCACGTGGCACGGCCGCGAACTCGCCTTCGGCACGGACGTCCGCAAGATGTGGGAGGAGGTGCGCGCCGACCGCTTGGGGGAAGAAGAGTGGTGCGAAATTGAAAGCTGCGTGGCGCGCAGCGCGGGCCACTGCGGCGTGATGGGCACGGCCTCAACTATGGCCAGCCTCGCCGAGGGACTGGGCATGACCCTTCCCGGCGCGGCGGACATTCCCGCGGCCGACTCGCGCCGCATGATGATCGCCGAACAAAGCGGAAAGCGCATCGTCGATATGGTGAAGGAAGGATTGCGGCCTTCCCACATCATGACCACCGCGGCGCTCGAGAATGCCACCCGGCTCCTGATGGCGCTCGGCGGATCGACGAACGCGATCGTGCACTTGGTCGCGATTGCCGGGCGGCTGGGGATTAGTTTACCCCTCTCCTCGTTTGATGACGTCGCCGCCACAACGCCCTTCATCACCAACGTAAGGCCCTCGGGAAAATTCCTGATGGAAGACTTTAGTTACGCGGGCGGTGTGCCCGCTGTGCTGAAGGAAATAAGCCCCCTGCTACATTTGGAGGCACTGACCGCGAGTGGCAAAACCATGGGCGAAAACCTGAAGGGCGCAGCGTGTTTCAATCGGGAAATCATCCGGCCTCTTAACGAGCCACTGCTTCCGCAGGGAGGCGTCGTTGTTCTGAACGGGAATCTGGCCCCGCTCGGCGCGGTCATCAAGCAATCCGCCGTTTCACCACACCTGATGAAGCACCGGGGACGCGCCGTGGTCTTCCAGAACAATGTGGATTTGCTCGCGCGCATCGATGACCCGGGCCTGCAAGTCGATGAAAACTCCGTGATGGTGCTGAAGAACGCAGGGCCGAAGGGCGCGCCGGGGATGCCAGAATGGGGGCATCTGCCCATCCCGGCCAAGCTGCTCAAAGCCGGCGTGAAGGACATGGTGCGCCTCAGCGACGCGCGCATCAGCGGCACGAGCTTCGGGACGATCGTGGTCCACGTCGCGCCCGAAGCCGCGGTGGGCGGGCCTCTGGCGATTGTTCAGGACGGCGATGAAATTGAACTGGACGTGCCGGCGCGGCGCCTCGAGTTGCGCGTGCCCGAGGCGGAAATCAAAACCCGGCTTGCCCAGTGGAAAGCGCCTGCCCCACACTACACGCGCGGTTACGGCCGGCTCTTCCTCGACCACATCCTGCAAGCCAACGAAGGGTGCGATTTCGATTTTCTGCGCGGCGCCGATCGGGAAGACGAGGGAACGCCGCTTGCGCGGTTTCCGAATCCTGCGCTCTGAGCGCTTGCGGCTGATCACCCCGTGATGGAGTAAACGAATACGGCGGCCCTCAAGACTGAATCCGTGTCGTGCGTCGCGCGCGCCTTCGTAGACGCGATCCATCATCAGAGCGCCGAGGCGATCGCGGCCATCATGAGGGATGATCACGTCTGCGTTGATTCGCTCGGAACGAGAGTCGAAGGCAAGCAGCGAATGAAGGCAGGCTGGGAAGGCTACTTTCGCATGGTCCCGGACTACACCATTGAGATTGCAGAAACCTTCGTGGATGGAGCCGTGGTGGTGATGCTGGGAAGCGCACAGGGCACCTACTCGGCGGACGGCGTCGTACGGCCTGAGAATAGGTGGTCGACGCCGGCATCGTGGCGCGCTCTCATCCGCGGCTCGCAGGTGGCCGAGTGGCGGATTTACGCCGACAACGAACCGATCCGCCAGATTGTGAAGCGCAAGTGACTTGCGTGGGGCTTCTGATCCTCGCTGCGCGTACTATCGCACCATCGAGAAGCTCGTGGGCGCAAGGAACATGTTGGTAATGTTGCGCACAATCTCCCCGCCGTGCCGTACGGACTCGTCGCGAATCCTGACCCAATCAGGGTCGGCGCCGAAGGTGGCCCACGCCTTTTCGCGGTGAGCTTCACTCTCGAAGGGAATCAAATAAGCCATGTTGGGCTGATTGGGCCCAAAGACCGTGTCCGCATAAAGGACGGGATGGATGCCGCTTTTGTGGAAGACATCGATCTCGCCCGATTTGCCGAATCGGTCGTGCAAGTATCCAAGCTGGCGATTCGTCGGCGATTCATAGATGCGCAGCTCGTAGAGCTTGTGGGGCGGCTCGCCGGCCGGGGTCGCATTGAGCGGAGGACAAAAGTCGGTCGCGCGGAGCAACGTGGATTCCACGCGATGAAAAGCCGGCTCATCTTTTTCTACTTCCTCGACCGCCGACGCGTAGTCGGAGTCGGAATTGAGCTTCCCCCATTGGCTCTCCATTTCCGCAAGGCCGGGGTAGGTAAAGACGATCAACGTCGTCGGCAGGCTCGTGCCCACCGTTACATTGAAGAATCCCATGGGGCCAAAGCCGTGCTTTTGGCAAATCGGCAGGAGCCGGCTTTCCAGCCACTTCGCCATGCGCGCCGTCTGGCTCCCGTTCTGCATGTGAACGTAATAGAACTCAAAGTAGGAAGAACTCATGGGTTTGTCTCCAGTTGGAATTGCCGCGAAGGAAGACTGAAGGCGGCGGTCAAGCCGATCACCGTTGCGGGTATATCCCTCATCAGGAATGTTCGCCGGTCCATCATTTCACCTCTTTCAGATAAAGACGGCCTCACCGTTGATGGGCGGAGAATTCGCCTTTGGGAATTTCGGCGTCAGAAAGTATACGCTCGTTTTGTCTTCAACTGAAACTGAGCCAATTCGGTGCATTTTCATTTCGCACGAGGGTTTGAACAACTCTCTTTTGCCTTCTGAGAACCCTGAGCGATTCCGATCATCCGCTCCATCAGTTCTTCAGCGACCGCCACGTGCCAGACGCGTCTTGGTCATTGCGGGCGTGCTTCCTCGAATCGGCACTGTGACCAGACGGAGGGATCGCCATCGGAAAGACCGGAAACCGCCGCGCGCGTCGTCAGCGTCACGCTGCGATCACGGCTGCTGTCAATCGGGACGCGGAAGGCAAACCGGCCGCGGTCCTCGGATCGAGACAACGGTTGCAGAAAGCGGTCAAGCACCACTCGGCGCCGGCCAGACCGATCCTCGACCGCAATGGAGACTTCCACTCCCTGCGTTCTGTCTTCGCCCACGTAGGCTTCATCAGGGATGCCAAAGTTACCCGAGAACGACGAGGCATTCTCCGGGATTTCCATCTCGACCTTGCTTGGGGTGCGCACGAGCAGTGCAGACGTTCCGTGAAAGATGATCACCCGCGGAGGCGCCGCGCTTTCCACTAATTCCGGCTCCGGCCAGAAAACGCGGCCCTGAATATCGGCGAGCATGCGGGAAGCCGAAACGCCCCTGACTGCGCTCAAAAACCCTGGGGCAGCATAGAGCCGCACGGTCAGATCGTTCCGGAATTCCAATGGCCCGCGCGTGGGGCACTCAAAGGTCACACTTTCCGGCGCCTTCCCAGGATGGGAAGCGTAAAGGTTTATAACGTCGTAATTGCCAACCAGCAGGGGATTCACCAGGAACGGCCGCTCCGCCATGGAAGGGATAATTCGATATCGTTCCTCGACCTGATCTCTCGCGACCTGCATGTAGAGCGCATGCGGCTGATAAAGGAGAGTCGCGGCTTTCCCCAGCAAGTTCGGCGTGATGGTGACGGACATGAACAGCGGCGCGTTTGTCCAGGAGCGCAGATCCAACTTCTCGCCGAAGTGTAGGACCTCCTCGTGGACAAGCTGGAATGTAAGGTCCTCTGCAGTTCGCTGCCGCAAAACCAGGAAGTGTCCGTCCCACGCGACGGGAACGTAATTATTGAGCACGTAATTCAACGCGGCAGAATCTTCCAGCGTGGGAAACCGGCCGTCAGTGGCTTCGTGGCAGAGCAGGACAAAGTGCGGACGTCCGGCGCTGCGGAAATATTGCGCATTGAGGTCCTGAAGCGCCGGCGTATACGCCACAAACCCTTGGATGACCGGGCGCGGTTGGTAATTCATTTCATTGACCAACGGAGCCAGCAGCCGGTAGTTCATCACGTCCACGGATTCATTGCCGATGATATCTTTCGCGTGGTCGATTCGGAGCATCGGAACGCTTTGCGCATCACGGCAGCTTGCATAGAGCGCGTCCGAGTGCCCGCGGACAAGGGCAAGAATCTCCTCGGTGTTGTGGACAACGCGCCGCGGCCATTCGACGACGGGCCGCCAGGCGAAACCTGAAATCTGAAAGTTTGCCCCAACCAGGCACAGCGTCATGCTGGCGGCGAAGGTGGCGTCCATCATCCACCGGTGAGAAGGCACGGGCATTTTCCACAGGTCGGCGCGGAAGCAAAATGCGACGCCTAGGGGCAGAAACCACAGGAATACAAATGCATGCCAGTCTCCGGAACGAGTGAAGCCCTCCTTCCACGCGAGAAAAACATATTGCGCCACGGTGACGAGGCCGACCCAAGTAACAAGGCCGCCGCGCGCCCGCGCGAAGGCCACGATCAGTGTCCCCGCGAACAGCGCGAGCGCTCCTAGGGCTGCGCAAAGCACGGTGGTCTTTGGGAACCAAGTTCATGGCCGCGCTGTAGCCGGACTCGAGCTCGACGGCGTGCCGGAACCAGGGGAAGAGATGGGAGGGTGACTGGCCCAATGCTATCCAGAGCGCGACGAATCCCGCCGACGCGCCCAGAGCCAGCACAAGCGCCTTGCGGTGTTTTCGCTCCCAGAGCCAGCAGACGACAACCAGCGCAAGGCTCACGATCACTGCGGTCAGGAACGACTCTTTGATGAGAGAGAGGACAACAAACGCAGCAATCCAGAGAGGCCCTTGCCAAGATTCGCGGGGATTGTCGACGAGCAGAAGCAACGTGCCGGACGCCATCACGAAGAACGCGGTTTGGTCCAGCCCCGCGAAAAGCGTAAACACCACCAACCAGGTGAGGAAAGCGTAGCGCACCCATCCCGGCAGGCGCCTTGCCATCGAAGTCGCTGCGAGAGCCACAAGCGCGCTCCAGAAGAAGGCAAAAGCGATGCGGGCGCCAACGAGGTGGCCCAGGCTGGTCCGAGTGCTCAGGAATCCCAGAGGCCCGAAGGTAAAGACAATCTGAGTGCCGAATTGCAAGTGATGCGCGGTGGCGTATTCGATAGCCGCGTGCCAGGAGGGATCCAATTCGAGTGGCGGTTGCTCGGTCCCGCTGAGGAAAAACGCCGACAAGAAGACCAGGGTGAAACACGCGGGCCATCCAATGCAACGAGCGGTCTGAGGGCGCATCCTGAAACTCATCGTAGAGGTTTCCGCGCAACCACCAGGAATTGCTTTCCCCACAGACGCTGCGCCAGAGGAAGCGCCAAATACAAGCGAATCAGGAATGCCCACGGAGGAACTCGGGACCTCATCGTGAGCGGAAGGAAGCGCGGATTGACGAGTTCGATTCGAAATCCGGTGATTTCCAGAGCCTCTACCGTCGAGCGATCGCTAAGAGCCAAATGATGATCCCAGAAGTCCCAATATTCATCGTAGCAATAGCGGATGTTCGGCCCCAGCGCGATTAGCAATCCTTGCGGGCGCAGCACTCGGTACGCCTCAGCGAGGCAATGGGCCAAATCCGGTTTGGCCGCGAGATGTTCGAAGAAGTTGCTGCTGAAGACCACGTTGACGGACTCCGGCGGCAGGGCCCAAGGCTGGTTGGCTTCCTGAAGAAGGACGGTCACGCCAGGAGCGGCTCGATCCTTCGTGGTGGGGTTCGAGTCCAGCGCATACTTGTGAGCCGCCGTGATGCTGTTGATGAACTCGCAGTATCCGCCACCCAGATCGAGGACGGTGTCTGCAGGGTTGACCCACCGCTGAAAGTAATGGCGGTTGAGCGTGCGCCATACCATCGCTCGCTGCTGTTCAATTCCAGCAAATCGGCGGCCATACACCGCCTGTTGATGCTCCTCTGGTGTCATACTCTTATCAGATCGTCGTAACTAGGCCGGGCTCCCGGTCTGTGCTACCATAGCCTCGATTATGACATCGCAATCGACCTGCCCTAGCTGCAACTCGCCCCGGATTGTAGCGTCTCCGAGCGGATTTCACCTTCTCTGTTCCGATTGCCAGCGCGTCTTAATTCTGGAGCGCGTCAGAAAACCACGGGGAAGAACCCGAGGCAAACGCGAACGGCCGGGGCCATCTTCCAGTTCCGGAAGCAAAACGGCGTGAAGTCCGGGAGAGATCCCCGGGCTGGTTCCACGCGCACGGAAGTTGGGCCGCGGCCTGCGTACCTTTAACATCCTCCAATCAATATGCCATCTCGGTCGTGCATGCGCCGCAAGTCAGCGGCATTGCAAATTCACAGCGTCGGAAGACGCCTGCCGTTCTTTTCGACTTTCTCTGGCGGCCATCGGATCAATCCACGGCCGCCGACCTGTGCTGCTTTGTTGGCAGGAATAGGGTGGAACCGTTTGGTAGATGCACGGCTTTTCCTTGTAGAGGGAAGGGCGCTGCAAACTGGCATAGCAACTCGGCGTTATCCTTGATTGCACGCCTTCGCTATATCTTAGCCGCCGGCCGAATTGTGGGTGATCCCACCGCAGCCTTCAATTCCGGGTCGCCGTTGATAATCTCCATTACTTTCACGGCCATTTTATTATCGATCTCAGTCTCCTGGTGAAGCAACACTGGGTACCTCACAATGAGATCCAGGCCGTTTTCCACCAACTGAAGACTCGACTCCGGGCTGGGAACCGCGGCGGTAACGGCCATCAAACCTTCTAGAGCTTGCTGCTGTTGTTCAAGGCTGTCGCGGTAGAGGGAGTAAATTGAATTGACGGCCTCCAGCATCTTTTTCTCAGCCATGGCGAAGTCGCCGCCGCTCTGCAACTTGATATGCAGCTCATGCCAAGCGTAAGCGGTACCGGGGATTTGCTTGAAGAGTGTTCCCGAGAAAAGTACTGAATTCGAAACAACCATCAATCGCCCTGTGGGATGCACGTCGGAGCCAGCCCCGGTCAACTCCATGAGGGAAAGCCGAACCAGCCCTACATCGATCACGTCTCCCGTGACGCCGGAAACAGAAATACGGTCCCCCACCCGTATGCCATGCCGCCCGAGGAGGAAGAAGTAGGCCGCCACCGAAAGGATAACAGTTTGTAGAGCCACCGCAATTCCGGCAGTAAGGAAGCCGGCAAATGTAGCCAGTGATCCGAATTCGCTTACGAATCCTATGAGCAGAACGACAGCCAGGAGAAAGGCGGTGACAAAGCGGCGCAGAAGCAATAGTTGATGTCGTCGAACCGAATCGCGAACGTAGCGGAAGGTTGCCTTGCGCCAGATTTCGGAAATGCCCATCACTATTCCGATTCCGAGCAAGAGCAGCGCAAGGTGGGCAAGGAACGATTCGAGAACGTAAGTGTATCCCTTGTGCACGGAGACTCGCCACTGCAGCAAGCTCGCCTGGCTTTCCTCCACCAGGATAATCTCTTGCGCCAGTGGAATTGCGGCGCTCGAAATCTGCTTGAATTGCGCGGTGAGTGAAGCCATCTTCGCTCGATTTGCCTGAACCGTCTCGGAATCTTGCGCGGCCTGAAGGTTGGATAAATTGTGTGCCTGAGCAATCGTAGTGCGGAGTTTGGATCGGATCGGAGTTTGGACTTCCCGGGCCGCAGCAATCACTCTGCTGGCGCCTTCGATCAACTGTTTTATCGCCCGCAGGTCTCCCAAGCTTGAGAACAGGATCGCCGCTTGGCCGAACAACCCTGTCGCTTGTGGGGTATTGGCGGACGGACTGGATCCGGCCGACGGGCCTCCTTTCCTCGCAGCTTGGGAAAAAAGTTCGGGGACCGATTTCTTCAAGTCATCGATTTCCATTTGCAATCCGGCCTTCTTACCCGTGCTCTCGCTCATGAACGCCGACAACTTCTGAAGAGCTTCCTGAAGTGTCTTGTCGAATTCCAGTTGGTCCTGCAAGCTGTCGCGCTGCGAAATCAACTCCTGAAGTTTCTTCCCATAGACCTTCGGGATCTGGCTGTCCAAAGTTTCAATCTGCGTTTGAATTTGGCTGATTTGAGCGGCGTAGTTCGCGACCGACTTGGTGATGTTTTGTTTTTCGCTGGAAGTTTGAGAGTAAGATGCGGCGTCCGAATCTCCTCCTTTTTCCGAGAGCAGTAGAGCGGCTTCCGCATCCGCGGATTGAAATGCGAGTTGCACCGCCTGTTTGGCCAGGGTCCGGGCATTTTCCAAGTAATAGGCATCGCTCGGCTGGCCCGCGGATTCATCGGCGCTCAGGAGTTGCTTGTACCACTCGATAGCGACGTCGAGATGCCGGATGATGGCAGCGTTATCGGCATTGGCTTCCTGCGCCGGAGTCGCCTGGGGCGCAGCGATGCCTAGGAGGAGGGTTACCGCAACCACGGTCAAGCCCAATGTTCCCGTCGTGACCCTCACCCCTCGCCTCACAACTTCGCCTCCTTAACTCTTTGTTAGCACGATCGGCTGAAGGCCGCAACACCATCGGGTGCGCCGCGCCATCCGCGGCCAATCGTCTCGCGTCTTGAGTGCCCTCTTTTCCGTGAATATCCTTTTAGGCGTTCCACCGCGACGGAAAGGAAGGCTGAGTTTCTCATCGCTCAGTGGCCGCGCGCACTCTAACTGCTCCCACTAATATAAAGCTGAATGGCTTCACGTTGTGCAGGCTTCAAGTCTTGAAAATCCAAGCCGATAACCTCGCCTGAGGGTGCTGCATAGCAGACTTTGGCACGTACCCTTTGCGGCCCCGTCGCGGGCTCCTCGTGCTCGGCGAAAAGCCCTTTCCGAGATTTTTGCACCGGATGTGCAGGTTGTAAGACTCGCGGCATCAGGAATTCCAATTCCAAAATCTGACCAACCGTGACTCCGCCCGAAGGCCTAACCGACATTCCGCCTTCGCTAATCTCCACGCTCTCGGCCACGAACCGGTTCCGCTCGACATCCCCAAATGAGCAGTTCACCGGCGTTCGATACGGCAGCCGGTGATGGCGTCTTTTTTCTGTTTCCATGGCTCCGCGCACAGCGTTGAAAAGGTGATAGCAGCGTTCGCGATTCGGGGGCTTCGTGGCGAAGAAAGTCACACCGGCCTTGAAGCCTTTTCGCATCGTGTCGAGGTCAACATCCCCGGTCAGCATCACAATGGGAACGCTGGCATTCAGCGTCGAGCCTTTCATCTGTCGGATGAGATCGAGCGCGTCCATACCGGGAATCCGGTCCGCCATAACGAGCCCGTCGAACTTCTGGCGTTGCAAATGCTCTGCGGCCTTGTGTCCGTCGGTGACCGTCACGAGATCACACCACTTCAGCGAAGACATAGTTGACCTCGCCAACTCCAGAACCCCGCGATCCGGGTCTGCCATGAGAATCTTGACCGCCATCCGGGATTATCCTGGTGCGGAGAGATTTGACTCTCCAGCCCCCAAGACCGCTCCTTCCTCAATCTAATCCCTCGTGCTGCACGGGATTTACTTCTTCGGCGCTCTTTCGAGGGCATGATATGCGAGAGTGCCGCTTTTCACAATCGCTCCGGATTTCACTCCGGGACGCGAATTAATTTGAACTGACCAAGGGTACCAGCAATAATACAGGAATCTTATTTGGTACCGAGGAGAAGAAATGCTTGAGAGAAACGGGTGGCGGATCGCACTGGTAGCAGTGTTCTTCCTAGTCAGCGGGCCGCTTTGGGGGGCAGAGATTTCCGTTGAGGGCGGGCCGATGGATACGGGGTTTAACAGCGGTACCTTCGCTTACCTTCACGCTTCGGTGCGCGGACTCACGGGCCAGCCGAAACGCTACGTGGTTTTTGCGGAAATTCAGTACTACGGGACGACTTCCAGCACCAGCGTGGAGATGGATCGCGTCCCGGAAACCAGGTCCGGCGTGGAGGAATTTCAGGTGGGATGGCCGATTCCCCCACAGGCGCCGACCGGCCTTTATACACTTACATTGCACGTCGACGACCGAATCGATCATGTTCCTGAGGTCACGAAGAAAGTGCGTGGCTTCGTGGTGTACAAGAAACTCGTCAAGATTTCGCGCGTGACCCTCGACAAGTCGATTTACACCATCGGAGATCCCATCAAGTGTGAGGTGGGGCTGGAGAACCTTTCGGACGCGGAAATGAAAGGCTTGCGGGTCGAGTTCTCGAACGCGAATTATCCCTGGATCTCGCTCTACTCTGCTCAGGGTGGGCACGACAACCCTGACCTTGGGCTCAAGGTGCTGCGCGAGCATCTGGACATTCCGGCCGGATCCACAGTGACCATTCCAATGATGACCGGGGGGACGGCTGCATTCTTGAGCGGCAAGCAGCGGGATGTAATGGGCTCAGGCATTTCCATGGAAAACGAAAAGGTGCCGCCGCCGGAGATTGACACTTACACCGTGGCGCTGTGGAACGCTGACCGTACCCAACTGTACGACATGCAATTCACCCCGCAGGCGATCGTGCGCACTTGGGACCGCGACCTGCCCAAGCCCTACACCCGCAACTTCACGCATCCCTACATATCGTATATGGACTTCGTCAAGTACCGGGAGTTTTACGCCCCGGGCCAGATTTCGGCAGCCTTGCGCGTGGACCCGTCACACACGCTTTACCGTCCGGGGGATACGGTGAAGATTGCTGCCACGTTGAAGAACCCTGGGAACGAGGCTTGGACCGGTGCCTCCCTTCAGACCCGCATCGCGGATTCGAAGGGCAAGGAAGTTTTTTCGGAAACAATCCTCACAGGGATAAATTTGGCCGCTGGCGCCACGCAAAAAGTGGCGGCGGACGCCTGGCCAATTCCATCCACCGCGACCCCGGGCACTTATCCTGTGGAACTGACTCTTCTTGGGAGCGCGGGCAACGTTCTGGCTCGCACCACGACGGATGTGGCCGTGAACCCGCTTCCCGCTTCGCTCATGGTCATCTGCGCACACGAGGATGATGAGCAGGCTTACGCCGGATTGATGCGGGCGGCCGTCGAAGCCAAGGTTCCGGTCGAGGTTCTGATCCTTACCGCCGGTGACGTGGGTGAGTGCGAGCGGTATTTCGACAAGCCCTGTGGTCCCAACGAAGCCCGTGAATTCGGCACCGTACGCCTGGAAGAGTCCGTCGCCGCCGTCGGGCATCTGGGCATTCCGCGCGACAAGTTCATCGATCTCGGGCTGCCGGATGGAGGCTCGGGAAAAATCTGGTTTGACCACAAATCTTCTTCCAATCCCTTCCTTTCCATTTATCTTGCCGTCGATCACGCGCCCTACGAGAACGTGTACAGGCCCAACCTGCCTTACGCGCGTGATGCCGTAGTCGAGGCCATTGGGAAGGTCATTACCGACTTTCACCCGGCAATGCTCGCGTTGACCGGTCCCGACGAGCGGCACGTGGACCACCGCACGGCGAACTGGTTTGCGATTAAAGCCTGCCAGGCGCTACTGAAACAAAAGGCCCTCGATCCCCAGACCATCGTGCTGGCGGACCAGGCGTACGGCTCGGGAGGCTTTAAACCCGCTCCCTACAAATACGAAAAGTACGTAGTCCACTTGAGTGGCGAAGCTGCCGCGCTGAAGCAGGAGATGAGTTGGATCTATGAATCCCAGGACGGCAACTTGGCCGAAGGCGATAAGAAAACGTTCTCCGAACTCTCCCGCGAAGAAAAGCACCTACGCATCATGGACTGGCAGGAACACGAAGGATGGAATGAAGCGGAGGCGAACTAGTACAGCGGCCGAGGGCTGGCCCTTGACCTTCCATAGGAGATCAGAAGATGACTGCTACACATCCCTACTCGCAACTGCTCGGCGAGCGCGATTCAATCGAGGTTCTCGTAGAAACGCAAGAAAGAATTCCCGTCATCGCGCGCACTCTCGGCCCTGAGGGTCTCAAGCGCAGCTACGCCCATGGAAAGTGGTCAGCCGCGCAGGTGCTCGCCCACTTGGCGGATGTCGAAATGGCATTCGGGTTTCGGGTGCGGCAGATCGTTTCCGAGCCGGAGCTGGCCATTCAGACCTTCGACGAGAATCGGTGGGCACGGCGTTACGACCACATGGACGGGATGGAGGCAGCGCGGACGTTTCAAGCGCTTCGCGCGTGGAACCTATCGCTGTTCCGGCTGCTGGACACCGACGATCTCGGCAAGGCAGCCATTCACCCGGATCGCGGACCGGAAAAAGCCGGAACGGTGATTCGCATCATCGCCGGGCACACGCTCAACCACTTGGCCCAGCTCGAGACGGTACTCCGCTCCGTCCGCCCAACCTAAACCGCATTCCCGCCGACGTTGAGGGTTCGGCTTTTGGCCTTCGGCCGATGGCTCTATTTCTTGAGGTTCTTCCAGTCCTTCTGGATTTCGCGCGCGGCGTTGTGGCCGGGGGCGCCCATCACGCCGCCGCCGGGGTGGGCGCCGGACCCGCACAGGTAAAGCCCGCGAATCGGCGTGCGGTATTTGGCCCAGCCGGCGACGGGGCGCAGGAAGAATAGTTGGTCCACACTCATCTCGCCATGGAAGATGTTCCCTCCCGTCATTCCGTATTCTTCTTCCAGATCGAGTGGCGACAGGACGTGGCGGTGCAGCACCCGGTTCTTGAATCCCGGCGCGTATTCTTCAATCATCTCGATCACGTGGTCCGCGTAGTTTTCCTTAATCTGATGCCAGCTCGGGGCGATCTCGGGTGAAAGCGTGTACGGTGTGTATTGCAGGAAGATATTCATCACATGTTTGCCCGCCGGAGCGAGCGTGGAGTCATACGTCGTGGGTATGGTGATTTCCAACATCGGATGGGCGCTCGGGCGGCCATACTTGGAATCATCGTAGGCGCGCTCGATGTATTCGAGGGTCGGGCAAATGTGAATCGTGGTTTTGTGATGGGGCGCTAAGGTAGATCCAGGCAGGCAAGTGAAATCCGGCAGACCGTCGAGTGCCAGGTTGATCTTCATCGAGACGCCTTCGATCTTCAAGGAGCGAATTGCGGCGAGGAAATCTTCGGGTAGTTCGCGGGACTCGAGGAGCTTGAGGAAGGTGACTTTGGGGTCGGCGTTCGAGGCCACCACTCGGGCGGGAATTTCATCACCATTAGCCAGCGCCACACCTATCGCGCGGCCCTCCCTGACGATGATTTTCGCCACGCGCACGCCGGTGCGAATTTCCACGCCCACAGTGCGCGCCGACGCTGCCATCGCCTGCGTTACGCCGCCCATGCCTCCGCGCACGAATCCCCACAGGCCGCGCTTGCCGCCCACGCCGCCCATAACATGATGGAGCAGCACGTAGGCCGTGCCGGGCGTGTAGGGGCCGCCCTTGGTACCGATGACGCCGTCGGTGGCCAGCGCCACCTTCAGGGCCTCCGACTCAAACCACGGGTCGAGAAAATCTTTCACACTTTGCGAGAGGATGTGCAGGTGGCCCACCAACTCGTCCGTGGGCATCTTCATAACCCGGCGGCCCAAACTGGCCAGCTTTTGCCAGTCGGCGAATCCGCGCCCCGCGATGTCGGGTGGAGTCTCCAAAAGCAGCGGCTCGACGAAGCGCGCGAGGCGGTCGATATATTCTTCGTAATGGGGATAGCGCTCGGCGTCGCGCGCGGAGAACTTGCGGATCTCGTCGCAGGTCTGTCCGAGGTCGGACCCCATAATCAGGTAGCGGCCGTCGGGAAAGGGGCTGAAGAATGCCGGGTCTTTGGGATAAACGGTGAAGCCGAACTTCTCCAACTCCAGGTCGCGCGTGACCTTCTCTTGCATCAGGCTGCAAAGATAAGACGTGGTCGAGAATTTGTACCCGGGAAAAATCTCCTCGGTCACGCACGCTCCGCCCACCACGTGTCTGCTCTCAAGCACCAGCGTACGCAGTCCTGCCCGCGCCAGATACCCCGCGGTCACCAAGCCGTTGTGGCCGGCGCCGATGACGATTGCATCGTATTCATTGGGCATAGAGCACCAGAGAGGCCCTTCGCCACAGGAGCGCGGAGGCGCAGAAGTATGCGTTATAATGCGAGCGCAAGCTTATCCGACCATGAGCGATGGAAGCAAGCATTACGGGCGCAGCGAGGGGTTGGTCCAGGTTTTGACGTAATCGACTCAGTTGATCGACATCCAGGTTGAAGGAACAAGCATGGACAGTTTCCCAGCTTTCATGAAGCATCCGGCCAACAAAATCGCTACGACGAGTCAAGCCACCCCCGGAGTCGAAGGTTACGTGTTTGATGGGGTCGATGGAAGTCAAATGGCATTCTGGACCTGCCGTGAATCGGCGATATCAGCTCCGCACTCGCACGACTTCGACGAATACTTTGTCGTTGTTCAGGGCTGCTATACGCTGATTATCGATGGAAAGCGCATTCCCGTTAGGGCCGGCGAGGAGTATTTCATTCCCAAGGGGACCTGGCATGGAGGTGAGCCGAGTGCCGGTACCCGAACCATCCATGCCTTCGGGGGCCGGCGCGCTGAAAGGGTGCACCCGCCCAACAGGTCGGACTGACACAATTCGGCGCGGAGAAAATCGGATGGGGCGAATGCAGGTGCTGGCTGTAGCGATTTTGAGCGCGTGGATCATGTCCACGCTATGCATGTGGTTTGCCGCCACGAGAAGCTTTGCCACCGTGGAGAGCGTGCTGAAGCGCGCGGAACCAGAATTCGTGGCAACCACCAAGCCGCTGGGGGAAGCCTCGACGCGAGTGGTGCTCCGCTATATGGCGGCGGAAATCAATCGCACGCTTTTCTGGGGTTACGGCGCGCTCCAAATCGGGCTGGGGGCAATTTTGTTCCTGCTCTTGTGGCGGCAGAAGCCGCGCAACGCGGTGGACGTCGGCGTGGTGGCGGCCATGCTGGCCCTCTCCGTGGTTCTGACGCTGGTGATCACGCCTTGGATTACCTCGCTCGGACGGAGTATCGATTTTGTTCCGCGCAATCCTCCGCCGCCCGTCATGCCGCGCTTCTGGGCGCTGCACGGGTCATTCACGGGACTGGATGGCGTCAAGCTCCTCGCCGGAATCGGCCTGCTGATCCGCTGGGTGCTCCGATAAGGGTGCGCTGATTTCCGGTTCATGGCGACGGCTACCATGATGGAAGCCTTTGTGCTTGGCGTAATCCCGTCGCGGAGCGGGCCGCATCATAAAGCAGACTCATGGCTGAAGAATGGCGCCCGAGTTACAGTCCTTGGCTGATTGCGGCCTCCGTGATGCTCGCCACGTTCATGGAGGTGCTGGATACGTCAGTTGCTTCCGTCGCCTTACCGCACATGGCGGGGAGCCTTTCGGCCAGCGTCGATGAAGCCACTTGGGTCCTGACCGGCTACTTGATTTCCAACGCCATCGTCCTTCCTTCCACCGGTTGGCTCAGCAATTTCTTTGGGCGCAAGCAATACCAGATCATTTCCATATTGGCTTTCGCTGCCGCTTCCGCACTCTGCGGCGCTTCCACCAGCCTCCCCATGTTGATTACAGCGCGCGTCATTCAAGGCGCCGCGGGCGGAGGGCTGCAACCCGTTTCGCAAGCGGTGCTGCTCGAAAGTTTTCCGCGCGAGAAGCACGGCATCGCGATGGCTGTGTACGGCCTGGGCATTATCCTGGCTCCCTTGCTCGGGCCAACGCTGGGCGGCTGGATCACCGACAACTACTCGTGGCGTTGGGTGTTCTATATCAATATCCCCATCAGTATCGTAGCGGTATTGATGGTTCAGGCTTTTGTCGAAGACCCGCCTTACGCACGGCGGGAGCGGAATCTTCCCATCGACTACATCGGATTCGGCTTGCTGGCGCTGTGGCTGGGCCTCTTCCAGACGATTCTCGACAAAGGTCAGGAGTCCGACTGGTTCTCGGCGGATTGGATCCGCTGGTTTGCGGTGATTTCAGCGGTGTCGATGGTGGCCTTCGTCGTTCATGAGTGGCGGGCCCGGCACCCCTTGGTTGACCTGCATGTTCTGGGAGACCGCAACCTGGCCATCGGCTGCTTTCTCATCGGTCTCATTGGTATCGTGATTTACGGCACCACGACCTTGCTCCCGCTGTTCCTCCAGGACCTGCTTGACTATCCCGCATACCAGAGCGGTCTGGCGGTGTCCCCCCGCGGTATCGGGGCCATCATTTCGCTGATCATCGCCGCCCGCCTCATCGGACGCGTCGATAGCCGTTGGCTGATTGCTGTTGGCTTAGTGATTCGAGCCGCCTCGCTCTTTATGCTTGGCACCCTGAATCTTGAAATCAACATGTGGAATGTGATTTGGCCCAACATCATCAATGGGTTTGCCAATGGTTTCCTGTTCGTTCCTCTCACCACGCTGACCATGGGCACGCTGCGCTACGAAAATATGGGAAAAGGTACGGGGCTTTACAGCCTGACCCGGAATATGGGGGCCAGTTTCGGCATCTCGATGGTCACAACGCTTCTTGTCCGGGGCGCCCAACGCCATCAGGACCTCATGGTCGGCCATCTGACGCCTTACGATCTCGCCTTTCGCCAGACTCTCAGAAAGCTTGACCAGTTCTTCCTTCTGCAGAATGGACTAGGGACTTCCCTCGAGCGGGCTTACGCGCTGATCGGCCAAATCCTTCACCAACAGGCCATGCTCTGGGCCTACATCGATGACTTCCGTCTATTGGGCTTCCTCACGCTCTGCTGCCTGCCCTTCTTGCTGTTGTTCCGCAAGGGGCTCACCCGCAAGCGACCGCTGGCGGCGCATTAAATGTTTGGGCAATCCGCGCTGGGGATAAGCACTCACTGCCATTTGACACCCCCCAGCGCGTGGCGTAACCTAAAGGTAGTGGGGGCGTACCGGTTTCGACGGGAGCCCTTGCGCTTAGGAGGCATGTCGGGGGTCCACACCACCCGTGATCGGAGTGGAACAATGACAACTGCCAACACGCAGTATGCCTATGCTGCCTAATTAATTAGGTGGCCGTTTCCTCCTTCAGGCCCGCATGAGGGATGTGAAGCGTCGCTTGGCGGGATAGCTTGGGATCAGCCGCCTCGGGATTCTGAGCGAGAGCCCTTCGCGGGGCAAGGGGCTAGCTGGCGGTTCGTTATTGCCCGTTCCTGAGGGCCGCCGGCGAAAGCTCGAAGCGAACTGGGATAAACATGTAGGCTCCTAACCGTAAGTCTCTTCGGACGGGGGTTCGACTCCCCCCGCCTCCACCATCCTTTTTGTTTACTTACTGGCCATCCCACGCCATCATCGCATTCGGGGGCGGGGAACGATGTCCATTGTTCACGCTGATTTCAAGAGTGTCCAAATCCATCCGATGAACGTCAGAACCAGGAACGGGTAGGCGAAGAAGGGCAGCGGGCGAGCGGTGGGCAGAGTCTGCGCTCCCCAAAAGATTGTCCCCGAAGTGATCGCGAACAAAGCCGCGGCGATCAGCCCCGCCCCTCGAATCCAAGCGGCAAACTCCTTGGGCGCACTGGTGAGCAGCAGGCCGGCGGACCACAAGGCCGTGCCAGCGGCAAATGTCGGGACGCTTTCTGCCAAGGTCGTTGCCGTACCTGCAAGCATCACGCTCTCTCCAATCGTGAACACGAGAAAGCCGGCGGCGACAACGTCACTGCCCTTTCTGAACAACCTCAGGGCAAGCAGAGTGGTACCCACCACGACGCCGACCCCGTCGATTGCCCAGAATGCCGACTGAAGATTTCTTGCTGCAACCATCGTCCCCAACATGCCGAACAGCCCGCCCAGGGCCAGCCCAATCGCGGCGATGACGTTCAGGGGATTTTTCACGCCAGTTTCTTCGCTTGCGCTCATTTCGTGTTTCTCCTCTCAAGGGAACCGGGAATCACCTGCTGCGCGGCCGCGTTCATGGGGCGGAGTGCCGCGCGTCCGCCGCCGCTACCTCTGCCCGCCATAGACTTCGCGGAACACCACATTGAGGTCATCGAGGGCCCGAGCGCAGTCGCCAGTAAAGCTTGAGCCGTGCATGACGGCGAGCGTTTTGGGTTCGAGCTCGCCGAGCTTTTTCAGGTTCCGCGCCGTGAGCGGCGTGTATGGCACGTAATCCGTGAGGATGGTTGCTTGATATTCTTTCATGGACTGACGCGACCTGCCCACAATATCAGAGGACGTGATCGGCTCGACATCGCCATTTTGATGGAAGAGGTCCGAGCAGAGCAACGTCTTTTGCGTCTCTTCGAAGAGCACGCCCACGTCCCAGCCATGCGGGCGCGCCGAGTTGACCGCAGATCACATCGGCCCTCGACTTTTTTTGACGAGCAGACCAGCGCGGATGTGGCCTCTGCGATGAGCGCGGCGAGGAGTTGCTCCGGCTGCCGGACATCCCCGTTCATCCCGGCGCAAACAGCATTGCTTTCCAAGAGTCGATGACCTTCGCGAAGGCCGCGCCCTCAAACAAAATGATCGTGCGCCTCGTCACGTTCGATGACACGGGCGTTGAGCGTCTGCTGGGCGAATATACGTTCAACCACACGCGCACCCTGCCTGGCCCTGGTGCATGGGTAGTCATTCTGACAGTCCCTTCCACCACACGAAGTTGATATAATCCCGCCCGTGCCGCGCGTCGAGTCTTTGCCATAACAACACAAGAGGAGATTCCATGCTTTCCGCCGCCCTTACGTTCTTCGCCTTGCTTCCCTCGCTGGGGACGCAATCCGCAGTGCAGAATCCCGACTTCGAATCTGCTCCAGTTCTTACGGGCTGGGAGGTCGAGACTCGTCTTCGGCAGGACCACGGACGAACGCCCACGCTGACTGCCGATCCCAATGATGCGAGGGAAGGCGCTCAATCCCTGCTGATTGAAGCCCTCGACCCGGCCGATGCGTCCGTAAAGCAGAGAATCTTCCTCCCCGTCGGTTCGTTGTGGCGCGCGAGCGTTTGGATCAAGACGGAGAACCTTGAGAGCGGTGAAGGCGGTGCCATCGCCATCGACACGCCCGGAGCGGAAATCGCGTCGAGTGTGGGCCGCTCGAGCACGACCCCCTGGAAAGACGAGGAAGTGACCTTCCGCGTACCTTCGCCGGGCTACATTGATTTGACCCTCGTCGGGGTGCGCGGTGGCACGGGAAGGGCCTGGTTCGACGATGTGAGACTGGAATCTCTGCCGTCCGACGCGCGCGAGGACGTTCACATCTTTGCCGAGCACGCGACGAAGCGGCCAATCGATGCCAAGCAACAAGGCCAGTTCATCGAGCTGCTTTGCAACCTGATTCCGACCATTATCTCCCAGCAAGTGGTTTCGACCAGCTTTGAGGATGCGCCGCCTTGCCGCGTAGACTATAAGAAGGAGGTCGATGAACCCCACCGGCCCTGGTACCCGGATGGCGCGGTGGAGGTTGCGAAGTACTCCTTCGACACAACGAATCCATTCAGTGGCGCGCGGTCGCAGAAGATTGTGTTGGCAGCAGCGCACGCACGCGCCGGCATTTCGCAAGACGGTTTCTACCTCAAGCAGGGAGTCTCCTACAAGCTGCGCCTGCACCTCCGCGGGGAAGGGAATGTTCCCGTTTGGGCTTCGCTCCACGGCGGCGGTCGGATCATTGCCGGCCCGGTTCTGCTGGGCCGCGCCGGTGAGAATTGGACCGCCGTTGAGGCCGAACTGCATGGCGACCGCACCACCGACAATGCCACCCTGACTCTTGATTTCGAGGGGCCGGGAACCCTGTGGCTTGACCGCGTTTACTTGATCGGCTCCGACGCAGTTTTGGGAATCTGGCGGCCCGACGTGGTGGCGGCGCTCAAGGCCATGCATCCGGGGATTATTCGTTTCGGCGGCAGCACCACGGAAGAGTATGAGTGGGACCGCGCCATTGGGCCCTGGGACGGCCGGCTGACCTTTACCACCGTTTGGGGCGGCTGGGAGGAGAACTTCGTCGGTATCGATGAGTTCGTGCGGCTCTGCGAGTACATTGGAGCGGAACCGCTCATCTGTGTGCGCTGGACCGGCAAGAAGCCGGAAGACGCCGCGGCAGAAGTGGAATACGCCAACGCCAGCACCGATACCCACTGGGGCGCCCTCCGCGCCAGGAATGGCCATCCGGCTCCCTACCACGTGAAGTACTGGCAAATCGGCAATGAGGTTGATGTCTCCGACTACGGCAATTCCGTGCGAGCATTTGCCGAGGCCATGAAGAAAGCCGATCCCGGCATCAAGCTCATGTCATCCTTCCCCACCAAGGGCTTGCTTGAAGCCGCGGGAACTATCTTCGATTATCTCTGCCCCCATCTCTACGAGGTCAACGACATCGTGACCGAAGAACGCAGTTTCCAGCAGCTCGGGGACTGGATTGAAGCCAACGCCCGTGGCAAGGACATTCGTGTCGGGGTGACCGAGTGGAATACGACCGCGGGCAACTTCGGCTTGGATCGAGGCATGCTTCAGACGCTGGGCAACGCGCTGAGCATTTCCCGCTTCTTGAACCTGATGCATCGATACGCCGACCTCGTCGAGATCGCCAACCGATCGAATTTCGCCGATAGCCGCGGCTCCGGCTTTCTGGTGACCGGCCCCGGCTGGATTTACGAGTCGCCTGCCTACTACGCGCAGCAGATGTACGCGCGCGCTACCGGCGCCTACCCGCTCCGCGTCCAGCGTTCCTCGAAGCTCGCCTGGCACCTGCAAGAACCTGACCTGAGCGCAAGCGTGAGCGCGGACGGAAAAAAGCTGCGGATCTACGCCGTCAACTCGACACTCGATCCTCTCCCGCGAAGCTTCCAATTGGAAGACTTCAAGGTGGGCGTGGCGGGAGGGACCGTTACTACCCTCGAAGACCACGCGCACGCCGGAACGTCGGAGGTGATGAATAGCCGTGATGATCCCGAGCGAATTTCGCTCGTTTCGCGGCCGGCGGATCTGCACGGGGCGCGGTTTGATTTCACCTTCAGCCCGCTCACCATCACGCTGCTCGAATTAGATCTGCGGCCATAGGAGCAAATGTAGCGCGGACCGCCACAACTCCGGGGTATCGGGCGCGAGCCCCCAAGTGCTGGAAGCCCCAGTGAAGTATAATGGCGAGCGGTAGAACGGAGGCTGGCAAGATGCCAGATTTAGCAATGAACGGCATAAGCGGATTCAAAAGCGTTTCGGTCAAGGGCTTCCGCAGGCTATGCGACGTGGACCTCGAACTGCGTCCCCTCACGGTTCTTATCGGCGCGAATGGAACAGGCAAGACTTCTCTGCTCGATGTATTCTCACTCCTGGCGAGCTCGGCGCAAGGCGCTCTCAACAAGGCAATCAGCGACCTCGGGGGGTTGGGAACCGTAATTACCTGCGACAGAGCAGAAGACTTGTCACTGGGCCTCTCGATGGGCGTTCACGGCCACGAACCTCTGAATTACCAGCTCCGCCTAAAGCCACAGGGAACAACTTACGTTATTGACGAAGAGATTCTGAGTCAGCAGAGATATTTCCAACCGCCACCTTTCAAGCACATCGAATCCCGCGGAACCGACGTAAGGTACTTCGAAGTGGAGCAAAATCGGCTGGTTCGTCCAACATGGGAGCACAACCCGCTGGAAACGTCCCTCTCACAAGTTCCCAAAATGTATCAAGAGCCGGAAGACCTACGCAGGAAACTCTCATCGTCGACATCGTATCACGTGCTGAATGTTGAACCCCGCTCGCCCGTGCGACTTCCCCAACCGATGCATCCTGCCTCCTTGCCGGGAAAGGATGGAGATGATTTGGTTTCTTGCTTGTTTTACCTGCGCGAAGCAGACCGCGATCGGTTTGAGGCCATTGAGGACTCTCTGCGTTCGGCCTTCCCGGCATTCGAACATCTTCAATTTCCGCCGGTAGCAGCGGGCACACTCGCCATGACGTGGCGGGACAAGAATCTCTCAAAACCGCTCTACATGCACCAACTCTCGGAAGGAATGCTGCGGTTCCTATGGCTAGCCACGCTCCTGGGAAGTCCCGGCCTGACCTCTGTTACCCTGATCGACGAACCCGAAGTCAGCCTTCATCCTGAACTGCTGAGCCTTCTCGCCGGATTGTTACGCGAAGCGGCCCAACGCACCCAGTTGGTGGTGGCCACACACTCGGACCGGCTAGTGCGCTTCCTAAAGCCTGAGGAAGTCGTGGTGATAGATTCGACTGATGAGGGTATGGCTCAACTCACCTGGGCGGACCAACTGGACTTGGACGAATGGTTGAAAGAATATACCCTGGACGAGGTTTGGCGCATGGGACGCATGGGAGGGCGGGCATGAAGATCGCTCTCCTTGTCGAAGGACAGACCGAACGCGCTTTTCTTCCGCATCTTCGCCAGTTCCTGCAGGCACGCCTGCCCGGAAAAATGCCGCGGCTCGATCCCGAGCCATATGATGGCCGAATTCCAACCGGTGAGCGACTGAAGCGGGAGGTCGAGCGATTATTGCGCCATGGGAAGCAACCGGCCGACGCCGTGATCGCCCTGACCGATGTCTATACGGGCACGACAGATTTCACCGACGCTCAAGATGCGAAGACTAAAATGCGAACTTGCACCGCAAATAACGACAAATTCTTTCCCCACGCCGCCCAATATGAGTTCGAAGCTTGGCTTCTTCCGTTTTGGGGCTCGATCCAGCGGATGGCCGGCCACAACAAAGCAGCTCCAGGCGGGCGCCCCGAAACCGTTGACCACATGCATCCGCCCTCCGCTCGAATCCGGGAAATCTTCCGAACCGGGAGCCGGGGCAAGGATTATGTGAAACCAAGGGACGCCGACCGGATTCTGCGCGAAAACAACCTGATGGAGGCAGCAAACGCTTGCCCGGAGCTACGGGCTTTTCTGAATACCATTCTCCGCCTGTGCGGCGGCCCGGAGCTTTGATCGCGACTCACGGTTCGCTTCACCGTACGATCCGGATCATATCCGATGATTTCACCTTGCGCGGCTTGGGCGAAAGTCCAGTTTTCAGGGCTTTCCAACTCTCGAAGCCTTGCCGTCTTGCGAGCATTTCTTGTCGGTCACTTACAGTGAGACCAGCGGGTGAGTTTCTCGGCGAGCGATCGGAGAGTACTTTCCGAGTGGCCGGCCTTACACTCAGAGCGCGGCCGAACACTGCGATTCTCCCATGCTACGTTGGCTCGCGTGGCAATTTCCGACAAGTCGAATGGCTATGAAGAAATAGCACAGATCTATATCGCCGGGCGCGGGCGGAGCGTTTCAGGCATCGGACCATCAGTTGTGACAGGCTGGTCCAAGACGCTGCCGGACGGCGCAACCGTGCTCGACTTAGGATGCGGGACGCGTGTGCCCATTACGAAAACGTTGATTGAGCGCGGCTTGAATGTGTACGGAATCGATCCCGCACCTAGCATGATCGCTGCATTCCGAGCACGTTTCCCGACGATTTCCGTTGAGTGTGCTGCGGTAGAGGATTCGGACTTTTTCGGTCGAACTTTTGAAGGTGTTGCCGCGCGGGGGCCTATTCTTTCTCCTGGACGCGGAGGTCCAACGCGGATTGATCGCGAAGATCGCCGCTGTCCTCCCCAGCGGGGGCAGACTGCTGTTCACTGCCCCCAGCAATTCTGTACGTGGACGGATGGTATGACTGACCGGCCTTCAATCTCGCTCGGTCATGACCTATACCGAAACGCGCTGGAGGCCGAAGGTCTGTCGCTGGTTGAAACAGTGCTTGATGTAGGCGAAAACTACTACTACTTCGCGCAAAAGAAATGAGTACAGTCAGCCTGTTGAACCGGCCGGATGACGCGTAAACGGAAAAGCCCCCCTTAAGTTAGCGCTTATGGGCCTCGTGCCTGCCCCGGGCGCGACCACGAGGGTCGCCCCTACGACCGTAGACCTACAGATATTTCTGCGCCACCTGGCGGAACTGGGCGGCACGGACGTCGACGGCGTCGAAGCCATCCCGCATCGTTACCCCAAATGCCGAGCCTAACCCGGGGTCAGACACTCCGATACCGATATTGATCGCGCGCGCGAGCAGGGCATCGGTTTGCGGCAGCATCCCTTTCCAATACTTTTGCTCCGGGCCCTCGTACAACGGACAGTGGAACGGGCAACCCTTCTCGATGGGCGTCCGCTTTTCCAGGATCTGCTCCATGTTCGAGTAGACGTGCCAGCCGGAATCCGCCACCACGCGGGTGCCGAGCTCCTTCGCCACCTGCCGGGCAATCTGCTCGGAAGGCAGAAACACGGTCAGCAGAGTAGCGCATTCGCCCTGGGGGTCAGTGATCTCGCGGAACTCGAGTCCCGGCAGATCGGCAATCGCCTGCTTGAAGCGCTGCTTGTTCGAATGCAGGTGCCCCAGGATGGTCTGTACCTTTTTCAACTGCGCCAGCAGCACCGCCGCGGCCAATTCGGTCATGCGGAAGTCCAGCCCCACAAAGGGCCGGTGGCCTACTTCCACACCCGTGCGCAGGGGGGTGTGCCCCTGGTCGTGAATGCCGAAGAACCGGCGGTAGGCTTCCTCATCGCGCGTTACCAACATGCCCCCATCGCCCGCCGTAATCGTCTTATAGACATTGAAGCTGAAAGTGCCGACGTCGCCAATCGAGCCCACGCCGCGGCCCTTGTAACGGGCGCCGAACGCCTGCGCGCAGTCCTCAATCAGCAAGAGCTTGTGCGCGTCGGCAATCTTCTTCAACTCGTCGAGCCGCGCCGGGTTGCCGAGCATATGCACGGCCATGATGGCCTTGGTGCGCGGCGTGATCTTGCGCTCGACGTCGGCGGGGTCGAGGTTCAACGTGCGGTCAACTTCCGCCAGGATTGGAACCGCCCGCGCATAGATGATCGATGAGATGCTGGCAATGAAGGTGTACCCGGGAACGATGACCTCGTCGCCCGGACCTACCCCCAACCCAATCAGCGCCACCAGCAGCGCCGAGGTGCCGGAGTTCACGGCCACTGCGTAGGGCACGCCGACCCGCTTGGCCACTTCCTGCTCAAGCTTGATGACTTTGGCCTTGAATCGGGGATCATCGGCGCTCCCGTATCGGTACAAACGCCCCGCTTCCAAAACCTCCAGCAGTTCTTTCTTTTCCTCTTCCCCGATTAATTCCATTCCCGGACCTGGCATCGGCGTCCCTCCTTTTTTTGTCGCGATCAGCCGCACAGTGTATCCTGACTTTAGGCTCGTAATCAACGGAGCCGCGTGGGAGCGTCGCGGGGGGCGTCGCGGGGGGCGTCGCGGGGGAGCCCGCCGTGGGAGCACAGGTATCCTGCCCGCTTCAGCGCGGGGGTCCCGCGCGTCATCGGTCGCGCCACGGGCAGATCTATTATCGGGCCATCGGAAGAGCCGCAGGGCCGGAGAGCGTGCCCTGCGCTACGTTCCTTGTGCCACGGGCATCCTGCCCGTGCCGGGGCATGGCCGGGACGGCCATGGCACGTTCACCACGTCTTCAGGTCGCACACCAGGCGCTCGAACGACTTCTGGTATTGGTCGTGATCTTTCCACGCGCGGAAGTCGGCGATGTGTCCGGCGAGGACGTAGCCCCCCGATTCATCGGGGCGGCTTTTCCCCTCTTGCCGCCCGGGCTTGCTCGGTGTCCATCACGGCGTCTCAGTGGCGGGTGACGGGAAAACAGTCCGAGGTCCGAAGAGCCGGGATTAGGGGTTGGCGGCTAGGGATTGGGGGCCGGCGGCTGCGCACACTGCGCGGGATTGGAGATTCCAGATTCAAGATTCAAAAATGGCGGGACGCTGAAAACCGACAGTCCGCAAGCCCGTAGTTAGGTTTGATCGGCCTTTGGTGGGGCGGGCACTTCGAGCGGGGTGGCTGACCCTTCGGTGCTCTCAGGCTTCTGTTGGCTTGGGCATGCTGCCACGCCAGCGCGGTTTGAAGTACTTCTTCCGGTCGTTGATGGGACCCTCGAACGCCCACCAGGAAAGCTTCCCCAGGCCAAAGGAAATTAGGCAAAGCGCAAAGATATGAATAACATACACGGTCACGAGGATTCCGTTGTCAAACATGCTTCGATGGTGGAACCAATCCCTCAGTCCCGTTTGGCGGAGATAATCCATAAGGCGGGGCAGGACGGTACCGTAGTAATAAACGGTCAGGGGGAAATGGAGCACGTAGATCGCGTAGCTGTATTTGCCGCAGGATTGCAGCCAACCCCATTGCAGGAAACGCTGCAATCGCGAATTCGCGCCGGTGGTGGCAACCAGCCGGAGCACGAGTCCGGTAAAGAAAATCGCCACCCAGGAAGCTCCGTAGATAAACGCTGGGCCCTCGTAATCGAAAGAATCCATGGCGACGCACATGACGCAGAAAATGGCCAGTGACGGATAGATGAAATAGTTCAGGCGGGGGATCAATCGGCGCGTCCATTTCTCATCGCGAATGATCAACGCCGCCAGCGCCCCGAGGCCCAGGGCGTCGATATGAGAGGTCGTTAGGTGATAGATCCCGTCTACATTCACTCCCTTGAGGTGAAGCAGGATTCGGAGGATCGGCGCAACCACGACCAAGGCAATGCAGATCTTGGCCAGGGTGCGACGGTGAGTCATGTAAATAATGAGCGGCCAGAGGAAATAGAACTGCTCCTCTACGGCGAGCGACCAGAAGTGGTCGAAATAGGGTGTAACCTGCCCGCGCATCCATGCCAGGTTGGCGAGATAACACCAATACCAGAGCTGACCCGCGAAAAACTGCTTGGGAAAGTACGGCAGGCCCAGCTTTCCCAGAAGCGGAAACAGAATGAATCCGACAAAAAGAGACCCGTAATATAAGGGTAAAATCCGCAGGGCGCGCCGAGCATAAAAGGCCGAAAAGTAGTTTTCCGCCCCTTTGCTGTCGAGAAGTATGCCGGTAATCAGAAACCCCGAAAGCACAAAGAACGACGCCATGGCAATCCATCCAGCGGGGATGATGGAGAGAAGAAGCCTTCCCCCCAGGCCCGGGAGACCGAATGGGGTCCAGGAAAAATGGACAATTAGGACCACCACCATGCCGGCTCCGCGCATGCCGTCCAGCGCCGGCATGCGGCCGGTAATCACCTGCCGCACGTGGGCATAGAGGTATGATCCCGCCGTAACGACTTGATCGGGTTCGGGTTGTACCTTCATGCTCTTACGTCCCACAGCTTAACTTGATAATGATGCGCCGCGTTTTAATTGCACACTCGTCCGGGTGACGGCCGGAAAGCGAATATTCGGCTTAACCCACTGAAATCTAAGGATATTGTCTGCGTTATAACCGAGCAAGGCATTGTAAGCCGAGCATCGGGAAGTCCGCAAGCGGGCAAGAAGTCATGGCCGGAGGCCATTTCGGACAAAGAGTCGCTCTGCGCGAGCCCCCCAACTCAATAAGTCGCTTTGTGGCTTCCTCGGCGCCCTCCAGCCTTCAAGCGGACACTGGCGGACATTTTCGGATTATCCACAATGCTTTGCGGGCGATCGGGCAGGAACGGTCTCGATATTGCGCTCGATGAGTGGGACATTTCTCGACTACCGCCAGGTGAACACCGAAATGGCACGCGAGGTCATGCGCCTCCAGCCACCGAAACGTCGACGGGATCTTTGAGCGTGAAGTCGAGTTTCGTCTCCGCAGGAACTTTTACCTGCTGGCCTTTGGTGGAAACCTGGACGGCCGTGCCCGCTCCCGCACCGGCGACCGATCCGATTGCCGCGCCGCGGCCGTGCCCGAGGATTCCGCCAATCAGCGCGCCCAGGACGGCGCCACCGCCGATGGTTTCCGCGCTGCGCGTTCCACGCGAGCCCCCGTGCTGCTCGTAATAACCGCTCTTGGTGGGATAGGAGACGCCGTTCATCGTCACCGCAACCAGCTCGAGCTGCAACGAGGATTGGCCGCTAATGTGGCCCGCGCTTTGGGCTTCGACCAAGCGGACGCGCGCGTCACCACCGCGGGCGGCCACAACATGGTCGTCCACAGTGATCGGAGCGTCGAGGGTGGCGGCGAACTCCTCCCCCGCCTGGTTGCGGCCGGAATCGATGTTATCAATCATGCGGATGGTAAGTACTGTGCCCGCGGGAATCGTCACGTGCTCCTGCGGCTTGGGGACCGGTTTTGGCGCCGGTGGAGGGGGCGCTGGAGGCGATGCCGGCGGGGCGGCTACCGGTGTGGGGACCGCAGTCGCGGGGGCAGGCGCGGCTGGGGACGGTGCCGGAGTGGGATTGGCGGTGGCAGCGGGCGCGAGGGAGCTCGTATACGCCTGCAACTCCGCCCTGGCCTTGTCCTCTTTATTGCTGTTATTCGGTGCCTGGGTGTGATGAATGTGGCGCGGCTTCGCCGGCGCGGGATTCTTGTGCGGTGCGGCATGATGCGTTACCGGCGGTGGCGGCGGCGTGGTCTCCGCGGTCTCGATGCCTCCCGGTGCGGGCGCGGCGGACTGAGCGGTCACGCTAAGCAAATCCACGACATTCCTAACGCCCTGTTCCTGCGCGGCGAGCCTTTCCACGGCGGCCTTTTCCAACTCCGTGCCCACCGCTCCTGAAACCGTGACGATCCCGTTGCTCGAATTAACGTGGATGTCGCGAGTCTTCAAAACGGGATCATTGAAAAGCTTCGCCTGAATGTTGGTGGTGATACCCTTATCGTCAGCAGACCTGAAAATGTTGCAGGCTCCGAGAAGGATGACCCCCGTGACCACTACGATTGCCAGACGGGCTTCCGACCGTTTCATAATCCCCCTACCGCGCGGGAAACCTACCCACCTATGCTTTTTTGATTCAAACCCCTAGGGTTAAGGTGCACGTTAAAGACCACTCGCGAATGAGCATCTCTTTACCTCGTAAAAGACTATCCAAAAGATCTTCGGCGGAATGCAGCACGATTATGTACCGGTGATCAGCGAGCGACATGCTGTCGATTTGCATCGAGTCACAATCGAGCCACGATGCGCTGAGTCGCTCTCGCAAGGCCCGGTTCCAGGCACCGCGAAATTCGCGGTCAAGCCTCGCAAGCATGTTAAAATTACACCGAATCGGCGGCGATGGCTATCCCCAGCGTGGGTCCGTTCCGATGCGCACAAGCGCCAATGCGCCGAACGATGATCGCTTGCCGGTGGGGCATGGCGACGCTAAGAGTGAACATCCCGAAGGAGGCAAGTGGAAAGCGTTTCGCTGAGTGTCGTGGTTCCTATTTATAACGAGGAGGAGAATATCGCGCCCCTCGTCGAGCAGCTCGGAGCCGCGCTAAAAGACTGGCCGGGAGAGGTGGAGTTCCTTTTCGTCGATGATGGCAGCACGGACTCGACGCTCGAGCTTTTGAAGCGCGCGCACGCAAGCGATCCGCGAATTCGCATCGCCCACTTCCGCCGCAATCTGGGTCAAACCGCAGCCATGGAAGCGGGTTTCCACTTAGCGAAGGGCGCGGCAATCGTAACTCTCGATGGCGACTTGCAAAATGATCCCGCGGAAATTCCCCGCCTAGCTCACATGCTTTCCGATTGGGATGTTGTGTGCGGAATCCGCGCGAAGCGGCAGGACACTTGGTGGAAGCGCCGGTCGTCGCGCATCGCCAACGGCTTTCGCAATTGGATGACGGGGGACGATATTGTGGATACCGGCTGCACGCTGAAGGCGTATCGGCGCGAATGCGTGGAGCGGCTGGAGCTTTACAACGGAATGCACCGGTTCCTCCCCACGCTGATGAAGATGCGCGGTTACCGCGTGACCCAGGTGCCCGTCGGTCATCACCCCCGCCGCGCCGGAACCACCAAATACGATACTTGGCGGCGATTGAAGAAAGGTCTGGCGGACGTGTTGGCCGTGCGCTGGATGAAGAAAAACTGGATTGCCTACGAGGGTGTTCTGGAAGTTGTGGAAGCGCCCGCCCCGAACAACCTCAAAAGACAGGAGGTTGGTAAAGTCTGATGATTCGGTGATCGGGTGACCCTTCAGCGGCCATTCGCCCGATCGCCGGACCACCGGATCACCCGAACGGCGTGACCCCCACGGAATCCCACCCTACCTCTCCAAGGACCCTCGCACTCTCGCTCGGCCTGCTGCTTTTCACGGCGGCCGTGCTGTTCTTTGGCGGATTAGGTCGCCTACCTTTACTTGAGCCCGACGAGGGCCGGAACGCCGAGGTCGGCCGCGAAATGCTAGTCTCGGGGGATTGGATCACGCCGCACTTCAACGGTTTTGTTTACCTCGATAAGCCTGCGGTCTATTTCTGGATGGTTGCCGCGTCCCTAAGAACCTTTGGTGTTTCTGAAGGCGCTGCGCGCTTGCCGTCGGCATTGATGGGCGTAGCAACGCTGTTGCTAGTATGGTTCCTCGCGCGCCGAATGTTCGGTGATGCTGCAGGGTTACGCGCGGGGATTGTATTCGCCGCGTGTCCCCTGGCTCTCGCGCTCGCTCGCGAAGTTATTTTTGACATGACGCTCACGTTTTTTGTGACCGTGGCGATGGTCGCGTTCTGGCTCGCCGAAGAAAACAACTTCCTCGCGCCACGGCTCGACGCATTGATGTTCGCGGCGATGGGGGTGGCGGTCATCACCAAAGGGTTCGTCGGCATCCTGATTCCGTTGATCGCGATTTTGATTTATGAGGCAGCGCGGGGCCGCTGGAGGGAATGGCTGCGTTTACGATGGGGATGGGGACTTCTGGTTTTCCTTGCCCTAACGCTGCCCTGGTTCATCGCCGTCTCTACGCGCAATCCGGATTTCCCTCGTTACGCCTTTTGGAACGAAAGCTTGAAGCGATTTTCCAGCGGCGCGGCGCACCGCGGCGGGGGAATCCTCTATTACTTTCCGGTTTACCTCGGGGGCTTCTTCCCGTGGAGCATGTTCCTGCTCCTCGCCGGCTGGAATCGTCTGCGGAAATGGCGGGAATTGAAGCAAGAGGCAGCCCGGCCCATCCTATTCCTTGCTTTGTTGGGCGACCTGTGTATTTGTCTTCTTTACGCTTTCTCATTCCAAGCTTCCCGCGTATTTCCTGCCCGCGCTGGTTCCTTTGAGCATCCTCATGGGATTCGTCTGGCGCGACGTGGGCCGGGAAGTGCAGGCCCGGCCACCGGATTGGCTTACGGCAGGATTTGCTCTGCTATTAGGATTGGGGGTCGTGGTAGCTGCCGCGTCTCACTCGTGGCTGTACGCCATGCTTCAGGCGCGGATGGCTAAGAAGCTTCACCCTCCTGTATTAGGACTCATCCAACCATCTCTGCTTTACACGGGGTTGATCCTCGCCGCACTGGGATTTCTCGGTCGGAGGCTGGCGGCGCAGGTGCGCGGAAGGACGGCAGCAATTGCTACATTTACTTTGGCTGCCGCGATTACCCCAACCCTTGTTCTCCGCTGGTACACTCCATTGAAGATGATTGCTGAAGCCGATTCCAGCCGCCGCCTGGCAGCGACTATCCTTGCCAGCCCGGAGCGGGATTCGCCGATTTTCGGCTACTATTATTTTCGCACCAGCCTGCCCTTCTATTTGCGGCGTCCGGTGGGCTTGCTCTCGATCGAATGGGGGGAGATGACTAGCAACTACCAGGTGATGTACCAGGCGGAGGCAAGGCGTGCAGCGGGCGGCGACGCGGGTAAAGGCGTGCTGATCACACTTCCGGAATTCCGCGCCCTGACGAAATCGAACGCGCAGCCGATGCTGGTGATGACCCCGAACTCTCTGGTGGAAGACCTTTGGAGAAATGCGGGGCGCATCGACCCACTGTGGAGTGAATCGGACGTGTCCATTTGGGAGGTTCCGCCGACCAGTACGAGTCGGCCTGAAAGCAGGCCGGCACAAGTGGTCACGCCATTCCAGCCGTGAGGATTCAGTCCTTTTCACCCCCGGCGAATTACATTTCTCCTATGCGGGGATGGCCGAAGAAGCCCGTGGGAGTTTGACGAGTCTTCAGATTGACACTGGATTTGTGTCCTCCGTCCCCTGTAACCTGTAGCCTGTTTTTCAGTAACCTGTTCCCTGCATTCCTATGTGTGGAATTTGCGGTATCTTCAATTTAAAGCTTCAACCCCTGGAGCACGGTGAGCGCATCGATCCGATGGCGGCTCGCATCTTCCATCGCGGACCTGACAGCGGTGGAAAATTCCAATTACCGCACATCGCACTGGCCATCCGGCGGCTGAGCATTATCGACCTTCAAACCGGCGACCAGCCTCTCTCCAACGAAGCCGGCGACGTCACATTGGTTTTCAACGGCGAGATCTATAATTACCGCGAATTGTGCCAGGGGTTGCTAAAGCGCGGCCACCATTTCAAGACCCACTCCGACGGCGAAGCCATCATCCACTTGTACGAGGAGCAAGGTCCGAACTGCCTGCGTGAATTGAACGGTATGTTCGCCATCGCCTTGTGGGATGACCGCGCCCAGCGCTTGCTTTTGGCCCGCGACCGCGCGGGTGAGAAGCCTCTTTACTATTGGCGCGACGGCCAAACACTGGTTTTTGGTTCGGAGATCAAGGCGCTGCTCGAGTACCCGGGGATCAGCCGCGCGATCGATCCCACAGCGCTCACCCAATACTTTTTTTACGGCCATTTCCCCAGCCCCCGCAGCGTTTATGCCGACATCAAGAAGCTTCCCGCGGCCCATCGCATGGTGGTTGAGGGTGGCAACATTTCCATCGACGCTTACTGGCGCCCAGAGGAATATTTACGGCCGCCGTGGAAACCGCCGGTGACGCCTCGCCAGGAACGCGATTTGGTGGAAGAACTCGCCGTGCGTCTGCGGCAAGCGGCGGAATCGCGCCTGGTGAGCGACGTCCCGCTGGGCGTCTTCCTGAGTGGCGGCGTGGATTCATCCACTATCGTCGCTATTATGAGCGAGCTGAGCCCGGGAAACGTTAATTCGTTCTCGGTGAATTTCCCGGAGAAAACCTTCAACGAAGAGCCCTACTCGACGCTGGTGGCGAAGCGCTTCCACACGCAGCATCATGTTTTGAACGCCGACAAGCCCACCATGTACCAGGCCTTGATGATGCTGACCGAATATCTGGACGAGCCTGTGGCCGATCCGGCGGTCATACCAACGTACATGATTTCGCGGTTCGCGCGCGAGCACATCAAGGTGGCGCTGAGCGGTGAGGGCAGCGACGAGCTTTTCGGCGGCTATCCCACCTACATGGGGGCGCGCCTCGCGGACTATTACCTGAAACTGCCCGGATGGATCCGCAGGCAGTTCTTCGCCCGGCTTCAGCGCTTTCTTCCCGTGTCCTCCACGGCGGTTCCCAAAGGCCTTTTTCTGCGCCGGTTCCTGAGCCACGCGGAAAAAAATCCGGCGGAGCGGCACCACATTTGGTTCGGCATGTTCAACCCCGCCGAGCTCGATCAGCTTTTCTCGCCGGATTGGGCCGGGCCTCAGCCGCCCACAAGCGAAATCTACTCCCCGCTGGCTCGGGTGCTGGAGGGGGCGCGCTTTGACGAGACCGTCTCCGAGATGCTCTACCTGGATTTTCGTTTGTACCTGGAGGACAACCTGTTGGTGAAGGTCGATCGCGCCAGCATGGCGTGTTCGCTGGAATTACGAACGCCGTTTCTCGATCATCGCCTGATTGAATTCGCCGAGGGACTGCCCAGCGAGCTCAAAGTACGTGGCTTCCAGCTTAAATACATCCTGAAAAAGGCCGTGGAGCGTTGGCTGCCACACGAAATTGTGTATCGGCAAAAGCGCGGGTTCTCCGTTCCCATCGCCAGTTGGATGCGGAATGAACTGCGGCCGCTGGTGGACGAGACCCTGAACGAAGATAAGTTGTGGCGCGATGGAATATTCAACGTTGGTTTCGTCCGCCGCTTGCTCAATGAGCATTGGTCGGGCAAGGTCGATAACCGCAAGGCCCTCTGGACGCTGTTCAGTTTTCAACTTTGGTACGACCGATGGGGCAAGTAATTAGGACCGGGAGATCAGATGATGGGGAGATCAGGTGAGCAAAAAGCAAATCTGAAACCTGCTGGTCCTTATTCGCCGGAACACCGGATTACCCAATCACCCGATCAGTTTCCGATTCCCTTGAGTTTTGACGTCGCCCATAATTTTCCTCCGTCTACGGCACCGGGAAAGCAAGCCTTCCGGCCGACCGAATGGGCGATCATCGAGCGCTGCCGCACACCCAAGCAAGTCCAGGAGTATCTCCGCCGGCTTCCTTACAACTGGGAAACGAGCGGGGAAACGCTGCGGACGTTTCGTGGTGTCGTGCGCCATGGAAGCGCTCACTGTCTTGAGGGCGCGCTCAGCGCAGCGACCATCATGGAGCAGCACGGCTACCCCCCGCTGCTGCTGGACTTGGAATCCCAGGACCAACTTGACCACGTGCTGTTTCTCTTTCGCAAGCAAGGGCGCTGGGGAACGATCGCTCGCTCCCGCGACGCGGGGCTACACGGGCGCAAACCGGTTTTCCGTACCATCCGGCATCTGGTAATGAGTTACGTAGACCCCTACGTGGACGGCAAAGCGCGCGTGGTTGGTTACGGTGTCGCCGACCTGCGCACTCTGGTCAAGTGCGACTGGCGGCTCTCCGCGAAGAACGTGAAAGAGGTGGAACGCGCGCTCATCGTCATGCCCCACAAAACCATTCGCACCTCCGAACGGCGCCACCAGGCGATTCTTCGCCAGTTCCAAGCCTTTCGCAAGAAGCATCCCGACAAGCCTGTGACGTTCTACTCTAGTCGACCGCTTTGGCTGTGAGGAGTGCGTAGCGCCCTGACTCAGCGGGTGGCTTCGTTCGATTCGCAATTCGCATTAGAGGTTATGCACCCGAAGCGCGAGGCAGATTACGTCGGCGGTGGGCAAAAATCTGCGCCGCTTGAAGAGCCGCAGGGCCGGAGAGCGGGCACTGCGCAACGTATTCAAAATCCTCATCGATGATGTTAGAGTATTTGGTGGCCTCAAAAAAATGACCTCCAAGAGAGGATACGCCATGAATGCGGCAGTCGTAAGTGCCTTCGATGCGCCTCCGCGCTACGGCTGTTTCGCCGAGCCTGTGGCTGCGGAAGGTGAAAAGATTGTGAACGTAACCGCCACAGGCCTCCACCCGGTTGTGAAGGCGATGGCGAGCGGGACTCACTACGGCAGCCCCGCAGGACTGCCATTCGTCCCCGGAGTCGACGGCGTGGGGCGGCTGGAGGATGGCACGCGGGTTTATTTTGGCGTGTCGCGAAAACCATTCGGCACTTTTGCCGAGCGAGCGCCGGCAGCCGCTTCGATGTGCCTACCGCTGCCGGAGGGAATCAGTGACTAGCACGGCCGCGGGAATTGCCAACCCGGCCATGTCTTCCTGGGTGGCGCTTAAGGTGCGGGCAAAGTTTGTCGCTGGAGAAAGCGTACTGATCCTTGGCGCAACGGGCGTTGCCGGGCAGCTTGCGGTACAAATCGCCAAGCGGCTGGGCGCGCGGCGCGTGATCGCCGCGGGCCGCAATCCCCAAGCGCTGGAAAAGCTGCGAGAACTGGGAGCTGACGCAGCCATACAACTTGATCAGGAGCATGCAGCTCTGGTGGCCGCATTTCGTCGGGAGTGGGCAGAAGAGGGAGTAGATGTTGTGCTCGACTATCTTTGGGGTCATCCCGCAGAAAGCGTGCTGGAAGCAATTTCTCAAAAGGGGCTCAAAATCGCCGCCTCGCGGGTCCGCTTTATTCAGATTGGCGAGAGTGCGGGCCGTACGATCGCACTGCCTGCGGCTACCTTGCGCAGTTCCAAGCTCGAACTTCTTGGTAGCGGCTTCGGCAGCGCCTCACTCGAAGAAATCTGGCAGGCCCTGGGAGAGTTTTTCACCGTTGCAGCGCAACAACCCTTTCGGTTCGAGACCAGGATCGCGCACCTGCGTGATATTGAAGCCCTCTGGAACAGTCCCGGACGAGGTGTGCGGCTGGTATTCCAACCGTGATGCGGTCATCACGGTTCGCGGCGCCGATAGAATGCTTCGAGCGCCTTTTGGGTCCGTTCAAGTTCCGCGACGAGTTGTTTCTCCGCCGGCAGTGCCAGCCGGTATTCGCCCGCCAGCACCTTATTGCGCAGGTTTCCGAGGGCGTAATGCGCAACCGCTTCATCCCCCTTGGCGCAGAGAATAAGTCCCACCGGCGGGTTCTCTTCGGTGTGTGTCCAATGCTCGCGGGCATAATTGAGATACAAATTCATCTGACCGGCGTCGGCGTGCGTGAATTTCCCGGTCTTGAGGTCGATGAGAATCAGGCATTTCAAGCGGCGGTGAAAGAACACCAAGTCGATGCGGTACCACTCGTCCCCAACGCGTAGGCGCTTTTGGCGGGCGACGAAGGCGAAGTCGTTGCCGAGTTCCAGCAGGAAGTGCTCGAGATGAAGAATGAGCGCCTCTTCCAGTGCGGCTTCCGAATACTCGTCTTTCAAACCCAGAAACTCAAGCACCAGCGGATCTTTTATTTCCTCCTCAGGCGTGGTCTCGTCGCCCAGCCGGTCGCGCTGCCCCTTCCGCAGCATGGCAGCCTTATTTCGAGAGAGCGCGGTCCGTTCGTAAAACAGGGTCGAAATCTGACGGTCGAGTTGGCGGACTGACCAGCCGCCGCGCAGCGCCTCGGCTTCATAGAATGCCCGCGCTTGGGCATCTTTAACCGAGAGTAGGCGAACGTAATGGGACCACGGGAGGGGAAATTTGGGGAATGCGCCAATTTCAGGAGGGCTTGATTTTCCAGGCATCGTCTGGAAATTTCCCGCAGCCGAGCCCGTCGCCAATTCGCCAGACAACGTCTGGCTTTCTTGGGATTGCACCTCGTGAAGCGTTCGCGCCCCAGATTCGTCAGGCAGTGTCTGACCTTTCCTCAGTTTCACACCGCCAACCGTTCTCGCTCCCAATTTTGCGGACGATGTCTGCATTTTTGCCGATTCTTGCGGTGTGGCAACACCCTCCAATTGTGCAGGCGGTGTCTGCACAATTGGCCAAGCGATATAGAACTCGCGCATTTGGAAGAGATTACGGCGCGAGAACCCCCTCCCGAACCTAGTCGTGAGATCAACCGCCAGCCGCTCGATGAGCGCCTCTCCGTAACCTGCGCGCCTCCTGCCCTCTTGCTCACGCTCGACGATCTGGCGTCCGATCTGCCAGTAGGCAGCGGTCATAATAGTGTTGACCGATCGCGCCGAAGTTCTTCGGGCTTCTTCAAGGAGATACACGACTCCCCGAAGCAATCCGTCATACTGCTCGGGGACCAATAGTTTCTTTTCAGTCATCAACGGCACTCACGGGATCGATTGGACATCTGGAAAAGAATGGTGCGGAGGGCGGGAATCGAACCCGCACAGTCCTTGCGGACCGAGGGATTTTAAGGCCTTCGATCGTAAAGGGCGCGACCTCAACGCTAATCTCGTGGGGCAGTCTTTTTACGGATTCCCAGCCTGTCGAGCATGTGGAGGTCGGGTGGTCGGCCAAAATCAGGCGGTGCGTGTTGCGCATGGTAGAGTTGGCGGCAAAGCGGAAAATCCCGGATTGGAAATCGTAGCGTTCGAGCAGCACAGGGACGACAAAGGAAAAATATTCGGGCAACAGATCCGTTTTCATCGCCAGCGATTTTCTGTACATCGCGCGGATCTGCTTCCAGGCGAAATCGTCCTTGTAGAATTTGGTATAAAGATCGCACCCTTCGATCAGCGTATAAGAATCGAGCAAATCGTCGTTGTCGATGTCATATCCCTTAAACCGAATCATGGAACGCAGGAGATTGAGGTAGGTCGGTTCGAAATAAACCGGCGGTTTCCTCGCGGCTTGCCGTTGCGGCGCCGCGTCGGCCTGCAACGCGGGCATAGGGGTTGCGTTGGTCGCGGATGCTCCTGCCGGGGGCGCATCGGCCCGGGCGCTGGCAGCGGGGTTCGTTTCCTCTGCCCGCGCGCTGCCGGGCAGGATCAGGCAGACCAGGGAAACAAGGAGAAGGGCGGAACGCAAGCGGACGGTCATGATGATGGGGGACTCGCGGTAGCGGGGCGGTCGGGATTTTAGGCATGAATGTCGGTCAAGCTTGCGTCGTCCGCGCGGCGCCGTCAAGGCCAGGCATGGTCTGGGCCAGGCAGAGTCTGGGCCAAGCAGAGTCCGGGCCAGGGCGGACTTGACCAGGGGGGCTGGAATCGAGCGAGAGTATCGTTTCGCGCGGCGCGGCTCTTTCCCTTGCGCATCGCGGCCCCCGTTGCGACTTCTCGGCTAAAGCCTCAAATTCATGTCTCCGGTCTGTAATGAGGCGAAGCGCATACAAAATGGCCCAAGGAAAGCTGATGCGGCTGACGCAACGCGCGCTCGACGCCGTTATTGCGAAGCATGAAGAGTTCGTCGCCGCCCGCCATGGCGGCATACGGGCCAATTTGTCCTATCACGATCTCTCCGGCCTCTCGCTTTTCGGCAGGACCATGGCGGACGCCAATTTCACCGGGGCCTGCCTTTTCGAGTCCAATCTGCGCAACGCCACGCTGGACCGCGCCATTTTCTTCGGCGCCGATTTGCGGCGCGCCGAGCTATGCAACGCCAGCATGATGCGCGCGGATTTGCGCGGCGCTTCGCTGAAAGGAGCCAACCTTACGGGCGCCAATATGGAAGGCGTCGATTTGCGCGAAGGACTGCTCGCGAGCGCCGGCTGCTCGGGCGAACTCAAACCCGCGCATGAAAACCTGACCGCGGCCGACACGGGCGGCGCCAATCTCAGCGGCGCGAATCTCAGCAACTCCCGGCTGTCCGGCAGCGTCGCCATCGACAGCGACTTCAGCGACTCGACCATGAAAAACGCCAAACTCTCGAACGCGATTCTGAGGGCCGCCAACTTTTCCGGAGCCAATCTCGAAAACGCCGACTTCGGCCACTGCGACATCAAAGGCATCAATCTGCGCGGCGCCATTTTGATCGGCACCGCCATCAATCTGAGCGAGATCCCGGAAGCGGACCAGGAGGGCGCCCTCACCAGCATGCCGCAGGGCCTTTCGGCCAAGGATTTGCCCCGGCCGATCGGACAATTGGTGAAACTCCACGAGATCTGGGCGGAGAGCAAGGGCCAGTCGGGGCAACAACTCGACATCGGCACATTCGACCTGCGGGGCTGCGCGAACTTCCAGCGCGCCCGCCTGACGATGATGAAAGCGGTGGGCGCGGTTCTCTACGCCGTCGACTTCTCCGAATCCCAACTTCAGGCGGCCGATCTCAGCGCCGCCGATCTGCGCCACGCCAATTTTCAAGCCGCCGATATGCGCGGAGGGAAATTCGCGGGCGCCAAATTCACCAATTGCTCGCTGCGGAACGCCCGGCTTCAGCCGCTGAAGGTCTCGCCGGGCAAAGTGCTGGCGACCGATATGTCGCAGGCTTCGCTCCGTTTCGCCAATCTGTCGGGGGCCGATTTAAGGCAGGTCGATTTCGAGGGCGCTGATCTCAGCGATGCCAATTTCATCGGCGCGGACATGACCGGCGTCAATCTCACCGGCGCGAAGATGACGGGCGCCCGGCGTTGAGCGGTTCCGCTGCGCTCGTTAGTCGTCTCTGCGCCCTTTGGTTCTTTCTGCGCTCCGCGAGAAAGGTTAAGTCCCCTCTGCGCTCGCAGAAACAAGTTGGCTCTGCGCCCGTGTTAGCTCCCTCTGCGCTTCGCGCAACCGGGGCGCAACCGCAGGGCTCGCGCAACTGGGCGGACCGCTTTTTCGGCGCGGCCTGCTAATCCCCGAAAGAAGAATTTTCGGGGGCAGGACGCGGCGGGCGGGGGCCGCGATGGAGGATGGCGGCGCAAGATTGGCTCGCCTGCGCATAGGGACTGGGGAGGGTTCGGATGGAAGAAGTTCAGCAGGGAACACATATCGAGGGCAGGAGCATGACCGGCGACCGGACCACGCATATCACGGCGACTTACAAGGATAGGGGCGACGCGATCACTTGCATTTATGCGGCCAATGAGAAGATCGCGCGCGAATTGGATCGGACAAGAGATTGGCTGGGCCGCAAGCCGGCCGGAAAAGCGTTGCAGGACTGGCTCAAAGCCAAGGGGTGTCAGCTCGATAACCCCGATGGCCCGGCCGTTTTCCGGCGCGAGCGCGACGGCTCGATGGTCGAGGCATATTACCGCGACGGGAAGCTGCATCGCGAGGACGGCCCGGCGATCGTCAAGCGCAGCGCCGCTGGCACGACGGAGAAGGAGTATTATCGCGATGACAAGCTGTTTGCCGGCCCGGCGTAAAAAGGTTCGAACCGCTTCCCGAGAGAGAGCCGAGCGTTCCGAGTTCCTCTGGGTTCAGCGTGTCATTCGCTGCCTCTGGGCTGTTCGTTCCCTCTGCGCTCTCTTATGCGTTCCTCTGCCCTCGCAGAAGCAAGTTGGCTCTGCGCTCATTAAGTTTCTCTGCGCTGGCATTGCGCGTTTTCTCTGTGCTCGCAGAAATAAGTTGGCTCTGCGCTCGTTCAGCGTCTCCGCGCTTCGCGAGAAAAGTCAAGTCCCCTCTGCGCTCGCAGAAACAAGTTGGCTCTGCGCCCGTGTTAGCTCCCTCTGCGCTTCGCGCAACCGGGGCGCAACCGCAGGGCTCGCGCAACCGGGCGGGGCGCAACCGGGGTGGGGCGGCGTTTTAAGTTTCCTCTGCGCTGTCGCGCAACCGGGCGGACTACGCAGGGCGAACCGCAGGGAGGACCACTTTTTCGGCGCGGCCTGCTTATTCCCGAAATTCATAGGGCAATTTCGGGGGCAAGGCGCGGGCGGGCGGGGCTCGTAGGTTCTTGGCAGCGCGGCCCACATGTCCCGGAGGAAGGAGCTTCCTGGGCGGGACGTTACGGCAGCCAGCTACACGAGCTGCCCGCCTCAAGGCTGGTGGCGTGAGATGAACTGCTGGTCTCGAAGTAGACGGTGAGGGTTTCGGCGGACGATCCGCTTTCCAGATTAAGATCCAAAATGGTGGAGTAGTTTGTGGCGCTTGCGTTCGGCGTCATCGACACGGTGACGGGAGTCGTTGTCGCGGTCGTAATCGAGGTGAGCAGGTTGGTAAGAGCCGCATTGTAGGTGTTATTTACGATCCAGAGTTGGGTCGGCGCAGAACTCGTATTTATCCCGAATTCGACATGCCCACTTGTCGAAGCGTTCTGCCAGATCAGGACGCAGCGTCCAGATACGTTCGTGTTCGCAGGGATCGCAGGGAGCGTCAAGCCTGACGAGGTCAAACTTGTGCTTGTCGTCGAGGCAGTTGTAGTTAAGAAACTCGTATTTTTGCCTATCAGCGTCCCTGCGGGATAAAAGTATGTGGTCGAGCTGTTGCCAATAGTCGTGGTGTTGGACCCCTGGCCGGTTGCGCCTTCGCCGATGACGATTTCGTTGGTGTCGGCGGCAGCGTTCGCGGCGGCGTTATAGCCGATATAGACGTTGTCGGCGCCGGTGGTCAGCGCCGTGCCCGAATATCCGGCGTTCGTGCCGAGCGCCACGTTGCCCGCAGCCGCGCCCTGGATCGAGTTAAGCGCCGAATTGCCTACGCCCGTGTTGTAGCTGCCAGTGATCGGCGTCGCGGCAACACCCTGCATCGCCGCGTAACCGATGGCGACGTTATTGGTGCCGGTGGATATATTGTCACCGGCCGTGTAGCCGATGGCATCGTTCGGGCCGGTGGTTGCGTTGAAGAGCGCAGAGGCGCCGATGGCCGTGCTGTCCGATCCGCTCTGGTTGGCGGCCATGGCGGCCTGGCCGATGCTGATGTTGTAGCCGCCGATGGTATTGTTGTTGAGCGCTTCGTAGCCGATGCCAATGTTCTCGCTGCCGGTCGTGTTGGCTGGCATCGCGGTATAGCCGATGGCAACGTTCCAGTTCGCCGAGCCATGGGCATTGGTGAGCGCCTGGTAGCCGACCGCCGTGTTGCCGCTGCCCGTCAGCGGCGCCGCCGAGGTGCCCGTCATCGCCTCGTAGCCGATGGCGACGTTGCCGGCGCCGCTCGTGATGTACTCGCCTGCCTGATAACCGAGCGCGTCGTTCGGGCTGCCGGTCGCGTTGTAGAGTCCGTAGTAGCCGACCGCCGTGCTGTCGGATCCGGTGGTGTTGGAGTAGAGCGCGGCCAAGCCGAGGGCGGTGTTTTGGCTACCGGAAGTGTTCGCGTTGAGCGCGCCATTGCTGAAGGCTGAGTTGTAGTTGCCGGTGGTGTTGGCCTGGAGCGCGTTGTAGCCGAAGGCGTTGACGTCGGCGCCGGAGGTGTTGACCTTGAGCGCATCGTAGCCGACGGCCGTGTTGCCTGCAGTGGTGTTGTCGTAGAGCGCCTGGTAGCCGACGGCGGTGCTGCCGGCCGTTGTGGTGTCGGAATAGAGAGCCCCGTAGCCGACGGCGGTGTTGTTGGCTCCCGCGCCCTGGATCGAGTTGAGCGCCGAATTGCCTATGCCTGTGTTGTAGCTGCCCGTCAAAGGCGTGGATGAGACGCCGTTCATCGCCCCGTCACCGATGGCGACGTTGTCGGCGCCGGTCGTGATGTTATTTCCGGCGTTGGTGCCGAACGCGTCGTTCGGGCTGCCGGTCGCGGAATAAAGCGCAAAGGGGCCGATCGCCGTGCTGTCGCTGCCGGTGGTGTTGGCGGCGAGCGCGTAGGCGCCGACCGCGACGTTGCCGCCGCCGGTGGCGTTGGCGGTGAGCGCCGAACCGCCGACCGCGATGTTGCCGCCGCCGCTGGTGTTGGCGTTGAGCGCCTGATCGCCGACCGCGACGTTGCCGCCGCCGCTGGTGTTGGCGCCGAGCCCGCCGATGGCGGTGTTGTAGCTGCCGGTGGTGTTGGAAACCATCGTCTCAAAGCCGATGGCGATGTTGTTCTGGCCAGTGGTGTTGTTGTTAAGCGCGCCGTTGCCGACGGCGGTGTTCTCAGAACCGGTGGTGTTGGCGTTTAGGGCGTCGGTGCCGATGGCGGCGTTGTAGAGGCCGGTGGTGTTGGAGTAGAGCGCGTCGTATCCGACGGCGACGTTGCCGCCCGCATAGCCCCCCGTATAGGACGCAAGCGCGCCCCAGCCGACCGCGATGCTTTCCACGTCCTGGTCCGGCAGCACAAGGATATTGGCGCCGCCGATCGCAATGCCGCCCGCGGTCATGTTGATCGAGACCGGGTTGGTGGCGGAGGAGCCGTTGGTAATGGTCAGCGGCGTGGTATCCGAGCCGCCCGCCGTCGTGATGGCCACCAGTTCGGCGTTGGCGGTGGAGGCTGCGCCTTCGCCGAAGGTCATGGCCGTGTGGCCCGAGCTGCCCAGCGACCAGTTCCATGCCTGCGCGTAAGTGCTGTTGGCGAGCGTGTTGCTGGCCGCCGCATTTTGGAGGGCGGAGAGCGCGGAGCTGCCGCCGCCGCCGTTGGCGATCCAGGCCAGGGCGCCCGCCGATGTGCTGGAGAGCACATAGTTGGAGGCGCCGGGAGGGGCGGCGGGCAAAGTGTAAGCGCCCGAGGTCGTCACTGTCGCAGGCGCAACGAAGCCGGTGTAGCCCGAGCTCGATCCTTTGAGATCTAGCGCACCGTACATATAAGCTGCGGTATTGGAGCTATTGCCGAGCGTGATCGTGTTCGAGCCGTTGCCGGTCGTCGCCTCGCCGATCACGATTTCGTTGGTATTCGCCGCAGCGGAGCCCACGGCTTCATAGCCGATATACACGTTGTTCGTGCCGGTTGTGAGCGCATTGCTCGAATATCCCGCCTCATAGCCGAGCGCCGTGTTCCCCGCCGCCGTGCCCTGGGCCGAGGCGAGCGCCAAATCGCCAATCGCGACGTTGTAGCTGCCGGTCAGCGGCGTCGCGGAAATGCCCTTCATCGCGGAATCGCCGACAGCGACGTTGCCGGTACCGCTCGTGATGTAATATCCGGCCGCGTAGCCGAGGCCGTCGTTCGGGCTGCCGGTCGCGCTGTTGAGCGCATAGCCGCCGACCGCCGTACTGTGGTTGCCGGTGGTGTTGGCGACGAGCGCGTCGAAGCCAATGGCAGTGTTGTAGGCGGCGGCGCCCTGGATGTTTTGGAGCGCCGCATTGCCGAGCGCTGCGTTGCCGCTGCCCGTCAGCGGCGTCGCGGAAATGCCCTTCATCGCCGCATAGCCGAGGGCGACGTTGCTGGCCCCTGACGTGATGTAATATCCGGCCAGATAGCCGAGCGCGTCGTTCGGGCTGCCGGTCGCGGAGTTGAGCGCGCCCTCGCCGACCGCTGTGCTGGAGCTGCCGGTGGTATCGGATTGGAGCGCGCCGTAGCCGACGGCGGTGTTGTTGGCGGCGGCGTCCTGGACCACATAGAGCGCCTTGAATCCGACCGCCGTGTTGTTGCCGCCCGTGATCGGCGTGGCGGAAACGCCCTCCATCGCCCCGTAGCCGAGGGCGGTATTGCCGCCGCCGGTCGAAATGTATTTTCCCGCCCAATCGCCGAGCCCGGCGTTGCCCTTGTTGGTCCCGCTCTGGTTCGCAAGCGCGTTCTCGCCGACCGCGATGCTGGTCGTGTCCGCGTCGGGCAGGATGAGGATATTGGTGCCGCTGATGGCGATTCCGCCTGCGGTCATGTTGATCGAAACCGGGTTAGTGGCGGAGGAGCCGTTGGCGATGGTCAGCGGCACGGTATCCGATCCGCCCGCCGTGGTGATGGCCACCAGTTCGGCGCTCGCAGTCGAGGCCGAGCTTTCGCCGAAGGTGAAGGCCGTGTAGCCCGTGCTCCCCAGCGCCCAGTTCCATATCTGCGCGTAGGTGCCGTTGGCGATGGAATTGGCCGCGCTCGCAGCCAGGAGATCGGAAAGATCCACATCGAGCCCGCTCGCCGGGTTGGTCCAGGTCATTGTGCCCGCCGAGTTGCTGGAGAGCACATAGCCGGCGCCGCCAGGATAGGCCGCAGGCAACGTATAGGTCTGCGCCGTCGGGTTGGCGCCCGGGCTCAAAGCGACGTAACCAGAGGTCGTGCCTTTGAGTGTCAGCGTGCCGTAGTCATAGGTATTGGTGTTCGAGCTGTTGCCCAGCGTGATGGTGTTGGACCCCTGGCCAGTCGTGGCTTCGCCGAGCACGATTTCGTTGGTATCGGTCGCCGCGTTCGCTGCGGCGTTGTAGCCGATATAGATGTTGTCGGTGCCGGTGGTCAGAGCCGTGCCCGAATATCCAGCCTGGTAGCCGAGCGCCACGTTGCCCGCAGCCGCGCCCTGGGCCGAACCGAGCGCCAAATCGCCGATCGCGACGTTATAGTTGCCCGTCAGCGGCGTCGCGGAGACGCCCTGCATCGCCTCGTAGCCGAGTGCGACATTGCTGGCTCCAGTCGAGATGTAATACCCCGCCTCATAGCCGAGCGCGTCGTTGGGGCTGCCGTTGGCGCTGGTGAGCGCCTGGACACCGACTGCCGTGCTGTCGCTGCCGGTGGTGTTGGAGGCCAGAGAATAGTAGCCGACGGCGGTGTTGGAAGCCGCCGCGCCCTGGGCGTTGAGGAGCGCCGAATTGCCTACGCTCGTGTTGTCACTGCCCGTTACCGGCGTCGCGGACACGCCCTGCATCGATTCGTAGCCAATGGCGACGTTGCTGGCGCCGCTCGTAATGTAGTATCCGGCCTGATAGCCGAGGGCGTCGTTCGGGCTGCCGGTGGTTTTATAGAGCGCCGTATAGCCGACCGCCGTGCTGTTGGAGCCGGTGGTGTTGTAAAGGAGCGCACTGTCGCCGACGACGGTGTTCTGCTTGCCGGTGGTGTCGAGTTGGAGTGCGGATTCCCCGATGGCCACGTTGTAATTGCCGGTGGTGTTGGCCTGGAGCGCGGAGGCCCCGACGGCGGTGTTGCCGGTGCCGGTGCTGACAGGGAGCGCATTATAGCCGACGGCGGTGTCAAACCCCGCCCCGCCCTGGGCCGTGGAGAGCGCCGCATAGCCGACCGCCGTGTTGTCGCTGCCCGTCAGCGGCGTGGCAGAAACGCCCGCCATCGCTTTGTAGCCGACGGCGACGTTGTTGGCGCCGGTCGAGATGTACTCACCGGCGTTGTAGCCGACGCCGACATTGTCTTTGCTGGTCGCGCTCTGCGACGCAAGGGCCGACTCGCCGACCGCGATGCTGGTCGTGTCGGCGTCGGGAAGGTAAAGGACTTGGGTTCCGCCGATGGCCAGAGCGCCGAGACTCATGTTGATCGAGACCGGGTTAGTGGCGGAGGAGCCGTTGGTGATGGTCAGCGGCGTGGTGTCCGAGCCGCCCGCCGTCGTGATATTCACCAGTTCGGCGGCAGCGGTCGAGGCTGAGCTTTCGCCGAAGGTCATGGCCGTGTTGCCCGTGCTCCCCAACGCCCAGTTCCACACCTGCGCGTAGGTGGTGTTGGCGATGGTGTTGGCAGCACCCGCCGCCAGAAGATCGGAAAGATCGACATCGAGCCCGGTGCTTGGGTTGGTCCAGGACATCATGCCCGACGAGTTGCTCGTCAGCACATACCCAGTGCCGCCGGGATAGGCCGAAGGCAGGGTGTAGGTCTGCGCCGCCGGGCTGGCGCCTGCGGTAAGAGCAACGTAGTTCGAGCTCGTGCCTTTGATCGTCAGCGTGTCATACAAATAGGTGTTGAGGATCGAGCTGTTGCCCAGCGTGATCGTGTTGGAGCCGTTGCCCGTCGTCGCCTCGCCGATCACGATTTCGTTGGTGTTCGTCGCCGCCGAGCCCACGGCTTCATAGCCGATATACACGTTGTTCGTGCCGGTCGTGAGCGCATTGCTCGAATATCCCGCCTCATAGCCCAGCGCGACGTTGCCCGCAGCCGCGCCCTGGGCCGAACCGAGCGCCAAATCGCCAAGCGCGACGTTGTAGCTGCCCGTGATCGGCGTCGCGGAGGCACCCAGCATCGCCCCGGAGCCGACGGCGACGTTGGCGCCGCCGGTGGTGTCGGCGTAGAGCGCCTCGTAGCCGACGGCAGTGTTGCTGGCCGCCGTGCTGCTAACCAGAGCATTATCCCCCACCGCCGTGTTGTTGTTCGCCACCGTGTTGGCGTACAGCGCGCTATACCCCACCGCCGTGTTGTTGCTCCCCGTCGTGTTGGCGTACATCGCTTCAAACCCGAGCGCCGTGTTGAGGCTCCCCGTCGTGTTCAACCTCAGCGCCTGCGTCCCCACCGCCGTGTCTTCAACCCCCGTCGTGCTCACTTGCATCGCTTCAGACCCCAGCGCCGTGTTGTAGTCCGCGCCTCCCTGAATCGCATTCAGCGCAATATAGCCGACCGCCGTGTTCTGGACGCCCGTCAGCGGTGTCGCGGACACGCCCTGCATTGCCGCGTAGCCGATGGCGACGCTGTCGGTGCCGGTCGTGATGTATTGTCCGGCCGCGTAGCCGAGGGCGGCGTTTTTCTCGCTCGTCGCGCTCTGCGACGCAAGGGCCGACTCGCCGACCGCGATGCTGGTCGTGTCGGCGTCGGGAAGGTAAAGGACTTGGGTTCCGCCGATGGCCAGAGCGCCGAGGCTCATATTGATCGAGATCGGATTGGCGGCGGTGGCGCCGTTGGTGATGGTCAAAGGCACGGTATCGGAGCCGCCCGCCGTCGCGATATTCACCAGTTCGGCGCTCGCGGTCGAGGCCGAGCCTTCGCCGAATGTCATGGCTGTGTTGCCCGTGGCTCCCAGCGCCCAGTTCCACACCTGCGCGTAGCTGCCGTTCGCGATGGAGTTGGCACTGCCCGCCGCCAGCAGGTCGGAAAGCTCGACATCGAGACCGGTGTTCGGGTTGGTCCAGGACATGGTGCCCGACGAGTTGCTGGTCAGCACATAGCCGGCGCCGCCGGGAGCGGCGGTCGGCAGCGTGTAGGTAACAGAGGTTGCCGAGGCCGGGGCCTGGAAGCCGACATAGCCCGAAGCGCTGCTCTCAAGCCGCAGCGTTCCCAGCGTCGTTCCCGCCGTGCCAATATCCAGCAGCGCGCCAGGGTTGGTATTGGCGATGCCGACGCTGCCGGCAGGCGTGAGCACCATAATATTTCCTGAACCCTCACCTGTACCAAAGTAGAAGTAATTATCGGCTGCGCTTACATCGCCATCCGAACTATATGGCAAGCCAATACCCCATTTCGTGGTGCCGCCTCTTTGCAAAAGCAATTGTGCGTCACCGTTACTTCCCGTGTTCATTGTGAGGGTGTTATGGTTCCCTTTATTAGCATTGTTCAGCGATAGATTGATGGCTGCCCCGGTTGTAAATTGCATTTGTCCGGCGACATCGAGAGTTGCGCCCGGCGACGCCGTCCCGATGCCGACGTAGCCGCTCGCGCCCGTGCCGCTATTATTTGTGCCGGGCATAAGGATGATGCTGCCGCCGTTGTAAGCGCCGCCGGCGAGCGCCGTCTGAGCGTAGAGCTTGACATTTGTGCCGTTCCCTGTCGTCGAGGTCCCCCCTTCGACATCCAATATCCCCGCCGGCGCCGTCGTCCCGGTGCCGATTCCGACATAGCCGGTGCCGAGATTGGCGAAGATCGTGTCGGCGATATCAAGCTGCTGGCTGCTGGTCGCGGTGACCTTGGTTAGGCTGTTGCCGATCAGGATGTTGCTGCTGCCGGTGGTGATGGCGCTCGATGGGTCCTCGCCCAGGATGATGTTGTGGCTGCCGGTCACGCCATAGCCGGACTCATATCCGACCAGCGTGTTGTCGGTGCCCGCCGTGATGGCCTTGCCGGATGCGTAGCCGAGCGTGGTGTTGTCGGCGGCAGCGCCCTGGGCGATCAGCAGCGCCGAATTGCCGACGCCGGTGTTGTAGCTGCCGGTCAGGGGCGTAGCGGAAACGCCCTGCATTGCCGCATAACCGAGCGCGACGTTGCTGGCGCCGCTCGTGATGTAGTATCCGGCGTTGTAGCCGAGCGCGTCGTTCGAGCTGCCGGTCGAGTTGGGGAGCGCGTTATAGCCGACCGCCGTGTTGCTGTTGCCGCTGGCGTCGGAGTGGAGCGCGTAGTCGCCGACGGCAGTGTTTAAGCTACCGGTGGTATTGGAGCCGAGCGCACCCTGGCCGGCGGCGGTGTTGTTGGTTCCGGTGGTGTCGGAGGCAAGGGCGCTGTAGCCGATGGCGGTATCGTCGTCCGTCGCTCCCTGGATCGATTTGAGCGTCTGGTAGCCGACGGCAGTGTTGTAATTGCCCGTCAGCGGCGTGGCGGAAACGCCCTGCATCGCCTCGTAGCCGATGGCGACGTTGTCGGCGCCGGTCGAGATGTAATACCCTGCCTCGTAGCCGAGCGCGTCGTTGGGGCTGCCGTTGGCGCTGTAAAGCGCGGCTGCGCCGACCGCCGTACTGTCCGCGCCGGTCGTGCTGAGGTAGAGCGCGTTGGTGCCGACGGCGGTGTTGAAGCCAGCGGCGCCTTGGATCGAGTACAATGCGAAGTCGCCAAGCGCCGTGTTGTCACTGCCCGTTACCGGCGTCGCGGACACGCCATACATCGCCTCGCCGCCGAAAGCGGCGTTATCGCCGCCGCTGGTGTCGTAGAGGAGCGCACCATAGCCGACGGCGGTATTGTACGAGGCGGTGCCGTTTTTGAGCGCCGCGGTGCCGACGCCGGTGTTGTAGTTGGCCGTGCTGAAATAGAGCGCCTGGAAGCCGACGGCGGTGTTGGAGCCGCCGATGGCGTTGGAGTAGAGCGACAAGCCGCCGACCGCCGTGTTGTCGCCCGCCGCGCCCTGGGCTTTGAAAAGCGCATCATTGCCGACCGCCGTGTTCTCGGTGCCCGTGAACGGCGTGGCGGATACGCCCTCCATCGCCCCGGAGCCGATGGCGGTGTTGTAGGTTCCGCTCGTAATATATTCCCCCGACAAGTTGCCGAGCGCCGCGTTACCTTCGCCGGTCGCGCTCTGATTCACAAGCGCGTTCTCGCCGACCGCAATGCTGGTCGTGTCGGCGTCGGGCAGGACAAGGATATTGGTCCCGCTGACGGCAATGCCGCCCGCGGTCATGTTGATCGATATCGGGTTGGTGGCGCTGCTGCCGTTGGTGATGGTGAGCGGCACGGTATCGGAGCCGCCCGCCGTCGCGATATTCACCAGTTGGGCGCTCGCGGTCGAGGCCGAGCTTTCGCCGAAGGTCATGGCCGTGTTGCCCGTTCCCCCCAGCGCCCAGTTCCATATCTGCGCATAGCCGCCGTTGGCGATGGAGTTGGTGGCGCCCGCCGCCAGCAGATCGGAAAGTTCGACATCGAGCCCGGTATTCGGGTTGGTCCAGGTCATGGTGCCCGACGAGTTGCCGGTCAGCACATATCCAGTGCCGCCAGGATAGGCCGCAGGCAGCGTGTAGGTCTGCGCCGCCGGGCTGACACCTGCGGTAAAAGCAACGTAGTTGGAGCTGGTCCCTTTGATTGTCAGCGTGTCATACAAATAGGTGTTGAGCGTCGAGCTGTTACCCAACGTAACGGAGTTGGAGCCGTTACCGGTCGCAGAAGCGCCGAGCACGATTTCATTGGTATTCGCCGCAGCGGAGCCCACGGCTTCGTAGCCGACATACACGTTGTTGGTGCCGGTCGTCAGCGCATTGCTCGAATATCCCGCCTCATAGCCGAGCGCCACGTTCCCTGCCGCCGCACCCTGGGCCGAACCGAGCGCCGAATCGCCGAGCGCGACGTTATAGTTGCCTGTCAGCGGTGTCGCGGAGACGCCCTGCATCGCCTGGTAGCCGATGGCGACGTTGTCGGCGCCGGTCGAGATGTTTTGCCCGGACTCGAATCCAAGCGCGTCGTTCGGACCGCCGGTGCTGTTGGAAAGAGCGTTGAGGCCGACGGCCGTGTTGCTGCCGCCGGTTGCGTTATTGGTGAGCGCCTGAAGGCCGATGGCCGTGTTGTAGTTGCCGGTCGTGTCGGAGGCAAGCGCGGCGTAACCGAGAGCGGTATTTTGCTGCGCCGCGCCCTGGATCTTGAGAAGCGCCTCGTTGCCTACGCCCGTGTTGTAGCTGCCTGTCAGCGGCGTCGCGGAAATGCCTTGCATCGCCTCGTAGCCGAGCGCGACGTTGTCGGTGCCGGTCGTGATGTATTGACCGGCGTTGCTGCCGACGGCGGAGTTCTCGCTGCTGGTCGCGCTCTGCGATTTAAGCGCGCTCTCGCCGACCGCGATGCTGGTGGTGTCGGCATCGGGCAGCACAAGGATATTGACGCCGCTGACGGCGAGGCCGCCCGCGGTCATGTTGATCGAGACCGGGTTGGTGGCGGTGGCGCCGTTGGCGATAGTCAGCGGCACGGTATCCGAGCCGCCCGCCGTCGAAATATTCACGAGTTCGGCGCTCGCGGTCGAGGCCGAGCCCTCGCCGAAGGTCATGGCCGTGTTGCCCGTGCTCCCCAGCGCCCAGTTCCATATCTGCGCGTAGCTGCCGTTGGCGATGGAATTGGCCGCGCCCGCCGCCAGCAGATCGGAAAGCTCGACATCGAGCCCGCTCGCCGGGTTAGTCCAGGACATGGTGCCCGACGAGTTGCTGGTCAGCACATAGCCGGCGCCGCCGGGAGGCGCGGGAGGCAGCGTGTAGGTCGCGGGTGTGGAAGCGGCGTTGGCGATAAGGCCGGTATAGCCCGAGCTCGCCCCCATCAGGTACAAGCCGTTGCCGGTGCCGAGGGTAAGCCCGTTGCCCTCGTAAGTGGTGGTATTGATCCCGACCTCGCTGCCCCCAATCGCACCCATAATCAGGTCGCCGATATCGAGCTGGTTGCTGGCGGCGGGGGTGGTCTGCGTGAGGCTGTTGCCGATCATGATATTGTTGCTGCCCGACGTGATCATGCCGCTCGCAGTCTCATCTTCGCCCAGCATGATGTTGAAGCTGCCGGTCACGAAGTTGCCCGCGTTTACGCCGAGCGCCGTGTTGTCCGTTCCGGTGACGTTGGATTGGAGCGCTTCGGTGCCAATGGCGGTGTTTTGGTAACCGGTGGTGAGGTATATGAGCGCGTTCGTGCCGAGGGCGACGTTGAAACCGCCAGTGACATTGTAAAAGAGCGCCTGATCGCCGATGGCGACGTTATTATTGGCGCCGTTGGTGTTGGTGAGCGCTTCGGCGCCAATGGCGATGTCGGATTCGTCATTCTGGCTGTTGTAAAGCGCGCCATAGCCGATGGCAACGTTTTCGTAACCGCTGATGTTGTTGAACAGCGCGGAGTCGCCGATGGCGACGTTTTCGGAGCCGCTGAGGTCGGAATAGAGCGTATTGTCGCCGAGAGCGGTTTCAAAACTGCCGCTGCTGTTTTGCAGTGCGCTGATTCCGACCGCCGTGTTGTTGGAGCCGGCGGTGTTGGAGTAGAGCGCGTCGTTGCCGAGCGCGGTGTTGTCGGCGCCACCATTGTCGGTATAGAGCGCGAAATAGCCGACCGCCACGTTGCTATTGTCATTGGTGCTGGAATACAGCGCCTCCACGCCAAGGGCAGTATTGTCGGTGCCGGTCTGGTCGCTGTGCATCGCCCCCTGCCCGACCGCCGTCTCGTCCATGGCTGCGCCGCTGATCGAGAACAGCGCCGAATCGCCGACGGCGGTGTTGTTGTTGCCGGTCAGCGAGCCTTCGCTACCGCTCATCGCGTCGTTGCCGACGGCGGTGTTGTATGAGCCGGTCCCGACGGCTTGCCCCGCTGAAAAGCCGAGCGCAGTGTTCGGGCTCCCGGTGCTGTTTGACAGAGCCTGAGAGCCGACGGCCGTGTTGTAGTTTCCTACGAAAGAGTAGAGCGCATAGGCGCCGACGGCGACGTTGAGTGCGCCGCCATTGTCGGTATAGAGCGCATCCTGGCCGATGGCGATGTTTCTATAATCGGCGGTGCTGGACCAAAGCGCGGAATCTCCGATAGCGATATTTTCGGTGCCGCCAGTGTCGGAGTAGAGCGTGTTGTCGCCGACGGCGATTTCGTAGGCTTCGGAGCCACTGCTGCCGCCGTAGAGCGCGCTCGTGCCGACCGCCGTGTTGTAAAGGCTGGTTCCACTCACGTTCGCGAGCGCGGACTGGCCGACGGCGATGCTGGTGTAATCCTGGTTAGGGAACGCAAGGACGGTCTGGGCGTCGATCTGATAAGCGCCGTTGCTCGTATTGCTGCCATTATTGAGATCGAAATTGCCGCCGCTGTAGAATGCGGCAGCCTCGGCCCCGCCCGCCGTGACGTAGAGATTGCCGATATTGCCGCCCTGATAGAGGCCGGTGGTCGTGTCTTCGGTGAAGGTGATCGAGGGCGCCGCCGCCGATCCCGCCGCAAACGTCCCGGTAAGGACGCCGCCCCCGCCCGAGGCCAGAAGCTGAGTCCAGACCGAGCCGTTGCAGTAAAAGATATTGGGCGACGTATAGATAATTTCACCCGCATTCGACGCGGCGCAGGTGACATCCGTTCCCACGCGCACGCCGCCATTCACGTCGAGCGCGGCATGGATGCCGGTTTGGCCGACGCCGATCTGCCCGCTCGAGTTGAACTGCTCGCCCAGGACCCAGACATTGCTGCCGTTGCAGATCAGCAGATAGGCCGGGTTGCTGTTGGTGAAGGTCGCCTGGCCGATTGTGGGACACGCCCCGCCGATGGAGTAGGGGCCGGCATATTGGGCCAGGGCGGGGGATGAGGAGACGCAGACAGCAAGCAGAAGTAAGAGAGGAAGCGAGGGTAGAAAAAGTTGGCGGGCGCGAAATTCAATCCAGGCGAAGGTGAAAGGCGGACCCTCCTTGGCCATCCTCCTTCGCCGAGGCTTCGGAGGACAGGAGGCTTCGGAGGGCGGGGCGCGCCCGGAGGCGTGCGGGAGAGGCAGGAAAAGCGGACGCGGGTTTTCGTTGCTCTGCACTCGCGTTCTTCGTTTCTCTGTCCTCGCAAGTGCTCGGACAACCGGGCGGGGCGCGAAGTATTGCGGGCGGAGCGATAGGAATAAATTCCTGATGGCGCGGATGGCGGCCGGCGGGGCTCGCGTCGAAGATGCGGGCGGGAGAGTTTTCATGGGGTCCGCTCCGTCTTTGTGACCGGTTCAGGGCGCGGGGCGGGATCGCCCCCCGAGGATGGCGGTTTTTTATGGCGGCGCATTTGGGGATGCGGCCCCATGGAATAGAGCTTGAGAGCGATGGAGAGGGTCGTGCGCGAGACCTTGAGCGTGGCGGCGATGATTCTTCTCGGCACGCCGTTGGCCAGCAGGCGGCGAGCGAGAGCGATCTGGGTCTCGGTTAAAGCGCGCTTGCGGCCGATGGGAGCTATGGTCTTTTTGGGAGGCAGAACCGCAGCATAGGGCTTCAGGGCGGCGGATAGGGTTGAGGGCGAGACCTTGAGCGTGCGGGCTATGGTTGTTTTCGCCACTCCGTTGTCCAGCAGGCGGCGGGCGAGAGCGATCTGGGCCTCGGTCATGGCGCGCGGACGACCAAGTTTCTGGCCGCGCTGCCTTGCGGCTTCGAGTCCCGTCCGCGAGCGCCGGCTGCGCAGCGTTTTCTGGGCGGCGACGATCGCCATGACGAGTTTCTGCAGCGAGTCAGAATCAATGTCGACGATCTGTCGAAGCGAAGCGAGATCAATGCCTTCGAGAGAGGGCGCCCGTTGCGTGGCGGTGGGTTCGCGGTCGTTTATCATGGGCGATCGCTCGGGTGAAGTGTGGAAACCGGCGGTTTTTCAAGTGAGACTAGCATACAAGCGTTAAAATTTATGTCTAGATAGCTTTAAGATTGGTAAACATTGGTGGCATGTGCCGGATTTATCTTGGGAAATCGGAAGAGAGCGGGTCGAGCGAGGGCTAGTCCCCCTGCTGAGCGCGATACGCGTCGAAGGACCGCACGAGCAGTTCATTGAGCTTAAGATCGTGGCGGGCGGCGTAAGTCTTGAACGAACGCCGAAAGTCCGGGGAGATCCGGAAATTGAGCGGCTGCAGCGGCCCCTTCCCTCCCCTTTCCTGCTGCGGCAGCGCAATCGCTTGCGGGGGAGCAAGACTCGTACGCGTCGGCATGTCCATGGCGGGGACAGCGTGGCCCTTGACGGCGATCAATCCTGCGGTGAGTTCGGGTCTTTTGCTCATGCTGCTTCTTCCTTTCGTGCTTTCGTGCTTTTCTCCAAGCGTTCGTGAAGCACTGCCCAGAGGGCAGTAATCTCCTCGGCGCTGCGACCTCTGGGGTCCAATTCCTGAACGGTGCGGCCGTCGACCATGGAACCGGCGTAATCGACGCGGTCATGCACGACAATTTGCGCCACCGGGCCGTGGGCGGAAAGAGAGGCGACTCCGGTCACCGTCAGACGGGTGTTTGGCTTGGCATGAGTAAGAACGAAGAAGAATGGTTTGCGCTTCTCCTGGATGATATCGACGGTGTTACCGACGGCGCGCAAATCGTGCGGACTCGGCCTGGCCGGGATGACGACGAAGGTTGCTTCCTTGGCGACCGCTTTGATCGCGTCCGTGATGGCCGGCGGCGTGTCGATAAAGACGGCATCGTATCCGGCAGCTCTGAGGGATGAGAGCTTGGCCGGAAGCGCATCGAGAGTCGTCGGGATCAAGTCGGGTAGCCCGCTCTTGCGTACGTTCCACCAGTCGGAGAGCGAACCTTGCGGGTCGAGATCGATTAAGGCGGTATGGAGGCCGGTCGCTTCGGCGGCGACGGCGAGATGCGCGGTGAGCGTGGTCTTACCCGCTCCGCCCTTCTGACTTGCAAACACAATAACGTGCATTTTGGCTTCCTGGCTGTCGTGTTCCCTTGCATTCAAGCAAAGCAGAGAGCACGAAAGCACGCAAGATGGAGATTTCTTGCTTTCGTGCCCGGACGACTTCGTGCCGACTCGATTTCGAAACACCGCTGATGATTCAACAGAAAAACACAATACAGAAAACACGAACCAACGAAAGCGTGTTTTCGTGCTTTCGTGGTTGCTCGAAGGTTGGCTGAGGTGAGGGCGAATCAGTACGGCGGAGGGGGAGCAGATGCGCTGCGTTAAGGGAGGCCGTGCTGAGACAGGCGGCGGGAATTCTTAGGGGGTTTCCGTGACCAGCTTGGCGCGCCATGCGCAAGGTGGCGAGTTGCGCGAAAAACCTGGGTAAGAGTGAGAACGGCATCAAATTTCGTGCTTTCGTGTTTTCGTATAATGGCGAGTGCGAGTGTTGCAGCACGCACGTTGCCGTCGTCAGCGGTGAGCGGGTCTCCCCGAACATCCCCCTTTCAGATTCTGCCTTGTCGAAAAGGGCGCACCATGCGATTGTAGTTTTGATCGCTCATCTAGCACCATTCGTTGTTGACGCTCGTCGCGTTCATCAGAAGCAAGCGGTCCTCCCCGAACGTCGCCTTATCCGAATCTGCCTTCTCAAACATGGCTTTACATGCGATTGTGGCAGAGGTTTGGACGGTGTCCGAAAGTTGATACTTATCGGACATCAATAATCGTTTCGAATCCGGAACGGTTTTTTCTTGCCAGGGGAAACGGCCCGTTTTGTCCTTTTAAGCACGCTAAGGTCCGTCGAGATGTCATTCACGCAAAACCGGCAGTCACTGATGGAACCGATCGGAGACAATCGACCCTCTCGGAAGAGCAAAGGCGTGGTCGTTGTGCGGCAACCAGAAATACTGCATGCCTCCCACGGCCAGTGGGCCTCGACCGAAGAGCTTGACCGCCTCGCCGACGCGTTCGACCGGAATTCTGTCGCAAAAAACACGGCGAGGTCATACCTTTCGGATTGGGCGAGTTGGCTCGACTTCTGCGTGCATCACCGGATCAATCCGCTTCCGGCGGAAGTCGCCGATGTGCGCCGCTATCTCGCGCAATTGAGGGGGGTCGGGGGGCGCAAGCACACGAAGCTGAAGCCGAAGACGGCGGAGCGACACCTCGCTGCAATTGCGACCGTGCACCGGGCGCGCGGGTTCGATTTCGACACGCAGCATCCCATCCTGAAGCGGACGATGAAAGGAATTCTCCGAAGCCATAGCGCGGGCCAGGAAGGCGCGCGGGCGCTGCGCGCGGAAGAGATCAAGGCGATCTGCGCGACGTTCCCTCTCGATCTGCGCTCGCTCCGGAACAAGGCGATCATTCTGCTCGGATTCGCAGGTGGCTTCCGCCGCTCTGAAATCGTGGCGCTCGATGTGGGCGATCTTGAATTCAAGGACGGCCCGCTCCGCGTAACGCTCCGCCGCTCGAAAACGGATCAGGAGGGAGCCGGGCGGACTCTTGTCATCATGCCGACCGAGACTCCGGAAACCTGCCCCGTCGCGGCGGTGCGGGCCTGGCTCAAAGAGGCGGAGATCGAGCATGAGGGCGACAATCCATTGTTCCGTCCGGTGGGCCGCACCGGCGCCGAGTCCACCCGCCTCTCGGACAAGACCGTCGATCGCATCGTCAAGCGTGCTTGCCGCACGGCACACTTAAAGGAAAATTACTCCGCGCACAGTCTACGCGCCGGTCATGTGACCGAAGCGCTCGCGAACGGCGCCGACCGCGCCGCGATCAAGCGCCAGACCGGACATCGCAGCGACGCCATGCTCGACCGCTATGCCCGCGAAACCAATCTTGCCGCAAACAACAGTTCGGCGGCTTTGGGTCTATGAGCATTAGCTATGCGGGCATACTGACGGGAAACTCCGCCGCGAACCTTGAGGCAGCGGGGATTGCTGTCACGGCTGACGGGCCTGAATTTATTTTCAACCAGCTTGAGGTCTGGGGGCCGCACCAGCTTCTCTACGATTTTATTGGCGCGGCATCCGGACCTGGTTTCATCGATTGGCGCCCGGAGTGGCACGGCATCTACGAGCAGATTTACTTCGGTGCGGGGAGGGGAGGCGCGCCCACGCGCCAAGCGGCCGAACACCTCGCCCGCAAGCTGCGGGACATTCTTTGGCGCAGGCACGAAGAGGAGCGCGTCCGCGCGGAGCTTGATTCGCATCGCGTGCCACTCGATCTCAATACGCTCATCCCGATTCCCCGTTCCGTCCTGCGCAAAGGCTTCGTCGAAGCCGGGCAGGAGTGGATGTGGGCGAATTGGGGCGTGCGCTGGCCGATCCGGCGCGTCACATTTGCGGTCGAGCGCCTGCGCCGCGACGGCTTCAGGCCGGTCGCCGTATTCCGGTTCCTCAGCGAAGACTGGTCGCCCTGGATCGCTCTTGTGCGCATGCGCGAGCGCTGGCCGGAGTTGCGGTTCGAGATGAAGGCGGGGTATTTGGAGATGGGAGAATGAGCGGAGAGCGGCGGGGCTCTAGTGATGCGTCGCTCAGCGTGAGGTTGGCGGGCGCTTTTTGAGTTAGGGATTGTGACGGCAGGTCAGGGCCAGGGTGATATATTTATTTCGGCAAAACCCCCTCTAAAAGGGGGTTTTGTGCAAATAAATATTGACAGAGGCAAGCAACTTTGATATTTTATTCATCAAAACCCCCTCCTAAAGGGGGTTTTGTGAGGAAGAATATCATGGGTTCAACAGTCCGCACTTTAGGGCCGCAGGAAAGCCGGGTCGTGCTTGCCCTTGCCGAACAGAAACGGCGGGAGGTGGGCCGGCCGGAGATTATCAAACTGCTGGGCGTCAGCGCCAAGGCGGCGGACAATGTGATTGAATCTCTTCGCCGGAAAGGTTGGCTGGAGCGGGCGAGCTGGGGAGAGTATCTCGTCATCCCCCCCGATGACGGACCCGATGCGATGGGGGAAAGCAATCTGCTCGCGCTCGCAAGTCGCATCGCCGATCCCTACTATATCGGATACGGCAGCGCGGCCGGACATTATGGGCTGACGACGCAACACCGCCGGGTGATCGTCGTGGTCACGCCCGCGCACCTACGGGGCAGACGCGTGGGGGAGGGACGGGTGCGGGTCGTCAATCCAAAACCTGGCAAATTCTTCGGATTCGGGCCTGTCGATGTATTCGGTTACAAGGTCATGATGTCCGACCGCGAAAAGACGGCCATCGACTGCGTCGACCGCCCGGCGCTGGCAGGCGGTGAGGGAGAAGCCGCCTCCATCCTGGCAACGGCGAGCGGCCGTTTCGATTGGCCTAAGGCGGTTGATTACCTCGAACGGATCGGTTCGACGGCTCTGGTCCGCAGGTTCGGTTGGGTTATGGACCAGGTTAAGGCAGACATGCCCGCCGATAGTCGCGAGCGGATGCTCCGGCTCGCGGCGCACGGCCCCCGGACATGGATGGGACCCAATCCCGCGCGCAAGGTGCAGGGCGCCATCGGCTATGACAAGACATGGAATTTGTTCGTGAACGTGTCGCACGAAGAACTGCGCGAGAGCGCCGGGCTAGGCCGGCGAAAAACGCCGAAGAAGGACGGGTAATCATGCTCACACTACCCGAAGTGCGGCGGTACTCCACTCGATCCGGCCTTCGCGACATGATGATCGCCGAAAAGGAAATCATACTGACCTTTCTGCTTCAGCTTCTGTCGGAGCGGGGAATTCTGGACCGGCTGGCCTTCAAGGGCGGCACGTGCTTGCGGAAAATGTTCATCGGCAGCCACGGGCGGTTTTCAACCGATCTGGATTTCACAGCGCTTGAGGAGCACAATCACGAGGATGTCGTCCTTGCCATGATGGGAGCCTTCGAAGAGGAATTCCATGGGATCAGGTTCCAAATCCCCGGCAGCGGCTACTATCTGAGCTTGGGCGGTCAATCATGGGGCGTGAATCCGATCTATTCGCATGACTGGAATGGGGCAGGCGACAGCGAGGTAAGAGTGCAGGTCAGCCTCCGCGAGACGCCGACGCTGACGCCGGAGCGCCGGCGGCAATGCGAACAGAGTTATTTCGGACTCTTGCCCTTCGCTCCCGTCGAAATCACCTGCCTGGCACTGCCGGAAATCCTCGCGGAAAAGATACGCGCCTGTTATCAGCGCAGCAAGGCGCGCGACATTTATGATCTTGGCATCTATGCGACGAGGCCGCTCGACAAAGCGTTGACTCGCCGGCTGGTAGTGCTGAAGCTCTGGCAGGCGGGCGACACATTCCATCCTGAACGGCTCATGAAGAAATTCGAGGAAGGCATTGAATTCGACTGGGACGACTTGCGCGATCTGGTGCGGCGCACCGAGGAAATTGAACGTGAGAAAATCTGCGCCGCCTGCGCAGAAGGCTTCCGGTTCCTCGCCGACCTTAGCCCTGAGGAACGAGCGCTCGCCAACGACTCTCATCAGCGCGAGCAGGAGCTATGGGACAGACTGCGGGCAGAGGTTGGAAGTGGCTGACGGCAGCGACGATATCCGGCGCCCAGACAAGGCCGTCGGTCAATCGAGGTCCAAATGACAAGGGCCGCCCGGTCCGTCCACGGACATCGTCTGTCGAGGTTGGTTCGGAAAGGTGAATGCAGATGGGCAAATCCCTGCTACTTTCGCGCGCAAGCGCGGGATGGCGTGCGGCGGCTTACGTTGCGATTCTATTGGCGATGCCGTCGGCATGTTTCGCCTGGGGCCGTGAGGGCCATGAAAGCATAGTCATCGTGGCGGAGCATTTCTTGCGTCCGGAGATCGCGGAACGGATGCGGGAGCTGCTCGCTCCCGAAAGTCCCGAAGCGGCCTCGGTGTGGGCCGACGAGTACCGGCGCGACCACCGCGAAACCGGCCCATGGCACTACATCGACATCCCGCTGGCGGAATCCAGGATCGACTTGGCCCGCGAGTGCCGCAACGGCGATTGCGTTATCGCCAAGACCGAGGAATTCCTTGCCGTTCTGAGGGACCCGAGGGCCGAGAAAGAGGCTAAGGCTCAAGCCCTAAGATTTGTGATTCATTTCGTCGGCGACTTGCACCAGCCGCTGCATGTTGCGGACGATGGCGACGAGGATGGCAATAGGCGCGGCGTGATCTTCGAGGGCCATCCCGATAACCTTCATTGGGTGTGGGACACGGGGCTGCTCCAGCGCATCAACCGCAAGCCGGCGGCGTTGGCGATGGAGCTGGAGGGAAGGATAACGCTCCAGGACCAGACCGAATGGCAGAAGGGAATCATCGAGGATTGGGCAATGGAGGGGCACCGGATCGCTCAAACAGTTGCGTACGGGGACCTGAGTCAGAAAATCCAGCGCCGATCACTTCCGCCTACGAGCGGCACGCGGATGCGGAGATCGAACTTCAGTTAGAGAGAGCCGGGGTCAGGCTCGCATACCTCTTGAACACCAACCTAAAGTGACGAACTGGCGGCGTGAGCACGACCAGCGTCAACATCGAGCATCCGGCTTGTCCACCGGACGTTTCAGAAGTCCTCGCCGAGAAATCGTTTCTCCGAGGGGCTGAGCAGCAAACGGCCGGGCGCGAATTCGTTGTAGCAGGCCTCGTTGAACCATGCGCAGCGCATATCGGAGAGGGCGAGGCCGGGCGCAAGGCGCGTAAGGGCGAGAGCGTAAATCGCGAGCTGCGCGATGGGCTTGTTGGTGCGGGCGTCGGGCTTGTAATCGAGTATATGAATTGCGCCGTTCCGCACTTGCAGGAAATCGATGTGTCCCGTGATAAATCGCGGCTTATGACCGAGCGCCGGACGGGCGCGGTGGAGCGGTTCCTTGGGAACGATCATGACGCCGTAGTAGTGTTCGAGCACGGCGATATCGGCTTCAAGGAGAAAAATCGGAACTTCGACGGCGACGGTTGCGCTGTCGTTCATGAGCATGAAGCGCTGAAGGCGCGAATGTCGCTCGTAATTGGAGCCGACGCTCGGGATAATCAGCGCCGCCGTGTCGGTCGCAGTGTTCTGCTTTTCGGTGGCCTCAAGGCGGTCGAGCGAGAGAAAGCCGGGCGCCAGTTGCGAGCCGCGCGCGCCGTCTTCGCGGCAAAAGAGCTCGTGCGGGCAGTCGCGGCGGACGGTCTCCAGAAAATCGGCGAGCGGCGCGAAACGCGTGTCGCCTTTGCGGCGGTCGTCGAGAGTGCCCGCGCGCACGAAGGAGAGCTTGGCGCGATGGAGACTGAATTCATAGACCTGACGGTGATAGAGCTTGAAGGTACGGATGAGTTGCGGCGGCTTGAAGAGTGCGAGACCGCGCTCGCGCAGCCTGCGGTATGTCGTGAGGCGGGGATGCGCGGCAAGCCAGCGCGAGATCGTCGCCGGACTGACAGTGTGGCCGTGGCGCGAGGAAAGACGGCGGCTGGTTTCGTCGAGGCTGTAGCCGTGATTGTAGATCGAAAGGGCATCAAGGATTTCATGGAGCGGATATGTCTTATTGCGGATAGCGCGCGGACCCGGCGTGAAGGTGCGGCGGCACGACTGGCAATGATACAGCCGGATTGTTTCGAGTTTCTTGGCGCGGCTGCCCTTCGGGGCGATGCTCCGGCTGTTGCAAGACGGGCATCGCTCGGGCGGCTTGATGGGCGATCGGGGACTCGCTGCTGCTTGATCGATGGCGCGTGGCATCGGGAGTCTATAGCATGGCCGAATTCGACGGTCACGGGATCTGCTAGGCGGCCGGCGGTAGGGTACGTGACAGGTTTGCGAGGACCGGGGAGCGGCCTGGCGGTGGCGGATTTGCATGAATGCAGGTGATAAAAGCGTGATGCATCAATGGGTTGGTCAGGGCGGAATCCGCGACCCGAAGCGCGCCCGGATTTCCACGCTCTATATCTACACTTTGCCATTCGCAGCGACCAGCCGCACGTGCACTGAAATACCCCGTGCCGCAAGAATGGTCGCGAGCGCATCGCCGTCGAGGTGTTTCTTTCGTTGAGCCAAAGAATGCTCGCCGTGCTCGACGGGTATCCAGTTGGCGTGCATCAATGCGTCAGAAACAGCATCCACAGCAGACCAATGGGTATGGAGCAGTGTTAGAGCCTTTGCCGAGATGTCCTGCCAAATATCGCCGCTGCGATTTGGCTCGAAGTGCTGCTCCACGATGCTAAAGAATTTCTGTACGTCGGGTTGGCCGCCTCGAAAATCGGAATCGGGGAATTGCTTCAACTGCGCGAGCTGCCCAGCCCTTAACGCCAAGAGGATCTTCTCCCATTCAGGTTTGTCTTCCCAATAGAAGGCCCATCCGTCTGCAACATCTTCGACCTCGTAAATCACGATGCCTTTTGGTTTCAGGTCCAGCCCGACCGCACCAGCGATGACGATGTGTCCAGCCTCATGGTAGGCGGTTTCTTCTGGCGTGTTTCCAATCACCATTGGTCCCATTCGCCTGCCCAAACGAGCCGACCTGGGGCGGCCATATTGAACTGGATTACTCGATTGCCCGGACAGATCGGTTTTGGTCGGGAAGCGGTGGTGCGGGCGGTGGGAATCGAACCGACACAGGCCTTACAGCCCTGCGGATTTTTCGTCAAGCTCGCCTCTTGTATTTGATTTGCTCATCTTCGGGCGTGGTTTTTAGGTGGATGCAGTAAAAGCGCATGGCTTGCTGCGCGAGTAGCGCGATGTCGAAGCTGTCGGGCAGTGAACCTTCATAGGTAGTTGCGAAATATGGCTCCAAATTATCAGCGACTCGACAGGTCGGGAAGAACAGTATTTTGGTGGGGACATGCTCAACTGCCGAGATAGCGGCTTCGCCGCAGGTATAGCGGAATTTCCAGTCCGGCATGTGGATGAGACCATGGACGTTCGGGTCGTAATCAATAAAGCCCATGGCCGCAATGATAGCAAAATTTGGCGTCGTTCCGTGAGAGTCGAAAAGGTGCATCATTTCGACATAGCAGGTGCCCACGCCGCAGCGAGCTGCCTGTCAAGGAACACGGCTTTCAGTCGTGGCCGCGTGAGCGGCGCAAAGCGTCCTTTACAGACACGGGCGCGGAGGCAGAGCAGGTGGGTTCGAAGCAGTAAGATTCGCGAGTCTGCGATCCGACAGGTTTCGAGAAGCGGTGGTGCGGGCGGAGGGAGTTGAACCCTCACAGGCCTTGCGGCCCAACGGATTTTCTTACCAACTGCGGCTTTCGCCGCCCGCGCGCGGCGCGCGGTTTGCGGTCTGGACTATCCCTTCACCTTCTCCCGGTGCTCTGGGACTTAGGTGCTGCCCGTCTAGTCTCTACACCTTCCCGGCGGATATTTCCGTCCAGGCTTGGCTCGGGATTGCCATTGCAGGTTTCCCCGAATTTGAGCAGTTCTGCATCGCCGGTTTCCCGGCGAGCACTCAAGTTTCCTTAAGTCCGGTGCGTCTGCCATTCCGCCACGCCCGCGTGGCTGCTAGCAATTGTCTATTTTAGCCCAGATTTCCCAGATGACCGCAGGTTTTAGTGACGCGGGTTCGCGATTCTGCGTCAAAAGTGGCGCATGATGCTTGATTTTAACCTTTTGGTTGGGCTATCAAACGTAGGTCATGGGCGGATGGGCCGCTCATCTGGAGAATGTCAGCTGATAGGAACCACAGGCTGGCGTTTTCTGGAGATATCCTCATGCCCCGCCAACGGAGAAGTTCTCATGCCGACCTTTATCGACATCGCCGCCAATCCCGCCAAGCCGATCTACATCGACGCCGAGAGCGTTACCAATATCTCCGTATGGCCGGACAAAGGCGAAATGACGATTTCCGATGCGAACGGTCAGGCGCTCGGGATCGGTTATGCCGGGTGGGGCGTCGATCCCGCGCTGGCGGTGCAGAAGCTGGCCGATGCAGGCTTTCCTCTGGTGTCGGTTCCTGTGCGCTATGACGGCAAGGAACATCCTTGCTTCATCGCTCCTTCTGCCGTGGCCTACATCACCGTCTCCCAACCGCGTAAAGACGGCACGGTCGGAGTCATCGCCGGGGTTCGGGGACGCGGTCGACAAGAAAGCAACAGCGTGAAGCCCGAAGAACTTCAGGCCCTGTTGGATGCCGTCAAAGCATCCGGAAAAACCCTGCTAGAATTCGACCCGGCGGAGGCGCGCTCCCGCTGGTCTATGCCCGCCAAGCTTTACATCGATCCGAGTTCCGTGACGACGATCGAGGATACTGGTCTCGGGGTTGACGTGATGTTCGATAAAGTCGGACGTCTCGATATCCGGACCCGGGATCTAGGCAAGGACAACGAAGAACTCAACAAGATCGCCAACCGCCTGCTCCGCGCGCACCCGGATCCGAACTCCATTACCGATATCACGCCGATTTTCAAGGAAGCCCATAGGTTGCAGGAACTTCGGCGCTCAGCAAGAGTGACCCAGTAGTGCTTAGTTGAAGTGACCCACCGGCGGGACCAGCATTTGGAACAAGATTTGGAGTGAGAGCGAGAACATCATTATCATCCACGCCGAAGATGTGCGCTGGGACGTCTGGAGCGGAGGGAGCGACGTTCTCATCCCACGCCGAAGGCGTGGAACGCCAGCGACGGAAGCGGCGCTGTCAGCGGTTGGTCGGTGGGTTCGAGGCGTCTGCATGAAAGCCCGCGATTTGGCGGCGGAGATAGCGGAAGTAATCGGGGCTGACGGTGAGTTCGAGCACCTCGTTGATAACGGGGAGAAAGTAAGCCAGCGAGCGAATCGTGGCGAGGGGCGGAGCATGGGTAGGGCGGAAGAGGCGGCGCGAGGCGGCGAGCACCAAGGCGTTTTCCACGGTGGGCAAGGGCACGCCGCGCACATACAGTTGGGCGGCGAGGAGACGGTCGGGGCGACGGATCGTCCCCGTCGTTCCCGGTGTCTGGCGGTAAGCGCTGAGTATCCTCTCGATGTATTCTTCCCTGCCGATCGATGGGTCTCCCACCGTTTCCTCCTCAACCTTGCGGCTCGCGCAGCGACGGACCCTTGATGTGCAAGGTGTGGCAATAGTGCCGCAGACGGCTCAGCAGTGCTTCCACCATGGGTCGACTGCCCAGAAAATTCGGCCATTCGTCGTAGACAAGATTGGTCGTGATAATGGTGGAATGCTGGTGGTAGCGCTCTTCCATGAGCTTGAAAAAGATATTCGACTGCTCGGGTTTGAGATTTAAATACCCCAACTCGTCGACCAGAAGGACGTCCAGGCGCGCCAGGCGTTTGAGCAACTGGCGGGTGGAGCGATCAGCCAGCGAGGCATACATTTCGTCGAAGAGGTCCTGGGCGCGGATGAACTGGCCGCGGTAGCCGTTCTCCAGCGCCTTCAGCAACAGACCACAGGCCAAGCCGGTTTTGCCGCGGGCGGTTTCGCCGATCAGCACGATATTTTCCGCCTTGGCGATGAACTCCAGTTCGGCTAAGGCGCGAATCTGTTTGCGGTTGACGCCCGGTTGGCGGGCGAAAGGGAAAGTTTCCAGGGACCAGCGCTCGGGCAGGTTAGCGCGCCGGATGCGCCACTCCAGGGCGCTCTCCTGCCGGGCGTGCCACTGCGCGCGCACCAGACGGGTGAGGAATTCCGAGTAAGTCACATCTTCCTTCTCGGCGGCGCGGAGCTGTTCGTCGTAAATCTCCAAAACGCGCCGGAGCTGGAGGTTCTTCAGGAGTTGTTCGAGTTCTTCAGTCATCGCTCTCTTTACCGTCCTTGAGGAGAAAGTATTCGCGCGCCACGCGGCGCAGGATCATGCGTTCCAGCCGGTCCAGATCATAGAGGCCATAACGAGCGGCTTCGCCTACCGCCGCCAGCAAGGGAGCACGGGGATACTCACGCACCAAGCGCAGCAGTTGGCGCAAGGCAAGGGTGAGCACCTTGCGGGTACGCGGTTTCAGGGCCGCGACGTAGTCGGCGATCTCCGGCACGGTGGCCAGAATCGCCTTCTCCTCGGGATGGGGATCGGGACGTGCGATGCCCTGGCCGCGCGGGGGTCGGTGTTCGGCTGACATCACGCGCTGATGCTCGGCCTCCGCGATGCGGCGGTGTGTCACCAGGCGGCGGGCATCAAGTTGGATCTCGATTTTGTCCTGGGTTTCGCGCACCTCCACGCGGCGGCCGATCCAGTCCAGGGGGACCGAGTAGCGGTTGGTGTGCAAGGCGACGTAGCCCTCGATGTCCACCAGGCGCGGGTGGAGCCGGTAGACCTCTGGAATCCAGACGGGCAGTGGCTGCAGGTGCAGCCGTTCCACGGCGAAGAGCTCGCGCGGGACGGCCCGGAGATGTTTCTTGTAGGTGGAGTTGACCTTGTCGCACCACTGGCGCGCCTGCTGATTCAAGTCTTCCCAACTGGCGAAGGTGCGTCCGGCCAGGAAGTTATTCTCGATGAACGAGAAGGGCCTCTCCACGCGCCCCGAACGGTTGGCATCGCCGATCGCATGCGCCACGAAGCGAAAGCCGAAGCGCTCGGCGAAGGCGGCCATCTCGGGCACGGGAACCATCTCGCGTCCGCTGCCGCGCAGCACCACCACATGGGTGTTATCGATCATGACGCGGCCCGGGGCGCCCGCGAAGTAACGCAGAGCGGCAGTGAGAAACACCTTGCAGTCAAAACGCTGAAAGGTCGGGGAGCACTGGAAAAAAAGCATGCGGGAGTAGCACAGTACGGCGGAGGCGGTCTGCACCTTACGCTTCTTGCCCGCCAGTTCCAACTCGTGGGGAGAAGTATCGTGCTGCATCTCCTCGCCCGGCGCGAAGTGGTACTGGCCCGCCGCCACGGGGGGCGCTTGCCCGATGCCATGCCGGCGACAGAAGGCGGTCAAGGCTTGATAAGAGAGCTGGGCTCCGCCGGCGAGGAGCTCTTCATGGACTCGCACCAGATTCCCCTTGCAACTGACGAACAGCTCCAGGATTTGTGGCCGGTAGGGTTCGGCTTTCTCGGGGCGGTGGATCTCCGGCACTTCCGTGGAATTCAGGCGCAGCACTCGGCGCACCGCCAGGCGGGAGAGGCCCAGCACCCGCGCGATCTGGCGCTTGCTCACTCCCTGTTGGTTCAGTTCCAGAATCGTGGTGCGTTGGGATTGACTCAACATCGGGTTCTTCCTCCTTGGGGATGCGCTCCGCCAAACGGTGGAGTTGTCGGCGGAGGTGTTCGATCTGCCCGCGCACGGCCTGGCGTTGGTGGGAGTCCAGGGCGGCGGCCTCCCCGCCCGTCAGTCGTCGCTGGGCGCGGTTCAAAATCGCGGTCGCCATGTCCAGATCGCGCTCGAGGGCGGCGGCCCCGGCGGGGGGAGTCTGCGGTTGGGCGGGCGGCTGGGTTTTGAAAAACAACTCGGGTTGGTCGAGCAGACGTTGACGGACCAGGGGCGAGGCGTCGCGCCAGGCCGCATACAGTTGCCCGGCTTGCCGCGTATTGCAGTGATGCTGAACAAAAGCGGCGGCCATGCGCTCGCAGTCGTCCAGGCTGACGCGCGCTACCGGCACCAGAAACTTCATGGCCACGTGGGCGGAGAGCTTGCCCTCGCGCACTTGCTGCTGGAGGGCTTCCGGCAGAAGATCGACCAGGGCCAGCCGCCGCGACACCCAACTCGTGCTGCGATCAAAGCGGCGGGCCAACTCCTCCTGCCCATAGCCGTAGCGTTGCTCCAACTCCGCCAGCAACCAGCCTTGCTCCAGCGCGGTCTCCTGTTCGGACCAGCGCAGCGAGCGGTCCAGGAACAAAGCCTCGACTTCGCTCATTGGCCAGATCACCGCTTCCACCGTGTCCCGGCCCAGTTGTTGGAGCGCCGCCAGGCGCTTGTAGCCATCAATGACCAGGTACCGGTCCGGTTGGCCTTCGACCGCCACCACCACGATCGGCGTCTGTTGCCCCACTTCCGCCAACGAGGCCAGCAACTGCCGTTGCCGAGCGGGAGGGCGAACCCGCAAATATTCCCCGCGCCGATCCAGTTGGTGAAACTCCAAGCGCATTCGCCCGCTCCCTTACGACGGCCAGGGTTAGTCTGGACGAAGCGGTATCGGGTCTTGTTTGCCCGGCGGGGGAAGTGTGTCCACAACTGCCTTGGAATCAAGGCGATAAGCTCGGAACTGGTCTTGCGTGGCCCGCAGCAGGAGTGCTCCCATAACCCCCATGAAATCTGCGCCTTGCACCCCGAACTGGTCTTGCGCGAGGTCCCAGGGAAGTTGGCTCAAAGGGGCGGGTAAACGCAGGGGTTCGGGCGGCTGGGCAAGAGCGCCGCGTTCCTGCATACGGCGGGCGATAAAGTAATCCGGGTTCCGCGTTCGCCAAGCGGCTTGGGTCTGGCGACGGCGTGCGGCTTGGCACTCCACCCGGCGACAAGCACGCTGTCGTACCCCGACCCGCGGATCGGAACGGAACCAATGGCGGCAGATGCAGCAGGGTCTTTTTCGAGTATCAGGCATGGTGACTATCATCACCGTGCCGTAAGTCAGTACGCCCAGTGAGTAGTCAGGCGAAAAGTTGGCGGGTTATTGCTGATGAGCAAAGGTGGGTCATTTCTCGCGAGCGCCGAAGTGCAGGAAGAACAATGGGCCGCCGACAAGCAAAGCTTTATCGGCAAAGTGGCGGGGAACAACGGCACATTAACTCACATCCCCGGTACTGAATTCTATTGTCATCCCAAGGATGTCTCATGGATCTCCTCCCACGAACAGGATGGCCGTTACGTCATGGTCCTGCGCTATAAAAAGGACCCTGGCGAGCAATACTCGAAGGATTACAGCCTCTGGTTCAAGACCGAAGCCGAGCGCGCGCTGGCCATGACAGCCGTGCTAGGGCCAGCCCGTCCGCCAGCCCCTGGGCGCAAAGGGCAGACGCCGCCGCAGCCCTGAAACTTGAGAATCAAAGATTAATTATCTGGGGAATGCGGGCTTAGAGTAGATCGCGGGAATTTACACGTTTAGTTTCCGGGATCGGTCGTGCCGGAGGAACTGGAACGGTTGGCGGGGTTCTGCGGTTTCTCCGGCTTGGGCCTCATGACGTTGATCGCGGCGGCCCGGTAAGGGAAAAACATGCACTAATGCTCGCGAAATTAACGAATTCGAAATAGATTCCTGGGTAGGGTGGATGAAGTTGCAACAGCCACCGGGGGCAGCTTATGTTGGATTCAAACAGCAACAAACTCACGCGTCGGGATAATCAGCGGACGATAAGGCTTAAAACCCTTGACGAATTGCATAACGCGGTGCTCGTTTATGGCGGCGCTCGTGCGGCAGCCTTGCAAGAAAATGTACGCCAAATCGGTGAGTCTCAGGGAGGCATGGCAGCGGTTGTCGCCATGTTGGGGTTGCCCCAGAATGGCGATTCTTTTGCGGAAAAGGTTGTCCGTGAAATGGGCCGATTATCTTCGGAGTCCGGCTATCATGGCTCTTGGGATTACGATGGCCCCGGCCCGTTTCACAAGTGCTCGCTAGACGCGAAGCGCGAAACGGATGGGACTTTCTCTTTGAACATACGTGCGGCCTATGTTGGTAATAAGCCGGAAATCGCGTTGGCGCAAAGCATTGGAGCGCCTATCGGTTATCGAGGCTGTGAGATCGAGCGCGTTTATGCCGTGGAAGAAGGTGAAAGGTTTTCAATCCCCCTTAAAGATATCGAGGATATTTATAGGGCTTTAGGAGAAACTTTCGATCCACAGGTTTTCCTGAAAGCCCTCACAACGCCTAAGATGAATGAGTTCGATGAGATACGTGTCGATAGCTACATCTCTCCCGTTTCCATAAGAAATGATGGTGGGATAAAAGCGTCAGTAGGCCTTGGATCTATTCCTGCATACAGGTATAAAGATGCGCCCAACCGTGATTACGAATATCGCATCGAAAACGGCAACCTTACAGGCCCGGCGCGATTGGCTCATGATGGCAATCCCGAAGCCATCGGTATCGAGTTGTCTATCTCTCCAACTAGCGGCCTGACGTATGACACTGCGCTTGAGCAGCTCATCCGAGCATTGGGCGATCGTGCTGAAACCGCTTGGAAGGCCACATTCGTGGAAAAAACAGTGCCCAAGAAGGTCATAGAGCCGTCTCCTTCTCCGGTTCGCAATACCTACGAGACTCCAGGTGGTATGACTCCCTAATCCCGCGCCAGCGATAAGCAGATAGCTCACGCGATGAGTCTCGAAATCGTGCTGTGGCTGACATTACAGGTGCGGGCAATTTCCCGCACAGTTTACACCTTCAGTGTTCGGGGTCGGCAGTGCCGGGGGAACCGGAACGGTCGGCGGGTTTCTGCGTCTTCTTCGGCTTGGGCCGCATGACGTTGATCGCGGCGGCGTCAAGGTTCGTCTTGATATGCGCCGCGTAGTATTTCTCGATCATCTCGACGCTGGTGCGGCAGTTTTTCGCGATCTGGTAGATGTCCGCGCCTTCCATCAAGCGCAGACAGATGTATGTGTGCCGCAAGCTGTAAGCGGTGCGGGGTCGGCCATCGCGGTCGACGCGAAGTTTTTCCTCCTCCAGAATCGTCTTGAAAAGTTCGCGCTGCCAGTTCGGAAAAATTAGGTCCGTCGGTTTCGGCAGCCGCGATTCCTCGGGCTGGGTCGCCGTGGGATTGTGGTCATTGTCGTTGCTCGCGTCGTAGGCGCGAGCCGGACGAAGCCTGCTTTTCAGCCGCTCGAACGGACGCACTGCGCCAGGTGTGCTCTTGCAATAGCCGACGCCGCGCTTGCCGCGCACCTCGATCTCAAGAATCGTTTGCCCGCTCGCTTCGTCTTTGACGATTGTCACGTCCCGGAATTGCAAGCGCCGCGCCTCATCGGGCCGCAGGCCCGTGTTGGCGGAGAACAGCACGTAATCGTGAAGCTGTTCGCATTCCCATTTGTAACGCGCCAGCTTCGGCTCGTGCGCGCGCTTCCGGGTGGCCTCGTAAAGCTGCCGGTATTCCTCCGGCGAGAACCACGCGCGGTGCGAGATTTTCGGCGATTGTCTGTATGGCTCGGAGAGATCGGGAAGGCGGTCGAGCCATCCCTGGCGGATTGCGGTTTTCAGCGTCTGGCGCAGGGTCACGATTTCCTGGTGCATGGTGTTATAGGCGGGCGGCTTGCCGCGCTTGGCGATTGCTTCTTCATGGCGGTGAATCCGGTAGTCCTGAACCTTGCCGGAGGTGATTTCCGAGAGGCCCATATGGCCGAAGAACGGGACCAGGTGGATCGTCGAGCGCCAGTGCTGGCCCTTGACGTAATCCTTGCTGCGCTGGCCTTGGGTTATGATGTCGTATTCGCGGAGATATTGCTCGGAGGCTTCGCGGAAGGTCTTCTCGGTTTTGATTTCTCCGCTGCGGAGTTTTCCGCGAAGCTGGAGATACCAATCCTCGGCGACTTCCTTGGCTTTGGCGAGACTGTCTTCTTTGGTGCTGCGGCGGCGATTCTTGCCCGCGAGATATGTGGAGCACTGCCACTGACTGCTATTCGGCCTTTGATAGACGTGAACTTTGCCGCCGAGGATCGTGTATTGTTCAGCCATGGTCGGATATCCTCCCAGCCCGGTCGGAAGACCGAAATGTGTAAGACATGTGTAAGATATATCGAAGGCGGAACAATGTCAATAACTTATTGTTTTTAATGGTTGTTATCGAAAAACATGCTTGGTTTTTTGCCGATTTTAAGTCCCTTGCGTCTACCAGTTCCGCCACCCCCGCACGACGCGTGCAATGCCCATGCTACCACGAGTCCGGCTTCCGAGTGGACGGCATGACGATCCGACCGCTGTAGACATTCCCGAGTTGCAGCGTCACAATGAAACCTCGATTCAGTGGGGTGTGGCAAGCGAGGCTTATGAATTCAAGACTGTCCTCAATTCATCGAATTATCGTGGGGGGGCTCCTGGCGGCTGCGCTTGGTGGAGCGGTGACCGCTCGTTTTCTCAAGGCCCAAAACCCACCAACCAAGGTCTTGGGACTGGACAAGGTGATTGCTTTCACCTACGGCCCCTCCAAAGACTTTGATCCGAAGCAACTGCACTCTGCGACATTGGTCGGCCCGGTCGGTACCAGCGACTGGAAGTATTGGCGGCCGCGAGGTGTAATGTCAGGGCTCGGCCATACGTGGTACGACCTGCTGCGCTCGCCTCTCGATAAAGCCGTGGATAGCCTGACAGGACAGGATTACGGCGGAAATCCGCAGCCGCTGATGATGATCGACGAATTTGGATTCGACTACGGCGGCCAGATGGATCAGAGATCCGCGCAAGTACTTCGGCAGACGAAGCTGAAGAGGCCGGACTTAGCCCTGGCGGTTTGGGACATGCGCGGGCCCATCCCGCAAGTTTTGGCGGAGGCTTACCGCGACGTAGCGGACCTCGTGCTGCTCGAGAGTTACGTCGGCAGCCAGAAGCAATACTGGTGGATCGCCAGCCAGGTTTGGTCCGCGCGAAAGTTTGGCATCCTGCCGAAAACGATCGCGGTTCTCGGCGTCGGCAAGGGCGGCAACCCCGGCGAGTACTGGGCGGAAACAAAGGAAGAACTCGAACAACAGATTCGTTTCGTCCGCATGATTGCTCCCGAATCGCCGGGAATCGGATTCTACGGTGGCACGCCGGAACTCCTCAGGGCCGCCGACGCCATAAGCGCCCATTTCTTCGATCTTCCCACCGACGGCGCAGGGCTGCCTGCCGAGGTCCGCGAACTTGCCGGAACCTTTTCCCGCCGGTACCCAAAACCTACGTTGGTTGTGTCTCCCAGTTTCGTCGAGCCCAACTACACCGAGGATGGGAAAGCCATGGGCGATCCGAAGGCGATGCGCGCTTACCTGATCAATCTTGGCGACGCTGACGCCCAAAATGTGAAGGTACGGCTGCGCAACCTGCCGAACCTGGGCGGAAATGTGTTTGCCGAAGGTGTGGTTCCGCTTATCCCCAAGCGAAGTGAAACCGTCGGCGTCCTTCCCGTAAAGGACCTCTGGCGCGAGTGGGTGGGGCAATGGATCGTCGAGGTTGACGCGCCCGGGTGCGACGTCCTCACCTTCAAACCTCCATCTCCCCATTAAACAATTTGAACCGCGCCGCAATTTGGCGTATTTTCTTGACGCCCTATCGAACAAGGGCACCAAGAAGTAGGACGCCGTCCGCCAGGGTGCCCATTCGCGAGCCAAAGGAGAAGAAGCCAAATGAGATCAGACAGAATGTCTAGGCGCGACCACTTGCGGTTTTTGGGGGCTGGCGCCACAGCCTTGGCCGGATCGGCGGCCGGCATGTTGCCCTTTGGCAATAATGTCGCACTTGCGGCCGACCCCGCGCCTCGGGTCCCCGTCAGCGCCGAGGAGCAGGCCGGCCGCGACCGGCGGATGAAGTGGTGGCACGAAGCACGATTCGGGATGTTTATCCACTGGGGGCTTTATTCCGTCATCGGGCAGCACGAGTGGGCGATGGAGGTCGAGGGCATTCCCGTGGCGCAATACCAGCTTCTGGCGAAGCACTTTACGCCCAAACCGCACGCGGCGCGCGAGTGGGCCAAGCTCGCCAAGCGCGCCGGGCAGAAATACATGGTGATGACCACCAAGCATCACGAGGGCTTCTGCAATTTTGAAACGAAGCTCACCAACTATTGCGCTCCCAAGCAGGCGTGCGGCCGCGACCTGGTGGCGGAGTTCGTGGAAGCGGCGCGCGCCGAGGGTCTGCGCGTGGGCTTTTACTATTCGTTGATGGATTGGCACCACCCCGACGGCGCTCGCTGCCTGACGGATGAGGCGGCGCGGGTGCGTTTTGTGGAATACACGCACGGCCTGATCCGCGAGCTCATGACGCAATACGGCAAGATTGACGTTTTGTGGTACGACGTCGATTGGCCGCTCAACGCCGCGCAGTGGGAGTCGGAGAAGATGAACAAGATGGTCTTCGAACTACAGCCGGACATCATCGTCAACAACCGGAATGGCCTGCCGGGAGATTTCTCCACGCCGGAACAGGAGATCAATCCCGAAAAGGCCGGCCGGGCCTGGGAAAGCTGCATGACCATGAACGAAAGTTGGGGATACCAGAAGGCCGACAACGACTGGAAATCGCCGGAAACGATCGTGCGCAACCTCTCCACCTGCGCGCACGATGCGGGAAACTACCTCCTGAACATCGGCCCCAAGCCCGACGGTTCTGTCCCCGAGGAATCGGTCCGCATCCTGACGGCGGTAGGCGAGTGGATGGACAAGAACGGCCCGACGATCTACTCGACGGACCGCTGCCAATCGGATTGGCACGTCTACGCGAATTACACCCGAAAGGGTAACACTCTCTACGTGCATATTTACGCCTGGCCGGGAGAAACACCTACATCCAACTGGCTGGACTTCTTTAACCCGCCCAGTGTGGTCGCGATCGGCGGCCTGCGCGCCAAGGTGAAATCGGCGCGGCTTTACGCCTCTGGCAAGCCCGTGACTTTCGAGCAGGGCGATCAATACGTAAGGTTTACGGGCCTTCCGCTCGAAGCGCCCGACAACCCCGTTACCGTCCTTGCCGTCGAGTGCGACGCGGAACCTGTGATCGACCACACCGACGTCCGCAAATTCCGCAAACGGGAGGGAGTGGGGGTTTGAGGCACGGGTGTAGATAAGAACCACTCTGCTGCACCGCCGCCACAATCACAACAGAGTTTCGCGGAGGGCGGAACTCGAATGCCTATTAGGAAACGGCTTCGCCCTTGGTGACGATCACCTTATAGATGAAATGCAGCTTTGCGATCACCGATGGCGAGAGAGCAAACGGATACAGGTCTGGATGCCCCATGCTGCGGTTAATGCTGTTCATCGCGACTGCCAATTCCGACCACGCCGCAATTGCTTCGTCAAAAGTTGCTGCCTTCGAGGAACGGCCAGACTTGGAGTGCTCGTCCTGAGTGGTTAGAGGAATTTGCCTGTTCGCGAGGCCGAAATCATTCGTCACCTCTAAGGTATCTTGAATGTGCAGAAAATGCGCCCATGATTCGGCCCAATCCTCCCAGGGGTGTGCCGAGGCGTACGCACTGATAAAATTGTCGGGCCAGTTCGCCGGCGCTCCGGATTGGTAATACCGGTTGAGCGCCTCAGTGTAGTCCGACTGCTCGTTGCCAAAGAGTTCGCGATAAGGCTCCAAGAAATTTGTTCCCTTTACCAAGCGCTCCCAATAGTAGTGACCGATTTCATGCCGGAAATGACCCAGCAAAGTCCGGTAAGGCTCGCGCATCGCATGGCGCGTGCGTTCGCGCGTCGCATCATCGGCTTCCGCGATATTCAGAGTGATGGTTCCGTGGTCGTGCCCCGTCATCACTTTCGATGCGCTTCCGTTGGCATCTACCGCGTCAGACAGAAAGCGAAAACCGATCCCATTTTCCGGATCGCCTTTCTTGCTGGTGACAGGCAATTTCAACCGGATTAGCGTATAGACGAGCCGCCGTTTGGCAACCTCCACGGACGCCCATAGAGCCCGATTTTGGTCGACGCTTAAATCCGGGATGATTTCGTTAAGGCGGCAAGAGACACAGAAACTCTCTCCTTCTTGCGTTTGCGATACCATCCAGTTGCAGACTCCGAAATCGGTGTAATTCTTGCACTTGCGGTAAAGGGTGCCCCGCGCTTCCTTCGCCGTCGGCCGCCACAGCCCTCTTTCCACTGGATCCAGACTGGTCATCCAAAGTAAGTCGGGAAGAAATCCCAGCTCCCGATTGCAATTCATGCACACGGCATTCTGAAAAAAAACGCGCTGGCCGCAAACGCACTTGTAGGTTTTCATCGTTGAAGGCGATTTGACTAGCTTGATCTCGTGCCGCTTGCCAGCAAGACAACTCCACCCACCAAGGCTAGCCCCCCCAGAATCGGGGGCAGTGGGATGGTTTTATGCTGCGTAGCGGTGGCGTGCACCGGGCCGATGTCCAGCACCCTCTTGTGAGTGGTATAGGTAATCCCTTGGTATGCCAACGAAATGACTCCCAAAACGATCAAAATGATCCCAACGAGCGCTGCGGTCTTCATAACATCTCCTTATCCGAACGAATTCTTGAATCTAAAAGTGACTGAACAGCCCAATCAAAATGACGATCGGGATGGGAACACCCAAAATCAGCAACAAGATTGAACGCATAGATTCCCTCCTCCATCGAGGTCAACTGCCTGAAACCGCCGGTACATGATCCCTTTGCCGCCCGCCAATCGTCGCGGCAAAACTCGCACAAAACGCTCCGACGAGGAGCGCCAGAAAAGTCCAGTACATCGAATGGGCCACGGCTTTACGGGTATGATCAACCGACTGCTGCGCACGGGCGAACACGTCGTCAACCCGCGTCTCAGCCTCCCCTTCGCTAACTCCTGCCCTAGCCACTACAAGTTGAACGAGATAGGATTTGTCGGCGGCAGGCAGATTTTTCTCCCGCAGGCCGTTGGCAAGAATCCGCCCGATTTCCGTGCGAAGGGAGGAAATATCCTGGCCAGACGTGGAAGCATTGGTTCTCAGCAGGACATCGACGAAGTACCCGTTAGCAGGAACGCTCTCACGCATCGCGGTGGTTCCCGATCCTTCGGCCGCGGTTGCATTTTGCCGGCCGGCTCCTCCGGCGATTGATGTTGCGGCGGAAGCGAGAAAGGCCACGGCAATAACCAGGCCCACCGCCCAGACCAGAAAACCGTGGGCAGTGTCGCGGAAATAAACTTCGTGGGTGTGGACATTCACCCATTTCGTGCGGAGTCTGCCGGCTAAATAGCCGCCGACGGAAGACGCGAGTATCTCCATCAGCACCAGCCAAATCACCGTGGTCCAACCGACCATAGAAGAAGAGGTGTCGGTAGTCACCCACGGCGAAAGTTCCGAAAAGCCGATGCCTACGCCGAGGGCGAACAGCGCAAGCGACAAAGCCGCAGCCACAAACGCCCCGGCGAGGACGGCTCCCCAGGAAACCCCGGATTGATTTGAATCATTGGAACCAACATTTAAACCATTGGAAACAACAGGTGAGTCTAACGCCAAGCGATCCATGAGGGGTTCTCCTTCGAAGTGGAATGGTGATAGAGGGAAGCGGAGAGTCGTGAACATGAATCTTTCGAGAAAAATCGATCACTGACGTTCATACGGGGCCGAATTCCACGAATGGAAAATGGATCCTCTGCGCAATGGCGATTCAACGAATGTCCCGCGGCGGGCGTGGACAAATAGTTGATCGCCTCCGAACTGCCAAAAACACCGCAATTAGCGACTTCACTTTCCGAAGCGTTCATTACCCTCACGGTTCGATTCACTCAATTCGCTGACTCGATCTGAGGCGCAGCAATGCCGATATTACCGTTGCGCGGGTGGTCTCCCAATACGCTTAAACCCGCAGGGTGCTGTCTTTCCGACTGCAGTTGACCGTTGATCAAGAGGGTAGACCGAGGGGGTCCCACTAACCTAGCGTGTAACGCTGCTTCAGCCGCGCGATCGCGGCCCTCATGTGCGGAAGAATGTGCCAAACCCGTAGGAATTTGCGGACCGAAGGGCCATCTGCCGGAAATTGTGAAAATAAATTGTCCCGAATTTCCTACCGGCAGGAAATTCGCGGACGCCCCCCTCCGATTTGGCCGCCAAATTGCTAGGCTACAGTTGCGAGCATTGTCTTTGGGTGAAATAACCCAGACAGAATAGGTGGCAGGTGGCAGGTATCAGTAGTGTGAGCGCGGGTGTCCCGCCCGTCACAAGGAAAGGCACGAATGGCCCCGGACCGACGTGGAAAACGCACGGCAACTTATGCGACACGAAGGATGATTGACCCTGAGGAAGGGTCGCGTGGGCGCCGTGCACAGAAAAAAAGATGTTAAAAATGACGAACGAAGCCGGAATGTGTATGAAAACAAAGGAACGAATGACGTTGTGTCCGAAAATAAAGCGACATTTTTGCGCAACCTTTCGACATTTTACACAAACGCACGCGTATTTTGCAGAAGTCGCCGGCTTTCTTGTCAATTCTTTGAGCGTCCTGGCGGGAATTCCCATTTTCAAAATGTACATACTTGTGGCACGGGCATCCTGCCCGTGCAGGAGTCATGGCCAGGATGGCCATTGCCCACGAGGCGAAAAGACATACGCCATGATGTAATAGATATAAAAAGGTTTAACTGCTTATGACGCAAACCATCAGAAAATTGATGTCATTGAAGCTAAATGAGTTAATAGATTTTCAGGGCCCATGCTAGGCGCGAAAAATACTATGTCGAAAATGAAGGGATAACCCGTGATGTTGATGAAAATAGGAGGACGAAAAATGTCGCAACGCGGATACCCCGTGATGTTGATGATAAGAAAGATGGTTACGCGAAAAGCGTGCGACGCGTACTGCCACGCCCTGCGAAGCTTCAGAGTGCGGCAGCTTGCTGCCGCTTTCTGGCCAGCCAGCTTGCTGGCGCTGGCGTTACGCCAATCCCTCCGGGTCGCGGGAACGGTCGCAATTTCGAAATCCCCGAAGCAACCTCGCGGGGAGGAAAGCGGCAGCAAGCTGCCGCACTCTAAAGCTGCGCAGGCACTTCTTAGCGAGTGGTGAGATGCGGGCGCTGGTGGAACTTCGTGCTGAGTGGCCCGATCCCGTGATAGAGTTCCGACGCCCGCAATGTTCGTGGTCGGGACAATGTTGGGGTAGCAAAGCCGGCAAAATGTCCCACCCCAAATCCGACGGTTCCGGCGGCGATGGGCAGGCCGCTTCCGCCATTGTCGGTCCGGAGAGCCGAAGCCATGATGCATTTCAGTTTGGACGGTTGATGCTATCTCATTCGCGCAACATCGGTCATTTTTCAGAGTGCAGCAACCAGTCCTCAGTCGGGTTTATTGGGAGGCGGCATTTCCTCGGCGCGGTGCTCGCTGCCCTTCTGATATTGGTGGGCGTGAGTTCTCTGCGCGCCCAGTCTGACAGCACGGGAGGGTTAGGCGGCACCATCACCGGCGCGAAGGGGGCCCTGCCCGACGCCACGGTCGTACTCACGAACAACGCGACGAATCAGACTGCTACCGTGGTTTCGGGTACAAACGGAAGCTATCGGTTTTCGCTGCTGGTCCCCGGCACGTATCGTGTGACCTTTTCCGCACCCGGATTCAAGACGTCCGAAGTCCCGTCGATAACCGTCAACGTTTCGGAAGCTCCCACTCTGGACGCAAGCCTGGAACCTGGCGACCCGCGGCAGACGATAGCGTGCAACTGCCGCTTGAGTATGTCGGCCTCATCGACGGGTACCCTGGTGGATCATAAAACCATTACTGGCGTGCCGCTCACCACTCGCAACTTTGCCCAAGTTCTCTCCATGACTTCCGGGACTGCCGCGGATGTGAACAATGCCGGAACCCTGGGCCGGGGAAACAGCACGGTGAACGTGAACGGAAGCACGGCGGCAGGCAGTTACACGATTGAGGGAGCATACCCCCCCAGCACGGTCCCCAATCCCGACACCATCGCCGAGTTCAAGATCCAGACCTCGCAGTACGACGCGGGCTATGGCGCGATGGTTCCCAGTACCACCGTGATCACTCGAGCCGGAGAGAATCTCTATCACGGCACGGCCTGGGAATTTGTACGCAACGACATTTTCAATGCCAACGCGTTCTTCCGGAATGCCACCGGACAACCCAAACCCAATCTGAAACAAAACCAGTTCGGAGTGTCGCTAGGCGGCCCGATCCGCAAGGATAAGTGGTTCTTTTTCGGGTCGTACCAGGGAACGCGCCAGGTGAACGGTCTGGACCCCACGTCGGTAGCGACAGTCATTCTTCCGCCCCTAACCATCGACCGGTCGGCGGCGACCCTGGCGGCTCAGTTCTGCCCAGGCAATCATCTGCTCGCGAGCGGAACGGGTGGGGGCCAGCCTGACCCGAACTATCTGACCTTTGCCGGCGGGAAGCAACTGGACTGCGCGAACCAGAATACTGCCACGACCGCCGCCATCGATCCGGTGGCCCTCAACATATTGCAGGCCAAGCTGCCCAATGGCTCCTACATGATCCCCGTGCCCCAGACCATCCTCCAATCGGGCACGAATGCCGGCATGGGATTTTCATCGTTCAGTTTCCCGTCCTATTACAACGAGGATCATTTCATCGCCAACAGCGACTACGTGGCATCGCCGGTCAACACCTTGTCGTGGCGGGGCTTTTTTTCAAGAATCAACCAACTCCGATCTCTGGGAGCACCGGGCGGGGCGACGGTCACTCCAGTAATCCCAGGCGACGGCTCTCCCCAGGCGCTTCATGCGCAGGACGATGCGGTTTCCTTCAAGCTGACCTCGGTTCTCACGCCCAAGGTGGTGAATGAAGCGCGCTTTGCCTACACGCGCACCCTCCAATATGCCCGCGGCGTCGGCATTCCCAGCGCGGATTCCTTCGGCATGACCCCCGTCGATCCGATGTTTCCCCTGGCCCCGGAGGTCACCATGCTGGGCGCCATGGGAACATTCCGCTTTTTCGGCAACGGCGCCAATGATTTCTGGACGCTCACGAACACCTTCGCGTGGACGGACATCCTTTCTTTGGTCCACGGAAGGCACAATGCGCGGGTGGGGGGAGTTTTTCTGGTGCAATACAACGACCGGCTGGATACCGGCGCCGCGCGCGGGAAACTCACGTTTGAGACTTTCGAGGATTTGCTGGTGGGTCTAAGCGCGGCCGATAATCAAAGCCCCGGCGGCCGCAGCAACATCGAAACCGTCAGAGCCAACGAAGGCGTGGGGCCGAAAGGCGAGGTTCAGTATCAATACCGACACTTTTACGGGGCAGGGTTCGCACAGGACGACTTCAAGGCGACGCCACGGCTCGCGCTCAATGCCGGCCTGCGGTGGGAGTATATCGGCCCGTCGTCCGACGCGAAAGGCACGATCGGAAACGTCCGGCCTTCTCTGTTGAAACAATCGCCCATTCCGCCGATCTCGGGAACTCTCGCTGGCGATGTGGTTGCGGCGAACTACAATCCGGCGCTGGTCAATCCCTACACGGGCGAGCCGTTCGGTCCACCGCCCACGGGGGTATTGACCGCGCACACCCGCAGTTTCTATCAGAACAACACTCCGCTCGCGAAGTTCGCTCCCCGGGCTGGTTTTGCATGGCAGCCGTTTGGAGCCGCCGGGCGCGTGGCGGTGCGCGGCGGGTACGGCTGGTTTTACCAGGCGCCGGCGTATAGCGCCAACGCGGGAAATGCTGCTCTGTTCACCGCGGCTCCGTATGCCCAAGGATTCACCAACAACGACTCGAGCAATGGCGCGTCGAATCTCGAGAAGCCGTTTCCGACGACCACGCTGGGCTTTGTCCCGCGCACGTTGACCTCTCAGCTCTCCGACCGTATCGCCGGTCCGGAGTACAAAATCCCCGCGCTCCAGCAATGGAACTTGAGCGTTCAAACCAAGCTGCCCAGAGCTTTCAGTTTTGACATCGGTTATGTCGGTTCGTACGGCGGCAACCTGTTGGTCGGCGTGGGCCTCAACCAGCCTGTGCTGGCCAGCGCCAACAACCCGGCGAATTGCGGCTACACGGGAGTGCCCTCCGATTGCATCACCTCCAATACGGCCGTAAACGCGGAACTGCGCGTTCCGTTCGTGGGGGAAAATCCCTCGGCGTTAACCGATAGCGAGTTTACAGGCGAGTCGCGGTATAACGGCCTGCAGGTGACTCTCCGCCGGCAGATGTCTCACGGGTTGACCTTTCAATCCGCCTATACTCTGTCGAAGTCTATGAACGACACTTCCATCTTTAACGACCTGAACTACCTCTCGAGGAATTGGGCGCGCGCGTCGTTTGACCGCACCGAGCGGAGCGTGACCAACTTCGATTACCAGTTCCCCTATTCCGCAAGCCGTCAGGGAGCGGCAGGAAAGCTGTTGAACGGATGGTCCACCACTGGGATTATCATTTTGCAAAGCGGATTGCCACTGACCTTGACGGACCCGAACGGAGGCAGCGTTTACGGTGACGCCTCACCCTCGACCGTTACCCTCTGCCCGGGTCGAATGCCCGCCGCCCTCGCCACATCCGGCAGCCTGGAATCAAAAATCGGCGATTGGATCAACATGTCGGCAGTGTGCTCTGCGCCCGCGATCGGATCCGACGGCTCAACGGGGTATGGCAACGCCGGGCAGAGCCTCCTCGACGGGCCGCCGCAGGTTAATACTGATTTTTCTCTGGGAAAGCGGACCGTGGTGGGAGGACTCAGCGAGAACGCCGAATTGGCTTTCCGCGCGGAATTCTACAACTCCCTTAACCATCCGCAGTTCAGCAATCCCGGAACTACCCTGGGCACGGCGAACTTCGGCGTGATCACCCAGACCTCCGTCGCGCCACGCCTGATCCAGTTCGGATTGAAATACCTGTTCTGATGACGAGGCCGGATGAGGATGCCAGATTGCGGGTCCACGCCTGGTTTTCCGCGACGAAAGGGCGTGGCGGCTCATGCAAACCGCAACCTTCCAGTCCGCGCACCTGCCGGCGGCTTGTCATTTCTCAGCAGGAACCACAGGGAGCAGGATGTGCGACGGATGCGGTGCGTCGTGATAAACCGCGTTATCCGCCACGGCCCACCTTCGATTGTTGTTGAGGGGCTCGCCGGTGTTCGGGTTGACGTCGAAATGCGGGAAATTGCTGCTGGAAATATCCACGCGAATGCGATGTCCGCGCCGAAAAACCAGCGAGGTTGGATACATCTCAATCGTGATGGGATACACCTCGCCGGGCTTCATCAAAGTGGCGTGCGCGAGCGAATCGCGATAGCGCGCCCGCAGGATGCCGTCCCCCACGTTCAGGTCGATGCCGCCGGGGAAATCGTGATTGGGTGGATAAACGTCCACCAGCTTGGCGGTGAAATCGGTATCGGGACTACTCGACGACGCCCACAGCTTCACGATCAACCGGCCCGTCACTTCCATGTCCTCGGTGAGCGGCGGTGTTTGGTATACCAGCACGTCGTTGCGAGCCGAGAGCGGGCGCTCGTCGTCGCACAGCCAGAAGTCCTTGCGGCAGCGCTGGTCGGCGGCGCCGCGGAACATCAGAATGCCTTCGGAGGAGATGTTGCCGCCAAGCGTGGGCACCGGGTGATGCGGGTCGAACAAGTAGTGAGTCGGCTCGGCAACGCCTGCTTCAGTGTTCGTCGGCTTCGACGGCGAAAGACTGCCGTCCGCATGCAGGTAATAGGGCGTGCTCACGGCGCGCGCCAACGGCCATTCGTTCTCGTTGCGCCAGTGGCCGCCCACAAAAAGGCGGCCTTCCGGAGTCTTGTGGGCGTCGCCACCGCCCATCACGAAGATGCGCACGGGGGACTCGCGGTCGACGCCGTTATCAATCCCCTTCAGCCAACGGTCAAACCAGCGCTGATGGAAGGCCATGAGATCGAGCTTGGCCTCGGGACCGAATTCCGCCTCGCCGGCATTCGTCGCTTGCTGGCCACCGTGCGTCCACGGGCCCATGATCAGGCGGATAGGACCTTTCTTGTTTTTCGCCAGGGTCACGTAATTGAGATTGGAGGTCATCAGGTCCCAGGAGTCATACCAGCCGCCGACCAGGTAAACCGGGACGTCTTTGTACTCGGCCACATGTTCCACCACATCGACGCCGCAGTTCTTCCAGAACTCATCGTAATCGCCATGGCTCATCGCTTCTACCAGCCAGGTTTCGTAATCCGGAGCGAGCCTGAGCGGCGTAAGGCCCGGCCGCAGCGGCAGTCCGCGCGCGTAATCACGAACTTGCTTCGCGAGCTCGGTAAGCTGGGCGCGTGCGCCAGGGTCGCGCGCGGGCAGGGGGCCGCCGTTAGGCACGCCCAGAGTGAAAATCCAGTTCATCCAGCGCAGCTCGAAGGCCCCATCGTGGCGAATGCCGTAGCGCCCGTAGTCCGACATGGCATCAATGGGCACCATGGCCTTGAGGTAAGGCGGATTGGCAAGGGCCAGGGCATGCTGGGTTCCGCCGGGGTAGGATGTGCCCACGGTGCCGATGCCCCCGTCCGACCATGCCTGCTCGCCGATCCACTTGGCAGTGTCGTATCCGTCGTTGCCATCGTCGCGGTCGGGCCGCCAGCGCCCCTCGGAGGCGTAGCGCCCACGCACGTCCTGCGTGACCACCACGTAGCCGCGCGGCACGAAGTAATTCGGCCAGTAATCGGAGTGGTCCTTGTCGTAAGGAGTGCGCTCGAGGATCGCCGGAAACTTGCCGGGGGCGGGAACGCCGTTGACTCCCGGCCGGTAAATATTGGTGGCCAATCGCACGCCGTCGCGCATGGGTACCATCACGTTCTGCGATGTGACGACTCCGTAAGGCGTCTCACCTTGCGCATGGCCCGGAATGGAGTGAATCGAAAGCAGCAGGACGAGAAATGTTGCCATGGAGAAGAATCAATAGAGTGAAAACGTCCGTGGTCCTTGGTCCGAGGTCCTTGGTATGAAATATACCGGCCTATGGTCCGCGAACTTTTTTGGGTGAGACGATGGACAAATGACAACGGACAAAGGACGCCCGGTACGCCGTTCAGTAGCCATGATTCACTCCATCTTGTTATCGAATGGGGGGGATTATATCAAAATCCGTTTTCTTCGGTGTGCGGCCGTCGGGTTTGACATAGAATCAGGCTTTCGTGGCGGAGGCGGTACGCCGGACTGAAATCAGTGGAACATGGCAGGTCGGCACGGATTTTACTGACTACTGACGACGGACGACTTCCATGCTGCCGAACCGATTGAACCGAGGGGTCGGGATGCATCTTCGAAAACTGAGGCGCGCTGAGTTTGCCGCGCTCGCTTTGCTGGCGATGGCCGGAGTTGGCATTTGTCGCATCGGCCGCAGCGTATCCGCGTTTCCACAGGCGGGCGGAGACTTGGAAATCGCGGCGCTTGAGGACAGCTTTCGCCATCCTCCGGAAGACGCCAAGATCATGGTGCGGTGGTGGTGGTTTGGGCCGGCGGTCACCATCGCGGAACTCGATCGGGAATTGCACCAGATGAAGGATGCCGGCATCGGTGGATTTGAAGTCCAGCCGGTATATCCCCTCACGCTTGATGATCCCAGCAAGGGCCTGGTGAATCTTCGCTACCTCTCTCCCGAATTCCTCGCCGCGGTCAGCTCCACGGCACGCACGGCGCACGAGCTTGGCCTGCGCATGGACATGACGATGGGAAGCGGCTGGCCGTACGGTGGGCCGCACATCACGCCGGAACTTGCCGCCGAAGGCCTGCACTGCCTGCGAATCCCGATCAAGGAAGGCGTCACGTCGATACCAGGTCCGCCATTGCGCGAGGGCCAGAGATTTCTCGCGACGTTTGTGGCCTCGGGAGATGCGAAACACTTCGATGCGAGTTCCGCGCACCAGGTCACTCCCCAACCGGATGGAAGCTTCGAGTTCGCTGCTTCAAACGCCGGTCCGCAGGTCCTGCTGTTCTTTGTAGCGGAATTGACGGGACAGCAAGTGAAGCGCGCCGCGGTGGGGGCGGAGGGAAACGTTCTTGACCACTACAGCCGTGCAGCGATGCAAAAGCACTTGGAGGCCGTCGGCACGCCGCTGGAAGCTGCGGGCGGCGGAAATATCCGCGCCATGTTCTGCGATAGCCTGGAGGTGTACGACTCCAACTGGACCACAGGCTTTTTGGAAGAGTTCCAAAGGCGGCGCGGATACGATTTAACGCCTCACCTTCCCGCCCTCGTTGCCGACAGCGGACCCGACGCTGCGGCCGTTCGTCATGATTGGGGCCAAACCCTGACCGAATTGCTGGATCAGAATTTCCTCGCGCCCTTTCAGGCGTGGTGTCACCAGCATCATGTTCTGGCGAGGGTGCAAGCCTATGGCCAGCCGCCGGCGCAGCTTTCGAGCTATCGGTACGTCGATCTTCCAGAAGGCGAGCAGGGGGATGAAGCGGGTCACTGGAATCACTTCACGGCCTCGCGTTGGGCGTCGTCGGCCGGGCACCTTTATGGCGTGCCGGTGATTTCCGCCGAGGCTTGGACGTGGATTCACGGGCTTCCGTTCCGCGCCACGCCACTCGATTTCAAGGCTACGGCTGACGAGTACTTTCTTGAGGGGATCAATCAATTCGTCGCGCACGGATATCCCTATTCGCCGCCGGTTGTGCCGGAGCCCGGCTGGCATTTCTATGCCGCGGGGGCGCTCGGCCCGCATAATCCGTGGTGGTTCGCCATGCCAGACCTCGCGAGCTATTTGCAGCGCGGCAGCTTCATGCTGCGCCAGGGCCGGCCCGCCAATGACATTGCGGTTTATCTGCCCACACATGACGCTTGGGCGCACTTACCCATTGGCGAGGTGAACCTGTGGGAGGCGATTTGGAAGAGACTCGGTCCCAACCTTCTGCCCAGTGTGCTCGAGGCCGGATACAATTTGGATTTTATCGATGATGAAACCTTGGCGCAGCAGGGACGCGTCGAAAAGGGCAAGCTGATTTTTGCGGACCAGGAATTCTCGGTCGTGGTTCTGCCCGGGATCGAACGCATCCCGCCCGCAACGCTGGCCAAGCTTGGTGAGTTTGCCAAGAGCGGCGGAGTTTTGATTGCCACGCGGCGACTACCTTCTCTCGGGCCGGGCTTTCTCCATCAGGATACGGAGAGCGCGGAGGTGGCGCGGCAAGTAGACGAACTCTTTAAGAAGGACACCGCACCGGGGCACTTCATTACCGACGAGAATAAACTCCTCGAAGGTGAATTAGCCGACCTCTACCCTCCTGACGTTTCCATTTCTCCTCGGTCGCGAGATGTGGGATTCATTCACCGCCATACGGACACGTCGGAGATCTATTTCATCGCCAACACCTCCAACCAGCGTTTTGAGGGCGCAGCCACTTTCCGCGTCAAGCGGCAAAACGCGGAATGGTGGGACCTCTTCACGGGTGAGGCGACCGCAGCGGAAACCACGACGGGTTCCGAGGGTGGTACTATCCTGAAACTCGAGCTAGAACCTTACGGCTCGCGGCTCGTGGTCTTTAGCGACCGGCACGCGCCGCAAGCGCCGGCCGCGGTGGCGGTTCAACTTCCTGAATCGGTCGACCTGAGCCGTGGATGGCAAGTCACCTTCGAAGCCACGGGCAAAGAGATTTCCGTGGATACATTGCGTTCGTGGACTGAACTCCCCGGCATGCAATATTTCTCCGGACGCGCAACGTACCGGCGAAAGTTCGTCGCTCCTGCCGGGTTCCTCGCCAATGGGTTCCGGGCGGATTTGAATTTCGGTGAGGGCACTCCCCTACCGGTTCAACAAAACGCATACTTCCAGGCGTGGCTTGACGGCCCCGTGCGCGAAGCGGCGGAACTCTATATGAACGGCCAGCGGGTGGGAACGGTCTGGCACCCGCCCTACGAAATCGACGTAACACGTTTTCTACGTGCCGGCGAAAACGAGCTACGGATTGTGGTGGGCAATCTCGCCGTCAACGAAATGGCAGGCAGCCCCTTGCCGAATCGCGCCGCGCTCACCGCGCGCTACGGCGAAAGATTCCAGGATCAAGGGAATAATTTGGTCGACGCGGTCCCGTCCGGGCTAACAGGCCCCATCCGGCTAATTGCGCGCGGCCAGGCAGCTACCGACCCGGGCGGTCGGTAGGGTCCATTCACCCCAGGCCGAAAGAGGGACGGCCCGCGAAGCGCTGAAACCAGTTCCAGAGCCCGAGATTCTTGAACTATGGCACCTAGTGCTATAGAATAAAGAAGGTGCGGCGTGCGGATCTTCAAATCCAGGTGGTTTGTGCGTTTTGCCCGGAAGGAAGCGATTGGGGATGGGGTATTGCGTGAGGCTGTCACCCGCGCCGAAAAAGGCCTGATCGACGCGGATCTTGGTGGTGAGGTCGTCAAACAGAGGATCGCCAGGCCAGGGCAGGGAAAATCGAAAGGGTATCGGACTATTATCTTTTTCCGGCGCGGGGCGAAGGCATTCTTTGTCTATGGTTTCGCCAAAAGCCAGCGCGCGAACATTGATGACGATGAGAAAGAACAATTCAAGGAAGCCGCGAAGCAAGTCCTGGCTTTAACGGAGATGCGGATCGGGGAGCTGTTGAAGCGGGGCGATTTCATGGAGGTGAAAAGCGATGAGCAAAAAATATCGAAGTGATGCGATGGCAGCCATCCATGAAACCATGCAGGCATTGCACGATGTTGGGGCAATCGACAAGCAGACGATGCGGCGTTTCGATAATGCCTGCCTGACGCCCATCCGGCCCTTGAAACCGAAAGAGATCAAGGCAATCCGTGAGAGAGAACACGTCAGCCAAACCGTTTTCGCCAACTACCTGAACGTGACAAGCAGCCTGGTCAGCAAATGGGAGCGCGGCGAAAAACGGCCTTCGGGAGCCTCGCTCAAGCTGCTGTCGCTGGTCGAAAAGAATGGGCTTGCCACCGTTGCATAGTCGCTTCCCCTTGGGCGAGCGTCGTAGAAATAGTGATCTCAGGCAAGCCACGAAAAGTAGAAAGCAGTCACAAGAAAACCGAGCTTCGTTTTGTCGCTCGGCTTAATCGATTCAGGGAAGGGAAAACCATGTCTCAATCACCAGCACTTCGCACTTTTCAAGTTGATCGCGCCGTCGTAGAAGTCTACCCGTCCAAGTCTGAGGCGGGTAAGGCAGCAGCTCTAAGAGCCTCCGCAATTCTGAAAGCCGCGATTTCGAAGGATGGTCGTGCACGCCTGATCCTAGCGACCGGCAATTCCCAGGAAGACCTCGTAGCCGCGCTGGTGCAAGTACGCGACCTGGACTGGTCGCGCCTCGAGGTTTTTCACATGGATGAATATGTCAACCTGCCCGAGACCGATCGGGGTTGTCTGAAACGGTGGTTCAACTCCCATTTTGTGGAGGTCGTCCACCCCAGCATCGTTCGTTACCTTGATGGGAACGCGCCCGACCTCGATGCCGAATGCCGCCGCTACGAGCGACTGTTGCGCGCGGCGCCCATTACATTGTGCCAGTTGGGGATTGGCGAGAATGGTCACATTGCTTTCAATGATCCTCACGTCGCCGACTTCGCGGACCCGCTGAACATCAAGCGCGTAACCCTGGACGAGCGTTGCCGGAGGCAGCAGGCGGGCGAGGGGCATTTCGCGAATTTTGAGAGCGTTCCCGCGGAAGCCCTCACCCTGACTTGCCCCATGCTCATGAGCTCCGAAAACCTGATCTGTTGCGTTCCGGAAGGCCGCAAAGCGGAAGCCGTTAGGAACGCGATTGAGGGACCGGTCACAACTCGATGCCCCGGCTCGGTGGTGCGAACGCATCCGCATGCCAGCATCTACCTTGACGCGGATTCCGCCTCACTTCTCAACACCTGATTTTTGCGGCACGCCACTCGTTTCCTCTATAATGGGAGCTGGTCAGGCGAAATATTTGCACCCAAAAGGGTTAAAGTAATCTGCGGTGGACCGACGAACTGATTTGCCATCTACGCCCTTGACCCGGAATACCGAGACCTCCGTTTCGGCCGGGAAGACGATGTCGCTGCCTGCGCGAGGGACTGGGGCATGGGGCTCGCCACGCAATACGGTGATTGTGATCGTACCGATTCTCCTGGTTTTGATTACCTTCCTCTTCTGGTATCAGACTTGGTTTGGGCGAGCGCTCTCCGACCAGGAGATGGCGCAGGTCCTCGCCGACACTTCGGTGCCGCACAAGACGCAACACGCCGTGGCGCAGCTTTCCGACCGAATCGCGCGGGGCGATCCGACCGTCAAACGCTGGTATCCGCAACTCCTGGCCTTGGCGCAGAATAAGGAATCGCAACTGCGCCTGGAAGCCGCATGGGCAATGGGTCAGGATAATCACTCCGAGGAATTCCATCAGGCCCTCCGGAAGCTGGTTGACGATCCCGTGCCCATGGTCCGTTGGAACGCCTCGCTGGCTCTAGTACGATTTGGCGACGGGACTGGCGAACCACAGTTGCGGGCCATGATGCAACCGTTCACCCTCGCCGCCTCGGACGCGGGTACCATCAAGTTCCGCATGAAGGAGCAGGACGACGTCCGCAATGGCAGCATCATCGCCCGCATCCGCCTGGCGGAGAACGCACAGCAACGGGACGTCGTATCTCCGGTCGGGGGAACGATTGCCCATCTACTCGCCAAGGATGGGGCAACCGTGGCGGCAGGTGACGCGGTGGCGGTGATCAACCCCGACGAAGGCCAGGTGGTGGAGTCCCTGCGCGCGCTCTATTTGGTGGGCCAACCGCAGGATCTGGATGACGTGGAGCACTTCGCCCGGGGGGCGCCGAATATGTCGGAGCGGGTACGCGAACAAGCGGTCGCTACCGACCGTGCCATTCGGGGACGGAAAGCAAAAGGAATAACCTGAGGTGCGTGCCCGGGGTTAGACCGAAAACTTGATTCCGAGGTGCGTTTCGACTTCTTCTGTCGGCACCATCTCAATGGCATCCCATGGGCAGCCGTCCAGAAAACTGCCGTCGGGACCTTTGCTGGTACACTTCTTGCAGCCGATGCAGAGTGCCGGGTCAACTTCAATCCTGCCGAAAGGGGGATGGTCGTCGTCAGGGACCCAGTACATACAATCGGCTACCGGGCAATAAGGCACGCAAGCCGGCGAGCCGGAGCATCCCGTACAGCATTCCGTGATGACGGCAAGTTCCTTGGGCCGTTTCTTGCGCGGAGTTTCAATGCCAATGGATTTAGGCTCGCTCTTGACGACTTCCCCAACGGGAATGTAATACTCGGACAAGTTGTTCCTCCACGCCCCGAATGTAGGGATATTCTCCCAGAAGGAGGCGGGGACGTCAACTGCAAGAACGGTGGTTAGTGGCTAGCGGTTAGACTGCGAGAACCGCAGCCCGGTGATCGTAGTGGTCAGCTCGCGACTGAAGCTCGCTACTCGGCACTAGGCACTGTTCTCCGCCAATCTTCGTGAGGTGCTATGGTTGCTTGGACACTGGTTTTTCACATTGTTGGCTTGGTTTTCTGGTTGGGAAGTCTTCTGGTGGTCACGCAGATTCTGGCGGTTCACGCGGATGAACCTTCTCCTGAAGTGCGCGAAACCCTGGGACGACTCGAATCGAAGCTGTTGAAAGGGCTGGCGCACCCCGGCGCGGCCATTATGGTGATCACCGGTTGCCTCCTGGTATCCCAAGACCCCAACTATCTCCGGCAGCACTGGTTGCATGCTAAGTTGTTTTTCGTCCTCATTTTGATTGTGCTTGATTTGCGTCTGACGTTTCGGGCGAAGGCCTTTCGGGAGGGCAAAACCGAGTTAAGCCGCCGTGAATGTATGATTTTCCATGGTGCAATCTCGTTAGTCTTTCTTATAATAGTGGTTTTGGTGTTGACCAAACCCTTTGGTCTGCATCGGCGTCAAGCGCAATTAGACAGCAGTGGGGATGCGATCCGCAGTTGCTGGTCGCAATCCTCAGAAATCTCGGGATGAAAAGTACAGGAGCATAATTTGGCGAAAATCACGATCAATAATAACGGTTCCATTCGGGTAGAGGGAGAATTCACGATCTGCGACGCGACTGGCGGCGTTTTTGACTTGTCAGGCCGTACGGCGATCGGTCTTTGCCGCTGTGGGCATTCCGAAAACAAGCCCTTTTGTGATGGCACCCACCGAAAGGTCAGTTTTGAGTCCGAGGTGAAAGCGCGGATCTTACCACCCCCAGCTCCCAAGCCCGCGTGAGTACGCAGTTGTTCCAACCTCAAGTGTTATAATAATTTAACTGGGAGTACCCACCGCCGAGAAGCGTCCCCATTCCGTTGACTTGGGTAGGGGCGTATGTTACGTTTAGCGGACAGTGCACACCTTATACGGGCAGTTGGAGCGGATAGATGGCTTTTCATAAGGCCAGAGCGCTGCAAGCGGCTGAAAAGTCCGTGGCTCAAGGCAAGATCGTTCAAGCCATCAAACAATATCAAGACATCCTTGATAATGACCCGTCCGACGTGTCTCTGCTCAATACTGTGGGTGACCTGTATATTCGTGAGCGGAATGTCACCGAGGGATTAAGGCTGTTTCATAAGCTGGCTGAGGCTTACGTTCGCGAAGGCTATAACGTTAAAGCCATCGCCATCTACAGGAAAATCTCCAAGGTTGACCCCAACTCGGTAGCAACTCTCCTGAAGTTAGCAGAATTGTATCAGCTTCAGGGCTTAAGTCGCGAGGCCCGGGAACAGTACCTTCAAGCATCGGAGTTTTTCAAAAAGCGAAATCAGGCCGATCGTGCCCTCGACGTTTTGCATAAGCTGGTGCAGCTCGATCCAGAGAACCTCAATTTTCGTACTCGCCTGGCGGCAGAGGCCGAGCAGGCAGGTAAGCTGGAGGAGGCTGCCCAAGCCTATCTGGAGTCAGCGGAGCTTTTGCTCCGCCGCGGCGATCAAGCGGCAACCGAAGTCTCCCTGAAAAAGGCGTCGGAGCTGGATCCAAAAAATACCAAAATCCAGATTCTGCGGGCGCGGGTGGCTATCGCGCGCCACGAACCAGAGGAAGCCGAAAGAATCATCAGTTCCGCGCCGGAGCTGCAGCAGGACCCTGCAGTCAAGAGGATCCTATTCGATGCCTATTTGGGCACCCAGGAACTTCCCAAGGCAGAGAATCTGGCGCGCGAGGTTTTCCAGGAAAATCCCTCGGATTTTGCGCCCCTCTCCTCCGTTTCTGCGCTCTTGCTGGACAAGGGAGAAGTTGACCATGCGTATCGTTTGCTTTCAAGCGTGGCAGAGCAGCTTATCAGTCAGAACAACGCCCGCATTCTGATGGACGCCCTCCGCCGTATTTGGGACCGGGCTCCCGAGCACATTCCCACCCTGGAATTGGTCCATCGACTCTGTGAACAAACCGCGGATGAATCGACGTTGCCTCAAGTCCTGCTGGCGTTGGGCCGCGCTTACGACCAGACCGGCAGCTTGGAAAAGGCCGAAGCAGCCTATCTGGGGCTCGTCGAGCGCGAACCCGAGAACGAGAGCTATCGCACCCTCTTGAATTCGGTTCGCCGAAAATTGGGTAAGGAAATCAAACCGGAAGATTTCTCCACCCAGCAAATGGCGCTCGGGGAGGAGGAGGACGTTCGCAGCGGGCCGGTCGCCGCCGATGCCGACCAGGAAGCGCTGGTTAAAGAGGCCCTCGAGAACAGCGACCTCTTCGCACGGTACAACCTGACCGAGAAAGCGATCTCCGAGCTGGAAAAGGTTCTGCAAGTTTATCCCGACCAAATTGATGTTCACCGCCGCATCCTGGAGATCTGTCAAAAAGGCTACCCGGAGCGCGCGGCAGTTGCGGCGGTAGACTTGGCTCGAATCTTTACTCATCTCGGTGAGGCAGACATCGCGAGCAAGTACCAAGCCATTGCCTCGGCCAAAACCGTCGCGCATGAAATTCCGCTCCCTGCACCTCGCTCCGGTTCGGAAGAGCCTGCCGCCCCTGCATCGCCCCCGCCTCATTCGCCGGAATCAGAAGTGCCGGGAGAGTTCACGATTTCTCCGATCATTCCGGATGAACCCGTTTCGGAGGTCGCGTCAGCCCCACTGAGTGGGGGATTTTTTGACCTTGCGTCACCTTCCACACCGAGCGAGTCCGCCGCCAGCTCACCTCCATCGTCCTCGCGTGCCTCTCAGACTTTGGAGTTGGATCTTACTGGAGACTTGGAGGCCTTGACGGGGCGGGGATTCGGAGCTGCCGCCTCTGCAGTTGAACCGCCTGCTCCGCCGCCGACGGAATCCGCAGCTTCCCTTGAGGAACCATCTTCCCTGCCAGACGTTGAGTTGGCAGTGCCACCCACCGAAAGCTCTACTAAGGACACTGAACTCACGCCCGCGCCCGTAACCGAAGCGATCCCAGCCGAGCTGGAAGATGGCGTTACCGAAGTTGGGTTCTACCTGGAGAATGATTTCGTGGAAGAGGCCCGGCAAGCGGTGACCCTGCTTGAGGAGAAATATCCCGGCAGCCCTGTTGTGGCGCGGCTTCGTTGCCAGCTCGACGACCGGACCACTGGGTTAGCCGCAGAGCCTCCTCTTCCGAATCCAACGAACGAAGTTGGGCCACTGGAACCTGGGGTCTCAACGCCCGTTGCACCCGCTTTGACGGAGGATGATCTGTCCGAGGAAGAATGGGAGCTTCCCACTAGCTACGCGGCGTCCCCCAGCCCAGCCACGGAAATTCCACCTCCGGTTCCACCTCTGGCGGCACAAACGGATTCATCCACTCCTCTTTGTGAGCCCTTAACTGGAGAACCGCTGACCGGAGTGGGTACAGGCCCAGGGATGTTGGGCAACCTTGCCGAGGATTTGGCAGAGTCGTTGAATGGCATGACGCTCCCCCTGGGCACTCGCTCTGAAACTGCCACCACTTCGCCGATAGCTGCCGTCCCCACCTCCCCGCGCTCGGGTGAGGTCCCGGCGCAACTTAGCGGATTACTGACAGAGATGGAGGAGCCCGACGCAGCAGGGGCTGCGAAGGACGATCCTGAGACCCACTACAATTTGGGTGTCGCTTTCCGGGAGATGGGACTGTTGGATGAGGCCATCGGAGAGTTCCAAAAGGTTGTGAAGATCGGGGGCAAAGGAAACTTTCCGCCGAATTTCCTCCAGGCCTGCAGTCTTCTGGCGATTTGTTTTATGGAAAAGAAAATGCCCGCGATTGCCGGCAAGTGGTACATTCGTGCGCTGGAAACACCCGACCTTGACGAAGAAGCGCAACTGGCCCTGCAATATGACCTGGGCGTGGCGTACGAACAGGCTGGCGATTCCCGCAAGGCCCTCGAGAGGTTTACTGAGGTTTATAGCCAAAATATTGACTTTCGTGAAGTGGCGGACAAGATCCGCGAGCTTCAGCAGAAGGCATGAACGACCTTCGACCCGCTGCCGCGGGGGTGACCCGTATCGCCTTTCCTGAGACCGATTCTCCCAGATCGAATAATCAAATGAGCCGCTTTTTGACAATCGTGTACATCGTGTTCTGCTTCGAGCTTGGTGTGTTTCTGTTCGTCTTCCCGTGGATTTCGCTTTGGACCAAGAACTACTTCGTCGGACACTACCCTTTGTTTGGAAGTATCGCGCACAACTACTTTCTGCGGGGAGCGGTCTCCGGCCTCGGATTGGCGGACGTCTGGCTGGCCTTCTTCGAGGTGTGGCGCTTCCGCCGTGAACTGGGTTTCGTGGGTTCCGGGCCGAACCGGTGAATTGGGTCTTTGGGCCATCATGCCAGCCCGCCTACAGCTCTACTACATCACGGACCGAACGCAAATCAAATCCCGCACACTCGATACCTGCATTGCCGAAGCCATTGATGCGGGCGTGGACTGGGTGCAGATTCGGGAAAAGGATTTGCCTGCACGCCGCCTGCTTGGTCTCGCGGAAGCAGCGGTAGCACGCGCTCGCCGTGCGGGTCGCACTCGCGTGATGGTAAATGATCGTTTGGACGTAGCGTTGGCCGCCAATGCCCATGGTGTGCATTTGGGCACACGCTCGATGCCTGTGGAAACGGTGCGAAGCCTCGCGCCGCGCGAATTCATAGTTGGCGTTTCGTGCCACTCCATCGAGGAGTCGCTTTCGGCAGAGGCGGCGGGCGCGGATTACATTCTCCTCGGGCCGATTTTCGCAACCCCTTCCAAACTCTCCTACGGTCCACCCCTTGGACTTGAGAAGCTCCGCGAAGTGACCGCGCAGGTTACGATTCCGGTTTTCGCGCTGGGCGGAATTTCGAGCGAGCGCGTAGCCATCTGCCTTCAGAACGGCGCGGCGGGAATCGCTGGGATTCGCATCTTTCAGGACGGCGATTTGATCGAAGCAGTGGTTCGTGAGCTTCGCGAAATCGCCGGAGCGTAACTCCAAACTTCAATGGCGATCTCCCACCGTGATGACGAAGTTTTTGGGGATGGCGGAAATCAGCGGACCTCAAAATTACCGCCTGGGACACGACCCGCCGGATGTGGGCTCGACACATCGTAGCTAATTCCGATCCATTGTGGATAACTCGCGAATGCCCGAAACTCCTTGATATAGCCCTGTGGGCCCCGATTAAGTAACTTATTTTCAGTTGTTTACAGCATGGTTTGGCTTTGCGTAATGTTTTCAGTGGCTTACAGCGCCCCCACTTTTTGAACCGTAGACATATTGTCGTCCATGTGGCGGGTGCCAGGGCGATGGGCCGCTGGCCTCCAAACGCACGGCTGCATGGCGTCCTGCCCCGCGGTACAAGCGCCGGCGGGGCCGCAACAAAGAACGCGAGATCGGCAACCAGCAAAATGCCTTCCAAGCGAAGGACCCGCTCTGCGGCAAACCTCCCTCTGCCAGCGCCTGAAGGGCGCATGGCGGTATGGTCTTGAAGGGCTGGTGGAAACGGTTTAATCTAACCCTCATGACGGTCGAAGAATTCCGCCAATCCCTTCAGCTCGAGGCGCCGCCGGGCAATTTGAGCTTTGCGCTCGCGGGGCTGTGGTGGGACGCCAAGGGCAGTTGGGATCGTGCCCATGAGTCGGCGCAGCAGGACGAAGGCCCCGCAGGCTCATGGGTTCACGCCTACTTACACCGCAAGGAGGGAGACTCTTCCAACGCGGCTTACTGGTATCGCCGGGCCGGCAAACCTCCATCCCAAAGTTCAGTCGAGCAAGAGTGGCTCGAGATCGTCGAGTCTCTGCTGGGGGAAGCTTAATCAAATCTATAAGATAACTCGCCTCGTAGCCAGCGCCGAATCGTTCATGGCGCTGGACGATTCCGCCATCCAAGGGTCTCATTCGGCGTTGGTGGGACGTTGGCATTCAGGGCGTTACCCTAGCTGAAAACCACCACCCTATCCAAAAACCACCACCACCCGAGGAGTGCCGCTTGCTCGCGTTGCCCCTAAGTTAATGAAACCATGATCATTACAAAAGGCTCATTTGGCCGGGCAATTGCCTTCTTCCAGGTGTGGTTCAGCAAGAATGAGGCTCGAGGAGGTGCGAAATGCGGAATCTAAGACTTTTAACGGTGCTGGGATTAGGCCTGTTGATTGCGCCCTATGCCCTCGCCCAGGGCCAGCCCGGTCCGGCCTACGGCGAGCCAGGCTATGGGGACCCTGGTTACAACAACCCGGACCAGGGTTATGCGGATCAGGGTTATGGGCCTCCTCCGGGGTACGTTGCGCCGGGACCCCCTCCGGCATGCCCGTACGGATACTACCCCACTTACCCCTACGCCTGTGCCCCCTACGGCTACTATGGACCTAGCTGGTTTTCCGGTGGATTGTTCATCGGCGTTGGGCCATGGGGCTGGGGCGGACGAGGTTATTATGGGGGCCGGGGTTACTACGGAGGCGGCTACTACGGTGGCCGAGGCTTTGCCGGACGTGGATACTACGGAGGCGGGCAGGCCTACGCCGGTCGCGGAGGCTATCGCGGCGGAGTCGGTAACGGATACGCCGGCGGAGCACGTGCTTACGGTGGCGGCACGCGTGCCTACGGCGGTGGACGCACCTACAGCGGAGGTGCTCGTAGCTTTAGTGGCGGACGTGCCTACGGTGGTGGCGGACGCAGCAGCGGTGGACGCGGAAATGCCTACAGCGGCGGCGGACATAGCTTTGGTGGTGGCGGACATGCCTTCGGCGGCGGTGGGCACGGCGGAGGCGGACATGGTGGTGGTCACAGGTAGATTCCATCGTTAACTCGAAATTCTCGCGGCCGACGGCACCTGCTGTCGGCCGCGGCGTTTTAGCCTCGATCGAGCCGCAGATTTATCCCGCCATTGGCCCCGCGCACGTTCGATTGCGGTTTCGCGTTCCCCCCACCCCATCACGGAAGGCAACCGTAGCGACGATGGGTGAGCTTGCGCGAAGCGCTTTTGGAGTGCGGCCGCGAAGCTGCCGCTTTCAACTCGTTCGTCTGATTTTAAGCCATTCATCTGAATGCCAGATTTCTTAGCTCGTTAGTCTGACTGCCGAACCCTTTAATCCTTTCCCGCGAATGCCGAACTATAGGACCAGTTCACCTGAACGGCGAATCTTAGACCTCTTTCCCCCGAATGACAAATCTAGAAGGCAAATTCTAGAAGGCAAATTCCAAATGCCAAGGCGGCAGCTTCGCGGCCGCACTCCGAAAAGCGGCTTCGCCGCTGTCGAAGGGCCCCCGGCATATTCGAAGTCGAATTCTACAACAATGAGCGCCGGACTTACCCCTCGCTCGCCTTGCGCTCGGACCAACTCATGCCTCTCCACCATGATCTGGTTGAAGTGGGGTGAGCTTGCTCTTTCCATCTTGAATCTGGAATTTTGAATCTGCCATCGTCTCCTCCTGCCGGCCCACCTAATCCTTGTGCCTTGGGTCTTAGCCCGCCGGTTGTAGGGCCGAATGGCATTCGGCCAAGGCGGAGCGGCACTCGGCATAGCACACCAGCGTGTGATAAACTCCGCCACTCTTGCTCCCTGGCAGGCAGTGGGAGGAGCGCTTTTGGCAGACCAAGTTCTCGAGATGCTTCGCGGGCAAGTGGGCCTGATCATTTTGGGCACGGTTTTTGTGTTCATTGGATTGGCTTCCTGCGGCATTGCGGCGATTCGTGGCGGCTCGCGAGTTCGCATTCTGGTGTGGATTGGCATTTTCAGCGCGATGTACGGCGCCCGCCTTCTGGCTCAGGCATCCGCGGTGATGAGGCTCTTGCCGCGTTCGGCCTGGGGCAGAGGCCCTTACGTGATCGGGATCATTACCTACCTGATCCTCATCCCCGCGCTGCTTTTCTGGCTTGAGCTAAGCCGGGGAAAGTTGCGGCCTATTTTGCAGGTCACCGCGGTGGTGGCCTGCGTCTTCGGCATTGCCGGCGTTTGCTCAACCCTCATCACCGGATCGCCTTACCGGTTCATGGCTTATAACAGTGTGCTCGCGATCTGGTGTCTTCTGGCGCTCGCGGTGGTGAACGCCGTGCCAAGTCTGGCGAAGAGATATCTGGTCATCCAAAGCCGGATTTCCGTTATCGGAACGCTGGTGCTGGCGGTTGCGGTCCTCTACGCCAATTTGACCGTCCTTTTCCCGCTTCCCTCCTATCCTCCCTTTGAGCCGCTGGCGTTCGCGGCGTTTGTTTTCTCCCTTGGCTATGTGGCCGCCGAGAGGGTCTTCGCCGACGAGCGCCGCCTGCTCTCGATTGAAAACGAGCTCGACATCGCCCGCGAGATCCAGCGCTCAATTCTCCCGGACGGAGCTCCGGATCGCGAGGACCTTCGCATCAGCGCCGCTTACTATCCCATGACCGCCGTGGCGGGCGATTTCTATGAGTTCATTCCCGTCGACGAAGACCGGATGGGCTTCCTCGTGGCGGATGTTTCGGGTCACGGCGTCCCCGCGGCGCTGATCGCGGCGATGATCAAGGTGGCGATGCAGTCGGTGGTGTCTGCGGCATCTCGCCCGGCGGAAGTCCTCGGCGGTTTGAATCGAATCCTCTCCGGCCAACTGCGAAGCCAATTCGTTTCCGCGGCCTATTTGTGGCTTGATACGGAAACCCGGAAGGCGTCGTACTCGGCGGCGGGCCATCCACCACTCCTTTGTTGGCGGAAGGGCAAGCTTGAGCGGATTGAAAGCAACGGCCTGCTGATTGGCGTAAGACCGGATTCCGACTATCCGGTTTGTGAGATTCCGCTCAATTCCGGCGACCGCTTCCTGCTTTACACCGACGGAATTGTGGAGCCCGAGAATGCCGCCGGCGATCCCTTCGGCGAGCGCCAGCTTGAACAAGTCATCCGCGACCATAGCTCGCGCCCACCTTCTGAGCTCTCGGAGCAGTTGCTCCGGGAGATCCGCCGCTGGCAACCGGCTTCCATAACCCAGCAGGATGACATCACCCTCATTATCGTCGACGTGGTTTAGCCATGCCGCCACAATTGACCGAGGTTGTCCTCAAGGGAAAAACCCTCCCCGAGCAACGCTGTCTGTGGCTTGCTTCTAAGCGTGTGGTAAACTCCGACGAATCGAAGCGGGTTTGCCGAAAGAGGGCAGTTAGCCCACGGCGATACCGATGAAGATTCCTGGCGGAGAGCGCGCGATATGGACAACATTAAGCCTTTGGCCGTTGTTGCGCTTCTGGAAGATCAGCCCGAGCGGGGCCTGCGGCGTGGCCAAGTGGGGAGCGTGGTCGAACCGCTGGCACCCGGTGTGTTCGAAGTCGAGTTCTGCGACAACGAAGGACGGACTTACGCCTCGCTCGCCTTGCGCTCGGACCAACTCATGCCTCTCCACCATGATCTGGTTGAAGTGGGGTGAGCTTGCTCTTTCCGTCTTGAATCTGGAATTTCGAATCTGCCATTGCCTTCCTCTGACGCGAACCCCCTAATCCATACTCATTGGGTCTGAGCCCGCCGGTTGTAGGGCCGAATGGCATTCGGCCATAGCCGAGCGCCGCTCGGCCCTACGCCCACGCCCAGATGGCGTTCGACCCCGGCGCGCGCGCCGTCGTTGCCGCTTTAATCCTTCGTGTGAATCAATATGAATCCAAGTTTCGATTAGAAGGGAGCAAGCGGCAAATGCCAAAGCGGCAGCTTCGCGGCCGCACTCCGAAAAGCGGCTTCGCCGCTGTCGAAGGGCCCCCGGCATATTCGAAGTCGAATTCTACAACAATGAGCGCCGGACTTACCCCTCGCTCGCCTTGCGGGCGGACCAACTCTTGACCCTCCACCATGAATCGCGCCAGTCCCACCGGCTACTTTCTGGCCAGAGTAGGATTTCTAAGTCTTGACTTACATTAGTTTAAAAGGTAGGATATTGTCATGGAAGATATCCAATGAAGATTGAAACCAGCGTCGTCACGACCAAAGGACAGCTTGTTATTCCCGCTCGCCTGCGCCGGCGCTTCGGGATCAAAAAGGGGACAAGGGTCACCTTTGTAGAAGATGCCGGACGCATCATCGTTCAGCCCGTCACCCGCGAGTTCATTCGCGGCCTGCGCGGATCGCTCAAAGCGGAACCGTCCGCGCTCGCCGGCCTGCTTGAGGCGCGCAAGCGCGAGCGGACACTATGAAGACCTACGTGTTGGACGCCAGCGCCCTCATGACATTTTTTGAAAGCCGCGCCGGGGCCGACAAAGTGGAAGCGCTCCTGATTGACGCTGCGGACGCTGGGCGCCAGCTCGCAATGTCGGTGGTCAACTGGGGCGAAGTTTATTACGCCATCTGGCGTGCGCATGGAGAGCAGGCCGCCAATGCCAAGCTGCAAGCGATCGCCCAACTTCCCATTCAGGTCTTCGATGTGGACATGGAACTGGCCAAGCTGGCCGCCAGCCTGAAAGCTCAGCACAATCTTCCCTACGCCGACTGCTTCGCCGCCGCCCTCGCCCAATCCAGCAAGGCTGCCGTCGTTACGAGCGACAAGGACTTCGAGCGCGCGGGATCAGCCATCAAAATCCTCTGGATCTGAGGTCGTCAGTTGTAGGGCACTTCATGTTTCAGTTGCGCAGGGAGGAAGCGAAGGCTTTGATCTTGCAAATTGCAAGAGCAAAAGGACGGGGAGGACGAAGGACTCCGCCCTATGTTTTCACCGAGCAAGGCCTCGCAATGCTTTCCAGCATTCTCAAGTCTCATCGGGCCGTGTTGGTGAATATTGTCATCATGCGCGCCTTCGTCAAGTTGCGCGAGATGCTTGCAACCCACCGAGACATTGCGCGAAAGCTGAACGAGATGGAAAGAAAATACCAGAGACACGATACACAGATTACCGCCATCTTTGACGCCATCCGCCGGTTAATTGAAACCTCGCGACGCCCCCGGCGGCGCATCGGGTTTACAACAGCTCCGGCGAAGCCTGGCCGCTAGCCATGCCTGAGCAGAAAGTAGGGTCAATCTCCCGAGTCGACTCGGCGGGCTTTTCGTAGAGGACTTCGAGCGATCGCCAGGCTGCGGTCGCGCAGTTTTTCCAGGAGTTTGACCTTTTCGGAAAACGAAAGCTGCTGGAGCCGCAGGCGGGTGGCGCGTTTGCTTTCCAAAACCTTGCGCATCCAATCACTCATCAGCTACCTCGCCCGATGTATCGGCGTCCCCAAGGAATTTAACTCCAAATTGCTCCCACTTCTCCAGCAGGCCATGCCTCTGAAGGATGGCGTCAAGCCTTCCTGCGTCCAGGACTCCCGTTTCCACGAACTGCAAGATGCGGGCAAAATCCTTGGCGCGGGCAGTTCGAAGTGCTATGGCCACCAAGTGCTCAGCGCTGATCACCCAGGTGCGAACACCTTCCAATTCGGTTTCCACCGCCTGCTGGAGCGCTTCCTCCTGCAGAGCGTCGCTGGCAGGAAGAAACTGCACCGGCCAATCGTCGATGACAAGGTATTCTTTCTCCGCCCTGTACCCGCGCGAAGTAAGGTAGTCGTAGATCGGCGCGAGCGTGACCAGCGAACTTCCCGGGGGCGGCTTCAATGAAACGAAGATATCAATATCCAGCGTTGCTAAGGGTTCGAGATAGAAAGTCGCTCCCACCGCGCCGCCAATGGCGTACTTTCCGATAATTCCCTCCGCTTGCATCCGATTGATAACTTCCAGGGTGGCCTTCATGAAGCTCCGCGGCGTGCCGGGATGAGGTGTCCCATCGAAAGCATTGTGGGGCAGGCGGCGGTCGCGCTACTTGCTTGCTGAAGACCGCTTCCCCGAATGGAAATCCGCTCACAATCCTAGGGTATTGCGAAGTGCCTGGTCGACAGCTTCCATTCGCGGCATCCGTCCGATGGCGCGTCTGACGAGTTGCAGTTCTATCGTCGCCAGGTTGTCCGTCATGACGACTGAATCGGATTTCAGGCCGGTCTGGAAAGCGAGCGCATCCTTCAACGAGACCGTGACACGACTCGGATGTCCAGAGCGGGCCAGATTGCTGCTGACCATGGCAACGACGACTTGTGGAAGTCCGGTGTTTCGTTCGTCGGCTTGGACGACCAGCACCGGTCGCAGTTTCACCGTCCTCAGGTTGGAGTGGGGAAAATAGACCAAGGCGAAGTCGCCGCGTTTAAGGCTCATTGTAGACGTCCATGCTGGGATCGTCCCAATCAACAGCGAAGGTTGCCAGTTTCGCGCGCACTTCCCGCGCGCGCTCGCGTGTCCACCCCAAGTCCCGGATCGTCAACTTGTTTTTGGTCAGGGCAACTCGCTTGGCAGGTTTTCGCGGCATGGTCGCAGGCTGCTTCCCGCTCAGAGCTTTAACGTGCATTGGAACCTCCTCATCGGCGCTCGAGCCCCGACGTTCACCATTCTATTACACCTCTCAGCCAACAGGTGACCTTCAATTTGCTCGCCCTCCTCGGCTGGCGCCGATCGCAGCGCGCTGTTCCGCCGGCGGGGCGGAGGACTCCCCCCGATGCCCTCACTGCCGTCTGTGACGCCGTCCGCATTTATTCTAGCGCGAGCTGCCGCCTTTTGCCGCTCGGGTGGTTTCGATTCTTCAGGGTGAATACGACCGAAGACAAGGACAGTGCTCCGGAAAGAAATTTCAGTAGAAATGTAAAGGGGCGCTTGCGGGCCCCCAAAAGCTTATGCCTTCCACCTCCGAGTAAACCGGATTAACCCAATTGTGCGAGCGGCCCTTGGGTCTGTCAATGCCTCTGGCGTGAGCCCCCCCTTCGATCCCTTCAGCGAGCCCAACTCTAAAATGGTGGACCGCCGGTCTTGGGGCATGTGGGGGGGGCCACCATTCCCTCCACAATTGACGGGCGCTTGGGCATTAAGGGGAAAGCCCACGAGCATAAAGGGTCGCCACAGTGACCCGCAGCTTCATCATTGCAATTTACGTAGCGGCCGTCTCGAGTTGCATTTTGCGTATTTGTTCAGCGAGGGGGCGCGCAAACCTTTCCACAGCAGAATTCATGGGTACGGCAGTTAGCCATACCTGAACGCGGCGGCCCCTATTCGGAAGTTCTGCTTGGTGAAACAGTCGTCCACGCTGCTCAAGAGAGTCCCAGGTTTTCAGGTGACAAGGGTATACAAGGCAGCAGACCACCCTGCCTTGCGTGGCGAGATTCGCATAGGCCAAAACCTGTAACAGGTCTTGCCGATGCTGTTCGCGCAGATCCGCCGTCTGTTCGTGCCAACTGCCCTCTTGGAGCTCCTCCCAGTGCCGCTTGTACTTGGCGTCTACGATTAGCGTGATTCCGTCGAGTTCGAGCACCAAATCAGGGATCAGCGAGCGCTGCGACCCGGCATATGGGGGTTCCCATGACAGCGCCGCAACGGTCTGACGGCGGCGCGCTGCTTTCAAAATACCTCCTGTCCTCAGAGCAACTGTGCGGAGGACCGTCTCGACCCACGCTTCAAAGAACTGCTCCATCGGCATTCTCCACGGAATGCCCTCCAGATCGCTGAGCCCGGCCAAGCCACGCTCTTCTACCGTCCACTCGATCGCCTGGAGCCCCTCGACGAAGATCTCATTTCGCAATGGTTGACGCAGCCAGAATCCGACTTCAATCGTGCTCGGCCGGCGCGTGGCCACAGCCCTAACGCGCAACAGGAGTGATTCCGCAAACGAAATGAGACGATGCACAAACGAACCTTGCTCTCTTTGGGTTTCAAGGGACCGGAGTTGCTTCTCAAGCGTATAGCGAATAGCTCCCTTAAGCTGGCCATCGTCGCGGAGATCAGGAAAGTTGCAAGGCACAGACAAAAACTTAGCACGGGACATCTGGCGCGTGCAGTAATCTGCCCAATCCACATTCCCCTTTGGAGCGGGTCTGGTCTCGCGGACAATTTCGAAGCGACGTTCAAGACGCTCCAATAAAGCCTTAATTCGATCGAGAACCATAAACGAGAGCACCCAGGGTGGTACCCGTCTCTCAGAGCGCTTGAGCAGTGGCAGGTGCAGTGGAGCAGGGCTGACCAGCCATCCCATCTCAGCGAGCATGGGACCGATGCCTGGCCAGGGAAATCGGGGCTGGACGACGAGTCCGAAGTCGGATTTGGCAGTAACAGGGGATATGAGCGGAATCGCTCCGACCTGACTACCCGACTCGACTTCGAGCAAAACGTCTCTGCCGTCGTAATCACGGCGTACCGAGACTTGAAGTAAGTCGAGCAGAAGCCTATTTTGGGTGATGAACTGGTCCGCCAACCGCGCTGCTTGGGCTTGCGGATCCGCACTTGCGTGAAGCTCGAAGAGCTCGGCGGCTGGCTTGCGCACCGTGGTGTAATCTTGCAATTCAAGACATATATCGCGACCAGGCTCGACGTGCCGTAGCGTAGTTGCCTGGGGATATCGTCTGCGATTCATTTGCTGTCGAGCCATTGGAGATAACCCCGAATCGACTCGGCAAATCCGCTCACGTAACCTTGAACAAGATACTCGTGAAGAAGTGGTGCCAGGCTCGTCTTAAGGCTGCGTTTGGCGCGCTCTTCGTCATTCTCAAGGAAGTAGGAATGTCCAGGAATGAGTCCGAAGGCATCGTCTGGAGCGTGTTCGACAAAGATCGAGAGAAGCCTTGAGTACGCTTCTTGTGCGAGGTCGCAACCAAGTTCATTCACGACAGTTTGGCTAGGCCATAGAGACTTGAACGCGAATCTGCGACGCACGGCGACATCCACGATCGCGATACTTCGGTCGGCGCTATTCATCGTGCCCAGGATGTGAAGGTTGTCAGGCAGGTAAAGTGTGCGATGGAACGGTGCGCCGAAATCGTAGGCGAGGTCAATTTCCCGACGTTTCTCGGGCTCGGGTTCAAGCAAGTAAATCGCTTCGCCCAAAATCTTGCCGAGGTCAGCACGGTTGATTTCGTCGATGTGGAACAGGTAAGGTTTGGAGGAATCCGTCAGGGCGGCCTTAGCCGCTTCCATCAGGAAGCCGGGCGTCGGCTTAAATCGGAAACCAAGCGGGCTGTCACTGCTGGACGGGGCAGGTGCAAGCCCCCCAACAAAATTTTCATAAGTTGTATTCGGGTGAAACTGAATCGATCGCCCGAACCCCTTGTAATGGTCCGCCAAAATCTCGCGAGCCATTCTCGTCTTCCCAGTTCCTGGTGGCCCTTGAAGAACCACGTACCGGCGCTGCTTGAGGAGGTCGATGATTTCCTCTTGCTTTGTAGCAGGCATTAGGTGTGCAAACCACTTCGCTTGCGTTGACTGTGACTCCTCTTTGTAGGCCGTCAGCGGAAACTCACCACGTTCTTCAAACATCACGTCGAGCATCGCTGCCACAGCCTGTTCCGTGGCCTTCCGGTCCTCAGTAGGCTTGTAGAGCGCATACACGACCTTCCCGTACTTCTTGAAAGCGCTCTCGTACTCGGACCACTCGCGCCTAATTTCATTGGGTATGTCGAGGTCTATGCGCGTGGGATCCTGCTTAGCCCAGGCTGCCAGATCTCCTTTCCCAAAAGCCTCATTCAGCCACCTGCAAATGGCCTGCATCTTTCGGGCGTGCCCCGGCCGGCCAAGTACAGCCTCGTCCGGAGCAAGTCCTTGGGTGCCAATGACCATCCCAATCAAGCAGGGCGGCTCGTCCGCCGGAAAGATGACAAAAGACATCCCTCCGTAAATGCCAGAATCGGCATTCGACGGATCGATGTACGCTGCGTACGTGACGCCCAAGTCGCTATCTTTCATTTTGGGGGCACGGAGCTTCACGCAGCCCTTCGCTCGAGAGTGGTAGCGGCTGCCGAACAAATCCTCTAGCGCGCTCTTGTTCTCTTCTCTCCAGTGCTCCGTCGCGTTCGAATGGATGATTTTGAGGAGCGCTTCAAAGCTCATATTGCCTCTCTCGTTCTGCGATCGACGCCCGACAATAGTTGAACTTGGGTCTCGCACCAACTTGTCCGGGGTGAGGGGGGCGAGAATAGAGATTCTTACGTCTGTAACAGTGTTCGCAGATCGCCCACAAGTTCTCCCGCCCGATGGCTGCACTCAAACTCATCGGCCTCTTACGCGTTATTACAAGGGTCACGCCGTCCGTCTTAATCGTCCGACCACACTTCTGGCAGTGCCCGCGGGCCTGATAAAGAACCTCGGCTCGCAACTCCGGCGTAATTTCCCATTCATCCGAGACCACCGGGAGCCCACCAGGGCCGGTCTGCTCTACAACGATTTTGTCGATGATAAACCACTTGTTAAGCTCGTTGATTCGACGATGGAGGTTTCGGAGGTCTGATGGTGCGAGCCCTTCTTTCTCCAACTCACTTCTAATCCGGCCGCCCGAAATGCCTTCCGGGAAGCGCTTCATGACCTCAATGATTCGCAGGTGGACCTGACCCGGTTGACTGAGTCCCCTTGCCATAATCCCGTCCCTCGCCAGGGTCATCGTACCTAATTCGTGGGCTTACCGCACATCCTGGCAGCGGTATTTGCGGAGACACAAATACCACCATTGCAGAAACAAGGCAACACCGGTGATCCCATCGAACCTGCCCGCCCTTTCACTGGCGTTTTTCACGGTAGAGGGGCTGGAGGAACGGGGCCGAGGTCGGTAGACAGTAGGCGGTAGACGGCGGACGGGAAACGGCAAGCGCCTCGCGGCGCCGCCAAGGAGTGCCTTGCGCCTCATTCGGCAGCGGCTGAGAGCTTCCGGCGGAAATTGTCGAGGGATACGGGTTTAACTTTGCCAGAATCCAGACCTTTAAGGCGGCGGGCGATTTCTTCGCTCCAAGCGGCTTCCACGCTTTCGGGATCTTCGTGGCCGCCATCAAGACTCTCCAGTAGTGAGCCCGCCAATTCGGCGCGTTCCTCCTCCGTAAGAGCGAGGGCACGTTTGAGCAATTCAGTAGCGTCCTGAGTCATACTAGTATTATACGCCCAGAGTCGGGTGGTGTCCTCGTTTGAACGTAACGCCGCCACCTTGGCGGCACCATACCCCGCAAATCCTAACGGCGGGAGCAAACGTAGCGCAGGGCCCGCACTCCGGCCCTGCGGCTCTTCTACCGGCACGGGCGGGGTGGCTGCGCTGTGGCGGGCAGGATGCCCGCGCTCCCAGTTGCGCCATGGCCATCCTGGCCATGCACTTGCACGGGCGGGACGCCCCTGCCACAGCGGGCAAGACCCCGATAGAATGGGGCAAGTTGCCCGCGCTACGTCCGCTCGATGGCCGTTCTGGCCATGGACTCGCTCGCGCCACGGAAACAATTCGTCACCCTATTTTGCACTCCTCGATTAGGATATTTCCCGCAGCCCTGCGGCTGGACGCGCGCATTGCGGAAATCTATAATTGCTCCTTCTGCCTTCAGGGGGTATTCATGAATCGTAGCCGACAGACCTTCGGGTCCAGGACTTACAGAACTGTCAAACCGTTGCTTGCTCTCGGATTTCTGAGCGCGCTGCTGGCGGTGGGCGGAGTGGTTGGCATGCCCACATTAAGATTGAACGCGCGCCCTCAGGCGGCGCTCCAGGCTGTTACCGACCAAATCACCTACAACGTTGGGGACGAAGTAAGGCTTAGAATTATTCCCCCTTTGCCAACGGAGGAGAACGCGCAAAATCGCTACCACTTCACCGTGCGCTACGCGGGTGACGACAAACCGGTAGCCGCGGGGCTGGTTCTCGGCCATGCGGAAGGACCTTCTCCAAGCTATCGTTTGCTCTGGAAAGTGCCTCTCGGCGCGCGGGCAGGGAAATATGAAATCGATATGCAGAGCGAGGACTCGGGGTCGTCGCCGGCAGTTTCCGGAATCTGTACCGTTGTCGTCCATCGGCAGGTGATTCGCATCGTTTCCGCGGAGGTTGCCCATTCGTATTATCGCGCCCGGGATGCCATTGGCTGCACCGTGAAGATCGAAAACCTGAGCGGCCGGCCGTTCTCCGGACTTCGTCTCGAATTCTCCGAGCGTTACTGGCCGTGGATTGCCCAACAGACGGCGAAGGCCGGAGCCGATATCACCACGCTCAAGAATGATTTCAACCTCAAGCCGCATGAACAGACAGCCGTCAGTTCCCCCAACTGCTTCCAGGCCAAAAGTGGAAACCAGGAGACGATCAAGCAGTATGGGGCGGTGGTTTGGGACCACGGCCGGAAGAACGTTTATGCCATTGGGTTCAGCCCGCTGGTCTTCGTCAATCCGCCGGGCGTGGTCGGGCCGCGGCCTTACCCTCCGCTTTATGTCTTCCCCAACCTGGATGCGGAGGCGGCTAAGATTACCAACTATCGTCTCTTTCATCCCGAGCCCTTCGGGGCAAGCGCCATTCACTTTGATACCCGCCACACCCAGTACCCCACGGGCGCGGAAGCCACGGTGAAGTTCTCGCTGGCCAATCCGGCGGAAACCCCGTGGCGCCAGGTCACGGTGCGGGCCAAGCTGGTCGGCCCGGATCAAAAGGTGCTGACGAATAATGTCGTCGCGGAGCGAGTCGACTTGGATGCGCACGGCCCCAAACTGGCGCAGGAAGCGAAGTTCCAGCTCCCACCCGAGGTGAGCGGCCTATTTCATGCTTGGGTGGAAATATCGGATGCCTCGGGCGGGGAAATCGCCGCGAGCGTGCTGGAACTCGGCGTGAATCCTCTTCCTAAATCCGTACTGGTGTTTGCCGCGCACGAGGACGACGATGGAACCCAGATGGGCTTCATTCGCTCCTTAGTCGAGAATCAGATTCCCGTTCGGGTCATTTATTTCACCAGCGGCGACGCGGGCTCATGCGATCGGTATTTTCAACACACCTGCGGGCCGGCGGAGGCGTTGAACTTTGGCGCCATCCGCATGCAGGAATCGCGGGCGGCCATTGGCCATCTGGGCGTGCCGCCGGAAGACATTCTCTTTCTGGGATTGCCCGATGGCGGCTCGGGGAAAATCTGGTATGAGCACACCCGCGATCCCTATCTTGCCGTGCTCCTGGCCAGCGACCATTCCCCCTACGAAGGCCTGTTCCGGCCCAATCTGCCCTACACGCGCGATGACGTGGTGGAGGCAGCGGAAGACATCATCAAGAAATTCCAGCCCGACGTCGTCTTCACCGTGCACCCGCCGGCGGAGGGCCACATCGATCACATCGTGAACAACTTTTTCGTGGTGAAGGCGCTCCAGGAGTTGCTGCGCGCCGGCGCCGTCCAGCCCGACCTCGAAGTGCGCGTGGACCGCATCTTCGACCCCAAGGAACATCCGGCTACTCCATATCATTATGAGGACCACGAGTTTTATGTCTCCGGTGAAGCCGCGGCGCTTACGCAAGAGGCCGGATGGTTTTACCAGTCGCAAGGAGGTGACAGCGGGCAGGGGAATTTGCGCACCTGGGATCAACTCCGGCGCAGCAATGGGTACCGCAAGGTGTTAGACTGGAAGGAGCACGAAGGCTGGAACGAGAAAGAGTGACGGATGGAAACGCCGAGCGAGTGGGCAAAAAGATTTAACCAAGGGACGGCTGAACACGCGGGAGCGCCCAACCCGCAAACCGAAACTGTCGAGAGCCCCGCCGCTGTGGCGGATTTCCCCAGCGAGCCGTTTCAGTGCCCAGCATGCGGCCAGTTGCTTGCCCCCGCTTGCCGGGTTTGCGTGGCGTGCAGGCGCGCTATCGATCCTGCTGAGGTCGCCCGGGTGCATGTAGCAGCCGTGCCGGCAGTGAGCTCGCCGGGGCCAAGTGCGCCGCCGGTGCGCTACCCGTGGAGGATCTTCTTTGCCTTCATGGGAATTTCTTTCCTGCTGGCGATAGGTTTCGAAGGGCTGCTGGGAGAGCAGAGGGCTCAGTTGGCGATGGGGGGCGTGCAAGCTCTTGCCGGCATCTGGGTCTTTTTCGATGCCCTCCGACAGCGCGTTCCGCGGCCTCTGCGATGGGGATTTGGGTCGATGCTGCTGCCAGTTGTCGTCTTCCCCTGGTACCTGGCCCGCCGCAAAACTCCACAATCGCCCGTGCCGTTTGTAGAAGCGGAAGCGGGACCCGTCACTCGCTTCCTGCTTTTTGCTTTGCTGGTTTTCATCCTGGCGAGCTTGATTTTTACTATTGTGAAAGGCCCTTCACCCCTGATCCGCCCATCGTCCCCGGTACCGGAGCATAAGGGCGGCGACGGTTCACCATCCAGGATTGCCGGATTTACTTTGAAGAGGGATTCTGGCAGGAGGGCCGGGAAAAGCCCTGATTCCATTTACTTCGAACTCCGCGCTCAGGTGGACACGAGTGCGCCATCCGAGGCTTGGCAGACGTAAATCTCGGCCTTGAGACCGAGCGCTTCTGTATATCCCTTGGCCACAGCTTGAGCAAAACTTTCGGCCGCGTCCACACGCACCAGGTTGACGGTACATCCGCCAAACCCTGCTCCCGTCATGCGCGCGCCAAGCACTCCGCGCTGCCGGCGTGCCAGTTCCACGAGCGTGTCCAACTCCTTGGAGCTCACCTCGTAATCATCCCGCAGGCTCTCGTGAGATTGATTCATTAATTCCCCGAAGCGCTCCAGGTCGCCGCCCTGCAGGACCTTGACGGCTTCGAGAGTCCGCTCGTTTTCTGAAACCACGTGGTGGGCACGCCGCCAAAGCAGGTTGTCCATCGTGCCCCGCACGGCGGCGAGATCGGAAGATGTCACGTCACGGAGAGACTTCACCGCGCGGCCCGCGGCAGCGATCTTCGCTACAGCCTCGCGGCACTGCTTCAGCCGAACCTCGTACTCCGATTGTGCCAGCGCGCGCTTCACGCCGGAGTTGCAGACCACGATCTTCACATCGGACCGCAGAGGCACGTGGCGGTAGGTGAGGTCGCGGCAATCGAGAAACAGCGCGTGGTCGCGGCGGCCGAGGGCCGAAATGAACTGGTCCATGATTCCGCAGGGCACGCCCACAAATCCGTTTTCGGTGCGTCGCGAGAGCTTGACGGCGTAAACAGGGTCCAGTCCCAAACCCAGGAGCTTGTTCCAAAACGCCGTCGCTCCCACCTCCACCGCGGCGGAAGAACTCAAGCCTGCCTCACGCGGGACGTTGCCTCCAAAGGCGATGTCGGCGCCCGTCAGGCGATGGCCATCGCCCTCCAGAAACTTCGAAACGCCGCGAAGGAAATTGCTCCACGTGTTCTCGCCGGCTTTTTGAATGTCGTCCAGGCCGAACTCGACGGTGGCTTTGAAGTCCTCGGAGTAAACGCGCACGTGGCGGTCGACTCGGCGGCGCCCGGCATAGGTGACCGCGCGGTCGATGGCGGCAGGCAGCACGAAGCCATCGTTGTAATCCGTGTGCTCGCCAATCAGGTTGACTCGACCAGGAGCGCGAACTACGACTTCCGGCGGCGAACCGAAGACCTGTTGGAACGCTTCTTCAATCATCGCGATACTCCTTGTTGAAACGTCAGGCTGCCGGTGAGAATCCGATCCGCCGGCTGGGTGGTTTGGGTGGCTTCATCAACTGGCGGATCGCTTTAAACAAGGTGGTAATGTCTGCATCATGCGTTTCGAGCCGCCGCTCCAATCCCGTGAATTTGGTTGCGAGCTCCGAGTGCGTAGCCAAAACTTCTCGCAGACGAATGAAAGCTCGGACCACTCGGATACTAGCCTGAACCGCGACCGGGCTATTCAGAACGCTTGCCAGCATGACCGCCCCATGCTCGGGGAACGCGTTGGGCAAGACGGGCGAAAACTTGAGCATCTTGAGGTGGTCGCAATTTGCGACCACCTCCGCTTTCTCGGCGGCAGTCAATTTGAACATGAAATCACCGGGAAACCGTTTTACATTGCGCTTAACCTGTTCATTCAGGCGTTTGGTACTCACTTGGTAAAGCTCGGCCAAGTCGGAGTCCAACATGATCTTGCATCCGCGAATCAGAAAAATGCGGGACTCGATCCTATCGGCAGGGACCACGGTCCGTGTCTTTGTGGTCATAGTAAAATCGCTTGTCACAGCAGTAGCCGAAGTCACGTGTCGCAAATTCTTGCCGCATGCTGCCTACTGCTTACTGCCTTCCGCCAACTCTTCCCGCCGCACCGGCTTGACCGCGCGCAGCTCTGCGGCTTTTTCCTCCGCCAGCGAATCGTTCAAGAAGCTTCCTCCTCCGGTTTCCACGCTTGCCAGGTACTTGAGTTTTTCCTTGCTGCGGTGGGGCGGGTAGAACTCAATGTGGAAATGAAAATAGGGAAAGTTCCCATGCGTGGGGGCCTGATGCAACAGCATCATGTACGGGAAAGACATATCATAGAGGTTGTCATACTTTAAGGTAACCCACTTCAGGATTTCCGCCAGCGCATTTTCTTCCGAGGCCCGTAAGCCTTCGAGCGTTCCGATGTGGCGCCGTGAGAAAATGTGTACCTCAAACGGCCAGCGGGCATAAAAGGGAATGAGCGCGGTGAAAGTATCGTTTTCAGCGATGATGCGCCTGCCGTCGCGGCGCTCCTTTTTCAGGATGTCGCAGTAAAGGCAGCGGCCATGCCGGCGCTGGTGATCGCGGGCGGCCGACACTTCTTTTTCCAGGCGCGGCGGGATGAACGGGAAAGAATAGATCTGCCCGTGCGGATGTGGCATGGTCACGCCAATCACCGCGCCCTTGTTTTCAAAAATCAGAACGTAGCGGATACCCGGCGTGGCCTTGAGCTCCAGAAAGCGGCTTCGCCACAGGCGTACAACTTTGACCAGATGATCCACCGGAAGCTGCGGCAAAGAGGCGTGGTGATCGGAGCTATAGAGCACCACGTCGCACTTGCCGTGCGAAGGCCGAACCTTGTAAAAGTCATCGCCCTCGATTGCGGGAGGCGGCGGAGGGATAGTGAAGGCCGGAAAATCGTTGGGGTAGATCAGAACGTCGTAATGGTCGGGCACGCGTCCGGAGCCGGGGCAAAAGGGGCACCAGTCCTCGGGCATCTGTGGGCGCCCCTGGCGATGCGAGGCGGTTGAAACCCATTCGCGAACTGTGGGATTCCAGCGGAGCTCCGTCATGGCTCAGTATGGCGTGAAGCGCGGAAAGCCAATGCTCCCATGAAGACGCCAAAAACCAACATCGCCAGTCCCCACCACAAGTCGATGTTCACACCTAAGGATTTTTCCTGGAAGATGGAAGCGTCGGCAACCAATCCATAAATCATCAGGATGATGCCATATATCGTGAAGATAATTCCAATCGGCAAACGAATGTCTAAACCCATTTATTCCCGCCTGTAGTTGATACTCAGTACTTGAAAGTCGAAAAGTTGAAGAGTCGAAAAGTCGAAAGGCCAGTTCTTGAACTTTTCATCTCTTCGATTCTGAACTTCGACCTCTACCAAAAGATAATATTCAAAACCGCGCAGAGCGCCAGTATCCCAATCGCCCAAACGGATGGCCGTTCATACCAGGGAAGTTCTGAAGTCTTGGGCTTGGGGGTCAGAGAATATACCAAGCCCACCAGCTCCGCTTCCTTGCGCGGTTCGGTAAACAAGGTTACCACCACGGTGACGCAGAAGCACACGGCAAAAGCCCAAATGGCCTGGTAGAAGTTCGCCGCCATGTCGCTCGGGTAGTGAATGTAGTGAAAACGATAAAGCGTGTAGTGCGCGGCGGCAGCAAGAATGCCGCAGAGCAATCCCCAGAATCCCGAGTGCGCGCTGGTGCGCTTCCAGAACATTCCCAGCAGGAACGTGCCGAAGAGTGGCGCGTTGAAGAAGGCAAAAAGGAGCTGGAGATAGTCCATCAGGTTGTTGAATTGCAGCACAATGAAAGCGGTCCCGATGCCCACAACCACGGCGAAGATCGTGGCCAGACGGCCCATAGCCAGATAGTGTCCGTCTTCCTTACCAGGATTGATGTGGGTCTGATAGATGTCGAACGTCCACACGGTGTTGAAAGCCGTCACGTTGCCGGCCATCCCCGACATGAAGCTGGCCAGCAGCGCCGTCAAGCCCAGGCCCAGCAGCCCAGAAGGATAAAGGCTTCCCAGCATCGTGGGCAGCGTTTGATTGTAATTGTAGACGCCCCTTGCCGGGTCCCACAGAAGCTGCCGGACGGGGGTATACGCGATTGCCACCAAGCCCGGCAGGATGACCAGGAGTGGGAAGAACATCTTGGGAACCGCGGCAATCAAAGGCGTGCGTTGCGCCGACGCCATGTCCTTGGCGGCCAATCCGCGCTGCACCACCAGGAAGTCCGTGCACCAGTATCCGAAGGAGAGCACAAAGCCCAGGCCGAAGATCGTAGCCACCCAGTTGACGCCCATGGGATTGTCCGCCGCATGCCAGATGTTCGCCCACGTGTGCGCATAACCGGGATTGGGAAGGCTGGCCTTGAGCCCCGCAAATCCTCCCACGGCTTTCAAGCCCAGAATCGCCAGGGGGAGGAATCCGAAAACAATCAGGAAGAATTGCAGCACCTCGTTGTAAATCGAGGAGGTGAGCCCGCCGAGGTAAATATAAATGGCGACGACCACGGCCGAGGCAACGACGCTCGCCCAAAACGGCCAATTGAGCAGGCGCTGGAAGAGGATCGCCATCGCGTAGAGGTCCACGCCCGAAACCAGCAGCGCCATGAAGGCGAAGCAAAGGGCGTTCAGCGTGCGGGTCTTCTCATCGTAACGCTTGCGAAGGAATTCCGGCACACTGCGGACTTTGCTGCCGTAATAAAACGGCATCATGAAGACGCCGACAAAGCACATGGCGGGCATGGCCGCCAGCCAATAAAAATGATTCACGTACATGCCGTACTTGGCGGCGTTGGCGGCGTGGCCCATCACTTCCAAGGCGCCGAGGTTCGCCGACATGAACGCCAAGCCGGTGATCCAGCCTGGGATTGAGCGCCCCGAGAGGAAAAAATCTTCGCTCGTTTTCATTCGCCCGCGAAGGGCGAAGCCGATTCCCAGCACGAAGACAAAATAGATGGCAATAATCGCGTAATCAACAAAATGAGGATGCATAGTCTCCCACCAGTCCGCGAATACTTATCACATGGCATCTGAAAAGTAAACGTGAGACTGAACCGTGGGGAATGACCTGTAGCGCCGGATTCCAGCCGGCACCGGAGCCGCTAGGATGGCGGCGTTACCTTCAAACCATGACACGACCGGCGGATGCTGCAGCTTTACACTCGCGGCCCGATTGCGGTACACTCCTGCCTCTCCAAAAGATATGAACACAAAACAGGCAATGCTGCTCGCCCGGCCCCAGTGGCATTCGGTCGAGGCGTGGGCGCAAATCCAAGCGGAACGAAAGATCGGGGGATGTCCATGTCAAATAATCTGACGCGGCGAGGTTTCCTGCGAACGAGTATGGCGCAGAGTGCGGTTTTGGCCGGCGCGTGGCCGGCTCGCGGGGGAAGCATTAACTGGTTAAGCGAGGCGGCCGCTGAACCCGCGGAGGCCTACGCACCCAGCGACCACATTGGCCTGGCGCTGATCGGCGCCGGCGGCCGGGGGCAGGACGACACGCAGATGGCATTACAGGTTCCGGGCGTCAAGCTGGTGGCTGCCGCCGATTGCTACGACGGTCGGCTGACCCATTGCAAGGAACGTTGGGGCACGGACGTCTTCACCACGCGCGATTATCACGAGATTCTGTCGAGGTCCGACGTGGACGCGGTTCTGATCGCTACGGCCGACCACTGGCACAAGCAAGCAGCCATTGACGCCATGCAAGCGGGCAAGGATGTGTACCTGGAAAAGCCTATGATTCACCTGTACAGCGATGGTCCCGATATCATCGAGGCCGCTCGCCGAACCGGGCGCATCTTGCAGGTGGGCAGCCAGCGCGTGAGCTCTATCATTTATAAGAAGGCGAAACAATTGCTGGAATCGGGGGCCATCGGGAAAATCAACGTGATCAATGCCTGGTGGGACCGCACCCCTAATGATCCTGTGTTAGCGTTCGACTCGACTATTCCGCCCGATGCTTCGCCTGAGACGATCGATTGGCAGCGCTTTGTCGGGACTGCGCCTCCCGAGCCGTTTAACGCCGAACACTTTTTCCAATGGAGAAAATGGAAGGTTTACGGCAGCGGCGTCGCCGGAGATTTATTCGTTCATCTGTTCAGCGGCACGCACTTCATCACCGGCTCCCATGGCCCCACCCGCGCGGTCGCCATGGGAGGAATTCGCTATTGGAACGACGGCCGCGACGAACCCGATGTCCTTCTAGGGCTTTTCGATTACCCCGACGGATTCAACCTGCATCTGCGGGTGAATTTCGTTAATGGAGGACCGGAGAACGAAGGATTCACCTTCGTTGGTTCGGAGGGGATGCTTCAAATCGGGGGTGGAGCGGTGACCGTCACCCACGCGCCTCGCCAAGCCGTTCCCGACTACAACATCGAGTCGTGGGCCAATGCTACCCAGCAGAAATTCCTGAGTGAGTTCGAAAAGAAGTACCCCGCTTCCCACCCCGGCAGCAAGACGGATTTGGCTCAGCAGGTTTACGCCGCGCCACCCGAGTACAACGACACCTACGATCACTTCAAAACATTCTTCATAGCCGTGCGCACGCGCGGTAAAGTGGTGGAGGATCCGGTGTTCGGATTCCGCGCTGCCGGCGCCGCCTTGCTGGCCAACCTCAGCTATGAACGAGGGAGCGTGGTGCAGTGGGATCCCGAACAAATGAAGCTTGGTTGATGCGAGAGGCCCGGAATTCTCAACAGGCCGGGACCTCCGGCGCTTGGGCGGGATGGGATCCCGCCCAGGCGGCTTCGAAGGACTAGAAAATAAACTTCATGGCGACTTGACCGATGCGCGGAGGATTTGCGCTTGTCACAAAACCGAAGGCCGAGCTGAGGTAATTGCCTGTAACCCCCCCAAATTGGGTATGGTTAAAGGTGTTGAAGAACTCCCCCCGGAATTGCAGAGACTTCGTTTCCGTCAGCCGGAGATCTTTGACTAGCGCCATGTCCCAGTTGTTCCAACCCGGTCCTGTGAAGAACCGGCGGTTGGCATTGCCAAGCTGCCCCACAGGATCCTCGCTAAACAAGGAAGTGTTGAAGTAGGCAAGACCTGTCCGAGGGTTGGTAAAATTCAGGTTCCCCGGCGTGTAGTTCGGTTCGTCGATGGGATTACCCTGTCCGGATTGGCCCGTCCCCAGGAGCGAATGGTCGTCGGGCTCCAGGATGTAAACCGGAAAGCCAGTCGCAAACCGGGTAATTCCCGAAATCTGCCAGCCACTGGTCAGGCGATTGGGCCGCCAGAGCTTTTGAAAAGGCAGGCGGTAGTTGTAACTAACCACAAAGTTCTGAGCGACGTCAAAGGCGGACAAGGCGCGGGTGATATTGGTGTTTTCGGGGTTAAGGTTGTCGCCCTGACCCAGGCCGTCGCCCGAAGCGTTATCCATCGCCTTGCTGTAAGTGTAAGCGGCCAGAACTTCGAGGCCGCCCACCGAGTGGCGCAGCGAAACCTGAAGGGAGTTGTAGCTGGAATTTCCGATGGTCGAGAACCAGCCATCGCCGCCGAATGCCGCGCCAAAACGCTGTCGTACCGCGATGGCTGGACCGTTGACCGGGTAGAACAAACCGGTTTCAGAGTTGGGCCCACAGGTAGGGGTACCGGGCATCACCTCGCTCTGCTGGCTCAGGCTCAGGCACAGGGCGGGGTTGCTGGGATTGGCTTCGATGGTTGAGAGCAGCTTGTGGCCCTGCGAGCCCACGTAACTCACGCTGAGGATCGTGGCAGACCCGAACTGCCGCTGGAGGGAAAGATTATAGTCTTCCCCATAAGGAACGTGATTCCCCGGATAGACGCCCGGCGAATACTGAATGGGCTCGAACTCCCTGGCCCAGTCGGCCGCCGTTAAGGCCGTGTCCGGGTGGGAGGGGCTGACATGAAGGGGAGGCGAGGGGACGGGGAACCGCTGGCCGTTGTTGAAATCAGTTTGCCGATTGATGAAGGGTGTCGTAAACAAAGGGGGAGACGGACTGCCCCAATAGTATCCGAAGGGAGCGTCCCCTTGCTCTTGCTTGTCGACGATATTTTCAAAGGAGGTGTAGTACTTGCCCCATGCCGCCCGGATGCTGGAGCGGCCTGGCCCCCCGAGCACCTTACCCCAGAACCCCCCATCGGCATGGGGAGAGTAGGCAAGTCCAATGCGTGGGGCAAAATTGTCATAGCGAGTGGGGGACAGGGTGGAGGGAACGCCCGGATCGCCGGGGAAAACATAGCCCACGGGTGCGCCCGGAAAGCTCTTCGACTGCTCGCCCGGGACTAGGTCCTCCAATTCGCCGTTGGTCTCCCACCAGGGCGTGGTGACTTCCCAACGCAGCCCATAATTCAGCGTCAGGTTGGGCGTCGCCCGCCAGCTATCCTGGGCATAGAGAGCATAATAACGGGCGCGGGAATGGAGCGGCAAATCCAGACCCTGGTTGTAGTTATTCGGCGCTCCAATCAGGAAATCGGCAAAATCACTGCCCGTCTCGTTCCCATTGAAGCTAAACGATCCGTTCGGTTGAATGATGTAGTCAAAAGTGACCTGATCGTAATGGAAGTTCCCGCCCAATTTGAGGGTGTGGGTGCCGATCACCTTGGAGTAGTTGTCGGTGATTTGATAGGTGTTGTCATACAGTTGGCTCCAGGAGTTGGAAGCCCCGATATTGTAGTTATTGAAGCCGATGTTTTCGACACTCTGGAGGTTAGGCAGTTGCAAGAAGATGCCCGTAAAACCCTGGGAGGCCAAGGTGGGCCCCACCCCTCCCTGCGGAAATCCCTGAAAAAGGACATCGCGCATGTAGCTCAGGCGCAACTCGTTGACCGAATTCGGGCCAAGCGATTTGGTGATGCCCACATTCACCATCTGATTGCGGCCATTGTTGGTGTTGGAAAACCCCGGCACGCTGGCGCCTCCATAAGGATTAACATCCGAGTAATCGTCGAAGTAATAATAGCCGGTCACCAGGCCCAGGCGAGTGTTGGCGTCAAGGCGCCCGCTCCCTTTGTTGTCGCCCAGCGTGAACTTGTAGGCGGAAGTTGAAAAGTAGTTACCAACGTTGGGAAGGGGAATGTACTTCATCAGGAAGGTTGTGGGAGCGGGAGCGACGGATGGGGGAATTATCGACCCGGGGAAGACGCTTGAGTAATTCTCACCTACAGTGACAGGGTAGCCAAGCTCGGTGGAAAGCGTATTGGCCCAGGCCGCGCCGGTTACGGTGCCGTTCAGTTGTCCGACGATGCCGTCCGACAAGTTTCCCTGCCGGTCGGCCATGGAGGGAACAGGCTTCAGGCCGCTATCCACGCCCTGCACCTGGCGCGTTCCCTGGTAGTCGGCGAAAAAGAAGAGTTTGTCATGCAGGATGGGCCCCCCCACCGTGCCGCCAAACTGGTTCTGATGGTAGGCGCCGATCGCCGATCCGGGAATTACCGCTGCCGTAAGGGGATTGGTTTGGTTGTAGGAGTAGAAGTTCCTGCTGTCCAAGGAAGTATTGCGCAGGAACTCGAAACCGCTGCCATGGAGATGGTTGGTGCCGGACTTGGTGATGACATTCACCAGCCCGCCCGAGTAGTTGCCGTATTCCGCATCGGCATTGTTAGTGAGAATGCGAAACTCAGCGATGGAATCCAGGTTGGGAATGATGCCGGCAACCATGTAGAAGTTTTCCTCCGCATTGGCGCCGTTGATCATGAATCCGTTGGCAGATTCGCGCTGCCCGCTGATAGATATATTCCCCGGGTCCAGATTTCCCGACACCGGGTTGGAGCTGGCCGCTCCACTGGAGGCCGGCGCCACGCCAGGCTGCAAGGCCATGAGGTCCGTGTAACTGCGGCCGTTCAACGGGACAGCGGTCATTTTGGTGTCGGTAATCACTTCACCCATCTGGGTGTTGCTGGTGTCAACGTGTACCGCCGTGGCGGACACGCTTACCTCCTGGTTCACCGCGCCCACCTTCATCACGGCATCAACCCGCAAGGCGGTATCAACGTCCAGCACCAGGCCTGTCTGCCGGTATTCCTCGAATCCCGTGGCCCTGATGCTCACCTCATATTTCCCGGTAGGGAGGGCGGGAAAAGAGTAGAAGCCCTGGGTATTGGTTTGGGTCGAGTTCGAAATCCCTTTGTCGGTGTTGAGCGCAGTCACCGTTGCTCCCGGAATGACCGCCCCCGTGGGATCGTTCACGGTTCCGGAAATACTGGCCGTAACGTCGCCCCAAACGGTCCCGGTCGAGAGTAATAACACGAGCGCCAAGGTCCCGAGTGTGCCTTTCATGGTTAAATCCCCCTCTTCGGTTGAATGTGTGAAATTCGCCCTTGGTCCGACCCGTCTACCCCGACTCAATATAGAACCGCATGATCCGGGAATGCTCTCGCTTGTAGCTGGGAGCGCCTACACCTGGATCCAAATTGGAAAAGGCAGCCCGCCCACTTTGCTTCCTTCCCAAGCAATGAGGCCAAACCGGCAATAACGAGCGGCGCCGCCAAACAACTTTGGTTATAAACTATGAAAGCCCTGTCACTACCCTATACTTTCCAAGTATCATGAGGAAATTATCTTGTCAAGACTTGGTTTTCGGCGTGATTTTCGGCGTGTCAAGCCCGGACAGAAATGTCCCCATGCTTGGTTTTCGGCATCTTTTCGACTCGGTGTGCGTCTTGATGAAGTGGTCTTATTCCGTCAATAACGAGGTTGGCGGTATTGCTTTTGATGTAGCCAAGGCCTGTCTCTCCTTAGCCAGTTTGCGGCGGTGAGGCCCAGTTTCCGATATGGCGACTACACAACCAAGTGACCGCAAGCACGTCCGGTAAGTTCCCAGATGCGGACTTCGGGGGAGTCAGGGGTTGCACTTCTACGAGTAGGGCGTTATAAGTCCAAGTGGATTTTTTCCGGGTACCCCGCCGGTCGTCCAGAGCTTCGGATTGCCTTTGCGGATTCGTCGATAAACGCTAGGCGACTTTGGGCGCGTAATCTGGGATTTGACTGCGCGGCCACTTTTTAGGGGCTTCAATCCCCCTTCCGGTAACTCGACAATGCCGCAACTGGCGGGTTCGTCAGCTTATGGTTGCAGAGGGTTACATCTTTAGGGCAAAATCGCTTGACCTTGCTTGTGCGTAAGCTCAGGATTAGCAGGCAGCTCTACCAAGCGAGGCTTCAATCGGGATCGGCCAGTCCTCTATACGCCACGGCGGCGAGGTCGCAACGGCGAAATCGTCAGATAAACGTACCTAGAATTGTGTGCTTCGCGTGCAGGTGCACGCCCACTGCTGATGGACATTTACGCTCATGAAGCTCGCAATTGAAAACGTCAGCAAGACCTATCGTGGAAACGTAGTGGCCTTGCGCAGTTTCCGTTTGGAACTTGGGCCGGGTGTGCTGGGGCTGCTGGGTCCAAACGGCGCAGGGAAATCCACCCTGATGCGCATTCTGGCGACCATCACCCAGCCGAGTGCGGGGCGTGTGCTTTGGAATGGGACGGACATCAAGCATGCTCCTGACACGTTGCGCACCGTGCTCGGTTATCTGCCGCAAGACTTTGGGATCTACCCGAATTTAAGCGCGGTCGAATTTCTCGGGTACCTCGCCGCCGTGAAGGGCCTGGATGCGGCGAGCGCGCAAAAGCGCATAGGCGAACTGCTAGAGCTTGTGAATCTTGCCGATGCCGCGCGCCGGCCGCTGGGAGGATTTTCCGGTGGCATGCGCCAGCGCGTGGGCATCGCGCAGGCGTTGCTGAACGATCCGCAGCTTCTGATCGTAGACGAGCCGACCGCCGGCCTTGATCCGGAAGAGCGCGTGCGGTTCCGCAATCTGCTTTCCGAGCTTGCCGGGGAGCGGATCGTCATACTTTCCACCCACATTGTTTCCGATGTCGAGGCTGTGGCCACGGACATCGCCCTGATCGCCCAGGGACTGCTCGTTGTCCATGGTGTCCCCGAAGCACTTCTCGCGGGCGTCAATGGGAAGGTCTGGGAGGTCGTGGTCCCGAGCGGGGAGCTTCCCGCACTGCGGCAGGGCTATCTGGTCAGCAGCACGGCCCACCGTAACGACGGTGTGCATGCGCGAGTAGTGGCCGATGCGGCTCCCAGGCCAGACGCGCGTGCGCTTGAGCCGTCGCTGGAGGACGCCTATCTCGCCATCCTGGCAGCTCACCGCCACCGTGCCGCCGCCGAGGCCGCAGTATGAGAGCCCTGCGTGTTGTCTACGCCATTGCCCGCGCTGACTTTCTCGAGCGGGTGCGCCGCTACAGCTATCTCATTACTTTGCTCTTCGCCGTCTACCTGAGTTATGCCGCAGGCACGGGGCTCATCTCACTGCGCCTCGGCCATTATCGCGGGGTGTATACCTCCGCGTGGGTCGGAGCGACGATATCGCTGGTGGCGACGACGTTTCTTACCCTCGTGGGTTTCTACATCGTCAAGAACGCCGTCGACCGTGACCGCCAAACAAGGGTCGGTGAGATTCTCGCCGGAACCCCGCTCACCAAAGTTGCCTATCTCCTGGGAAAATTCCTCAGCAACTTCGCCGTGCTTGTCTCCATGGTTGCCGTGCTAGCTCTGGCCGCTGTGGCCATGCAGCTTCTCGCCGCCGAGGACCGCACCTTCCACACCTGGGCTCTGCTCTTGCCCTTCCTGTTCCTCACCTTGCCCGCGATCGCGATGACGGCCGCGATGGCCCTCTTGTTCGAGTTGTTCCGCTTTCTTCGCGGGGGTTTCGGCAATGTCCTGTGGTTTTTTCTCTGGTGTCTCGGCATTGGTTTGCCAGGCGTGACGGGGTTCCCACAGCTCGATCCCTCTGGCCTTTGGATCGTGTATCAAAGCATGGTCCCGGCGGCGCGAGCGGGGATTCCGGGTTACGTGGATAGTTTTTCACTCACCGTGGCCGATAAGTCCATCCGGGTGGCTGCGGGTTTTCATTGGAACGGTGTCGAATGGACCCCTGGGGTTGTCATCCCGCGTCTGGCTTGGACAGCCGTAGCGTTCGCCCTGGTCTTGTGCGGCGCGTGGTTTTTCGACCGGTTTGACCCGGCAAGATCACGCCGGAAGTGGGGCGCCAAGCCTCGGTTGGAGGGAGCGGCGACGCAGGCAGGAGTAGCGCCGGAATTCCCCACGGTGCAAGTACCCATCGCTACGTCCACTCATCTCACTCCGCTTGCCTTGGGCGCGCGCCATTCCGGCTCCTGGCGACTTTTGGCGGCCGAATTGCGACTCGCCCTGAAGGGTTATCGCTGGTGGTGGTACACGGTGGCGGGAGGGTTGCTTATTGCTCAGTTCGCCGCGCCCTTGGATATCTCGCGCGGGCCCCTGTTGGCTGTCGCCTGGCTCTGGCCTATTCTCGTATGGTCCGCGCTGGGCACGCGCGAAGCGCGTTTCGGCACCGAACAACTGCTCTTTTCTTGTGCGCGGATTCTGCCGCGGCAGTTCCCGGCGGCATGGATTGCCGGCATCTTGGTTGCGGCGCTCACCGGGCTGGGGGCCGCCGTCCGGTTGTCGCTAGCGGGGCAGAGCGTCGGCCTATGGGCTTGGGCCGCTGGCACACTGTTCATCCCCTCGCTGGCGTTGGCGCTGGGCGTCTGGAGCGGCACCAGCAAATTCTTCGAGGGTTTGTACACCGCGCTGTGGTACATTGGCCCGCTCAACCGGACCCCGGGATTCGACTTCACCGGCAGTGCCAGCGGTTTGCAGGCCGGCCGCTTTGCTCTCCTGTATTTGGGTATGGCGGCGATCCTGGTGGGAGCCGCGTTCTTCCGGCGGGCCCGTCAACTCCGCGGAACATAAGCACAAGCGGGCAACCTCGCTAACCTGCGCTCCGCTGCCACCTCGTTACCAACGGGGTCCGACTCTGGTCCCTTGTCCACGATTGATATCTCGCCAAGCTCTCAGCAGGCCACCTGTGTGGTGGGGGCTACTTGGCCGTGTGACGCACTCCCGTAGAAGTGCCCTACGCCCGCGTAGGATCGCAGTATAAGAATCTGTCATCGGCGACTACCCGCGATAAACGCCGAAGGTTATATCGATCCTGGTTTACTTGGCCTAGTCGCCAAACCGTAGAAGTGCCTCACGCATCCTAACTCCCGAGATACGGGGTTCTGGGATGTCCGGAATCTGCGCGCCTCTCCACTCTGTCGTTATACGCCCTACCCTCTTATCTGGCGCGCAGTGGTTCCGGGCGTCCTGGTCGGTTATTCGGAAGTTAACGCTCAGAAACTGGCCGGCAGACTCAACTTTTAGCTTGCGCTGCTGAAGGGGAAGGCCTCGTGCCTGCCACACCTGGGGCCGATTCGGCCCCCTGTGGGCCCACACGGGGGTAAACTCAAGAAATTTCTCTCCCGCCCGAAGATTTGTCACTATTTGCATAGCCTCTGGCATCAAACGTGCTATATTCATAGCGGAGTATTGTCGTGTGGGTAAAACGGCGCACCGAAGAGTCGGTTTTAAGGCAGCCGGCCGCCTACGATGAAAGGTTCGGTAACTCAGCGGCTAGCCCCCCGCAGGACCTAGCCCCCGGCGCCCAGCACCTCTCCGCAACCTTGAATGTTTATGAAAAACAAGAACTTAGGTCGGCGTCACGAACTCGGCAAGGAACGGTATCACTAAGCTAAGCGTTTGAAATCAAGGCACTTAACAAAAACAAACAAAGACACTGCGAGCCGGGAACGTTCGGCCCTCGCGAACCTTGAATGTTATTGAAAAAACAACAGGTTATCGCAGAAAGCGACAGAATGCCAGTGGCGCCAAGCTTTTGAAAAAAGGGGAGTTAATAGAAACACCCCGCCGCAGTGGCGAAAAAAAGGGAGTACTAATTTGAGGGGGTATCCTTGAATGTTGCAGAAAACAAGTGAGTTATAAATTGACATTGCGCAAATTCTCGCCGAACCTTGAATGTTTATGATAAATAAGCCACTTATCGCCGCGAACCTTGAATGTCATAGAAAACAAAAAGGGTTAAAGATTTCGGGACCTCGGGACGGCTCAGCTCGGGGCGGAGACGAGGGGACCCCGCTGGAGGCTAGAGTGAGCACCGCCATGGTCCATTTCCCCCCAGCGGAGCAAAATAGAAATAAAATAAAATACGTTCGAAGCCGGAATGTGTATGAAAACAAAGGATCACAAGACACAATGCCCGAAAAGAGTCGGACATTTATGCCTTAGATTCCGACATTTTTGTTTAACCGATGCCCATTTTGCAGAAAACCGCGGCTTCTGAACGATAGTTTGTCAGATCAATTCGGTTTGTTACAGGATTTTTCGTGCATCATACCACCCTTTTGCGAGCGGTGATCCGTCCGACTTCGGATGTAGCGCTGGCTTCCAGCCGGCACCGAAGCCGTCCAGATGGCGTCGCTGTCCAATCCGGGCCCCGAGTTAGGAGGCCCAGCACGGAGAGTCAGCCACGCAAAAGGAACGCGCTCGAGGACAAGGTAAGTCACCTCCTCAGTCCGCGGCAGGAGACGCTGCTGCTGCCCAGCTTAAACAGGCCCGGTAGAAAATGTGGAAACTCCAGCCTTGTTCCCCTTTCGGAGAACAAGCCCTCATTGGCTACGCGGCCCGGGCTTCTCCCCGCCGCCGGCCGAATCCTGTTTCTCGGGAGGGTCGTCCGGGCGAATCGGTTTGCGGGGAATCATCTCGTCGCACATCGCGGCGTTATAGACAAAGTCCGCCATGATGGTCGACGCCTGCTGCAAATCGCTGGGACGGATGTGCTCGTACACGTCCAGGTTAGAATGATGAGTCAAGGTGCCGTAATCCAGCGGATCCTGGAGAAACTCGAAAGCGGGAATGCCCACGGCGTCGAACGAGACGTGGTCGGTCGAGCCGGTGTTGCGCATGGTGAGAGTGGTCATTCCCAAGTCCTTGAAGGGCTCCATCCACTTCTCGAAGATGGGCTTCACTTGGGCGTTTTCCTGGAGATAAACCCCGCGAATCATTCCCGCGCCGTTATCGAGGTTAAAGTAGACGGAAATCTGCTTTTGCTCGGGCTTCAACTCGAGCGGGCCAGCGGGTGGGCGCATAAACGCCGGGAGATGCTGATCCTCGGGCTTGGTCGATTCCGGCCGCGAACCGAAGTGTTCTTTCACGTAGCCGCGAGAGCCGAGCAGTCCTTCTTCTTCTCCCGACCAGAGTGCGATGCGGATGGTTCGCCGCGGCTGGACGCCAAGCTTCTTGAGCAAGCGCACGGATTCCATCCCCACCATCGAGCCCGCGCCGTTGTCCGTGGCTCCTTCGCCCCCGTGCCACGAATCCAAGTGGCCACCCAACATCACCACTTGGTCCTTCAGAGTCGGGTCGACACCGGGAATTTCCGCCAGCGTGTTATAGGCCTTGTCGTCATCGTCGTAAAATGTGGTTTCCACGTTCATTTCGACTTCGACGTGAACTTTCTTTTCGAGCAATCGAGCCATACGGCCGAAGTGCTCGACGGAAAGAGTGACGCGGGGCACGGCGATCGTTTTGCCCTTTTCGTAGCTTCCGCCGGATTGCACAAAAATGGTGCCGTCCTCGCCGGGATTGCGCGTTATATCCAGTACTGCGGCCACATGCTCGTCGGCCAGAAACTTGGGGAACTCCTCCTGAAACTTGAAGCGCTGCATCATCTCCTCGCGGCGCGGTCCCGCGGGACCTGGTGGACGCGGCGGGGCGCCGGGAAGAGGGGGCCGTTCGAACAGCGCGATGTTCGAGAGTTCTTCCGCATCGTCGCGGCGGAAAAGAGGCTTCTCACTCGGGTCGGGAACGCGCGCCTCACCGAACAGCACAATCTTGCCGGCGAGCTTGCCCTTATATTTTTCCAAGTCGGCAGTGGTGGTGGCGATGACGTGCGTCACCTCGGCGCGCAGAGGGCCGCCGGTGCCGGGCGTCCAAGCCTCGGGGAGCGCCAGGAATTGCATGATGTCGGGCGAAACCATCCGGACTTCGCAGAATTGGTAACTCCAGCCGCGCCCGAAAGTGCCCCAGGGCTCGAGATGAGCGTTCACCATACCCCACCTGGTAAACTCATCGCGCGTCCATTCGTTCGCTTTCTTCATGTTGGGCGAGCCCGTCAGGCGCGCGCCAATCTGGTCGGTGAGATAGCTCATCAGCTCCATCGCCTGGCTGTGGCCGTACTCCTCCTGGCGCAAACGGGTGATGAATTCGAGGTCGGGAATTTCCGGCTTATTCTCGGCGGGCGCCGCTGCGGTGGAGGCTTCCGTCGGTTTCGCCTTTGGCTTCTTCTCGGCATGAAGAATCGTGGTGAAATACGCGATGGCAATAAGAGTTGCGGCTACGGCCAACAGGTTCAAGTTTCGAATTCTCATGAGATCGCTACTCCTCCTTCGTTCCATTCGCAATCAACCCGCACGAATCGCGCGGCCATCAGCAACCGCTGGTCAACAGCACACACTCACGCTGGTTTGCCGTGCAAGGTTCCGATTGATCATTTTTCGTTACTGAGGCGTACCATTCTGCTCCTAAATGCACTCGCGGCTCAAGCTCCAAAAAGACGGGGCGGAATTTTCGACCGGGCTTTGGAGGTTCGGCCGCTTTGCCGTTGATACCGGTCCGGCTTCTCAGGTAGATTGAGAGCCACCGTCCGAATTGCAATACCGGAGAGAAATGTGGACCTGCTCAAATTGCATGACGCCGCCCGCGAGCTGGGGGTGAGCTATCCAACGATCAAACAGTGGATCTATCGCGGCAAGGTGAAGTCCGTGCGCACCGCAGGCGGGCACCATCGCATTCCGCGCACCGAAATCGACCGCCTCGCCTTCTTCGGAGATGCCGGCAAGGACGTCAAGAAGAGGCCTTCTCCCGCCTTGAAATTGCCGAAGGGCTTGGAGCACTTCATCAGCGGGCGTAACCAGCTCATCGGCCGCGTCACGAAAGTGGAGATCGTCGGATTGCTGGCCAAAGTCGCACTGGACATCGGTGGCCAGACCATCACGGCAATCATCACAAGTGACGCGTGCCGCGACCTTGGCCTGAAGAAAGGACAGCCCGCCGCAGCTTTAATCAAGGCGACGGAGGTGATGATTATCGGTTCGGGAACCCAGACCTCTTAGAGGGACCTAGATGATCCCCCTCTGGCATACAGCGTGCTTTAGAAGGAGTGAGGGCAGCTTGGAATGGGCAAAGAATGGTCAATATGTCGTGTTTTCGCCCAGTGGCCTCGACACTTTCGCGAGTTTTGCCGCTAATCGCGCCGGAGAGTGCTATGGAAATCCTCGAGAAGCTTCGCACCCGGGCACGTCTTTTTCCCCAGCATATTGTGCTATTTGAAGGGGAAGAAGAACGCACCCTTCAAGCCGCACATCTCATTGAAAAAGAAATGGTTGCAGATGTTACCCTGCTCGGCGACACCACCAAGATCGCCGCCCGGTTGCAAGCGTTGGGACTTCGCCTTGAAAACGCCCAACTCGTTGACCCAGCGTCCAGTCCCAAGTTGGAAGAATATGCGAAGCTCCTTTACGCGCGCCGCCGCTCAAAAGGCATGACGGCGGAACAGGCGGTCGCTGCCGCCCGCCAACCCCGCAACTACGCCGCGCTGATGGTGGCCGCGGGTGACGCCGACGGCTCCGTGGGCGGCGCGCTGAATACCACGGCCGACACCGTTCGGGCTGCGCTCTGGGGCATTGGCGTTGCGCCCGGCGTCTCGCTGGTTTCAAGCTTCTTCCTGATGGTCTCCCCGCGCCGCGACCTCGGTGCAGACGGCGCGACCCTGTTCGCCGATTGCGCCGTAGTGCCGCAACCTACGCCCTCGCAACTGGCGGACATTGCCATCGCCACCGCCGACAATGCCCGGGCACTTTTGGGAATTGAGCCAAGAGTCGCGTTGCTATCCTTTTCGACGCACGGCAGCGCTGAGCACGCCATGGTCGACGCGGTCCGAGAAGCGCTGGCATTCGTGAAACAGCGTGCCCCCCGGCTTGCGGTGGATGGGGAACTCCAACTCGACGCGGCACTGATTCCGGAAATCGGGCGGCGCAAGGCCCCGCAGTCGGCCGTCGCTGGACGCGCCAACGTGCTGATCTTCCCCGACCTGAACGCCGGCAACATCGGTTACAAGCTGGCGGAGCGCTTCGGCGGATGCGAGGCCATCGGACCGGTTTTGCAGGGTCTCGCCAAGCCCGCGAACGACCTTTCACGCGGCTGCAAGGCGGAAGACATTGTCACAGCGGTCGTGATTACCGCCATCCAGGCGCAAAGCCTGAAAGAAGAACAAAAGGCGGCCTAGGCTTCACTGTTCGGCCGTAGCTGACAGCGATTACCAAATCCCACCCTCTCGCGGTGTGCTAAACTCGCCATTCTTATGGGTCGCTGCTGCCCATTTCTGTTATGTCTGAGCCTAGCCCTATGTTCCTTGGGCTTGCCCGGCATACAACAGCCTGCTCTCCCCTCCAAGCCCGCCAATCCTGCCCCTCCCGCGACCGCCATGGGGACGGCTCCCATTGACGTTGACGTTTTCCGCAAGGACAGTCTCACCCATCTTGCCTTGCAACGCGGCGGACGCACCATTCATGTATACCTCTATGCTGAGGATGAGAAGGTGGACGTGTTAAATGCGAGTTTCTGCGGTGGCAATGAGGGCGCCAAGCAGTACTCAGGACACTTTCATCTGATCAGCGTTGCCGACAACGCCGTGGTCTCCCGGCTCGACCTCGACCCTGACGACACCTTTGTGGAGAAGAAGCCTCATGATGGCGCGCGTTTGATTCATGACCCCAAATCGGGCCAGTACCTTGTAGCGATTTACCAGTATGAAAGCTGTAGCATTGAGAGTGTGCAAGTCTTCGCGGCCGATCCTTCCGGGCGCCTCTTCTTGATTTCCTTTCTCGACCGGGATGGACGCACATGGAAACAGGCACTGACAGGCGCTGATGGCGCGGTCCGGCCGGGAGCGAGTGGCGACTTAATGTTCTGCGGCTACGATAATGCAATCGCATACGACCTTTGTGGCGCTTACGTCTTCGACGGCGCGAATTTTATAGAGACTGACAAATGGATGACTCAGAATCTGGAAAATCCCGCGAAGGGACGTGACGATACGGGCCAAGCCGCGAGAGCACTGTTCGAGTTCCTCTCCGAGCTTTCGGTCCGTGGCTACTCTGAGGCAGCCTACTTTCTGGACTCGAACTCGGGGGGCGCCACGAGCGAGGGGCCGGTTCCAACCGAAGCCGGCCAGAAGGCAACCTTCCTCGAAAACTATTGCACCGTGAAGGGCGGACAATGTTTAACGCCGGTCGACATCGAACGGAAGCCCGACGCGGGCGCACGCGGGACGCTGCTGTTCAAAGTGTCGTTCCAAACCTCGGATTTTAAGCCCCTCAATATCGGCCCGCGTTCGAGCTTTGATTTCCGCGTCGCCAAGACCCCTGACGGGTTCAAAGTGTTGGACCTTCCCCCGCACATTCCCTGAAAGCACACCAGGCAGAAGTCCGAATGCGGGAAGAAGGAGGCAGAAGGCACAAGGCTGTCCGTTCCGCCCTTCGAGAAGAGCTAACTTGGCGGTGGAGTCAACAACGAAGCATTCGGAATAAGTGGGCTCTTGCTCGCCTGCTCTCCCGATCGCCGGATCACCCGATCAATTGATCCTTATCCCCGACGATAAACGATGCGGCCGGCGACAATCGTGGCCGTGACCGCACCGCGGAAAGTGCGGCCGTCGAACGGAGTATTCCGGCTCTTAGATCGTCCTTCGGCTGCACGGTAGGTCCATTCAAGATTGGGATCAAAAAGGGTTAGGTCGGCGGCTCCGCCAATTTGCAAGCGGCCAAGCGGCTGGTTGATGATGCGGGCGGGATTTGACGCGAGCAGAGAAACCATGTGCCACAGTGAGATTAGCCCCGTGTGGACAAGTTCGGTGAGCGCCAAGCCCAGCGCCGTCTCCAGCCCGATAATGCCGAAAGGCGCACCCGCATTGATCGGTTTCGCCTTTAAATCCGCCGCGTGGGGTGCGTGGTCCGTGGCGATGGCATCGACGGTGCCGTCGGCAATGCCGGCGCGAATCGCTTCCACATCCGCAGCACTGCGCAACGGAGGATTCATCTTGGCGTTCGAGCCGTGTGCCAGGACCGCTTCGTCTGTCAACGCGAAGTGGTGAGGCGTGACTTCACAGGTCACCCGCACGCCTCGACGTTTGGCTTGCCGCACCATTTCGAGTGCGCCAGCGGTGGAAAGATGCGCGATGTGTAGATGCCCTCTGGTCGCCTCGGCAATCACCAGATCGCGCGCCACGCAAACGTCTTCCGACGAGTTGGGAATACCGCGCACGCCCAGCTTCAGACCTACTGGCCCTTCGTTGATCACGCCGCTCGAGCTCAGGCTCGGATCTTCGCAGTGTTCACTGATGGGCACGCCCACGACGCGGCTGTGTTCCAGCGCGCGCCGCAGCAGGCCCGCGGTTTTCACCGGGCGCCCGTCGTCGGAAAAAGCCACCGCGCCCGCCGCGACCAGCCCCGCAAAGTCGGTCAGAGACTCTCCCTGACTGGCCATGGACACGGCGGCAACCGGGAACACTCGCGCCAGGCCCAGGCGGCGGGCTTTCTCGATTTGAGCGGCCACGAGCCCGGGCTGATCGATGACGGGCTTGGTGTTGGGCATGGTCGCGACGGCCGTGAAGCCCCCCGCTACCGCGGCGGCCAAGCCGGTTTCGAGCGTTTCCGACGCCTCGCCTCCCGGCTCACGAAAATGCACGTGGATGTCAACAAAGCCTGGCGCCACCACGTTGCCGCGCGCATCGAGCGTTTCGTCCGCTCCGTCCGCAAGGTCCGGGCCAATTTCGCGAATCACGCCGTCCTCAATGCGGACGTCCAACGCCCGGTCGAGATTGTCATCCGGGGAAACTATGCGTCCGCCTTTAATGAGTAGGGAAGCCATGACGTCCTCGATGATACGAGCAATTCGGCAGGCAGTATAGCACCAACGCAGAGAAGTGAGCAGGCGCAGCGAAATCCGACCCGGCGAAGGCCTCCGCGGTCGGTCCCCGTACCTTATTTGTCATCACGAATCAGGCCGGCGACACCAAGGGAAACAACGGTAGCAGGCAATCCTTGACCGGCTGGTAGGTCTTGCGGTGTTCGGAACATGGACCGAAGCGAGCGAGAGCCGTCAGGTGATCGCGCGTGCCATAACCCTTGTTTCGGGCGAGGCCATATTGAGGAAACACGCTGTCGAGTTTTGCCAAGTGTTCGTCGCGAGCCACCTTGGCCAGGATCGACGCGGCGGCAATGGAGACCGAGCGCGCGTCGCCGTGGATGATGGCGCGGTGGGAAATGCAGAAGTCTGCGCCGGCCTCGCGAAGGGGCATGGCATCCGTGAGGATAAAATCTGGGGTGGGAATGAGAGCTTTGATCGCCCGCAACATCCCCTGGCGCGAAGCTTCGTAAACATTAAGGAGGTCCACTTCCTCGGCAGTAATTGCCACCACCTGCCACGCCAGAGCTTTCGCGCGGATCTCGGTTGCCAGGGACTCGCGCACCCGCGCTGTGAGTTTCTTGGAGTCGTCGATGCCGGGGATCGGTTCCGCCATGGGGTCAAGAATAATTGCGGCCGCATAAAGTGGCCCCAATAGCGCCCCTCGCCCGGCCTCGTCGCAGCCGGCTATGAAGCGGCGCCCCTGGCGCAAGGCAACTGATTCAAGCTGGAGCGTGCATCGGAACTCGGCGGGATCGCGTAGACGTGGCATGATGATCGAAGTCAGTTTTATCCCTTCGCGGGTGCGTATGCAAGAAGGAATTGAGCGGTGCGGGGAAAAGCATCACGACGCCTCACCTATTTTTTCTCCAAGGCGTCTTCGACCGCGCGGAGCATCATGACATCTTCCTCGTTATAGGCAAGCACTTCTTTGCGAAGCGCCTCGTCCCGATTGGTTTCGTATTTCTTCCACATTTCGTCCGCCCACTTGCCATCCTTGCCCGGCAGCTTTCGCTGGAGCCCCAAGATCTGCTCCACCACCTTCAGTCCCCCCCGGAGGCCTTTCCGCCAGCACTCCGGACACAGGTCCACGTGCGCGAACTCCTGGTCCAGCACGACTCCCAGTTGCGCCGCGATTACGGGGAAATCAAACCCAACATAGCCCCTAACCTTGTCGGGAATCGATCGTCCGTTGTACGTTATCAACCGCTCCACCCCTTTAAGCACGAGCATCAAGTTGGCGCGAGTTACATCGGTTCCCACCAACTGGATGAATGCATCGCTCTCTCCGTCCAAAACCCTCACTCCAATGACGGTAATCCGGTGATGCTTGTAGTCCTTAAACAGCCGCTGATCGGTGAATGTCCCGTCGTAGCTAGTTTCAATGTCGAGGTAGGCAGTTTTCATAGTTTTTCCAGGTCGGGCAATCCGGCTTGCCGACCGGAAATGCTTAAGAACCCGATAAGTAACGTGGTTCACCACAAGGCACGGGAGTGACGATTTCGCTCCCAGCTTTCCGTACGACCAGCAGTTTTATACATCTGGGCCATAGAATTTTGGAAATCTAAAGGTGCACTTTAGATTTGTCAACAATTGATCGCAGCGCTAATCTTCCCGCCCCAGGAATTCGCGGCGTTTGCGCGGCTTCGCGGGCCGGGAGGATTCGACGGAGCGCGCCAATTGGACCGCATCGAATCCGAACTTTTGCCGGACCTGGTCAGCCGCCTTGAGTGCCTTATTCAGCTTCTCGTGTTGCGCCGCGTCGATCAAACTGCGCTGGAACACGGCGCGCTCGAGATTCGACGAGCGAACCCCGACTAATCGAATCTTCTGTTTGCCGTCCCAGGCGTGTTCGAGCAACCGCAGCACGCTCGAGAAAATGACGGAGTCGAGATTGGTGGGTTCGTCAAGCGTGGCGTCTCTTGTCAGGGTCTTGAAAGGAGCAAAACGCAGCTTCAGCCCCACCGTGCGCGCAAAGAAGCCGTGGTCGCGCAGGCGGCGGGCGACGAGCTGAGCAAGGTACGAGAGCGTGCGCTCGACTTCTTCACCGTTATCGATATTCGTGTCGAAAGTGGTTTCATGGCTGATCGACTTGGGCTCTTCCTCGTACTGGTAGGCTTCGATATCCAGCCCGCATGACTTGGTATAGAGCCATTCGCCGAATTTCCCGAACCGCTCTCGCAGTTTCTCTCGTCCCATCTGCCGCAGGTCGCCGATGGTGGCGAGGCCGAGCGAAAGCAACTCCGGCTCCGTCACCTTGCCGATGCCGGGCATGCGACGAATGGGCAGCGGGGCGAGGAACGTCGCCTCGCAACCCGGTAAGACGTAGAGAAGTCCGTGCGGTTTCGCCTGGTCGGAAGCGATTTTGGAAACCAAATGCGAGGTCGAAAGGCCGATCGAGCAATTCAGGCCCGTTCGTCCCTTGATTGTGCGGATCAATCGATCGGCGCCGCGAAACGCCGACCCGTGCAACCGCTCACAGCCCGTCAAGTCAAGATAAGCCTCATCGATTGAGACCATCTCAACTACCGGTGTGAATTCTTCAAAGATCAGGTGAATCTTGCGCGAATACTCGCCGTACTTATGATGATGGCCGCGCAGGAAGATTGCGTGCGGGCATAGCTTCTTTGCGGTGCCAATCGGCATGGCCGAATGCACGCCAAACTTACGCGCCTCATAGCTCGCAGCCGCAACGACGCCGCGGCCATCCGGGTCGGCGCCCACGACGACGGCCTTCCCCTTAAGCGAAGGATCTTCAAGCTCCTCGACTGAAACGAAGAAGGCGTCCATGTCGACGTGGAGTATTTGGTGAAGCATCGTGACTCAAATCATACGAGAGTTAGGGTGCGGGAATGAACAAATTCTGGATTATGAATTCTGAATGCTGAACCCGAGCAACCGTCAACTCACCGATGCGCCAGAGCAACCCGAAGAGGCCTGACATTCATAATTCAGAATTCATAATTCAGAATTTGTTTGCCGCTATCGCTTTCCTCGCGCTCACCACCCTCGGAATTCCCGCCAAGTCCGGCGTTACCTGGACACCGTCCCATTCCTCGCCCAGTAACGCCAGCACGCGCTCACGCATGTTGTAGCCGATTTCCACGATCACCTGCCCGCCCGGCTTCAGCGCCGTACGAGCTTGTGGAAACAGGCGGGCGTAGACCTCCTCGCCGCGTTCAAGGTCGCCGCCCCAAGCGAGGCGAGGTTCGAAATCACGCACCTCACGCTGAACTTTATCAACTTCGTGCTTGCCAACGTAGGGAGGATTGGAGAGGACGAAGTCGAATGTTCCGGCAAAGTCGGGCTCGAGCAGCCGGTGCAGGAGGTCGCTTTCCAGAAACTTGACTCGTTCCGGCATGCCGAGGCGCACGGCATTGCGCGAAGCCACCACCAGCGCGACCCGCGAAATATCTACGCCGAACAAGATCGCGCGCGGGAACTCTGATGCCAGCGCCAGGGCGATACATCCCGACCCGGTCCCCACATCCGCGATCCGCAAGCGCGCGTCCTTCCCGTGGCCTTGGCGGCGCGCGATGTCCGTTACACATTCCACCACGTGCTCGGTTTCCGGCCGCGGAATCAGCACATCGGGTGTCACCTCAAAGTCCAGTCCCCAAAACTCCTGGTGGCCGGTGATGTATTGCGTTGGCTTGCCTGTGGCGCGTTCTGAGATCAGTTGGGAATAGCGATGGAGTGTTTCGGGAGGCATCTCCTCTTCCGCGTGGGTGTGCAGGTAGGCGCGGTCGCGCCCAAGAACGTGCATCAGCAGAAGCTCTGCAGCGAGTTGCGCCGAGGGCACCTGGTGGGCGAGAAGGGTTTGGAGTCCTTGGCGAAGAGTAGCGCGGAGGTGTGGCATTGCCGATTTTCGATTGCCGATTTTCGATTGCGACCGCCGAATTGCTCAATCGGCAATCGAAGATCGGCAATCCTACCCTGCCAGCGCTGAGGGCGCATCGTCTTCCCCGGGTTCGCGCTTGGGGGGCTGCTTCAATTTCTCTGCCTGGTAGTAAGCTATCAGTGCGTCGATGATGTCGTCCATTTTGCCATCGATAATCCTGTCGAGCTGATGCAGCGTCAGCCCGATGCGATGGTCCGTCACGCGATTTTGAGGATAATTATAGGTTCGAATTTTCTCACTGCGGTCGCCCGAGCCGATCATGGAGCGGCGCTCTTCGATGATCTGCTTCTGCTGGTTCTGCAGCTCCATTTCGTAGAGGCGGGAGCGCAGGACGCGCAAGGCCTTGGCGCGATTCTTGATCTGCGATTTCTCATCCTGACAGGAAACGATCATTCCCGTCGGCAGGTGGGTTAGGCGCACGGCCGAGTAGGTGGTATTTACCGACTGTCCGCCCGGCCCCGAGGAGCAAAATGTGTCAATGCGAATGTCCTTGGGGTCGATTTGGATTTCCACTTCGTCCGCTTCCGGCAGCACCGCCACGGTAATGGCCGAGGTGTGAATTCGCCCCTGCTGCTCGGTGTCGGGAACGCGCTGCACGCGGTGGACGCCACTTTCATATTTGAGTTTGCTATAGACCTTCTGACCTTCCACCAGCGCAATGACTTCCTTCAGGCCGCCCACGCCCGACATGCTTGACGAGAGCACTTCCACGCGCCAGCGCTGCGACTCCGCATAGCGGGTGTACATGCGGAAAATGTCCTGGGCAAACAGCGAGGCTTCGTCCCCCCCTGTCCCGGCGCGGATTTCCAGCACCACGTTCTTTTCGTCGTTGGGGTCCCGGGGCAGGAGCAGCAGTCTCAGTTCCTGCTCCACCTTCTCCTCGCGCTTCTCCAGTTCGAGGAGCTCTTCGTGCGCCATCGCTTTCATTTCCGGGTCAGAAGAAGACTCGTCGACCAGCGTTTTGGTTTCTTTGACTGATTTGTTGATGGCTTTCCACTGTTGAAATTTCTCGACGACTTCCGTAAGGTCCGCGCGCGATTTGGCGGTTTTTTGATAGAGGGCGGGATCCGCCAACACTTCGGGTCTGCCGAGTTGTGCCGTCAACCCCTCGTACTGCGATTCGATTTCCGCAAGCTTGTCAAAATAGTGCAAGAGTGGCTCCGTACACCGAGTCAGGCGAAACTGGAAACTGGAAACTCGAAACTCGCAACTCCGTCTGGGCGGATACCGCGGACGTGGATGACGGGCCGGTGGCGGATTTAACGCTAAGAGCTGCCGGCCCAATCGACAGTCCCGCCCAACGGCGTTCGCGGCGAGTTTCGACTTTCGAGCTTCGAGCTTCGATTTTCATCACGCCACAATCAGTTCCCCGCCGCGGCTCTGCTCAAGCGCCATTGCCGTTTCCAGGGCCTTGATTGCGGTTTCCAGTTGGCTGTCATCGGGCTCGCGAGTGGTGACACGCTGAAGCCAGAGGCCGGGCTGCGACGCCCATTTCCACAGACTTCCCTTTGACCTCGCGGCAAAGCGGATGAACTCGTACGATATGCCGGTGATCACCGGAAGCAGGACGATCCGCCCCAGGAATCGCAGCCAAAACGAATGAAAGGGCAGAAACACGTACAGCACCATGGAAATTCCCATGACCACCAGGAGAAAACTGGTGCCGCAACGGGGATGAAAACGCGTACAGGCCCGCGCGGTCGCCACATTTATTGGGCCCCGCTTCTCAAAAGCCCAGACCACCTTGTGTTCAGCGCCATGATATTCAAACACCCGCTGGATTTCTTTCCATTGCGAAATCAGGAATAGGAACGCCAGGAATAAGACGATTCGAATCGTGCCGTCGAGCAAATTGAACGTCAAGTTGTTGTCGGTCCGCAGGTACCGGTGAGTAATTCCGGTAGCCAGATAAAGCGGCACAAGCTTGTACATAAAAATAAAAAAGGCCAGTGAGAACGCCACATTGGCGGCCAGCACCCACCCGCTCAGTTCCTTGGGCTTTGTAGGCTTAGCGGACTCCGCACCTGCCGCGTCCGGCTCCTCCAGCGCTTGTTCGGCGGAATACCGCAAAGCGCGGATCCCCAGCACCAATGCCTGCCCCAGCACGCCCAGTCCTCGCAGGAGGGGATACTTCAGCCACGGGTGTCTTTCCGAAGGCCGGTCCAGGTAGGCCTGCGTCACGGCCAACGACCCGCTGGGCTGGCGTACCGCCACGGCATAGGAGTGCGGCGAGCGCATCATCACACCTTCGATGACCGCCTGCCCACCCATCAGAGCTTCTTCCGGCGCCTGGAGGAGGGGCAGCGTGATCAGCCGAAGCGCCCGGCGCGCTGTCCTATATGAGGCAGTTAATATAAAAGTCATTACAAAACGGTCCAGTCCAACCTTCCGAAGTAATCGCGTCTTTTCGAGGATGGATCCCGGCGTCCTGACGGTGGTGACACAGAAACGCTCCCCGCACCCCAATGCTATAGCCCAGAATAACTGTAATCGCCGAAGAGTGTCAAATGACCGTACAGTTTTTCCACTCCTCGCGCTATAATGGCGGCGCTTGCGTTTCAGTCGAAAAAATGCGCGCCGGCGGAGGTCCCGCCCATGATCGCTCCAACCCTACGCTTGGGTGATGTGCTCGACGACTATTGTCCGCGTTGCAAGCTGCTGCTCAATCATGCGGTGGCCAGCATGGTGGATGGCAACGTGGTGAAAGTCGTTTGCCAGACGTGCCATACCGAACATCCCTTTAAGAACGCCGAGGTCCCGCCGAAAAAGAAGGCAGGCCCGAAGGCGGTATTAATGGCCCAGGTCCTCGCCAAGGTGGCTCCCGCCGCGGCGGAGCCAGCTTCGGTCGACAAGCCTCCTGAGCCCGAAGAGGTCGCGGATCCCCCTAAGAAAAAACGCGCCGCCACCCCCGCCCGCTACATTACGCGGCACGCCACACGCCCTCCCCGTGGGAGTCACTAAGCAGGTTTGCTCACGGGCTCGCCGGGGGGAATGACTTACTACACTAACCCATGTTTCAAACCGGGCAGGCACCCACGCGCCGCGGTGGCTTGGAGTGCGGTAGCAGCAGCTACCGCCTTCCGATCTCGGTTCATACGGCAAAATGGGCAAGGCCGAAGTCGGAAAGGCGGTAGCCGCTGCTACCGAACTCCAAAATATTCTCGGCAACAGTGGTGGATGAGCCAAGTAAGTCAGTCCCCTGGCGAGGGGCCGATGCACCAGGGGACGGGCGTTGGAACTCTCAGCCGCCGGTCCGCCTTAAGACGCGGACCTTGTCTCGCGAAACCAGTTCGTACTTTGTTCCCCGCCACTCGATCCGCCGCGTAAAGCCGGCCACAACAAAATTCCCCAGCATGATCCAGGGAACCAGCGGCGATAATTGCCAATAGCAGGACGTGCCGGTGCTGGTTTCCGCGGCAAAAAGTTCACCCGCCACGAGGGAGCGAATATACCCCTTGCCGGCGCCAAGTATGAGAATCACCACCAGCGTCAACGCCTCAGCCACCCGCTCGATCGCCGTAGGGCCGGGCATTACCAGCACGATCAATCCCAGCGTAAGCGTCCCGCAATAAAACAGGTATGCGGCCAAGCCGAGCTTCCATAAGTGGGCCGCGTAAACCCGCGTAATGATGATCTGCCGGGTTGACCAGCGGAGAAACTCCCGCAGGCTGGATTCTTCCCGGGACGCCATCAGGCAGCGGGGCTCGAATGTGATCTTCCCACCCGCCTCGCGAACCGCGCGAGTGAGGGCGTAATCGTCACTTGCCGTGTTGGCCCAGTACCTCTCCGCAATCTCCAATTTGCGAAAATCGGCGGCGCGGATGGCCATCGAGCCACCCCACGCGAAGTTGTGATCATGGTCGCCCATCATGGTGGCGATGGAAGTGTCCCAGGCAGCGCGTAGCTTGGACACAAAACCCTGGCCCGGCAAATACCATCGGAAGCCGGTGCTGACCGTGGTTTCAGGATTGGCGAGTGAGCCCACCAGCGATCGCAGCCAATCCCCGGAGGGCGCGGCGTCGATATCTGCAAAAACCAGCACCTGGGCCGCCGGGCCCACTGCCTCGATTCCATGTAGGAGGTTGTTAACCTTTTCACCGCAGCCGTCGGTGACCCCGGCCACGACAAGTGATGCCTGGGGCTTGCGGATTCCAGCGGTTGCAGGCAGTGCCGCCAGCTTCGCTCGCAGCTTTTGAGAAACAGGTTCCGCCTCGGTGGCGACGACGAAGACAATCTGGTACTCCGGGTAATTCTGATTCAGGAACCGGTCGAGATTCTCATCAAACCCTGCATCCACGCCCTTACAGGGGATCACCACGGCTGCGAAAGGGGTATGGCTTCCGGCCGGGCTACTTCGTCTCCGCCTGACAAAACGGAGAAAGCGAACACCATCCAAGAGAGCCCAGGCGCTCTGGACCACGAGTAATGCGCCGGCTAGAAGAGAGATTTTCACGGCCCAAAGCATTAGCCAATTCCCGCCATCAGATTCAGTGAAAGCGAAGTAGCCGACAGAGTGGGAGTGTACCACATCGATCCGGCCGCTCACGGAAGTTCACCACCGAGACACAGAGGTCACAGAGGGATGCACTTCGGCATCTCCGAACGGAGATTGTGGTCAAGTAGTTCGCTGTTTTTCACTGCATCTTCTCTCCTCGGCTCAAATCCAATCGAATTATTTTCAAAATCCATTTCCTGGGTGTACACTTCCGCCGCCATCTCAGCACGCCGTAGATGGCGATTCCAACAGCCGTGCCAATTCGATCGGAAAATAAAGGAGGAGTGGGCATGAGGAAACGGTGGGTCCAGGGCTTGGCGGTCTTTGTTGGGTTCATATTCCTTTCTGGCGTTGACCCGTCGCAGACGGTGACACACCCCAAATCGAGTCTTCCGGGCCCGGCGCACGCCATGGTGGCGGCAGGCTCAACTGCTGCTCCGGAAGAGGTGGGGCTATCATCCGAGCGCCTGGCACGGATTGCCAGCGCCATCCAGAAAAACGTGGACGACGGGCGGATTGCGGGCGGGGTCAGCCTGGTGGCTCGGCACGGCAAAATCGCTTACCTGCAAGCGGTGGGGATGGCGGACCGCGACGCGCACAAGCCCATGCGCACGGACACCATTTTCCGCATCTGCTCGATGTCAAAGCCCCTCACCAGCGTGGCGGTGATGATGCTTTACGAAGAGGGCCGCTTCATGCTGAGCGATCCTGTCTCCGACTATCTGCCGGAATTTAAGCACATGAAAGTTCTCGACCCGCCGTGGCCGCAGGACAAGACTTCTCCGCCCGGAGCGCTGGTGGATGCCAAGCGGCCCATCACGATTTTCAACCTCCTGACGCACACCTCCGGGCTGACTTATCAATGGAACGCCCGGCTCGGCAAGGCCTACCGCGATGCGGGCGTGGGCAGCGGCATCAAGCAGCAAGAGGGAACCATTGGCGATGGGGTGAAAAAGCTCGCGGCCATCCCGCTGCTGTTCCAGCCGGGAGACGATTGGGAATACAGCCTGGCGGATGACGTCCTGGGCCGCTTTGTGGAAGTGGTCTCGGGCATGCCCTTCGATAAATTTCTCGAGTCGCGCCTCTTCCAACCGCTGGGGATGAAGGATACGGGCTTTTTCCCTCCGGATGACAAAGTTTCGCGGCTCGCCACCGCTTACGCGTACGACGAGCAGAAAGGGCTGCACCCAATTCTCGACGGTCAAGTGATGGGCGGTGACGGTGGGTTCCAGTACACTGCGGACTACCCTTACCACGGACCCCACACCTACTTCTCCGGGGGCGGCGGGCTTACATCCACCGCCGAAGACTACTACCGCTTCTGCCAGATGATGCTGAATGGCGGCGAGCTGAATGGCACGCGCATCATCAGCCGCAAGTCGGTCGAGTTGATGAGCCACAACCACGTGGTGGGCAAAGCCGGTGGCGGTAATTACGGCTTGGGATTTGGAACCGTCGGCGAGCCCTCGCAACTGACCGAACTCGGTTCGGTGGGTTCCTTTGATTGGGGCGGGTTTTACTTCACTTCGTTCGTGATCGACCCGAAAGAGGATATGGTGGTCATCTTTATGGGACAAATGAATCCCGCCGGGGGATTGAATTTAAGCTCCAAGGCCATATCGCTGGCTTATCAGGCGATCAAGGATTGATGCGCACCTGTAGGGGCTGGGCTTGCCCTGCCCAAAGGGCGCCCCGAGGGGCGCCCCTACAAGGCGGGCGCAAGATTTCATCGCAGAGTTACTGCGAACTAATACCCAAGGAGTACGAATATGATAATTACGGATGCGAGTTTTCTCGGCCGACGTGCGATGGCCAAAAGCGCATTGCTCGGTGGCGCTTCATTTCTATTGGGCGCGCCGGGCGCCGCGGCGGCGGAGGGCCCGGCTGCCAGCCAGCCGGTGCTCAATGTGCGCGAGTTCGGCGCCACCGGTGACGGCAAGACCGACGACACGAAGGCCATTCAGCGCGCCCTCGACGCCGCAGGTGAAGCGGGGGGGACGGTCTTCGTGGGCCCCGGCGTTTACCTCTGCGCCGACCTCCTGATGCGCAAGAACACGGCGCTGGTGGGCGTTCCCACCTGGGACTATCACGGCGGCAGTGGAACGGTTTTGCGGCTCATCGACGGCTCAGCGAAATGCCTGATCAACATTGCGGGGGCGTGGGGTGCGACCATCGATGGGCTTAGTTTCGATGGCGCGCGCCTGGGCAAGGGCGTGCATGGAATCTTTCTCGATAAGCCGGACTATGGGAAGCGCGAGGACTGCTTCCGCATCGAGCGCTGCCAGGTGGTGCGCTTCACAGGTGACGGACTGAGCCTGGCGCATGCATGGTGTTTTTCCGTCCGGCACTCGATGTTCGGTTATAACCGGGGAGACGGCCTGCGCTTGCGCGGCTGGGACGCGTTCATCAGCGACAACTGGTTTTCCGGGAACGACGGCGCGGGCTTTGGCGCGCACGACGAGAATGCTTCCGTAACCCTCACGGCCAACCGCATTGAATGGAACGGGAAAGAAAACATTCTGGTCACCGGCGGCGACGGCTACCAGATCACCGGGAATTTTCTCGATCGCGCCGGGACCTGCGGAATCGCTCTGCGCAACGGCCGCCAGCCGTGCGTGCAGATGACCATTACCGGGAATTTCCTGAAGCGCAGCGGCAAGCTGGCCGACGCCGCAAGTTTCGATTCGTCGCACCTCCTGATCGAGGGAGCGCGGGGCGTTACCTGCGTGGGCAATAACCTTCAGGCGTGGCGCGACGACGGCAACACCGGGGTGTTCAGCCCGTCGTATGGCATCATTTGCAAGAACCTTCAGAACTGCGTCATCACTAACAACGTGCTACACGAAGCCGCGCTACGGCAGCTTATCTTGGACCAGGGCGGCCACGGCGAGGGTGTGGTGCTGAAGGATAATCCGGGCAGCCTGTTCAAAGTTCCGGCCTAGCCTGCCGCTTTTTCAGACGATGATCCGGTCGTCGAGAAGCGATCGGCGTACTCAGCGAGCCACTGTTGCAATTCGTACTCGCCGTTACTGCTTCGGCGTCGATGAGTTCTGACTGGCCGGGGCCACAGTGTGATTGGGCATGGCGGCAGTTCGATGCTGCCACCCGGCCGCGCGGGCGGCCGCGGCTGGCGCGTGATTCTGCGCCGTCGGATTGCGCTTCGGCGTCGACGCGTTGCTGCTGGGCGCGACGGCGGCGCTTTTCGCCGCGGGGGAAGCGCTGGTCTCGTTCAGAAACTCATCGTTCGCCGCCGTGGGAGTGCTTTTCTCGCTCGCAAACTCATTGTCCGACGTCGTGGAACTGCTTCTCTCGCTCGCAGACTCATTGTTAGTTGTGGTGGAGACTTGACTCGATCTTGTCGGGGCCCGATTCTGTGCCGTGGCCGAGGGGCTCACCGAGTTTGGCCTCAAAGGCACCTCGTAGATCGTGCACCTCAGCGGTTTAGCAACGTGTTCGTTGAGCGACCAGAGTTGTTCGGGTGTGCAGTGTCCCCCCTCAACTTGCTGGCACGATAAAGCGCCCTCGGAGGACTCCAAGGTCAAGTTGCGAATCGAGGCAAGGACGGGATGTTCGTTACTCTTCTCCGCCATTCTGCGGGAGAGCTCATTGACCTCCGACTCCCGGCACGGATGCCTTTCCGGGCCCATGCATCTCAACCGGTCGCCCGACCCCTGCGACGTACCCGCGAATTCCCGCGTTGCGTTGGCGTCGTGGCCCGACTCTTCGGCCTCCCGCTGCTCATAAACTGCCGCCGGCCACTTATCCCTGTGATCGTCGCCAAACCTCTCCGCGCGCGCGTCGCCTTCCGGGCGCTGCAAGGGTCCTGTACCATCCCAATAAAGGACGGCTTTGGGTACTGGCTTCGCGGCTGGTTTTGCAACTGAACTCTCCGTCGGTTTTGCCGCTGGTTTAGCCGCCGGAGTTGCCTTTGGCGTCGAAGTGGTTGTGGGCGCCGTTTGACCCATCACGTGTAACACTGCTAAAAAGCAAATAATTACTGCTGCCGTCGCGATGCGCTTCATTCCTGGCCTCCTCCTGAGATCTTTAACTGGAGTCTGTCGACCGACGAGGGCGCTGAGCGCCGTCGCCGCCCGCCGAAGGGCCGATTCCAAATCGGACAGAGGGCAATGCAAAATGCCACCCTACTCCGATGACTATAGCGCAGGAGGGAATCTGGGCAAGATTACTGACGTACTAGGACAAAAAGAGGCAACGGCTTTCTGTAGAGGAGGCTGTTCAGCTCTTGTAACCTATCTCGCGACGCGAGCGATATTGGAGTACGCCGATTCGCCGGCTTCGTTGAGCGCTCGCACGCGATAGCGGAGCGACTGTTCAGAGGGCGCGCCGGCATCGCGATAAGACTTGGCGTCCGCCCCGAGCTTGGCAACACGTTCCCACGCGCCGTGGTTGCCGCTGCGGCGCTCTACTGCCACGCCGGTCATGCCGGCGCCGTGCACTTCCCACGATAGGTCGATGGCGCTTCCGGAAGCATGGACGTCGAGCGAACTTGGCGCCTCGGGAAGCTGATCCCAGTCGAAATAACCTTCGTCCGTAATCGCCATTACGCTGTCACGGACGGGAACACCTACCAGCGTGTCGGTTGTGCCGCTTTTCCAGGTGAGGGGCCGAATCTCGCCCGAAACCACGTCGATGAGCACGGGGCGCTTGATGCCGGAATTCCTAAGCGTCAACGTGGCAGCGAGAGGCGGGAAGACATTTCCAGGATTGCTGTGCGCGGCCATCCAGAATGCTACGATGGCCTTGCCGGACGGTCGCCGGAAGCCGTACGCCAGAAACGCTGCTTCCGCCTGGCGGCGAAGCCCGGGGATGTCACTCGACTTGATCTTGATCTCCGGGTCGAGCTTGGTGTCGGAGAACAGCGCGTTCAAGTTTTGATAGGCCGCAAAGACCGGGCGCGGCGTGAAGTCGTTGGGCAGATAACGCAAACCGTGGATGAAGCCAAAATCGTCGAACTCGTTCGCGTCCGTTCCTGAGGCGAGCAGCCAGACAAACGTCTTAACGCCCGCGGCCCAGTTGTAGAGCAGGCCGCGCGGGATGTACTTGGCCTGGACGGATTCGTCGCTGCCCGTCCAGCTCGGAATCGAATTGAATTCGTCGTCCCAGAAGACGATGTCCTTGCGAATGCCGGGGTAGTTGCGAACCAGCTCACGCAGCTTGGCCGGCGACTCCAGGCCGTAGGCCCCGCCGTCCATCGCCTCGGGGTTAAGATTCTGGCCGTAGCCCGGGTAAGTGTGGTAGTCAAACACATCGATTCCCGACGCGCACTGGCAGGTGTCAAGCGCGCGCTGGGCGAAGTCGCGGTTGGGGTCGGCCTGGCCTCCAAAAATCACCTTGGCGTCGGGATCGGTTTCGTGCACGGCGGGGATGAACGCCTTCAGCAGGCGACCGAACTGCTCGGGGTTGCCCCAAGGGTTCCAGTAACCGATGTCCTCCTCATTCCACAGCGCGTAGTAATGGATGCGCCCGCGGAAGTGGTTCACCATCCAGCGGACGTACTTGGTGAAAGCGTCAATCTGCTCGGGCGTGGTGGGCGGCCAGAAGATCGAGTAGAGGCTGCGATCGTCGTTGTGGACCGTGCCGGGCGCAGGCGTGATCCGGTCGGGCTTCTTTCCGGCGGGCCCTGTGTACATGGGGTTGCCATAGTGGAGTTGCACTTGAACGTTCACGCCATTCTCGACCAGCGAATCCACGTAGTCTTCCACTTCCGGCGCGACCGCATACACGCCGCGCTTCTGCTCCACCCAGTCCCAACTGGTGTAGTCGGAGCTGTTCTCGTACTGGCCAATGCGAATCCACTTTGCGCCGGCGTCGAACATGCGCGTCCACCACCAGCGATTCCAGGGAAGATACGGCGCGCGGGGCAAGTCGGAGTTGATGCCAAAACCGTCGTGAATTTGCGATGAGCGCTTGGGTGGGACGTGATCCGGTAAAGTCCCCGTTCGTTGGGCTGCGGCGCGGGGGAGCGGGGCGCAAAGACAAAAAGTCGCAAAGGCGAGGGTGAGCCAAATTCGACGTAAACGGTTGCTGGTGTTTGAGATAGGCACCAGAGCCCTCCACTTGGGAAATTAAGTCCGAATAGACAGTTTGAGTTGCCGACTATACCACAGGCGCCTCGGGCAGAGTGTCGCTTCTTGCCACCGCCTCTCACCAGGTTCATAGGCGACCCGAGCACACCCCCCGGCGAGATCGCCTGAGTCTCTGCCGCGGAACTCGGCTGATTTGCGGTTTATCCACAATGCTCCGAGGCGACATTAGTGGGTGGGCACGTGTCCCAAAAATTCGCAAAATCGACGGCCTGACAATTTCAAACTGTGAGTTTGTGCAGGTACTCGTAGCTGATCCTGGCGCTTTCGAGCGAGTCGCGGTCGCACTCATCCTGCTCGACGTAGTAGTGTTGCATCCCGCCCTTGCGCGCGGCCTTGAAGATGCGGGGCCAATCGATGACTCCCCTGCCGACCTCGGTGAACGCTCCCGGACGGTCGTCGCCGCCGGTGCTGGGAGGAAAGCCGGGCTTCAGGTCCTTGATGTGAAGCTGAATGAAGCGCCCGGGAAAGCGATTGAAGTAGTCCACCGGATCTTTGCCGGCGCGCACACACCAAAAGCAATCGAGTTGGAAATTAGCGAGCTTCGGATCGGTGTGTCGAATGAGTTCGTCGTACTCGATCACGCCGCCGACGCTGGCGAAATCGAAATTATGGCCGTGGTAAAAGAAGTGGGCGCCGGCTTTATTCACGGCCTCGCCCACGTGGTTAAACCAATCGGCATCGCGCTTGATGGCGTCGAGCGATTTCCGGTCCTGATCATCGAGGCTGGCGAGGCCGATGTAGGTGATGCCGCACTCGCGCGCGTCGGCAATGGTTTTGTCGAGATGGGATTTGAGTTGTTCGTCCTCGCAATGGGTACTGAGCGGGCGCAAGCCCACGGCGTCCAGCATGCGTTTAAGTTCCGCCGGCTTCTTGCCGTAAAAGTCGGAGGTCCCGCCAATCTCCACGTCCTTGTATCCAATCTCGGCCACGCGCTTGAACGTGCCCTCCAAATCCTTTTCCAGATGGTCGCGGACGGTGTAGAGCTGAAGTCCAACCGGCAATCCATAGGGGTTGGCGGCAAGTTGGGGCACGCCCGATGCCGCCACTGCGCCCATTCCCAGCGCAGCCCGCACGATGAAGTCACGTCGATTCAGGTCCATAGTTTTGTTTTTCTCCTCGGCGAATGGTTGTATCCATAGAGGAACTTTGTGTCAAGGGGAATTCCGGCTCGCCATCTGCTCCTTTTGTGGCTTACCGCGAGAAGCGCCCGCAGAGGACGATGCGAGAACCGTCGCAGGGCGGGATGAACCGCAGGTGGCACCCGACGCAAAAGTGAACGGGGAGATCCCCGAACGTAGCGCAGGGCCCGCTTTCCGGCCCTGCGGCTTTTCCTGCGGCCATGCGGCCGTCCCCCAAATCCCTCGCGGGGAAAAGGACATTCGGATTACCCGAATTCAAAAAGCTCTCGCGGCAGGTCCGTTCGCCCCGTGCGGTTAAATTCTTCGGAGGCGTGGCTCAGCCGGGCCGCCTGTTGCGTCTCGCCCTCCGGATCCTGGTCATGACCTTCGTCTTCGAGGCCAACGAAAATAGGCACGTCGCTCCCAATTAGCTCCGCCACCGCGCAGACCGCTTCGGCCAGCGCCGCGAGCGAGGGACGCGGATGGTCTGGGAACCGGAGGTGGCTCCGCTTGCTCGGGTAGTAGGGGTGAAGGTTCAAGTCAAGCGGAAGGCCGTGCCGTTGAGCCAAATCCCGAGCGTACACCGCTGTCTCGACGGCATCCTGCACCGTGCTTGCCGGCGTCGTGCCCGGCCCTCCCACGATCACGTTGGCGGCGAATCCCGGTAAGGCCGCGTTACTTCCATCGGAAGTCATTGCCTGGCGAGCCGCGGAAATCGCCCGCACCGCGCGCTCGATCGCGCGGCGCGGCATCTGCTTGCGCAGCAATTGGTTGCGAATCTTGTCATCCGCGGATTCAATCCCGATGATCACGCGTGATTCGCGTCCCGAACCCAAATCCGCGGCGAGCTGGGCGACCGATTCCACGGTCACGAATGCCTCGCGCGACTCCACCGACAGCACGCGCAATTCCGGCAGCGAGCGCGCGAAGGCGAGGACCGCACTGAGGACTTCGGGGGCTAACTCCAATCGATTGAGGACCGATCCGGAGTTGTAGACCACCAAGTGTGCCACCCGAGGCCAAATCGAGGAATAGTGTTCCTGCAGCCACCGCAATCGCGCGAGGTTCATCGCGGCATCGAATTGACGCCCCTCTCCCAGCCCGATATCACAGTGATAACAAAGGTTCTTCGCCGCATACGGACAAAGCCCTGAAGGCGCCTCGTTCCCCAACACGATCGCCAGGCGAAGACCTCGGCAATCATAAACAGGTTTAAACAGACTCTCCGGAGGAGGCGGAATGGTGAGGCCCACATGACTGCGCTGCGCCGTTTCTTTTGTCATGAATGGAACCTGGGAGCGCGCCGATTCGTTTTCCAAATTGGGAAGAGTATCACGAAGTCGGAGCGGCGAGTTTACCTCGCCAAATCGCGGCGTAATGCCGCCGCGAGAACAAGCCGACACGATGTCCGACAGTCACCTAGCCTTAACACGTGAGCTTGACTTTGGGCCGCGATTATCATACTTTGCAAGCGACGATGGCCAGTCAATAGACCCTGAGCATGTGAGAGCAACTCTGCAAGCGAGCGCGATCGGCGGAGCCCCCCCATGGATAAGAAATGGTACAACTTCATCATCTCGGTCGACAACCCTGCGGAAGGTAGTGCGGAGGAAGAGGGCAACAAAGCACCAGGCAAGGCGCCTACAGCTTCCCCGAGCGCCGCTCAAACGGTGGCGGAAATCGCCGCCGCGGCGAACATCAATCCCACTTTCAAGGCTCCGGTGAGCAATCCCACCTCGTTTGACGAAATCTACCACGCCGCGGAGATCGTCGATCCCAGTCACGGATACACGATTCTGAAAGTGGCCGACATGCTCCAGAGCGAATACATACGTACCCTCGCGCCGACGGTGAAGCGCAGCTCCATTCTGCTGGCGTTGGAGGCCGCGGGCGTGAAGATTCAGGGAGTCATCGAGGACGCAGTGCGCCGGGACCGCGCTCTGGACACGTACGAGCACGTACAGGAAAAAGCGCTGCACGAACTCGAAAACCAGAAGCTCGAGGAGAACCGCCAAGTCCAGGCGGAGCTCGACCGGATCGCCGCCGAGCACCAGGCAAAAATTCAAAAAAACAACGATGATGTCGCCAAGGAGAAAGAGCGCTTCTATGGATGGCGGCTGAAAAAGCAACAGGAAGAGCAGAAGATTCACGACGCGGTTCAATACTTCGTTACCGAAAACCCCATCACCACCAACGCGCCCCCAGCCGAGCCGCCCGCCGCGCCCAAGCCGAAGGGAACTTAGCGAGAGAGAGGTGTCCTTATGTGGCAACGTCTGTCACGCATGATGCGTTCGTTCGTCGGCTTCTTCATATCCGCCGCCGAGAATCCCGAAATCATCCTGGAGCAGAACATCCGCGATATGAACGACCAGGTTCCGCGCATGAATGAAAGCATCGCCATGGTCAAGGCCAACGTGACGCTTTTGGAGAAAGAAGAAGCCAAATACAAGAGCGACGTGAGCGATTTGAGCGCCAAGGTGAAAGCCGCGATTCAGGGCAATCGCGACGACCTGGCCGGCAGCTTCGCCATGCAGCTCGAACAGGTCCGCGGCGCCCTGGCGCGTAACCAGGGGCAATTGGCCACCGCGCGCGCGGCTTTCGACAAAGCCATGATGGTGAAGCAAGCCTTCATGAGGGAAAAGGAACGCAAAACCCAGGAGGCGCTCAACGCCATCCGCGACTATCACCGCGGCCAATGGCAGAAGAAAGTCGCTGACGCCATGGAGCAGTTCGAGGTGGCGGGAATCAGCCAGACCCACGACGAGATGGTCCGCAAGATCGAAGAGCAAACGGCCGTCAACGAAGCCCGCATGGATATGGCGCTCGGGAACGTCGACCAGCAGAAGTTCAAGATTGAAGAAGAAGCCGAGAAAATGCGCGCCGATGAGCTGGTAAAGCAATTCAAGGTTGAGATGGGGCTCGTGACACCGGAACCCGCGGCTCCGACCACGGACAAAACCATCGGCGGGAAAGAAGCGCAGAAGACCTCTTAAGGCAATCGTGAACCGTGCGGGTCCGGGGAACCATTGTCATGGTTCCGGGGTCCCGGGGTCCCGAAGGGACCCAATATCATTAGCCGTAGGTGAAACCTACGGTAGACGAATGCCAGAACCATTTGCCAACCCCGAAGGGGTTGAATATGAAGGTTGGCAAAAAGAAATTCGACCCTTTCAGGGTCGGGACATTTAATTGATGGATCGTCCTTGTCCGTGGGTTCCACCCACGGTAAACGGATGCCAAGCCATTTGCCAACCCCGAAGGGGTTGAATATCAAGATGCGAAAATCGGACAATGAGTCCGTGGGTTCCACCCACGGCTAATGACATTCTTCCCCTTCGGGGAAGCAGGCGAGGAAATCGGAGGGTTGCGAGATGTCCACATGGCAAAAAAGGTTCGCTCGGATTCTCATTTTGGCTTTCGTATTTGGGGTGCTCGACTTTGCCTTGCCCGCAGCGAGGGCGGCGGAAGCAAACACCGTTCGAGTCCGCGTCAACATTTGGGTAGGTTGCGTGGGCGGCTTGGTGGCGAACGGCGGTCTGGACACGGCGCCTGGCTCCATTTATGACAAGAAAGGCCTCAAAGTCTCATTCAAGATTATCGATGATTGGACGGACGGCGCGGCGGCTCTGGCCACCGATAATGTCGACGTGATGCTGACCACCGCCGACGTCTGGGCCAAGGACTACGCCCAATTCAAGTCCCGCGGCTTTGGGGCGCATGCCTTCCTGATGGTGGATTGGTCGCGCGGGGCCGATGGCGTGATCGCCGCGAAGGGCATCAACAGCTTGAAGGATCTCGTCGGCAAGAAAGTGGCGTTCGCGCCTTACACGCCGTCGCATTTCCTCTTGTATACAGGCCTGAAGGAGTCGGGCCTCAGCGCGGCGCAGCGTAGCGAAATATTCTCCCAGGGAATCCACACCAAGGATGGCATCGAGCCGGCCACGCTCTTCGCTCAACAAAAGGTGGACGCCGCGGTCGCCTGGGATCCGGACATGAGCGACGCGGTCGAGAAGCGCCCCGGCTCGCGCAAGATTTACGACACCCACACGGTCAAAAATCTGATTGCCGATATCCTGGTGGTCAGCGACCGGTTTGCCGCACGCAACCCGCAGACGATGCTCAGATTTGCGCAAGGCTGGCTGGAGGGCGTGAAGTTCATCAATGACCAGCCGACGCGCGCCTACACGCTGATCGGCGACATCAAGGATTTCAATATTCCCACCGACCTGGCCAAGACCATGCTCGGCGGAGTGAAGCTGGCGAACGGAGACGATCACAAAGCGTTTTTCGGCGCTGCGGGCGCGCCGTCTGACTACGTGCGCATTTTCAGGTCGGCTCAGGATATGTACCGCGACGAGGGAGTCCTGAAGGGCGCTGCCTCCAATCCTGAGGACAGCGTGGACAGGAAACTCGTCTCCGCGATTGCGAAATAGGCGAGAAACGACGAGCGAGTCGGCGTAACGGCGCTATGGCGAGGTAAACCCGCCGCTACGGCACCGCGCGGCAAAGCCGCAGGTCATTTGCCGATGAAATAACCGGAGGCAATTCATGGCGGTCAAAATCGAGAAGGGCGGTTGGATTCTTATCTTCTTAATCGGCCTGGGGCTGGTGGGCTACAGCCTGAACCGGTATGGTTTGCTCGACTTGCATAAGTTCTTGGGGTCCCATTCCGGAAGTTCGGCGGGGGCCGTCGTGGATACGACGAAGCCTCTGCCGCCTCCCACCGCGGAAACTTCCGCGACCACGCAGGTGCGCGTGCGCGTCAATATCTGGGTCGGATGCGCGGGCGGCCTGGTAGCGAATGGCGGCCTCGACACCGCGCAGGGATCGATTTACGACAAGCTCGGCCTCAAGGTGACCTTCAAGATTATTGACGACTGGACCGAGGGTGCAACGGCGCTCGCCACCAACAATGTCGATGTGATGCTGACCACCGATGACGTTTGGGCGAAGGACTACTCCCAGTTTCGGGAGAAGGGATTCGGCGCCCACGCGTTCTACATGGTGGACTGGTCGCGCGGCGCCGATGGCTTGATTGGGCGACAGGGCATCAACAGCCTCGAGGATTTGGCCGGCAAAACGGTGGCTTTTGCTCCCTACACGCCCTCGCACTTCCTGCTTTGGAACGGGCTGGCAAGCTCCGGCTTGGACACCGAACAGCGCAATGAGATCTTCACCAAGGCCGTCCACACCAAGGACGGCATCGAACCGGCCACGCTCTTCGCGCAACAGAAGGTGGACGCAGCCGTCGCCTGGGATCCCGACATGAGCGACGCGGTGGCCAAGCGTCCGGGAGCCAAGAAGATTTACGACACCCGCGTGGCCAACCGCTTGATCGCCGATATTCTGGTGGTGAGCGACAAGTTCGCTGCCGCGAATCCCCAAACGCTGATCAAGTTTGCCGACGGCTGGCTGCAAGGAGTGCAGTTCATCAACGAGCAGCCCGCGCGCGCCTACACGCTGATCGGAACCGTGCAAGACTTCAACATTCCCACCGACCTTGCCAAGACGATGCTGGGCGGCGTGAAGCTGGCCGATTATGCCGACAACGTCTCGTTTTTCGGAACCCCCCAGGCCGAATCCGACTACGCTAACATTTTCAAGATGGCCCAGGAGATGTACCGCCAGGATCGGCTGATTGAGCACATTGCGGAGCCCGAGGCGACGGTGGACCGCCGCTACATTGCAGCCTTAAGCGGCAAATATTCCTCCACTCCCACGGAGGCGCCCATCGAATACAAGTCCCCGGCCAAGGGAGCGACGCCCATCGCCACACAACATCGCTCCATCTACTTTGACTCGAACTCGGCGAACATGAGCGTGGATTCACGCGCGGTGGTGGACGAAATCGCCAGCTTCATGCGCGCTTATGAAAACACCGTAGTCGACATCGAAGGCAACACCGACTCGACCGGTTCGAGGGGGCTGAACATGCAGCTCTCGAAGCAGCGCGCCGATGCCGTCAAAGAGTACTTGATGCAGAAGTATGGCTATCCCGCGTCCCGCATGCTCACCGTGGGAAACGGCCCCGACCGGCCGATTGACACCAACGACACCGCCGAGGGCCGCGAGAAGAATCGCCGGACGGACATCAAGGTTTATCCCAATCCGGGAGCCTGACCAGGATTTTTCATCATTCTCCTGGAACAAATGACCGGCCGTTGGGGCATGCGAAGCTTTGGCATGCGAAGCTTTAGAGTGCGGCAGCTTGCTGCCGCTTTGGCTCTAGCCAGCTTGCTGGCTGGGATTTGCACTCTCGGCTGAAGTTCGCGCGAGCAAGCTCGCGGGGAGGAAAGCGGCAGCAAGCTGCCGCACTCCAAAGCTTCGCATAGAATGCCGGTAAGGCGGGGTCTTCCGTAATCCGGCGGGATGTGTCCGGGGCGAAACGCTAATGGCCCATCTGTTCGATATCCGCAAGGAAGTCTCGCCGCGCACGCGGCTTGCCCTCTCTTTCGTGAGCTGGGGCGTGATCATTATCGCTTGGTTCGCCCTGACCCACTGGGATATCCTGCCTCCCTTCACGCTTCCCCGGCCGATGGGGGTGATAAGCGCCTTCGGCCGCCTATGGATGGAATACAATCTGCTCGGCAATGTCATGCAAAGTTGGTGGCGGATTGCCCAGGCCTTCTTCTGGTGCGCCTGCATCGCTATTCCTCTGGGCCTGCTGATGGCAAGCTTCCGGTGGCTCCACGATCTGGTCAATCCCGTGGCGGCTCCGATGCGCGCCATGCCCATCACCGCCTTCCTGCCGGCTTTCATCGCCTTGTTTGGCATGGAAGAAACCATGAAGGTGGCTTTCCTCTGGTTCGGCATGTTCTTCTACTTGCTGGCCGTGGTGGTGGAAGAGGTCGATAAGGTTGATAACAGTCTGCTCGAGACGGCTTACACGCTGGGCGCCAAGCGGCATCAGGTTTTATGGCTAATGTTTCGCGCCTCCTTTCCAGGCATATTTAGTTCCTTTCGGATTCTGTACGACATTGGATGGACCTACGTAATTCTCGCGGAAATGGTCAATGCCCGTAAAGGTGTGGGGTACATGGTGGAGGCCGCGCGCAAGGTCCTGGATTTCGAGAGGGTCTACGCCGGCATCATCGCCATCGGATTTGCCGCATTCCTGTTCCGCCTGCTGTTGACGTTTCTAGAGCGCCGCCTGTTCCCTTGGCACAACGTGTCGCACCTGGCGAGCGCATCCGTTGCCGCCGTGGGCGCGAGTGTTCCGGCGAAAGTAAAAAAGGTCCATGCCTAATAAAATCAAGGTAAGCCTGCAAAACGTCACCCGCTCCTTTGCCAGCCCGAGGGGCGAGAGAATTGAGGCCTTGCACGACGTGAGCCTCGAAGTGGAAGACGCCTTCTCGCCCGAGGGCCGGGACATTGGCGAATTCCGCATTTTGCTGGGTCCCTCGGGATGTGGGAAGTCCACGCTGTTGAGGATGATCGCCGGTCTGGACCATCCCGATAGCGGCCAGATTATGGTGAATGGGAAGCAAGTGGAGGGGCCGGGGCGCGACCGCGGCATGGTTTTTCAGAAATACACGTCCTTCCCTTGGCTGACCGTGGCCGACAACATCGCCTACGGCATGAAGATCAACGGCGTGCCGGCGGAGGAGCGGGCCAAGACCGTTGCTCGCCTGGTCGAGGCCGTGGGACTCTCTGGGTTCGAGAAGGTGTATCCGGACACACTTTCGGGAGGGATGCAGCAACGCGTGGCCATCGCCCGCACCCTGGCGGTCCGGCCGCAAGTGATCCTGATGGACGAACCCTTCGGCGCGCTGGACGCCCAGACCCGCACCGACATGCAACTCCTGCTGCTGCGCGTGTGGGATGAAACCGCCTGCACGGTGTTGTTTGTCACCCACGATGTGGAGGAGGCGGTCTACCTTGCCGACCGCATCTTTATTCTCAGCGCCCGACCGGGTACTATAGTAGAGGATGTTCCGGTCCCGTTCGGTCGCCCGCGCGATCCTGCCGTCAAGCAGAAGCAGGAATTCCATGAGCTCCAGGACTACGTTCTGGCCTGCTTGCGGCGAGCCCCAGGGCGCGGCCAGGTGCGAGTGGGTGTTTGATGGCTGAGGAAAACTCTCCCCTTCAGGGTAGCCCTGGGAAACCAAACTCCTTACTGCGAAGCGCAGTGACGCGCGGCGCCGAAGAACTGGGCCTCGACCAGATCAACTTTGTCAAAGAAGCCCTCAAGTGGCAGTACAACTGGATTGGCTTGGGTGGGGCCGCCCTTTTCGCCCTGGTCTCCGGCACGGGCATGCCTCTGGTTTTGGCTGCCGGGCTGGAATTGATCTACCTCAGCCTGGTTCCCCAGAGCAGTGCTTTCCGGCGGCTGGTCCGTTCGTGGAAGTACGCGGAGGACAAGCGCCGGCGCGAAGTCAAGCTCAGCGCCATGTTCAACGACTTGCCGGTGGAAATGCGTAAGAGCTACGCCAACCTGAACTCGATGTGCGCCGCCATCCGCACGAATTACAGCCGTCTGTCCGCCACTTCGCAGATGTTTCTAGAGCAGATGGAGCAGAGGCTCGACGGCCTGCTCCAGGCCTACTTGCGATTGCTCTTTGCGCGCTTCCAGCATATTGAGTATCTGCGCACCACGGACCCCAATCTGATCAAACACGACCTGGAGAAACTGCAACATTCCATCGAGTCGGATCCCCCCAAGGTTCAGGAGATCAATCGCCGGCGGATCGAGATTCTGACCAAGCGGCTGGAGAAATACGGCAAGGTGGGCGAGAACCAGAAGGTGGTGGAGGCGCAGTGCGCGGCGATTGAGGACGTGCTGGAACTTATCCGCGACCAGTCGGTCACCATGCGCGATCCGCAACAAGTCAGCGACCAACTGGACAATCTCGTACACGACGTCGAGCAGACGGAAGAAACTGTGCGCGAAGTCGAGGCTGTCTTCGAAATGGCGACGCCGGAAATGGGGGATACGCTTGGACCCCTTCCTACCGATTCGACCGACTCGAGCGTATCGTCCGCCACGCGCCCGCGAGTGAGGAACTGAAGCATGGCGATATCTCCTGCCGGCAATCCGCAAACGGAATCGCTCCCCGAGTGGGCGCGGCAGCTTTCCGAAAAGTATTATTCGCGCACCATCGCTCTGTTCGTCCTTTACGGGAACGTCCGCGACTTGGCGCCGTTCCGGCGCGGTGGCGCGATGGAGTTTCTTCCCCTCACGCGCTTTCTGAATGAAGCCTTGTTCGGGCAGCGCGACCTGATCATGTCGTACGACCGGGGCGGTGGGCTGACGTTCGCCAATCCCGCCATGCAGGCCGATTTCAGCCGCGCCATGACGGGCTACGACAGCTTTCACGGCACCAACTACGCCGCGGCGCTGCCACGCAATCCCGATGGCGTGCTGAACCTGCTGGATAACTACCTGCGCCTGCGCATTGCCGACGGCAAGCGGATCGCTCTCGCCATTGATTTCGCCGAGACCATCGCCCCCGCCGGGGATGTTTCCGGCATGTCAGCCGACGACCGTAATGCGCTGGTCATCCTGAAGCGCTGGGCCAACAGCCCGGCTTTCCAGCGCGCCGACGTCACCATCTGCTTGATTGCGGAAAACCAGATCGAACTCAATCCCGGGATTGTGCAGCATCCTGGAGTTGCCTCGATCGCCATCCCCATGCCCGACGAGCAGGAGCGATTGGAGTTTGTCCAGCAGCAATTGGCCAACACCCCCCTGCCGGAGGGTTCCGACGTGACGCCTGCAACCTTGGCGAAGCTGGGCGCCGGGCTGAAGCGCGTGCAACTCCAGACGCTGGTATCGCAGGCCGTCCAGAACCGCCAGCCTTTAACCCAGAAATTCCTGTCGCGGCGGAAGAAGGATTTGATCGAGGCGGAATCCGGAGGCCTGCTGGAATTCGTCGAGAGCCGATTCGACCTCTCCATGGTTGCGGGCAGCGACCAGGCGAAGAAGAAACTTCAGGACGCTTCCGCGGCGATTCGCGCGGGCAAGACCGAAGTGTTGCCCATGGGCTACGTCATTTGCGGGCCAGTGGGCACAGGCAAGACATTCCTCACCACATGCTTTGCCGGCGAAGTGGGTATTCCCGCCGTGATGCTGAAAAACTTCCGCAGCATGTGGCAAGGCGTGACGGAAGGCAATCTCGAGCGTGTGCTGAATCTTCTGAAAGTGATGAGCCCCATCGCTGTCATCGTGGATGAAGCCGATGCCCAGCTCGGCAATCGCGCCAGTTCCGGCGACAGCGGCGTATCCAACCGGGTCTTTGCCCAGATTGCGCAATTTATGGGGAACACGGAATTGCGCGGGAAGGTGATCTGGTTTCTGCTCACTTGCCGGCCTGACCTGCTGCCCGTGGACTTGAAGCGCCAGGGCCGCGCCGAGGAACACATCGCCCTCTTCTATCCCGAGACCGATGAGGAACGTTTGGCCATGCTGCGGGCCATGCAGAGGAAAACGGGAACGCAGTTGAGCTCGCCCGAGGCCGACAAACTCTTTCTCGAGCACGGCGCGCAACTTTCGGGCGCCGATATCGAGGCGGTGTTGATTCGCGCGCGCATGAAGAGAGCCCTCGAAAATGATGCGGCCGTCGATGCGGACGACCTGAAGTCGGCTTTGGAGGACTTCATCCCATCCTCCTACCCCACGGAGATCGAGCTGCAAAACCTCGTGGCGGTCCTCGAGTGCACGAGCAAGAAGCTCCTACCCCCAAAATTTCGCGCCATGGACCGGACAGAAGTCATTCGCCGGGCAAGGGAACTCACCGCACTAATTCGGGAATAGGTCGGAAAATCGCTCGCCTGTTCCAGAACGATTCTCGCGCGAAGACTTTCTATGCGGGAACAATCGGACAAATTTCGTAAGTACGCATTGGCGCTGGTCATGCTAGGTGCGCTGGGCAGGCTGCTCATGACTCTCCCGCCTGTCGATCGACCGGGCGACCCGTCGTACCTGCAAATGGCCCAGGACATTCTCCGGTTTAATTTTCACGCCTTGGGCGACCGCACGCCTCTCTACCCATTGTTCATTGCGTTGTGCGGCCTCAATCTTCGGGTGGTATGGGTCGCACAATCGATCCTTGGGATTACCGCGAGTTTGATGATTTTCGATTTGGCCTTCCGGCGCACTCGCCATTCCCTATTTTCGTGCTTCGTTGGTCTTGCGTGCAGCCTTATTCCCGAACTCATCATTTTCGAAGGCGGGGTCATGGCCGAAACCCTGACGAGCTTCCTCCTCGTCACTTCCGTCTGGCTCTTCACTCGAGGGGACGGCGCTGCGGAGAACAACTTCCGCTACCCATTCTCGATGGGGTTGACCGTAGCTTTGGCCGGTTTGACCCGTCCCCTGATGATTTGCTTGGTGCCGGTATATTACTGCTTTTTGAACCCGGTTTGGCTCCCTGCGAAAATGCTGCGGCGCGAGGCCCTCAGGAGAACGTGCTTTTTCGCACTCCCGATATGCGTTTTCATCCTGGGTTGGTGCGGATTCAACTATCTCAATAGCGGGTATTTCACCCCCACCACTCGGGCAGGCCAGCAGTTAATGGATCAAGTCGATCCCTACGTTGATCTGGCACCCGAACGGTTTGCCGTACTCCGTAACGCCTGGATCCAGTCGCGTCAGCACTCGCCGCATACCCCTGACGAAATTGAAGACGTCTACTATCGCGGCGCGCTCCCAGAAGTTGAAAGGCAAACCGGGAAGACAGAAATCCAGGTGTCCCACGAATTCGCCTCGCTCGCGCTATACCTGGAAATCCATCATCCTCTTCTTTGCTTAAGGCGCGCTGAACTCGGTTGGATTCAGTTCTGGGGGGAGCCCAGCCCTGAGGAGGTCGAATGGCGGCAGGGCGGCGGTGCGAGGCTGACCGAGTTCGCGATGGCGATGGCTAATATGCTGGTTCGTGAGATCAAGGGCATTTTTCTGGTTCTCGCATTGGCGTCCATCCCATGCTCGCTTTTTCGCGTGAAGGCATTTTCAAGACAAGAACACCTTATTTTCGCCGTGGCCTTGATGGTTTCCGTGTGCGCAGCGTTTACGGAGTTTGGGAGTAACCGCCGGTTCTGCGTTCCCTTATACATGCTGATTGTGTACACCGTCTTGACGCGTGGCTGGATCTGGATCACCGCAACCTCGCCGAGGGCAGGCGCGATCTCTTCCGATCTTCTTGCCCGATCGAATGCACAGAATCGGCCCTGACATTTTCCTTGGGGCCGGTGAACGTGGCATAGCGCCGGCTTTACGCCGCCATTTTTCCGCGAGCGGTGGCGCCGTACGGCGGCCTGTGGGTCGCTGCGCTTCGGCGGGCATCGGCTTCCATCTTGCCGCTGCTCTTTCGCCTTATGTCGCTTATGATAGCCTTTCTATAGTGCCTACATGGTAGGCGTTTATGATACGCTACACTGTCTGGCGCCCGCGATTTCTTCTCTTCCTTCCCCACATCCGTCAGCCTGCGCCGGAAATAGCACGAAATGCCTGGTCTCCTGTCGCGAGGACGCAATGAGTTACGCGGAGATGGCAAAACGATGCCAGCGGGTGTGGACGGGCGTCCCGCGCGATGAGTCTAACGTGGCTCGTGCCTATTGATCGCGTCCAACTGGCCGTTCATCTCCTCGGCAGGTTCGCCGCTCCTCATTCCCTGAGCCACGATGAGCTGGCGTGCCTCGCCCCGTAGTGCGGGCCATTTTGACCCGAACACCATTGAGCCGGCGATGCAGACGACGCCACCGACGGCTACAGTTAGGGGCGCACCGACGCGGTGGGCGATGGCTCCGGCCAGCAAGGCGCCGAACGGGGCCATGCCCATAAACATCATCGAATAAACGGACATCACACGGCCGCGCAGCTCGTCGGGGACCATGGTCTGAATGAGCGTGTTGGAACTCGCCATCTGGATAAGCATGCAGAAGCCCGCAGGCAGAAGCAGGGCGACCGAGAGGGGCATCGAGCGTGAGAACGAAAACAGGATCAGACTCACTCCGAACCCGGTCGAGGCGTAGAGGATCCAACGTCCGAGGCCACGCACTTCACGCCGGGCGGCGATTACGAGTGTGGCAGCCAGCGCACCCACGCCCGTTGAGCCCATCAGCAAGCCCAACCCGCGCGGACCAGAGTGCAGGATCTTGTCAGCAAAAATCGGCATGAGGACCGCGTAGGGCATTCCCGTCAAGCTGACCACCGCGAGCAGGAGCAAAAGAGCTAAGATCGGCCCGGTTTGCCTCACGAACCGGAAGCCTTCCAGGACACTCTCCAAGCCCGACACTACCCGGCCCGAGCGCTTGCGTGGCGTAATGGTCATCAGGAGCAGCCCAACGATGACCGCAATATAACTCATACCATTCGCGAAGAAGCACCATCCTTCGCCGATGGCTGCGACTGTAATTCCCGCGACCGCAGGTCCCAGGATGCGGGCACCGTTAAACATCGCCGAATTCAGCGCGATGGCGTTGATCAGGTCCTCGGGGACGACCATTTCGATGATAAATGCTTGGCGCGCAGGTATATCAAAGGCATTTACAATGCCCAACAGTGCAGCCAGCACCAGAACTTCCCACACCTGGATGTGCCCCAGCAGCGTGAGCGCGGAAAGAATCAAAGCAAGGAGCATGGAGGCGGTCTGAGTGGCGATAACGATCCGGTGCCGACTGTGACGATCGGCGAACAGCCCGCCCAGCGGGGCGAAGATGAGCACCGGAATCTGCCCCGCGAACCCTACCAGACCCAGCAACAAAGGTGATTTGGTAAGTCGATAGACGAGCCACGCCTGTGCAATGGATTGCATCCACGTGCCAACCAACGAAATGATCTGGCCAATGAAGAACAGGCGGTAGTTGCGGTGTCGCAGTGCGCGGAACATCGCGGGAAGCCGCAACGTCGGTTTCGGTGAGGTTTTTCCCGTGCTCAGGAGCGTCACTCCTTTGTATTAGGGAACGTGCTTTGAGAACCCCTGAGCATCATAGCATCGCTTGCGGCCCCCTGCTTTATCCCCATCCAGACTACACCGCTACGGGTCAAGGGGATCGGAAGAATCTCGGCCTGGGCAATGTCAGAGGCGAGTTCGGCCAACTGCGGAAGTTGATCACGCGTCAGCCATAGCAGGAGGTTGCCACCGGGTTTGAGGCACCGCTCCGCGAGTGGGATGAGAACTTGCAGGTTCCCCACGGCGCGCATTGTGACAAAATCGAAGACGGGCGGAGAGGAGGAGCCAGCAAAGTCTTCCAGGCGGTCGTGGCGGACGGTAACGCTTGGGAAGTCGCAGACGCGGGCGGCCTCCTTCAGGAAGGCTCGTTTTTTTGCCACAGGCTCAAGAAGGGAAACGGCAACCTGCGGGTAGGCAATCTTCAGGGCCAGGCCCGGGAAGCCTCCGCCGCTGCCGATGTCGAGCAGATTACCGTGGAGTTTGATGTGCCGCGCGATAAACAGACTTTCGCCGAAATGCCGGGTCACACATTCTGCGGGATCGCGAATGGCGGTCAAATTAATTTTCTCATTCCAACGCAAAAGCAGGTGAAGGTAGACGAGGACTTGGGTTCCCTGGTCGGACGTGAGGTCGAGGGCGAAGGGTTCGAGAAGCTGTCGAAGTCGGCGCGCGTCCATGACGGAGGAAATTGTAAAGATTTCTTCTCTAGGAAACAAGCATGGTTTCCCGATAGGTGGGAATCGGGGGAGATGTTTCACGTGAAACCTCAAGGGCGAGAAGACTCCCCTGACGAGAGAAGTAGGTTGTGGTGTGGAGCCCTCAAAATACTTCCACCGTTTCAGAATGTTCCACGTGAAACACCCGGCACAGCATTGCCCTTCACTTCCCCTCCGCCAATGCAGTCCCACCTCACAGCTCTGTGGCCTTATTCAACCCTCCGTCTAGCCTCTATGTATATGATATAATTGTGCTTATATTGCAGCATCAAACAGGATCCATTTCCCCATGCAAAAAGTGCTCGTCCCAACTTCGCATGACTGCAGCCAGCATATCTACCCAGAATGCTGCAATCGGTTCATTTTATAACACTTAGACTGGCATCGATGCCCATCGGTCATCTTGGCACACCGCTTGCCCTGTTGAGTCATCGTGTTCAATTAGAGGCGATAACGGCCTTGGGAAGCTATAACACAGCCAGATCGCGCGCCACCTCGACGCTGCCGTACGAACACAGGTGGTTAACAACGAGTGCCCCAGGGTGGGGCTACTACCGGCGCCAGCGTGGGAACCGTCACTACGACTGGAGCGCCGGTTTCCTAGCTCCATTCACCGCCTCCGATCTTACCTCTAACTCGGAGGCGAGTATCAAAACTTCCCTCCGCCCGCCTCTTGAAGTCCACAGGTGGGCGAAAAAGGCTCCACAAAGTTCGGTAATCCCGCAGACCGAACCGGGCCGACCATGGCCAGATCCCGAGTTGTTTGTCGAAAGAGCCTCATGGATTTGCTTGCCGTTTTCCCTCAGCACTGTGTAGGATTATTCTTTACGCGCAGGACGATTCAGATAGGGTGAGGGTCAGAATTCTACAGAGTGCCGGCGAGTTTTACCTCGCCGAATAGCACCCCAAGGCGACCCCACGTCAACCCGCGGCACTACTGGCGCTTACGCCTTGTCGATGGGGCGAGATTCCCGCGAAATCTGCTTTGGCGAGGTTACCAAGGATTGATGCTCACGAAATCCAGTCGCGACATGCGGGTCGGAGTGGTTCTCTTCCAATTGGGCGGACCCGACTCGCTCGACGCCATCGAACCCTTCCTGTATAACCTCTTCTGCGATCCGGACATCATCGACTTCCCTTTTGCGCGGTTGGCGCGCGAGCCCCTGGCGCGGTTGATCTCCTCGCGCCGTGCGGGGAAGGTCCGCAAACATTATGCGGAAATTGGAGGCAAGTCGCCCATCGGCGAAGTGACGGCGCGGCAGGCGCGGGCGCTCGAAGCGGAACTCAACAAATCGTTCGCGGCGCGCGTGGTGGTGGCCATGCGGTATTGGCACCCCCTGACGGATTCAGCCATCTGGGAGCTTTCACTTTTTGCGCCGGACGAAATTGTCCTGCTGCCGCTCTATCCCCAGTACTCAGCCACCACAACGGGAAGCAGCCTGAACGAGTGGGAGCGGCAGTTCCCGCGCCAGCAATCAGCGACGGTGCACGTGGTCCGGCAATTCCACGAACGTCCGCTCTATCTTGACGCCCTGGTGGAGCGCATCGAGCAGGGGTTGGGGCGGTTCCGGCGCTCGAATGGCCACGCGGCGCGCGCGCCCTCGGACGTCCACCTGCTGTTCAGCGCCCACAGCGTTCCCGTCAGCGTGATCCACCGCGGCGACCCCTATCAGACACATATCGAGGCTACAGTCAAGGCGGTCATGGAGCGCGGGCGCTGGGCCAACCCACATTCCCTGTGCTACCAGAGCCGCTCCGGCCCCGGCCGCTGGCTCCAGCCCTTCATCCACGAAACCTTGCAAACAATCGCCGCAAGTGGCGCAGAGCGGGTGCTGGTGGTGCCCATCGCCTTCGTTTCCGACCACGTCGAGACCTTGCACGAAATCAATATTGAAGCACGGGAAATGGCGGAATCCCTTGGCATTCAACAATTTGAAACCATGGAAGGCCTCAACGATTCCCCTGCCTTCATCACTGCACTGGCAGACTTGGTGTTGCGCGAGGTGGGCGCCAAGGTCCCAGGGTAGGACTTTTATGCCCATAGGTCAGTGGCACAGCCACTCCTGGCTGTGCACGTCCAATGGGGCCCAAGCAAGAGCCCAGGCGCCTAAGCTCGCCGTGGCCTCAGCCATTCGCTACGAGCCGTCTCCGTCGGGCCGCGTCCGGCTCGGAGATGCCCGTCAATCGCGAGCGGCTTCCCTTATGCTTTCACTTTTTTGATTTCCTCGATCAGGGGGGGAACGATTTCAAAGAGGTCGCCAACGATTCCGTAGGTAGCAACTTCGAAAATCGGCGCTTCCTTATCCGTATTGATGGCCACCACGGTGTTTGCTCCCTTCATACCCACCATGTGCTGAATAGCGCCGGAAATCCCCAGTGCCACATAGAGCTTGGGCGCCACGGTTTGGCCCGAGCTTCCGATTTGACGGTCCATGGGCAGCCAACCGCTGTCGCAGATGGGCCGCGAGGCGCCCAGTTCAGCACCCAGAGCGTCGGCCAGCTTTTGGGCAAGATCGACGTTTTCCGGAGCCTTAATCCCGCGACCCACGGCCACGATCAGTTCCGCCTGAGTCAAATCAACGGCCTGCTTGGCTTCTCGGAAGCGCTCGCCGGGTTTGGCGCGAATGGCGTCTGCGGCGAGATCCACAGCCACTGGGGTAATGGGAGCTGGGCTGGCGCCGCGCTCGACGGCATCTTCGCGAAACGCCGCCGCCTGGAACGAAACGAAATGGGGAGCCTCGCCTACCAACTCAACGTCAGCGCAATACTTGCCCTGGAAAACCTGGCGAACGAAGATCAGTTTGCCCCCTTCATTCCGACAACCCAAGCAATCGCTCACCAGGCCGCGATTTAGCGCTGCGGCGAGCTTGGGGGCAAAGTCACGCACTTGATAAGTGTGGCTGAAAACCACGAGGGCGGGCTTCTGCTGGTCGATCACCGCGCGCAGCGCGAGGGTGTAGCCATCCGCCGTATAGTCTGCCAGGAGAGGCGACTCAACCGTCAGGACTTCTTGAACTGAAGCAGAGGCAAGGTCCGCTGCCTGGGACGCTAGATTGTTACCCAGAAGCACGGCGGTGACAGCAGCCCCCAATCCTTTGGCAAGGTGCTGGGCGGCGGCGAGCGCCTCCCACGTCGGGCGGGTGAGCTTGCCGCCCAAGTGTTCTGCAAAAACCAAGATGTCATTAGCCATAGATCCTCAAGAACATTGACGAGAGAGAAATGCAATTCAGAAGTCCGAAGTCCGGGGTTTCCGACCTCGGACTTCGGACTGTGCTCAGCCTACTCCCCTTCCGCCGCCGGACCGGTGGCTGCCGGGGTGGATGACTCCTCCGGGACGGACTCCTCTGCTTGCGACTCTTCCGGCGGCGCGGATTTCGCCGCCTTTGCCGGCCGCGACGGGCGCTTGGGCTTGGCGAGGGTCGCACTGAAGGATTCGACTGTCTCGCACACGAGTTCGAGCGGAATCGATTTGTAGTACTTCCCCGCCTCGAAGCGCTTAATCTGCTCGCGCCAGAGCGGGTTAGTGCGCGCCTGTTCCAGGGCCTTGTGGTCGCGCCAAAAGACCAGCCACAGGTACTCCGGCTTGCGCGCCTCGAACAGCTTAATGAAGTGGGCTCCCAGGCAGCCCTCGATTTTCTTGAGCGAAGGGAGCGTCACCTGACGGCCGAATTTCTCATAATCTTCCACGCGCTTCTTGCGAGCCCGCATTCTCCAAATATGAACAAACATGGTGGACCTCCTCCTGTGTAGGGCCGAACGTCGTCCGACCCACGTGTAGCGCCGACGGTTATGGTGGCGCCTTCCCGGGCTGAAGCCCGGTGTTACATCTCTAAATTACTCGCGCCTCGTTCTTGAGTTTATCGACGAGTCGCACAGCGATTTCCTTCGGGCTGCCTTGCAGGAACTCTGTTTGGGCAGCCTTCACGGGGGTATAGATTTTGGCGATACGCTGTCGCGGGACCAGGTCCTCGGTGGTCAAGCCAAGGTCGGCCGCGGTCAGTTTCGTAATGGGTTTCTTCTTCGCCGCCATAATGCCTTTCAGCGTGGCATAACGCGGCTTGTTGATCCCGGACTGAATGGTAATCACGGCGGGGAGTGGCAAGCCGATCCACTGGAACCAACCTCCCTCCAGTTCCCGCTTCACGCGCAGCGCACCGTCTCCCGCTTGAATCTCCATGATGATAGTGGAATGCGGCAGTCCGAGGAATTCCGCCAGCACCACGCCCGTCTGGGCGGCGCCGAAATCGTCCGACTGCAATCCTGTCAAAATGATATCGGGCTTCTCTTTTTCGATGGCCTTGGCGAGCGCGCGCGCGATCCCGAATGCGTCGAGCGAAGCGAAGGCAGGGTCGTCGAGGTGCAGGGCGCGATCCGCCCCCTTGGCCAGGGCTTCCTTAATCGCCTGCTGGGCGCGGGCGGGGCCAAGCGTGGCAAGCACCACCTCGCCGCCGTGCTTCTCCTTCAAGCGCAGGCCCTCTTCGAGCGCGAAGATATCGGGCTCATTCACTTCAAAGGTTAGATCGGTTTCCTGCACCCACGTGGCTGTTGAATTCAGACGCATAACCGAGTCACGAGCAGGAACTTGCTTGATGCAAACAACGATTTTCACGGCGTCAGGTCACTCCTCAAAAGGAATATCCAATTTCTCGCGCAGCCGGGGGACGAGTCCAGCGCGGGCCATTATATGCGAATTGCGGCCAAGGCGCAGCGGTTTAACGCGCGCTTGTGGTACATTTCCACTCAGCGGGAGGTCGCGATGAATCAGCGGCTGGACGGCAGGGTGGCAGTGATTACGGGCGCCAGTAAGGGCTTGGGCAAGCAGATGGCGGAAGCGTTGGCGGAGGCGGGGGCCACCGTGGCTCTGGTAGCTCGCAGCGACGAATTATTGCAGGGCGTGCGCGCGGAAATCGTCGGTGGTGGCGGGAAGGCTTACGCTTTTGTCGCAGATGTCAGCGTGGAGGCAGACGTTGCGGCTCTCGCCGAAGCGATTCGTAAACAGATCGGTGTCCCCGACATTCTGATCAACAATGCCGGCATTAACATTCGCAAGCCTCTCCATGAGTACACGCTGGAGGAGTGGCGCCGCGTGATGTCTACCAACATCGACGGGCCCTTTCTTTGCACGCGTGCGTTCGTGCCGGGCATGATGGAAAAGCGATTCGGCCGCGTCATCAACATGGCCTCCACCATGGCCCATGTCTCGCTGCCGCACCGCGCGGCGTACAGCGGGAGTAAGTTTGCCGTGCTCGGCATGACCAAAGCCCTGGCACTGGAGCTCGCCCCGTACAACATCACCGCCAATGCCATCAGCCCCGGTCCGTTCGCCACGGAAATGAATCTCGTTTTGCTTCAGGATCCGGTGAAAATGGCGGAATTCACGTCCAAGATACCGTTGGGCCGATGGGGCAAGGTGGAAGAAATTGGAGCCCTCGCTGTCTTCTTGAGTTCCGATGCCTCGGGTTTTATCACTGGTACTGACATCGTTATCGACGGCGGATGGACGGCACAGTGAATCGGCCACGAGGTTCAACGTAGTGCCGCCACCTTGGCGGCTCCTGTGCCGGCTGGAAGCCGGCGCTACGCTAATTGACGCCCTTCGGGTGGATTGCTAAGATGACAGGGATCAGCATTTTGGAAGGAGCCAGACTGTGGACCGTCAGACCCGTCATCAATTGAAGCAAGATGAGTTTAAGGACTCATTAGTCCAGATCGAAGAATACTTTAAAAAGCACTACAAGGAAATCATCAACATATCAATCATCGTGATCGCGGTGGTCGGGTTGGCTGGCGGCCTGAAGTTATACACCGACCGCCAGGAAGCTGCGGCCAACGCCGATTTGGGTGAGGCGCTCGCCACGTTTCGCGCTTACGTAGGACAACCTACACCCGGCCAAAACGAACCCGGCGGGGCCACGTACCCGACCGCGCAGGAGAAGTATAAGAAAGCCCTTCAGCAATTCGACGCCATCGTACTTAAATACAAAATGCCCCCACGACCGAAGGCGGTTGAGATCGCACTTTACCAGGCAGGGGTATGCCAAGCGCTTTTGGGCGACCAAAACGGGGCGATTCAAACCTTGAAGGTAGCCAGCGCGGAGCACGATGAGGAAATCGCGGCCATGGCGAAATTCGCCCTGGCGGGCGAGTTGGCAAAATCCGGCAAGACGCCGGAGGCGGCCAAGCTTTATCAGGAGTTGGCGGACCACCCCACGCTGACTGTGCCCAAAGCGAGCGCGCTTCTGGCCCTGGCCGACGCCTATCGTGAGTCGCAGCCCGCCAAGGCCCGCGAGATTTACGATCGTCTGGAGAAAGATTTCGCCTCAAACTCCACGGTTGAACAAGCCGTCAAGCAGCAGATTGCAAGCCTCACACCGTAATGCCGGGGCAGCTTGATGACACGAGCTGGCGCCCCGACCGGTCGGTGTTCAACGAACGGCTGAGAAACGCGTTAATGGTGTCATCGTGAGCGACGCCAACATTCTCGCTGCGGGGAGTCTGATGCCGTGCGAGAATTCTTTTCGCGAGCGGCTCCTCTGAATGCCAGCTCGCGCGAGTTCTTTCAAGACCTCTCCCGTCCCGCCCTCGGAATCACCTTGAGGTAAGTGATGGACCTAAATTCAAGCAAGAACATTTCCTGGATCATTGCACTTGTAGCATGCGCTGCCTTCTTCCTGGGCGGCCTGGCGCAAGCCGTTTTTGTGGTAATTGCCTTGGTAAGCGTTGGGCTCTTTTTCCGCACGGTTAACCGCCGGCTGTTTTCGGTATTCCCAAAGCACGGCGATCTCCCTTACGACCATCTTGCCCGACGCCTCTGGCGGGTATTTGTCGAGGTCGTTCTGCAATACCGTGTGGTGCGCGACCGTCCCCTCGTGGGCCTGCTCCACGCCTTCGTGTTGTGGGGATTCTTCGCTTTTGGATGGGTCAGCGCCAACCACCTTCTCTTGGGTTTGCGGGGTCTTGATCGAGCCACGGGTGAGCGCACCTGGTATGGCGCGTTCGTCGCCGTGTGGGCGGTCGCCGTGCTCGTGGGAATGATCGGCCTGTCGTTCCGTCGATTTATCTTAAGGCCCAAGGCCCTGGGAAAGCTCTCGCCGACCTCGGGCGCGGTTGCCTTTTTGATTTCGGCGCTCATGGGCACCTATATTTTGGGTTGGGGAGTATTTCCGGCCGGAGACCTTTCTTGGAAAATCAATTGGTGGCTGCACACCCTTTCATTCTTTGCCTTGCTGGTGGTAATCCCGATCTCGAAGCACCTCCACTTGGTGCTTGCGCCCATCACGATTTTCTTTCGCCCTGAGACCACCAGCTCCACGCGCGCGCTCGCGGACGACGGCGATGACCTGGGGATGATTCACTTCAAAGACCTCGGGCGCAAGGACGTGTTGGATGTCGATGCTTGCGTCGAGTGCGGGCGATGCACGGATGTCTGCCCCGCCAACCTCTCAGGAGGCACGCTGAGTCCAAAAGAAATCATTCTGGATTTGCGTCATGGCCTTCTCTCGGGCGGAGATATGGTGGCTGGAACGGCGGAGGAGAAGACGCAGGGCAAGGCCTTCATCACCGAGGACGACCTGTTCCAGTGTTTTTCCTGCGGCGCTTGCGAATATGTTTGCCCGGTGGGCATCGAGCACGTGGGCAGGAAAATCCTCGACCTCCGGCGGGGGCTGGTAAGTGAAGGTCGCATTTCGAACGATCGGGTCAATCAACTTTTTACCACCATGGAACGCGCCCCACACAATCCTTGGGGCATCGCACACGACACGCGGCAAAAACTGATCGATTCGAAGCAATTTCCGATTTTCGATGGGACGCAAGAATGGCTCTTCTGGCTGGGCTGCGGACTGAGTTTCGATGCGCACGGGCAGACTGTCGCCCAAGCCATGCGGCAGATTCTGGATGCCGCGGGTGTTTCCTGGGGCGTCCTGCCGCGTGAAACCTGTTGCGGAGAGCCCGCGCGGCGAGCCGGGAATGAATACCTCTTTATGGAGCTTTCCAGTAAGCTCATCGAGTCCTTTGAAGCCGCGCGCGTGAAGAAAATTTTCACGTGCTGCCCCCATTGCACCACGATGCTCGACAAGGATTACCGCCAGAACGCGTCTTACAGTCAGCTCGGAATCGAGGTCAGACACCACACGGAGTTTATTGCGCGGGTGCTGCCCAAATTGCCGCTTCGATCTATGGCGGCCGGGAATGGCCGAGCGCTGCTCGGCCCTACGTCAGCAACAATGATGACCTACCACGACCCTTGCTATCTCGCGAGGGGGCGTGGCATCACGGCGGAGCCGCGGGAGATCCTCCGCGCGACCGGGGTCGAGATAACCGAAGCCACGCATCACGGCCAGAACACTCAATGCTGTGGAGCAGGTGGCGCGCAACTTTTCGTCGCGGATGACACGCACGAAAAGGGCAAGACGCGAGTGAACCAGCGGCGCTTCACCGAATTGATGCAAACCCAGGCCACGACGGTGGCGGTGGCGTGCCCGTATTGCCCCATCATGCTGCGAGACGCCTCGAATGCACTCAAGCGCGATGATGTCGAGATCCTGGACATCGCGGAAATCGTCGCCAGAAATCTCGCGCCGAAGCAGGAGGTGACGGGGGTTTAGATGCACCTACCCTGTCTGAATTGAGGGGTTTTGCATGCGCGCAACTGAATTTGAATTCCGTTACCGCTTCTGGTTCATCTGTCTCGCGTACTTCGTGGGTTTCGGATTCTATACTCTCGACCATACGAACTTGGTCGTGGCGCTGGCGCAGTGGATTTTCCGCGGGAGCGATCCTCACCTGAATTCTCTTGCGGCCGGGCACGTCATCCACGGTCTATTCGTCCTCTCGGCAACGTTGGTTACTGCCGCCGCTTTCATTCGCACCTGGGGAGGCGCCTATCTGCGCACCGAGGTTGTCCACGATTCCGCCGTGCACACGGAACGTCTCGTCGCTGACGGGCCTTACCGCCATCTTCGCAATCCCCTTTATTTCGGGAATATGCTCCTTGCCGTTGGCATGGCGATGATGGCCAGTCGAATCGGCGCCCTAGTCATAGTCCTGGGGAATCTGCTCATTGTGTTGCGCCTGATTGGGCGCGAAGAAGCCGACCTGGCGCAGGCCCAAGGCGAAGGCTATCGCGCGTTTCTCGCAGCCGTCCCGCGCCTTTGGCCATCCCTCCGCCCCCGCCTCCCCGCTGGCGGCATGCAACCGAGATGGTTCCAGTCATTCCTGGGCGAAGCGTGGATGTGGACTTTCGCAGTCGACGGTTTCCTTTTTGCTTGCAAGTTGAATTCTCATCTCTATTACAAGGTCCTCTGGGTCTCCGGAATCGCATACTTTGTAATGTGGACGATGCTCGGTCGTTTCCGTCCTCGGAACTCGACGCCCGCTGCCCCTGTCCAGTCACCCCCACAATCCTGATCGTGAGAAAGCGTAGCGCGGAGCTGTTTTTTAGGTCCGCGGCTCGTCCCATTTGCGCAAGCTCGTCCCGTTTGGGCAAGGAAAATCCGCGGACCTACAAAACAGGTCCGCGCTACATCCGCTTGCCCTCCGGGTCCCCGTGTGGCAATCTTCTTTCAGGTGACCTTGCAGCGCATTAACCCGTGCTTTGCAGGGCGGTCACCCCTCCTTCATGACCGATCAAGGCGACAAAACACGTGGATTGACGGAGGCGCGAGAGCCTCCTTCTGCAACGAATTCCCAGCTCCGCTTCCAGGCAAGCCCTCGCCCTTTTACACCCTGGCAGCGAGTGCAAATATCTGTAGCTACGTGGATCGGTTATTTTGCTTTGCTCTTGGTCGGACGCAGCCTACGCTGGGAAACTTTCGGTTGGGGAAATTGGGAATCCGCACGGCAGATGGGCAAGGGGTTGGTGTACACGTGCTGGCATCGCGAAATATTCGCCGGCTCATGGTTCTGGCGCAAGCGCGGCATTGTCGTCATGGCCAGCCAGAACTTCGACGGTGAATATATCACCCGGATTCTCCGGAAGCATGGCTACGGAGCAGCGCGCGGCTCCAGTTCGCGCGGCGGGGGAAAGGCTTTGGTGGAAATGATTCGCTGCCATCGCCAGGGGCTGGACACGGTCCTGACGATCGACGGCCCGCGCGGCCCGCGCTTTGTGGCGAAACCAGGCTCCGTACAGTTGGCGAAAGCCACTGGGGCCGCCATCCTCTGCTTTCACGCGGCCGTTCGCCACGCCTTGGTGTTTCGAAAGAGCTGGGACCTTACAGAATTTCCGTTCCCTTTCACGCGGGCGGCGATGTTTGTGGCGCCTCCGATTTTCGTTCCCCGCGACGCTGATCGCGCCGAGCAAGCCCGCAAACTCCAACAAGTGCAATCTACTCTCGATGAGTTGCGCGCCCGCGCGGAGGAGTGGCAGAAGAGTTAGGGCCTACAATCACTCGGCGCCTCGTACCTCCTCCAGAATTCGCCGCAGTTCCGGAAAAATCACTTTGGCCTGAGTGCGTGACTCCTCGAAGGTTCCTGAGCAATCGATTAGATAGTCGGCACGCCGTCGTTTTTCCTCCAGCGGCATTTGCACCTTAATGCGTTGCTCAGCTTCCTCGCGCGAAATGCCCCTTTTGGCCATCAAGCGTTCCAATTGCTGCTCGGGCCGGCACCACGCCACGATAACCTTGCTAAGGGTACGCTCCATCCCTGATTCGAAAATCAGCGGGGCGTCGATAATCACCACAGCGTGGGGATTTCGCTTCCTGTGCTCGATTGCGAGTTCCCGCATGTGGGCAATAATGCGGGGATGGAGAATCGAGTTGAGCGCGCGCAGTTGCTCCGGGTCAGCGAACACCTTGGGGCCGAGCTTCGTCCGATCGATGCGGCCGCCGGGACCCAGGATCTCTTTTCCGAAGCGCTCGACGATTTCTTCATACGCGGCGAGGCCGGGCTCAATCAATTCGTGACCGACGTTGTCGGCGTCGATGATATGCGCGCCCAGGTCCTGGAAGTATCGCGCCACGGTGCTCTTTCCGCAGGCGATGCCTCCGGTAAGGCCGAAGGAGAGTCCGAGGTCCGGAGTCCGAGGTCCGAAGGTCAACTCTCTGCATGCGGCACTCCCCGAAAAGCAGTGGCGAGTGACGAGTAAGGAAAAACCGCGGACCTACAGAACAGGTCCGCGCTACGTTTCTCGCTACGCTTCTCGCTCGCCACTCGCCACTAACCACTGCTCTTAATTCCCCGCCGCAACCGCGCGGCCCGGATGGTGTTCGACATGAGCATCACGATGGTCAAGGGGCCAACGCCACCCGGCACCGGTGTAAACGCCCCGGCGATGGCCCGTGCGTCTTCCGGTTGCACGTCCCCCACCAGCACTGCGCCTCGTTTCGCGAGGGTGGTGAGAGGGCCTGCAGGGGCGTGGAAGATGTTGCGCACTTCCTCTTCCGTCGTCAGGCGGTTAATTCCGACGTCGATGACGGTCGACCCGGGTTTGATAAATTCGGCAGTGACGAAGGCTGGTTTCCCCATCGCCGCAACCAGGATATCCGCTCCGCGCGCCACGGCAGGCAGGTCGCGAGAGCGGGAATGGCAAATTGTGACCGTGGCGTTTTCGTGCAGAAGCAGCATTGCCACCGGCTTCCCCACCATATCGCTGCGGCCGATCACTACTGCCCTCGATCCGTTAAGGGGAATGTTCGAGCGCTTGAGTATTTCCAGGATTCCGGCCGGCGTACAAGGCACAAGTCCCGGCCGCCCCTGCACCAATTTCCCCGCGTTGACGGGGTGCAGGCCATCCACATCTTTTGCCGGGTCGACGGCCATCAGCACCCGCTTGGTATCCACCTGCGGCGGCAGCGGGAGCTGAACGAGAATTCCATCGACCTTATTGTCGCAGTTTAGTTCGTTGACGAGTCCCAGCAGTTCTTCGGTGGTTGACTCTTTGGAGCGTTCGATTTTCTCACTGTAGAGGCCGAGCGCTTCACAGGTTTTCACTTTGTTCCTGACGTAGATCTGCGACGCCGGATCCTCGCCCACTAGCACTGCGGCTAGCCCTGGACTAACGCCGACTCGTTTCAGGTCCGCGATTTCGTGCAACAGTTCCGATTGGATTTCATCTCGAATTTTGTTCCCGTCTAGAATGATTGCCGTCAAGGTAGGTCTCCCAAGAGCAGTAGTTAGTGGCTGGCGGTTAGTAGATAGCGACTCACCGCTTTGATCTATGAATCGTTGCGAGTTTAGCACACTCGAAGATTCGGGCAAGTGAGCGATGCCCTCTTGCCACCGCCCCTTTCAGCCCTCCGTCACCTAGCCCGCATTTCTAACCAGATCGTTGATGCGGATGCATCCCGGTTTGAGCCCCAACGGGGCGGTCCACAAAGCCCAGGCCAACGCCCATAGGCGTTAACCTAAGGCCGAAAACCATCTCAAAGCCCGCAAAGCGGGCGCGGTCAAGTTAGCCCACGGCGAGCCAGCCGTGGGACAGGGCGCGAGCGTCGGAGCAAGGAAGCCCCGGGCGACATCCGGCGCCGCTCGCGGAGAATCGAGCATGATCGGGAGCAACCCCTTGGCGCACGAAAACTGCGGATGCCGGCCCTGCCGTGGCTCACGGATTTTCCTTCCTGCTCACACCCCACGGCTGGCGCCGTGGGCTAACATGACCGCGCCCGCTTCGCGGGCTTACGGCACCTCAGATCCTAAGCAACCGAGAACCGAAAACTGGGACCGCCCCTCGATTGGAAGGATTCGAGCTTTCGATTATAATGGCAGCCGGTCCCAGTGACTCTCCCCGCGACCTAACTGTGGACCCTGGAAGCGTGGATCCCAATCTGTCCTGCCGCGCAATGCCTGAATTGGATGGTGAAGAATGTCTGACCCGACAAGCGTCTCCACAACTGAGAACCGCGTCGTCTACAACGTTATGGAGATCATGAAGATCCTTCCGCACCGGTACCCATTCCTCCTAGTGGACCGGATCGTCGAGATGGACCCGCCCCAACGCATCGTGGGGCTTAAGAACATCACAATGAATGAAGAGTTTTTCCAGGGACATTTTCCCGGCGCACCAGTGATGCCAGGAGTGCTCATCCTGGAAGCCTTGGCGCAGGTGGCCGGCGTCCTCCTCTACCGCGAAATGCCCGACGAGGACAAGTGCAAGAAGCTCATCTATTTTACCGGCATCGAGAACGCCAAGTTCCGCCGGCCGGTGGTGCCCGGTGACCAGTTGCGTCTGGAAATAGAATTGGTGTATCGCCGCAACCATTTCGGCAAAGTGTCGGGACGCGCGCTGGTGGACGGCAAACTGGCGGCGGAAGCCTTTGAATTGTTCGCGATCGCCGATCGCCCAGGTCAATCAACCCCATGAACGTTCATCCTTCAGCAATTGTTCATCCGAGCGCGCAACTAGGCGACAACGTCAAGGTCGGCCCCTTCTCCCTGATCGGCGAAAACGTCGAACTCGGCGAGGGCACGGAAGTGATGTCCCATGTTGTCATCGACGGCCACACGCGGATCGGCAAGAACAACCGAGTGTTTCCTTTCACCACCATCGGGCTCGCGCCCCAGGATTTGAAGTATCGCGGCGAACCCACTGGCGTCGAAATCGGCGATGGCAATTCCATTCGCGAATGTGTAACGATTCATCGTGGCACCGCGGATGGCGATGGGATCACCAGCGTGGGCAGCCACAACCTGCTGATGGCTTACGTTCACATTGCCCATGACTGCAAAGTGGGGAACCACGTCATCATGGCCAATGGCGCGTCCTTGGCCGGCCATATCGAGATCCAGGACCACGCCACCGTGGGTCCATTCTGTGGCATCCACCAATTCTCGCGGATCGGCGCGTACAGCTTCCTGGGAGCTTTCAGCGTGGTGAATCAGGATGTCCTCCCGTATTCCAAAACCACAGCTCCGCGCCCGCTAGGAGTCTATGGCGCGAACAAGCTGGGCCTTGATCGCCGGGGTCTTTCGGCCGATGACGTCAAGGAACTGGAGGCCGCCTTCCGCTTGCTGACCCGTTCCAAGCTCAATACCACGCAGGCGCTGGAAGCCATCGAGGCCAAGGGATTTCGATCTCCACACGTCAAGGCCCTGGTGGACTTCATTCGCAACTCGAAGCGCGGAGTGGCGAAGTGAGGGAATCTGGCCATCGGTTCATCGGGTCATCGAATCATTGAAAAGCCGCCCGTCGGACGTGGCCCATTGTCGATTTAGGGAGATTCGCAGAATCCAAGGGACTTAACCCACTAGCCACTAACAACCGATCGCGGACACCCGTAGTTGAGCCGACGAACGAATGATGAATCAGGAACCTGTCTTGCAATGATCCGACGGACCGATGAACCAATGAATCAATCTTCTGCCGCTCCCGATCGCTACGCCATCATCGCCGGCAATGGGCGTTTTCCCTTTCTTGTTCTCGACGCGGCGCGCGACCAGGGGCTGGAACCCCTGGTGGTTGCCATTAAAGAGGAAGCCGCGCCGGATCTTGCTGAGAAAGTGCAGAACCTTCATTGGCTCAGTCTGGGTGAGGTGGCCAAGTGCCTTGACCTGCTGGTGGCGGAAAAGGTCAGCAAGGTGGTGCTCGCTGGGCAAGTCAAGCACGCCCAATTGTTTAGCGCCATCAAGCCGGACGGCATGATGAGCCGGATGTTGCAGGGCCTTTCGCGCAAGAATACCGACGTGCTGCTTGGCGCTTTCGTCCGCATGATCGAAGGACGGGGTATGTATGTGGTTGATTCCACGCTCTTTCTGAAGCCACTTTTGCCGGAAGCAGGCACCCTTACCCACCGCTCTCCCGACGCTGACGAGGCGGCCGACATCGCCTATGGCCGCGAAATTGCCAAGAAGATTGCGGGACTCGACCTCGGCCAGACCATCGTGGTTGCGGATCGGGCCTGCGTGGCCGTCGAGGCTATGGAGGGCACCGACGCCGCCATCCAGCGTGCCGCCACCCTCAGTAACGGACGGCGGCTTGTCGTCGTCAAAGTAAGTAAGCCCGACCAGGATATGCGCTTCGACGTCCCGGTCGTGGGCAGAAAGACTATCCAGGTTATGCGTGAGTCCAAAGCCTCCGTGCTTGCGGTGGATGCGGGAAAGACACTCCTGTTCGACCGCCATAACCTGATTGCGGACGCCAACGACGTGGGAATCGCTATCGTGGGGATGTGAGGAGCGAAACTCGAAAATTGAAATTCGAAACTCGCGGCCGTGTTCTTGAGTTTCGAGTTTCGAGTTTCCAATTACATGGTCGAGAAGATTCCAGTCGCCGTGCTGGGTGTTGGCGAACACGGCAAGAAGCACGCGCGTGAGCTCAAGCAGGTTCCAGGGGCGGAACTGGTTGGGGTTTACGACTTGCGTCCGGAGCGCGCCCAGGAAATCGCCGCCGAACTTGGCGTGCGGGCGTTTGCAAGCCTTGACGAGGCGCTGGGCGCTGTCCGTGCGGTGAGCGTGGTGATTCCCACCACCGATCACGCCGCCGTGGCGCGCCAGGCATTCGCGCGCGGCGTGGATGTGCTGCTGGAAAAGCCCGTCACCAAGACCTTGGAGGAGGCAACCGAACTTATCGAGCTGGCCGAAAGTGGCGGTCGAATTCTTCAAGTTGGTCATCTCGAGCGTTTCAACCCCGGAGTGGTGGCTGCCAGGGCCGCAACCACACGTCCTATGTTCTTTGAAATCCATAGGTTAGGTGTCTTCAGCCCCCGCAGCCTGGATGTTGACGTGGTTTTCGACCTGATGATTCACGATCTCGACCTCGTCCTGTGGATGGTCGACTCTCCGTGGCGCGATGTGCGCGCGGTCGGGCTGCCGGTGCTTTCGAACAAAGTGGACATCGCCAACGCCCGGGTGGAGTTCCAAAATGGCGCCGTCGCCAACCTCACGGCTAGCCGGGTGAGCACAGAAAGGGTTCGCAAGTTCCGGTACTTTCAGCCCAATGAGTATTTTTCCATTGATTTCACGCGCCGGGATGCGACACTAATTCGGGTGAACCGCGATGGCCCGACCCCGCAAATCGCGTTCAAGAAACTGACCACCACGCCCCAGGAACCCTTGAGGGCGGAGCTGGAGGCTTTCGTCGAGTCGGTGCGGACAAGAAGTCGCCCCCTGGTCGGCGGTCGAGAGGGAAAACAGGCTCTGGCGTTGGCCGAAGACGTTATGAACTGCATCGAACAACATGCGGCCCTCATCAGCGTGCCCCTGGGACGTTCCGTGGGGCAAAGCGGAGAAAGCTAGTCGTAGTTTGCTATGAGTTTGCAATCCCAACTCAACCTCCAGGTTCCCGCGCACGAGGACCCTCAGCTCGATCTATTCCCTCAGACCGTGGAACCCCGAGTCGTTGAGCCCCAGTTCAAACTGTTTGTCGACCTCGACCCGGAGAGTGAGCTGGCCGGATGGCGGCGCCGGGCGTTGTTCCTGACCTCCGTATTCTTCCACATCTTTCTGATCTTGTTCGTCATTTTTGCGCCGGACCTCCTTCGCCGCGGCAAGCTGATGATGGGGATTCCCGTAACCGCGCGGCCCAGCTCGCAAGTCACGACCTTGTTTATTCCTCCCGACCTGCTGAAGTCGCTGCGTGAGCCGCCGCCGGAAGCGCGCCCTTCCGACAAGAACCGCCGCGCCCAGGGACGTTCGCCTATCATCGATCCCCATGGCCTGAAGATGCCCTATTCGCGCGGCAACACGCCGGAGCCCGAGATCAAGCGTGGAGCGCCACCGGCTCCGCCGCCAGCGGCCGCAGCCGCTCCCACTCCTCCCCCGGGCGGCCCGCCACAGCCCCAACCGGCTCAGCCGTCCCCGCCCAAACCCGAGCCCGAGAAGGATGCAGGCCTGCGCTTGGATGACGTTACTCCGCCGAGCGGCGGCGGCCCAGGAAAGTTCAGCGTGCCCTCGATGACCCCCGGGCAGGTCATCCAGCAGTCGATGGCGGCCGCCGCCTCGAAGGGTGGTTATCACGCCTCCGGAAGCGGGTCAGGTGGCGGTGGCGACTCGGACATGAATTTCAACAACCTGCACCCCAACTTCTCCACCGAAGCGCCGACCATCCTTTCCGACACGCGGGGTGTGGACTTCGGTCCCTACTTGGCCCGCGTCGTGTTCATCGTCCGGCGGAACTGGCTCTCCGTGATTCCGGAGTCCGCTCGGCTGGGTGAAAAAGGCCGCGTGGGAGTGGTGTTCGAGATCCTCAAGGATGGCTCCATGCCCCAGGAACGCATGGTGGCTTCATCGGGTTCCGATCCCCTCGACCGCGCCGCATATAACGGCATCCACGCCTCCGCGCCGTTCCCACCGCTGCCCGCCGAGTTTACCGGCAACCACCTGGTCCTCCAATTCATTTTCCTCTATAACCTCTCGGCCCCGCAGTAGCGCTGGGAACAGTTCATAGTTGACAGTCGACAGTTAACAGTCACGGCGTTCTTTCGTAGCGGCGAGTTTACCTCGCCACATGGCCCCGCCGCCGTGGAGCGTAGCGCGGAACTGTTCTTTAGGTCCGCGGCTCTTACTGCGGCTTGCGACTATGGTGACAACTGCGACCGAAGGGTGGGCATCTTGCCCGCTACGGTTGCTGTCATGCACGGTAAAAACTGCAAAAAATCGAATTGACCTGACAATCTGTCGTTCAAAAGCAGTAATTTGCTGCAAAATGGCGCTCGATTCGACGTAATTGTCGAAAACGAGGAACTATAAGTCTGTTTCTATTCGGGAATTATGTCTTGCGATCCTTTGTTTTCATACACATTCCGGCTTCGAACGTATTTATTTAACATCTTTTCTTCATGCTCTGCCGGGCAACGGGCTGCGGCGTGGTTCACTCCGGCCCCCGCGTCGAGCCCTCGACGGCCTTAGGGGCGGTCGACCCCGGCGAACAACTACCTTTATTTTCATAAACATCGTGGCCTTGTCGATTTAAGTCTCTTGTTTTCATGAATATCGTGGGAGTAGCCAACACTGACATTTTTTCTACATGCGTTTTCAACAACATCGTGGGAGTAGCCTGCATTTTTAATTTCCCCTTTTCCACCCCGCCCGGGCCTCCGAAGCGACCTAAGCAGTTTTTTATCATAGACATACATTTTTTAGGATTCCCTTGGCTTGGCGCCTAAGTACCTTATTTTTCTAAGACATCGTGGCATACCTCGCTCGTTTGCGGCAGTTGCCCTTTCGGCGCTGGGTACCTGGGGTTTAGGTGTTGGATGACCGAGCCTTCTTCGGTAGCTGGCTGCCTCCCACACGACCCCTCTCTCCGATGCGGCATTTTACCCACACGACAATACTCCGCTCGATATCTCAGCACGATGACGGCCAGAGGCTACTTGTATAAGGACAAATTTTCCGACGGGAGCGGTTTTTTGTTAGGTTGAGGCACGCACGGAGCGGTGCTGCCGCTGCCGCCCGGCAAGGAACGGATCACCATCCGCGTGGACACGGACATTCTGGAATACTTCCGCGACGCGGTGGACCGTGCGGGGGCGGCGATTATCAGACCTCGACCAACAAGGCTCTGCGCGAGTGCATCGAGACCGAAAAGAAACCTACCCTTGAGGAGACCCTGCGGCGCGTCATCCGGGAAGAGCTGCGCACTTCACCCTGAGCGCGACCCGGAATGTTCCGTGTTCGATCCGCCCCCCGTCCAGACGGTTGCCGCCCGACCGTTCTGCCGGTTGAGGCCGGGGCCTGTCTTTTCATTTTTCCCGGCCCCCAACCCCTTACGCAGGGGGTCATCGATGCGGATACGCGATGAAGAGCCGCGTTTCTATCCACTAGCCATCGTTCTTATAGAGCCTCGGGCTTCCAGTTGGGGTACACTAAAGATGAAATGGGTGCATCAAAACTCCCGGTCAAAAGAAACGATAACGACGAAATGCGACCCGAGTACGACTTTTCGCACGGGGTTCGCGGGAAGCACTATGAGGCTTACCGCGCGGGCACGAATGTGGCGTTTCTCGATTCCGACGTGGCCCAAGCGTTCGGCGATTCAGCGGCGGTCAATCAAGCCTTGCGCCTGCTCTTGCAGCTTGCCCGGACAAACGTTCCAGGAAGCGTTCAAACCGACAAGACGGCACAGCCGCCAGGCCGCGCTCCGCGCCGCGCCAAGAAGCCCAAGCGCGTCCGCGCCGCGCGCGGTTGAGTGGCCCCAATCCTGGGCTTGCGACCCCGGACTTCGGACCTCGGACTCTCTTTTACGTCACTCGCCCCTGCCCTTCAGACCTCGGACCGTTTCTGCCGCCCCGGGCATTCCCAGATCTCCCATGCCCCTTTTGGAAATCGCGAACCCCCCGAGAACAAGGTTTGATGTGTAATCCCCCTCGAATCCGCTCCCACAGCATGATAGGCTGGTGGAGTGCAATTCGAATGGCATCCGGAGAAGGCGCAGAAGAATCTTAGCAAGCATGGCATTTCATTCGACGAGGCGGCCACCGTTTTTGGAGATCCCCTGGCGGTGACAATCGACGATCCCGACCATTCGGAGGAAGAGCAGAGGTTATTGACAACCGGTCTATCGCGGCGCCAGCGATTGATTATTGTCGCGCACACGGACCGGGATGGGCGGGTTAGGATTTTCAGCGCGCGCGACGTGACCGCCGCGGAGAGGAACCAATATGAGTCCGGAGAATGATCAAATCGACGCCGACGAGATGAGGCCGGAGTACGACCTTCGAGGAGGCGTTCGCGGCAAATACTACCAGCGGTACCAGGAAGGTACGAACATCGTCCTGCTTGATTCCGATGTGGCGGCGGTATTCCGCGACTCGGAGTCCGTCAACCAAGCCCTGCGAGTATTGATCAAGGCAGCCAGCCAGCTCGAAGTGCCCACCCCACCGAAGGCCGACCGAACCTAAACTACGAGCTTGCGGACCGTCGGTCTTCAGCGTCCCGCCATTCTTGAATCTTGAATCTGGAATCTCCAATCCCGCGCGCCGTGTGCGCGGGTGCGGGCCCCCAATCCCTAGCCCCGAACCCCTAGTCCCGGCTCTTCGGACCTCGGACTGTTTTCCCGTCACCTGTCACTGCCCTTCAGGCCGTTTTTGCCGCCCCTGCCTTTCAAGCTCCCACAGGTCCCTTCGGGAAATCGCAAAGACCCCGGGAACAGCTTTTTCGCCCGCACGTCGGCGCGGTCTGAAAGCAGTGACGACGGGAATTGACAGAATGAGGGGAGAGGGTTTCTTACTGATTCCAATCTTCGACGCGGGCGCCGATGTCCCGGAAGTGCTCGACATTGCCGGTGACGATTGCAGCGCCGTACTCGATGGCATGTGCGGTAATAAGGACGTCAGCATCGTGATGGGAGCGGCCGCGTGAGCGCAGGTCTGCCCATAGTTTCGATGCCCGCTCCCAAATTGCCACGTTAAACTCTTTCCAAACCATCGCTTCCGCCAGGCTCTCGAAAGCGGTGAGTTGCGCTACCGCGTTCTTAATCACCAACTCCCGCTTAATTTCATAGAACATCACAGGGCAGAGGATAAAGAGCGAATTCCGCCGAACCTCCTTGCGGAACCGGTCGAGGACGCGCTGATTCCCTGGATGCTTCTTGAGGAGCTTGGTGATGGTATCGGTGTCGAGGGAGTAAATCGTCATCCCGTTTAGGCAGGCCTGAATGTTGTACGATGGGTGCGGAGGTCGTCTTCAAATCCGTCCCACCACTTTTCACCGCGATCATCGGGGGTGGCCAGCCAGGAATCGAGCCACTTGAGCAGCTTTCGGTTCTGCGGGCGCAGACGGGCAGGGGGCCGACCGTCGCCAGACGCCGCTCGCCTGGACCGCTGCCTCCGCACGGTGGGTGTATTCGCCATAAAGCTTCCTCAATCGAGATGATAGCACAATACCCAGGTGACACCGCCCGACATCACACCGAGCGTGGCGCTCTCAACTCCTAACCCCAAGCCCCTGCTTTCTTGTCACTCGTCACCTGTCACTGGTCACTGGCTTCCCGACCTCGGACTGTTTTCCCGTCACTGCCCTTTAGGCCGTTTTTGCCGGCCCTGCCTGTCCCAGTTCCCACAAATACCTGAGGGGAATCTCAGGACACGAGAAGAGTCGTCCGCCCGAGCCAGGTAGTATCTAGGTTCGACGCTTGAAAACTGTGCGGGCTGTTTTGTGAAAGTAATGAAATTCGATTTCGCACTCACTCTCAAAGGGCCTTCCGTTTATATCTGAATAAGAAACATGAACTGGCAGGCGGAACGGTGTGAACAATTCCTTTGCGGAAGTGTCCCGATAGTCTGCTTCGAGAACCCTGACGAAATCCAAGAAGAGCGGGTTGGTGCCGTTGGCGTCTTCGACCTTCGGAGTTACCTGGATTGATTGACCCTCCGGGACATGAGAAATCAAATCAAACCTTGCAGTGAGGCTACCGTTCCGGATGTCCCGTATCTGAACTCTGTATGCGGTTCCTCCTCGAAGATTCCTCACCACTAATGGGGCCTTCCGCGTTGCCCGCTCTTCCTTCGCATTAGACTCATATTCAATAACGACCTCAGGCCCATCGTCGCCGCTGTGCGCAGTTGGCTGTAAATCATTTCCCCTGGCATGGGGTGCACTATTAGTGTCAGAGCGAGGCCTGACAGCTTCGACCAACATGTCTACAACCTCGTCGATTCCGTCACTTGACTTAGCGGCGAGTCGCCCCGCGAGCGATAGGGAGTACCCTCCGACGTCTCGTTGGTTCACATTATGCCACACGGGCAAAATCACCTTTTGCCCACCCATTTCGCGTGTAACTAGTCCGTCCAGTTCATACTGCGGCCAGTTCTTTTTGAAGAAGTCGGGGCTCAACACCACGACTCCGAATCGAGAGTGGGCCAGGCCCCTGTCAATCTCCTTGCGCAAGCTGTCTCCCACCTTCAAAGTGAACGCGTCATACCAAACTTGTAAATTGTTGGCGCGCAATTTCTCAGCAAGGGGCTTCACGAGGGATTCCTTATCCTCGCTGGCGTGACAAATAAATAGGTCCCAATCCGTTGAAATTGGGACGACGTTGGGGTCGGCGGATATTCCCGTAGTTGATTGAGGAGCCGACAGGGACAGCGCCGACCTGAGGATATGTATCTGCTGCAGGACCAAACTCCTGGTGAGAGCCTTTATTTCAGGGTAGGGCTTCCCGTGAGGAACGAGACCGATTAGAAAGTCCCGGATCCTGTACGTGCCCATGTTCAAGTCGGTCCTCGGTTGGCCGTCGTAAAGATGTCCGAACTCCTTTGCCCGGAGAGGAAGTAGTTTTTCAACCGCAAGTAACGCACTCGTATACCAGTCCTGATATCCGATTTCAAATTCACGAGGTTCGTCATTCTTCAGATCACTGGAAAGGTCAAGGCCTTCAGCCAGCAAATTCACGAGCGGGCTCGAATTGAGTCTCGAGAGGTCTTCTTTCCTCTCAACTGAGATACCACCTACAGGCTGCTGTCCGGGGTCCGGGTCGGGTCTGAAAGATTCAGTAAGAGCGTGAACTATCTTCTGTTGTACGGTCGCGTCATTTACGGCGTCCTCGAGCTGCTCAAAGTGAAATTCCCAGACCTTTTCGGCGCCGCCTATAGCCGCCCTCAGACTGCAGACCTCGCGGTCAAAGTTGGTGTGCCATTCACACCACTCTGTGACCTCTGCACCGCGCTCGCGAGCGATGTTCCTAATCGTTTTCTCGACCCATGCCTTTCCTTGCTCTAACTCTTGCGATGACATCTCTCTGATCCTAGCGGGCCAACAGCGAGCCCAACCCTCCCCGCATGCTCTTCTAATTACTTGATATTCCGCCGCGTGCTGCGGTACGCCACTAAAGTTGCCCTATCCAAGGCAAGACTCTTCCACTTCAACCACCGCGAAAACTTCAACCATTTCACCAGCCCATTGCGTCCGAGGTCCAACAATCCCGGCAGACGTAGGTTCTTCCCAATCAACGGAAAGATCCCCGATCAAAACTTTCTTGACCCCAGCGCCACCGCTACAAGGGGACCGCGGCCGGTTCAGCTACCGGGCGACAAATCGCTTGGTAAGTGTAAAGATGAAGAGACCTAGCACGAAAACTCCGCAAAAGGCTTCTATGGTTACCAGAGACCTTGCCAATACGGTGGAGCGGGTCACCAGATCGCTGGAGGAATAACCGCAGAAAGTGGCCGCACTGAAATACAACGCAGTAAACCACCCGGTGGGCTGACCGGCTTGAATGCATACTCGCAGCACATGGTACGCTATCGTAAACATCAATACTAAGAGGATAGCCACCAATACAACCCGTCCCGGCCGCTCACCGTACCCACACCCAGCGCTGAACAGACTTGACGCAACCCATCGGAGGTATTCTCGCTCCACCCACAAATTCTTCCGCTGCATCAACCTTTCGCAATAAGAAGCCCAACTCGCGCTGTCGTAATCTGCTTCACCCATGAAATATCTCTTTAGCGCGCGATAAGTAACTTGGGTGCTATACGAATCTTCTTCATCGATTTTTGGCCGTCGAAATAGGCCGAGCCGTCCAAAAGAGTCTGCCGCGAGGTTGATCGGAACCCGACCGAACGAAATGGAGTAACCAACGAGTTCCACGCCTCCCAACTTCGCCTGAGTGAAAACTGTATGGTTCATCTCTGCACGCGTAAGGTTCGCATATTCGAGGTTCGACCAACCCAAGTATGCTTCGTCAAGGTCCGAATCCACGAATCGACATCTGGACAGGTTACAATCATCCAGAAAAGCGCCTTTGAGCTTAACCCCAGTGAAATCGAACCCGACCAGGCTAGATCCACTTAACACGATACCACTTAAATCCTTCGATTCCCGGACGGCGGAGGAGAGGCGCTCTCGGAGCTTCTCGCGTTCAGCCTCGGTAAGATGGCTCCAGCACGTCGGAAAATCCCAGACTCGATGCTTGCGGCACTCGCCATGAGAGCAAACGGGTAGCACGCGTCCGCGGATGTCCATTAGTTCCGGCTTAGTCTTGTCTTGCGACACTGTCGATTCCCAGCAAATGTACACTCGAAGCTGCGGCAAAGGGTCTTAACCGAGCCGTTAGCTGGAGACCTCTATACACCTGTTCGGTTAATAAATCAAGATTAGGTTAGAGCTGATACCCAAGGGCAGGCCGCAATATATGAAACTGATCGAATCAGAGATGCGGACCTGTGGTTGTTGCTTTTCGCCCCGAATTGCGGCTTCGCGGCAAACCAGTTTTGGCCCGATTTCTGATGGTTATCCCGACTTCATCATTTGTCTTTTATTAATCAATCTTCACAATTCTCGCTGCTCGTGCGATTATTGCGGTCCAACCGACCACCATTATCGAGGTTCCAGCCATGGCCAACCCAGAACACCTCAAAATTCTCAAGCAAGGGGTCGACGCTTGGAACGAATGGAGGATTGCGAATCCGGCGATAATCCCGGACCTTGAGAAGGCGCACCTCAGCCAAGCGGACCTCGGCGGGGCAATCCTCGTAAAGGCCGATCTCAGTGGGGCAGTATTTACCAAGGCAAACCTCGACCAGGCGGGCCTCGTTAGGGCGAATCTAATTTCGGCGAACCTAAGGGAAGCGGCCTTGCAAGGGGCGGACCTCACCGAGGCGGACCTCGGCATGGCGAATCTCCGCGGTTCGAACCTCAGCCGGGCAATCCTTTCCGAGACGGACCTCCGCAATGCGGAGCTTGATAATTCGGACTTCACAGATGCCCTGATAGGTCTCACTGTGTTTGGGGACAATGACCTTAGCACGGTGAGAGGCCTTGAAACAGTGCGGCACCTTGGCCCTTCGACCATCGGCATTGACACGATTTACAAATTCAAAGGCAGCATTCCCGAAGTCTTTTTGCGTGGTGCCGGCGTGCCCGAGGACTTCATCGTCTACATGCGGTCACTCGTCGGCAAGCTTATCGACTTCTACTCCTGCTTCATCAGCTATTCGAGCAAAGACGACGACTTCGCCCAGCGGCTGCACGCCGACCTTCAGCAGCAAGGCGTGCGCTGGTGGTTTGCGCCGGAAGACTTGAAGATTGGCGACAAGTTCCGTACGCGCATCGATGAATCCATTCGCATCTATGACAAGGTCATGGTGGTCCTATCCGAGAATTCGATCCCGAGTGGCTGGGTGGAGAAAGAGGTTGAAGCGGCTTTCGAGCGCGAGCAGCGGGAGAAAAAGCTGGTTCTATTTCCGATCCGGTTGGATGACGCCGTAATGGAAACGAATCAAGCCTGGGCGGCAGACATCCGCCGCGTCCGCCACATCGGCGACTTTCGGGCGTGGAAGGATCACGACCAATACCAAAAGTCATTCGAGCGCCTGTTGCGCGACCTGAAGGCGTAGAGGACGTGCCATGGCCGTCCCGGCCATGCCCCGGCACGGGCGCCACAGAACGTAGCGCAGGGCCCGCTCTTCGGCCCTGCGGCTCTTTCCACCACGATGCCCCAAGCGGAACGTACCACGGCCGTCTCAGCCGTGCCCTCGCACGGACAGGATGCCCGCGGCACAACTCCCAACGTTCCGCTCCGCGAATGCTGCATGGCCCCGGGGGAAAAGCCGCCCCGAATGAATCGGGTGCGCTACGTCCCCGCGGGTTCACATCGGCGACTACCGCGCGTGGAAAGATCACGACTAATATCAAAAGTCCTTCGAGCGCCTGTTGCGCAACCTCAAGGCGTAGCGCAGGGCGGCGGAGCCGCAACTGGATCCGTAGGGCCGAACAGCGTTCGGCCGAGGCCGAGCGCAGCTCGGCCCTACGCCGCGTGCCAAAATGTTTGCCAAAATAACAAGCAGTCACGGGATTGCATTGCAGGGCCCGCTCCACGAAGTCACCCAATACCAGGAGCAAGAGTGGCTTGTGGGGCGCGAGATCGCCTCGGACGGGGTCAACTCGCAATTTCAAGAATTTCCCGAGCCAGCGGTCGGGTCGGTTCATGCGATGTTCCATTGGACGGTGGCGGGCGTTTGTCGGGGCAAACAGCGTTCGGGCGGATGTAGGGCCGAAGTGCCTTCGGCCTTGGACCAGCGCTGCTGGTCCCTGCCGGTGCGCGGCCGAATCACATGCGGCGGAACGTAGGGCCGAGCAGCGCTCGGCCGGGCCGAAGGCTCTTCGGCCCTACGATCACGGTCATGATTCATCTTCATCGTTCCACGGGACATCATCTTTGATACTGGGACTGGCTTCGGGATTTTCGCGGTCCAATTTCCAGCGCCGCGGGTTCGAGAGAATGTATTCGCGGATGTTCAATAATTCCTTTTCATCGCGAATGATGCGCTCGAAGTAATCCTCCTGCCACACAACAGCGCATGGATCGTTCCAAAGTTTTCGAATTCGGCTGGTGACGGCGGATTTATACCCCGATGCCCACGACGCCAGCGAGCGCGGGCGCATCGGGGAAATGGGATTCGCGGGGCAGATGGGTGATTGGGCCGCGCCGCTATTGTAGGGCCGAAGAGCCTTCGGCCTTGGACCAGCGCTGCTGGTCCCTACATCCTGCCGAACTGCGTTAGGCCCGGGCCCAACGCCGTTGGGCCCGACATTGGGCCGAACGCTGTTCGGCCCTACGACACCCACGACACCTACGACACTCACGACATCCACAGCATCCACGGCGTCAGGGATCACATAGCCGCTATCCCACAAAATGTGCTCGCCCTTCGGACCCAATATCCACAAGATTCCGTGAAGATGATTCGGCATGACAGTAAAGGCGTCGAGTTCAATCTGCGGCCGGATGCGAACCGTGTCGAGCCACTGTTCCCGCACAATTGTGCCGCAATCGTTTTCGCGCATCTGGTCACAAACCACCTGACCGAGAATGCATTGCTTGCCGAATGCGCAGATCGTAACAAAATATGCTCCGGGCAGTGAATAGTCGTAATGAGTTAAGCGGATCGATCGGCGATGATGGAGGTTCGCGTCGTATTTCATCGGTGGGACCGAATCGGGTTCGGGCGTCCGGAGGGCCGAGCAACGCCCGGCCGGATATTGGGCCGAACAGCGTTCGGCCGGGGCCGAAGGCTCTTCGGCCCTACGTTAACGCTGATGGGAACAGTTGCGCATGCGGTCCACTCCTGTCGCGCGGAGAGTACACGCCCATAACTACATTTTCAAGTGTTGTTCTAAGATACCATCAATGAAACGTGGCGTTAACCATCGCCGGATGGGATTCAAACTGAACCGCGAACGAGATTCAGACTGTACCCGTACCTGCCTTCTACTCACTTTCCTTCACTCACTTTCCCGCGTATAGCGCGTGGCACACCGCCCGTGCTACCATCCACAGCCGCACGCTCGCACGGCCCGCCGACTCTGGCTGTTTGAGGTTCCGGCCGATGCGATGTGCCCACGCGCCCTTCAAATGACGCACGGAATTATTCGGGAGGTCAAACATGGACTTATCCAAAATGACACGCCGTGATTTCCACAAATCCTCGACGCTGGGTGTGGCGAGCCTTGCCCTTTCGGCGGGCCCCGCGGTTCGCAACGTAATCGGCGCGAACGACCGCATTGGCGTCGGCCTGATTGGCGCCGGCAACCAGGGCCGGTTCGATTTCAGCGCCATGATTCGAACCGACCAGGTGAATCCGGTGGCCGTGGCGGACGTTTACCAACTGCCGCTGGCGCAAACGCTCGACGCCATTGGGGCGCCGCCGGGCAAGACCGTGGGTTACAGCGACTTTCGCCGCATCCTCGAACGCAAGGATATCGACGCCGTCATCGTGGCCACGCCGGAACACTGGCACGGCATTCCCATGATTATGGCGTGCGAGGCGGGCAAGGATGTGTACGTGGAAAAGCCCATTTCGCATACGGTTTACGAGGGCCGCAAGATGGCGGAGGCCGCCGCCAAGTACAATCGCGTGGTGTCGTGCGGCACGCAGCAGCGCTCCGGCGAGCATTACCAGAAAGTGGTGGAAATGATTCGCGGCGGGCGGATCGGCAAGGTCACCTTCGTTGAAGCCTGGCTCCACGGCGGCGGATTTACTCGCGAAAACCGCAGGCAAACTCCTCCGCCCGATAGCGACCCTCCCACCGGATTCGATTGGGACTTCTGGCTCGGGCCTGCGCCCTATCATCATTACAACCGCAGCCGCCGGGGGTTCACGGGATTCTGGGAAACCGGTGGCGGCGAAACCACGAACTGGGGACCGCACTTGATGGACGTGGTCCACTGGGGCATGCAAGTGGACGCTCCCGTGTCCGTCGCCGCCTCCGGGGGACGATACGCGAGCCTGGGTATTTACGAGACTCCCGACACCTTCGAGGCCGTTTACGAGTACCCGCCTTGCCCCCTCAATTCCGCCGGATTTATGGCCCGGTTCTGCTACCACCTGGGTCGCGGACCCGACGAGCATTCGTATGGAACGCAGTTCTACGGAACCGATGGGACGCTGTTCATCAACCGCGAAGGCTACACCATCTGGCCGCCGACGCCCACCACCGACGTGTGGGAAACCTTCGGAAAAACGGCCGTCGAAAAGGGCGATAGCACAGCGCAGCACCAGCCCCACGTGGTCAATTTCCTCGAATGCGTACGGTCGCGGAATAAACCGAACTCCGATATCGAGACTACCCATCGCACCACCAGCGCGTGCCTCATCGCCAATGTCTCGCTGCGGGTTGGCCGGAAATTGCGCTGGGATAGCGAGAAGGAACAGTTCATCGATGACCCCGACGCCAATAAAATGCTGAACGAGGAGCGCAGGAAACCGTGGGATGTGATTTGAAGAGGAGCTGACAGCTTACAGTCGACAGTTCACAGTTACTGCCGGCAATTGGCTATTAGTTATCGGCCGTCAGCCATGAAAGTGATTTGAACGGAGGACGACAGATCAGAGTCGACCGTGACTTTAGCTGTCGGCTGTAGGCTGTTAGCTGTCGGCTATAAGCTGTCGACTGTGGGCTGCTAGCTGTAAACTGTCAACTGTCAGCTAGCAAAGAAAGGATTCGCCACCATGAAATTCGGCGTCAACACCATGGTTTGGACGACGCAAGTGGGAGAGCAACAGGAGCCGCTCTTTGCCCGCATCAAGGAATGGGGCTTCGACGGGGTCGAACTTTTTCTTTCGCCCGACGAACCCGCCAACATTCCCGCGGTCAGGGCCATCCTCGATCGACTGCAACTGGAACGCACCACGTGTTCGGTGCTGCCGCGCGACGCCAACCTGATCAGTCAGGATGCCGCCAACCGCGCGCACGGAGTGGAGTTCCTGAAGAAGTGCATCGACAGGACGGCGGATTTGGGCGCGCGCCTGATCTGCGGCCCGTTGTATGCCGGCCTGGGAGTCATGACGGGAACGCGGCGGACAGATAAGGAATGGAACTGGGCCGTCAAAGGTCTGCGTGCCGCCGCCGTCCGCGCACAGAAACGCGGCGTGTGCCTCTGCCTCGAGCCGCTGAACCGCTTCGAGACCTACTTCCTCAACACCCTCGAAGACGCGGCACGCTTGGTCCGCGACTCGGACGCGCCCAACGTGAAAATCCACTTTGACACCTTTCACTCGAACATCGAGGAGCGGCATCCGGCGGAGGCTCTCCGCGCCGTAGCCAAGGAACTGGGACACGTCCATATCTCCGAGAACGATCGCGGCATTCCGGGAACCGGGCACGTCGATTGGAAGGGCGTTCTCAAGGTGCTGAAGGAAATTGGCTACGACGAATGGCTGACCATCGAGTCGTTTGCGCAGCCGGAACCCGCGCTGGCCGCCGCCGCCGCGATTTGGCGCGACCCGGCGCCCTCGGGTGACGAGTTGGCGCGCCAGGGGCTCCAGTTCACCAAACGCCTCGCGCGCAAGTTGGGGATTCGCTACTTAGGATCGCAAAATACAGTGACGAGTTCTCAGTAGCGCGGGCGTCTCGCCCGCTGGTGCGTGGGCATCCTGCCCGCGCGCCGACGGGAGCGGGACGCTCCCGAGACAGCGGGCAAGATGCCCGCGCTACGAACGTCGTTGTAACTATATTTTGCGAACCTCAGTAGAGGGCAATTCAGCTCGGGAACACTCTTCACCCCCGCCCCTATCGGCGCCAGAATAAGGAGATTCCGATGTCTACCTTTGTTGGTAATATGCTTCGACTGCTTCGCCGCGGACGCACGCTTGTCGACCTTTCCTTGAGTTGCCTCCTCTTTGCGTCCTGTGCGTTTCGGATTTCCAGCCGCCTGAGCGCGCAGGGTTCGGACGAAATGCCGTTCTACAAACACACGATTGACCTGGGGCAAAGCGAGGCGGCAGAGGTGGCCGATGTGAATCTCGACGGGCGGCTCGACATCATTTCCGGCGAGAACTGGTACGAGCAGACGACGCCCGGCAAGGACGGCCCGCGATGGATCAAGCACCATTTTCGCGACCTTCCCTTCACCGGCGGTTACCTGGAAGACTTGGGCGATCTCGCAATTGACGTCAACGGCGACGGCTATCCCGATGTGGTGACTAGTTCCTACTGGAGCACGACCCTGGCCTGGTGGGAGAACCCCGGCAAATCGAGCAAGCCCTGGGCTAAGCATGTGATCGAGACACGCTCGCCGGTGGAATTCTCGTTTCTCGTGGACATCCTGAACACGGGCAAGCCGCAGCAACTTTTGCCGCAGTTCGGCGACACCAAGTTCCCGCTGACGTGGTACGAGATCGTAGGCAAGGGCGAGGACGCCCACTGGGTGGGGCACGTCGTAAGCCCGCGGAGCTACGGCCATGGGATTGGCGCGGGCGACGTCAATGGCGACGGGCGAACGGACATCATCACGCCCAAGGGATGGTTTGAGGCACCGCCCGACCCTCGCAACGGCGAGTGGGTCTTCCATCCGGAATTTGATTTGGGCGAAACGGGATTCATCTACACGATGGACGTGAACGGCGACGGCTTGCCCGACCTCGTCACCACCCTCGGCCACGATTACGGAATCTTCTGGTACGAACAGAAGAAGGACGCGCAAGGCAATCGCACCTGGGTGAAGCACGTCATCGATAACGCGTGGTCGCAGGCGCACGCCCTGACCATCGCCGACCTCAAGGGTGACGGCAAGCCGGTTCTGGTAACCGGCAAGCGCTACTACGCGCACGAGCACGATAAGGGCGCAAACGAACCTCTGGGAGTCTACTGGTACGAACGGGTCCAGACCGCGTCCGGGCTGGAATGGCGGCGCCACATCATCGACTACGGCTCGCGGACCGGAGCGGGAATACAAGTGTGCGTCGTCGATATCGACCATGACGGCGACCTCGACATCGTCGTGGGGGGGAAATCCGGGCTCTATCTTTTCGAGAACATGACCAAGGGCAGGAAAGTGCCTCTTACCGATGTGATCGCCGCGCCGGGAAGATGAACGCAGCGCGGTTGAAACCCAATACGTGTAGCGTGGAGAGAGTAGGGCCGCGCTATGCTTGCTTCCCGCAACCATAATCTGATCCGCTTCTCTGAGCGGCTGCTATAATCAGCGTGAAGGCCACCCAACATGGTTCCAAGCACTGACGATTTAATTCGTGACGTTATACGTCGCATCGTGCAGGCGGTGCAGCCCGACAAGATCATCCTTTTCGGAAGCCGGGCGCGCGGGAATGCCCGGCCCGACAGCGATATCGACCTCCTGGTGATTCAAGATTCCAAAGTGCCGGGCTACCGCCGCGACGCCGCCCTGTACTTGGCGCTGGCGGGACTTAATGCGCCCGTGGACCTCATAACCTACACTCCCGAAGAAGTTAGGGATTGGAGCGCCGCGCCCCAGGCTTTCATCACCACGGCCATCCGTGAGGGAAAAGTCGTGTATGAAAACCAAGGCTGACGTGGTCCGCGGCTGGCTGCGGAAGGTGGAGAGGTGGTCGAGAACTTGAGCGAGCGGTTGCAAAGCCTTTTAGAAGAGTTGCGGATGCGGTTTGAAGGGCTGTACGGTCGGCGGTTGACTGGCCTGATGCTGTACGGGTCGCAGGCTCGCGGCGACGCGGAACCCGGTTCGGACATCGATGTGCTCGTGATCCTGGAGGGAGCGGTCCGGCCTGGGGAAGAAATCCGCCGCACGATTAATGATGTTGCCGGGTTGTCGCTGGAAAACAATGTGGTCTTTTCCTGCGTTTTCGTTTCACGCGATCGATTCGAAAGCGAACTGAGTCCTCTACTTATCAATGTGCGGCGCGAGGGTGTGCCGGTATGATGCAGGCGCAGCGAAACCTGCTGGCGGGGGCGCGTGAAAGCCTTTCCGCGGCTCAGCTCTTGCATCAAGCGGGGCATCACGGGTTCGCCGCCTCGCGCGCCTATTACGCCATGTTCTATGTTGCCGAAGCCTTCTTGCTCGGCAAAGGTCTTGCGTTCTCTAAACATTCGGCCGTCCACGCAGCTTTCGGAGAGCACTTTGTCCGTACCGGTATTTTGCCCGCCGGGCTCCATCGCGCTCTGATTCATGGCATGGAAGTACGTCAGACGGGTGACTACGATTATATGAATGACGTCAGCCCTGAGGAGGCAGAGGAGCAGATCATGAACGCGGAGAAATTCTTGGACGCTGCTGCCAAGCTCCTAGGATCCATATCGCACTCTGATTCTGACGAACCCTAACGCTCCATCGATATCCCCACTACCGGTTGACAACCTTGGAAGACCATAGCCCCAGAGGTTAGCAGTGTCATAATGCCTTCCGCTGGCCCGCGCTGCTGCTATAATCACAGCTTATTACCCTGCTGGCGAGCCTTGATCAGTGTGCCGGGCGGAACCCTCCGCTCAGGGCCAAAGCTTATGTCTGGAATCATCGGTTACATCGGAAACAAGCGTGTAGTGCCCGTGCTGCTGGAAGGTTTGCAGCGGCTGCAATACCGCGGGTACGACTCTGCCGGCTTGGCCGTGATGCACGAGGGCCAGTTAGACGTTCGCCGTTCCACCGGCAAGCTGCGAAATCTCGAGGAGAAGATTCGCCTCGAGCCCATGGACGGCACTTATGGAATCGGGCACACTCGCTGGGCCACGCATGGCGCGCCCACGGAGGAAAATGCCCACCCGCATCGCGACTGCCATCAAAGCGTCGCGGTGGTTCACAACGGCATCATTGAGAACTATCAGGAACTGAAGAAGCAACTTGAAGAGGAAGGCCACAAGTTCACCACCGAGACAGACACGGAAGTGATCGCGCACCTGGTGGAAAAGCACCTGAGCGGCAATGGCGTGGGGCGGCCTTCGCCCAGTCTCGAAGACGCCGTGCGCGCGGCCGTCCGGCAGCTTGTGGGAGTGTTCGCGCTCGCCATCATCTCCACAAAAGATCTGAACAAGATCGTTGCTGTGCGGCAGGGCCCGCCCGCGGTGATCGGTCTGGGCAAAGACGAATACTTTGTGGCCAGCGACGTCCCGGCAATCCTCTACCATACTCGCGACCTGTTCTTTCTTTCCGACGGCGACGTGGCCGTGATCACGCCGAATGGCGTGACCTTGTCGGATTTCGACGGCAATCCCGTCCGGCGGCGCGTGCAGCACATCACCTGGGATCCGATCCTAGCGGAGAAGGGCGGTTTCAAGCACTTCACGTTGAAGGAAATTTACGAGCAGCCGCGTGCCGTGCGCGACACCGCACTGGGAAGAATTTCACCCGAGTCCGGCCAGGTCTTCCTGGACGAAATGGAGATCACCGAAGACGATTTTCGCGCGTTCAAGGAAATCCGGATTGTCGCCGCAGGAACCTCTCGCCACGCGGGCTTGGCGGGTAAGACGATGATCGAGCGCCTGGCGCGCGTGCCGGTGGAGGTCCACTACGCCTCGGAGTTCCGCTACCGCGATCCCCTAGTGGACGCGGAGACGCTGACGCTGCTGATCACTCAATCCGGGGAAACCGCTGACACCATCGCCGGCCAGCGCGAGGCGAAGGCCAAGCTTTCGAAAACGCTGGCGATCTGCAACGTGCTGAGCAGCATGGTGCCGCGGGAAGCGCATGGCACCATCTACACGCACGCCGGCCCCGAAATCGGCGTGGGCTCCACCAAGACCTTTACCGCGCAGTTGACGGCCCTTTATCTGTTTGCGGTCTACCTGGCGCAAACTCGTAATTGCCTCGGGGTGCCCGAAGCCAAGAAGCTCGTCGCCGCGCTCACCGCTCTGCCCAAACAGCTTGAGAGCGTGCTGCAAAACGACGATCAGATTGAAGAGTACGCGCGGCAGTTCTATCGCTCGACGGATTTTCTTTTCCTCGGCCGCGGAGTTCACTTCCCGGTGGCGCTGGAAGGCGCCCTGAAGATGAAGAAGTTTTCCTACATCCACGCGGAAGCCTGCCCGGCCGGGGAGATGAAGCACGGGCCCATCGCCCTGATCGCCGACGGCATGCCGGTGGTCGTGATAGCTACCTGCGATTGGACGGCCGAGGATTCCAAGGCGCGCTACGAGCGCACGATCTCCAACATCAAGGAGGCCAAGGCGCGCGGGGCCACTATCCTGGCCCTGGTGAGCGAGGGCGATCGCGAGGTGAGCGACATGGCCGATCATTTGATCGTGCTGCCCAACACCAACGAATTGCTTTCGTCCATCCTGGAAGTGGTGCCGCTGCAACTGCTGGCGTACCACATTGGCGTGCTGCGTGGCTGCGACGTGGATCAGCCGCGCAACCTCGCCAAGTCGGTTACGGTGGAATGAGGAAAGTTGTTAGCTCATAGTCGATAGTTCATAGTCGATAGACCACAGTCGACAGATCACCAGTCGACAGTTCACAGTCAACGGCTCAGCGTCGATAGTTTATAGTCGATAGTTAATAGTTAAAGGCGAGCATCTTTGACGGTTGCTCATCTTCAAGGTTACTTCGTCCCAGAGGATTTGGATTGAATCCTAAATGGCTTCAGTGGGCTAAGCTTCTTCAGTCTATCGCCCAGAATGGGTTGACGTTCGCTCAGGATCCCTACGACCGCGACCGCTACACGCAGCTTCAAAGAATCGCGGCGGAGATCATGAGCACGCACTCGGGCGCGGAATTTCCGCAACTCCTGGACTTGTTCGAGCAGGAGCGGGGGTATGCCACGCCCAAAGTCGACGTGCGGGCGGCGGTCTTTCGCCACAACGAAATCTTGCTGGTTCGCGAGCGCGAAGACGGCCGCTGGAGCCTGCCGGGCGGCTGGGCGGACGTGGGCGAATCGCCCTCCCAGGTCGCGGTACGGGAAATCATGGAGGAGTCGGGATACAGCGCGCGGGCGGTGAAGCTGCTGGCGGTCTCTCGATCGCGACCAGCGGGGGAATCCGGCGGCGCCCTTCCACGTTTACAAGATCTTCTTGCAGTGCGACCTCCTCAGCGAGAATCCCAAGCCCAACCCGGAGTGCAGCGAGGTTGCCTTCTTCCCGGAGGGCAAGCTTCCGGAACTTTCCACGTCGCGAGTGACCGAAGCGGAAATCGCGCGCATGTTTGCCCACATGCACGACCCCTCGCTGCCGGCGGACTTTGACTAAGTGGCACAGCCACTCCTGGCTGTGCTCCAACCTTGTTATTCGAAGCGCGTAGCTTTTGGGCGCTTTGGAGCGCTTTAGAGTGCGGCAGCTTGCTGCCGCTTTCCTTCGCGCGAGCTTGCTCGCGGGTTTTCGGAATCGGGACGAAATGCCGTTAGGACGGTAGAATCGGGGTAGACCGGCCACCAGCAAGCTGGCTGCTGAGAAAGCGGCAGCAAGCTGCCGCACTCTAAAGCTGCGCACATGCGGAAACTTCAGGCACAGGCAAGAGTGCCTGTGCCACTACCGGCGACACACCGTTCACGACTTTCTTTTCTCGCCTCACGAGAATGGGTATACTCCGCACGAGGGTTTACTGCTTGAAAGTCGTTTACTCCGACCATTACGACTTGAATCTGGGCAACCACGTATTTCCTTCCATCAAATATCGTCTGACGAAGGAAAAACTGCTGCGCGACCAGATCGTGAGCCCGGAGGATTTTATCGAGCCCCGTGCGGCCTCGGAAGACGATATCGCGCTGGTCCATCGACTCGATTACATCCGCAAGTTGCAGGCAGGCAAGCTTTCCTATCTGGAAATTCTGCGCCTGGAAATTCCCTATTCGCCGGAACTGGTGCGCGCCGTTTGGCTATCCGCCGGCGGATCGATTCTCGCGGGACGCTTGGCGCTCGACGACGGCACCGCGGCAAACCTCGGAGGCGGATTTCACCACGCGTACGCCGACCACGGCGAGGGCTTCTGCGTTCTCAATGACTTTGCCATCGGGATTCGGCGGCTGCAAAAAGACAAGGCGATCGAGCGCGCCATGACCGTGGATTGCGACGTACACCAAGGCAACGGCACCGCGGCCATCTTCGCGGGTGATTCCAGCGTGTACACGCTCTCGATCCACCAAGTTAACAATTATCCTTACCCGAAACCGCCCAGCACGCTCGACATCAATCTGCGCGACGGCGTGGAAGACGCGGAATATCTCGAGGAACTCGAGAAAGGACTCGACCAGGCGCTTGGCGGATTTCAGCCCGACCTGATCTACTACGTTGCCGGCGCCGACCCCTATCGCGACGACCAACTCGGAGGGCTGAAGCTTTCGATTGAAGGCTTGGACAAGCGAGACCGGTTGATCTTCGAGAGGGCGCGAGCGAAAAATATTCCCGTGGCCGTCACGCTTGCTGGTGGCTACGCCCGCCGCGTTGAGGACACCATCCAAATCCACACCAACACGATCCGGGTTGCCAAGGAATTCGCGAAGTAACTTCTGGGGCTGCGGATGATCTCCGACCCTAGGGTGGGATCGAGCCGCACCCACCGGACTTCACCGCGACGGCGCTTCATCCCACGGCTCCAGAATCTCGGCCTCGATCTTGTCAAATTCGCCCTCGAGGTTCCGCACGTGCCGACTGCGATTGGCCACCTCGGCTGCCCGAGCCAACAATTGGTCGCGCTCCCGCAGTCGTGCCGCAAGGGCCGTAGGAAGGCTGAAGGTCATCTTTCGGGTTGCCATAAAGCGACAATACTATAAGGCCGTAGCGCGTCTGCCTTTGACGCGCTACGGTTGCTCTTCTTACCGATTGTATTTCGGCGTGATGCCGCGCAGGCGCTTCCACACCGCGTCGCAGCGCACGAGGGTGGCTGAATCGAGCGGGCCGCCTTCCGCCGCTTTCAGGTTTTCCTGGAGCTGTTCGAGGCGCGAGGCGCCCAGGATGACGGAATCGACGGCAGGTTGCGAGAGCAGCCACTGAAGCGCCAGTTCCACCAGGGTCTTTCCCGCTTCGGCGGCGATGGTGCGCAATTCCTCGACGGCGGCGAAGTCGTCATCAAGCCAGTAGCGATCCTGATACATTTTATTGCCGTCGAAGCGCGTGCCAGGGGTCGGGCCGGTCTGCGAGGAGTGTTTGCCCGTCAACAGTCCTCCGGCAAGCGGATTGTAGGGCACTACTGCGACGCCAAACCGCCGACAGAACGGGAGGTACTCCTCCTCGATTCCCCGCGCAATTAAGTTGTACATGGGCTGGGAAACGAAATAGGGATGGTAGCCGCGTTTCTCACAAATCCACAGGATTTCCTCAACCTGCCACGCGGCGTAATTCGAGACGGCGGGAAAGCGTACTTTACCAGCCCGCACCAACTCTTCCATGGTTTCGAGTGTTTCCTCAATGGGGACGGCGTAATCGGGTTGGTGCAGGTAGTAGAGGTCGACGTAATCGGTTCCGAGGCGCTCGAGGCTGGCGTCAATGGCCTTGTGCATGGCCGCGCGTGACAGGCCCTCCTCATCGGGCGCATCTCCCATTTTGCCACGCACCTTGGAGGCCAGGATCACCTTGTCACGCCGGCCCTTCAGAGTCTTGCCCACAATAGTTTCCGCAGCGCCTCGATTATAGACATTGGCAGTATCAATAAAATTGATTCCAGCGTCCAGGCAGCAATCGACGATTCGGCCTGCGGAAGCTTCGTCCGTTTGGGCGCCAAACGTCATGGTTCCGAACGAGAGGCGCGAAACTTTGGGGCCGGTCTTGGGAAGTGTGCGAAATTCCATGTCTTTCCTCCTAGGACATGCATCTAATTTTGGGTGCGGACTAAATATTTCTTTCGGTCGAGCGGGAGCACATCACCTTTTAAATCTTCCTTTCGCTCGCCGTATATTACAATAGATGCTTGTGCCGGAACCGCCGCTACTACGACTTGCGCAGGATCTCGAATGGCTGGGGTGTGAGCTCGAGCATTTTGGCCACGAGCACGCAATGGCGGGATATCCAGAGTCGGGTCCCAGTTGGGACACGTTTCGCGACAAGCAGCGTGGGGTTCTGGTGACGGCAGATAAAATCGAGCGGGAGTTAAAGAGTGTGGTTCGCTACAATCCGTCACAGTTGGTAGGGGTGGAGTATCCGCTGGATGAAACCTTGGACTCGATTGCTGCCTTGCTGGGAGCTGTGGAAGAAATAAAGCATTGCTCGGTTTTCGCCGTACAGATGATACCATCGCAGGTGCGCGCGTTTACCAGGATGATCGCGGGGTACCTCCAAGCCACGGGGAGTATGCCGGGATAGTCTCACGGGTTCAGGAAACGGGCCAAGCACCCTTGCGATCAGTCGGCGAGGGTTAGCACAACGAGCTTTCCGAGAAAGCTCCAGGAGATTGCGCAGAATGGACGAACAATTATTGACGAAGCAATTGCAGGACGAAGGGTTCGATGACGTTTACGTTTGGGAAGACGCGCCGGACATGAATTATCCGCCCCACCAGCATCCGGACGTCTCGGCCCATATCATCCTGACCGGAGAGATGACCGTGACGGTCGATGGCCACACCCGCACGTACAAACCAGGGGAGCGGTTTGATATCCCGGGGAAGACCCCCCACTCCGCGCGCATGGGACCGGAAGGCTGCAAGTACCTGGTGGGAGAAAGATAGACTCGCGTGCCCGCGGGCCGATGGATTGCCGGGTGATCCGTCACGGAAGAATTTGGCGTGACGCCGTCAACGCGGCGCATTGGCCTCGGCCCGCCAAACGGGTGGTAAGAATTCTCCGCTAGCCCTTACGCCATTCCTCCCAATCCTTCTGCACCGCGTCCACCATTTTCTTGGCCGCCTCATGAACCCATCCGGCTTTGCGCTTCGCCAAGTCGCGGCGCACGTTCTTGACCGCCCCCTTGCTTCCCAGATGGATGTTAGCGGTTTCAAAGCCCATGGAGTGGAGGAGGCGCGCCTCATCACGTTTCTTGGGAATCGCGCTCATCTCAATGCGCGAGCAGTGGGGGGCCAAGCGGCGTACAATCCAACGGCCGCACAGACGGACGAAGGGATCCATGGCGCGCGCGGAGGTGGTGATAATCTCTTCATAGAAGATTTTCTTAGAGCCCTTGCCATCCTTCGCCCAAACGCAAGCGGATGGGACCAGGGCCTTGGCCTCGCGCGCGACGCGGCCGCCTTCCCAATCAGCCAGCGCCACATAGCGCTCACGTCCCAGGCTTCCCAACCCTGCCACCCGGTGCGCGACGCGGTAGACAAGCCCCGGCGCGGGCATAAGTTCCTCGAGGGCCTTGCGCGCACTCTTGGGAACTTCTCCGTGCACGGAAGGCAGCGCGTTCATCTTTCCCCAAAAGTGGACGGGGTCCCGCAGCTCACCGGTTGCCGCCTCGCGTAGCCACTTATTATCCTCTTCCAGCACAAAAGGCTTGCCCCCGCTTTCGAGTCCTTCTTTGTACCCTGCCAGGATCGCCGCACAGGCGTCCTCATGCGCCAGGGTAAGGTGGCTGGCGGTAATCGCCAGATGGGCGCTCGCGGCCAACCGCACAAGGTCGATCGTATAAGGCATGGGGTAAACTTCGTCGAAATCATTCACGCCCCAAATCAGCCGCCCCTCTTTGTCGCGCCAGGTGCCGAAATTTTCTACGTGGAGGTCGCCCACCGCCAGCACGCGCGGGGCTCGTGCCAAATCGGGACTGACCACCGGCCACACCTGCATCCAACGGTAGAAGGTGGCGCGCAGGAATTGAAAAGTATCTTCGGCCATGCGCGTGTGCTTGAGCGCCAGATCGGCCGGGACAATGGTGAGGTTTTTCGCCAGCCAGGTTTCGTATTTCTTGGTCGCCTTTTTGATACGCATAAGACGCTACCTCTCTCGCGGTAATTGCAGGTGCTGGAAATATTCCTCGACCTTCGAGAGATCTTCTTCCGTGTCCACACCGATCGTATCGTGCGGCGTTTCTTCCACGGCGATGCCAATGCCGTTCTCGAGGAAGCGTAGTTGCTCAAGCTTCTCGAGCTTTTCCAGCGGCGATGAGGGAAGATGGTGGAAGGCTTCGAGCGCCGCGGCGCTGAATGCGTAGAACCCCTGGTGCTTGTAGTATTGAGCTTGTCCCGAGCCGTCGCGATCAAAGGGGATGCGGGCGCGGGAAAAATAAATCGCGTGTCCGGCGAGGTCAGTCACCACTTTCACCACATTCGGATCCAGGGCGGTTTCCGCGTCGATCGCAACTTTGAGGGTTGAAACTTGCGTGCTGGGCGCTTCATTGAAGGGTTGGAGGAGGCGTTCAACGTGGCCGGGAGTGATCATGGGCTCGTCTCCCTGAATGTTGACATAGATCGCGGCGGGTTCGTTCCCCATGACTTCCGCCATGCGGTCGGTGCCGGAGCGGTGCTGGCACGAAGTCATCATGACGGGAATGCCATGGTCGCGACAATAGGATTCGATTTCCGGGGCGTCCGTTGCGACCAGCAAGTGATCGAGGCCTGCCGCTTGGCGCGCATTCTCATACACCCAGGCGATCATGGGCCGTCCACATATCTCCCGCAACGGTTTGCCCGGCAACCGTGTGGATTCGAGCCGTGCCGGTATTACTCCCAGAACTCTCCGCATATTATCGAACCAATGGCAGAATATGCTTAGACATCACCACTTTGCAAGCGTTTGATGTGCGCTCGAAGGGCGTTGGAAAGGAATCCTGCTATCTGCGAAAATGTTTCCGGTCATTCCGAATCGAACTCAATTTCGCCTCGTCGCAGAAGTGACCAAAGGGCAAAAATTCTTGTCAACGCTCGATTTTTCCTTTGGGAGTTAGGCCCGTCGAAAAAGCCCTTATTTTCCTGCATTTTTGGAGGCATCGCGATGCGGTCGGAGGCTCTATTTTCAAGGCTGCGGAGTGTTTGGCATTGCTCCCGAATTCATGCTATATTAGGAGAGTGAACCAGGTCATTTCTAGCAAGGCTCGAAGCCCTCATGGGACTTTCTCAATACTCAAAAAATGGGACGCACCCGTGCACGATTAGCGAAGATTGAGGCGCCCTTGTGACGCCAGTCCTTTCAAGCATACAGTTGGAGTTAGGCTCGGACCGATTGCGCTCCTGCCTGATGGGGCCAACAAATTTTATTCCCTCTGAAACGACTATGAACGCATGGCAAGAAATCCTGGGGTATTTGAAGGGGAAGGTAAACACCCAGAGCTACCAGACCTGGCTGCGTCCCACTCGCTTCAGCCACGCGAACCAGGAAGCCTTGGTGGTGCGCGTTCCCAACCGCGAGTTCCAAGATTGGATTCAGGAGCATTACAGCACCCTGATCAGCGAAGCCCTTATTCATCTCCACGTGGACGCTCGCAAGGTCGAGTATGTTATCGAAGAAGTTTCTGACAAAAAGCCTGCCGAGATTGCGAACCGCGATGCCCTTCAAGCCAAGCTGGATTTTGAGTCGGTCGACCACCAGTTGAATCCGCGCTACACTTTTGACACCTTTGTGGTCGGCAATTGCAACCAATTTGCCCACGCGGCGGCGCAAGCGGTGGCGGAAACTCCGGCGAAGGCTTACAACCCGCTGTTTCTTTATGGCGGAGTAGGGCTGGGTAAAACGCATTTGATGCAGGCCGTGGGCCACATGATCAAGAGCAAGTGGCGTGAAAAGCGGCTCGCATACGTATCTTCGGAGAACTTCACCAACGAGGTCATCAACTCTCTTCGCTACGACCTCATGGTCTCGTTCCGCGATAAGTACCGGAACGTGGATCTGCTGCTGATGGACGACATCCAGTTTATTGCTGGCAAGGAGCGGACGCAGGAAGAGTTCTTCCATACCTTCAACACTCTGTACGAAAGCCAGAAGCAGGTGGTTATTTCCAGTGATTGCCCTCCCAAGGAGATTCCCGGGCTGGAAGAGCGACTGCGCTCGCGCTTCGCCTGGGGGTTGACGGCTGATTTGCAACCTCCTGACCTCGAGACCAAGCGGGCGATCCTGGCGAAGAAAACTGAAAACGAGGGCGTTGATCTCCCCGACGACGTGAGTGATTTTATTGCGGGAAAAATTAAGTCCAGCATCCGGGATCTTGAGGGGGCGCTGACTCGCGTGATTGGTTATTCTTCGCTGACGGGTACGCCCATCACGCTCTCCATGGCGCAATCGGTACTGAAGGGTTTGGTGAACATGGAAGAGCGGCGCGTTTCCATCGAGCACGTGCAGCGCGCGGTGTGCCGCGAATTTGGCCTCAGCATGGCGCAATTGAAGGCCAAAGATAACAGCCATGCGGTTGCTTACCCGCGGCAAATCGCGATGTTTCTGGCAAAGGAGTTGACCTCTGCCTCCCTGCCGCAGATTGGCCGCGAGTTTGGCGGCAAACACCACACCACGGTGCTGCATTCAATCCATAAAATTATGGAATTGCGGGAGAAAGACCGGGATTTAAACAGGCTTATTAACAAGGTACGTGATAGTCTGAATTGAAGTTAGGAAGTAATTCAAACCTGACGCTAGCAGGAAACTTGTGAATTTTATCGCGGGGGCTAAAATTTCGTCGCTTTCCACAATTTTCAAAAAGTCATCCACAGGCGAATTTCCCCTAACTTGCTTCTCTATTGGAATTTCTGGACTTATCCACAAAATGCACAGCACTACTACTAAAACTTCTATTCTGAGAGTAAATTTCTATGGAAATCTCTACTAGTAAAAACGACCTCCTCAGAGAGTTAACCCTTTCGCAGGGTGTGGTGGAAAGAAAAACGACGATCCCGATTCTTTCCAACCTGCTCTTCGAGGCCAACGAGTCCACCCTTCGCATTAGCGCCACGGACTTGGACCTGGGCATCCGCTGTGGTTGCCCCGCCAAGGTGAAAGAGGGCGGCTCGGGCACAATTCCCGCAAAGCGTCTGTTCGAAATTGTTCGTTCTCTGCCCGATGCTGAAGTTCGCTTCAAACTTCTCGAAAACCATTGGGTGCAAGTTAACTGCGAGCGGTCGTCGTTCAAACTGGTGGGAATGGCGCGCGATAACTTTCCTGTGTTGCCCGACATCCCCAAGCCCCTGGCTTCTCTCCCCGCCAATGTTTACACGGCGATGATCCAGAAAACCATCTTCGCAATTTCCAACGAAGAATCGCGGTACACCCTGAATGGCGCCCTGCTGCTGCTGAAGCCCGAGAGCGCCAGCATGGTGGCGACGGATGGCCACCGCTTGGCGATTGTCGAGCGCGACGTGCAGGTCCAGGGCCTGAAAAATGAACTGCGCCTCCTGGTCCCGAAAAAGGCGATGGGCGAACTCCTCCGGTTGCTGGCCGAAGTGGAGGACGAAACGCTGGTCGATATCTCCAAGGACGAAAGCCATCTCTTCTTCCAAATTGGCGCGCGGGTTTTGATCTCACGAATGCTGACAGGGCAGTTTCCCAATTATGAGGCGGTCCTGCCGCGCGACAATACGAAGATTGTTGAGATGGACAAGGAGAAGACCGCGGCGGCGATTCGCCGGGTGGCGCTGCTTGCCGACGAGCGGTCGCACGCCATCCGCATGCAGGTGGATACGGACCGGATCGAGGTTTTTTCGTCCAGCGGCGAATACGGCGAAGCACATGAAGTGCTCGATGCGACTTACGACAAGGATGCCATGCAAATCGGGTTCAATTACCAGTACCTGCTCGATTTCCTGAGCGTCGTTGGCGAGGGTGGAAAGATACGCTTGGAACTGAAAGACGAACAGAGCGCAGGGCAGTTTCGGCCGGGTGAGCAGGACGCTTACCGGTATCGTTACGTGGTCATGCCCATGCGCATCTGAACGCGATCGCAAGCCGGTGGCATTCGAACGGCCTATGAGCTGAGGCAAAAGGGAGTCGTCACACTGAAACTACCTTACGCGTCTCTTGTGAGTTGCCGCGCCATCGGCCGACAGGGAGGTTTTTGCTCTGTCGGCTTTGTTGTTTAAATGGCACCGTGCTCGGAGCGTCGACTCGCCACCATGGCGGGGTAAACGCGCCGCTACGCTGAAAAGAATCAGTCAGGAGGTTGTTCAGACACGTGAGTAAGCCGAAGGAGATCGAAGTGAACGGTGCTCAGACCTACGATGCCGATAGCATCAAGGTTCTGGGCGGTTTGGAAGCAGTCCGCAAGCGCCCGGCGATGTACATTGGCTCGACCGGTCCGGTGGGATTACACCATCTCGTTTGGGAGGTGGTGGACAACGCGGTGGACGAAGCCCTGGCAGGTTTCTGCGACACGGTAACCGTGGTCGTCCACGGCGATAACTCGGTCACGGTCACGGATAACGGCCGCGGCATTCCCGTGAGCTTGCACAAGGAGGAAGGCCGCTCCGCCGCGGAAGTCGTGATGACCGTCCTGCACGCGGGCGGCAAATTCGATTCCAAAAGCTATAAGGTGTCGGGCGGGCTGCACGGCGTCGGCGTCTCGGTGGTGAACGCCCTCTCGGAATTGCTGGAGCTCGAAATCTGGCGCGACGGCTACACCTGGGAACAGACGTATGAACGCGGTACCCCGCTTGCCCCTATCAAGCGCGCCGGCAAGACGGAAAAGACGGGTACGAAGATTACTTTTCTTCCTGACCGCCAGATATTTGAGTCCATCGAATTCAACTTCGATACTCTGTCCCAACGCTTGCGCGAAATGTCCTTCCTGAATAAAGGCTTGACCGTTCGCCTCAAGGATGAGCGCAGCAACAAACAGAGCGAGTTTCATTACAATGGCGGCATCGCCGAATTCATCAAGCACCTCAACAAGAACAAAGACGTGCTTCACGCGACGCCGATCTACGCGGAAATCGACCGCCCTGTGGGGGAAGATAACGTCCACATGGAGTTCGCCCTCCAATACAACGACGGCTATGCGGAAAATGTTTTCTCCTTTGCCAACAACATCAACACCGTCGATGGCGGCACACATCTCTCCGGCTTCCGCTCCGCGTTGACGCGGGCCATCAATCAATTTGGCCAGAACCAGGGGCTGTTCAAGGACGTCAAAGAGAACCTGCAAGGCGAGGATGTGCGCGAGGGCCTGGTGGCAGTGGTAAGTGTGAAGCTTCCCCAGCCGCAGTTCGAGGGGCAGACCAAGGGGAAACTCAACAGCGACATCCAAAATGTGATGGGCAGCTTCGTATACGAGAAGCTGATGGAAAATTTCGAGAAGAACCCCACCGTGGGCCGCAAGATTTGCGCCAAAGCAGTGGACGCTTCGCGCGCCCGCGAAGCCGCGCGCAAAGCCCGCGAACTCACCCGGCGAAAGGGAGCGCTCGATTCCGGCGGCCTGCCCGGAAAGCTCTCCGACTGCCAGGAGCGCGATCCCGAGCGCTGCGAGTTGTTCCTGGTGGAGGGCGACTCCGCCGGCGGCTCCGCCAAGCAAGGGCGCGATCGCCGCTACCAGGCCATCCTGCCGCTGCGCGGCAAAATCCTGAACGTCGAGAAGGCGCGCTTCGACAAGATGCTGGGCCACGAAGAAATTCGCGCCCTCATCACCGCGCTGGGAACCGGCATCGGCAAGGACGACTTCGACCTCGCCAAGCTCCGCTATGGTAAGGTCATCATCATGACCGACGCGGACGTGGACGGCTCCCACATCCGCACCCTCTTGCTGACTTTCTTTTATCGCCAAATGCCGCAACTGGTGGAGCACGGCAACATCTACATTGCCCAGCCGCCGCTCTATCTGATCAAGAAGGGAAAGAAGTCGCAATACATTCACGACGAGAAAGAGTTCCGCCGGGAAGTGTTGCGCCGCGCGACGGAAGATCATGCCGTGGAGTTCGGCGAAGGCAGCAAGAAAAAGCTGGAAGGCGGCGAACTCACCAATTTCCTGATGGCTTTTGGCGAATACATCGACCTCTACAGCAAACTGGAAAAACGCATCGGCGACGGACGGCCCATCGACGCGCTGCTGCGCGCCGAAGTTTCCAAGAAGGCCGAACTCGAGAACCAGGAGAAGCTGGAAAAGGTCGCGAAGGACTTGCGCGCGGAAGGCTTCAAGACCAGCATCAAGCTCGACGAGGAGCACAGCATTCATTTCCTGGTGTTCCACAGCGAAACTCAGCCGGAACGTATTCTCGACTGGGATCTGCTCTCGAGCCCCGAATACCGCCGCCTCTACGATCTGCACAAACGCGTGCACGAATATGACCGGCCGCCGTTCACCATCACCTCCAATGGCACCAAGCTCTCCATCGACGATCGCAAGGAACTGGTGGACCACGTTATGTCGGTGGGGAAAAAGTCTTTTACTGTGCAGCGCTTCAAGGGGTTGGGTGAAATGAATCCCACCCAGTTGTGGGAAACCACCATGGACGCCGAACAGCGCACCATGCTGCAGGTTCACGTGGAAGATCAGGTAGAGGCCGATTCCATCTTCACCGTCCTGATGGGAGACGTCGTCGAACCCCGCCGCCAGTTCATCGAGGATAACGCGCTCGATGTGAAGAATTTGGATATCTAGTACAGAGCGAAAAGAAGTGGATTCCCGGGCAGCGCGGCAACCAAGGTGGCTATCGTTTTGCCCGTCGAACCTGATCTTGCTCTTCCGGTTCAACTTCCGGAGCGTGGCGAAGGAACTTCATCAGCCCGGCGCCGGAAGCGTTTCCCGCGCGCTTCCTGAAGAACTCCGCAGCCGTTTCCACGACCCCGATCTTTTCGGCTACCGCCGCCGCGATCCACTGATTGAGGGACACGCCATCTTCCTGGGCAAGCCGTTGAGCGGCTTTCTTGACAGACAGCGGAAGTTTCAACGGGTATGTCGCTTTACTCATCTTCGCACCTTTTCCAGAACATCCGCTGGGCGAAGGACCGGGATCCCGAACTGATCGCCGGGCGCGGCAAAATGCTTGATGTTGAACGTCACCAAAGCATCTGCCCGTCCATTGATGGCGGCTTCCAGTACCATTTCATCGCCAGGATCGCGCCCTTGGGGACGCCATAGAAAGTGAACTTCAACCGGCTCAATCACCGCGGCGAGTTCCGCCATGAACTCGTCGAGAGCCTCTGGCGAAAGCCCGTGAACAAGTCGCTGCTCCGGGCGCGCCAGGACATCTTCATACTCCAGGAAGAGCGTTGTCGTCGCCAGCAGAACCAAGCGCCGCTCCGCCACCAATCGTAACAGCCGGTTCGCTGCCCCGTGGCGGCTGCGGAGTCCCGCCGCAACAACCGATGTATCGAGGACCACGCGCCTCAACATATACATCCCATAGGATGTCATATGCGTTTGTGGGTGTCAATCGAGGGTGTTAAGCCACGAAGCGACGTAGGGGCATCCTTCGTGCCCGCCCACGCCGGGGGCGATTGGCCCCTCATTGGGCACGCACGAGGGGTGCTCCTACGAGCCCTGATGGCAACCACCATCGGGGGCAACATTAAACGTAAAATCGACATAATTCTTCCTTTGGGCGGGAAATTTGTCCCTCTTTACGTAGCCTCTGGTCGCCATCGTGCTACATATCTAGCGGAGTATCGCCGTCTGGGTAAAATGACGCACTCTCGCTGGATACTGGGCACTGGGCACTGGGCACTAGGTGCTGGAAAGAGGTCCGCAGCCTAGAACCTAGCCCCCAGCCCCCAGCCCCCAGCCCCCAGAACCCAGGAGGTTCCCATGCCACTCGTCAAGAAACCCGCCATCACCGAGAGGAAAATAGCCGCCAACCAACGCAACGGGCGTCATTCCCAAGGGCCGGCGACGCCAGAGGGGAAGGAGCGCAGCGGCGCCGCCCGCCTGCGTCATGGTCTTTTTGCCCAGGCGCAGGATGTCGCTTTGCGCTGTCTGGGCGAAGACGCGGCCGACTTTGAGGAACTGGTCGTAGGACTCCGCCAGGAATTTACCCCCAAGGGCGCCTTGCAGGAAAAATTGGTCGCTCGTCTGGCGCGGGTGCTGTGTCTCGTGGACCGATCCGACCGCTCTGAGGAGGGGCAGGCACTGCGCCGCGCCAAGAGCGCGGATCGCGGACGCGACAACCGCCTGCACGCCCGCATGATGCGGCTGAAGATGACAGCCGGCACTCTACAGTCGTTGGCGAAATCCGTGGCGCGCGACTATTACGTCACCCGCCCCAACGACCTCGAGCTCATGAAGGGCTTGCAGCAGGAGGAAGATCTGGCGGAAATGGGCGATATCGCCTTCGCCCTTTTCTGCCAGCTTCAAGATCCGGGCGCGGTCGATGCGGAGGGCCGGCCGGTTGCTTCTCAAGAGGCGCAGCGAAGGGTGCTTTTGAGGATTAAGGAAATATTCGGTCTGGCGGGTGACTCCCCCCCTCGACCCGTTGCAGCCTCTGGTTCGCGACCAACGTCGGAAATCCCGCAAGCGTCAGGTGAAGCTGAGTCCTTTCCAGCCCCTGAGGGCAGCGCGAGGGGAATAGTTCAACCCAAATCAAATCCGTACCCTCATATTACGGCGGAGCAATGGGAAGAGCGCGAGCCCGTGCGCCAGCTTCTGGAAAACATCCTTACCCATCAGGCCGATCTTTGCGAGGCCCAGCGTCAGGCCCTTCTCAAGGAGGCGGTGGAGGGTCCTTCGCCTTACGAACTCGCCGCGGAAATCGCTCCTTGCCACGCCGATGCCCTACAGATGCGCCGAATTCAAGATGCCAACTTGCGGGAAGTCCGGCGGCTGACCAACCTGCTGCTGAAAGTCCAAAGCCGAGAACGCAAAAAGCTGGCATGGGAAGCCGACGAGGGGGGCCCCGGATGCCACGATATGTCAGAAAAAAAGGATCTTAGCGGTGGGGAGAGAGAAAATGGCAAAAACGTAACTAGTTGAAATTAAATGACTTAGTTTATGCTTGCGGAGCGGGTAGGGCGAAAAAGGGGGAATAAAAAAATGGCGGTTGATCCCACGATGTTATAGAAAACAAAACACAGGACCATGGACGCTTTTTGTCTAGCCACGATATTAATGAAAATAAGCAAGTTATGGGTTTAATGCCACGATGTTTATGAAAATGCGAGTAGTTAGCAACAGAACCCCGAGATGGATTTCCGTCGCTGGGGGCATGGATGGTCCAAACATAACCCCATTCGGTGCTGAAATCGGCTAAAATGGAATGGACCACATTTAGGAATAGGTAGCGCCGACCTTTAGGTCGGCACCACTGGTTTGCGGGAACCAAAAATGGGAAGTCGACCCGCCGGGGACGTGCCGGGCTGAAGCCCGGCGCCACATCTGAAGCGTTAGGTTGCTTAACGAGGAACTGAGTCAATGGGAGACCAGGAACTAATCAAGCCGTCGCGGGATATTAACGTCAATATTGAAGACGAGATGCGCAAGTCGTATCTCGACTACGCGATGAGCGTGATCATCGGCCGGGCGCTGCCCGACGTGCGCGACGGACTGAAGCCTGTCCACCGCCGCATTCTTTACGCGATGTACAAGGAGGGCAATACCTCCGACAAGCGGTACATCAAGTGCGCGGGCACCGTGGGCGAAGTCATCAAGAAATACCACCCGCACGGTGATGCCGCGGTTTACGACTCGCTGGTGCGCATGGCGCAGGACTTCAACATGCGCTACCCGCTGATCGACGGCCAAGGTAACTTCGGCTCCGTGGATGGCGACCCGGCGGCGGCTTACCGGTACACGGAATGCCGCCTGGCCAAGCTGGCGGAAGAGATGTTGGCGGATATCGAGAAAGACACCGTGGATTTCATTCCCAACTTTGACGAATCCACGGAGGAGCCCACGGTTCTACCCACGCGGGTTCCCGGCCTGCTGATCAACGGGTCGGACGGAATCGCCGTGGGGATGGCCACCAAGATTCCGCCGCACAACCTGACGGAAATCATTGAAGCTACCATCGTCCTGCTGAACAAACCCACGGCTTCCATTGATGAGATCCTGGCGATCGTTCCCGGTCCGGACTTCCCCACCGGCGCTTACATTTACGGCAAGAGCGGAATCCGCGACGCCTACCGCACCGGCCGCGGCCAGTTCACCATGCGCGCCAAGGCCGCCATCGAGCGTCCCGCCAAAGAGAAAGTCCAGATCGTCATTACCGAGATCCCCTACCAGGTCAACAAATCAAAGGTCATTGAGCGCATCGCCGAGCTGGTGCAGGACAAGAAAATCGAGGGCATCTCCGACGTGCGCGACGAGTCCGACCGCGATGGCATGAGGATGGTCATCGAGATCAAGCGCGGCGAGCAGCCGGAAGTGATTCTGAACAATCTCTACAAGCACACGCAACTGCAGGAAACGTTCGGAATGATCATGTTGGCCATCGTTCACGGCCAGCCGCGCACGCTTCCGCTGGTTGAGGCGCTGCAACTGTTCATCGACCATCGGGTTATAGTGGTCCGGCGCCGGACGGAGTATGACCTGCGCAAAGCACAGGAGCGTGAGCACGTGCTGGAGGGGATGGTCATCGCGCTGGATAACCTCGAGTACGTCATCGCCATCATCCGCCTCAGTCAATCCAAGGCCGAGGCGCGGCAAAACCTGTTGACTTGGAGCAAATACGCGATTACCGATCAGGGATGGATCGAGTATCACCGGGAAAACGCGGACGTTCGAGGGCAAATAGGGCAGCAGGAATTGCGGCGACTGGCGGGGAAAGATACCAACCTCAAAACGGAACGAAACTCCATAACCCATTACCGCTTCGCTTACACGTGGCCGGATACGCGTGGTCTCGTCTCGGGTCGCGATGGTCTTTCACCGGCGCAAGTCGATGCCATCCTCGAACTTCAACTCCACCGCCTTACGCAACTTTCCACCGAAGAGCTACAGACGGAATTGGGTGGACTCAAGGTGAAAATCAAGGAATTTCAGGAAATTCTGAGCAGCGACAAGGTGCTGAAAAAGGTCATTGCCAACGAGCTGAAGGAGATCCAAAAGGTCTACGGCGACGCCCGGCGCACGGAGATCATCGAACAGCAGGATGAAATCCGGCTGGAAGACCTGATTGCGGTCCAGGACGTGGTCATTACCATTTCCCATTCCGGCTACACCAAGCGCACGCCGCTCAGCATCTATCGGCAGCAGGCGCGCGGCGGCAAGGGCCGGTTGGGGATGAAGACCCGCGACGAGGACTTCGTCGAAAACCTTTTCATCGCCTCGACGCACAGCTACATCCTGGTGTTCACCAACGCCGGAAAGCTTTACTGGCTGAAGGTGTATGAAATCCCCGATGTGGGCGCCGCGGGCAAGGGCAAGCACATTCTGAACCTGGTCAACCTCTCCAAGGAAGAGAAGGTGGCGGCGGTCCTGGCGGTGAAAGAGCTCCCCGAGGAGACCAAGGACGTGACCGTGGATGGCCTGACGCTGGCGGAAGAGGGCTACATCACCATGGTGACGCGCCACGGCATCATCAAGAAGACCCGCCTGGCCGAGTTCTCCAATCCGCGAGCTGCCGGCATTATTGCCATGCAGATTGAAGATGGCGATGAGCTGATTGCGGTGAAGCTCACTTCCGGACGCGACAACATCTTCCTGGCTTCGCACGAAGGCATGGCCATCCGCTTCCCGGAATCGGACGTGCGCGGCATGGGCCGAACCGCCTACGGCGTGAATGCCATGGACCTCGACACCGGCGACACCATTGTGGGTATGGAAATCGTGGGCGATCAGGAACTGATCCTCTCGGTTACGGAGAAGGGTTATGGCAAGCGCACCGCCATCGTTGAATACCGCTTGCAGTCGCGGGCGGGCAAGGGCGTGATCAACGTCAAAACCACCGACCGCAACGGCAAGGTGGTGAATGTGCTGCCGGTCACGGAAGAGTCGGAAGTGATGATCATTTCGCAGCAAGGAAAAATCACGCGGCTCGATTCCAGCACCATTCGCGAGAGCGGACGCTCCGCCCAGGGCGTGCGCTTGATTAACCTGGAGGAAGGCGACCAGGTAGCCGCCGCGTGCCTGATCAAGAGCGATACGAACGGCGACGGGCCCGTGCAGGGAACGCTGATCCAGTAGCGCGGACCTGTTCTTTAGGTCCGCGGCTCTTAACGAGAGTCGCGCGCTTATCTTGGATAGCCTGCGCACGTTCAAGCGATGGGTGGTTAGTGCAAGGAAGAACCGCGGACCTCAAAGACGGACGCGCTACGATGCTGGTTGCTCCTCGCGTGCCTTGAGACTTTGCCGCGCTCGCGCTATCCTGGGAATGTGGCTGTGAATATGGGTGAACTGGAAACAAAGCAACAAAGGTTGGAAGGTCAACTGAGCGCGCTGCCTTCGCTAATCGTCGCCTACTCAGGCGGCGTGGATTCTGCCTACCTCGCGTACGCCGCGCATCAAGCGATGGGCGACCGCATGTTGGCGGTCACGGCGCTGAGTGCCAGTTACTCCGCCCGCGACCGCGAAGAAGCGGAAAAGTGTGTTGCCCACGGCCATTTCCGGCACGAGTTTATCTCGACCGACGAGCTTGCCAACGCGAGCTATCGCGCCAACAACGCGGACCGCTGCTATTACTGCAAGGACGAACTCTTCGTGAAGCTCGACGAGTTGGCAGGCCAGCGTGGATTCGCGGCGGTTGCTTACGGCATCAACAAGGATGACTTGGGCGACTGGCGGCCCGGCCAGCAAGCCGCGCGCGAGCATAAGGTTTTGACCCCGCTTCTGGATGCCGGCATGACCAAGGCCGACATTCGCCAACTCTCGCGCCAGGTTGAATTGCCCGTGTGGGACCGCCCTGCCTCCGCGTGCCTCTCCTCGCGCATCGCTTATGGAATTGAAGTGACGCCCGAGCGGCTGGCCGTGGTTGAGAAGGGCGAAGAAGCCGTGCGCGCCCTGGGTTTCCGCCAATTCCGCGTGCGCTATCACGAGGAGCTTGCCCGCATCGAGATTTCTCTCGAGGAAATGCCGCGAGCCCTTGACCCCGCCATGGCCCGCAAATTTGTTGAGATCTTCAAAGCCCTGGGCTTCAAGTTCGTCACGCTCGACCTGGAAGGATTCCGATCCGGGTCGATGAATAGTCTGCTGGTGAATATTCAAAAATAGCTCTCATGCTTAGGGCGCCTAAAGGGCAATGAAGCAGATCGTGTACACGATTCATCATCCATAATTTAGGAAATGCCATGGCAAACGCCGAACCCAAACCCGCCGAGTGGGAAGACTTTGACGCGGCGGCAAAGCGATCCATTGAGCAGCATATCCGTAACTCCTTCGTGCATACGTACAAGCCCGTTTTGGACGACGCTGATTACCGCTCGTTCGACTCGATGGAAGAGTATCGGCGCTGGTGCAAAGAAAACCTGCCGGATTGGCTGGGATATACCCGGGACTAAGTTGCCCTATGGCGGCATTTGAATTCAGAAGCGCCCAGGAACTTGGCCGCGTATTTGAGCGGCACGGCGTTAAGTACTTATTCTTTGGAAAATCCGGGGCGATCTTGCTGGGTTATGCAGACACCACGCAAGATGTCGATTTGTACCTGGATAAGCAGAGGGAAAACTGCGAAAAGGTGGTAGCCGCACTCTTGGAACTCGGGTTCCGGCTCACGGAAAAGGAGCAAGAGGAGATCGGCCGGGGCAAAGATTTCGTGCAGGTCCGCAACGGCCCGTTCGATGTTGACCTCATCTTCGCACCAGACGGTATCGAACGGTTTGAGGACGCCTGGAAACGCCGTATTGAGAAGCACGGCTTTCCTATCGCGAGCATGGACGACATCATTGGGAGTAAACAGGCGGCAAATCGGCAGAAAGACCGCGAATCTCTGCCACGGTTGTTGTCTTTCCGGGAATGGTTGAGGGGAAATAAATAGCAAGCGTACCGCGGACCTCCGCCTCTGGGGTCCGCGCAACGGACTTCCAGCCCCGCGCGCCTAATCTCTAGCCTTGATCTCTATTTCCTAATTCCGTTCCTACGCAAGCTCGAACTTCACCGGCCGGGTCCCGCGCACGGCTCGGACCTTGCCGCGCTCTACCAATCGGTGCATGTGCCCTTTCACCGGGAACATCGCGAGCAGCCACGAGTCGAGCGGCCAATCGCCAATCGCGGTTGCGGAGGCGTCCACCAATTGTTTCATCGTCAGCCCGGCGCGGTTCTTCTCCAGGCTTGCCAGGATCGCGCGATCCAGGAACTCGACTGTTTGCCGCGACTCGGCGATGAAGTCGCGAATCGCTTCGCCCCGCATGATGGGCCAGTGGCCGGAGTAGAGCGTGTCGATGGGCAGATGCTCGAAGTAGCGGAGCGTCGAGAGATAGATGTCGATGTAGTAGTAAGTAACGGGTATGGCCAAGCCCCCAGTGGCGAAAGGGCATCCGCGCCCATGGATAGCGTCGCCTACGAAAGCTGTCTTGTGCAGCGGATCGTATAGCGCCAGATGGCCGTGCGAATGGCCCGGCACGTGAAGGACCTCCAAATTCCAGCCGTCCCGCAAGCGAATGATCTCTCCTCCGGTGAAGCAGAGGTCCATCCGGCGGGCCTTCCCGGCGCTAGGCGGAGGATCGGGCTCAAACGCCATGTCGTGGTCGGCGCGGAGAAAGTTATAGCGAACGTCGTAAAGCGCGCGCGGGTCCTCCACCAGGTCGCGGTCGGCGGCGCCACAGCTGAGCCATGTGCCTGGGGAAGTTCGCTTGATGGCGTCATTGCCGCTCTGATGGTCAAGGTCCGCGTGCGTCGTCACCGCGAGGGTCAGACGCTGCGGAGGCAGCCGCAACGAGTCAAAGTAAGGGAAGATAACCTTTTCCGGGGTCTCCGCAATTCCCGTATCGACCAGCACGGTGTTATCGCCTACAAACAGGTACTGAAAGAGGTTCCGCCCGTTAAAGAGTGACTGGATTTGATAAACATTGGGATAGAGTTCCATGCGTGACTCCAATTGGGGATGAGATGGATACTACCACTCTTTTCTCTCTTGCGCTCCGCGACGCTCTCAGAGATGATGTTTTGCCGCTGCTCAGGAAGCGTAGCGGCGGGTTTACCCCGCCATCGCCAGTGCGATTCCGCAGGATCAGTGGCGGCGTAAAATGCCGGGCGAAAGCCCCGCGCTACAATATGCCATCAGCCTAGGTGGGAGACTCCGATGTCCAAAGACAAGTTTACATTGGGAATTGACTACGGTACAGAATCGGGCCGCGCCGTGGTCGTGCGCGTGCGCGACGGGAAGCTCCTATCTTCATCGGTGGTCCCTTATCCTGATGGGGTTATTGACGAACGGCTGCCCGGAGGCCCCAAGCTTGAGCCCGACTGGGCGCTTCAGAATCCCCTCGATTACTTATACGTGCTGGAGAAAGCGGTTCCTAAAGCCCTGAAGGAAGCCAAGGTGAAGGCCGAGGACGTGATTGGCATCGCGACGGACTTTACCGCCTCCAGCCCCATGCCCGCCAAGGCGGACGGAACTCCGCTCTCGGCGGTGCCGAAGTACCGCAAGACTCCCCATGCCTACGTGAAGTTGTGGAAGCACCACGCCGCGCAGCCGGAAGCAAATCGGATCAATGAAATCGGCCGCGAGCGGAACGAGGAATTCATTCGCATTTATGGCGGAAAGTATTCCTCGGAATGGTTCTTTTCCAAACTCCTGCAGGTGGTGGACGAAGCCCCCGATGTTTACGACGCCATGGATCGCTTCATTGAGGCGGGGGACTGGATTGTGTGGCAACTGACCGGCGAAGAAAAGCGCAACACGTGCACAGCCGGTTACAAAGGCATGTGGGTGAAAGGCCAGGGATTTCCCTCGAGCGATTTCTTCCGCGCGCTCCATCCCCGCATGGAGAATGTCATCGCGGAAAAGGTTGGGGAAGAGTACTTTCCCTTGGGCTCGAGAGCCGGCGGGCTCACTTCCCACTGGGCGAAGAAGACCGGACTCAAGGCAGGCACTCCGGTTGCCACCGGTAATGTTGACGCCCACGTGGCGGTGCCGGCTTGCACGGTGACGCAACCCGGCACCCTCGTCATGATCATGGGGACGTCGATTTGCCACATGCTGCTGGGAAAAGAAAAGCAGATGGTCGAAGGCATGTGCGGCACCGTGGACGGCGGAATCGTCCCGGGCCTGTGGGGTTATGAGGCCGGGCAATCGGCCGTCGGTGATATTTTTGCCTGGTTCTTCGAGCATGGAGTGCCCGATTACATCCATCATGAAGCACGCAAGACGAAGGCGCCGTTCCAGGTGGCGCTGGAGAAACGCGCGGCGGCGCTGAAGCCTGGTCAGTCGGGACTGCTGGCGCTCGACTGGTGGAACGGCAACCGCTCGGTGCTGGTAGATGTGGATTTGACCGGCGTGCTCGTGGGGATGACGCTCGCGACGCGCGCCGAGGAAATCTACCGCGCGCTTATCGAGGCCACGGCCTTCGGCACGCGCACCATCATCGAGGCATTCGAATCGAAGGGAATCGCCGTGAACGAGTTGGTGGCATGCGGCGGCTTGCCGGAGAAGAATCACCTGCTGATGCAGATTTATGCCGACGTCACGGGACGGGAAATCAAGCTGGCAGACCCCTTGCAAACCTGCTCGGCACTGGGAGCCGCGATGCATGGCGCCGTCGCGGCCGGAGCTGCCGCCGGCGGGTACGATTCGATCGTTGATGCGGCGCAGAAGATGGCCAGGGTACAAAAGCTAACCTTCAAGCCAAATTCGCAGTCGCACGCGATTTACGACCAGCTTTTCGCTGACTACCACACGTTGCATGATTACTTCGGCCGCGGCGGGAACGACGTGATGAAGCGGCTCAAGACTTTGCGAAGGGAGACTTCGAAGTAATTGGTGATCTGCGATTGGTGATTTGTGATTGCACGACCTCGAGGTTAAGCAGGCTGATGAAAAGGGCGTAGCGGCGGGTTTATCCCGCCACTGCGTATTGAATCCAACGGAGATAGGGCGGGGTAAACCCGCCGCTACGCCCCGCCCATAGACTATTTCATCAGTCCGCTCGTGGACAATCCCAAAGTCACGCCGAGCAATCCTGAATCACCAATCGCAAATCACCAATTCAGAGGGTGCGAGTTAAAATCTCTTGCCGACTCTTACACAGCTTCGCCGTGACGTCTGGTCCGCTAATCTCGGTGTGTGGCGCGGCGGGCTGGTCACTATGCACAGCGGCAACGCCAGCGGCATTGACCGCAAGCGCGGCGTCGTCATCATCAAACCCAGTGGCATGGACTACGACCGCATGCGTCCCGCGGACATCGTGGTGACGGACCTGGAAGGGCGCAAGCTCAAGGGCAAATGGAATCCCTCCGTGGACCTACCCGATCACCTTTATATCTACAAACACTGCCCGGAAGTGGGCGGCGTCATCCACACCCATTCGAATTACGCCACGAGCATGGGATTGCTGGGTAAGCCTATCCCCGCTTACCTTACGGCCATTGCGGACGAGTTCGGCGACGAAATCCCGTGCGCGCCGTACGTGGATAATTTGGAAGATCACATCGGCCAAGCAATCGTTCAATATCGGAACCGGGCGCCGGCAATCCTCATGGCCAATCACGGCGCGTTCGCCTGGGGGCCGACGCCGCGCGCGGCGCTGAAAGCGGCGGTGATGCTCGAAGACGTTTGCAAGACCGTTCACCTGGCGCTCCTTCTCGGCAAACCCGCTGTGCTACCGCCCGAGGAAGTGAAGAAGTGGTGGGATCGATACCACACGTGGTATGGCCAGCCAGGAAAGAAGTGAAGTAGCGCGGACCTGTTCTATAGGTCCGCGGCTTTACCCCGGCGTCGGGGAACGTGCCGCGGACCTAAACAACAGGTCCGCGCTACTGATCCGCCGGAGCGAGCAGTGCGAGTTTTCTTATGCACGTCATCCAACTAGATTCATGGGAGGCTCAATATGTCTGATCTTCATAATCGTCGTCATTTCCTCAAGACTTCGGCGCTGGCCACCCTGGGGAGCGCTGCAGCGCTGAATTTGGGAGACAAGCAGCTCCATGCGATGCCGGCCAAGGAGTCAATGGTCACTATGCCCCAGACCTTTCACAAGGGCCTTGCCACGGGCAAGCTCGGAACTCTCACCGTTACGCGCTTGCTCCTGGGCTGCAACCAAGTGAGCGGTTATTCCCATTCCCGCGATTTGAATTATGTGGATCGCCTGATGCAGGAATACCAGACGGACGAGCGGGTCCTGAATACCTGGCAATTATGCGAGGAGCAGGGCATCAACGCCTTACTTTCCGACCCCTTCGAGAAGCCGGTGCGCCTCATGAAGCGGTATCGCAAGGAACGGGGCGGGAAAATACAATGGATCTCGGAAGTCCATCCCGAAAAGTATTACTACAATACTCGCCTGGCGGACCTGAAGGAGCACCTCAAGCAGGTCATCGACAATGAACCCACCGCTTTTTACATCCAAGGTGGGGTTTGCGATTCCTTCGTCCACCGAGGCCTGATGGATGAGCTAGGTGAAGCCCTGGAAATAATGAAAAAGACAGGACTACCCTCCGGCCTGGGCGCGCATTCGGTGGAGAGCCCTAAGGCTTGCCTGAAGGCGGGTTTGCAGCCCGATTTCTACATGAAGACATACCACCCGGAGGACTATTGGTCAGCCACCCCTCGGGCCCAGCGCGTCGAGTTCCTGGCGATCCAGGACAGTCCCGACAATCATGACAACATGTGGGATATCAAGCCGGAAGCAACCCGTGAGTTTATGGCAGGGGTCCCGAAACCCTGGATTGCCTTTAAAGTGATGGCGGCAGGAGCCATTCCCCCGGAAAAGGCTTTCCGGTTTGCCTTTCGTGGTGGAGCCGACTTCATCTGTGCCGGAATGTTTGATTTCCAAGTTGCGGAAGATCTTGCGATTGCCAAGAAGGTTCTGGCGGAAGGCTCAGACCGGTCGCGGCCCTGGATGGCATAGCCGGCCGCCGGTACAGTCGCTGACGGACCAATGGTATCGCTCGCTTCGGGGAATTCGGTGCCGGCGATCGTTCTGGCTCCTGACTTCTAGCTTCTAGAATTCTGCTCGAGGACGTGTCATGAACCTATTTTTCTCGCTTCCGGCGGCCCTGCTGTGGTTCGCTGCACCGGATCCTACCAACGCCGGGCAGCGCCTCATTTTCCTGCACCCCGTGGACATTGCTATCGTCGCCATCTACTTCGCGATGGTGTTGGGAATCGGCTTCTACCTGAAACGCTATACCACGAGCGGCGAAGATTTCTTTCTGGCAGGCCGCGAGATGACGGCCTGGGTGGCGGGACTGAGCTTTGTTTCCGCCAACCTCGGCGCCCTGGAACTGATGGGTTGGGCGGCCGCGAGCTACCAGTATGGCATCCTGGCGACCCACTGGTACTGGATCGGCGCCATCCCCGCCATCCTATTCCTGGGCCTCATCCTGATGCCGTTCTATTACATTTCCAAAACCCATTCGGTGCCGGGATACCTGCATCTCCGCTACGGGGAATCGACGCGCGCACTCAGCGCGATTTCCTTCGCCTTCATGACTGTTTTGATGTCGGGCATCAATATGTATGCAATGGCGTTGGTCATGAAGGTGGTTCTGGGCTGGAATATCCATTTCAGCATTTGGGTGTCCTCGCTCACGGTTGCGGTCTACGTCGCTTTGGGCGGCCTGTTTTCCGCGATTTTCAACGAAGTGCTGCAATTCTTCCTGATCTGGTTTGGCGCGCTGCTGATTCCTATCCTGGGGCTGGTGGAAACGGGCGGCTGGAGCGGCCTCGTCGCGCGCATCCACCAGAACTTTCCCCAGGGAGACTACACCCACTTGTGGCGCGGCATGGGCCACTTCGCCGGCAACCCTATGGGGATTCACTGGACCGGCATTGTGCTGGGCCTCGGTTGGGTGATCTCCTTCGGTTATTGGAATACCGATTTCCTGGTGGTGCAGCGCATCTTTGCCGCCAAGGACATTCGCGCCGCCAAGATGGCTCCCATCATCGGCTCCTATTTCAAGATGGCCGTCCCTTTCATCGTGATCCTGCCGGGATTGCTGGGCCTCGCGCTGCTACCCTTCAAGCTGGTTCCGGAAAGCGCCGTGGGCATCGGCCAGCACAGTTATAACGAGGTCCTGCCGCTGATGCTGGCGCGCTATTGCGGTCCCGGGCTGCTGGGCCTGGGGATCACCGCCCTCATCGCCGGGTTCATGTCGGGGATGGCGGGCAACGTGAGCGCTTTCGCGACAGTGTGGACCTACGACCTTTACCGCCCGTTCGTCCATAAGAATGCTTCCGACGACCACTACCTCAGCATGGGGCGCTGGTGCACGATTCTCGGCGTGATCATTTCCATCGGCACCGCTTACCTCGTCATGCATTTCGGCAGCATCATGGATTACGTCCAGGCGCTCTTCAGCTTTTTCGTCGCGCCGCTGCTGGGCACCGTGCTGCTGGGCATGATGTGGAAGCGCACGACGGCCGCCGGCGGATTCTGGGGGCTGCTCGCCGGCAGCGTTTCTTCCATCGCCATGTTCCTGCTGGTGAAGTTTAATCACGGTATGCTTGCTTACATCGCGCTCTCGAGCGATGCCAAGGATATGGCGGAAAATATGTACCGGGCGCTGTGGTCGTGGCTGATTTGCGTGATCGTTACCGTAGTCGTCAGCCTTCTTACCACGCCCAAGCCTGTGGGAGAGTTGACCGGCTTGGTCTACGGCTGCACCGAATTGCCGAGCGAAGGGCACTTGCCGCTCTGGAAACGGCCTATTTTCTGGGCCGCCATCTCGGCAGGCCTGTTTTTGATCCTTCAGTGGATTTTCTGGTAGGGGGTGAGTATGGAACCGAAGCCGCAAGACGTCCGTTCGGGAGGCGGCGGTGGCCCGCATCGCATTGCCGTCGATCAGGAAGACGCAAAACCCGGCAAGCATCACATGGTGCCCGTGTGGTTTTTTGTGGGGATCATTCTGCTGATTTATGGCGTCATCATCCTGGCGACGGGAATCTATGAGTTTTCCAGCCCGCCACCCACCGTGCTCGCCAGCACCCATCCGGCGGTATGGTGGGGCGCGCTGCTGACGGTGATCGGCGGTATTTATGTCTATGCGTACATGCCGAAGAGACCCTGAGCATAGACAAATTGTTAGTTGCCGTCCCGCCAGCGGACGTCCTGGCGGATGTCATCCCACCTCCAGGGCGGGGGTCTTTTGCCTTCCCATTTTGGCTATTCGCAACGAATGCTGATGCAAGGGCTAGGCTGAATCCATTGCGCCTCGCACTTGATGCTGTAGTGGAGAACATCGCATGACACTTTGCGTTTCGCTCGCCATGCTCTTTGCCTCCGCACCCGACGTGCACGCGCTGCTCTCCATGCACGCAGTGGATTTCCTCATCATCGCCGTCTACTTCGCTGTCGTGCTCGCCATCGGTTTCTACCTCAAGCGCTACACCAAGAGCAGTGAGGAATTCTTCATGGCAGGCCGCGACATCACCGCATGGGTTGCGGGGCTCAGCTTCATTTGCGCCAATCTGGGCGCGCTCGAGCTGATGGGTTGGGCGGCGTCCGCGTACCAGTATGGAATCCTCGCCGCTCACTATTATTGGTACGGAGCGATTCCTGCGATGCTCTTTCTGGGCGTCGTCATGATGCCCTTCTACTACATTTGCAAAACCCATTCCGTGCCCGGCTATCTGCAACTGCGCTTTGGCGAGCCCACGCGCCTGGTGGGAGCGCTGTCGTTTGTCTTCCTGACCATCCTGATGTCCGGCATCAACATGTATGCCATGGCCGTGGTGATGAAGGTGATGCTGGGTTGGGATATTCACCTAAGCATCTGGATTTCGTCTCTCACTGTGGCCGTATACGTTGCCTTGGGAGGATTGGTTTCCGCGATCTTCAATGAGGTCCTGCAATTCTTTTTAATTTGGTTGGGCGCGCTGATGATCCCGATTCTGGGCATGGTGGAAGCCGGGGGCTGGCAAAATCTGGTAGCGCGCATTCACCAGAACTTCCCCCAAGGCGACTACGTCCACCTATGGCGACCGATGGCGCACTTTACGGATAACCCTATGGGCATTCATTGGACGGGCATCGCCTTTGGGTTGCTGATGGGTTCGCTAGGATATTGGACGACAGATTTCTTGGTGGTCCAGCGAGCGCTTGCCGCCAAAGACCTCCGGTCCGCGAAGCTCGCGCCGATCATCGGGTCGTTTTTCAAGATGGCCGTGCCGCTCATCGTGGTGCTGCCCGGTCTGCTCGCGCTCGGCGTGTTACCGTTTAAACTGGTGCCGGAAAGCGCCGTCGGCCCCGGCCAACATAGCTTCAACGAAGTGCTGCCGTTGATGCTAGCCCGTTATTGCGGGCCCGGTTTGCTGGGGCTTGGCATCACCGCGCTCATCGCCGGATTCATGTCGGGCATGGCGGGCAACGTGAGCGCGTTTGCGACGGTGTGGACGTACGACCTCTATCGTCCGTTTTTTCGCAAGACTGGCACCGACGCCCACTACGTGTCGATGGGGCGCTGGTGCACGATTCTGGGAGTGGTCATCAGCATCGGCACGGCGTACTTGGTGATGCAGTTCGCCAGCATCATGGATTATGCGCAGGCAGTCTTCAGTTTCTTCGTCACCCCACTTTTTGCCACCGTTTTCTTGGGGATGATGTGGAAACGCGCCACGGCTGCCGGAGGATTCTGGGGTTTGCTGGTGGGGACGCTTTCGTCGCTTGGAATGTGGTTGCTGGTAAAGGTTGATCCCTCAAAGCTCGCGTGGATTGCCCTCTCGGTTCACGCCAAGCCCATGGCCGAGAATATGTACCGCCTATTATGGTCAGGGATAATCGCTGTAATCGTCATCGTCGTGGTGAGCCTCATGACGCGCCCGAAACCCGTGGAGGAATTGACCGGCCTCGTCTATGGTTGCACGGATATTCCCAGTGAGGGTCATCTGCCGGTGATTAAACGCCCCATTTTTTGGGCGGCAGTTTCCCTGGCAATTTTCCTCGTGCTGCAATGGATTTTCTGGTAGGCGGCGGCAGAACGCACTCAGAAATCGGGGGTTTTTCCAAACTAGAAACTCGCCAGCCCTTCGATCCCCAGCGCGACATTTGGAATTCGCACACGCCGCTCAATCAGTGGGTTGCTTCGCTGCTTTCTCTTGCGCCATACCGATCCCACCGCCGTCGGCAGAGCCACGACCACTGTTGACCGGCTCATCCATCCAATCATGCATGGCGTCGGGATTGAGCCGCATTTTCATCAGCACTGCATCCGTCGAGTCAATCGAAACCATCAGCATCTCGAAACACTTCTTGCCGGATTCGCGAACGTAGATGTAGGTTTGATCCCCATTGCGGTTATTGTCGACCCGCACAAAGGGCTGATAACCCGATCCCACCAAATCTTGGAGCGTTGAATCAAGTCCTTCCCCGGGAGGCCTCCGCAACGAAGGGACGTTCTCGAAGATGGCCATCTGCAAGTGGCCAACTCCCGGAGGAGTGAAACGGTTGCCGATAAAGCTGAGCAGACCCATAAAGGGCATGGGTCGTTTCTGGCAATAGGCGGACATGCGGCCCACGAGCAGGTGAAACTCCGGGTCCCCGGCGACCGCTGCGGCCGGAAGGAGCTGCATGAGCACGACGAGAGAAATGGCGCGCGCCAGTAACTTACTTCGATTTTTCATGGTGACCTTCCACTTTCTTCGATTCCTTTCCTACTTCGCGCCAAGACGGGGAATGCCCATCTTGCCTTCGAGCTGGCTAAGCTTGTCCATGTCAATGGGCCCCACGATGTTGACCACGGTAAGTTCCTTGGGTTGAGCGTCAATGATGGCCATTCCCAAGACGGTTCCCCCGTCGCTCGCCGTCATCAAATAGATCTCGGAGGTCTCGCCCTCCGGCTTGTTTTGCGCCGAAACAATGCGGGACCAGGAAGGCGTCTGCAATTGGCCGCGGATCGACTCCACGTCAGCCTGCGAGTATTCGTTGGGCTTGGCGAACTCGAAATTCTTTACGTAAATGCCCTTCAGAGTTCTTGATGATTTCCAGACCCTCGCGATCATCTTCATCGGTCATGAACTTTCCCGCGAGTCTCAGGAGCGCCCCGTCCAGGTTGACGTCCACAACTTCGGACGCTTTCTTCGCGAGCGGCTCCAAATTCTGAATATCCAATTTGGGATTCTGGCCGAAGGCAGCAGGGACGAACGCCCCCGTCAGCAATGCCCCAAACAATATGGCGGCGGATTTGGCTCTTCCATGCGTCACTTTCATATGATTACTCCTCGCGGCCGTTCAGGAACGGCGCATCACAGGCGGCTCGAAGGAGCCTCCCGATTGATCTCTTGAACCTTCTTTCGCGTGACATTGAGTTTCACGCTGGCGATATGGAGAGCTTGGCGCACCTGGACCCTGGCCAATTCACCTTCCCGGCGCAAGCGGTCTTGCCTCTGGTGGTGAACCAGACCGGCGGCGATCATCACGCAGACTGCGGCCGCAGCAAGTGCCCAGCGAAATACCGGAGTGGAAGCCAAGGCCCAGAATTGCCTCCAAGCCTTTGCACCCGGTTGTGCCTCGCGCCGAGTGCGCGCCAAAACTCTTTCCGCGAACCCCTCCGGGGCCGCCTCGCGGCGTAGCGCGTTTCGAAGCTCTTCTTCAAAGGGGGTCATCGTTACACATCTCCTGCCCAGCGGTGGAACTTCCCCCGCAGGATTTCGAGCGATCTTTGCAGCCGGCTCTTCACGGTATTCACCGGGATATCAAGAATCTCTGCGATCTCCGCCAGCTCCAATTCTTCCTGGTAGCGAAGAATAATCACGGCGCGCGCATCGTCTGTGAGGGAAGCCACCATACGCCGCAGTCCCCGGGAGAGCAACGGGTCGGTCGCCAGGGGCTCCGCAACAGGCTCGGCGACGTCTTCCAGACTGGATGGCGGAGCCTTCGGCAACTTCCTAACTTCGTCGACCGAGCGGCGGCAAGCCACCTTGCGAAGCCAGAAAACCAGGTGATCTCCCGACCTGATCGAGTCCAGATGGCGATAAAGACGAAGGAAAACATCCTGCGCCACCTCTTCCGCCCGCCCCCGGTCATGCAGAAAGTGATAGGCGATGCTGAACACCATGGATTGGTGTTCCTGCACGAGATCGGCAAAGGCCGCGGCGTCACCGCGTACGGAACGGGCCAGCGCTTCCTCGCCTTGCGGTAATGTCACAGTGGTCACGCTACCCGTCCGTCTCCGGTGTCTCGCCTGCTCACTAGATAGATACGTATGGAGGGGGAAAAAGAATGCAAATTCTTTTGCCGATACGGAGGACGTCCCTACTGATCACGTAGGGAAGATGCGAGAGTTAACCTCGACTGACAGCAGTGTGGTACCAGCGGAAATATGAGCAGATCAGTGCGCGAGGGCAAACCAGAATTGCCGAATACGTACGAAGCGAACGCCCCATGAGCGACGGACCTTGCCCTAAAGCGCGGCTCCGTGCACTCAAGAAAATGCTTGTGCTCGCGATGAATTCCCGGCATTCTACCCTAAGAACCTTATGGGGGAGAAGCAGCCCAGCCCCGGCGAACTCCTTCGCGACACGCTTGACATGCTTATCTTGAAGACCCTCAAGAGGGGCGCAATGCACGGGTACGCCATCGCCGAATCCATCGAGTTGCTTTCGGAAGAGGATTTGCGCATCGAGGAGGGCGCGCTCTATCCGGCGCTGCACCGGCTGGAAGTGCGCGGCTGGCTGGGATCGGAATGGGGAGTGTCAGAGAAGAAGCGCCGCGCCAAGTTTTACCGGCTCACTCCGGCCGGGCAAAAACAGTTGGTGGCGGAGACGGCCCATTGGCGCCGGATGTCAACCGCGATCGCCCGCATTATGGAGACCGCGTGAAGCGTGAGGTGAATGACCATGTCTCAATGGCTGACGCACACTTGGCTGCGCATCAAGGCTCTTTTCCAGCGCCGGGAGCTTGACCGCGACTTGAACGATGAGCTGAACTTCCATCTGGCGATGCGCGAGGAGAAGCTCCAAGCGGGAGGCCTAAGCCCGGAAGCCGCCCAGATTGCCAGCCGACGGCGATTCGGCAATCGGACCGTGATGCAAGAGGCCTGTCGAGAGACGTGGGTCCTCTCCTGGGGTGAGAGCCTTTGGCAGGACATTCGTTACGCGGCTCGCACGCTGGGCAAGAATCCGGGCTTTACCGCCGTCGCGGTCATTACCATCGCTCTGGGCATTGGCGCCTCCACGGCAGTTTTCAGCGTCGTGGACCCTCTCCTTTTCCGCCGCCTGCCGTATCCCCATGATCACCAGCTAGTTTCCGTGGGATACCTGGGGCCGGTTGACAACAACGAGTTCAACGTCGTCAGCAGTTATTTCGATTGGCGGCAGGTGCCGACGCCATTCCAGTCGCTCACTGCGATGAGGCCGGGCACGGGATGTGATGTGCTGATCGGCGACACGGCGCAGCAGGTGAATTGCTACGCTGTGGCTGCCGACTTTCTGAAGACCTTCGGAATTCCCCCTATGCTCGGCCGGGATTTCAGCGAAGACGACAACCGGCCGCGAGCCCCCACGGTGGTTCTGCTCTCCTATGGATTCTGGCAAAGGGTTTACGGCGGCGACGTGAAGGCGCTGGGCAAAACCCTCATGCTGAACGAAGAGCCCGCGCAGGTGGTCGGCATCCTTCCCAAAGAGTTTGAGATGCCGCAGCTTGGCGAAATCGACGTGATGATGCCGGCGCGCCTGGATGCGAGCCTGCCTCGCTCGGCAAATTCCAGCTCCTTCCTGCGGACCTTCGCGCGGCTTCGCGACGGCGTTTCCATCGAGCAGGCGCGCGACCAGTTTCGCCCGATCTTTGCCGACAGCATGGCGAAGGATGTTCCTTTCGAATTGCGCTCGGAAGTGCGCATGGTCGTTCGCTCGCTTCGCGATCGCCAGATTCACGATGTCAAACTCGCCTCGTGGTTCTTATTGGGTTCCGTGCTTGCGTTGCTGCTGGTGGCGTGTACGAACGTCGCGAATCTTATGCTGGCGCGAACGGAAGCCCGCCGCCAGGAACTGGCGATGCGAGCCGCTCTGGGCGCCGGGCGCGGCCGGCTGATGCGGCAGACGCTGACCGAATCGCTGATGCTGGGGTTGATGGGTGGCGTGGCGGGCTGCGGGGCCGCGTGGGTGCTCCTGCGCTTATTCGTAAGCCTGGCGTTCGACGAGATTCCGCGCTTGGATCAGGCGCGAATTGACTTGCGTGCCGTATTGTTCGCATTGGCCGCATCCCTCGCGGCCGCCGTGTTGTTTGGACTTGTGCCTGCGCTCGATCGGCCGCGGGCGGAGACATTGGTCGGGTGGCACGTGGCGGGAACCGCGCGGACGTTTTTCCGCAAGGCGCTGGTTTCCGCACAGGTGGCCATTTCCCTGGTTTTGTTGGCGGGGGCTTCGTTGTTAATTCGCAGCCTGGGGAACCTGGAAAACCAGCCGCTGGGATTTCGACCCCAACACCTCCTCACTGCGTCGTTCACCTTGAGCCAACGGCACTATCATCCCGCGACGGCACAAGCCGCGTTCTTCGATGGACTGGAGGCGCGATTGAAGCAGATCCCTGGCGGCGGGTCCTTCGCCTTGAGCGACTCGATTCCCCCGCGCGGTTCGATGGGACGCCCCTACTCGAACATCCGGATTGCCGGCCATCCACCTGTCGCCCCTGACGGCGGAATGGTGGAGTTTCGCTGGGTGACGCCCGCATACTTCCAAACCATGGGCATCGCGATTTTGGCGGGCCACGCGTTTGAAGAAGGCGAGCGAGCTTCCGGCGAATCGCCCGTCATCCTGAGCGCCACCATGGCCCGCCGGATGTTTGGCAACGAGAACCCCGTGGGACAGCAGCTCGAACTGGATGGCAACGGCCATTGGTGCCCGGTCGTGGGAGTAGCGGCCGATACTAAGAACAATGGCTTGACGGACCCTTCCGATCCTGAGTATTACCGCCTGCGCATGAGGGGTTCGACCGAATTGGGCAGAGATGGGGTTGGGGTCTTTCGGACTTCCCTAGACCAGGCGACGCTGGCGCGGTGGATTCGAACCGAGTTTGCGGCGCTTGACCCTACCCTTCCGGTGAGGATTGAATCGATGGATGGGCGCGTCGAACGATTCCGCGAGCGCCCGCGCTTCGTCGCCATTCTCGTGGGGATCTTTGCGGCGCTCGGCTTATTGCTGGCCGCGGTGGGACTGTATGGGGTGCTCTCGTTTCTTGTGGCCCGGCAGACGAGGGAAATTGGAGTGCGCATGGCCATCGGCGCCCGGCCCCGTGACATTGCTTTGCAAGTTCAGAGGTACGCCGGAATCTGGACGGCAATTGGGGTGGTGGCAGGGCTTGCGGGGTCGTTCGAACTCGCTCGCACGATTCGCGGGCTGCTATTCGAGGTTTCGCCGACGGATCCGGTTTCGCTCATCGCCGCCGTAGTAGTGCTGGTCATGACCGCCGCGCTCGCCGCCTGGATTCCATCCCATCGGGCGGCCCGCGTGGACCCGGTCATTGCCTTGCGGAGCGAGTGATGGTTTGTCTGAGAAGTGCGAAACTATTCCTTTTCAACATAGTCGCCCGAGGAAATCTCGCGATAGCTCGAAACCACCATCGCCACACAGGATTTCGACTGCACCGAAAGCACAACGACCTCTCCTATGATTTCCGGCGGCGTTCGTTCGCTGGCAAGAACACCCGACGTGTGACCAGGAAGAATTTTGTAAATCCGGAACCGGTTGCCGGGCTGAGTTCCCTCTTTTTGACCCAAGTTCAAATAGACGACCGTCTCGCGGCCCAGAAAGCCAAAATTGTTGTCGGTCGCGGTTATCCTTCCATGCTCCTTGCTCTTATCCATGGGGATGAAGTGGTCGAGCGGCGGCGAGACGGTATAGGTGGGAATGGGGCGAGGTTGGAAGGGCACCAGTACGTCTCCCGGCACTATCGGACTGCACGAGAAGGTGACCTCTGCCACGATTCCCTCCTGACTTACGTGAGTCACCCTGACTTGCGCAACATCCTCGTAAGGCGTTCCCGACTTGCGGATTTCCCCCCGCTCACCCTGATATCGCATGGTGAGGAACATTTCGTCGGCGGGGCGCACGACGCTGTATTCATTGCCCACGGCAACGGTACCACCCTTCGGCTGGGAGGTGTAGATCGATTCGCCCTGCACAAACTGGCGAACCACAGAGTGAAAGTCATCATCCGCTCCTCCCACAACCACCAAGTCGCGGGGCACGCTAGGACGAGCAATAAAGCCGGTGCAATAGGCCTGTGAGCGGGAAGCAGCATGGGCATACGTCAAGGTGGTTCCAGGCTCTTGGTTTTGGGCGATGACAGCCGACGCGGCGAGAAATACTACTGCCAAAGTGAAAGCTATTCGCTGCACGGGTTTCCTCCTCGACTACGGACAACTGGCGCGGGCGGGACACCCCCCAGTGACGCCGCCAACCACGAGCTAACCCCTACGGGTGGCAATTGTAGGAATAAAGATACCCCTTGTCAACCGAGGCTAGAAATAACGGTGGAGGGCAGGCTCTCGAAATGCCCGCTGATCTCGCCTAAGATGCGGCGGGCGGACGACATCGAGGGCCACCATGATGTTCTCGCCTCAATGTCCTATACCATATGCCGCCGCGATTTCACACAGTACGAAAGTAATACCTCCGCGCCACCGGACAGGCCATGACGCCAAATGTCCTGCCTAGACCACGATCTCCGGGACTTCCATTTCCCCTCTTCGAAACGCCTCGACGAATCCCTCGACCACCTTAGGATCGAAATCTCGTCCCGAACCCTTGACGATCATGTCCTTCGCGTCGAACGATGCTGTACCCTTCCGGTAAGGCCGATCGCTGGTAAGGGTGTCATACACATCGGCCACGGTCAAGATGCGCGCCTCAAGCGGAATGTTCTCACCCTGCGTAGGGTGGTAGCCGGAACCGTCAAACCTGTCGTGGTGGCAAAGGACGATGGGAATAACCCGGCGAAGCGAGCCGCCCACGTGGCCCAAAACCGATACCCCCAATTCCACGTGCCGCTGCATCTCCTGATATTCCTCCTCGGTCAGGCTCGCGGCCTTGTAGAGAATACGGCGGCTGATGTCGAGCTTCCCGATGTCATGAAGAAACGCGGCAGCGCGCACGTCCTCCACCCGCTCAGGATCGAGCCCAAGTCGGGCGGCGATTGCGGCGGCGTAGATCGAGACGCGATAGGAGTGGTTCTCCGTGTACGCGTCCTTGGAGATGAAGTGGCGCAGGATGAGCAGGATGCCATGATAGGTTTCGCGCAGCTCGCGCACGCGGGCTTCTTTGTGCTCGTAAAGCGTACCCATCGTATAGGCGGTGATGATCAAGATGCCGGCCCAGAGGGTCAAGTCGTACCACTTCTCTCCCGGGAGGGGAGTTGCATTTGCTTGGGCGAAGAGGGACGGCTTGAAGTGGACGACCAGCACCACGACTAATACGCTTGCGACTGCCGTCAAAGCCGCATGCCTGCGGCCGAAGAAATAGGCGGAAAAAATGGTTGGCAAGGTGTACAAACCCAATAGGATGCGATGCGGGGCGACGAGAAAGTTCAGGATCGCCGCGATGACCACCATCGAGAGGATCAGCCACAGTTCTTTGTTCACATTGGCCAAACTGTCTCTCGACGAAAGGTCGAACCACTTGGTGCCCATGGCCAAGCTCCCCGTAATTGAGTTGTCTCGAATCCCCACTTTCCCACTGGTTCCTAACGCTAACATACACCGGGCGACATCCAAATGAAATGCCCAGCGACATTTAGTCTGCTTACGGAAATGTCCCTTTCGCATGTGTGCGGAGTGTGCTATCTATTTTCATATTGTGAGAAATCGGGGAGGGGGGCTTTTTCAATGGAAACCCGCAAACCACACCGAAAGAAGGAAGACTACAAGCTCCGCACGCACATGATCCACGGGAATTATGACAGTAAGAAGTGGGACTACGACCATCATGTGGTGCCGCCGGTTTCGCACACCACGGCGTACCGGCTGAGCTCGCTCGAGCGCGGCGCTAAGGGCTTTGTGCAGTTTGCTTCGGCGGATGAGCACCTGAGCGGGCACATCCCGATTTACATTTACGACCGATTGGACGAGCCCACACGTTCGATGTTGGAAGAAAACCTGGCCTATGCCCACGGGGGAGAGATTTGCGCGACATTTGCCACCGGCATGGCGGGCATCAGCGCGGCGCTGGGCGTGGCGTTGCGCCAGGGGCAGGAAGTGGTGTCGCATCGGATTGTCTACGGCTGCACCTACAGCCTGATGACCAATTGGCTGCCGCGCTACGGCATGAACGTGCGTTTTGCCGATTTTCTCCAACCGGAATCGCTCACCGCGCTGATCACGCCGGCGACACGGGTTCTTTATTTTGAAACCCCGATAAACCCAACGTTGGAGCTGATCGACATTGCTGCCATTCGACGCGTAGCCGACCGGGCCAATGCCGGCCGTGAGGAAAAAGATCGCGTGCTGGTGATGGTCGACAATACTTTTGCTACCCCCTATTGCCAGCGCCCATTGCTGCTCGGCGCGGACATGGTGGTGGAAAGCCTCACCAAAGGCCTGGGGGGATTCGGCACCGATATGGGGGGTGCGGTGATTGCGGCAAAGGAGTGGTATAACCTTATCATGCTGTTTCGAAAGGACTTCGGGGGTGTGCTTTCTCCCCGCAGCGCCTGGGGGGTGCTGGTATATGGCGTGCCGACGCTCGCCACGCGCATGAACAATATGCAGAAGACGGCACAGCGCGTTGCGGAGTTCCTCTCGAAACATCCCAAAGTGGCGAACGTCAGCTATCCTGGCGCAGAGGGCTTTGCGCAGAAGGCGCTGGCCAAGCGGCAGATGGTGAATCCCGAAGGCAAATTTGCCCCCGGCAGCATGATGTACTTTGTGCTCAAGGGGGCGGAATCCAAGCAAACGCGTGCCGAGAAAATGGTAGACTACCTAGCTGAGCATGCTTATTCCATCACCCTGGCCGTAAGCCTGGGCCAAATCAAGACGCTGATCGAGCACCCGTTCTCAATGACCCACTCGGCGCTGCCCGACGAGCAGAAACGCGCCTTCGGGATGCATCCCGAAGGCATCCGCCTGTCGATTGGCTTGGAAGATTGGCACGACATTATCCGCGACCTGGAACTGGCCTTGGAGAAGGTCTGAAAGCGGGAAAGGGGAGGGGTAGGGGTGCTGAATCCAGGACACGATTGAGCAGAATCGATGAGACTGGAGGTTCGTAAAGGCTGGCGAGATGCTCTCGTCCGCAGGGCTTAACTCCAAGTAGCAACATCCGCATTCGCTTGGCGACCCTTGCCAACTTCTCCGCCATCGTTGCCGTCACAAACGCAGCTTCGGCGATTGAAACCTTTCACAAGAATATTGACGTGGCTCAAACGCCGTGCTAGGCTGGTGGTTCTTGCGCCAATGACCGCGAATCTCCATTCCGTGAAGAGTAGTGACGCGCGCCGGATGTGTTGTTGTACGCCATCCGCCAGCGGTGCTCTGTCTTCAGGGAATAGGGATTTGTAAGACAACCTAATCGGATTTCAAGACCTGAGACGCCCGCTGACGGATTAGCCGTAGCGGGCGTTTTGCTTTTACGCGGCAATCGAAACGTCAAGATGTTAATTACACTCATCGGTTTCATTACGGGGATACTCATTGGGCTGACGGGCACCGGCGGCGGCGTGTTGCTGACTCCGCTGTTGATGGTGCTGACGCCTTATCCCGCCGTTACGTTGATTGGGACAGACATCATCAATGGCGCGTTCACCAAGTTGCTGGGAGTGTTTGAGCACCGCCGGCTGGGCCAGGTGCGCTGGCGGCTTGCCGCGTTCCTGATTGTCGGGACGGTGCCGGGCACGATCGGCGGGATTCTTCTGCTCAGCTTCTTGAAGGCGAGGTTAGCAGAATCGGAGCTGGACCATTTCCTCCGCCTGGTATTAGGCATAACGCTGTTCTGTGTGTCCATCCTGCTGCCCCTCGTCCGGATGGGAAAGATCAAGCCTCCCAAGACGTGGGTTGACGCTCCGGCGGTTAGCGCCCGGCTAAAGCTGGTGGCGGTGGGCGCGTTCGTGGGATTTCTTGTCGCGCTCACTTCAATTGGGAGCGGCAGCTTGCTGATGGTATTCCTGCTGCTCCTTACGCCTTATCCCCTCGGCGAGCTGGTGGGAACCGACATCCTTTATGGGCTTGCAACGATGGCGCTCGCGGGGTCCATGCACATGCGGATGGGTCACTTCGATAGGGGCCTTTTCCTCCACATTGTGGTGGGCTCGCTCCCCGGAGTGGTTCTGGGTAGCCGGCTGACCCGGATTATTCCCGACCGGTATTTCAGTTGGCTGTTTACAATTCTCTATTTTTCCCTGGGCGCCCGTCTACTCGTAGGGTAGACGCATTTCACTTGAAACTAGAAAAGGAAAACAACAACTATGCCACTTGAAGTAGCAAGCATTTCCGAACTCGCTGAAACCTATGCGAAACAGCACCCGCGCGAAATCCTGGCCCTGGCGTTTGAGATGTATTCGCCCAGCGTCGGCATCAGTTTCAGTGGCGCGGAAGATGTAGTTCTGGTAGATCTCGCGGCAAAATTGGGTGCAAAGTTTCGCGTCTTCTCGCTTGACACGGGGCGACTCCATCCTGAGACGTTGCGCTTTCTCGACCAGGTTCGGGAGCGATACGAGATCCCCATCGAAGCATTCTTTCCCAGGCCGGAAGCCGCGGAAAGACTGGTGCGGGAAAAAGGCCTCTTTTCGTTTTATAAGGATGGCCACCAGGAATGTTGCGGCGTTCGTAAGGTGGAACCGTTGCGGCGGGCGCTCAGCACGCTGAGCGCGTGGGTCACCGGACAGCGTCGCGACCAGAGCCCCTCAACCCGTGCGTCCGTCCCCGTCGTGCAGGCTGATGCCAGCTTCTCAACCCCGGAACATGAACTCGTGAAATTCAACCCCTTGGCCAATTGGAGTTCCAAACAGGTTTGGGACTATATCCGCGCGAATGATGTCCCCCATAATTCATTGCACGAGCGGGGATTCATTTCCATCGGATGCGAACCCTGCACGCGAGCTGTTCTGCCCGGCCAGCACGAGCGCGAAGGACGTTGGTGGTGGGAAGAGGCCACCAAGAAAGAGTGCGGCTTGCACTCGGGAAACAAGGTGGCTGTAGAACAGTGACGAGTGAAAAGTGGCGAGTGGCGCGCAAGACCTGGAACATTGAAAAAGCGCGACCAAGGCTGACGGCAGTAACAAGTGGCTCTTTAGGCGGATTTCAGGCTGCGGGGAGCATCAGCGTGAACGTTGAGCCTTTGCCCAATTGGCTTTGGACGCTCACGGTCCCATTGGCGCGCTCGATGATGTGTTTGACGATCGAGAGTCCCAGACCTGTGCCGCCAACTTGGCGCGAGCGGGCTTTATCCACGCGATAGAATCGCTCGAAGATACGCGGCAGGTCGTCGTGAGGAATGCCGATGCCGGTATCGGCAAGGGTGATCCTGACGTGCCCGTCGTCGGTGCGGGCGACTTCCATTCGCGCCTCGCCACCCGGCCGGTTGAACTTGACGGCGTTGTCGAGCAGATTCACCAGCGCCTGCTCCATCTGGAGGCGGTCCCCGAGCACGTGCGCATCCTCCATGGGGCCTGAGACCAGGCTGACGCTTCGCAACCGCGCTTCCGCCTCCAGGGTGCGCATGGCAGACTCTACTGCCCCACGCACCGAAACCGGCTCGGGCTCCCGCCGTGCTCTACCCGATTCCAGCTCCGAGAGCGCCAGCAAATCCGACGAGATATTATTCAGGCGGATGGCGTGCGCTTTGATGATTTCAAGAAACCGGCGGTTGTTTTCCTGGTCTTCCAAAGCCCCTTCCAGCAGCGTTTCGGCGTACCCGCGGATGGCGGTGAGCGGCGTGCGCAGTTCGTGCGAGACATTAGCGACAAAATCGCGGCGAATGCGCTCCAGGCGCTCGAGGTCGGTGATGTCGTGCAGAATGGCGATGGCGCCGCGCGCCGTCCCGGAAGTAAGCGGGGCGGCCTGCACTTCATAGAGGCGATCGGCGGCGGGAAGCTGCATGCGCCGCTTTATGGATTCGCCAGTGCTGAGCACCCGGGTTAGAAGTTCACGCAATTCGGGAGCGCGCACGAGTTCCACTAACTGCATTCGTGGGGGAATCGGATCCGGGCCTCCTACCGCACGCGTAAATGATGCATTGGCGAAGGTGATGCGCAAGGTGCTATCCACCGCAAGCACGCCCTCCACCATGCTGGCCAGAATTGCTTCGCGCTGGGCCGACTCCACACTGAGCCGGTCCACTAGACCGCGGAGCTGCGCTGCCGTGTCACTCAGAGAGCGTCCCAGCGCTCCCATCTCGTCGTCTCCGGGGGGCAGCGGTGCCTGGGAAAAGTGGGCGCCCACCAATCCTTCCGCAAACGCCCGCAGCCGCGCGATGCGTTGAGTGAAGGACTGCGAGAAGTAATAGGCAATCGCCAATGCCACCAGAGCGGCGTACAGGGAAGCCCACAATATTCGCCAGCGAACTGCCGCCACGGCGGAATTCACATCGTCCAGCGGCACGGCCAATCGCAGGACATATCCCGGTTCACCTTGATAAGTCATGCGCAGCGCCAGGTAACAGAGATCTTGATTGACGGTCGCACTGTGACGCGAGGACGTACCCATGCCGTACTGGTAAGCCGCCGCAATTTCCGGGCGGGTGGCGTGGTTTTCCATAGTCTCGGGATCGTGCTGGGAATCGGCTAAGGCAACTCCCTTCGGGTCGACCATCGTGACGCGCGCGCCCGCGCGCTGCGCGGCCTGGTGTGTCCAATCTTCCAATTGGGAGGTAGGAACGTTCGCGGCTTCCGTCTCCAGGATCTGTGCTTCCGCTGCCAACCGCTTGACCACGCTTTGCTCCTCCCGATTGGCGGTGTAGCGGGTCATGTAGAAATTCAGAACCAGCAGGGTTACCGCAATCAGCAGGAAGGCGCTGGCCAGAAGCTTGCGAAACATGGGGCTGCGGAAGGTCATGGAACTTGGCATTTTGGATTTGCTATTTTGGATCAAAAAGAGAGTCGCAAAGCTCCGAAATCAGAAATCCAAAGTGGAGATCGCGGGCGAGCTGCAACATACGGCCTTGACCCGCTGGAATTAGACCACATTGGTTCGGCGGGAGCAATTGCTATCGAAATCGATGGCGCGGACACCCGGTCGGAACCTGGAGATTGCGATATTGGATCCCAATGCGAGAGCTTGCGTGCACCTTGTCTAATCCAAAATCGAAAACCCAAATTAAGCTAAGCCTCGACGCCCTCGAGGACTTCTGGAGAAAAGCGATATCCGCTGCCGCGTACGGTTTGAAGAAACTGTGGGCGGTTGGGGAACTCTTCGATCTTCTCGCGCAGGCGGCGAATGTGCACGTCGACAGTGCGCGGAGTCACAAAACGGTCGCGGCCCCAGACTTCGTCAAGCAAACGGTCGCGATCGAATACGTGCCGAGGGTGCGCAGCCAAAAAGTAGAGCAGCTTGAACTCGAGCGCGCTCAATTCCACCGGCCGCCCACGTACGCTCACCTCCTGCGTCCGCGTGTCGAGTCGTAGGGCGCCCGCTTCCACTACCTCGCGTTTTTCCGCCACACGTTCCTGGCGGCGCAATACCGCTTTCACCCGTGCCACCAGTTCGCGCGGGCTGAAGGGCTTCACGACGTAGTCGTCCGCACCGATTTCCAGGCCCAGCACGCGGTCCATCTCCTCGCTCTTGGCGGTGAGGAAAATGACGGGCAAAGACTTCAGGCGCTCGTCGGAGCGCAGCCGCTTGCAAATCTCAAACCCGTCTTCGTCGGGAAGCAGAATGTCGAGGAGCACGAGGTCGGCAGGGTTGCGACGGAGATACTCCACACCTTCGCGGCCGCGGGAAAAGCTCTCGACCTCAAAGCCTTCCTTGCGAAAGTTATACCGCACTAGTTCAACGATGTCGCGTTCGTCTTCAATAATGACTACACGTTGACGCACGGCAAGATTATAACACCTGTATTGTTACGACAATGTTAATAGATGGGGCGGGTTAGGTGACTTAATGCCCCCATTCGCGGAGCTTGGCGATTTCAGACGGTACTGTCCCGGCTCCCTTACCGCACTCGACTTTTTAATCAACCCGCGTATTTGCAATAACATAACAATTGCAAGAGTTTGACATGAACCCCCTCTAACGGGGATGAAACGCAAAGGAACTAGACCTAACGCAGTCGGTCGAAGGCGCCGTTCCTATTCCGGAGGTCATTCAGTTCGACCCGCGCGGGGGGCACAGGTTCCGCCGTTCGTCCTGCTGCGATATGTTTGAAGGGTTCAGTTATTGCGAGCTACATGAAGCGGAGGATACGGAGTCGATCGCCGAAGCCCCGTAGGCCGCGGGGGCTTGTCCCATGATCACCTTCTGGATACTATCGTCGAAGAACTCATTGAACTCATCTGCGCTGCCATCGACAATGGCGAACCGCGTTTGGCGTGGAACCAAGAAGAACGAGAGCCCCAACTTTTGCGGAAATGACATCGGTGGCAAACGGTTTCCCCACCTCCTTAAAAAATCCACCACGAATGGGGTTTAGGCTTCGTCAGACCACAACATTTTGTATAAAATATAGAAAGTATATTCTTTTAGGTAGTACGACTGTACTATAGATATCTACTTGTGACTGTCGTAGTTTGGCTCCTGCCGGTGCATCCCTAAGCTTCCACGCAATCTACGACTCGCCGGAAGAGTGCGCAAAGGGATGGCAATGACACCGGAAGAGCGAAAAGCCGCATCCTCATCTCTCTGGCGCCTGCAAACTCTGCGCTTCCCACTCGTCCTGCGGTAGTGTCTTCGCCCCTTAGCTACCCGATTGGAATAGAAGGATTCAACTATTATCCGCCGCGAGTCTCGCGGCGCGCAGAGAGGGTGTGCGATCATGGTAGGCACTTCAATTCTGAACACAATTCAAGGTTTCATCTGTTTTCTTGAAAGCACGTACACAGGGAGAGCATGGACTTCGTCACGTCGGAAGGGCAACGCATACGTCCCGGTGTTAAGCCAAATGGCCTCCGCGACCCGGCACCGCCAACCCGCGACACCAGGGATTCTTCCGGCGGCTTTGATTGCCATTGCCGTTTTCTCCATTTCCTGCGGGGGAGGAGGTACGATAAACGCCGCAGCGGCTACGGTTGATCCTTCGGGCACGACTTTGTCACCTGCGAGCGTCAGTTTCGGAACACAGCCTCTAGAGAAATCGAGTAGCGCGGAGGCCGTCACCCTGACCAACTCCGGCAAGACAGCCCTGCACATAACCGGTATCGGAGTCTCTGGTACCAACGCCAGCAACTTTGTCCAGACGAACAATTGCGGAACCTCATTGGCAGCAGGCGCCAAATGCACCATCAACATCACCTTCACGCCCTCCGCCAGCGGAACCCGGTCGGCCACATTGAGTGTTGCCGACAGTGCCAGCTACCATCAGCAGACCGTGGGCCTTTCCGGAACCGGCGCAAGCACCGTGGCTGCGGCCAGTCTTTCTCCCACAAGCTTGACCTTCGGAAGTGTGTCTGTGGGCACGACCAGTCCCGCTCAGACGATCACGCTCACCAACACTGGCGCCGCGGCTTTAAGCATCACCAGTCTGGGCGTCGCGGGCGCCGGCGCCAGCAGCTTTGTTCAAAACAACAACTGCGGCAGTTCCCTTGCAGCAGGCGCAAACTGCACCATCAGCGTAAACTTCAAGCCTTCCGCCGGCGGAACTGCTACGGCCACCCTGAGTGTTGCCGACAATGCCAGCGGTAGCCCCCAGACCGCGAGCCTTTCCGGAACCGGCGCCGCGGCCGCGGTCAGTCTCTCCCCTACCAGCCTGGCTTTCGGAAGTCTGCCCGCGGGTACCACCAGTCCGGCGCAGACGATTACCCTGACCAACGCCGGCACCACAGCTTTGACTATTACGGGTGTCGCAGTCTCAGGCGCCAGCGCCAGCAGCTTTATTCAGACCAATGGTTGCGGCAGTTCGGTCGGCGTTGGCGCCCACTGCTCGATCAGCGTCACCTTCAAGCCTTCCGCCAGCGGGATTGATGCGGCTACCCTCAGTTTCTCGGACAATGGCAGCGGTAGCCCCCAGGCGGTGAGCTTGACGGGCACCGGAACAACTACCGCCTCGGGGCAAACCATCACGGTCGTGCCTACCGACGACTTGCAAACGCTCGTCACGGAATACCCTGCGTCCACCACCTTTTCCCTCGCGCCCGGAACCTATCGCCTCCAGTCCGTAGTACCGCAATCCGGCGATTCGTTCGTGGGGCAGACGGGGGCCATTGTCAGCGGCGCCGCGCTGCTCACAACTTTTGTGCAGGATGGTTCGTACTGGACAGCCGAGGTCTCGGTCACCGAGCAGGCCTCCTATCCCGGCTCCTGCCTCTCCACGTCTCCCGTCTGCATGTATCCTGAGGATCTGTTTTTCAACAATGTCCTGAAAACACGCGTCGCTAGTTTATCCGACGTCGGTCCCGGCACCTGGTACCTTGATTACAGCAATCAGACAGCCTACATGGGTGACGATCCTGCGGGGCAGACGGTGGAAATCAGTGAATTGCCATCGGCCTTTAGCGGCGGCGCAACGAACGTCACCCTCAGCAATCTGATTATCGAGAAGTACGCGGCGGTCGCCCAAAGCGGGGCCGTCCAGCCGGTCGGTACGGGTTGGACGATCGAGAATTGCGAAATTCGGTACAACCACGGGCGGGGAATCACAACGGCCAGCAGCATGAACATCACGAGCAACAATGTCCACAATAACGGAGACCTGGGGATCGGCGGGGGCGGGACGACCATAACCTTGAGCGGCAACCAAATCTCCTCTAACAACGCCAGCGGGTACGACTGGGGCTGGGAGGCGGGCGGGGCTAAATTCGCTGGAATCACGGATCTGACGGTGGAGAACAACAATTCGATCGATAACAACGGCCCCGGATTCTGGAACGACATCAACAGCCAGACCGTCACCTATACCGGGAATCAAACTTCCGGGAATGTCGTGGCGGGCATCCTGATCGAAATCAGCAATGGGGTGACGATCACCAACAACACCATCGTGAATGACGGGTTCGTGCCTGGTGAAACGACGATTTGGTATGGCGCCGGGATTCTGATTAGCACGTCATCCAACGTTACGATCACGGGCAACACCGTCACGAACTGCATGAATGGTATTGGCGGCATATATTCCAATCGGGGCGATAATCCGAGTGGCGTGCCGTATGCTCTGCAAAACGTCGCGGCGAGCAAGAACACGATCACGCAGGGCACAGGCATGGCCATGGGCGTGGTTACCGAGGGCACGGAAGACGGCACCACAGCGGTCTATACGAGTATGGGCAACAACTTTTCGGGCAATACGTTTGTGCTGACGAATCCGTCCACCGGCCTGTACTTCTACTGGATGCAAGAGTCCATGACGCTGGCCACCTGGAACAGCGACGTAAACTGACACTCCCTCCGTCAACTCCTGCTCCATCGATGCTTGACGGACTGTGCGGGACATGATACCGGAATGGTTGGTGAGGCCAATGCGAAGAGGCCTTCCTTTGCCGTCGCCAAGCTAAAGGCGCGTCCATGAACAACCACCCGGATGTAACGGAGAACCGCTTACTCTCGGCACGCGGGCTGAACCTCTCGCCGCGTGCCACCTCCTTTTTTGCCGGCCCCTGGCCGCTGGCGGTTCTCCTGCTGCTTGCGACTTTGCCTTACATTGGCACCCTCCGAAATGATTTTGCGTACACGTATGACGATCGCGTGCTGATCCTCGACAACCCCTACGTCCACAATTTCCAGCACCTGCGGGAAGTGCTGACCACAACCCTCTTTTCAAGCCTCGGAGCGCAGGGTGGCACACCCTATTATCGCCCCCTGGCTACGCTGTGCTTCTTGATCTGTTATCAGATCTTCGGCCCTGTGGCCTATGGTTTCCATCTGGTCAGCTTGCTCCTGAACGCCGCGGCGGTAGGGGTCTTATTTTTATTCGCTGAACAACTGCTGGGTGATCGCGTTGCCGCCTTCGCCGCTGCGGGACTGTTCGCGCTTCATCCCGTCCACGTGGAAGCTGTAGCGTGGATTTCCGACGTGACGGATCTTGAGGTGACCGTGTTTTACCTCTTGACGGTCTCGTTCTTCTTGCGCATTGCCACTCCGGGGGGCGGTCGCAGAATTTGGGCTGAAACCGCCATGACGGCGAGTTTTGTCCTCGCCATTTTCTCCAAGGAGCAGGCGTTAACGCTTCCTTTGCTCGCGGTGGTCTACGAGCATTTCTATCGTCCCGACCGAGCAGAAACCTCGCGATTGGAGAAAATGCTCCGTTATGCCCCGCTGTGGCTGGTGAGTTTGGGCTACGTGCTTCTGCGCGTTCGCCTGATGGGAGCGTTCGCCCATGCCACGAGAATGCACACGCTCGACCTGTGCGAGACGCTGCTCTCCGCCGTGGCGCTTGTCGGGCAATACCTTGGCATACTCTTCTGGCCCGTGCACCTATCGGCCTTTCACCCCTTCCATGCGAGCACCAGCTTTTTTGAAATGCCGGTCCTCGCGGGCGTGGTGGCCTTGGCGCTCTGCGGCTATCTGTTTTTCGTCCTCTGGCAGCGGGCGCGGGCGGCCTCATTGGGAATTCTCTGGATGTTCCTCACGCTTGCCCCGGTTCTGAATGCCGGATGGATGAGCGCTTACGTGCTTGGGGAGCGTTACGTTTATCTGCCCTCCGTGGGGTTTTGCCTTGTTGCCGGCTGGGCGTGCGCCACGCTTTGGCAAGCGGCATCCAGCCGCGGCGCGGCCTTGCGAAAAATTCTGCTGGTCGCCGGCTGCGTGGTCGCGGCCCTTTGCGCGCTCCGCATCAGCTCGCGCGTGCTGGACTGGCAGGACGACATCACGTTATTCACGCAAGCTTTGGCGGCAGAACCCGATGACTACCGCTGCCACGACGCTCTAGGACTCGCTTACTGGATTCGCGGAGACTCCGGCAAGGCTGAACGCGAATGGCAGGAGACGCTGCGTCTGGAACCGAGCAACAACCAAACGCTCGAGTTGTTGGGGGCGCTCTATGCACAGAAAAGACGACTTGATCTGGCCATCCCGCTCCTCGAGCGCAGCCTCTTATTGAATCCACGAAACGAGGATGCGCATATGAACCTGGGTGCGGCCTATGCCGAAATCGGCGAGATGGATCGGGCGGAGGAGCAATTTCACGCTGCCGTGCTCCTGTCACCCGCGAACTTCAACGCCCACAACATGCTCGGCAAAGTCTATTTTGATTCCAACCGGCTCCCCGCGGCGGAGCAGCAGTTCCGTCAGTCTCTGGATTGTGAGCCCAACCTCGCCGCTTACGACCACTTGGGCTACATCTACGCCCAGTGGGGGGACCAAGCGCGGGCGGAGAAGGCTTTCAAGGCGGCGCTCGCGATGAAGAGCACCGACAGCCATGCCCACTTCCACCTGGGATTGATTTACGCCGCCACTCGCCGGAACGCCCAAGCCGTCGACGAACTGCAAGCAGCACTGGCGACTGACCCCAACAATCCTGAAATCCGCTCAGCCCTGGAAAAACTGCACCCTTAGAAACTCCACCTCCAAGTTCCGTTAAGGGTAAAGATTTGCCTTGGGAGGAATGTCCGTATAGACTTGTGCGGCCTTCTGGCACGACCGTCTTGGCCATGACCCAACACGGCCATGACGACCTCGCCACGCTTCGAGCTGAGAACCGGCAAGAAGAGGTCAATATGGAGAAAGTCGAACGGCGCGCATTTCTCAAGACCGTAACCGCAGGCCTGGCGTGCTGTCCGGCAATCCTTAAGGCGAGCGTACCCAAGAGCAACGACATCCGCATCGAAGATGTGAGTATCGAATTCAAGGACTACAACTACCGCGTCCCCATAAAATTTGGGGGCATCGTCAGCTCGCGAATCACCCTCTTGAATGTGAACTGCAACGTGAGCTCCAAAGGCGGTAAGAGGGCCAAGGGTTTTGGCTCGATGCCCCTTTCCAATACGTGGTCGTTTCCCTCCCGAGTGCTTTCCTACGAAACCACCCAAGGCGCGATGAAAACCTTGGCGGGGCGCATCTCCACGATCACCGGAAATTACAAGGAATATGGCCACCCGATCGACCTCAACTGGGCGCTGGAGCCGCAATACTTGAAGGCCGCCGAGGCAGTCACAAGTGAGTTGAAGCTGCCCGAGCCCATTCCCAAGCTTTGTACGCTGGTCACCGCAAGTGCGTTTGACGCCGCGGTCCACGATGCTTACGGCAAACTCCATGGCTTGAACTGCTACCACACGTACGGACCCGATTTCATGAATCATGACCTCGCGTACTACGTGGGACCTGAATATAAAGGAGAATATCCGGACAAATACATTCTGAAGGAACCCATACCTCGGATGCCGCTCTACCACCTCGTCTCCGCCATCGATCCATTGGTGGATTCCGACATCAAGCACCGAGTTCACGATGGCTTGCCCGAGACGCTTCCCGAGTGGATCAAGTACAACGGGCTCACTCACTTTAAAATCAAATTGGACGGTGACGACTTGAAGTGGGACTCGGAGCGTGTGCTCAGTGTGGATCGGGTGGCCACGGAAACGGAGGAGAAGCGCGATGTCACCGGCTGGGTTTACTCGCTCGACTTCAACGAGCGCTGCCCCAACGTGCAGTATCTCGTCGATTTCCTGCACCTGGTGAAAGAAAAGTCCCCTGGGGGATTCGAGCGGATTCAATACGTCGAGCAGCCCACGGCACGCGATCTCGATACCCACCGCCAGAATGTGATGTTTGAGGCGGCAAAATTGAAACCGGTGGTCATCGATGAGTCCTTGACCGACCTCCACGCGCTGATGCTCTCGCGCGAGATGGGATACACCGGCGCGGCGCTCAAGGCGTGCAAGGGACAAAGCAATATGATGCTCCTCGCTCCGGTCATGGAAAAGAATAAGATGTTTCTTTGCGTGCAGGATCTCACTTGCCCCGGCGCTTCGCTGATTCAGTCCGCGAGTCTCGCTGCGCACGTGCCGGGTGTTAAAGCGATTGAAGCAAATTCGAGGCAGTTTGTGCCCGCGGCCAACAAGGGCTGGGAGAAGCGTTTTCCGGGCGTCTTCCACATCACGGATGGGACCATGGATACTTCTCATCTCAATGGTCCCGGCATCGGCGCGGTCTGAGTTGACTCCCCCAAAGGAGGGGCTTTCATGGGAAAACTGGCAATCACTGGTGGCAAACCGATCCGAAAGAAACCATTCACGGCGTGGCCTGCCTACACGCGCGAGGAAGCGCGGGGCTTGCAGAAAGTGCTCGCCAGCCGCAACTGGGGCGGCTATCCCTTCCCCAACAAAATCGCGGACGCCTTCGCGCAAAAATTCGCGCGCTATCACGGCGCGAAATACGGCTTGGCGGTTGCGAATGGAACCATTGCGATTGAAATCGCTTTGAAGGCAGCAGGCATCAAGCCCGGCGATGAAGTCATCGTGCCGGCGTACACCTGGGAGGGCACGGTCGGACCTATTCTTCTGCTCAACGCGGTGCCGGTGTTTGTGGACGTCGACCCCGACACGTACTGCCTGGACGCAAAACTGATCGAAGCGGCCTTGACGCCCAAGACGCGCGCCATTCTGCCGGTACACCTCGCCATGCGCTTTGCCGACCTCGATGAAATCGGCCGCATCGCCAAGGCCCACAACCTGGTGGTGATTGAAGACTGCGCGCACGCTCACGGCGGCAAGTGGCGCAAGCTGGGCGCTGGGGCCACGGGCGACATCGGGTGCTTCAGCTTTCAATCGAGCAAATTGATGACTTCCGGAGAAGGCGGCGGCATCATTACGAGCAACCTGGAATACTACGAACGGGCGCAATCCTACACCAACTGCGGCCGAGCCAGCGCGACCGATGAGTACCAGCACCGAATGATCGGATTCAATTACCGCATCACCGAGCTTCAAGCGGTGATCCTTGCCGCCCAACTTGAGCGTCTGCCGAAGCAGGCTAAGGTGCGCCAGGCCAACATGGATCACTTCGAAAAGCGCCTGCGCGGGACGCCCGGCCTTGCCTTCCTCCAGCGCGACAAACGCCAGACGCGTACCGCAGCCTACCAATTCGTCTTCAAGTATCTGCCCGAGCACTTCGGCGGTATTCCCCGGGCGGCCGTATTGGGCGCGCTCCAGACGGAAGGCATTCCCTGCGATGGCCTTTTCTACGAACCGGTTTACAAGAGCGCGCTCTTCCCGCTGGAGCCAGGTGTGTGGCCGGCGCTCAGTTGGGGCCGTGAGACTCCTCTCGATTTGAAGACCAGCTTCCACTGTCCCGTTTCCGAGCGTGCCGCCTACGAAGAGGCCGTGTGGCTCCCGCATCACATCTTCCTCGGCTCAAAGAAGGATACCGACGACATCGCCGACGCCGTGCTGAAGGTCTGCGCGAATATCGAAGAACTGCGCGGACTCAAGCACCCCGCCATCGAGGTGAAAGCGATGGGCCGCGCGGAACGGCCGCGAGTGGAAAAAAGGCAGTGGTGAGGGTGCGTGGTGATCTTAAGCAGGCAGAGGGCGATGAGTAAGAGGACCTTTTGGTGGTTGGCCATAGTGGTCGGCGCGATACTCGCGTCAATCTCCATCATTCTCGCGCAAGCGGGGGACTCAGCACCCATATATCTCGATTCGACGCGCCCGGTGGAAGAGCGAGTCGACGACCTTATGAGCCGGATGACGCTTAAGGAAAAAATCGGTCAGCTCAATTTGCCCTGTGTTTATGTTGATGATTTGGGAAAAGACATTCCCTCGAAACAGGCGGCGTGCAGAAAGTTCACCGCCGGAACCTACACTCAGGACATTGGTCCGGCCTGCGGATTCTTCACCCTCGCCAATGAAATTCTGCATGAAGGCGCGCGACAGCAAGCGGACTACTTCAACGAACTGCAAAAAATCGCGCTCACCCAGACTCGCCTGAAGATCCCGGTTATGGAGGATGAGGAAGGCACGCACGGCGGCATGTTCCCCGGAGCAACGGTTTTCCCGGAGGGGCTGGCGATCGGCAGTTCGTTCGACCTCGACCTGGTGAACTCGGTCTACGCCGCGGCGGCAGCGGAGTCTCGCGCCGTTGGGATTCACATCCTGTCGACACTGGTGATGGAGCTGGACCGGGACCCGCGCATGGGCCGTAACGAGGAAGCCTACACTGAAGATCCCTACCTTTATATGCGCATTGGCGAAGCGCTGGTCCGCGGCGCGCAAGGCCCGGACATTTCGCGGCCGGACAAGGTCATCGCCTTGCTTACCGACTTTCCCACTCAAAGTGAACCCGTCAGCGGCCTGGAGCGCGGCGCTATCGAGATGTCGGAACGGTCGCTGCGCGAGAACGATATGCTTCCCTGGATTGGGGGCATTACCAAAGCCGGCGCTTTGGGCGTCATGGCGGGATACCCGGAAATCGAGGATGTTCCGGCTCACGCCTCCGAGAAGTGGATGAACGATATCCTGCGAAAGGACATCGGTTTCAAGGGCATCGTGGTGGGCGAAGGAGGAGGGATTTCGACCCTGATCTACGAGCAAATCGTCCCCACGCAGAAGGAGGCGGGCCTGCTCGCCCTTAAGGCCGGCGTTGATGTGGGCATCAGCTACGAGCCCGCGTACATGGGAGACCTGGTCGCGAGCGTGGAGGAGGGTCGCGTTCCCATGGCGCTGGTGGATCGAGCGCTGCGCAGAGTATTGGAGCAGAAGTTCCGCCTCGGCCTGTTCGAGAATCCCTATGTCAATGTGGACCACGCCGCGCAGGTGGTACACTCGCAGGCCCATCAGGATCTGGCGCTGCGCGCCGGCCGCGAAGGAATCGTGCTCCTGAAAAATGACAAGAACCTGCTGCCCCTCAAGAAGGACTTGAAATCGGTGGCGGTGATTGGTCCCAACGCCGACGACGTGATGAACCAATTGGGCGACTATTCGCCCAAGAAAGTTTTGCAGCACGTGACGACCGTGATCGAAGGAATAAAGGCTGCCGTCTCCCCCCAAACCAAAGTCCTTCAGGCACGCGGCTGCGAAATTACGGGCACCGACAAGAGCGGGTTTGCCGAGGCAGTGAAAGCCGCTAAAGGCGCGGACGTGGCCATTGTGGTGGTGGGAGAGAGACAACACGAAACCAACGGCGTGGACAGCCACGGCCAGCCCACCGATGGTGAAGGACACGATTTGGCAAACCTGGACCTGTCGGGTGAGCAGGAGGATCTGGTCCAAGCGGTGGTCGCGACGGGGACTCCGACCGTGGTGGTGCTCATCAATGGCCGGCCGCTTTCGACGCGGTGGACATCCGAACACGTGCCTGCTCTCGTGGAGGCCTGGGAGCCCGGCGAGCGTGGCGGCGAAGCGGTGGCCGACGTTCTGTTTGGAAATTACAACCCGACTGGACGCTTGGCCATCTCCGTGCCTCGGCACTCCGGCCAATTGCCGGTCTATTACAATTACAAACCTTCCAAGGCTTATTGGATCGGCGAGGGCTGGTCCCGCCACCGGGGATACGCCGACATGCCCGGCACGCCACTCTACCCCTTTGGATACGGACTGAGTTATACTAACTTTGAGTATAGCAATCTTCATGTTGAGCCTGCGGAAATCCACCCGGGCGGCGAGGCGCGAGTGACTTTGGACGTGAAAAACACGGCCGGCCGGGCAGGTGTCGAAACTGTCCAGGTTTATATTCATGAGAAGTACGCCCCAGTTTCAAGGCCCGTCAAGCAACTCCGAGGTTTCGAGCGAGTGGCGCTCGATCCCGGAGAAACTAAGACGGTCACATTGAAACTTATCCCGGAAGATCTCCAGTTGCTCGATATCGACATGCACTGGCGAGTGGTGCCAGGCGAGTTCGAGATCATGGTCGGAAGGTCCTCGGCTGATATACCTCTGCAGGAAGTTCTCAAAGTCACACCTTAGAAGGCGCATTCCAGCATACCTTCCCACAACACAGGACATGGTCTTCCATGGTGGCGGACTCGTCCTATCGCTTACCTGACTCATGCGTGCCTCCGTGGAACCGTGCCTGGATCTTCATCAAGTGGAATCGCTGCTGCGTCCGTAAGCGGCGCAGTGGTCATTTCATACTGTTTGACGGCAGCTTCCAGCGCCCGAAGCAGAGTCTTGGTGGGACAGGGCTTGGTAAGGAATCGAACGATGTTTCCCATATTGACCGCCAAGGCTGCCGCCTCCAGGTCCGCCTTGCCCGTCAATAAGATACGGACCGTATCCGGCGCGATTTGCCGCATTAGATACAGCAAGGTCACTCCATCCATTTTGGGCATGCGCAGATCGGAGACGACGACGGCGTAGGGCCACTGGGACATGATCAACGCGATAGCTTCTTTCCCACCCCTGGCAGTTGTCACGTCGAAGTGCGAGCGCAACTGCCGCTTCAGCGCGTCGAGAATTAACTCCTCGTCGTTGACGAGCAGAATCCGGGGTTGGTTAAGGTCAGGCATTTCACACCTCCGCGATCAAAGCCGGGACCCCCGCGGCTATGCCTCGCCATTCAGGGATCATCTCCTGGATTCCTAACGAGGCGAACTCCTCTTGGTGGCTTTCGAGGTTGTAAGCCGCTTGCTCTGCGCTCGACGATTGCTCCACTTCGTGGGCCAGGAGGTTGGCGGCATAGACGGCCGAAATCGTATCAAAGTTTTGATGGGGCACGCGATTCGGGCCGTGATGAAGGGCCACCGCCTCCACCACCGCGTAGGGTAATCCCCACAACCCCAGGAGATACGCTCCAATCTCAGCGTGACTAAATCCGTCCTGGCGTTCCTCCACCGTATAGACGGGGCATTGCTCACCCAGCGCCTCCGCCAGTACCTTTTCAAAGTGCTCGGAAAGCTTCCAGGCCAGAATCAGCTTGCCCAAGTCGTGGAGCATCCCCGCCACCACCGCGATATCGGCAAGGTGCTTGGGCACCGGCAGGCGGGCGGCGATGTGCGCGGTGAGTTGGGCGTGGTGTTGGAGCTTCTCCAGGGAAAACCCCGGCAGCTCCTTTTGGGGTTTGAAGGCCCGAAAGATCTCCACGGTCAACACCAGGTTCTTGAGCGTATTGATGCCGAGGTAGCTGACGGCGCTCTGGATGCTGGTGATCGAATGGAGAACGCCGAAAAAGGCGGAATTCACCAATTGGAGGACTTTGGCGGAAATCCCTACGTCCTGCTCGATGATCTTGGCGACGGCCTGAAGCGGCGTGTCAGGGGCCGCCAGCGCCATCGTCAGCGCTTCATAAGTACGAGGGACCGACGGGAGGTCCCCCAGGGAAGTCACTGTGCGGCGGATGGACTCATCGTTCAGCAGCGCCCGAAGATGGCATGCGCGCTCAATGGCGACGCGGAGCATTTCGGCGTCGCAGGGTTTAGCCAAAAACTGATGCGCCACGGGGACCACTCGCAACGCCGTGGAAAGCTCGGTGTGACCGGAAAGCACGATACGCACCATTTGCGGATAGTGTTCACGGACGTGGCAAAGCAGGGCAGCGCCATCAATCCCTGGCATGCGCATGTCAGACACGATGACATCGAAAGGCGAAGCCTCCATCAGAGCGAGCGCCGCCTCGCCCCCAGGGGCGAAGGCCATTTCCCACTCATGGCGCTGGGGACGCAGCATCCGGCGTAGCCCGTCCAAAATCCGAGGTTCGTCATCTACAAAAAGCACTCGCCTCATAACCCCTCGTTTCGTCGGAACTCCTTGTTCCTTGGGTGGGAAAACATCGCTGCAAGTGCAGCAATGCCCTGCCTTCCCAACTTCTTCTATCGGCCGAACCGGCAACAAACTTTGAGCGATCTGCCCTCAGCCGTCAGCGATCAGCCCGAGCTATTAGGTTTTCGGCTCTTAAATTCGTCTTCGGGATCTTGTCTCTCGTCCTCGCATCTTCTGCCTCTTTCTCCTAACCCCATTTATTTTCATCAATATAATGGAGAGAATGGTTTAACTCCCGTGTTTTCATCAACATGATGGAGAGCCAAAGAACGGCAGCTCGGACCTGTTCGGTAGGTCCGCGGCATTTCTTCATTGGTCGAGGACGAGCCGCGGACCTACCGAACAGGTCCGCACTACGGGCATTCGCAAGGCAGCATGGAGGGCGTCGCCATTTCAAACTTGTCCAGATTACCCTCGGGCCAGCGACTGGTGCCCTACGGCTCTCCTGCCGCGATCTGGAAGGAACGCACGCCGTTGGAAAAGCCGCAGGGCCGAAGTGCGGGCCCTGGGCTACGGTCGCTCCTTGCTACGCTCCCCGGGATCGATCGGTAAGCGGACGTAGAAAGTCGTTCCCTTGTCCACTTCACTCTGAAAGGTCAATGTCCCTTTGTGCCGGTCGACCACCACGGAGCGGGCAATTGCCAGTCCCTGTCCGGTTCCGCGTCCCACTTCCTTGGTCGTGAAGAAAGGATCGAAAATCTTGGCGCGATGGGCCTCGGGAATACCGCAACCGGTATCCGCGATGCTCACCAATATCGTCTCACCTTCCGACAAAGTGCAAACCCGGATTGTACCTTTCTTCCCGGTTCCCCTTAGCTTCTCGTCGATAGCATGGGCGGCGTTCACCATAAGGTTCAGGAAAACCTGGTTTATATCGCCGATATTGCAAACCACCAGGGGCAAGTCGCCGAATTCGGTTTCCACGTCGGCCACATACTTCAACTCATTTCGCGCAACAGTGAGAGTGCTCAGCAACGCCCGGTTAAGGTCGGCGGCGGCCATCTCTTTACCTTCCGGATGGGCGAATTCTTTCATAGCCCGCACAATGGTGGCCAAGCGCGTCACGCCGTCTAGAGTTTGCGTCAAGGCCTTGGGGATTTCTTCCAACGTGTAGGCGCAGTCAGATTCCTTCTCAACATTTTCCACTTCTTCCAACAGCTCATGGCTGACGGAGCCGGAGCCCGCAGCGTCGCGGAGTTTCTTGTATTTGGCGAGGAGAGTCTGCAACCCCGCGAAAGACTCCTGGACGAAACGCGTGTTATCGCCCACGAATTGAATGGGAGTATTGATCTCGTGGGCAATGCCCGATGCCAGGCGGCCCACGGATTCCAGCTTCTGTGCGTGGCGCAACTCCATCTCCGCCGCATCCCGGCCGGTAATGTCGCGCGCAATGCCCTGCACTCCTACGGGTTTGCCGCCCTTGTAAATCAGCCGGGGTTTCACCGCGAGCATCACCTGCCTGCCGCCCTTCGTGGTGACCTCCACCTCGAGGGTGAAGTCCGTTCCACCTGCCAGGAGCCGCTCGCGGCCAACCTTGATCCGTTCCCAATGTTTGGGAACGACTAATTGCTCCAAAGTGAGATGGGTGATTTCCTCCGCTGTAAACCCCAGGACTTGCTGCCCCACTCGATTAAGCGAGGTCATCCGTGTATCCAGGCCGGTGGTATACACGATATCGCTGGCATTCTCGAACAGTTCGCGATAGCTCTCTTCGGAAGCCCGGAGGGTTTCCTCGGCCTGCTTGCTGGAGGTGATATCGGAGAGTAAACCGTCGGCATATCGCATGCCGTTTTTTTCGTAAGTCGCCACGGCCCGGTCGTGAACCCAGATCCATTCTCCATCCTTGCGGCGCACACGGCATTCAACATCGTAGGGCTCGCCCTTGAGGAAGAGAGCTTCCAGTGCCTTGCTCACCCTGCCAACATCTTCGGGGTGGATGCTTTCAACGAACGCTGCGGCGCCCCGTCGATAGATTTCTTCGAGTTGAAAACCGCTCACTCTTTCAATATTGGGGCTAATGAAAGCGAATCGCATGTCGGCACCAACCGTCCAAATGACGTCCGGGATATTGGAAACGAGCGAGCGGTACTTCTCCTCACTCTCCCGGATCTTTTCCTCCGCCTCCATGCGCTCGGTAATGTCACGGCCGATCCCCACGAGGCCGGTAACGCACCCTTGGGCGTCCCGAACAGGCACCTTGCTGGTCGAAAACCCGCGGTATTGCCCATCAGGTTGACGCACCCTCTCGATTCGACCAATGAGCGGCTGGCCGGTCTCGAATACCTGCTGTTCATCCCGGAAATAAATCTCGGCGTCTTCCTCAGGGAAAAAATCGAAGTCCGTCTTACCTACCGCTTCACGTGTATCGCTCAATCCCAACATCTTGGCGTGCGCCCGATTGGCTCGCAATAATCGGCTCTGGCGATCCTTATAGAAAATAAAATCGGGAAGGTTATCCATGACGGTGCCCAACAGATCTCGCTCGTGGGCAAATTCCTCAACCAGGCGCGCCAGCTCATGCGCATGTTCCTCCTGAGCGGCCTTGGAAACCTCCAGATCCTCCGCATACCTCACCAGGTCAGACTCCGCCCGCATCCGATCCGTGATGTCCTGATACAGGGCCAGGACACCCCGCAGGTCGCCTTCGATTACCAGGGGGACGCCAAAAATTTCCACATCCACGAGGGCGCCGTTTTTGCGACGCCGGCGAGTGGTTGCATACGCGCCTCCTCCGCCCAAGCACAGCGCACTAAGGGACCTTGCTTCCGAAGCCAGTTCCGGCGGAACAAGGATGTCGTCCAGTTTGGCGCCTTGGATCTCTCCGCGCGAGTAGAGAAAGAGCTTTTCAAATTTCGAGTTGGACATCTGAATGTGTCCCTGGGCGTCGAGGACCACAATGCCCAACGGGCTGATTTCGAAAAGGGTGTTGAGGTAAACGGTGCGCTCTTCGAGGGCTTGTTCCGCCCGCCGGCGCCCGGTAGCATCCTGCTTGATCGTTACAAAATGGGTGAGATTCCCGTTGGCATCCCGAACGGGAGTTATGGTCGTGTCGTCAGTGTAGAGACTCCCGTCCTTGCGCCGGTTAACAAGCTCTCCGGTCCACACCTCTCCGGCAAGAACCGTTTTCCAAAGCTGACGATAAAACTCGTCCCCTTGTCTTCCGGACTTGAGAATCCGCATGGTTTGGCCGAGAGACTCATCGGCAGAATAGCCGGTCGGGTGGGTAAATGCCGGGTTTACCCACATGATGCGGCCCTTGCGATCAGCGATGGCAATGCCATTGGCGGCCGACTCGAGCGCGGCGGTCTGAAGGCGAGTCCGGTCTTCGACCCGCTTGCGTTCGGTGATATCCCGGGCGATGGTGACGATGCCGGTGGTTTGGCGACTGGAGTTCCGCACGGCGGAGATGGCCAGCGACACATCCACCCGTCGGCCGTCCTTGCGCGACCACGCCGTTTCGTGTCCGGAGATCTGTTCCCCACGGTGGATTCTTTCCAGAATCGACGCCACTCCCTCCACGTGACCCGGAGGTGCCAGAATGGAAACGGGTTTACCAACCACCTCCTGAGACGGATAACCGAACAATTCCTCCGCGCCGTGGTTCCAACTGGCGATGACTCCCTCCAGCGTTCCGCCGATAATAGCGTCCTGGGAGGAATCCACCAGAGAAGCCAGAAAGCCCTGCGCCCTCTCCGCCTTGACCCGTTCTGTCACATCCTGTCCCATCCAACGGATGATGGGCTGATTCGAATCCTGCTGGCGCAGAGTATTCCGGTACTCGACGATTTTGGTCTTGCCGCGCGGCGTCATGAGCAACATCAGGCCCGCGGCTTGACCCTCGCGCAGGATGGTCTCGAGGTACTTGTCGAACTGGGGCAGGAGACTGGGAGGAATATAGTCGGAGAGAGAACGCCCTACTATCGCATCCGCGTTATGGACCTCCAGAAGGCGGGCCGTGGCTTGATTGGCGCTTATGAGCTTGCCTTTCGCGTCATGCGTACCGATCAGAATGAAGCTATTCTCCACCAAATCACGATATCGATCTTCGCTCTCGCGCAGCGCCTCTTCCGCCTTCTTACGAGCGGAGATGTCAACGAAGCTCTCCAGAAGAAAAGGCCTTCCCCCAATGGTGACCGGCTTGACGGTCTTGATAATCGGAATCCGCTCGCCCTTGATCGTCAGCAACATGCGTTCGGAGTTATCAATCTGCTGCTTCAGGTCGGTAACCGGGCAGCGCCCCTGCTCCGCGGGACAAACGAATTTGTGACACATGGCTCCGACCACAGGTTCACGGGGCGCGCCAACCAAATTCAGAGCTGGCGCGTTGGCCTCAACAATCCGGTGCGTGGCGGGATCGATGAGGAAGATGCCCGCCTCTACCCCCTCGAAAATGACTTGAAGCTTGGCCTCACTGGCGCGGATGGTCTTGGTTTGTTGGTCCACTCGCTGGCGCAGGAGTACCACCCACATTGCGCTACCCAGGGTAATGGCCGCAAGGATAGCGAGAAAACTGAGGATTCGGCTGACCGTCAACCAGGAAGGGCGCTCGACCACAACGATATCCTGGGACACACTCGTCCAAATTGGCAGTCTGAGAAGTTAGAAAAAAAAGACTGAGCCTCTGATAACTTTGGATTGGGTTCCACGAGAACCAATCACAAAATCAAGGAGGCTCAGCCGTGACTCGAGTCTGCAGTATTTTCTCACAGATTTTGCAATTGATTCCACGTCTGGAATTTGATTTGGCCGCTCGGCGGCACAACGCCGAACGGCACGCACGGGGATTTACTTGTTGGGGCCAGTTCGTGGCCATGCTCTTTTGCCATTTGGGAAACGCCAAGTCGTTGAGGGAGATTTGCGGGGGCTTGGCGGCTTCGGAAGGGAAACTGCGACATCTGGGGTTACCGGGAGCGCCCCCACGTTCTACCCTGGCCTACGCCAACGAGCATCGCCCCTGGCAGGTGTACCAGACCGTGTTCCATCAACTGCTGGGGAAGTGCCAGACCCTGGCGGCCCGCCGCCCCGACCCCCAGCGGAGATTCCGCTTTAAGAACAAGCTGATGAGCCTGGATGCCACGGTGATCGATCTGTGCGCGTCGGTGTTCGACTGGGCCCAGTTCCGCCGGACGAAAGGAGCCGTGAAGCTGCATCTGCTCTTGGACCACCAGGGTCATCTGCCGGCTTTTGCCGTGGTCACGGAAGGCAAAAAGCATGAGATCCAAGTCGCTCGCGAGATCGATTTTACCCCGGGGACAACCCTGGTGATCGACCGCGGCTACACGGATTATCAGTGGTTCGCGAAGCTGACCCAGGGAAGGGTGCACTTCGTGACCCGCCTGAAGGAGAACGCCGACTACGGGGTGGTGGAAAAGCGTGACCTCCCCCACCGCCGTGGGGTACAGCGTGACGAAGTGATCTTTTTCTTCAAGCTCGCACAAGCCGGGATGGAATGCTTTTTCCGCCGCATTGAGTTCTATGACGAGGATCAAGACCGAGTGTTGGTGTTCTTGACGAACAACCTCGTGTGGTCGGCGGCCACGATCGCGGCGCTGTACAAGCAACGCTGGCAGATCGAGCTGTTCTTCAAGGCCCTCAAACAGAATCTGAGGGTGAAGACCTTCGTGGGAACTTCCGCCAACGCTTTGCAAATCCAGATCTGGACGGCGCTCATTGCCATGCTACTGATCAAATATCTGCAGCTCCGGGCTACCTTCGGCTGGTCCCTGTCGAATTTGGTGGCCTTGTTGCGCCAGCAATTGTTCGTCTACCGCGACTTGTGGATCTGGTTGAACGCCCCCTTCCAGCCCCCGCCGGCACCCGTCTCGCTACCCCAGCAATTGCAGTTGGCGCTTCCTTAAAAAGGACTTCGAACTTGGACAGCAGCCGAGAGCGCATGACTAAAAAGCTTCGCAAGGAGGCACAAGCAGACAGCCGAACTTAGACAGCACAGTACGAAAGCACTGAACCCGGAACGGTGAACCTGCTCCAGAGCGGACACCACATACCTCGATTTTGCCCTCAATTTCAGAGGATCCGAGCCAGATCCTCAGCTAATCTGGACAGCAATGATCCTGGGGCGACCGTAGCAAGACATGAAAGGCCGCCGGGTTGGGGTCCTCCCGCGCCTCCATCGACAAGACACCCGTTATCTCCAAGAGGCTGCCAACAGAAATGGCCTCCGTCTCAGCTCTTGCCACTCTGCCTTCGAGTCGTGCCGAATAACTAAGGCTTCCCGTTTGGACGTCCAGAACAAGATTCTTATCCTGCACATGCTTGTCGATCAAGCGCCCTCGAAGCTTGACGAGTTCCGCATCATGGTCGGCGGTCAGGGTCGCGGCGCGCGTCAAGTCCACGGGTGGCGGCGAAGTACCCCGGCCTATTTTCTGAACTATCGCGTCTTCGAGTACAGGCTCATACTTGCCGGGAATGGGGAACCCCAGCACCTCCACACGGTCGCCGGGTTCGACATCAGTGATTTGTTTGCTCTCGACCATGACTCCGCCCGAGCTGTCCTGGACGAATACGCGCCTGCCCGGCAAGTCAAGAGTCACAATCCCGCGCACCCGAATCCGGTGGCCCGAGGCTCGACCTGGCGTGAACTGCATCAGGCTGCACATGGGGGAAATCATGACCTCTTGCGGGGTGAGGCTCTCTCGTTGATCAACGCGAACCTGGTCCATCTTCGGAACAAAAAGATGCACGGCAACCAACTGCCTTTTCTCGTTGGATTCGGTTCCACAAACACCACGGATAACGACAACCTTATCGACAAGGTCCTGGTAATTGGCACCCTTCGGAGAATCACCGATCCAGGCGTCGAACTTTCGGCCGTCCGCCGCGAATTCCAGTACCAGCGAAGGCGCTGCTTCACCCAGGTCAGGTTTAATCCACTGCGCGAGCCCGATGGAATGAACAATCCCGCGTACTTCCACCCATTGGCTGTCTTCCTGTCCGGCAAAGAGCTCTTCGAGGGTAAAGCGATGAGCTTGGGGCAAAGGTGTCTGGCCCAGAATCTGAACCTGGGGATGGTCGACCACGGGGGCGAAATCGCCCGGCGCGGTTTTGCCACGAATCTCCACCAAGTTGCCCGCGCGGACCTTCGCGAGCGACGGGCTTCCCCAGATGAAGACGCCGGCGGTGGAATCCTGAAGGAAGGTCACGCCCCACTCGGGAACACTATAGGTGATGACTCCATGCAGTTTTACCGGATACCCCCGCCGGGATTGCTCAGGCGGAAGTCTGCGGATTTGTGCAACCTGAGTCAGGACCGGAAGATTGTTTGGCGCTTCGACGTTGGAGGAGGCGAAGATCTCTCCAACCGCCAGTGTCAGAAGTGCTGTCCTCAGGACGAATCTGGCCAGCCTCTTCCCCCAGTGGGCGGTAACCCGCTGAGGCCCATCCGACTTTGGCGTGCGGCTCGGAAGCTTGTCCATGCCCGCGTCGTCATCGACCGCCAAATTGATGGCGGGAGAGAACGCGGCTGCGGCAGCAGGGCTGCTACGGGTTTTGAATGTGGCTTGTCCCAGAATGCTCATGCGGCCTCTCTAGGGGGGTCGTGTGACGGCCACGGCGCAGTGTAGACACCTAGAAACGGCAGAGATCCCCTTAGACAGACGGAACCTCGTGCCCCCATTTCACCTCCATCTGCTTCTATCGGCATTTATGCCGCGGGACATAAGGCAATCGCGCTGCACGGCCAACCTCCACGGCCTGAGAGCCGTGAGGGCAGACTCTTTGACGGGTAAGCCCGAGAGGGGGCGATCTGCCGCAATAATCCAATGGAGATTGCGGGTTATTATGAATTGGGGAGAGGCAAGCAAGCGTAGCGCGGCTGCCTGTACGCTATACTGCACAAAGCAGGGCGCCGCAAAGTACGCAACAAATGCCTGCTGGAGATGTAGAATTATTCCCGCTCAATTCATGATGGGTGTCACGCCCAAGGCTTTGATTTCACAAATTCTTTTTAAGGAGAGTCTTTATGGCGAAGATGAAGGTGGCGCAGGTTAGTCGGCCAGGAGGGCCGATTGAGCTGGTGGAACGCGAAGTTCCTCAGCCGGGCTTCGGGGAAGTTCGCGTTCGCGTGCAGGCTTGTGGCATCTGCCACAGCGATATGTTCACAAAGGAAGGCCAATGGCCGGGCATCCAATATCCGCGCGTGCCCGGACATGAAATTGCCGGAGTCGTTGATGAGGTCGGCTCGGGAGTGGTCGGCTGGAAGGAGGGCCAGCGCGTCGGTGTGGGATGGTACGGCGGCCACTGCGGCCATTGCCGGGCCTGCCGCCGGGGAGAATTCGTCCACTGCGAAACCATGCCCGTGCCCGGGATTAACTACGACGGCGGCTACGAGGAGTACATGGTGGCGCCTGCGGATGCCCTGGCGCTCATGCCGGAGGGAATTAGCGCGGAAGAAGCCGCTCCTTTGCTTTGCGCCGGCATCACCACGTTCAACGCCTTGCGGAATAGCGGCGTGGGCCCCGGCGACCTGGTGGCGATCCAAGGGGTCGGTGGACTGGGACACTTGGCAATTCAGTTTGCCAACAAGTTTGGATGTAAGGTGGCCGCGGTCAGCCGCGGTGCGGACAATGCCGCCCTGGCGCGAAAGCTCGGCGCACACCATTACATCGATAGCCAAGCTTCCAACCCGGCGGAAGAACTAAAGAAACTGGGCGGCGCGCGCGTAATCCTGAGCACCGCGCCCAGCGGCAAAGCTATGACGGCACTTTTTGACGGCCTGGGCACGAACGGTAAGATGGTAGTGGTCGGTGCGAGCATGGAACCCATTCAGGTGACGCCCATCCAGCTCATCATGGGCGCCAGGGGCCTTCAGGGTTGGCCTTCCGGCACTTCCGCAGATTCCGAGGATACGCTCAATTTCTCTGTCCTTACCGGCGTGCGGCCCATGATCGAAAAATTTCCATTGTCCCGCGCCCCCGAAGCGTATGAAAGGATGATGAGCGGCAAGGCCGAGTATCGCGTAGTTCTGACGATGTCCTAGGATCAATTTTGAGCGACAAGAGAAAACAGAGCAGGCGACGGGAGGGCCGGACGCATATGGATCGCCGGATCGGTGACCGCAGGGCAGGCGGCGTCCCTCCCGCGCCTGATACGCCGGCCAAGCACGACACCGGGAACCGCCAGCGGAAGGCCGATCACAAAGCGCCTTCGTTACCTGCTATTACGAAAGCGGTGCGCAAGTCTCCCGTAAAGCCTCGACACGCGTGAATTATACAGTGCGACATATATTGTAGCGTCGATCTCCGATCGACGACGGCGGTCCGAGACCGCCGCTACAGCCGGATGCGCAAAGACCTGTGTTGCTCTTTATGCGGCCAGGGCGGCCAGAGGACCTCGCTGCCCTGAATCCTTTTCCGCCCATTCGCACGCACTCTTTCGCAAGCCTTGATGACACCCGCATACTTGAGTATGATGGGCACCGTTTTCGAGGCGCACCTCTGCTTGCCGGCGGCGCGTATCTTGCCCGCATCGCTTCCTCGGGAACGAGCCCCTCTTGGCCATGCCGAGTCCGGCGGTATCAGTTACATGTCATATCGTGAGTGTCTTTGCGAAGGTGGTCCCATGATAAAGCGACGATTCATTCCTGCACTGTTCCCCCTTGGTTTGTTCTTGATGTTCGTTTGTGGCGCCGTCCAGGCGGCCGAGAAACCGGCGGAGGTGACCGTCGATTGGGCCAAAGTTGTGCGGGTTTCCAAGACAACCCCCACGCTCCAGGTGGTGGTGAACCCTCCGCTGCGCCGGGGTGCAACGCTCCACGAACCCGCCTTCCGCGCCTTGCACGACCTGGGGTGCGACGTTGTGCGCTACGTTCCCTGGCTGCCCTATCCCAAGCTGGCCGTCGCGGAAATGGAGCCGCCCAAGGACGGAAAGACGTTTTGGGATTTTTCCGTGATTGACCCCATGACCGTGGACTTTCTGGAAGCAACTTCCGGGCATTCAGTGATGCTGAATTTCAGCACCATCCCTCAGTGGATGTTCAAGACGCCTAAACCCGTGCCCTACCCGGAGGATGCCAACCAGGTCACGTGGGATTACGAACAGGGAACGGAATTGCGCGATCCCAGCATGAAGGAGCTGGCCGACTATTACGCGCGCCTGGTCAGTTGGTACACGCTCGGCGGCTTCAAGGATGAATACGGCGTCGAGCACAAGTCAGGCCACCACTACAAGATCGATTACTGGGAGGTCTTTAATGAGGTGGATTTCGAGCACACCATGACTCCCAAGCAATACACTGAACGCTATGACGCCGTGGTGGAGGCCTTGCACCGGGTTGCGCCCCACATGAAGTTCGCCGCGTTGGCCTTGGCGGGGCCGTCGCAAAGTCCCGAATATTTTGAATACTTCCTCAACCACGCCCATCACAAGGCTGGAATTCCGCTGGACATGATCACCTTCCACTTCTATGCCAATCCCGCGGAAGACGAGACACCGGAAGTCCAGCAGTACACCTTCTTCGACCAGGCGGACCATTTTCTGGACACGGTGCGCTACGTCAACACGATGCGCGCGCGGCTTTCCCCCGAAACGCAAATCGACATCAACGAGCAAGGTTCCATCGAAGCGGATGACAACCGCAGCGGCCCGATATTGATTCCGAATTCCTACTGGAATCTCTCCGGCGCGCTGTACGCGTACGTTTACGGCGAGTTGGCCTCACTGGGAATCGAGTACGACGGCGAATCGCAGCTTGTCGGTTACCCCACGCAATTTCCGTCGGTGTCCCTGGTGGACTGGGTAACGGGGCAGCCCAATGCCCGCTACTGGGTGCTCAAACTGATTCATGATAACTTCGGCCCCGGAGACAAGCTCGTGGAGACGCACCTCAACTTGCCCTACGTATACGCAAGGGGATTTGTCACTCGCGACGGCCCGCACAAGGTGTTGCTGGTGAACAAGCGCGACCGGCCCTTTGTGGTGGCCGTCCCCGGCGCCGCCGGCGGCCACGTGGACGTGGTCGACCAACAGACGGCTTTCCGCCGCCCGCCGGGGGTCAACTCCGCAGCGACGAGGTAACCTTGGGCGGCTTGGCGGTGGCAGTAGTGACGCTCGCGAAATAGGAGGCGCAAATGGCGCGTGTAGCATTTCCGGCTGCGGTTACGGCCGGGTGTGGTGGAAGAATACGAGAAGGCCCATCAGCAAGTGTGGCCCGAGCTTCTGGCCAAGATGAAAGAAGTGGGGATCTCCCACTATTCCATCTTCCGCCGGGGCTTGGACCTGTTTCTGGTGATGACCGTGGAAGACTTTGAGCGCGCATGGAAGATCCTGGAGGACGATCCCGCGAATCTTCGCTGGCAAAAGGAGATGGGCCACCTTTTCGACCCCATTTCCGATCTTGCTCCCGGCGAAAGATTCGCCGATGATGAAAGAAGTGTTTTATATGGAGTGAAGTCGGGCGCGGGTGGTCGCGGGGCGCTAGGGCGCTTACTCGCCAACTCACCTTGACGGTGCGCAGATCCCGCAATAGACTCTCTAGGTTTTGGGAGGTGTGACATGACAACTTCGAATCAGACGGAGCGGATTCATAAGGCGCTTGACACGTTTGTGATCGAACTCCCGTCCTGGGGGTTTGCGAATACCGGCACACGTTTTGGAAAATTCATCCAGGCCTCCGCGGCCACAACCACGGAAGAGAAGTTGGCCGATGCGGGGCAGGTACATCATTTCACGGGATGCTGTCCCAGGGTGGCGACGCACGTCCTCTGGGACTTCCCCGAGGGCCTCAAAAGCACGTCGGCGGTGATGGCGTCGGCGGCGAAGGTGGGTGTTCGCCTGGGCGCGATCAACCCTAATGTTTTTCAGGACCAGATTTATAAGAATGGATCGTTCGGCAATCCCGACCCGGCGATTCGCAAGGCCGCGCTCGACCACATTCTGGAAAGCATCGAGATCGGGAAGCAGACGGGCAGCCGGGACGTCTCGCTCTGGTTCGCCGACGGTTCGAGCTATCCAGGGTCCCAATCCATTCGCCATCGGAAGCAATGGTTCGCCGAGGGCTTGAAAGAAACGCACGCGCACCTTTCCCCCCATCAGCGGATGCTGGTGGAATACAAGCCGTTCGAGCCGTATTTCTACCACACGGACCTGGGCGACTGGGGCATGTCACTGCTTCTCTCGCGCCACGCCGGCCCCCAAGCGAAAGTATTGGTGGATACGGGTCACCATTATCAGGCGCAGAATATCGAACAGATTGTGGCGTGGCTGCTGAGCGAGGACATGCTGGGTGGTTTCCACTTCAACGACCGCCGTTACGCGGACGATGACCTGACGCTCGGTTCCATCGACCCCTATCAGGTTTTCCGCATCTTCAACGAAGTGGTCGGTTATGAAACCGAGACCGGGAAACACGCCGACATCGCCTACATGATCGACCAGAGCCACAATTTGAAGGACAAGATTGAAGAAATGATCCAAACGGCCGTCACGGCGCAGGAACTTTATTCGAAGGCCGTGCTGGTGGATCAGGAGAAGCTGAACCATCACCAAATGAAGGGCGCATTGATCGATGGGGAAGAATGCCTGAAGGCGGCCTTCGCCACCGATGTGCGTCCGGCCATCCAGGAATGGCGGCAGAGCAAGGGATTGGCGGCAGATCCGCTGCACGCTTTCCGCGCTTCCGGCTATCGGAGCAAGCGGAGAAGGTGCGCGGGGCGAAGAATAAAGGTGCGGTGGCGAGCTACGCGTGAAGATCCGCAGCCATCGCGGGCCACGGATCAGCACGGATTTACACCGATCGAAAGAACGAAGTTTGAGGATTTGTAATGCAACAAGGCGGAGAGGGCACACTGAACCTCTCCGCCTTTCTAGCTTTCCCTTCCGACGAAGAACTCTCAGGCTGGCGAGTGACCCGTCATGCTAAAACGGCTGGTCGCTCGTTACCCCTCGATGGCGGCCGGGTGGAGGCATTCCTGCGATGAACATGGCTCGCAATGTGGTGGCGGTAGACCTTGGCGCGGAGAGCGGCCGTCTGGTGCTCTGCCGCTGGAACGGCAGCGAGGGGACGATGGAGGAGGTCCATCGCTTTCCCAACGGCGCTAAGCAGGTGTTCCACCATCTCGTGTGGGATGTCGACCGCCTTTGGGAAGAAATCCAAAGAGGTTTGCTGAAAGCCGCCGCCAAAACGCAAGGCCGCATTGATAGCGTGGGCGTGGACGGTTGGGGCGTGGATTACGCTCTGCTGGATGACGAGGGCCAGCGCATTGGCCAGTCGTTTTGCTATCGCGATGCGCGCAACGTGCCCGCCATGCAGAAGACCTTCTCGAAGGTTCCCCAGCAGCGTTTGTACGAAATCACCGGCATTCAGTTCCTTTCTTTCAATACCGTCTACCAATTGGTTGCGCATCTGGCGGAGTTCCCCGAAGAATGGGACCGTGCGGCCCAGTGGCTGACGCTTCCCGAGTATTTTCAGTACCGCCTCTCAGGTGTGGTTGCGGCGGAGTACACGGAGGCCAGTACGACTCAGTTGGTCGATGTCCGAACGAGGGCTTGGTCCGGTGAGCTGACCTCCGCGCTCGGGCTCAACCTGAACAAGTTCCCGCCCATTGTGCAGGCCGGGGAGGTGCTGGGGAAGGTTCGCCCGGAAGTCGCCCGGGAGCTCGGCTTGGAGGGTACTCAGGTGATCGCTCCGGCGTGCCACGACACCGGCTCGGCGGTGGCCGGCATTCCGTTTCCGCACGAGGAACTGGCTTTCATCAGCTCGGGGACTTGGTCCCTGGTGGGTACCGTGCTGCTTCAGCCCGTGGTGAGCGGTGGAGGTAAGGCCCCGTGTTTCACCAACGAGGGCGGCGTCGCGGGCAGCATCAGATTTCTCCAAAACGTCATCGGCCTTTGGCTTCTCCAGGAATGCATGCGCGAATGGAACGCCCAGGGTCTGAGCCTGACCGCTGCGGACTTGGCGGCCCAGTGCCTGGAGGCTTCCCCCGATGGGCCGTACTTCCATGCCGACGAGGCGACTTATCTTGCTCCGGGAAACATGGTGAAGCGCATCAACGAAGGGTTGCGAGCCGCGGGCTTCCCGGAGGAGCATCGGCCAGCGGAACTATCCGCGATCATTTTCCGGAGCCTCGCCCGCCGCTACGCTGAAGTAGTGACAGAGTTGGGGAAGCTCAAGCCCATCAAGCGCATCTGCATCGTAGGGGGCGGGGTAAAGAATGAAGCGCTCAATCGCCTGACTGAACGCGTCACGGGGATCGAAGTTTTGCGCGGACCCACTGAATGCGCGGCGGCAGGGAATATCGCGGTGCAGCTCGCCGCCCTGGAAAAGGCTGTTTCCCTCGATCAGGTCCAAGCGATCAGCGCTAGGCTGAAGTTCGCGCCTTCTAGATAAGGCGCTTACCCTGTGGGTTCTGACCAGGGAGAAGGAAGGTCTTAATCAGCTCGCCCTCACCGCACACGGTCATACCGGGAAGGCGCTTATGCCACGAACTTTCTGGGACCTCGGGTTCCGTATCGAGCCAGCGAGCGAGTAATTCAAGTTGGGAAGCAGGGATTTTGCGCTCCTGAATGCGTTGAAGCAGATGCTGGAACAACGCGGGAGGAAGATGGTGGCGGCGTATCTTGGGCATGATTCACCACGACAGCAGCCCGGCGACTCTTAGGGCTCAGATGCCATAAAAGCCCCGGGTGATTGATTCGCGCAGGCGGGCGGCCTCACTCGGGTTTTTGGCGTCGGCAAGCCTCTTCGCCAATAGCCCGAGTTCCTCGGGGCTGAGGCGATGACCTCTTGCTTCAAGTGATACGAGTTCCGGGGTTTGAAGCTCGACCTCTTCTCCTGTAGGCTTGCGAGCAATCACCCTCGCCCCTGTCACAGCTTGACGGACAAACCAGTGATAGACCACCAGCGCATTCTTGAATACGTCAGTTCTCTTCGATTGCGTAAGCTGTGCGACTTGGTCCACCAACTCAGACTCGGGCTTGGTGAGTACCGGCTGGATTCTGGCCATTTCGGGGGCTCCTCTTTTCCTACTCAAATATGCATCATTTTTGAGTAGGAATCAAGCAGGGTAGCGCAGACCTCGGGATTGGAGGTCTGCGGCTCTTCCCTCGACTTGCGGTCATGAACGCAAGGGGAAGCGTTCATATTCCAGATTCGCGATTTTTGCTGGTGAAAAGCCGGGGACCCGAAATACGGGGGTCCGCGCTACACCTGCTCTCCCGCTCAATCTCTGAATGTCGCCATCGTTCCACGAATGCCCACGGTAAATTTGTTCTAAGCGGGTCGCCATCGAGTTGTGATTGAGTTTTCTGGCGATTTTGGTCATTGCCCGAAGGGTTGTGGGAATGAGTTGCGGCCTGCGCCGATGGAGAGGCCCCGGTGGGTGGCAGGAGTTGCTCTGCGGCGGGGGGACGTCACGCAAGGGGCGAAGGTTGTTTCCTGATGACGCCTAATTCGCAGGGCGGCAGGGACAGGAGTTTTCGGTCATGCGCAGATAGTCGAAGACCAGGCGCACGTTGCGCGTGAGTTGGCGCATTTTCTGGGCGACGCTCCTCGTCCCTCGGGATTTGATCACGCCGATGGCGAAGCGGCGCAGACGGGTGATGTTTTCCGGGCCGTGGCCCCTGCGGATGCGGCTGCGGTCCTCGTCAAAGTTCCAATCGAGAACGTAGTGGCAACCGTTCTCGATGACCCAGTGTCCGCGGTTAACCTGGAGCACGCGTCGTGGGTTGGCTTCTTGGGGGGTGCGACTGGTGAGGCCATAGGCGATGTCCAGAGAATATTCACCCGTCTTTTTCTCGATCACCTGCCGCTCGATGAGGAAGGCTTGGCCCACGTGCGGGAAGTCGAGATCGTCGTTGAGTTCGGTGGTGGTCCAGATTTTGCGGGTTTCCAGGCGGCCGTGATCGGGAGGCGTCTGTTCGACGAAATGCGGTTGGCCCCGGTGTTGGAAGTAGAACTGCAGGTCTGCCAGCAGTCCGGGTTGATTGCCTTTGACGGTGAAAGAGTAATGCGCCTGGCGCTTCTCGACCAGATATTCGGCGAATTTACGCTGCGTGAGCAAGGCGTCGGCGGTGATGTCCTTGCCGGCAATGGCGATGGCCTCCAGCAACGGGATAGCCGTCTTAATCTCGTTGGTGCGTTTGACTTCGTCCCGGCCCTCTACGGGCAGGGTCCCCACTTTTTTTGGGTGTAGCAGGTCTGGGTCTGGTGACCGACAACGCTCATCACCTGCGTCGGGTGACCCTCCGCGTCGAGGGCATTGCACAGGGTCTTGCCGTCAATGGCCAGACTTTCGTCCTCCCCGGCGTAGGCTTCGTTCCAGCGGCGCAAGGCGCGGTCCAAGGGCGCGGGGTCGAGGCGGATCAGCACGTTGCGGAGGATCGACTCGCTGGGCACGACGTAGCGGCCCTTTTCGCGACGGCAGCCGAAGCGCTCGCGCGCTTTCGGTCCGAGACTTTCGGCCCAATCGGCGATCGCCTTGTAGCCGCGCATGCCGCACAGGACGGCTCCGGCGGCGATGCCCAGCACCGTGGACAAGCCATGGCGCCGGCCTTGGGCGCGGCGGGGATCGGGAATCTCGCGGAAAAACGCGGGGAGCGATTGCATCTGCGCGGCGCTGAGCATGATTTTGGAACCTCCGATTTGATAAGGAGAAGGAAGAACGGCTTGCGAGAGCAACGCGCGGGCGTCGGACCGCAAGGGTTGGAGGAAGACCATCTTGGGAGATTGCGGCGTCGCGGTGTACCCCCGGCGAGTGCGCTGAAATCCCTTCGTGTTCCCGACGTACACCCAGTTCGCCGCCCGATACACGGTGCCGCGAAAACGCTGCGGGTCGACGAAGGTTTCCAGCAACACCACCCCATGACCGAACGTGGCTTCCCAATCGCCGGCCAGACGCCTTTGGCAGAGACCCAGAACGCGCGACCCGAGGTTGGGAATGCGCCCTGAGGGCAGGATAAGGAAGCGGCTGTTGTTGACGATCAGCTTCAAGCGGCTATAGCGCTGGCGAAAGTTCCAGCCGATCCAGCGGTCGCGCGCCGCGCATTTGAGGGCGGAGGCGGAAAAACTCAGCAGCGCCACCCACTCCTCTCGCCAAGTCGCGACATACCACAGGGTCTCGCTGATCTTCGGCAAAGCTCCCAGATAGTGGTGCTGCCGCATCAGTTCTTGGTAGCGCAGCTCGTCGCAGGACCGAGCGGGCCGCACGTTGATCGCCAGCAGGTCCAAGAGGCTACCCCCCGGGGAAGCACACCTGAAACCTACCCGTGCTTCATCGCGGAGCATACTAGGCCGTGCGGGCGTTGTCCAGAACAAACTACAACCGCCTAAAACTCAAAGCACTTGGAGACTGGAACGAATTCACCCTGCACGAATGCCTTGTCTACTTGACCTTCAAGCCGATTTCCGATAGCGTTGCGGGTTTGTGAAGCCATGGCGAAACCACGTGTAGGTCTCTTTATCACCTGCCTTGCTGACCAGTTTTTTCCCCAGGTTGGCGAATGCGTGGTGAAAATCCTCCGGCGGTTGGACGTGGAAGTCCTGTTCAACCCCAAGCAGACGTGTTGCGGCCAGCCGGCGTTCAACACCGGCTATCGGGACGAGGCGCGCAGCGTTGCCCGGAAAGTTCTGGACCTTTACGACAACGCCGACTATGTGGTGGCGCCGTCAGGTTCATGTACCGCGATGGTGCGGGTTTTCTATCCGGAACTTTTTGCCGGCGACCCAGCGCTCTTGCGCAAGTCCCAGGACCTGCAAAAACGCTTCTTTGAATTCTCGGAATTCCTGGTGAAGGTGTTGAAGGTTGAAGACTTGGGTGCGCGCTTTGCCCACCGCGTGACTTACCACGATTCGTGCCACCTGTTGCGCGAACTCGGCGTGGATGAAGCGCCGCGCAAACTGCTCAGTAACGTGCAGGGCATTGATTTGGTGGAGCTGAACGATAATAAGCTCTGCTGCGGGTTCGGCGGCACATTCTCGGTGAAATTCCCAGAGGTCTCCGTGCCCATGGGGCAGGACAAAATTCGCGCCGCCACCGGCACTGGCGCCGAATACCTGGTGGCCGCTGACGGCGGCTGCCTGATGCACTTGGCCGGACTGATCCATCGTCAGGGATTGCCGCTCAAGACGATGCATTTGGCGGAAGTCCTGGCGACGCAGGAAAGTTCAGGATGAAGGATAAAGGCTAAAGGGTAAAGGGTAAAACACGCTTTGCTTTACCCTTTATCCTTTACCATTTACACTTTGCTCGTCGTGCTTGCCACCTCTTATGTCTGACATCGACGTTCGCAGCATCGACATCCACCGCGAAGGGGCCGAAACCATCGCCAACCCGCGTTTGGCGGAGGCCTACCGGTCCTCGACCGTGCGCCTGTTCAATCATCGCTTGCAGGCGATTGCCGAGGTCCCCGGCTTCGACCGCCTTCGCGATGCCGGGCGCGAGGTGAAGCGCCATACCATCGAGAACCTCGATCACTACCTCGGCCAGTTTGCCGACAGCGTGGAACGGAACGGCGGCAAGATGCACTGGGCGTCTTCGGCTGACGAGGTTTGCCGGATCGTCGTAGACATCGTGAAGCGATCGGCGGCGGTGGAAGTGGTCAAAGCCAAGAGCATGGTCGCGGAGGAAGTAGAGTTAAACCTCGCGCTCGAGGCCGGCGGAATTCGCGCCGTCGAGACGGATTTGGGCGAATTCATCATTCAATTGGCAGGCGAGCGGCCCGCGCACATCGTGGCGCCGGCGATTCACAAGACCCGCGAGGATGTGTCCAACCTGTTTGCCAAGAAGATCGGATCCCAACCCACGCTTGTTCCCGAAGAACTCACGGCCATCGCCCGCCGCGCGTTGCGCGAGATGTTCCAGAAAGCCGGCGTCGGAGTCAGCGGCGCCAACTTCGCCGTGGCGGAGACGGGCACGGTCGTCACAGTCGAGAACGAAGGGAACATCCGCATGTGCAGCACCGTTCCGCGGGTGCACATCGCGCTGGTCGGAATCGAAAAGCTTATTCCCCGGCTCTCCGACCTGGGAATTTTCCTACGCTTGCTCGGCCGCTCCGGTACGGGCCAGAAGCTTACCACCTATACTTCGCTCGTAACCGGACCGCGCCGCGAGGGTGAAGATGGTCCCGAAGAAATGCACGTGGTCATGGTGGATAATGGCCGCACCAAGTCGCTCGCCGACCCCAAGATGCGCGAGATGCTGTATTGCATTCGCTGCGGGGCATGCCTAAACACGTGCCCTGTCTATCGCAAGATCGGCGGGCACGCTTACGGCGGGGTCTATAGCGGCCCCATCGGCGCACTCGTTACACCGGAACTCGGCGGTATCAGCCAAGCGCGAGAGTTGCCCTTCGCATCGTCTCTTTGCGGAGCCTGCCGGGAGGTTTGCCCCGTTAAGATCAATATTCCCGACCTCCTGCTGCATTTGCGCGGCAAAGCTCAGGAACTGGCGCCGCAACACGGGCGGGCGCTCGTTTCAGAGCGGGCCACGTTCCGGCTCTGGGCTTGGGCGATGCGTCATCCTTTCTTATATGCACTGGGCAGCCGGTTCGCTCGCTTCGGGCAAGTCCTTTGGGCGCGCCATGGTTGGATTCGCAAGCTTCCGTCATACCCTGCCTCCGAATGGACCAAAGAGCGTGACTTCCCTGCCCTCGCGCCCCAGAGCTTTCACAAACGGTGGAAGAAGCTGTAGCGGAGGTGTCGGGTTCCAGGTGCCGCGGAAAGGGCGAAACTCGAAACTGGAAACTGGAAAATCAAAACTCACTGCATTGCCCACAGTTCTCGATTTTCGAGTTTCCAGTTTCGAGTTAGTCGTTTCGACGACCGCGGTTCTTCCCTGGAATCGCGCTCCCGAACACACGGGAAGGCGTTCATTTTGGAGATTCTCGGTCCATGCTAGAGAAAAACCGCGGACCCCAACGACGAGGGTCTGCGCTATGGGATTCGATAGCCCGAAAGAAGACTTACTATGCGCAAATCATATTCGATCATCAAAATCATTGTGGGTGCAGTTCTATTGGCGATCCCCGCTGTGTGGGTCACCCCGGCGGCTCGCGGCGCGGAAGGCCCTTTGCCTCCCGATAACTTGCGCTGTGAATACCTGAAGAATCCCGTGGGAATCGACGTTCGCCAACCGCGATTCGCTTGGGTGCTGAAGCACACGGGCCGGGCGCAAATGCAGTCCGCCTACCAGGTAACCGTCGCTTCCAGTCCCGAGTTACTGGCCCAGAACAAGATCGACCGATGGGATAGCGGCAAAACCGCCTCCGACGATTCCACACAGGTGGTTTATAAAGGTAAACCTCTCGAAAGCGATCACTCCTATTGGTGGAAAGTCCGATACTGGGATAAGGACGGCAACGCCAGCGACTACAGCCGTCCCGCAAGCTTCGACGTGGGGCTGCTCTCGGCGGGTGACTGGAAAGGGCAATGGATTGGCGGCGCGAATATGCTTCGCAAAGAGATCGCCCTCTCAGGCAAAGTGGTTCGCGCGCGCGCCTACGTCACGGCTCTTGGGTACTACGAATTCAGGATCAATGGTGAAAAGATCGGTTGCAACGATCTCGACCCTGCCTGGACCACCTACCAGGTCCGCGTCCTCTATTCCACTTACGACATCACCTCTCATCTGCGCCCGGGGAAGAACGCCTTTGGCGCAATGCTTGGCGGAGGATGGGCGCTGCTCGGCGGGGGAGATGTGCCCGCGCCCTATAAACAACCCGCTTTGCTGCTTCAGGTGAACATCGAGCTTGCGGATGGCAAGACCGTGCAAATCGCGAGCGACAACACCTGGAAGGTTACGCAAGGTCCTATCGTCAGCGACGGCGTTTGGGACGGGGAAGTCTACGACGCTCGTCGCGAGCTGCCGGGTTGGGACTCGCCAGGGTTCGATGATTCCGCCTGGAAGGCCGCCGAAATTCTGGAAGGCTCCAAAGGGCATTCGCTCTGCCCAGATGATGCCGCCGATCCAGTGACGTGGATTCCCTGATTCCCATTACGTTGACCAACCCGCAACCCGGCGTTTACGTGTACGACTTGGGGCAGAACATCAGCGGTTGGGCGGACCTCCACGTCGTCGGGCCGCGCGGCGCACAGGTTCAATTGCGCTACTCTGAGTTGCTTTATGACACCGGCATGATCAACCGCGAGAATATTCGCGGAGCCAAATCGCGCGATATTTACATCCTGCGCGGCGAGGGAGAGGAAGACTACCATCCTCGATTTACTTACCATGGCTTCCGCTACGTGGAGGTCACGGGATATCCCGGCACACCCAGCCTCGATTCGCTGCGCGGGCACGTGGTGCATTCCGCCGTCCAGACAACTGGCAGCTTTGTGGCATCCAAGTCCCTGCTGAATCAGATTCACAAAATCATTCGCTGGTCGGACCTGACGAATCTGATGAGCGTGCCCACCGATTGCGATCAGCGCGACGAGCGCCAGGGCTGGTTGGGCGATGCGCAGACCAGCGCTGAAGGCATGATGCTGAACTTCGACATGGCGGCCTTCTATACCAACTTCGTGCGGGACATCCACGATGTGCAGGACGCAAGCGGTACCGTCACGGATACAGTTCCGCACCGCTACGGCAGCCGCCCTGCCGACCCTGCCTGGGGCACGGCGTTCCCGCTGATCGCCTGGTACGTCTACCAGCAGAACGGTGATCGGCGCATCCTGGAGGAGAATTACGACGGGCTGAAGAAATACGTCGAGTTCCTGCGCACCCGCGCACCCGATAATGTTCTCCGCTATAGCTATTATGGCGACTGGGTGGCGCTGGAAAAGACGCCGGGCGCGGAGGTTTCCGACTTCTACTACTATTACGACACGCTGCTGCTGGCCAAGATCGCCGCCGTGCTCGGCAATTCCGCGGATGCCGTAAGCTACACGCAGCTTGCCGGCGAGATCAAAGACGCTTTCAATAAGGAGTTCTTCGACCCTAAGACAGGCAACTACGCGAATGGAACTCAAACGGCCAACGCTCTGCCCTTGTTCCTGGACATGGTGCCCAAAGACCATCGCGGCGAAGTGGCCGGGAATCTCAACAACGACATTCTCTACCACCACGACACACACTTGACCACAGGCTTTATCGGCGTCCGCTATCTGATGCCGCTGCTCACGGATTTGGGCGATTCCTATCTTGCTTATGATCTCGCCGTGCAGACCACTTACCCGAGTTGGGGTTACATGGCCGCGAATGGCGCCACGACCCTCTGGGAGCTCTGGCAGAACAAGACCGGACCGTCGATGAATTCCCACAACCACCACATGATGGGGAGTGTGGATGCGTGGTTTTATGAGGCTCTGGGCGGAATCAACGTGGATCCTGACCAGCCTGGCTATCGCCACGTCCGCATTGAACCGCAGATGGTGCGCGACCTGACGTCCGTGAGCGCCACGGTGGGATCGGTGCGCGGCAACGTAACTTCGTCGTGGACGCACGAACTGGGAGTTGTGACGCTGCAAGTGGATGTGCCCGTTAACAGCACCGCGACCGTTTCTATTCCCAAGGACGAGGAGATGACGCAGGTCACCGTGCGCGAGGGCGATCGGACGGTTTGGGAGAAAGGGCAGTTCGTGGAGGGAACGTCAGGCGTTACAGCAGGGAAATTGGTGGACGGTCGAGTCATCTTGGAAGTGGGCTCCGGCCACTATGCGTTTCGGCTGACGGGGGAGTAGGAGCGGCATTACGCCGCACTATGGCGGGATAAACCCGCCGGTACGGGAGAAGGGAGAGATCAATCATGAAACTGGTAACTTATGAAGCCGCGAGAATCTCACGCCTGGGGGTGGTCCATGGCGAGTTCGTAGTGGATGTAGCCGCCGCGTATGGACTCATCGCCAAAGGCAAGATTGCCGATGCCAAGTTGGCCGCATCGGCGGACGTATTGCGCAAGCTGGGCCGGCCGCCTGCGGACATGATCGGATTGCTGACGCTGGGCGAAAGATATCGCAAGGCGCTGGGAGTCGTCGTGGCGCACGCGGGGGAGACTCACAAAAAAGGTACGAAGGGCTTCGTCATTCCGCTGCGCACTGCCACACTGCGCGCGCCCATCGCCCACCCCAACAAGATCACGTGCATTGGCCTCAATTATGCCGATCACGCCCGCGAGGGCGGTCAGGAACCACCACCGGCGCCGATTTTCTTCCTCAAATCGCACAACACCATTTGCGGTCCCGGCGACGCCATCAAGCTGCCGCCCAACTCCAGCCAAGTGGATTATGAAGCCGAATTCGCTGTCGTCATCGGCAAGCGCGGGAAGCACATTCCCGAAAGCGAGGCGCACAAATACATCGCCGGCTACACGGTTCTGCACGACGTGAGCGCGCGCGACATGCAGTTCGGTGACAAGCAGTGGTATCGAGGCAAGAGTTGCGATACCTTTGCGCCCACGGGCCCGTGGATTGTCACTCCCGATGAAGTTCCCGATCCCAACAATCTGCGAATCTCCCTAACACTCAACGGCGAAACCCTCCAGGATTCCAACACGAGCAATTTGATCTTTAAGGTCCCCTTCCTCATCAGCTATCTCTCCCAATCGGTCACCTGGGAAGTGGGCGATTTGATATCCACCGGCACGCCTCCGGGAGTGGGATTTGCGCGCAAGCCTCAGGTCTTCTTGAAAGCCGGCGACACCGTGAGCGTGACCGTTGAAGGCATCGGGACTTTGACCAATCCCGTCGTCGCGGCGTAGGAAGTGGGGCGTTCTACGGTCCCCGTACGTTTGACATGCGTTTTGCACGGAAGTAACCTGATCTCGTGCCAACAATGCTCCAGATTCGAAATGTGCCACCCGAGATGCACCGGGAGGTTAAGGCGCGCGCAGCGCTTGCGGGTATCTCGATTTCGGATTTCCTGCTCAGAGAGATACGCCAAACGCTTGAGCGCCCGACGCTTGATGAGATGCGAAGGCGCCTTGCCGGACGTCGGCCGGTTCGGCCCCCCCCGCCCCTGCGGCCGCAATCCGAGCCGAGAGGAATAGTCGTAAGGTCCTGTCACGCGGCCTATCCGACTCTGGGCCGAAGCCCTTGACGCCACACTCGTGACCCGTGATCGTGCACTTGCCTCGGTGGCGACCAAGGTGCGTGTTGAAGTGGTGTAAGTCTCTAATGGAGGCGCCAATGAAGCTCCCCGATTTTAAGAACGAACCCTTGAGCGATTTCAAGAACAACCCTGCCCATCGTCGCCGTATGGAGTATGCGCTGGAAGAAATTCGCGAGGAGTTGGGCCGCGAATACGATCTGGTGATCGGCGGCGAACGAATCAAAACCAAAGAAAAGTTGTACTCCCACAATCCCAGCCATCCGGACAAAATCGTGGGCGTGTTTTCCCAGGCGGACGCAGGGCTCGCGGACTTGGCGGTGCGAAGGGCTGACGAGGCTTTCAAGACCTGGAGTCGTACTCCGGCGCAGAAACGCGTGGAGCTGCTGCTGAAAACGTCCAAAATCCTTCTGGAGCGCAAGTACTACTACGAAGCCCGGATGGTGTACGAGGTCGGCAAGACTTGGCCGGAGGCGGACGCCGACGTGGCGGAAGCCATCGATTTCACCGAGTATTACGCCCGCGCCATGGAGCGGCTGATGGCCCCACAGCCTCTTACGCCGGTACCCGGTGAGATCAACCATTTGCGTTATATTCCCCTCGGAGTAGGGATCGTGATCCCGCCATGGAACTTCCCCCTGGCGATTCTTGTTGGGATGACGATGGCTGCAATCGTAACCGGCAACACCGTGGTGATGAAACCCTCGAGCGACGCTCCGGCCATCGCCTACAAGTTTTTCGAAGCTCTCGAGGAGGCGGGCATGCCTCCGGGAGTGGTCAATTACCTGCCCTGTCCTGGTGGTGTGGTGGGCGATACCCTCGTGGGGCACCCTCGCACGCGCTTTGTGGCATTTACAGGATCAAAGGACGTCGGACTTCACATCAACGAGTTGGCGGCCAAGACCGCGCCCGGACAGATCTGGGTGAAACGCGTGATCGCGGAGATGGGCGGCAAGGACTCGATTGTGGTGGATGCCGATGCGGACATCGACGATGCGGTCGATGGCGTAGTAGCTTCGGCCTTCGGATATCAGGGCCAGAAATGCTCTGCCTGCTCGCGAGCGATCGTGGTGGGGCAGGTCTATGACGTTTTCCTTGAAAAGCTCCGCCAGCGATTGGAGGGGATCACCGTCGGCCCCGCCGAGCGTCCGGAAAATTATCTGGGGCCTGTTATCAATGCCAAAGCCAAGAAATCGATCTTGAATTACATCGAGATTGGAAAGGCGGAGGGCCGTTTGATTACAGGCGGAGAATCCGCCGGGCCAGGCCATTTTATCCGGCCGACAGTCATCGCCGACGTCCCTCCCACCGCGCGCATAGCCCAAGAAGAGATTTTCGGACCGGTCCTCGCAGTGATTCGGGCAGAGAGTTTCGATGCAGCTTTGGCCATTGCCAATAACACTGATTACGGGTTGACGGGCGCTGTTTATACCCGCGATCGCCGCAAGCTGGAGAAGGCCACCGAAGAATTCTTCGTGGGTAACCTTTATCTGAACCGCAAGTGCACGGGCGCGCTGGTGGGCGCCCACCCGTTCGGCGGTTTTAACATGTCGGGGACGGATTCCAAGGCGGGTGGGCACGACTATTTGCTCCTCTTTACCCAGGCAAAAACCGTTGCCGAACGGATGGAGCCGTGAACGGACGGTTTCCGGCTCGCAGTCACCCATTCATCGAGGCCTCGAGTGGCTGGCTTCGCGGAAACGGAGCTACGGACTGACCCGGTAACTCAGATCCTGGTCCGCCTCGCCAATGGGTTGCCCGGGCGGCGGCTCGACGGAGGGCTGAATCGTGATGGAATTCGGGTCTTTCTCGAAGTGCTCGATTTCCGATGCGGCGTAAGCGAATTGCGCGCGGCGGCCTTCATCGGGCCGCTCACGCAGTCCCGCCTCGAGCCAATCTTTCAAGTCAGCAAGCTTCAACGACGCCAAGGCTCGCACCTGAGGGGCGGCCTGTTCGTTCGCCGCCAGCCGCAACAAATCATCGAGCACAACGTTGTCGACAGTCCGCTGAATCTCCCCTTGGTAACCCGCGGCCGGCGGGGCTTTCCAGGTGGCCGCGAGCAACTGGTCCATCACTTCGTCAAGCGACGGAGCGTTCGGATCACGCCCGTGGTTTACCACCAGTCGCGCGTCACGCTCGGGATTGAGAATCAGACCCACCGTCAGACTGGCAGCGGCTTCCGGCGGCCCTAAGGCGTCGAAAACGAGGCCGGTGTGGCCGGTGAAATCCTCCCGCGACCGATCGTATCCCATGGCTGGCGGCGGAATTGCCGACAGGACAGACGCGGGCAACTCGAGCGCCGGCGGACTGACCGTCTTGAGGAGCGCGGCGAGAGCCCGGCGTTGCTCGGCAGGCGGCACCATGGTGGGCGCCATTTGGCCATCACCACGCAGGGAATAGCGGTAATCGAGCCCACCCAAGACCTTGGCCGCGGCCTCCGTTTGATAACGGTGAAACAGATAAATGGGCACCAGAAGGTTTTCGAGAGTGCTCGTCGGCGTCCCGGCGGGAATGCTATCCGCTCCGAACCGGCTCAGGGCGCGGGCCCGGACTTGCATCACGCGATCGAGTTCCGCGACCGCATCGGCTCCGTTATCCCAGAGGTGCGCGGCAGGATGCGCTCCCCCCTGGGGACGCGCGTCGGCGTCGGAAATGAAATACAGCCCGCGCTGGATCGACTGTTGCAAGATTCCGTCCAGCGCCTGCTTCTCATCCGTGCCTTGAGCAAAATCCTGGTAGCCGTAGGCGATGGCCACCTTATCCCATTCACCGATTCCCGTCGCATAGGCATCGGACACATCCAGTCCCCCATCGGCGCTGAGCTTCACCAGCGGCCCCGGATAGTCCATCACCGAAGCGCGGTCGTGAGTGCTGGCTGCGAAATTATGGGCGAGGCCGAGCGTGTGACCCGTCTCGTGCGCAGCGAGCTGGCGAATGCGCGCGAGAACCATCTCCAGGGCCAGCTTCGCGCCAGGCCCTCCTTCTTTGTAGAGCGCGAGCAAGCCCTCGGCAATCATGAAGTCCTGCCGCGCACGCAGGGCATCGAGCGTCACTTCGCCCTTGAGAATCTCTCCCGTGCGCGGATCGATGATGGCGCTGCCGTAAGCCCACCCACGCGTCGAACGGTCGACCCACTGAATGACGTTGTAGCGCACGTCCATGGGGTCTGCACCTTCGGGAAGCACCTTCACCTGGAAGGCATCCTTGTAACCCGCGGCCTCGAACGCCTGGTTCCACCAGCTCGCTCCTTCGACGAGGGCCGACCGGATGGGTTCCGGCGCACCGCGATCCACGTAGTAAACCAGGGGCTCTACCGGCTCGCTCAGCGCTGCCGTGGGGTCTTTCTTCTGCAGGCGATGGCGCACGATGAACCGCTTCACGATGGGCTGATCGAGTGGAGTAGCAAAGTCCATGTAGCGAAGGTCGAAGAATCCAGAGCGTGGATCGTAAGCGCGCGGGGTGTAACCCGGATCGGGCAAGTGCACAAGCGAGTAGTGCTCCCGCACGGTGATGGCCTGTGGCGAGGGCACGACCTCGCGCACGTAGGCGCCTTCGGGTTGGCCCGTGAAGGTGAGCGTGGATTCCACTTCAGTGTTGCGCGGGAAGCTCCTGGTGCGGCCCAGGTATATCGCGGAGCGCGAAGCGTCGACGGCGTAAGCGCCCTGGTGGGTTTCCTTGAGCACGACCGCAACATTGTGTGCGTCGTGTTGGAAGAAGGCGGTCGCGTCCACCAGGACATGGTCGCCGCTTTCGGCTTCGACCGTGAACCCCCACAGAACCGATTGGGCAAAAGCCTCTTCGGCCGTCTGCCGCTCGTCGGGATTGCTGGTCACGGCGCGAAACGAGTAGTTGGGCTGAACCAGCAACACCTTCGGGCCCACGCGCTCAAACTTGACGACGCGCGACTCGCCCGGCTGCCCGCGGTCGAGGCCGATGTCGTTAGAGCCCACGCCCTGCGGAAGCGAATCGATGTACAGGAATTCGGTGTCCCATTGACCGATCTCGAGCCATAGCTTTCCCTCGCGCTCGTCCCAATAAAGGTTGAAGTAGCCCGCCAGCTTCTTGAAGCCCTCCGTCTTTTGCGCTATGCCTGGCAGCGGCTTGGGCGGCGCCGGAGCTGCTTGGTCCTGCAATTGAGCCGTGTGGGACCCGGCAGCCGCCACGGCGCCTCGACTCGACTGGACACGCCCCCAACTTGTGCCAACAGTGCTCACGAGCAGCACAGCGGCGCCTATCGATCGATGCATGCAAGCCTCCAGAAGTTTAGTGGGTGATGCCGGGAACATCGTACGACAGCGGCCGACCCACAGCAAGCTCGGTCACCGCACCACGGGCCACGTCAAAGTCCGCGAAGTTCCCCGAGGGGGAACAGGATCATTAGCCGTCCGTAGAAACCTGCAAAAAACTGGATTGACGCAACAAATTGTCATCGCCAATCTGCATTTTTGTGCAAAATGGGCGTCAGTTATTGAAAAATGCCGGAAATTAAGACCTAAATGTCTGATTTTTTTCGGGCATTCTGTCTTGTGATCCTTTGTTTTCATACACATTCCGGCTTCGAACGTACAAAAAAGAATTCTTTTTGCTGCCCAGTGTCCGTAGGGTGGACCTGTTTTGTGGGTCCCACCGGTTTTCGCGCTGATTGTTTCCGCAAGGCTCGGAAGCCGTGCAGAGTGACGGGGCTTCAGGGTAACATGCTTATTTTTCATGAACATAGTCGCTTCTCACGGCTCGTAAGTGCGTTGGCCACGGTTTGCGTGAAGGCCGCCCAAAAGTCCCACCTGCGACGGCGGAGTGCTGCTTGCTTTCATGGCGCGGTGCGCGTCCCCGGCGTCCGCCCGCCACGCCCCTTCCCTCCGCTCCGCCGGCGTCCGCTGGCCTCAGCGTCTAGTATGGCATGGCTACATGTCTTGTCAAGATAATTCGAGCCTACATTATAAACCATTTAAATCCAAGAGGTTACCGCCGGGGTTGGCAGGGACAAATTGCCTGGGCCTTCTGGGTCGGACAAAATCACTGGCGAAATAGTCCGAATCGCTAAAGACTCCTGAGGGAGTCGGTGCCAGGACCACTCTTATGAGGGGTCCCTGTCCGCGGGTAACAAAACGATGCACTGCATTTCGAGTTGTGCCGAAATGACCCTACTTCTTATCCAGACTCAGATGGCGACGGCGCGAAGCGAACTACGGCGAGAAACTCATGCGGCGCAGGGGGTTACGGAAGTATAGGCCCGAGGGCAGGGATTAATTCAACTTTGCGTATTCCGTTTTGGCTTCCTTCAGGATGGGGATGTCGGGGTCGGCGTCCTTCCAGAGGGTGAGGAAGTCCTGATAGGCGCTCTTTGCCTTGGCCCGATCTCCCGACAGGGCGAACGCTCTGCCCAGTTGCAGGTGCGCCAGTGCGCCCATGGGATCGCTGAGCACAATCCCGCGGTGATCGAGGATTTTCTGAAATTCCGTGGCGGCCTCGGCTCCTTGGTGTGCGGCCAAGTAAGCCTCCCCGCGCACGTAAGCGGGATAGAGGTTCCCGAAGAAGGCAAAGAAGCCAATGCCCGTTTGGGCCAGTTCATAGGGAGCGGCGACTTGTAGCAGTTCGACAGCGCCTGATGGCTTGCCATGACTGAGCGCGAAAAGTGCGAGAAGTGTGGGTAGGTAGCTGAATTGGACGGAGGTATCCTCCGGGAACCGCCTTCCGAGATCGTTGGCGAGCGTTGGAGGCCGGGCAGAATCCCCCGCGAGAGCCAGCGCCAAAGCGGCGCCATATTCCACGTCCCGGCCCTGGGAAAGCTCAAGGGCTGCCGTTGCGCCCTGCCTCGCCGCGGACGTGTTCCCGTAGAAGGCTTCCCACACGGCTGCTCCGGCTTCATAGATGGCCGCTTGTTCCCGCTGGCCTGCTTGCTGAGCCAAATCCACAGCGCGCCGTGATACCCTTCTGGCCAGTTGTAACTGGCCGGACCGAGCAAGGACCAGAGCCTCTGAGTAGGGCATCAAGTCTTCCGCTCCCGGCTCGCTTTTAGCGCGAGCCGCTTCCCGTTGCATTCCCGCCTTGTCACCATTTAAAAAAGCGATGTAGTATCGACGGAGCAAAAGGTTAGGGATTTCGATTTTGCGCTCGGAGGCTTGCTTAAGGACCTCCTCGGCGTCCTTGAGACGGTCGAGAGAAAGTAAGCTACAGGCGAGATTGTCAAGGGCAAACGTGTGGTCCGGGTTTAGCCCGAGCGCTAACCTGGCTTCTTCAATCGATTGCTCATACCTGCCGGAACCTTGAGAAGCGAATCCCGACAGTATTCCATGGGCGTCGGGATCACGTGGATACGTTTGCGCCCACAACTCCAAGGTTTGTAGCTCCTTTTCCAGATTTCCGGTTACCTGTCGATCGTACATTGCCGTCATAAAGAATCTCTCCCGGTCACTGGCACGATCTCGCAACTCATAGGCCTTGCTCGTGCTCTCTATGCACAGGATCGACTCTCCCAAGTCGCTGTACATGAGCCCCAAGGCCGCATGTGCCATCGCGAATTTGGGGTCGATCTCAACGGCGCGCTTGTATAGGGGCAAGGCGGCGGCAGAACCGGAAGAGAATTCAACCTTCCAGCCCTCGCTAAAGGCTTTCAAGGCTTCCAGCGAGGGCGTCGTCGCCTCTTCGAGCGGAGTGTCGTGCTTTTCCACTGTCGCCAGCGTTTCGCCAACTCGGGTTCGGAATTTACGGGCAATTTGACTCAGGGCATTCAGGACATCTTCCTTTTTTGCTGCTTGCACCTGCTCATCGTCCAGGACATCTCCGGTGCGGCAGTTCTTGGCGCGTAACCCTAAGACATACTGGCTTCCGAGGTTCGCAACCGAGCCCTCCAGGACGGCGGCACTGCCGGTGCGCTCGCAGATTTCCTGGGCGACCTGGGGAGTAAGTCGCGCCCCCGCTGGCTGCCCCATCAGACCCAGCGCCTTCTGGATCCGCTCGTCGGAGATGAGTCTGAGAAAAGGCGACTGTTCAAGCTGTACGGCCAGCCCTTGGCGAAGCGTTTCGTCAAACACCGGGTCGCCCGTTGTATTGGTGAAATCGGCGAGGACAATCGTGTCCTTGTCCGTAAGTTTTGGCGCGCGGTGTAAGTAGAAGTAACCTGCGACCAGGAACGCCAGCACCGCAGCCGCAGCCGCAACAAACACTTTCCCATGCTTTGCAATACCAGTTGTGGCTTCAGGTTTAGCACGGGTTATCACTTGGGCAGAATCCGCGTCCCGCTTCAGGCGCTTCAGGTCGGCGCGGATTTCTGCGGCGCTTTGGTAACGCAGGTCTCGGTCTTTCTCCAGCGCTTTGTGAATGATTTCTTCAAGCTTGGGGGGCAGGTCAGGCCTCAGCTCTAGGGGGGGCGTGGGGGTTTGGTGGAGAAGGGCACCAAAGATGGCCGCTGATGTGTTTCCGCCGAACGGCTGCCGGCCCGTGGCCATCTCGTAAAGCACGCTGCCGAAGCTGAAGAGGTCAGTGCGCGCATCCAGTTGCTCGCCACGCGCCTGCTCCGGCGACATATAGGCGATCGTCCCCATCACCTCGCCGGGGCTGGTGAGTTGCTCGAGCACGACCGGTGGGGCGGCTAGCTCCAGTGCCCCCATTGTTTCCGTCTCCTGTGTGGGCCTTGGTGCCAGCTTCGCCAGGCCAAAATCCAGGATCTTCGCCTGGCCGCGCAGGGTCACAAAAATGTTTTCTGGCTTGATGTCCCGATGGATGATGTCCTTCGTGTGGGCAGTGTCCAGCGCATCGGCAATCTGAATCGCCAAATCCAGCACTTCGTTCGTGTCGAGCTGCTTCCCGGTAAGGCGGTCCTTCAGCGTATGCCCCTGCAGAAATTCCATGGCGATGAAGGGCTGGCCTCCCTGTTCGTCGATTTCATAAATCGTGCAGATGTTGGGGTGATTCAGTGCCCGGGCCGCCCTCGCCTCGCGGGTGAACCGCCCCAGGGCTTCAGGGTCTCTCGCCCATCCTTCCGGCAGGAACTTGAGGGCCACCGGCCCGCCGAGCTTGGTGTCCTCGGCCTTGTAGACTACACCCATACCTCCGCTGCCGAGTTTTTGGAGCACACGGTAGTGGGAAACCGTCTGGCCAATCATGAGTAAATGGCGAAGGTAAATGATGAGGAATCTTGCCCTGGTCGAAATCATTATAGAATGCACATGCAGCCGAGTCAAAGCGTTCCAATGTTCAATCGGGGCAAGAGATGTGCGGGCTCACTCAAATGTGGGCACTGTCGGGGCAGCCCGTCAATACGGGGTTTCTTGCTCCGATGTCTCGCTTCCTGGCTCGCTAAAGGGGTTGTCGCTTTCGTCGATGGGCTCCGCAGGCTTCGAGGATTCCGCAGCCCTCGCACCGTTTTCGTTCTTTGCCGCTCGATCCGGGTCAAGAACCGGAGTGGAGGAGCGGACCCTTCCGTCTCGCTCCAGCGCAACCAGGGATGGGACCACGTTTCCAGTCGGCTGACGGCCAAGTGGCAGCGCCTAGTACCTGACCATGAAAAGGGCGGCAAGTTCCGCGTTGGCGATCTAGCCGTTCCCTTAACACTCCTGTCCGGGTTAATCGCCGGCCGGAACCATACCGCGCTGTCTCGCCTTCCTCATGAGCAGAACCAGGGGAGCCGTTGCCAGGAACAGGAAGCCCATGATTCGGAACACCTCGATGAAGCTGATGAGGGCCGCCTGCTGCTGGAGCATGCCGTAAAGGACACCGAGGCCACCAGTCCCCGCCGTGCTCCAGTCGAATCCCTTATGGAAAAAGAATCCCCTTACCTGCCCCAGAAACTCCTGGCTTCGCAGGTCGTAGGGTGTGACGTTTCTTGCGAGCTGGATAATCTTAAAGAGCAATTACCTTCGCGATCGCAGACTGCAACAGGCGGCAGTCTGCGCAAGCCTTGGGCGGACGCCCCACGAAACCGGGCAACATCTCTGTGACCGCGTCGCATCCGTGGCCGGTTCTGGCTTATGTGGCACAGGCACTCTTGCCTGTGCGCTATGCATGGAATGCCCCAGCCCTGGACACAGGCGGGAGTGCTTGTGACGGCCCAACCCTTCAGCTTTCCGGCCTCGCCCTGCGGCGAGCGCTTCTTGCCAGGTTACGCTGATCGAGCGCTTGCCGAATGAGGGTTTTGATCACTGCCTGCCGGCTAATGTTCAACTCTTGCGCGGTGCCATCCAACTCCTTGAGCATGGAAGAGGCGAAATCCACGTTCACCCTTCGAATCGGTCCCATCATCCGTCCCGAATTTGTGAAGAAGGGCGAAACATCCTCTCCGCGGTCAGCGCGCCGTGCAATCTCCTCTGCGGAGGTAACCTTTCGTGTTTTACTCGTTTGTTTCATAAAGCTGCCGCTCCTGTTGGGTCGCTTTCCACAAAGTCACAAGGTGGTAGAATTCGCCTTCCCGGTCCTCTCTCACCTCGAAGATGACGCTGTAGAGGCGATCTCCCACCCAGCCTATGGCTCGGTACTGCTCCGGAACATCCGAGCGCTGGTCGAGGTAAAAAGGGCGCGAAAAGATCTCTTGAGCCTCCTCAAAACCAATTCCACGACGGGGATTTGCTCGCAACCGCCGGCTTTTCCGCGCGTCGAAGTGGAAGCGCCTAAGGTATAACAGTTATACCACGATGCGAGCGGAACTTCTATGCGGGCACAGCAAACGTAGCGCAGGGCACGCTCTCCGGCCCTGCGGCTCTTCCGGCGGCGCGGGCCTTTCCCGCGCTTTGCATCATCCTGGTTTTTCTAGCCATGCTGCGAGGGAGATAACCACAGCTTTAAGCGCGCCGGCAAAACCAAGACGTATTGGAAAGCCGCAGGGCTAGAGAGCGAGCCCTGCGCTACCTCGGATTCCCATCACATCGCTCGATTTAGCCGTGAGGGCTTTTTCCACGACCTCCGGGTTTCTGTCGATCACCGTCAAGTAGGCGCGCCCCGCGCTTTCCGGACGCGGGCGATCTCCCCAAGTCAAGGGCCGTCTTCAGTCGCTCCGCCCGGAGGACATTGTTTTGTGCTCCGTCGTCAAAGCCGGCCACGAGTTGCTGGAGTTGAGTGCTGACGCCGCAGACGAGCCAGTCACCAAAAGGTGGGAGGCGACGGAGTAGAAGGGCGGGACGACTCTTAATGCGACCGTCGGCTTGCGGAAGTGAAGCGAGGACGATGTCGCCTTCGTTCATTTGCGGAGGTCGGCCTCGGTGTATTCGGGCTCATTATCACTGTAGGCCCGCGCCAGTGTTTGGACGGACAGCCGCAACCAATCCGGCCGTTCGTCGTCTTGCGGCAGCACGATCACGACCAGGTGAGCGTTTTCCGGCAATGGGTAAGGCTCATCCAGCTCAATCTTCTTGCCATCGTAGTGGGCGCTTAAGGCTACCGTTTTCATCCTACCCTATGCTAACAGTTCTAGAGACATCGTCGCAAGCCCAGGCTTCGAGGGCCGCCAGAACCACGTCGGCGCGGAGTAGCCCGTGGCGCGGAGGCCAACCCAGTTCAGCTCCCTCCGCCGCTCTTAACGTCGTAACAAAGTTCTTCGACATTCCTCTAGTGGAATATCCTCTGGCCCGATTACCCGATCACCCCATGATCCGATCGCCCGATCACTTGACCACTTCCCACTTCTCGTACCCGAAGTCCCAAACGTCGAGGCTGAGTTTATCTTCGACCACCTCGCCCAGGACGTACTCCCCCGCCTCCAGCGGCTGGAGCGGCTTCAGGCTGTAAACGTTGGGCGCCAACTGTTTGCGGTCGAGAGACACCATGGTGCGTACTTCGGTAGCCTTGCCATTCTTCCCGCGGCTGGTGTCCACATCCTCGACCACGCGGGTCTCCTTGCCCGGCTTCAGGCGAACTAGTTCGAGCCGCGTGCCCAGGCTCTCGGCAGATTGAACATAAAAGACGGGCAGGGGGTCGTTCAGCCGGATCGTCGCTTTGGCGCCATCCAGGACAACGAGGGAGCGGGTTTTGACCACGGGCAAGGGAACGGCCAGCACCATAGCCGCCCGCCTTTTGTCGGTAACGGTCTCGCTGGAAGACTGCACGAGGCGCACGAGGCGCTTGCCATCGACGGTGAAGATCCCATCGTCCCCGGGAAGATGGATGCCGGGCGCCACCTCCAATCCCGTATCGGGTGGCTTATAGAACCGTTCCTGTTCGGTTTGCTTGGCTTCATCAAGTTGCTTCTTCTCGTCCGCCTTGGTCTCCTCGAGCGCGCGTTTGGTAGCTTCAAAATCCACGAGCGACGTGGGTATGTCCTCCCAATCCGAGCGCTCCACGCTGAAGTAGCGCACGCGGTCGCCGTGAATTTCGTAACTGGAGACGGTTTGGCAGGTCCCGTCCTTTAGGCAGAGCTTGAGGTTGGCCCACGCCGGCCGGGGCGCCGCCAGCACGCTCAACAGCAACGCGGCGGCGAGCAGAAAGCGGTTTGACGATTGAAAACGCATGTTCCGACCCACGCTCAGTTAGATGCGGCGCAAGGGGAGAGGCGGGACTCAGCCCCATAGTCGCTAAGATAAACGTTTCCTCTTCAGGCCCCGCAAGAGGCCAACCTTGCGGAGCCGAACAGAACCACCACCGCCGATCTACTTCAGCGACGCCATATCGATCACGAACCGGTAGCGCACATCACTTTTCACCACGCGGTCATACGCTTCGTTCACCTTATCGATGGGAATAACTTCGATGTCGCAGGCCACGTGGTGCTGGGCGCAGAAATCCAGCATCTCCTGGGTCTCTCGTATCCCCCCGATCATGGACCCGGAGATACTGTGGCGCCCCCTGATCAGCGAGAAAGCGGCAACGGGAACCGGCTGATCGGGGATGCCCACCACCACGAAGGATCCGTCGACTTTCAGCAATCCGAGGTACTGATTCCAATCCATCGGCGACGAAACCGTATTGATGATGAGATCGAAACTTTCATTCAGTTTTGTAAACGTATCCGGGTCGGACGTGGCGTAGAAATGGGCGGCGCCCATACGTTTGCCGTCCTGCTGCTTGCGGAGCGATTGGCTGAGCACCGTGACCTCGGCGCCCAAGGCATGCGCGATTTTCACGCCCATATGACCGAGGCCCCCCAGCCCGATGATTGCCACCTTCTTGCCGGGCCCTGCCTGCCAATGCTTCAGGGGGGAGTAAAGCGTAATGCCCGCGCAGAGAAGCGGCGCGCAGGCAGCGAGCGGCAGGTGGTCCGGCATGCGCAGAACGTAATTCTCGTCCACCACGATCTTATCGGAGTAGCCGCCCAGAGTGGGTGTGCCGTCTTTCTCGCGGCTATTGTAAGTAAACACGGGGGTGAGTGCGCAAAAATGCTCGAACCCCCGTTGACACTGGGCGCAGGTGCGGCAGGAATCGACAAAGCAGCCAACCCCAACCTTATCGCCAACCTTGTATTTTGTGACCTGGCTACCGGCTGCCGTAACGATTCCGGCGATCTCGTGGCCCGGAACCATGGGGAAAATAGCTTCTCCCCACTCTCCTCGAGCTTGATGAATATCGGAATGGCAGATCCCGCAGAATTTGATGTCGATAGCCACATCGTGCTCGCGAGGTTCGCGCCGCTCGAAAGCATAAGGTCCCAGAGGAGCCTTAGCGCTGGCGGCCGCGTAACCTTTAGTTTTGATCATGACGAAATATCTCCCGCCACGGGTTCATCGTGGACTTTCATTTTGGATTAAAACCGGCGGCCCATCAGCAGGCAGCGGCCGCACAGCTATATTATAGGAGCGAATAGGCGAATGAAATCCAGCCGGTCCTGGTTTTCTGCACCCGGTCTTCCTGAAAGGCCCACTTGACACCAGCGGCGCCGGCTATAACCGCGCGCGCGCGGCTGGCTTCCGGGTCACTACTCGAGGGCGGGTCGTGGGGCATTGGACGGTGCTTGCTAGCAACGCGGCACGTTCAAAAACTCAAGTCCCGCAAAGATCCAGTGGGTGGATTCCTCTTCCCTTGACCAGACCACATGGGCAGGAATGGCGAAGGGGAATCGCTCCTTGGCAACAACGTCCACGCACTCTCCTGGAACTAACCCCAGTTTGGTTCGAACGCGTGCGCCGTGCAAGGAAATGTCCAAGGCGACAGCGGAATCGTCTGTCTTGAGGGGGGCGGCCTTGAGCAAAAGTTTGAAGGGAATGGTTGCGGGGTGGCGCTCGCGCCGTCGGGCTACCGCGTAGGGATTATTCTGCATTGGGAACCCCTTCCCGCTTGGTCAGACTGGGGGAAGTGGCATCACATTAGCCCGTGGAACGAGGCTCTGTCAATTCAGTGCGGGGGTATCGGCTGAATAGTTACATTCATGCCGGGCTGGTTATGACTGTTACGAGTACAAGCATCAACCGTCCGCGCCCATATGCCAAGAGGTTCCAGTGGAGGCGCCGATTGTGTTCTGCGCTGTCAATAAACCTTGAAGAAGCCCAGAGCTGCCATGAGTCCGAGGATGCCAAGGACAAACAGCAGAGCTCCCACGACCCTTAGCTTGGGTCTATTCCAAAGATGCACTCCGCTCACGATGAGGGCAACGGAAATCAGAATCGCAATCAACATGCCGTGGGAGCCAGGTATCATTCTGAAAAACCTATTTTTCCGCCAGCTCTCCGACCGGTCGCGTCTTGCCCAGAGCGTCGATCATTGGAGAGCAGTCAGCATCCTTCGGCGGTAAGGTCGGAGACGCGAGTCCTCAACTGGCTTGTGCCTGGCGCGCCCGCGTTGGGGCTTGGGGGGTTCGCCTTGTCGGCTACGTTTTTAGCGCCACTCCTTTTTGTGACCCTTGAGGATGATGCCGCTCCCCGGCGCTTTTAAATTGGCCGCCGCTAACGCTCGGTCCCTGACCGTAGATGCCTCGGTCCGCGAGTGCGCTTCACACCATGGGCTTTGAACGATTAGTTGCCAGTGGGGGAGCTCGCCAGGCTCGTTCCACCAAGTCGTTGCGCCATCGACTCCCATGGTTTTAAGAGCCGCAATGGTTTTGTCTTGGATATCTTTTCTGTCGGCTACGGACAACGCGGCCCAATCCGGTACGGATCGTGCCGTCCCCAGGCGATTGTCATTCTGCAAGTCCGGGCTTGGCTTCATCTTTGGCTTCGCGAGCTTCTTTTCCATCATGGCTCTCCGTGTGCCACGCGGCAGCAAGTGGTACGAGACCTGAAAACCGCTAAGAAGTTCAAACTAGGGCACTGCCAACCCGCTTTCTTCCTTGACGGACTTATCATGCGCGCCGGAGTGAGGTCAAGACTTTTTGTAAAGTTTGTAAAATCCTTGCACTGTTAATCTCGGCATCCTTCCCAGGTCAACTGCGTCGGTGCGGGTACTTCGGTGCGCACGGGCGAGGAGGACGCCCCCTCGTGCGTCATAGAAACTCTCTCCCCACCTTCACTTTCGCGTATGATGGACGAGATGAACCCAACCGTCCTCGGCGGCGCCCGTCGCGCGGTACAACGTATTCTGTTTTGCTTCAGCGTAGCCTTGGTCTGTAATCCTACATTCGCCCAGGTGAGTTATTCCGTCCGGGTGGAAATGGAAAAGCCGAAATACTTGTTGGGAGAGCCGATCTTTTGCCGGTTCGTGATCCAGAATACCGGGACAACCGTCTTTGCCTTTCGTTATCGCACTCCCACTCGCGGGTTGGGCGCCGATGATGAGCAGGAGCCGCGATTCCAAGTGAGGGACGAGAAGGGGCAGCGTCTTTCCGATCCCGGGCCTCGGCCGTGCGGCAGCCCGCAAGGGACGGCCGTATACGGCTCGGTCACGCTGCCGCCGGGGCAAATTCATTCCGAGCGTTGGCTACTGAACCAGTGGGCGCAATTTACCGCGCCCGGCCGCTATCATGTGCGCGCGGAGCGCAGGTTGGCGCTGCTCCAGGCCGACCCCCAGACGAAAAAGTTCGCGGAGAAACCTGCGGCTTTCGCCATGGCCATCGATGAACTCAGTTTTCAGGTCGTGCATTCCACGCCCGCGCAAATTGAGGAGGTTTTCCACCCCTATCTCGCCGCCGTCCAGGACCCCAAGAACCCAAATCCTGCGGAGGCGGTGGTGGTACTTACTTCCATGCCCCAACCTTTCTTTCTGGATCAGCTCATCAAGTTGGCGAGCGCCGGAAAGTCGGACCACTGGGACCGGCGCGACTTCCTTGACGGCTTGGCCCGGATGAACACGCCCGCTTCCTGGCAGGCAATTCTGAAAATGTTTCGAGAGGCGGAACCTACCTCAGGGGCCGCGGGCAAAGGTGCCTCTGCGCAAACGGAGGACCCCCTGCGATCCTACGCTTTGCTCCTGCTGGCAGAGAAGGCAGAGCCGGGGTTTGTCCCTGTTTTCATGGAGATGCTCGGCAAAAGTCCGGATCCGTTGCGGGGCGACATCCTGCGTGCGCTCGGATTCTTTCACGACGCGCAGGCCGTGCAGGCGCTTTTCGATAATCTGCACTCCGCCCAGGCGACCGATCGTATGAACGCCATTCTCGGTCTGAAGAACCTGGGGACCAAGGAAGTGATCCCAGCGATGGTCGCCGCCCTCAACGACCCGGAGCAGCAGGTTCGGCAGGTGGCGAACTTTGCGCTCGAAGGATTGACGGGCTACAAGGTTCCCACCTCCGCCAACCCCTCGCGCGACGAGCCTGCACGCATCGCCAGCGACTGGCACGCGTGGTGGGTTGAACACGCGGCCAGTTTCTCTCCCCCGGCCCCGGCCGCTTGCCACGATTGGTAGGGATTTGGCCATCAGCGGTAAGCTTTCCCAGCCCCGGAGGGGCGGCACGCGCGGCGTTCCAGGGTCAAAGGATCGCTCCCAAGGTGCTCGATTCTCGGCGAGCGGTACCGGATGTCGCCGCCTACGGGGCTTACTTACTGCGCGGCTGGCGTGTCCCACGGCTGGCTCGCCGTGGGCTATTTTATGCCTCCCCTCCGGGGCTGGTGATACTCGCGTCCGCTTTGTGTTCGTCGGGCGATCGGCTGAGGCCCTGATTGAGAGCTGCTCGCTGAGAGCTGAGTGCTAATTGCTGAATGCTCTCGCCAGAAACCAGTTGCGTGCGCCCTCGAAAGGGGGGAAAATAGTTTATGCAGGCGAATGACCGTTGTGCGGCTTTGCACTAGGGGAAAATGCCCGCTCGAACGGTGGTGAGAATAGCTCCCTGCCCGGCCACGTACGTGACTCTTGATGCGGGTCAGTAGGCACTTATCTCAGCGGATACGGGACCTCAAGCAACAATCCTAGTCATCCACCCCGATTTGGAGAAGAATCATTGGAGCCAGCCTCCCATCTCTTTCCGACTTTTGAGCTTGAGGTCGACAAGTTCCATGACCATTGCGGCGTTTTTGGGGTCTATGGACACCCGGAAGCGGCCAAGCTTGCCTATCTCGGACTTTATGCCTTGCAACATCGCGGGCAAGAGAGCGCGGGGATAGCCTCTTCCGACGGCGACAATCTGATTTGCAAGAAGGGCATGGGGCATGTGGAAGAAATCTTCCCCAAGGACGTTATTGAGAGCCTGCCGGGGAGGCACGCCATAGGCCACACTCGCTACTCCACTGCCGGCGACACCGACCTGCGAAATGCCCAGCCGCTGAAGGTGAGCTGCCACAAGGGTCAAGTTGCGTTAGCGCACAATGGCAACCTGGTCAACGCCACTGCGATCCGGAAGGAACTCGAGGCGCGCGGCGATATCTTCCAAACCACTAGCGACACGGAAGTTATCCTGCACTACTTCGCCCGGTCGCGGCAGGCGGGCATTCCCGAAGCTGTCGCCGAAGCGCTCGACAAAGTCGTGGGAGCTTATTCCCTGGTCATGCTTTTCAAGGATGCCGTCTACGGAATCCGCGATCCGCGGGGGTTCCGTCCGCTCAGCCTGGGAAAGCTGGACGGCGCTTATGTGCTGGCCTCGGAAACCTGTGCGTTCGACCTGATTGACGCCCAATACATCCGCGACGTCGAGCCCGGCGAAATGGTGATTCTCGATAGCCGCGGCGTGACGTCGCTGCATTTCGCCCCGCCGGCGCATGGGGCACAGTGCATTTTCGAGCATGTGTACTTTTCCCGCCCCGACAGCATGGTGTTTGGCCGCTCGGTTCAGCAGAGTCGCGAGAACCTGGGCCGCTGCCTGGCGCGGGAACATCCCGTGGATGCCGATGTCGTGGTTCCCGTCCCCGACTCCGGCGTTCCCGCCGCCACGGGCTTTGCCGAGGAATCCGGCATTCCCTTGAAGATTGGCCTGATTCGTAACCACTACGTGGGCCGCACGTTCATTGAGCCAACGCAGGCCATTCGCGACTTCGGCGTGAAGCTGAAGCTCAATCCCGTGCGCAGCTTGATGGAAGGCAAGCGGGTGGTGCTGGTTGACGATTCCATTGTGCGTGGAACAACCAGTCGCAAGATAGTACGCATCGTAAGAGAGGCGGGAGCTCGCGAGGTGCACATGCGGATCAGTTGTCCGCCCACGGTGTCACCTTGCTTTTACGGCATCGACACGCCCACACGGAAGGAATTGATCGGGGCCACACATTCGGTGGAAGAAATCCGCGAATATTTGGGAGCAGACACTCTGGGGTACGTTTCAGTGGAAGGGATGCGAACCGCTGTTGGGGATACCCAGGGTCAATTCTGCCTCGCGTGCTATACCTGCGAGTATCCCACCGCCATTCAGGAACCGCTCATCGCGATACGTAACCGGAGTTGATACGGATGGAAACACCCGAACCTCAGATGGAGGAGTTGTCTCCCCCGGAGCCGGCGGAGGAAACTAAGCCCGCCAAGTCGGATCACCAGGAGACCGTGTGGGAGACTCTCCGCTCCCTGCTGATCGTGCTGGTTGGAGTGCTCTGCATTCGCACCTTTGTGGCTGAGGCAACGGTCATTCCCACGGGTTCGATGGAGTCGACCATCCTGATCGGCGACCACGTTTTCCTGAACAAGCTGCTCTACGGTCCACGGCTGCCCTACACTTCACTTCGCCTGCCACCGCTGAGAGAGATTCATCGGCTGGATATCGTGGCATTTCGCTATCCCCGCAATCCGTCCGTTATGTTCGTTAAACGCGTGATTGGCGTGGGCGGCGATGTGGTGAAGATCGAAAACAAGAAGGTTTTTCTCAACGGGCGACCGCTGTTCGAGCCTTATACGCAATTCCAATATCCCACGTCGCTGCCTTTGCGCGACGATTTTCCGCCGACCCCCAGCCTGCTGGAAACCCTTCCCGCCGCGTGGGGACTCGATCCCGCCTGGACGCGGGAAATGCCCAACTATATTCACAGCGACGGCCTGCACGTTCCGCCCGGGTATCTGTTTGTAATGGGCGACAATCGCGACAATTCTCTCGACAGCCGCTTCTGGGGATTCGTTCCCCTCGAAAATGTGGTGGGCGAGCCGCTGTTTGTGTATTGGTCCTACGATGCGCCCACCAAAGACTGGACCGCCGAAAGTTTGGAAGCGAGGCTGAAATTTGACGCATCGATTGTCTGGAACTTCTTGAAACAAACGCGCTGGAAACGAACCGGACAAACGTTTTAAGAGCAGGGATGAGGGGTTAGGGATCAGGGAGTAGTAGGCAGAGGCAATTTATTGGCGATTCGGAATATCTAACCCCTGACCCCTAACCCCTTCGTTGATGGCAACGAACTCTTTGGTATTCGGAAGGAATCCCTAACCCCTAATCCCGAACCCCTAACCCCTTTCTCTTATGCTCTATCGTGACGCTGGCGTCGATATTGACGCGGCAAGCCTGGCTAAAGCTCGCATCAAGCAGTTGGCACGCAGCACCTTCAGTCCCCGGGTTTTGCGGGAGGTCGGCGCTTTTGGCGGATTCTTCTCCTTGCAGGGACTCCCGCGCGACGCCGTGCTCGTCTCGAGCGTGGATGGCGTCGGCACTAAACTGAAACTCGCCTTTGCCCTCAATCGCCATAACACTGTCGGCGCGGACCTGTTGAACCACTGCGTCAACGACATTGCCGTGCATGGAGCGGCGCCGCTCTTTTTCCTCGATTATCTGGCCACGGGGAAGATGCACCCCAAGGTGGTCACCGACGTTGTTCGAGGGTTGGCGGCCGCCTGCCGCAAGGTGGGCTGCGCGCTCGTGGGCGGCGAAACCGCGGAAATGCCGGGCTTCTATCCCGAGGATGAATACGATTTGGCGGGCTGCATTGTGGGCTGGGTCAAACGCAGCCGAATCATTGATGGCAGCGGCATCCGGCCGGGCGACGCAATCCTGGGGCTCCCGTCACTCGGGCTGCACACCAACGGCTACTCCCTCGCGCGAAAGGTTTTGATCGACCAGGAACGCCTGCCCTTGACGAAGCGCCTGCCGGAACTCGGGCGTACACTCGGTGACGTGCTGCTCGCTCCCCACCGGTGCTATTGGCCCACCGTGAAGCCGCTCCTTGAACATGGCTGGTTGAAGGGCTTGGTCCACATTACCGGCGGCGGGATTACCGACAATACCCCGCGAATCCTTCCTGCCAATGTCAGCGCGGAAGTTCAGTTGGGAAGCTGGCCCGTGCTCCCCATTTACGACTTGATCGCCAAAAGGGGCAATGTGCCGCACGACGACATGATGCGAACCTTCAACATGGGGCTGGGCATGCTCCTGATCGTGTCCCCACGCAACCTGCCCACCGTAACCGCCTACCTCAAGAAGCACCGTGAGAAATTTTGGAACATCGGCCGCATCATCCCCGGCAAGCCGGGCGTGAAATACCTGCCCGCCTGATTTTTTCCAGTTGGCCGGGCAGCTCCTTGGTCGCTAGGCTGCAGACGGGTTGGTGAAGCCTGTCACAGAAGCGATCTTCCCATCCACGGTGAACGCGAAGACGCTTGTTCCGGACATCCGCTCCTTCGCTTCGCTGTCCACCGCGGTCCAATCCGCCAGCACTGTACCCTGGCAGTGGCGGACATCTCCTCTACGCTTGAGCAGAATTCCCGGCATGAAACGCTGGGCAGCGCCCGTATGCGCCGTAAGATCGGCAAGTCCGTCCAGAACGCTGAAGCGATCTCGGAACTGAATTTCCGGCGTAACGGTCTTGGCAAGCAACTCCTCGCGCGCTTTGTCGTCCGCAACCACCCAAGCGCGGAACCAGGCGTCCACCGCCTTTGCGGCGTCCGCGTAGACCTCGTTCGCCACGACGTTGCTGAACAGAGAAAGCTGAAAGCGCCACCCTTGCACGTGTTGGTCGCGTGCACCGGCCTCCGCAAATTCGTGCCGCAGATGCAGCTTCGTTCCGGCCGCGTCGGCCTCCAGTCGAATCGTTACCCGCGAGGCCCCAGGAGGTATGGGCTTGCCGCTCGAGTACCCGTAGGTAAAGGCGATGAGGTCGGGTTGGCGCACCTCCAAAACCTCGCCCAGCGTTTCTACCCCGTTGGGATAGCGGATGTAAACTTTGCCTCCGGGTGTGGCATCGATGGTCGAGCCGGCGCCCCACCAACTCGCCCATCGTGCACTGTCGGTGAAGAATCGAAAAACCGTCTCCGGCTTTGCCTTGATCACAACCGTTCGGTCCAGGTGGTATGGCAGTTCTGACATGAGCACCTCCCTTTCTCATTTTTTGCGTTTACGCTTGCCCCTGCACGGTTTGGGGCCCCGGCGTGATTCATCCAACTCTGCTGCCAACTTAAGTTTCCATAGCGCGTCATCCCACATGCGCTCGAGAATCTCTGCTACCGGTCCCAGCGACTCGCGGCAAGCCCGGTAGTACCGATTTCGCCCGTCGGTGCGGACCACGACCACGCCAGCGGCAACGAGTGATCGCAACTGAAGCGAAACCGCGCCAAACGTGACGTCAGGCATGGCTCGATGGATTGCTCCCGCGGCCTGTTCCTCGCGCCATACCAGGCGCAGTATCTCGCGCCGACGGGGTGAGGCAGTCGCTTCCAGAATAGCGGCGTCCATGGACATTAGTTTAGTTTAAACTAAAGTATGTGTCAAAGACCTTTTCCGGTCCCGCCGTGATAATTCGGAATTGCCTCAACCCCACAATATTTGTTGTGTAAGGTGTCGCGCGGACCTGTTTTGTAGGTCCGCGGCTTTTCCTTTCCGATTGAGAAGGCTCGTCCCTTGCAGGTGTCGCCAGATCTCAAAGAGGGAGGTCCGCACTCCGCTTGGTTGCCCTTCCAGGCCCCCGTGCTGTCATGACGACCGTCAGTTTTTGATTTAGTGCATGCGCGATACGCTCGAGCACCGACAGGGACCGTCCCTCATAATCGGCATCTTCAAGCCTGCTGATTACGGACTGAGTCGTTCCGATGAGCTCTGCGAGTTTCTGTTGGGAAATTCCCGCGCTGGTCCTCTTGTCATAAATGAGCCGCGCAACCTCGGCATTTATACGCTCGTGCTCCAGAGAGGCTTTCCGCTCCGGATCGTCCTTGACGTAACGGTTGTGGAGAATGCCGACTGCTTCCTGATGCTTCGCTTTCTTGACCATAACTTTACTCCTTGAATGTGTGTCGCGAGGGATTCCGCGCGAATCGCTCCCTATTCTTGACCGCCCGTCCAATCTCCACCGGTGGAACGATGCTCTCTTTCGTGCATCCGTGGCTGAGAACTGCGCGCCCTTCGTGGAAGAAATAGGGAATCCGGTATTGCACTTTTGTGTGTTGGATTTTAAGCTCATAGATGCAATCATTCAAAAACTCTGCCTCCGGCCGTCTTAGCTCATGACCGAGCTCTGCGAGCCGCTCGATTCGAACGATGCACTTGTCTCTAACTTTCACCTGGAGGTTGTCCATCCATGCCAATAGAGGTGCCGAGCCGTCCTCTGCGGCAAAAACTACAACCTCTGTCCTGCGCATACCGACCTCGCAATTGCCATGATATCGCATTTCTGCGATGGCACGTAAACGCTTTTTTGCGATGGTTCAGAAATTGTAAACGGGCACGCGGCCGTGCCGCAGGGAGGTAGCGCGCACCCGTTTTGCCGGTCCGCGGCTTGTCCTTGCCTCCCGTAGAACTTTGAGGAAAGGCCGCAGACCTCCACAAAACAGGTTTGACGCGCTACGCCTCATCTTTGCGGAATTGCCTTCAATTCGTGGGCGCAGTTCTCGTCGTGCGGGGCGATTTTGCAGGCTGTTTCCAAATGCTCGCGCGCCTCGGGCAGGAGCCCCAGGTGTTCGTCGGCGAGGGCCAATTGAAAATGACCCGTGTAGCTTTCCGGGGTCAAGGCCAGCACTTGCTGAAAGCGCCGGCGCGCTTTGGCGTAGTCTCCCTGCGTCATCCAATACTGCCCAATGGCCTCGGCCGCTGGTGCGTATTGCGGGTCCAGCTTGAGCACCGTATCCCACTCGCGCAGAGCGTCCTGCGGGCGCTTGAGCTGAAGGTAGCAGTCGCCCAGATGGTACCGCGCCAGGGTGTTTTTCGGGTCTGACGTCAGAATCGACTGAAGCTTCGGAAGAGCGGCAGCGGAGTGCCCTTCGGTAAATTCCACAAATGCGCTTTGATAGAGCTCGAACTCCCCAAATCGGTCTTTGGGGTCGGGTAGGGGCACGCCTTGGCGTGCCCCTACGGCGTCGTGCGGGCCGACGTCGTCGCCTCGCGGCTCGACGGCAAGGTAACCGAGGGACTCAAGCTGCGCCAGCGTTTCTGGCGATAGGGCGGGAGGGCGCGTGCGTTTGGGGGGGGCGTAGCGCGTGAGCACTTGCGCCAGTTGGTTCTGGAGATCGGTGGCCATCGCTGCATTCGTGTGCAGCAAATTCCTCTGCTCGCGCGGGTCCGCGTCGAGGTCGTAAAGTTCCGCTTTCGGAGCCTGAATGTATTTGTACTTCCCCAAGCGCAGGGCGCGAAGCGGCGCCCATCCAAAAGCGTCATGCGCGTAGACGCTTTCGCTGTAAACGGCGCGCGGACTTGCGGCTACTCCGGCCTTGAGCGCACCGAGTTGGCTCACGCCTTCGAACGAGGCAGGGGCGGGCACGCGCAGATAATCCAAAATCGTCGGCGCCACGTCGATCAGGCCGACGGGAGAGGACGAAACGCGAAGATCGAAACTCGAAACTCGCCCGGAATTTCCAGTTTCGCATTTCAAATTTCGAATTTCGAATTTCGAGCTTCGAGCACTTCCCGGCCAATGCACAATCAGCGGCACGTGCAGGGTGCTTTCGTAAACGTAGTAGCCGTGGTCGACCTCCTGGTGGTCGCCCAGGCCCTCGCCGTGGTCACCAAACACCACTACGATTGACTTCTCCCACCATCCCCCTTTCATCAACTCGTCTTGGAAGCTGCCCATCACCTGGTCAACGTATTCAAGTTGGGCGTCGTATCGGGAAATTCCCTTTTGGCGCGCGACTGCCTGCGGGAGAGGGTAGGGGGTGTGCAAATCAAAGAGGTGGACAAACACGAAAACCGGCTGGCTGCGGTGGGAGTCAAGCCATTGGTGAGCGGCACGCACCACCAGAGCGCCGTCCCGCCGCAAGCTCATCGCCAATGGATTATCCACCCTGGTCGTTTCCTGCCCGAAGGGGCTATCGTAAAAGTCGAAGCCCTGGTCCAAATCAAAGCGGCGGTCGAGGAAGTCGCTGCCAATGAACGCGGCGGTTTTGTAGCCGTGCGATTCCAACACGGAAGCGAGCGTCACCACTCCGACGGGAACGCGCTCGCCGTTTTCCTCCACGCCATTCCGGAACGGATACGTGGAAGTGAACAGCGACGTGTGCGAAGGCAGCGTGAGGGGGACCTGCGCCTCCGCCTGGGCAAAGCGCGTGCCCCCCTGCGCAAATGAATCGATGTGCGGCGTGTGGATTTTGGTGTAGCCGTAACAGCTCAGGTGGTCGGCGCGCAGGGTGTCGATGGAAATCAGGATGACCGAGGCCGGTTGAGGTGCGTCGTGAGCGGCGCAACGAAGGAGCGGACACCACAGCGTCGTCCCGATCCCCAAAGTTACTGCCAGGCAAAGAATGCGCGATGCTGACAGTGCGCGGAGCCGACCGGCGCCGAAAAGCGGAATCCGGCCAGGCACGAAGAATGGCGGAAAGCGTGTCATAGCGCCGAAACTCAGTATATCTGATGATGTGAAATGGAAGCGCGCACTCCGGACCGGGATGTAACGCCGCCGTCTTGGCGGCACCTGTGCCGGGTGGAAGCCGGCGGTACGCCCCAGATCAGGGCAATACCGGACCGGGGCTCTGGCATCCGCGGCTGCTCGCTCGTTCAGAATGGGATATCGAACGCATCATCGTCATCACCACCAGGGATTGACACGCCCCGCTCGAAGAGGGTGATGGTCTTGGCCGGAGATAATGCGTCGGGCCGCATCACAAATCCCTCAACTTGCCGAAGGAATTTCTCCGACCCACAATGGGGAACGAGGCATTCGCGCTTGCCCTTCGGACATTCGCCAAAGTTGCACAGACGGCCGAGATGCGCGTCGGTTTCAGCGGCGAACAGGAAAACATCCACCTGGTGGTGAGCAACGCCGATGTCATGATCGTCGAGCAAAGCTGCTAGGGCCCGGGCGCGCGCTCTTTGTAGCGGGTTCAGGATGGAGAGATCGGCAAGCCACACGGCCAAATCCACATCCTTGCACTCGTGATAAAGCGGCTGGCGGGCGCGCCGGAACTTGCGAAATCGGGGTACTTCTTTTACGAGCGGTGAGGCGACAGACCCGAACAGAGCAATCTTCTTTACGGCCGCGAATTCAGCAAACGCTTTGGCCACGTAGTCCGCCGCGATCCGGAAATCCTTCTGCCGCCGCGACATGAGTTCATTTTCTTCCGTAACCTCATCGAGGGTCGGCGGCCCGTAATCCTCGAAGTCGGGGATGTCGTCCGAGTCGAGAACTTCTTCCGGAGGAGGGATTGGGCTGCGCACAATGCGTGGCAATGCGGGCGTCGTGCCGGCCTTTCTTCCGAATTTCTTTTCATACAGGTCGCGAATCCAGACCGCTACTGGCGCCTTCCACCGCTGACTGGGACTCGGGATGTTTTTGATTAATCCCCGCGGACCCATTCCCAGCTCGCGCGCCATGCGAATATCTTCGTTCGAAAGCCGGCAGAGCTTCTTGGCCTTTTCCCACTCCTCCTCGTGCTTCATGCCACTCACCCCTTGGTGATTCTGTGACCTTGCTGACCCGCACGCCAACAGAAAAGTATAATCCGAAGCCGCGTTGGCGGCGACCCCCTTTCAGCCGCAAATCTTCGGTCGGGCAATTGCCTTCATGGGCGGACATGTGTATGTTATCGGCTGGGTAAAATCCAGAAGATCTTATGATTCATGGGGCTCATTTGATGCGCGCACAAATCCGCGTGGTTGCGTCTCTAGTTGTGGCGTTTGTTGCTTCGATTCCGATGTCCGCCCAGACCTCCCCTCTTTTCCGATTCACGGAGAAGCCTGGGGCATACGCGGTGGGATTGAAGGTCGTCGAGCAGTACGATTACTCGCGCATCTACCGGGGCCTGACCGACGACCTCGGTAAACCTTATCAGGGCGAACGCGCCCGGCCCTTGCAAACGCTCGTCTGGTACCCCGCAGGTCCCAGCAGCGCCAAGCCGATGACCGTGGGTGATTATGGCGCCTTATTGGCTACCGAGACCAGTTTCGGCAAGCCCCGGATGTCGGTCGATTCCGAGGATTGGATCAAGGGTATGAAGCCCACGCTGGCGATGCCTCTGTGGGCGGTGCGCGATGCTCCCCTGGCCGCCAGGCGCTTTCCTGTGGTGATCTATGCCCCCAGCTTCTCAGCCATGTCCTGGGAAAACGCTGACCTCTGCGAGTACCTGGCGAGCCACGGCTATGTCGTCGTCGCAAGCCCGGACATGGGAGTCGCGACCCGCGGCATGACGGCCGACGTTCCGGGGATCAACGCGCAGGCCGCCGACATTTCCTTTCTGATCGGATACGCGCAGACGCTGCCGGATACGGATCTCGCGGAGGTGGCCGTGGCTGGGTTTAGTTGGGGTGGCATCTCGAACCTTTTCGCCGCGGCGCGCGACAACCGTATCGATGCCCTGGTGGCGCTGGACGGCAGCATGCGTTACTTCCCCGGTTTGGTGAAGCAGGCTGGCGACGTGCATCCCGAGCAGATGACCATTCCCTTGCTCTACTTCGCCCAGGGAGAGATCACACTCGAAGATCAGGCTCGCTACTTCACGGATCCTACTAAGAGCGAGGGCACGAACGTGTTGAATGCATGGACGCACGGAGATTTGATCACGGTGCACATGCTGGGGTTGGTCCACGTCGAGCATAGTTCCATGTACCAGCGCAACGAGGACACATGGAAGGGCTTCGCGGCTGACCACAAGGCCGACTATGACCGCGAGGATGGCATCACGGGATATGCCTGGATCGCTCGCTACACGCTCCAGTTCCTCGACGCCGACCTCAAGCACAACACCGAAGCGTTGGCCTACCTGAAGAAGACTCCGGCCGAGAATGGCGCGCCGCGGCACTTCCTGTCAGTGAACTATCGCCCGGCCAAGGGTCTGCCGGCATCGTTCGAGGCCTTCCGCGTGGAACTGGGCCGCCAGGGCTTCGATCACGCCGCCGAGGTCTATGCGGCAATGCAGAAGGAAAAAGCCGACTTCAAGCTCGACCAGCATGCCATCAATGCGTGGTCCTACGAATTGATGTCGGAGAACCACCTGCCCGAGGCCATCGACCTGCTCAAGCTCAACGTGCAGATCTATCCAGACTCGGGCGGCGCTTACGACAGCTTGGGCGAGGCCTACATGAAATCGGGGCAGAAGCAGTTGGCGATCGAGAGCTATAAGAAGTCTCTGGAAAAAGACCCGACGAATGACAACGCCAAGGACAAGCTCAAGGAGTTGGAAGCCGACACACCGCAAGCAAATTGAAGGCAGCAGCATGTAGGGGCCAGCGGCGCTGGCCTGGGGCTGAGAGATGCTCGGCCCTATGCCCGGGACGGCGCGGTGGGATCAATGCGCCGGCGGGAATAATCGCTCAATGAATTGGAGGATAGAGGCCGAAGGTCTTTTCAACTTCGCGGATACGCTGACGGCGGGAGTGATTCAGGTGTAGTGCGTCCACAGTGGCGCGGCCAACGGCAGTCATTCCTTCTATTTGGTAGCCTTTGAGCTGGAAGTGGTCCGACCAGAGTTGGTGGATAGGGTGAAATAGCTGCACGACTTCGCCGGTTGCCGGGTCAACAGCAGTAGTCCTGCTGCCTTTGCGCAGATTGCATCCCGGACAGGCCAACGCGAGGTTTTCCAAATCAGAACGCCCGCTCTGGCATTGTGGGAGTACGTGCTCGATATGAAAGGTGGCTCCTTGCAGGCTTTCGTGCATCAGGCAGTATTGGCATCGCGCAGCGGCGCGCGCCCGAACTGCGCGGGACAGTTCTTCTGATACCGTCATTACGGCAGCTTGCCTAAAATCTGCAATGCCTCGCCGCGCACAAGCGACAATTGCTCACTCAATTCAACCAGCGTCTCCAGTTCTTCCCTCTCAGATTCCTGCAAGAGGCCTTCGTTGTTGCGGTCCATCAACTTCCGAAGACGACGGTCCGCCTTCGAGGGAAAATGGAGATTTCCGACGGACTCTACCCAGTCAACCGGCGCGGCGATTGTTGAGTTCACGTCGTCATCTTAAGACGCCAAGCCGTGGCTGTCAATGGCGGGGGCAATCATTAACCTGGGCGCGCAGGGATCAATGCGCGGGCGGCTGTTGGGTCCGCTTCAGAGCGGGCAGGATCGGTGATTTGGCCAGTGCGCGTTGGTAGTCCCAATACGTGTCGCCGCAACCGAGCAGATCAAACTGCTTCGCGATGAACTGCGCCGCGCCGGCCGCCGATGGGTTTTCGTAAAAGGCTCCCCACTCGCCCACCAGCATCGGCATCCGGAGGGTCTGTGAAAGTTCAGCATGGCGATGGAAGATGAATGCGATGCGGTCGTTGCTATTCAAATCGAGCGCATCCGTATCCGTAACGAGGTCGTACCCATGAGGAGCGTAGGCCTGCTCGGGGTCGCGCTTGCCGTTAGCATCGGCGAGCGGCGTGAGGGCGCTCGGGATGCCCATATTCGCGGACATCGCGGGTTCGAGGAAAACGATGTGGCGAGAATCAACTTCGCGAATGGCCTTGTGGACCCGCGAGTACATCGGGATCAACCGGTCGCGCTCGAAGGCTTGCATGATGGGCGTGGCCGGTTCCAGCATCCCCGTAAAGAGGGTCATATCCTTCAGCCACTCGGCAATCTGCCTTTTCCCTTGCGGCGTCGCCTCCATGGAAAATAACTCATCTGCAGTGGGTGCCTTGGGTCCAAGGTGGATCGCGAGCAATTCCGAAAACTTCCCGAAAGTTGCCTGAAGCACGCGAGGGGCGTCCTTGCCCGGATACGGTTCATTCATCAGGTCATAACCTACTACGGCGGGTTCGTCGCGGAAGCGTTGAGCGACAAATTGCCACACTTGGGCGTAATGATCCTGAAGGCCTTTCCCGTCAGGCGCGGCGCTGTTGGCCCAAAAGTGGTCGAGCGCGGACTGGACGGCGGGGCTGGTATCGTAAGCATCACTCCAAACAGCGGTGGGGGTAAAGGGTTGGCCCTCGTCGAGGGTGGCCCATGCGGGCGCGCCATCGGAAAACTTGACGCTGTAGAGGTCCTGGTGCATGTCGAGCAGGACATAAAGTCCCTGCGCTTTGGCCCACGCCACTCGCTGGGCGATGCGGTCGAGATAGGCTCGGTCAAAATGCCCGGGCTGCGGCTCGAGGCCGTCCCAGATAATGATGAGCCGGATGCAATTCATGCCCCAGCTTCGAATCGCGGCGAAATCCTTCGGGGTGAGGTCGCCAACATATCCCTGTTCAGGCGACTTGTTAGCGACATTAAGTCCATGTAGAAGCAGCGGCTTTCCCGACGCATCCAGAAACTGCGTTCCCGAGGCGGTGACCCACCCCAGTTCGCCGGGCTTACTTGCGGCAGATGGAGGCGTCGCAGGGACTACTGCCTGGGCGCACAAAAAGATGAGTGCGAGCGTGAAGGTTGCGGTTTTGCAAGTCATTGTCTTTTAGAAGTTGAACCGTACCTGAAGATCGATTCTCCGGTTGGCGGCATTGCTGGAGAAGAACCCGCCAGCCAAGGCGTACGGTTTGCCAAAGATGGGAGAATTGAGGTTGCCCTCGGGCGATGCGAAATTGACGTTATTGAAAATATTGCGCGCGGAAACGCTGAACGTGAGGTTGAATCGGCGGTTCGTGGTATTCCCGCGGTTAAATACATTGGTGTTGCCCATGCTGCTGAGCCCGCCGCCCCCCAGGCCCCGGCCATAGTGTCCACCGCCGCCCCCACCACCATTCCCCGCGCCTTGCACCTCTTTACCGAAAGCGAAGGTTTTACTGAGGCGAAGGTTGGCAGTGAATTGGTCGTAGCCGGTCCCATAATTGATGGGGATGATCTTCTCGCCGGGAACGGGCACGGTGTCAAAGGTGCCCCAGCGGGTGCTGACCACATCGGCGGGATTGGAAAGGCTCGAGGCAAAGGCAGGGCGGGCATTGAAGGTGGGAAGGTACTCTCCGCCGCCCAGGTCGTTGCTGAGGACGATGTTAACGGGAGGAGAGGAATTTGCCACGACAAAGGGAAAGAGTTGAATCCCCTTGGGCAAATTCCAACTGCCACCCAGGAAGAGGCGGTTGCGCCGGTCATAGGCGGCGCGCCCATAATCCTCCTCCAAATCGTACTGGTTCATGGGGAAACTGCCCCCGCCGGCAGTGTTGCTGTCAACGTAACTGAGGGTGTAGAACCCGAAGAGCGAAACCTTGGAGGCGCGAACGTTGAAGTTAGCGATCAACTGGTTCTGATTGTAAAGGCCGGCAGACTCGTACTGATACAAGTCGGAGAGGCTGGGGTTGGGCCGCGCGTCGCCGGGATTCACCGGGTCGGGCGCATTGATATCGCGCGTGACGAGTTGATGGACGCCGTGGGTGTTGAGGTAGGTAACGGAGGCCGTAATGAACTTCGTTACCTGCCGCTCGAGCCCGATTCCCGACTGCGTGGTGTAAGGGGTGCGCAGGTTGGGAGCAATTTGGTAAATCGCGGGCGACAGCAGAGCCGCCGAGAGCGTGCTAACGGGTGGAACGTCCGGATAAAAGTCGGGTGACGGGACAATGTATTGCTGCTGGTTAATTCCGTTCAATCGCTCGGCGTTGAGGATGTAGTTCTCGGCAAAGCGGTCATAGAAAACTCCGGCGCCGGCGCGCAGCACGGTCTTGGCGGACTTGCCTCTTCCCAATCCCCAGGCAATGCCGACGCGCGGGGCAAAATCCGCATGGTCGCTGATGTGATTCTGCGTTTCGAAACGCAACCCAGCGCTGATGGTCATATTGGGGCGCGCCTTCCAGTCGTCCTCCACGTAGGGTTCGAAATCATAGACGCCCACACTCGCGAGGGGATTTCCGCCAATGAGGCTGAACTGGCTTGCTCCTCCGCCGTTGGCCTGAATCTGCGCGGGGGTCAAACCTGCTTGCAAGCCCTGTTCGGTAATCTGATAGGCCGTAATGGAGGGAAAGGTGAAAGTGCCGAAGAAGTTGGCGTTGGAACGGGCGGATTCCTGGTTATCGCGGAACCGGGCGCCGAACTTCAGGAAATTCTTTTTCAGAGTCACCGAGGTGTAATCCTGCAACTCGTAGGCATTCGTGGAGGTGTCCATTGTGCCCGCGTTGGAAGCGCCGCTGACGAACGCGCCCAGGACGGAAACAGTGGGCAGTGAGTTGGCGGGTGATTGAGTCTCATCGTCGCGGAAGTAACGGAACCGGACCTCGGTGACCGCCTTTTCGTTGATCACCTGCGCATCGCTCAACTGAATGGATTGGTACCTTTCCGAAGAGTTGTAAGCCGACGAGGGCAGATTGAACTGCCCCACATTATTATTGTTCTCGCTGTTTTGCCAGAGTGAATAGCGCACGGTTAGCGTATTGTTGTTGCCGAATTGGGTGTCGATTCGAGGGCTGAAATTTGTCTGCGTCTGAGGCGTAGGGACCGCCTCAACCAGAGTGGTCAGATTGAGGTTCGGGTCCAAAACGGTGGCGTTCACGATGCCGGTGTCTTCGATATCGCGGCGCTGACCGTCGACGTAGAAGGAGGTCTTCTTGTTGATGGGCCCTCCGATGTTTCCATTGAACATCTCCGAATGATAGCCTGGAATATTTGTGGCGAAGGGATTCCGCGTGTTGAAAGCCGAGTCGTTGCCGTCGGCGAAAAGCTGGCCGTGAAGTTTGTCGGTGCCCGGCTTGGTCAGGATTTCAATCCTCCCGTAGCCCAACGAATCGTATTGCGCGGAAAAAGGATTCTGATTGACGCGAATTTCCCGGATGGAGGATTTCGAGGGTAATTGACCGCCGGTAAATCCGTCGATATAGATCTGTCCGCCGTTGGGGCCTGCCGAGGGCCCTGCCAAGGCTTGAAGTTCCGATTCCAACTCGTCGGGGTCGTCGGAGAGCGCCTCCAAATCCTTGCCTTTGATCACCAGAGCACTGGCGTTTTCATCGGGGTTGACGCTGACCTTGGTCGTCGTGTCCGACACGGTAATCTGTTGCTTGGCCACGGCAACTGCCAATTGAGCGTTAACTACCGGCGATTGGCCGCGGGCAATGACGATGCCGGGCTTTACAAAACCTTCAAACCCCTGGAGGGTGATGGTGAGGGAGTACGTGCCCGGCGCCAAGTTGCGGAAGGCGTACCTGCCCTGTTCGTCCGTTTGAGCGACCACTTTGGCGCCGGTGGGACCCACTACCGTAACGGAGAGAGCCGGGATGGCCGCACCCGAGGGATCCAGAACTTGCCCATGCAAACTAGGGTTGGAAGTCTGGGAGAAAGCTAAAGCTGGCCAAAACAAAAGTAGGAGCAAGAATCCGTAAGGTATCCGATAGACTTTTGGTGACAAATTTGTTTCTCCTCTAATGGTGTTCCGCGCGGAAATCACCAAAGGGCGTTTTGATGCGAGGTGTTGTGGGGTCAATCTAAGGTTCTAGAATAAATCCCAACCGACTTGCATTATAAAACTGTTCTAAGGCCCGCCTTCTCCGCCGCCGCCACCGCCGCCGGCACTCAGGTTCCATGAACCCAGGTTCACATCTCCGCCGCCCTTGGGCTGCGCGGCAAGGATCGGCTCCACGCCAGTAAGTACGTATATTGCAGTCACTTCCGAAGGGCTCGTTCCCTCTGAGCTGAAGATGACAATCGGTTCGCCGCGGGTGAGATCGTTAAGAGTTACAACCGGCATGTTGTCGAGCGCTTGACTGAGGTTCCCCATTCCGCCGCGCCGCATTCCACCACTCCCACCGGCACCCCCGCCAGATCCTCCGGCACCTCCAGGGCCACCAGCACGCGGGTTTCCACCCGCTCCACTCGGAGGACCGCCGGCCGGAGCGCCTCCAGCCCCTGGTCCACCTCCCGTAGCGCCGGAACTGAGACCGGCGATCATCCTAGCCATGAATTCAGGGAGTTGGTGCATCTTCGTGTCCGCATCCGTGTGCACTACAATCTGCTTGTTGGTCCCCAAGTTCTTGACGGTCAAGGTGTTCGTTTGGGCGTCGACGGAAACCACTGTTGCCCCGATGTTGTGGAAAGTCCCGAAGACCACCTTCTCGGCGGCGTAGTGGCTGCCGTCATCGCTCTTGGTCCCCAGCGCGCGCATTTGGTCCCCAACCTTCACGGCCGCGATATTGCTGGCTTGGGCGTCGGCGAACTTGATGGAGTTCGGAGCGTAACGCAAGAGGCCCGTCTGCGGCGTCGTGGTCAGAATCACGGGATGAGTGAGGTTTCCGGGTGTCGGTGGGCGGTTCGGCACGGCGATCGTTATTTGATTTGTGGCCGGGTCAACGGCTTTCACCACACCCTCGATTCCGCGGGTCTGCCACTCCCGAACCTCCGCCTCGTGGACGCCGGAAATGTCGGCCTTCGTCATCACCACAACTCGAAGTGCCTGAATGGTTTGCTGGTCTCCAGCGAGGTGGCCAAGAACCACGGCACGGTCACCCACCACGAGATCGCTCACGGCAATGGGAGTTGTGGTCTTCAAATCCTTCGAGCCGCGAAGCACCTTAACCCCTTCCGCAAGCTCGACTTGAACGTCGCCTTTGTCCGTGTGCAAAGTCAGACGTCCGGCCTGGATCTGGGTGATATCCCCGACGGCCTTGGCGACCGAAGCCGTCGGCGCGCTCTGAGGGGAAGGGGCGGCAGTTGCCAACCCGCAGGTCCAAAAAATTCCTGTTAGAATTATCACAATGTGAGAACTTACCTTAGTCAAGGCGTGTCTCCTCTACCAAAGGTTTTAGACGCATCTCTGCGATGTTGCGTTACTCCCTATCTTTACTTTTTTTACATTAAAAAGCTGACCCATCCAGGCGGCTAAGTCCTTATTATTGCTGTGCTGGGCGTTTCTTGGGTCTGTGCAGGCTATAGGGTTGAGCCGCAGGCAAACTTCGCTTTCTTCCACGTTTGCAGAAGGCTGCTCCCCGACGTGTCAGGCCGGTCGTAGCCGGCCACGGTCAACAAACTGAGCGCCAGTCCTTTCAACGTGAAAAAGTCTTCCATCCGGTCGTCGCACGAGGCGGCCTGCTCGTACCGCGCCTGATAGAGTTCAAATTGCGGATAAAGCCCGCGCAGGGAGCTTACGCGGGTGTCCCGGACCGGAGGATTTCTCGACAGAGCGTCGATTCGGAGGGCCATGGCCTTGAGCATCTCTTCGCGGGCGGCAGCAGCCCGACCGTTGACCTTGGCCAGTGCGGCCTCTTCATCGTATTGGTCGTCGTGGATCTTCCTCAGGGTCGAACTATTAAGGTTGTAGCTGATCGCGACCGAATAGGTAAGCTGCAAGTTGTTGAGGAGATCCCTGAGTTCGAACGTCTGGGCAAGGTTCGGCATGGCGCCGATGCTGCTGCTGATGGTCCATCCGCTCAGGACTCGGGTCCATTTGGAGCTCTTAGTATAGCGCTGCAGCAGAGGCAAGCTGTATGTGAGGCCGTAGGTTTGAAGAAGGGTTTGCTGAAAAGTGCCCAAACCAATGCCATTCACAAATATCCCCGTGATGTTCGTGCCATAACTCGTGCTGGCGCTGATGGTAAACCGGTCGAGCAAATACTTGTTAATGGGATTGTCGTTGAAGCAACTGATTTGCCTGCTGAGGGCGCCGGCTTGCTTTCCCGCCGCGTCGATATCAGAAAGGAATGATGCGAGCGGTTTCTCCGGCTGACCGGTCTTGGGCCCCACCCACGCACTGAAAGGGTCAGAGGCTGTTGTGGCTGTGAACCATCGCGAGCTTACTGGGAGGATGTACCCCCCGCCGGCAGAAGGGCCATTCGCCTTCGAGTGCGGGTTGGAATTCGCGCCTTCAGAGGCGGCGGGAATGCCCAAGTGCGCTTCCAATTCATCCAACGTAGGGAAGGCTTGGACCAGGGTATCCACTTGCGAGGACGCGGCTCGCGCGATGGTGGGCGGCATCATCAACACCGCCATGGAAACAGTGAGAAAGAGGAACGCCAGCTTTGCCATCATTCGCATCTTTGCATCCTCGCTTGAGAAAAAGTCGAACGCCAAAAAGTTGTGACGCCGGGATTAAACCCGGCATGTGCCGGGCCATCGCTTCACTCGGAATAGATTCCAAAGTTCGGCACTAATGGATAACAAGATTATCCGGACACCACGCTTCGATGCCTTATTCTTAAACGAACCGGCGCCGCACGCAAGAGCCGAAGTCCCAAAAGGCTTCGGCACTGCACAATGGCCTGTTTGGTAGGATGAATGTAAAGGAGGAATCTCAAATTTGAAATCTGAAATTTGAAACCAAGCAAGCAGAAGGAGGAATCTCAAATTTGAAATTTCAAATCTCAGATTTGAGATTCCCCAGCCGCTCGTTCTCGCCAATAATTTAGACCACCTTCAAAGCTACTCTTGGTTCAATTGACTTGTTGCATACTAAGCCGCGCGGTTGTACACTCCCACTCCGAAATTGGAGTCTGGAGGTCCGGAATTTGAGATGCGAGATTTCGGGTCGTTAGATTTCAAATCTGAGATTTCAGGCCTGAGATCTCAAATTTGAAATTTCAGATTTGAGATTCATACTCGGCAAGACGGATTGGCGGAGAATTACTATGAAGTACTCGCGTTTCGAAGAACTCCCAGTCTGGAAAGCAGCCCTGCAGTTGGCCTCACGCGCCTACTCGCTAACGGCCCAGCCACCCTTCCGCGGCCAGTACAACCTGCGCGACCAGCTTGAGCGTGCCGCCGTCTCCATTTCCAATAACATTGCCGAAGGCTTCGAGCGCGGCACCACGAAAGAATTGCTAACCTTTCTTTACATCGCCCGCGGTTCCGCCGGGGAAGTGCGCTCCATGCTTTGCTTGCTGGAAATTCTTCCCAACTTCGCCGATCTCAAATCTGAAATCTCAAATTTGAAATCCCAGGCCGAAAACATTTCCCGCCAGCTTCGCGGCTGGGCGGATTCACTTCAGGAGTCACCCATCACCGGCCAAAGATACCTCACCGAAAAGTCCCGGCGCATTGCCCACGCCCGCCAGGACCGGGAAGCCTTCCTTAAAGAACTCACCCTGATTCGCGCCTCCGGCGCAAAGGCCCCCATGTCCATCTCTGAGCCAATCTCGCCCAAACCGTAGCGCAGACCTGTTGTGTAGGTCCGCGGCCTTTCCCTGACCCATTCAACCGCACTACGCATCGCGGCGCGTGGCTATTCATGCGATCGCACGCCAACTTCGTCGAGATGCCGCAAGAGGTCCGCGGGGTCTTGATAAACCCGGTAAGCTCCCGCGAGCTCCAGTTCGTCCTGACCATAACCCCCCGAGAGCAAGCCCACTCCCAAAGCCCGGCAGCGTCGCGCCGCAAGCAGATCCCACACACTGTCCCCTACGACGACGGCATTGGTTATCGGCACGCCCAGGCGCTCGGCGGCGGCCAGGAAAAGATCGGGATCGGGCTTGGCGTGTGAAACCTGATCGCGGGTGATGACGGGATCGCTTCGCTTTAATCCCAGCGAATCGAGTCCGCCCTGTGCCGTTTCCAGCCGGCCGCTGGTGGCGATGGCCCAGGGAACTCCCATCTCGGAAAGATAAGCCAACAATTCCCGCGCGCCGGGAAGCGGACGCACCTGCTTCGCCTGGCGAAGGTACGCTTCCTTGTGCAACCGCAGCAATCGCGCCGCCTCTTCGCGAGCAACCTGGTGCCCAGTCTCGCGGAACAGCGCGTGCATGAAAAGTCCCCCACTCATTCCGATCCGGCGATGGATGCGCCAGACAGATAGCTCAATGCCCGCTTCCTCCAGAGCTTCCCGCCATGCCAGCACGTGCTCGTAAACGCTGTCGATCAGCGTGCCGTCAAGGTCGAACAGGAAGGCCACGCCTGCTTTCGATGTTCTGAATCGCTTCACCAACTCCTCCACGGTTCAAAGGTTAGAACGGCCCCGTGTCCCGTATCCCGTTCCCCGTATCCCGTCTTCACCGCTTTACCGTAGTCAGCACAACCCCGTGCGAGGGCACGTCGGCGGAGAACTGATCCGCGACCTTGCCCACATCCTTGTGTGCCCAGAGGTCGCGAACATTTAGCTTGCCGTGAAGCCCCAGGTCCGACCAAGCGACGCTCATCTTTGCCGGCGCGTCTCCTCGATTGAAAAGACCCACGGCCCAGGTCTTACCCTTAAGTGGACGCACTGCGACGACTAGCGCGCCTTGCTCGGAGATTTTCTTCACGGGGTGGGCCTCGGGGTCCTGGTCGATGGCGATAACTTCCTTGTTCATCAAGATTGACTTGGTCTCATCGCTCATCGTGCGCAGATCGTTTCCCGCCAGCAGGGGCGCGGCCAGCAGCGACCACAGGCTCATGTGGGTGCGGTATTCGTCCGCAGTCATCCCGCCGTTGCCGATTTCCAGCATGTCGGGATCGTTCCAGCGACCGGGCCCGATGTAGGAAGCGATCGCGAATTGCTTGAAGCCGATTTCATCCATACTCTTCCATTGATCGCTGATGTCGCCAGTCGTCCGCCAAGAGTTTCCGCCGACCTTCGGGCCCCACTTCCAAACATCGTCCAATCCGTATTGGCAGAGGCTGAAGACGATGGGCCGCCCGGTCTTTTGCAGCGCGTCACCCATCTTCTGATAGACCGCCTGCATGTCCTGGGGCTTGTAGATCTCGCCGGCGCTGCACCAATCGTATTTGAGATAATCGAATCCCCAGGCGGCGTAAGTGTTCGCGTCCTGCTGTTCGTGTCCGTAGCTGCCTTCGTAGCCGGCGCAGGTCTTGGGGCCGGGTCCCGAGTAAAGCCCAATCTTCAATCCCTTGGAGTGAACGTAATCGGCCAGCGCCTTCATGTCGGGGAATTTCTTGTTGGTGGTGATATTCCCCTGCGCGTCGCGGCCGGCCTCCCAGGTGTCGTCAATGTTGATGTACATGTAGCCGGCATCCTTCATGCCCGAGGTCGCCATGGCGTCGGCCATGCCACGGACATCGGCGTCCGTCACCTTGCCGGCGAACTTATTCCAACTGTTCCAACCCATCGGGGGCGTGCGTGCCAAGCCGTTGTCGGGAACATCGTGCAGGGCCGGCAGGGGCAGGCGCTTGGGAGGAAGCGCGGCTTCCGCCGTGGTACGCTCCGCGACACCGACAATCGCGTCGCGCCCCGGAAACAGCACGCTGACGTTAATCTTGTCGCCGTCCATCGTGCCATCGTAGGTCATCGTGCGCTCGGTGCTTTGAAAATGGGTGGTAACCACCAAGTGCAGTTTGCCATTGGTGAAACCTCCGTCTGTGATCGGCGTCTCGCGGCCGTTCCGCAAGATCCTGCCGGTGATCTTCTCGCCGGATTGTTTGAGATCGAGGAACGACTCCCGGAAGGTGCCGTCGCCGGTGGGCACACGCAGCACCCAATAGCCGGTTAGGTCCGTTTGCGCTGACACATGGAGAGCGCTGAGAAGCAGTGCGCAAGATATCAAGAGTGTTCGGATAAAGATGGTTCGAGAAATTAGTGTGAACTGCGAACTCGCATGGGGTTTCAAGTTCTCCTCCAAATCAAAGGGATTCCGGACGCGGGCCATTTTAGCGCTAACCAAGCCTGATTTCCCCGATTTTTCGCGAACAGCACTGCTCCCGGGCGCCCAAAAGCTTTAAGCCGTCGGGAACAGCCGATACTCAATGCTCATGCGATCCTGTTCCATCGCCGGATGTAGGTGCGTCCGATGAAGAGTGCCGTTCAGGAAAACTAAGACGTCGCCGAAATCCAAATTGGGCGCCCAGAACTCGCCCCGCGCAAAACGCCCGCGCAGGTTGGCGTCGTTGAGCTCCGTAAAATGCAGCAGCGCTTCCTGCCGGCGCCTGATGAACTCGAGGCCCGGAGAATCTGTCCCGCACGGGTTCAACGGAAGCCAGCAAGTTACGAGACGGGTCATGGGGGGAGAGACCCCGGGCTCCGTCGGGAAGCGGACACCCAAGGCTCCATCCTGGTGCCAGTCCTGGGGATGGTGAGCTTTCGGAGCCCGCCGTGGCGCGTACTTCTTTCTCACCCACGATTCTTCCATGCTGGGGGCGAGGTCATATCCCACGACCTCGGAAAGTGACGGGTCCAGACCAGACTCTACCAGCGGGGCGAGGAGTTGCAGCGAACTGTCGCAGCCAAAATCTAGCAGCGCGGGCAGGAGGACGGAATGGGAAAAGCGGTTATACCGGTAATGGCCAGGGAGCGGCTGCCCGGTCTCGATTGCCGCAAAGCAAGCGGCGGCTGCGTTGCGCACTAAGGCTAACGAGTCAAGCGGTAAGGCCCCCTGGCACAGGGCCACGCCGTGCTCCCGCAGTTGCCCCAAGAAATCGGTCCTCAACCGTGCAACTTATGAAACGCCGCCAGGCAGCGCTGAGCGGTCTCCATCTCCGGGTAATCACTGCCTTCCTGTTCAATCAGGTAGTACTCGATTCCGCCCACCTTTTCAGCCGCAGCGAACAGTTTGGTCCACGGGGCGACTCCTTCGCCGGTGAGCACCTTGTATTGTTTCTGCGGCGACCAATCCTTGACGTGCATGGAGCGGATGCGGCCGGGGTTTTCATTGATCCACGCTACAGGATCGCCGCCGGCGGCCACACAGGTTCCCACATCCAGTTGCAGCATGATGCTTTTGTCGAATGCCGCCCTCAGCACCTCGATGGGTTTCTGCCCGTCGATGGGCCTCCATTCGGCGTCGTGATTGTGATAGCCCGCGTGCAGGCCCTCGGCCTTCATCGTTTCGTTGGCCTTGTTCACGACTTCCGCCACGTGCTTGTAGCCGTCGAGCCCCTTCACATCGCCAGGATGAGCCAGCACGATGTAGCGAGTTCCCAGGGCTTTGTTCAGTTCAATGGCTTTGCCCACTCCAGCGGGAGTAAAGGAGGTCAAATCGTTGTGAGTCGAGTAGCAATGGATGCCGAGCCCATCCAATTCGGCGCGAACCTTCTGGGCGTAGTCGATGGTCCAGCCGTAGTAAGGCGAGTAAAACTCCACGCACTGGTAGCCGATCTTCGCCACACCCCGAACGGTTCCCATCAGGTCCTTATCTAACTCGTCGCGAACCGAGTAGAGTTCCAGGCCTACCGGAATATGTTTAAAAGGAAGCGCGGCCGCCGCGAGCGGCGTTGCCGCCATAACACCAAGAAAAGAACGACGTGAGAAGACATTTTTAGTATTCATAATGGGCATACCATATCACAACTTTGTGCAATCGGCCCGTTTCGCCGCACCCTGGATTTTCGCCGAGGGCGGAAGGGGGGACGTACAATCGAAATCAGAATTCTGCTCGGGTTCAGACAACCTCAAGACAAAGCCGACTTCCGCCGATAAGGAAGCTAAGAGGTTTGGAGATGCTGGACCTTCAAAGCGCAGAACTGTTCCGCGCCGCGCTGGATAGTTTGCAGACAGCTGTGTGCATCGTGGACCGGGAGCGGAAAATAAGCTTCTGGAACGACGGAGCGGAACAGATTACCGGCTATTTGCGGCAGGACGTCCTTGGTCACTTTTGCGGCGAGATCCTCTTGATCAAGTTTCAGCAGAACAGGGCGGCACTTTGCGAGAATTCCTGCCCCCTGCTTGCCGCCATGCGGGATGGGAAGCCCAGAGAGTCGCGCGTCTATCTGCACCACAAGTCAGGCTACGCTGTCCCCGTCAGCCTGCGGGCATTACCCATCCGGGACGCGCACGGTCATGTGGTTGGCGCGGTGGAAAGCTTTGTCGCGAGGCCCATTGTTTCCTCACGCCCCCGCCCGGAGTCCGATTTGGCCGTCGGCCACGGGCTGGACCCGGTCACGCAGCTCCCTGACTTCCCTTATACAGAAGCACACCTCATAGAGCGCCTCAAGTTCGCGTCCGAGCACCTCATCCCTTTTGGCCTGCTCTGCATTCAGTTGGACCAGATGGAGAACTTGAGGGCAACTCACGGCCCGAACGCCGCTGAGGCAATCTTGAATGTCGTCGCGCGCACGCTGCGTAACGGCTTGGACCCCGTGGACTTTTTGGGCCGTTGGGCGGATGACCAGTTCCTGGCCCTCGTCGCGAATTGCTGCGAGCCCGACTTATTGACCATGGCCGGGCGGCTGAGGCGGCTCGCCCAATCCTCCGAGATCGTTTGGTGGGGCGATCAATTATCGGTCACCGTTTCTGTGGGCGGAACGGCGTGGGCAGCCGCGGAGGATCTTGTCCCGCTCTTGGACCGGACAGGAAGAGCGCTTCAACAAGCAGTAGCCAAAGGCGGCAATTGCGCCGCCGTGCTTTCTGCGTCAGAGACCGCGTAAGTAAGGAAAGGTGACTCAGGTGTTCGCGATCATCGGAATCGTGGTGGTGTTCGGAGCCGTGCTAGGCGGCTACTTGATGGAGCACGGGAATATCAAGGTTCTCTTGCAGCCCGCAGAACTGCTGATCATCGCAGGAGCTGGCATGGGAACACTCTTGATTTCCAACCCGCTCCACATCCTTAAGAATATCGCCGCGGGCCTGCCGGGGATCATCAACGGGTCGAGATTCAGCAAGAATATGTACCTCAACTCCCTGAAGATGATGTACGAGCTCTTTGGCCGGGCGCGCCGGGATGGGCTGGTGGCGCTGGAGAGCGACACGGATGATCCGGAGAAAAGCACGATCTTCTCCAAGTATCCTGAGTTCCTTAAGGACCACCACGTTTTGTGCTTTGTCTGTGACACCATGCGGATGGTGGCGAGTAACGCCGTGGAGGCATTTGAACTGGACCAGATGGTGGAACTGGATATGGACGTCCATCACCATGACTCCACCCAGCCCGTGTCAGCGCTCAGCACCATGGCGGACTCACTTCCCGGCCTCGGCATTGTGGCCGCAGTGCTCGGTGTGGTGATCACCATGGGCGCCTTGGGCGGCCCCCCGGAAGAGATTGGGCATAAGGTTGCGGCAGCCCTGGTGGGCACGTTTTTGGGCATCCTGCTCTGCTACGGTCTGGTGGGACCTCTCGCTGCCAACATGGCCAAATCCGCGGATGATGAGCATGCCTATCTCTACGTGCTGCGCGTGGCGATGGCTTCGTTCATCAAGGGAACCGCGCCGATTATGGCGGTGGAGGTGGCGCGGCGCGCGATCCCCAGCCACGTTCGCCCCACCTTCCAGGAGCTTGAGGCCTATTGCCGCAACAAAGATGAAGCGGCCGCACCGCAAGCGGCCGCAGCGTAAATGGCAGGCAGGAGACGGAAGTCCGTGGATTGGTGATTCGCGATTGGTGATTGAAAGACCGGGCGCCGGCGTCAATTGCGGTGTGGACCCTGCGAAGGCTAATTGATGGCTGGGCTCGAGGAGTTCGGATACTGCCCATGACGCTCCGGCTGAAACTCGCGACTATCAATCACCAATCGCAAATCACCAATCGTGCTGCTGGCTCCCGTCTCCTGGGTCCTCAATCTAAGGTGGCACCAACATGGCGGCAGCTCGACCCATCATCGTCATCAAGAAGAAAGGTGGTCACGACGGACACCACGGAGGCGCCTGGAAGGTGGCCTACGCGGATTTTGTGACGGCGATGATGTCTCTGTTTATCGTCCTCTGGCTGATGAACAGCAGCAAACAAGTTCAGCAAGCGGTGGCGGGCTACTTCAAGGATCCCGCCGGGACAACCAAGCTGACCGGCGGCAATGGGAAGGGGCCGGGCCAAAGCGCCGGATCGGGCCCCGGCGATTCAATGACTCTGTCCAAGGACAACATGTCGAAATTGAAAGAGGATCTCCAGGGGGCCATCCACAAGATCGAAGATCTGAATAAGCTGAAAAGCCAGATTGAGATGACCGTGACTTCCGAAGGGTTGCGCATCGAGCTTCTGGAATCGGCCAAGGGTACGTTCTTCGATAGCGGCAGCCCTGAGCTCAACGACAGCGGCAAGGAAACCCTCATTGCTCTGGCGAAGGAGTTAGGCGCCGTTCCGAACAGGATCTCGATCGAGGGACATACCGACTCCATGCCCTTGCTTCGGAATGGAGGCGACTATGGGAACTGGGAGCTTTCTGTCGACCGGGCCAACAACGCTCGACGGCTGATGCAGGAAAGTGGTTTGCGCCCGGACCAAGTGACGGAGGTGAGAGGTTACGCCGACCAGAAACTTCGCACACCCAACGCCCCGGACGACCCCTCCAACCGGCGAATCTCCCTCATCGTGCAATACCTTGCCGCGCCTCCTAAACGTGATGCAAACGCTTCCCCCCGCAAAGGCGCCGAGGCGCAGCGATGAACGACGTTACGTTTCCGGGGGGCTGAAAACCGCGGCACGTGAATCCTGAACCCTCTCACGCAGCTCAGCCTCTCCGCGGTGAATACGGCGGCGTATGCTACCGCGTCGAGAACTTCCAAACTGTGACCTCGTGGTACGTCTGACCGGGTTTCAGGATCGCGGATGGAAAGCTCGGCTGATTGGGCGAATCGGGATAGTGCTGGGTCTCAAGACATAGGGCATCGCGCTTGTTGTAGACGTGGCCGTGCTTGCCGTGCATGCCATCGAGGAAATTGGCCGTATAGAACTGCACTCCCGGCTGTGTGGTATCAACCTCGAGCACTCGCCCGCTGGCAGGATCGTAAACGCGGGCGGCGAGCGCCAAGCCTGGGCCGTGGTGGTTGATCACGAAGTTGTGGTCGTACCCACCGCCCAGAACCATTTGCTCGTCTTTATCGTTGATTCTAGAGCCTACAACAGTAGGCTTCAAGAAATCGAAGGGCGTGCCTTTCACGCTGGCGATTTTCCCCGTGGGAATCAGCGTCGAGTCAACCGGGGTAAAGTGATCGGCGTTGAGCATCAGTTCCTCGCCCAGAATGCTTCCGCTCCCCTCGCCGGCCAGGTTGAAGTAGGTGTGGTTGGTGAGGTTGATGGGAGTGTCCTTGTCGGTTGTGGCGTGATAATCGATTGTGAATGCATCTTTATCGTCGAGCGTGTAGGTGACGGTTGTGTGCAGGTTCCCGGGATATCCCTCCTCGCCGTCGGCACTGGTATATTTGAGGATCACCCCGGCATCAGTGCCCTTTTGGAACGATTCCGCCTGCCAAACAACCTTGTCGAACCCTTTCAGGCCCCCGTGTAACGCGTTCGGACCATTGTTTTTCGCCAGATGGTATTCTTTGCCGTCCAGCGTGAACTTGCCGTTGGCGATGCGATTTCCGTATCGCCCCACGAGAGCTCCGAAATAGGGACTATTGGCAAGGTAGCCGGCGAAAGTATCGAATCCCAGAGTGATATCCGTGAAGTGCCCGCTCTTATCGGGCGTTTTCACCGAGACGACAATCCCCCCATAATTCATCACGCGCACTTCAATGCCGTGAGAATTGGTCAGGGTATAAAGCTCGACGGCTTTCCCGTCGGGCGTGGTTCCAAAAACCTCTTTCTTAACCATGGGCGCTCCCTGAGCGGAGGATGAGACCCCGGAACCTGGGAAGAACGGAGTCAAGGCGATGCACGATACAAGCATTAGTCCGATGCGGCTGATCATGAGGGTCCTCTGGCGGCTTGATTCAAGAAGGATAGGACGGAAAGAGTTCTTTGTCATATCACGATGGTGTCTAATCTAACCGACCGCACCGAATTCTCCTCGGACTGTAGCCCTGAGTCAAGCATTCTCTTCCGGCGCTGAATTCATTCCGTATCGCTCAAAAAGGGACAAAAAAGCTGGCGCCTTCTGCAAAACTCTGCAAAATACCGGTTTGTTTGTGTTAAATGTCCGAAAGTTGTGTAAAGATGTCGCTTTTTTCTCGGGCAAATGGTCATGCGGTTGTTTGTTTTCATAGACATTCCGGCTTCGAACGTATAAAAAAGAATTCTTTTTTCTCGGTCATCCCTTCCTGCTCGTCTCCATCTTCTTTGGTTGCCTTTCTTTATCTCTGTCTGGGCAGCGATTTCAGTAAACTCTGCGAACAAAGGATGAATTGCCATTTTGGACGAGAGGAAAGCCTGTGCCGTCGCCTCCACCCGGCCGGGAGGCGCATTGACCAGGGCGGTGACCAGGCGGAGATATTCCGGCGAACGCCACCCATTGCGCAGGTGGTTCAGCCGCGACCAGGCCTTGCCCCGCGCCGTCCGCGGGCCGGCGAACTTCTTCGCGTTGCGCCGATTGGCGGCGAGCAGAGCAGTGGTCAGGCAGGGAGATTTGCGGAGCGACACTCATCCACCTCCATCTCAAGGCCCACCATCGTATACTACATCGACACGTTTGTCAAGAAAAATAAATAAGAAAAGGAGGCTACAAAATGTCGCTGGGCCGGCGGCGAGCGCACGGAACGTGGCGACGTTATCCGTATTGCGCAGTGTGGGGGAACCGCAACTGAATCTGTAGGGCCGAGCAGCGCTCGGCCCTACGCCGCGTGCCAAAATATTTGCCCAAATGACAAACATTAACGGCATTGGAACGGCCCGCCGTCCGCCAGCACGGAGCCACTCAAATGTTTGCTTTTCGCTTTATATTCGCCGATAATCGCTGTGAGTATTGGGGCGGGACATGCTGAACCAAGCATCGTAGATTATGGCTTCGAACTCGGCAATTGAGTGGACCGAATCCACATGGAACCCGCTCACGGGCTGCACCAAGATCAGCCCGGGGTGCAAGCATTGCTACGCCGAGCGGATGGCCCTGCGGCTCAAAGCCATGGGCCAGCCGAACTATGCGAACGGCTTTGATTTGTCCCTGCACGAAAGCGCGCTGGAGCTGCCTCTGAAATGGAAGAAGCCCCAGACCATCTTCGTGAATTCCATGAGCGACCTGTTCCACAAAGACGTGCCCGTGGAATTCATCGTCAAGACCTTCGATGTGATGCGCCGCGCCGACTGGGACAAATTCCAGGTTCTCACCAAACGGTCAGACCGACTGCTCGAACTCTCACCTTTGCTTCCGTGGCCGCCGCACATCTGGATGGGCGTCAGCGTGGAGAATCTTAAGTACACCTCCCGAATCGACGACCTTCGCCAAACCGGCGCCATAGTGAAGTTCCTATCCCTGGAGCCGCTGCTGGGCTCGCTGCCCGGCCTGGATCTGGGAGGGATCGATTGGGTGATTGTAGGCGGCGAATCCGGCCCCGGCGCCCGCCCCATCGACCCGGCCTGGGTCTTGGAAATTCGCGACCAGTGCCTCGACGCCCGCGTGCCGTTTTTCTTCAAACAGTGGGGAGGAACGAGAAAGAAGAGAGGAGGGCGAGAGCTCGAAGGGCGAACATGGGATGAGACGCCGACCTTGTCGTCGTCGGTGGCTCTCTAGCAAATTCTCGCGGGGGGCCGGGCTGGGCAGGGGCGAGTGATGGGCGGGGGGGTATCGTTCGCTAGGCCTTCAGGCCACCTCGACCGCGTCATGATGGAGAACCATGAGTTGGTCAGAGCGGAAGGCGAGCGTGGCGTTCGTACGTCCTTCATTGTCGCAGAATTCCACCTCGAATACGCTGGGCGCTAGCCGCTCCACCACCGTTCCCACTTGGCCACGCCGTAAGCCGCGGTCCGGCTTATCTGCCAAAAGCGCGACCACGGCAAACGGCTTTACATTTTCCATGTTGCTCTCACTCACAATACGTAGCAACTGGTCAGGCGGGGGAAATCCTCTCCATGCAGGATGATCCAACAGCTCCGCACGCCTGCCCACCCCCCGGGGCCACTTATTTCCAAGTCCCCCACGAGTCCCCTTATTGCTTCTACGGAGCAAAAGTAACCTGCTGGTAGGGTTCGCCCTTGTGATGTTGGCTGACCTCGATCGTCACTTTGCGGTCAAGCCGTTTCAGAAACTCAAGCAGCTTGTCAGTGGTGAAGCGGCTGAAGTGCCCGTTCATCAGGTGCGATACATCGGGCTGGGCAATGCCCAATACATCCGCGATTTCGCGCTGTTTCAACTGCTTGGCTTCAAGGATTTTGTACACATGGAACCCGATCTGCGCTCGCGCCAGAAGCTGGTCGGCCTCTTTGAGGCCCAAATCCTTGAACACGTTCCCGGAACCCACTTCGAACTCAATGGGTCTAAGTCTTTTTGTACTCATTTGCCAACTCCTGTGCTTCGGTATAACGCTTCCTGATGAGGTCAATGTCCCGCTTCGGCGTTTCGATGCCCTTCTTCGACTTCTTCTGAACGGCATGCAGAACATAAATGCGACTCCCGATCTGCACCGCCAGCACGACACGGTAGGCATCAGAGGAATATCGCAGGGCAATTTCAATAACGCCGCTGCCGACACCCTTGAAGGGTTTGGCGTCCTTCGGCATACCGCCAAACTGCATGAGCTGGATCTCGTCCCCCAGGAGTTTCTGTGCGCTATCCGGAAAACCCCGCACGTTTCTCAGGGAGTCTCCCAGCCAGACAAGAGGCCGTAGGACCGGTGGTTTTAGCCTGTCCAAAACCCCACCTCAACAATATATAGGAAATTTACTATAATGTCAAGCCCCGGGACGATACCGTTTCATCCCCCGGAGCCTAATAACTTGCCGGTCTTAAAATCGAATTGTTGATAGGCAAGCGGAAATGAAAACCGCTCATTAAGTAGAGCCAAGAAAGCCCGTGATTCCTTATCAAGGGCGGCTTCACCCACTATGACCAGACGCTTGGCTTCTTGCCCTCCCGGCCAAAACGAATAATCCAAAAGCTGCGCAAGACCTTCGCGTATACAGGCCCGGGCCGACGTGGCAATTTTGATTTCATAGAACCAGTATTCTTTCCTCTGACGGACCACCAAATCGATCTTATATCCGGTTCCACTTGGACGTTCGGTTCCCACTTCACCTGCCCCGTACAGAGAAGCGAGGTAATCGTGCAGCGCGAGTTGGAGATCGTTGTGACGAAGTTTGACGTCCAGTTTACGCTGCGCCAACGACGCCTTGGTCGCTGACAGCTTCATCGAGCATCCTGGCTTGAATTGAAATCTCCCCTGAGGCTTGGAAGCAGTGGGGTAAGCATCCGTGCCCTGGACAAACTGGTTCAGAGGCAAAAGCCCGTCGAGATCACCAAGGACAAGTTCGAAATCAATCCGAGTGGCCGGCTGCAAACGCCCAAGGAAAATCGTGACGTCTGGTCGGACGAGTTCGGGCGGAATTGGTTCAGCTGGAGTATTTCCACTACGCTCCCCCTCCTCGTCGTAGTGCCACATCAACAGATCTACAAATTCGTCCGGGTTGCATACCACATACCCGTTGAAGCGCTCAACCTTAGGAAAATTTCTATGAAGCCGCCGCTAGGTTGTGGAATCCGGAAATCTGCCATAGGTCTCCCAGTTAGAAAGAGGAAATGACCAACGACTAAGGGTCGAACAAGCAACCCAACGCGATGCCGTGCCGCCATTGCGCTGTCGAGGCTTGATGATTGGACAAACACGGGCCAAAACGGAGAAACGCCGGAGACACCGCATTTTTCGGAGACTCTCCTTAGTCGGCAATGTCTTACCCTTTGGAGACTAGCGCGTCAAGAGGAAAATGCAGGAAACGGTAAATGGTTTGGGGAAGAGGAAGGGGGTAAGGGGAGGAAGGGGCTCAGGTACTCTTTTCGTTCCCAGATCCGGTGCGCACCCGCGCGGTGGAGCTAAACCCTATAGCCGCCTACATTGTCGAGCATGTCCTCGGTGCGACGCTTTCGAGGTACAATCTGGCAAGGGATGCTAACCCAGGCCGAAGCAGAGCAATTGATGCTGATCGTGAAGCACTTCATCCGGCCGCTGGGAATGATCACGGTTCCGCCTGGTGCAGACAACACGTACGAACTTTCCGATCCCAGTGACAGCGAGAGATTCCTGCTTGACGTGTCGACGAACGCTGCGCCTTTCGAAATTGAAGTTTCAGAATCGGGTGCGAGCGGTCATAATTCTGGTCAGACTTGACGTCGACGGCCCCCCCCACAAATCCTGATGGCGTCCGGCTTCCGGGAACCCAGCTCCACCTGTTCAAAGAGGGTTATGATGATAGGTGGACGTACCCAGTGGATGTCAGGTTATTCACGTTGCCTAGTGACCCTCGGAAGACATTTCACGACTTCTGCGCGTTCTGTAAAATTGAGTCGCCTCCTCCAGTTCAGGGAGTCATCACGTGAACCGGGCCAAATGTCAAAAGCTGATAGATTCCTACGTCGACTGGCTTCACCAAGGACTTTCGTTGGGAGAGGTGGGCGACGCCTGCGAGCTGACCACGCCGTTCCTCGACCGTCACAACGATCACCTGCAAGTTTACGCCACGCGACGGAACGGAAATATCATCCTGAGTAATGACGGGTACATCCTTTCCGACCTCAGAACCAGCGGCCTCCGCAGGCCTAAAGACCAGCGTTTGAGCCAGCACCTCGGCAGATCAATCCCCGATCTTGCCGCGCAGCACGATGATGGACGCCCTGGGAAGCTGGTAAAGCGCGTCGCTGCCGCCTGTGGTGGTCGATTTGGAAGGGGGGCCGTCAGGGTCCGCAAATCCTTTTAGCCCATTCGGGTGCCAGTGATATTCGGCAGACCCGAAAACGATGCGGTCCACGGTGCCGGTAAAGTATAGATCATGCTTTGCTTCGGGGTCGGAGAAAACAACCTTTACCGCGTGGTCGTTGTATTGGTCCTTGTTGATGAGCATGACTGACCATTGCCCATCGGGCCGCTTGACCGCATAGGCTGTGACCAGCAGATTTCCCGCCGGGTCCTGTACGTCGCTCGAAACCCTAAAAAGCCGATGCGTCGAGTCGACAGGCTGCACCCATTCCTTGGTGATCATCTGGGCGGCAAAATACTGGGAAAAGTATCCGTGGATTTGGTAATCATGATCCATATTCAAAAAGCCGAACGCGCCCCCGCCGCAACCACGTCCAAGCGGTTCGGGCATATCATGGAAGAAGAAGGTGCCGTTGGCCCCCGCGCTCATCATCGATCCGACATAATCCGCTAGCCAGAGGCCGCCCATGATATCGACGAACCTCTCGCCTGAGCGCGCCGACATGTTGCCTTCGGTCATGAAGAAGGGTGTGTTTGCCGGCAGGCCATCATCCTTCCAAACTTGAATGATGTGGCTGACGATGGACGGCTCCCGATAAAGGTCGCTCCAAGGGTTGTCGCAAGCCTCAAACGGATAGTGCTCAAAGGAGAAGAAGGTGAAATCGTTCATCCGGCCGTGCTTCTTCAGGTAATCGAGAAACCGGCCCAGCCAGGAGACGCGGCCCTGGGAGTCCGGCCAGACCTCGACGTCGTCGAGCGTTCCCTCGAAAGCCGGCCCACCCAGCTTCGCGCTCGGAACGAGCTTGTGAATCGCCGTGGCGAATTGCAGATACAGCGCGCCATAATCCTCCGGCAGCATGTGCTGCCCGTCGGCCTCTTCTCCCATTTCGATATAGGCGATGGGGTATTGACGTTTATAGAGATAGGCGATTTCGGCCGCCGCATCTTCGGGAGTGGAATAAAGCATCGCGATGGGAACAAACGCCGGAAGACCGCGCGTCACGCCGCTGTGGAAGAAGAAGTCGAATCCGACCTGATCTCCCTTCGATTCATCCAAGTCGGCCGCGGCGTGCCACGGGTCAACGGACGACGGCCAGGTGACGGTCTGCTGGCGGCTGGGCAAGTGCTCAACAAGGTCGGTGAACTGGCCGTCGGGGGACAGGGTTCCAACGTATAACTCCTTGATGGCATATCCCACGCAATTGCGCGGGTCCGCGGAGCCGTGAGTGTCGCAGGTGTTGGAAGATTCGGTCATCCAGATGCGGAGATACCGCACGGGGACCGTCCACGTCACCAACTTAAGTGTTGGCGTGCCACCCCTGCCGTCATCGACAGTCCCCCGAGGGAAGGTCTGCCAAGTACCCCGGGTTGTACCCTTATAGAAGGGTTCCTTTTCACCCGTCCAAAATTGCACTGCGTATTGCGTGGCATAGGGGTCAGCCCAGGCAATGCGGATGGCATTCACGTCCAATTTCCTGCCCAGATCGATCATGACCCATTGTGGGTGCAGAGCGTCGTCCTCACCGGTGGAAGGCTTGGACAGGTACGGATTGCTCTTCCAATAGCTATTGAGATCACCGTCAGTGAGCCGCGACCAATCATTGCCATCGCCTCGGCTAAACCCGCGATGCGGGAGGGGGTAAGCCCAGGAATGGCGGATCATCTCGCCGGTGGGCTCGGCGCTGCCGGTAAAATATCCCTCCTGCTTTTGCGGGCTGCTCCAGACGCCGTTAGGATTCCAGTGCCACGCCTCGACGTGCAACTCGGTGTTCTGGCGGTAGGTCACGGCTTGCCACCCGGCACTCAGGACCTCCTTGAGGATTGGGTCGGTCAGCAGATGGTCCGTACTCCCCCTCCCCAAACGGTCGACCCCCGCGCCGAGGGAGCGGAAGGGGCTGAACTCATTCACCGCGTGTGAGGGCGCGGCGTCCACCACGATGTTCTGTGCATTCGCCCCGCCCGCCAGCCAAACCATGGCAATGAAGGTCAGGAGGGTTGAAGAAATCCGTCTTATCAGGTCAAATGCCATTACCAACTCCTTGATAGTTAAAAGGCGACAGTTTTTGTAATCTATCCAACCGGCGGAGTTTCAATTTTCTCTCAGCGAGTGCGATTCTTAGCAGGTTTGGCTAGAGCTTGCTGGCGCGAGGGAAGTGCAGCTTCGAGTCTGGCGGAAACGGCCAGCAACTCAGCCATTGTGCCGGGCGGATTTCCGGACTTCAACAACGCACGGAAGACAGCATAGGGATCGGATCTTGATCCGGCTTTTCGCAGCGTACCTTCGTCGTTTACCCAGGCATAGACGATCACTTTCTCTTTGCTGGAAAATCGAAAGAAAAGGCGATAGCGCTCGTGGAATTTCGCCCGGAACCATTGCCGATTGTCCGCGCCCAGCGTATTGCCCTGACGGAATTCCGGCGCATTGGGATCACGAGGAATGATCTCGCGAATACATCGGTTAATTGTGGCAAGAAGTTTGGTGGGTGACTGCTCTTTGTAGCGCTGCGGATCTTTCGCTTGCAGAGTTTCGACTTGGGCGGTCAATTTCTCCAATTGCTGCTGAAAGAGCGGATGCAGGTAGAGCGTCCAGCCGTGAGCGTCCATCAGAGCAGACTTTCCTCTCCGAGCGACTCATGGCAAGAGCCGGAAACTTCTTCAACCAAGCGGTCAATGCGCCCCGCCAGCTCGCGGCTCATGGGCTTGATTCCTTCGGGCGCCTTGGCAATATCATTCGCGAGGAAGGCAAGAAACGACTGCATCACGGGATCGGGCCTTTGGGCGGCCGGTTCGGCGACGGATACCAGCATCCGCCCGGGGGCAATCACATGCGCCTTGACGTCCCCGGCAAATTCGGGGTGGCTTTTGAAAAGTGCGCGATCAAAGCGAAAACCGTTTCCTGTGCGAGTTCGTGTGCCACGGTACTCGTTTTCATCGGCAGCGCCGGGTATGCGGACGGCCTTGATTTTGGTGGCTGGCATAATTTCCCTCGAAAAGATGTTATCACAACTGTCTCTGCGTTTCAGGAAGCAGCCGGAAGCGCTCGCGCGTGAGGAATACGTTGTCTTCATAGTCGCTTAAGCAACGGTGCGACCGGAGGCAGCTCACACGTTGTAGGGTCATGTGGGACAAGGGCGCGCGCGCGTGATTGGCGATGCGCCCCACTCGTTAATTCGCTCGCCAAATTGCCTTGATCGTTTCTTCTTGGCTGAACCCCTGCGGGCACGCTGGGCTTTTGGTATTGGCGAAGTACCACCCCACCTTTCCACCAACCTTACTTGGGTCCGCGGGGCCGTTCGTAAGGATGCGACCTCCGGGCATCTCCAGAAAACCATTGGGGTCGTCTTCCTTAATCCAGGTCCAGGCGTAGCGCAGCCACTCGTTCCGATAGAACTCGGACTGCTGCGCGAACCACGTGATCTCGTCGTATCCCCAGACAAAAATGGAACCGCGCTGCGCCTGGGAGGCCTGCCCGGGTGTGTCGGTGCCGTCGAAATTATCAAACTCCACCAGGTAAGGGAGGTGTTCACATTTCCAGCCGCTGGGTGAAATGCCGCCGCGGCTCCGGCCGTAAAATGCATCGAGATATCCGACCGCCAGGATCGCCTTCTGCGGTGAGTCCGCTACCTCTTTCGGACGCAAAGGGAACGCGTGAAAATCGAGTAGGAGCCTGCCGTCTAGTACCGGCCCTCCGCTAGGCACGTGGGCGTCGCAGATTACCCAGTGCCTGCGGGCTCTCGTCGCCGCATAGCGACGCACGTGTTCGAGAAGGTCCGCCCAATTCCGGAAGTCCGGATCTTTCCTGCCGACCAGTTCGAGTTGTCCGAAATGAATGGCCTCGAATCCGGCGTCGATGTAGGACGCGGCCAGGAAGAAAAACCACATCTTCGTTTCAAGCTGGCAGATATCGGGCACGGACGATCCGCGGCTCCAATGATCGACAAGGTGTTTGTCGGGAAACAGCATCTTCGCGTAGTTGAAGTTCCGGGTTTCCGGCGCCTGCGCAAACTCGTGGAATACCCATTCAGGAACGCGGATTTTGCCAACTTCCTCCGTCACGATCTCGAAAACGGCCGCCTGCAACACGACGTCCGGATCGTTCCGGTGAATGCGCTCTACCAAGCTGCGGCCCTGGGCGAGGAACACCGGATCGTTAATCCTTGCCTCGCCACCCCAAAGGTAGATCGACCTTCCCACATATTTCGCGCCAATATTGCTCAACATGCGGAGGTCATCGTCCAGGTTTCCCGGCGACCGCGAGAGTTCCGCCATCGTGATCGAGCGGGAAAGATAGTTCTCCAGCACTTCGCGCGAGATTTTGCCATTGAAGCGATAGTCGCGTTCGTGGGAAAACGCGGGAACGGATCCAGCGATAAGCAGCACGCAGAGGAAAACGCCTTGCCGTTTACATTTCAGATCCATGGGTTCACACACCCTGCGGCCAGCGCGGCCCTCACGATCGATTCTTCCGGCATTGGCCGAAGTACAAGGATTGTTCTTTGGACGAAGCAGCCGTAACTGCCTGCCGAATGCGGATTGATTATAGGCGATTCTCACGGAGATATCGTGCTGGAGAATAGCAAGGGGCCGAAAGTGAGTCGCTGTTTGCTTTATCCGGCACTTCAGAGCGTGATACCCTCACTGGGTTGATTGCTTCCCGGCGGTGTTGAATAGCGTCGAGGAATCATTATTCATTGGCAATCTGGACCTCTGTAACGGCCCGCACTTCCGGACATACCAAGGGTCCGATATTAATAAGGAGGGCGTATGCCCCAGCACTCACTAATGGATTTCAGCAGTCCGAAACGCAAGCTCATCATGGGAGCGTCGGCAATCGCTCTCGCTGCCGGGTTGTGGTTCTGGCCACTCGCAACCCGTAGCGCAATCATGGTGCCGGCGCGCCCCGCCCCCGCGGGACTCCACGGGCCTTACAGCACGGACTTCCCCCGGGCGGAGAATCCCATCTCTGAACATGGCAAATGGTCAAACGGCCGGAAGGACGCTCTTGATTGGGCCGACGTCCGGACCAAGCCGGGCTTTGCCTTTGGGACCGAGATTGGCGGGTCGCGACCGGAACCGCAAAAATACGACGACTCCGCGGCAACCCTAACAGGAACCTGGGGATCGGACCAAACGGTTCAGGCCACGGTCCACTCGGTGAATCAGAACAAGGACGGCAAGGTCTGGGAAGAAGTGGAGCTGCGCCTGCGAAGTTCCCTTGCCCCCCACAATGCCACGGGTTACGAAGTCATGTTCCGGTGCGCGAAAACTCCGCAAGCTTACTGCAACATCGCCCGGTGGGAGGGAGGCCTGGGTAAATTTAGCTATGTAAAACAGGTTGGCGGTTCGCAGTACGGAGTTGCTGACGGAGATGTAGTCAAGGCCAGCATCATTGGAAACGTAATTACGGTCTATATCAACGGGACCCAGATGATTCAAGTCACCGACGATAGATTCAAGAGCGGCAACCCTGGCATGGGGTTCTTCATCGACGGAGCTACAGGCGTGAACGGAGATTTCGGTTTCTCGAAGTTCATGGCGACGGACTTGCCTAACTCGGCTCCAGCTCGAAATTAAGGCTAAACGTCTGCAAGAGGCAAGCCAGGAACACGCTCGAAGTGTCGCCGGTTCCGAGTTAAAAGTGTCCCCCCTCGAGCCAGCACGATTCCGGCGATCAGGCTATCGCCCATCCCGATCGTAATGCCTGAGCGTTCAAGTTGCCGATGGAGTTCAGCGGCTTTTCGCGCGGCATCGAAATCAAGCAATAAGATGGGGATACTGTCGAGTAAGGCGAGCACTTTTTCTAGTTGCCGATTGCTGCGAACACCGACCAGTAATTCAAAGCAGCTAAGAGTTGTAGTCTGTAACTGGTCCTGGCGGAGGGCCAGCGAAACCGCCTCCGCTCCGGGGCTGCGACCCTCTAAATAGTCAATGAGTACGTTCGTATCCGCGACGATCATCGCCAACTCGCGCGCAGGGCGGCAGCAGTTTTCCGCAATTTAGCCGCCTCCTCCCGCCCGAGGGTCCCTCGAAGTTGCAGGGCCGTTCGGCGTCGCCGTTCTCGCTGAGCCTCCTCACCGAGATACGACTCGACGGCATCGCTGAGAACAGTGGAAAAGCCCTTCTGGCCGCGCCTCGCCGCAATCGCCAGCAGGCGGCTCCGGTGCTCAGGCTTAAGCTCGACGGTAGTTCGCATGAATCTATTGTAGCATGGACATGCATGTGCATGTGAAAGTCGTCAGTCATAAGTTTTCAATAGTTGGCCAGCAAACGCGTGCAGGCTGGGTTTTACTGACGACAACCGACGACCTTTACCGCAGGAGCGTTTCTCCCATAAGAAACTTGTCGACGCCGCGGGCGGCTTTGCGGCCTTCGGATATCGCCCAAACGACCAGCGACTGGCCACGGCGCATGTCGCCGGCGGCAAAGACGCCGGGGATGGACGACATGTAGTTCGCATCCGTTTCAACATTACTCCGCGCATCGAGCTTCACGCCCAGCTTTTCGATCATGCCGTTCTTGACCGGGCCGAGGAACCCCATCGCGATTAACACGAGGTCGACATCGAGGGTAAATTCCGTGCCCGGAATTGCCTCGAACTTGGGCGGCGAGCCGACGCGGATGGCGTGCAATTGTTTCACATCGCCGTTTTCGTCTCCGGTGAAGCGCACGGTTGCAACCGCCCAATCGCGCATGCCGCCTTCCTCGTGCGCGCTCTCAGTGCGCAATTGAAGCGGCCAGAGCGGCCACGGAGTATTCGGGGAGCGTTCGAGCGGAGGTCGGGGCATGATTTCAAATTGATAAACAGCAGCCGCCTTTTGCCGGTGCGCGGTGCCCAGGCAATCGGCTCCGGTATCGCCGCCGCCGATAATCACCACGCGCTTGCCCGTGGCAAGAATCTGCCCGTCAACGACGTCGCCCGCGATGCGCCGGTTTTGCTGGGGTAGATACTCCATAGCGAAGTGTATGCCCTTCAACTCCCGCCCCGGGAGGGGGAGATTGCGAGGACTTTCGGCGCCGCCCGTCAGCAGCAGAGCATCGTACCCGCGGCGCAAGTCCTCCACGGGCACGTTCTTGCCGACGTGCGCGCCGGTTTGAAAGACCACGCCTTCCTGAAGTATCTGGTCCAACCGGCGGTCAAGGACCGTCTTCTCCATCTTGAAATCCGGAATGCCGTAGCGCAGCAAGCCCCCGATGCGGTCGGCCTTTTCGAACACGGTCACCGAATGTCCCCCACGATTCAATTGTTGCGCGGCAGCGAGCCCCGACGGCCCTGACCCCACGATGGCCACGCGTTTACCGGTGCGGCGAGGCGGCGGCTCGGGCCGAATCCACCCTTCCTTGAAGGCGTGCTCGATGATGGTTTTTTCGATGTTCTTGATGGTGACGGGCGGCTCATTGATGCCCAGCACGCACGCCGCCTCACAGGGTGCGGGGCAAATGCGGCCCGTGAATTCCGGAAAGTTGTTCGTCGCATGCAGCGTGCGGATGGCGTCTTTCCAACGGTCGCGATAAACCAGGTCGTTCCAATCGGGGATGATGTTGCTCAGAGGGCAGCCCGTGTGGCAGAAGGGAACGCTGCAATCCATGCACCGCGCCGCCTGGGTGCGCAACTTTTGCTCGGGGAAGGTTTGATAGACTTCCTGGTAATCAAGGACGCGCTCGTCTACGGGGCGGCGCGTGGGAACCTCGCGCGTGGCTTCCATGAATCCGGTAGGTTTACCCACGCAGCGCCTCCGCCGGATTCCGAACTCCAGGTTCCGTATTCACGACTGTTCGCGGAATTCCCTGCACGCGTTTGAATTCGTGCGGGAAAACCTTGATGAACTTCGGCAGCATAGTTTCCCAATTGTCGAGAATCCATTTGGCGCGGGGACTTTCGGTAAGCTCGGCGTGACGCGCGATCAAGGTTTGGATGATGTCGATGTCTTGCCGATCGACGACAGGGTCCAGGTCCACGCTCGAGCGGTTACAGCGCACGCGCACGAATTCACCCGTCTCATCGATCACATAGGCGATCCCGCCGGTCATGCCCGCGGCAAAATTGCGCCCGGTTTTCCCCAGCACCACCACCGTTCCCCTGGTCATGTATTCGCAGCCGTGATCGCCAACTGTTTCCACGACGGCGGTGGCGCCGGAATTCCGCACGGCGAAGCGTTCGCCGGCCATGCCGTTGAAGAAAACCTCGCCGCTCGTGGCGCCGTAGAGAACCACGTTGCCCACCAGAATGTTTTCTTCCGGCTGGAAAGAGGAATTTCGCGACGGATAGACGATGAGTCTGCCGCCGGAGAGCCCCTTGCCCACGTAGTCGTTCGCTTCGCCTTCGAGTGTCAGGGTGACGCCTTTGGCCAGGAACGCCCCGAAGCTCTGGCCCGCTGAGCCCGTGAACTGGAACCGAATGGTATCGTCCGGCAGGCCCACTTCCCCATAGCGGCGGGCAATCTCACCGCTCAACATCGCCCCCACGGTGCGATGGGTGTTGCGAATGGGAAGGCTGATGGAAACCTTTTGGCCGCGGTCCAGGGCCTCGCGCGAATGGTCAATCAATTGGTAGTCGAGCGATTTCTCCAGGCCGTGGTCCTGCTTGATTGTGCAGTGCCGCCCCACGCGGGTGGGCACGTGAGGGTTGTAAAGCACGGCGGAAAGATCCAAGCCGCTGGCTTTCCAGTGGTCAACATCGTGGCGCTGGGTGAGGCAATCGACGCGGCCCACCATTTCATCCAGCTTGCGGAAGCCGAGCTGCGCCATGATCTGCCGCAGATCTTCGGCGATATAGAAAAGGAAATTGATCACGTGCTCCGGCTGGCCTTGAAACTTTTTCCGTAGCACGGGGTCCTGCGTCGCCACGCCCACCGGACAAGTGTTCAGGTGGCACTTGCGCATCATGATGCAACCCAGGGAAATGAGCGGCAGGGTAGCGAAGCCGAATTCCTCCGCGCCCAGTAACGCGGCTATAGCCACATCGCGGCCGGTCTGAAGCTTCCCGTCCACTTGAAGGCGCACGCGGCTGCGCAGATCGTTCATCACCAGAGTCTGCTGCGTTTCGGAGAGGCCGAGCTCCCAGGGAATTCCCGCGTGGCGAATGGAAGAGATCGGCGAAGCGCCGGTGCCGCCGTCATATCCGCTGATCAGGATGACGTCCGCATGAGCCTTGGCCACGCCTGCCGCGACGGTGCCCACGCCCGATTCGGCCACCAGCTTGACGGAAATCCTGGCCTGCGGATTCACGTTCTTCAGGTCGTAGATGAGCTGCGCCAAATCCTCGATGGAATAGATATCGTGGTGCGGCGGCGGCGAGATCAATGCCACGCCAGGGATCGAGTGCCGCACGCGGGCGATAACATCGTCCACCTTGTGGCCGGGAAGTTGCCCTCCCTCACCGGGCTTGGCGCCCTGCGCAATCTTGATCTGGAGGTCGTCGGCATTGACCAGATAATTGGTGGTCACGCCGAAGCGGGCCGACGCCACTTGCTTGATGGCGCTGCGCCGCCAATCGCCATTCGCGTCGGGTTGGAAGCGCGCTTCGTCCTCGCCGCCCTCGCCAGTGTTGGAGCGTCCCCCGATTCGATTCATGGCGATGGCCAGGGTTTCGTGCGCCTCCTTGCTGATGGACCCGAAAGACATGGCGCCGGTGGCAAAGCGCTTCACGATTCCCGCCGCCGGTTCCACATCGTCGATGGGAACAGGCGGACCCGCGGGGTGGAGGTCCAGCAGGCCGCGCAATGTGTAGAGATTTCGGCTCTGCTCATTGGCAATGCGCGCGAATTCCTGGAAAGTCGGGAAGCTTGAATTCCTCACCGCGTGCTGAAGTTTACTGATGGTGGTGGGGTTCAGGATGTGATTTTCGCCGCGCACACGGTACTGATAGTTGCCCCCGATCTCGAGTTCAGTGTCGGATTCCGCCGGAGGCTGCATGGCGAACTTGTGCCGCATCAGGGCTTCGCGAGCCAGAATTTCCAGGCCCACGCCCTCGATCCGCGACGACGTCCCGGTGAAGTAGCGCTCGACCAGCGATTTGTTCAACCCGACGGCCTCAAAAATCTGCGCGCCGCAATAACTCTGTAGAGTTGAGATCCCCATCTTCGAAAGGACCTTCAGCAGGCCCTTGTCAACAGCCTTGATGTAATTCTTCAGCACCTTCTTGGACGTGTGGCCGGTGGGGAAATAACCCTTGGCGTGGAGGTCCTCCAGCGTTTCGAGTGCGAGATAGGGATTGATGGCGCTGGCGCCGTAACCCACCAGCAAGGCGAAGTGCATCACCTCGCGCGGCTCGCCCGTCTCGACGATTAGCGCCACCTGGTTTCGGGTTTTTTCACGGACCAGATGATTGTGCACGGCGGAGAGCGCCAGGAGCGCGGGAATCGGCGCATACTCTTCATCCACGCCGCGGTCGGAAAGAATCAGCAAGGTGTATCCGGATTTGATCGCCAGCGAGGCGCGGCGGCAAAGGCTCTCCACCGCCTCGAGCAATTGCTTCTCCCCGCCTTCCACGCGAAAGAGCATGGGCAGCGTGGTGGCCAGGAAATCCCCCCAACTCACGCGGCGAAGCTTCTCCAAATTCCAGTTGGTCACAATGGGGTGCCGCTTCTTAAGCGTGTGGCAGAGTTGCGGCGTCTCGTCGAGGATGTTCCCTTCGCGGCCGATATAGTCGTAGAGTGACATCACCAAGTCCTCGCGAATGGGATCGATGGCCGGGTTGGTGACCTGCGCGAACATCTGCTTGAAGTAGTTGAAGAGCAATTGCGGCTTATCGGATAGGCACGCGAGAGGCGTGTCCGTCCCCATGGACCCCACGGGCTCCTCACCGTTGGTGGACATGGGAATCATGACCGTCTTAAGGTCTTCGTCGGTGTACCCGAAGGCGCGCTGGCGCATCAGGATGGTCGAGTCGTCGTTCGGATGGATGCGCTGGGGATCGGGCAAATCCTTCAGCGTGACCTGGTTTTCCTTTAGCCACTTTGCATAGGGCTGGCGCGCCGCCAATTGTTTCTTGATTTCCTCGTCGGGAATGATGCGCCCCTTTTCCGTATCCACCAGCAGCATGCGTCCGGGCTCGAGGCGGCCTTTGAAGCGAACGTCCGCGGGATCGACGGGCAACACCCCGGCCTCGGATGCCATGATCACCAAGCCGCGATTCGTCACCACGAATCTGCCGGGGCGCAATCCGTTGCGGTCCAGCTTGGCGCCAATCATGCGGCCGTCGGTGAAGGCTACCGCGGCGGGACCATCCCACGGCTCCATCAGCGATGCGTGATATTCGTAAAACGCCTTGACGTCGTCGGGCATCGTAGGGTCGTTCAGCCAAGCTTGGGGAATGAGCATCTCCATCACGTGAGGAAGGGTACGCCCCGCCAGGAGCAGCAACTCAACGGCGTTGTCCAGGTTTGCGGAGTCGCTTCCGCCGGGCGCAATGATGGGCTCAAGCTTCTTGATGTCGTCGCCGAAGAGTGGGGAAGCCAGGACTGAGGTGCGCGCGTTCATCCAGTTCACATTGCCGCGCAGGGTGTTGATCTCGCCGTTGTGGCAAATGTAACGATAGGGATGGGCCAGATGCCAAGTGGGGAAAGTGTTGGTCGAGAAGCGCTGATGGACCAGGCAAAGGCCACTCCGCACCTCGGAATTCGACAGCTCCACGTAAAAGTTGGCAATCTGCGGTGCGAGCAGGAGGCCCTTGTAAACAATCGTTCGGCAGGAGAACGAGGGGATATAGAAGAAGCTCTTTTCCCGCAGATTGGTGCGGTCAACTTCCTTTTCCGCGCGCTTGCGGATGATGTAAAGTTTGCGTTCCAGGGAATCGGCATCCATGCCGTACGCCCGCTTGACAAAAAACTGCTCGATGTACGGTTGCGTGTTGCGGGCCAGGCGCCCGATGGTATTGGCATTCACCGGCGTGTCGCGCCAACCCAGGACGGTCAGGCCTTCGTCGCGCGCAATTTCTTCCAAAATGGCTTCGCACGACATTCGCTCGTGGGGCTCGACGGGAAGGAAGACCATCCCCACGCCGTACTCACCGGGCGAGGGCAGCGGAAAACCCAGGCGGGAACATTCGGCCTCGAAAAACGCATGAGGAATCTGGATCAGCACGCCGGCGCCATCGCCCGTTTGGGGATCGCACCCGCAAGCCCCGCGGTGCGTCAAGTTGATCAGGATTTCGATTCCCTTCATTACGATGTCGTGGGATTTTTCGCCGGAGATGTTGGCCACAAAGCCGATCCCGCACGCGTCATGTTCATTGCGCGGATCGTAAAGACCCTGCGCCCTGGGCAAGCGGTTTGAAGTGGAATCACTGCTCATGTCTATTCCCACGATAGTTGGCAGTCATCAGTGATCTTGACGAACCATCCTGTGGTCGGGATTTTGCTGGCGACAGGAAACTGACGACCTTCATCCGGCGAAAGGGTCAACACTCGTCGGTAAGTGCAGTTCGTTAAAGGGTTTTTACCGACGGCTTCGACTGATGACCAATAACTTCACGGCCGGGATCAAGATGGCTTAAAGTGTAGCGGAATCAATGATTTCGAGCCCTGCCCCATCCCCCAAAGAGACAGGTTTCCCCAAACGACGCATTTTTGATTATGTCTGACGCCCGTCTTACTTGTTAAATGAATTGTTTTTATGGCCTGCATAAAACTTCCGAATAGGTGTTGCGGTTCGTCCGGAAAAAACGGGAGAGGGGCAGCTTTTCGAGGCTTTCTGTGGCCAAGGCTTGTTGCCGTGCTCGAAAACAACGTTTGTTAAGCTACCCATTTAGGAGTATGATATTTGCCTAGAGTCAACGGCTAACTCTCTAATAATTCAGAGAGCGACGCTGCCGTTGCTAATGTGTAGGGTTCGACAAAGAGCGGCTTCATCTTTTGCCGAATAAAGCTGGTTCGGTGAATGCTCTCGGTTTTGCACTCAGGGCGCAATAGAGTTCTAACAATCAAAAAGGACTAGTCGATGCGCGACATCGGCAAGAATGAGCGTATCTCTTCGGTCTCCATAGGCGGCGCGAGCCAGTGTGGGGCCCGCCGGGGAGGGCGGGGACCAACTTGGAGTGAAACCATGGATTCGCCACGCGCGAACGTGGTTTCCCTGCGGCGGCGCCGGTTCACGGTTCTGCGTCTTCTGCTTTTCTTAGTAGGAACCTTGCAAGCATGCTGGCTAAGTGCGGCACCCGGAGACCAAGGGGACAGTCTTACGCAGTTGAGTTTGGAAGAATTAGGCAATATCAAAGTGACCTCTGTCTCCAAGGAGCCGGAGCAGGTTTGGAAAACCCCCGCGGCCGTTTACGTCATCACTCAGGACGACATCCGGCGCTCGGGAGCCACCAGCCTTCCCGAGGTGCTGCGTCTCGCTCCGGGCGTGGAAGTGGCACGCGTGGATTCCGATCACTGGTCTGTGGGCATTCGCGGCTTCGGGGGAGCGCTGTCCAGCAAGCTGCTCGTGTTGATTGACGGTCGAAGCGTTTACACACCGCTCTACGCGGGCGTTTACTGGGAGGTGCAGAACGTTTTCCTGGAAGACGTTGAGCGAATCGAAGTCATACGAGGGCCGGGCGGAACCGTATGGGGAGCCAACGCCGTCGACGGCGTCATCAACGTCATCACCAAAAGCGCCAAGGATACTCAAGGTGCGTTGGTCACGGCGGGCGGCGGAAATGTAGACGAAGCCACCGCGGGTGTCCGCTACGGCGGCACGGTGAATGGTTTCAGTTACCGGGTTTACGGCAAGGGATTCGACAATGGCCCGGAATTCCACGCCAATAATGACAACTTCGACGAGTGGCGAATGCTCCAGGCAGGGTTTCGTACTGATTGGACTTCCAAGGGGCGCGACTTTTTTGCCTTTCAGGGCGACATCTACGATGAAAAGGCGGGCGAAATTGTGCAGGTCGGCGACTACACGCCACCCTCAACGCTCACCCTAATCGGCAGAGGCCAGTTTTCGGGTGGTAATCTGTTGGGTCACTGGAAACGCGATCTGGGTAATAGCTCAGACCTGCAATTACAGGCCTACTACGATCACACCAATCACTTCGAGCCACAATTCAGTGAGACGCGAGATACTTTTGATATCGATTTCATCCACCACTTCACGCTTCCCAAGCAGCAGGATTTCATCTGGGGACTGGGGGCGCGAATTAGTCCGGGGAATTTCAGTCAGCTCGTGCCCACGCTGGATTTCGTTCCCGGGTACCAGACGGATGAAATCTATAGCGGATTCGTACAGGACGAGATTCCGCTCGTACACCGCACGCTCGATTTGACGGTGGGGTCGAAGATTGAACACAACAATTACACGGGTTTTGAGGTGCAGCCGGACGCGCGACTGCTTTGGACTCCAAGTCAAAAGCAATCGTTTTGGGTCTCGGCCTCACGCGCCGTGCGTACTCCGTCGCGATTGGAAGAATCCCTTGAGTTGACGGACTTCCTTGCTGCGGTCCCGTTGATTTACCTTCAACTCAACGGAAGCCGGAATTTTGTGGCGGAACGATTAGTCGCGTTTGAGGCAGGCTATCGAAGCCTGATAACCTCCCGGCTCTATCTCGACTTGGCGCTCTTTCGGAATGGGTACAACGATCTCTACGGCTACGGTACCCCGTCGGCAGTTGTCGCGCTCACTCCCGCGCCTCCCCATATTATTTTTGAGGTCCCGATCGCCAACGAGGAAAAGGGTTTCACCAATGGGTTTGAGTTCGGTCCGGACTGGCAACTCACTCAACGCTGGCAGGTGAAGGGAGCGTATTCATACCTGCACATGGACCTGGAGAGCAAAAGTCCAAATCCCAACGCTCTCGAGGTCTTGAACCGTCAGACGGCGCAGGGTTCGAGTCCTCACCATCAGATCGTCGTCCAGTCTTTCATCGATTTGCCGAAGCGTTTCGAGTTTGACCAGACTTACCGTTACGTCAGCGGTCTCGCGGCGCAGTCTGTCGGTGGGTACAACACTGCGGACGCGCGACTGGCCTGGCACCTTAACCGACAGATCGAGCTGTCAATTGATGGCGACAACTTGCTACAACCGCATCACGCGGAGTTCGGCGGAGACCCCGGACCGCTCGTCGGAATCAAGCGCTGTGTTTATGCCAAGCTGACTTGGGAGAGTCGGAGTAAGTGAAAGACAGGAACGGCAGATCTTACGTGGTGTTTTCGCCCTTTCCCAGCGCCTCCGCTCCGGAAACGGCCCACCAAGGCTCATGACCCTGGAGTTCAACACGGGTAGCTTACAGCGGCTCGCCCTCCTGGCGAGTATGGGGATACTTGCAAGTATCCCGGCCCACCGCACCTCTGCAGCGCGCCCCACCGAGTACGAAGTAAAGGCGGCCTATCTTTTCAATTTCGGCCGTTTTGTGGAGTGGCCGCCGAATGTCCCCTCGCGCCGAGACGGCGATTTTTCCATCTGCGTGTTCGGCCACGACCCCTTTGGCCCGGCCCTCGATACAACGATTTCCGGCCAGAAGATCGACGGCAAAACGGTGGTCGCCCGGCGAATCTCCGACCTGGGAGAAGCGGCCACCTGCCGTGAGCTCTTCATCAGTGCTTCCGAGAGTAAGCAGCTTAAAGAGATTTTTTCGAACCTCGGGAAGCTCAGCGTTTTGACCGTCAGCGATATGCCCGATTTCATGCAGCAAGGCGGGATGGTGCAGTTTGTGGTGGCGGATGAGCGGGTGCGCTTTGCAGTCAATTTAGCGGCGACTCAGCCGGCGGGGCTGAACTTGAGCTCAGAACTGCTCAAGGTGGCCGCTGAAGTCAGGGGAACGTCCCGGCCCGGGAACTGAGGAGCTATGCTCAGGCTTCGCGATGATTCGATCACGACGAAACTGACATGGATGAACATGTTGGTGAGCGGGGCCGCGCTGCTCCTGGCATCCGGAGCCTTCATCACCTACGAGACAGTTCTGCACCGCAGGACGATGGTGCGCGACCTCTCGATGCAGGCTCAAATTATCGGCGCCAATTGTGTTTCCGCGGTGCTTTTTAATGATTCACACTCAGCCGAGAACACGTTGGAGGCTCTACGGGCCGCCCCCCATGTTACCTCCGCCTGGATTTATACCGCGGACGGCCAGCCTTTTGCGGGGTATCAACGCGAGGGAAATTCCCCTCCGCCCAAATTGCCTCCCCTTTCAGCGGACGGGACAGAATCGTATCACTTCATTCATGGGCAGTTGGAGATAGTTCACCCCGTAACCTTTCAACGAAAGTTGACCGCCATCGTTTATATCCAATCGGACCTCCAGGGGCTTTACAACCGGCTGGGGAGCTTCGTCGGAATCGGCGTCGGAGTGATGCTGGCATCTCTGCTCGCGGCCTTTCTAGTCTCTTCCATTTCCCGGCGGGCTATCGCCAAGCCTATCCAAGACCTGTCGGAAACCGCCCGAAGGGTGTCCCGCGACAAGGACTATGCCGTCCGTGCCACCCCCATCGAGGGCAGCGACGAAATCGCCGCATTGGTCGATACCTTCAACGGCATGTTGACGCAAATTCAGGAGCGCGATGACGCCTTACACAAGGCGCAAGAGCAGCTTAATCTCGCGCTGATGTCCGCCGCCATCGGGACATGGAATTTGGACATCGCCCGCCAAGTCATGACCTGGGGCGACTCCCTGCCACTTCTTTTCGGGCTCAAGCCGGGTACGTTTTCCGGGAAGCCAGACGATCTCTTACGCCTGGTTCACGTCCAAGACCGCGAGGCTGTGGCCAAGTGGATGACGGAATATCGGGCTGACGACACGCTGCTCGAAACAGAATTTCGCGCGGTATGGCCGGAGGGCGCTATCCATTTCCTGGGCGGTCGAGGAAAGCTGCACCGTGATATGGCTGGTCAGCCGGCGCGCCTGACGGGAGTGTGCTGGGACATCACGGAAACCAAACGCGCGGAGGAGGCGCTGAGGGAAAGCGAGGTGAGCTTTCGGCTGCTCTTTGCCGGAAATCCAGTCTCCATGTGGGTGTACGATCTTGAGACCCTGAAGTTCATGGAGGTTAACGATGCCGCTGTGAGCCATTACGGGTATTCCCGGGAAGAGTTCCTGAGCATGCGTCTCGCGGACATCCGCCCTGCCGATGACGCTCAACTCCTTTATCACAAGCTGGCGCGCGAGCGGAAGGTCTTGGACGAGTCCGGACCCTGGCGGCACCGGTTGAAGGATGGGCGAATCATTCGCGCCCAAACAACGAGTCACCTCTTGACGTGGAATGGCCGGCAATCGTCCTTGGTGGTTGTTCAGGACATTACTGCGCGCTTGCAGGTGGAAGAGGAAATCCGCCAACTTAACGCCGAACTTGAGCAACGGGTGGCCGAACGCACACGCCAGCTGGAAGCATCTAACAGAGAGTTGGAAGCGTTTACCTACTCTGTCTCCCACGATCTGCGAGCGCCGCTGCGCCACGTGGACGGGTTTTCCAAACTCCTGGTGGAGGAGCATGGCGCCGAGCTGTCCGCCGACGCCCGTGATTACGTCGCCACGATTCGCGATTCGGTCGTTCAGATGGGAACTTTGATTGACGACTTGCTCAACCTGGGCCGTGTGGGGAGGAAATCCCTGGTTATGGAAGTCGCCGGACTGAATTCCCTGGTGGATGAGGTCCGCCGCGAATTAATGCGGGCAAACCCCGACCGCGAGATCGAGTGGAAGGTTGACACGTTACCCTTTGTCGAGTGCGATCCAGGCCTAATGAAGCAGGTGTTCGTCAACCTGCTTGCCAATGCCGTCAAATTTACGCGCCCGCGCAAACCCGCCATCATTGCTGTGGGAGTGGCGGATCAAGATGGCGCCAGGGCCATCTTCGTGCGCGACAACGGTGTGGGCTTCAGCATGAAGTATGCGAACAAGCTTTTCGGAGTTTTCCAGCGGCTGCATCGGAGCGAGGATTTCGAGGGCACGGGAGTCGGCCTGGCAACCGTCCAGCGCATTATCAATAAACATGGAGGGCGCGTGTGGGCGCAGGCTGAACTCGACAGGGGAGCGGCTTTTTATTTCACCATAGGATCAGTGGAAGATCCCGCTGCCGAAAAGCGAGCTTAGGGATCGACGTTGCCATAGCGGTGGGTACCCGACAAGCGGCGATGAGCCGCTGTCACGTATTTGAAGGAAAACAGGCTGACCCGGGAGGTAACTCATGACCCAGGAAGAAATGCAAATTCTCCTTGTCGAAGACAATCCGAAAGATGTCAAGCTGACCTTGCACGCTTTGCACGAAGACCACCTCGCCAATACCATCCAAGTGGCGCGCGACGGGGAGGAGGCGCTCGACTTTCTCTTCTGCCGCGGCCAATTCGCCCACCGGCGGTTCGATCACCCGCCGCGGCTGGTGCTCCTGGATCTGAAACTTCCGAAGACCGATGGATTGGAAGTTCTGCGCGCCGTGAAGGGTGACCCGCGCACCCATGCGATTCCCATCGTGATACTTACCTCCTCGCGCGAGGAGAGTGACCTGGTGGAAAGTTACAAGCTGGGTGTCAACGCATACATCCAGAAGCCGGTAGAATTCGATTCCTTCCGCCAAGCGGTAAAACAATTGGGCTTGTTCTGGTTGGTCGTCAACCAACCGCCGCCCCCGAGCTCTTTCAACGCTTGACGGGCCGTTCACTATTTGGCACGGTCGGGGATGGCCTTGCCCAGGGGCGGTTAAGAACGGGCGACCCTACACGTGAAATGGGGATATTCAGATGATGGACACAACCGTGCTTGATGGCGTGAATGTGCATCCGCCGCTCCTGCGAGTGCTCATCGTGGAGGATAATCCTCGCGATGCGAAGCTGACTGCGAAGGTGCTTGAAGGAGAGGTCGGCAAAGTGCAGTTCGAGGTTACGGACTCACTTGAATCCTTCCGCGAGAATCTCGAGAGAGCCCGGTACGACGTGATCGTCGCGGATTTCAATCTGCACAATTGGACTGCCCTTGACGCCCTGGAAATCCTTAAGGAATCGGGAAAAGACATCCCACTTATCGTCGTGACCGGTTCGTTGGGTGACGAAGCGGCGGTGGAATGCATCAAGCAAGGGGCGGCAGACTTCGTACTGAAGGACCGGCCCGCGAGACTGCCTACGGCCGTCCAGAGAGCTCTGAAAGAGCGGCGTCTGCGGGAAGAGCGTAAGCGCGCGACGCAGGAGCTGAGTGAATCGGAAGAGCGGTACCGCACCCTGTTCGAACGCAACCTGGCGGGCGTCTTCCGCACCGCCTGGGATGGGCGCATCCTGGAATGCAACCAGGCCATGGCCAACATTCTCGGTATCAGTAATCCGCGGGAAGTCTTGAATCTCCGCGTGCAGGACCTTTACTTTTCGGCGGAAGATCGGGCTAGATTCCTTGAAAAGCTTCAGGCGCAAGGGCGCCTCACCAACTTTGAGATGCGGCTGCGGCGCAAAGATGGCAGCCCCGCCTGGCTGATTGGCAACATCAGTCTCCTTCCTCAACCCGGCACCGGACATTCGATTATCGAGGGCACGCTCGTGGACATCACCGAGCGCAAGCTGACGGAGGCCGAGAATGCACGCCTGGCTCTCATTGTGAATTCCTCCGATGATGCCATCTTCAGCACTACCCTTGAAGGGATCATCGCCACCTGGAACGCCGGCGCGGAACGGATGTATGGCTACGCGGCGGAGGAAATCAAGGGGAAACACTTTTCTCTCTTGATCCCCGAAGAAAGCCGGGGCGAATTGGCCGCCAACCAGGAAAGACTTCATCGCGGCGAACCGCTGGTCCATTACGAGGCCGAGCACGTGAGAAAGGACCGGTCCCGACTCCAAACCTCGCTGACGCTTTCTCCCATTAAGGATGCGGCAGGCGAGGTCTCCGGAGTATCGGTCATTTCCCGCGATATCACCCAGAGCAAGCAGGCGGAAGTGTCCTTGCGCGAAAGCGAAGAGCGTTTTCGCGCGACCTTCGAGAACGCCGGCGTCGGCATGGCCCTGGTGGATATGCAGGGACATCCCTTCAAGTCCAATCCCGTTCTCCAGCAGATGTTGGGCTATAGCGAGGACGAGTTGACTCAAATGGTTTTCACCGAATATACCCACCCCGACGACCGGGAGTTGGACTGGAAGCTTTACCGCGAGCTCACCGCGGGGATCCGCGAGAAATACGAGATTGAAAAGCGGTTCTGCACGAAGAGCGGAGGTGTGGTGTGGGGACAGTTGACCGTGTCGCTGGTCAAGGACATGCGCGGACGCCCACTGTGCGCCATTGGCATGGTACAGGACATCACTGAGCGCAAGCGTGCGGATAAGGCGGTTCTGGAGAGCGAGGAGCGCTTCCGAACTTTGTTTGAAAATGCTCCAGTCGGAATCTATCGGACTACTCCCGACGGACGCATTCTCGCCGGCAATCCGGCGATTATAAGAATGCTGGGTTATTCGTCCTTCGAGGATTTGGCGGCACGCGACTTGAATGACACCGGCTTCGAGCCCGAATACTCGCGGCGCCAGTTCATGGAACGGCTGGAGAGGGAAGGAGAGGTTTCCGGGCTGGAATCTGCCTGGTACCGACGGGAGGGAGAGGTTCTTTACGTGCGGGAGAACGCCCGTGCCATCCGCGATGAGTCGGGCAAAACCCTCTACTATGAAGGTACGGTAGAAGACATTACCGAACGCAAAAAGGCGGAGGCGGAGAGAGCTCGCTTGGTAACTGCCATCGAGCAATCGGCGGAGGCGGTGGTGATCACCAATCTCGCGGGTGATATCGAGTATGTTAACCCGGCATTTACGCGGATCACGGGGTATGGCCGCGAGGAGGTTCTGGGGGAGAATCCCAGGCTCCTGAAATCAGGTGAACAAGCTCCGGCCTTTTACCAGCAGCTTTGGGCAACCATCTCGAAAGGCCAAATCTGGCACGGTGAACTCATCAACCAGCGAAAGGACGGAAGCACCTACACCGAGCAGTTGAATATCGCTCCGGTCCGCGGCGCGAGAGGGGAAATCACCCATTACATCGCTACGATGCAGGATGTATCGGAGCGCAAGAGCCTGGAAGAACAAGTGCGGCAGGCGACAAAGATGGAAGCAGTCGGCAGATTGGCGGGTGGAGTGGCCCACGATTTCAACAATCTCCTGACCATCATCAATGGATATTCCGAACTCCTCATGGATAAGTTTGAATCCGACAAGGAGGCAGGCGCCTTCCTTAAGGAGGTAAAGGACGCGGGAGAACGTGCGGCCTCTCTCACCCGTCAATTGCTGGCTTTTAGCCGTCGCCAAGTGCTGGCTCCGCAGGTCCTCGACTTGAATTTCGTCGTCTCCGATATGGAGAAAATGCTAAAAAGGCTGATTGGGGAAGACATCCATCTGCACACTCTTCTCGACCCATCGCTTCAAACGGTCAAAGCCGACCCGGGGCAGGTCGAGCAGGTCATTATGAACCTGGCCGTAAACGCGCGCGACGCCATGCCGCACGGAGGTAAACTTACCATTCAGACCCAGAACGTGGAATTGGACGAGGACTACGCGCGGAGCCACGTCACCGTGAAACCGGGTCCGCATGTGATGCTGGCGGTCTCCGATACGGGCTTGGGTATGACCCCGGAGACGCAAGCGCGCATCTTCGAACCCTTCTTTACCACCAAGGAAAAAGGCAAAGGCACCGGCTTGGGTCTGGCAACCGTCTATGGAATCGTCAAGCAATCGGGAGGCAGCATCTGGGTAGACAGTGAGCTTGGCCATGGCACCGTTTTCAAGGTCTTCCTTCCGGTCGTAGGCGAGGAACCGATGGCAAAAGAGCCAGCGGTCAAGGTGCCTAAAATTGTCTCGGCGACAGAAACGGTGTTGGTCGTGGAGGACGAGGCTGGGGTCCGTTCATTGATACGCTTGGCGCTGGAATCGGCTGGATACGCCGTGCTGGAAACGGAGGATCCTGAGAGCGCCTTGGTAGCCTGTACAAACCATGACGGGCCGATCCACCTGTTGCTGACCGACGTCGTGATGCCGAACATGTCCGGTCCAGTGGTGGCGGAAAAGGTTGCCAATTTGCGGCCTGGCATTAAGGTTCTCTTCATGTCGGGATATACCGACGATGCCGTGGTGCGCCGCGGCGTGCTCAGCTCCAACAAGCCCTTCATCCAAAAACCATTTTCGCCGGCGGAGCTACGGCAAAAAATTCGCGAAGTCCTGGGTGAAAAGTAACGACTGAAATTCCGGAATCGCGAGGTGCCCGAGCGAATTCAGGCCATTTTTTTGCGGCTGGGACTGGGCCGCTTTGCTGTGGACGTGAGTGGATATAGCGCGAATCCCCGCAACTCCTTGCAAGAGGAGGGGACCGCTGGGCGGTTCCAGGGCAGGAACAATTGACAAAGTGTCTGGTAAGAATGCCTTAATCGTGTCACTTTGGGTGACTTCATTCCGGCAAGTGCCGAAATCTCGGCATGTCAATCGCGAAAAAAGCTCTATTACCCTCCTCTAATCATCACACAACTACCAGAAAATAAGTCAATTAATAGAAATCTCGAGGGAGCGAGCGTTTGGCCAGGCCCTTGCCTGTTACTCGGCTTGAAACTCGAGGAGAGCGGCCATTATGCTTCGTATCACGACAACCGACGTCGGTGGGAAAGTTACGCTAAAGCTGGAGGGTAAACTCGCGGGCGCCTGGGTGGAGGAGTTGGCGCGGTGCTGGCAAGCATCGTCCCACAACTATAAAGGCGCAGTGGTAGACCTCTCGGGCGTGACGTTTGTTGACCCCGCGGGCAAGAAGCTGCTTTGCTCGATGTCCGGCGGCGGGGCGCAACTGGTGGGCTCGGGCCTGATGCCGAAGTCTTTGATTGACGAAATCTGCGTGGAGAAACATCCCGAGCAAGACAGCAAAGCGCCGCACAATTTGAAGCAGGAAGTCACTCATCTCCTTCTGATTCTATTACTTCCCTTGCTTGCCGCCTCAAGAACCCACGCGGCGGACACTGGCCCCTTGCGCCTGACTTTGCGTGATGCCGTGGCCACCGCGCTTAAGGAAAACCCCCAGGTGCAGATTGCCACGCTAAGTTTTGCGGAGAGCCAGCAGGACAAATCGGTCGCACGCTCGGCGCTCTTGCCCCAAGCAGGGGTAGAGGTCCTCGACCGGGCGATGCGCTTTAATCTTTACTCGCAGTTCGGCAGCAAGTTTCCGGGGGTTCCGGAGCACGCCGGCCCCTTCCAGTTCTTCCAAGCGGGTCCGGGCGTGACGATGCCGCTGCTCGACCTCACGTTATGGCGGCGTTTGCAGGCGGCGCGCCAGGGAATGAACGCCAGTCAGGCGCAGGAAACCACGATGCGCGAGCAGATTGTGTTGCTGGTGGTCTCGCAATATCTGGCAGGAATGCGTGCCACCGCGGCGGTGCAGGCGGCGCAGCCGCGCGTGGACTTGGCTCAAGCTCTGTACGACCAGGCCGATGATTTGCAGAAGCACGGAGTGGGCACAGGAATTGACACTTTGCGCGCGAACGTAGAGCTGCAGAACGAGAAGCAGCGCCTTTTGGAAGCCCAGACGCAGCAGAAGGTAGCGCTCTTCGGGTTGACTCGACTGCTCAACGTCGATCCGCAGCGCGAGATCGAACTGGCCGACACGCCGAATTTTTATGCCACGCCGCAAATCGATGCCAACCAGACCCTCGAGCAGGCGTACGAAACGCGTCCGGAAATGAAGGCGCTCGATTCCCAGGCGCACATGGCGGAGCTTGCCAAGCGCGCGGCGAGTGAGTCGCGCCTCCCGACGCTTAATTTCGCCGGCACCTGGGGTGAGCAGGGATTGTCGGCCCCCAGCGCCATCCCCTCTTATGTCTACCAACTCACTGTGGACGTGCCGCTCTATACGGGAGGCAGGATTCACGCCGAGATCGCCAAGGCCGATCTGGAAATCAAGAAGGTGGAGCAGGAGCGCACCGAACTGCGGAACCGGATTGCGCTGGAAGTGAAGACGTCGCAAGCGCAACTCGACGCGGCGCAGCACGAGGTGGACGTGGCGAACCTGGGAGTCAAGCTGGCGCAGGAGGAGGTTTCGCAGGCCCGCGACCGTTTCCAGGCGGGCGTGGCCAACAATATTGAAGTCATTAGCGCGCAGGACGCTCTGGCGCGAGCCAACGATAACCAGATCGCCGCGCTCTACGGTTACAACCAATCGCGGGCAGACTTATCGCACGCCATCGGGCAGATTGAAGGACTTTATTCGAAGTGAGGGCTGGCGGATGAGAACGACAGCTCGCAGCTAAAAGCTCACAGCTCACAGCCGACAGCTAACAGCTTACAGCCCGCAGCCAAAAGCTCACAGGCGACACCACAGCTAAAAGCTAACGGCTAAAAGGTGACAGATTAGGGGAGCATGGAAATGTGCGAAAGAAGTCAATCATCAGACCGTTCGTTCGACTCGACGTGTCATTCTCGCGCCCTCCGGCTTCGCGCCCGTGTCGTGCAAGACGTGAGCCGTAAGCTGTTGTCTGCTGGCTGTGAGCTGTCGACTGTAAGCTGTCAGCTAATCAGCTATCAGCTATGAGCTCTTAACTGTGAGCTGTCGACTGTTAGCTATCGACTGTAAGCTGTGAGCTGTTAGCTGTTGGCTGTCAGCTCTGATCACTAACCTCTAACCTGTTTTTCAAAGGTGTTTAACTATGCCGACTACAGATCCCAACGTCGTTGAGCTGGAAAAAGAATTAGGCAGCGCCACCCCGGGCAGCTCGGAAGCTGCGGACAAGAACCCGTCGCGCTGGGCTGACCCCATGGTCCGTCTCGCCGCCCTCGGGGCCGCGGCCATCCTGGCGATTGCGGTGGTGGTGTTGCTGCTTTACTACCACAATCGCGTTTCCACGGACGATGCGGAGGTGGATGGGCACGTGGTGCCGATCGCCGCCAAGGTCTATGGAACGGTCGCCGAAGTGTTGATCAATGACAACCAATCGGTGAAGCAAGGCCAGGTGCTGGTTCGCATCGACCCACGCGATTACCAAGCCCGCGTGGACAAATCCAAGGCTGACCTCGCACTCGCTGAGGCGCATGCGCAGGCGGCGGGGGTCGGCGTCCCGCTGACCCAGGAGACCATGGACAGCGCCACCGCCGGCGCCGATGCCCAACTGGCCACCGCCCAGGCGAATTACGAGAAGTCCAAGTTCACTTATGAGCGCGATTCCACCGCCGAGCTGGCCCTTGCGCGCGCCAACATGGCGACGCAGCAGGCCAACAATGATCGCGCTCAGGCGGATCTGGTCCGCATGAAACCCCTGACGGATAAGGGGGAGATCTCTCAGCAGCAGTACGACGCCTATTTGGCCGCCGCACGCATGGCCGAGAGCCAATTGGAAGCCGCGAAAGAAAAACTCAATTCCGCCCAACAGGGAGCGGAGATCGCTCGCCAATCCATGCTGGCGGCCAAGGCGCAAGTGGACCAGGCGAGCGCGATGGTGGCGCAAGCGAAGGCAAACCACAAGCAGGTTTCCATTCACGAGGCCGACAAGGCTTCCGCCGTCGCCGCAGTGGCCAAGGCCCAGGCGGATTTGGAATCGGCGCAGTTGGAGTTGAGCTACGCCACCATCACCGCTCCGTCGGATGGCGTGGTCACCCGGAAGTCGGTCGAGGCGGGACAGATCATTCAGCCCGGCCAAGGACTCTTCACCCTGATCCCGTTGAACGATGTTTGGGTCACAGCGAATTTCAAAGAGACCCAGCTTGCCAAGGTGCGTCCTGGACAGAAGGCAGAGATTGACGTCGACATGTACGGGAAGACGTTCGTCGGCCACGTGGATTCCATCGCCGGTGCCACGGGCGCGCGCTTGAGTCTGCTGCCCCCCGAAAACGCCACGGGCAATTACGTAAAGGTGGTGCAGCGGATTCCCGTCAAAATCCTGCTCGATCCCGACGCCGCGGGGAAGGACATCCTGCGCCCTGGCATGAACGTGGAAGCGACAATCATCACGAAATAGGGGTTAGGTGATTAGGGGTTAGGGGTCAGGGGTAGAAGGTGGGACGCGACCGCAGAGCCAAGTCCCCAAAACCCAGCACCTACTGAGGTTTGCAAAATATAGTGACAATGACGTTCGTAGCGCGGGCATCTTGCCCGCTGTCTCGGGAGCGTCCCGCTCCCGCCCAGCGTGGGCAAGATGCCCACGCCACAGCGGGCGGGACGCCCGCGCTACTAGAAGAATTCGTCACTATGTTTTGCAAACCTCCGTAGTACCCAGCACCGGTTTTCCAGCACCCAGAACGGAGGGACCATGTTCCGCGTTGTGACGTTCGCTCGGGAATACGGAAGTGGTGGCGGGCGGATCGCCCAGATGGTGGCGGCACGCTTGGGATGGAAATTGCTCGATCGCTGCCTGGTGGAGAAGATTGCGGAAACCGCCCGAATCGACCCTCGCGTGGCGGAAAAATTCGATGAGCGACCTGACCCTTGGTTCGACCGGCTGGCGGAAGTTTTCTGGAAGTCTCCGGGCCTGCGGGGTTATATGGCGGGCCAAGTGCCGAGCCGCTTTGACGGCGAAGTTGCGGCCCACATGACCCAGCGAATTATCGAAGAGGCGGCGGAAATCGGCGATTGCGTCATTGTGGGGCGCGGAAGCCAGTGCATTCTCCAGCAGCGCGAAGATGTTTTCCACGTTTTCGTTTACGCACCCCGCGGTCAACGGTTGTCGCGCTTGCTCCACCGCGACGCTCATTTGTCGAAAGCCGAGGCAGAGAAGAAACTGGATGCGGAAGATCAAGTCCGCGCGGCCTACGTCCGGGATTATTACCGCGAAGACTGGCAGAATCGCCATCTCTATCAACTGATGCTTTCCTCGTGTCTGGGAGAAAAAGAGGCGGCCTCCATTATTCTTTCCGCCCTGCACGCTGCCCGGGCCCAAGCGGCCTAGCGAGGTGGTAGGGGTGCGGCTTGCCGTACCCTTGAGTTTCTACATTTTCGAAGCAAGGGAACGAGAGCGTCGGGGCCGGCGGTAGTTCCGGCGATCGTGGCAGGTTCTCGTGAACTTCTTTCCCTCTCCCCCAAGGGGGTGAGGGCTGGGGCTTTTGGAGATCGAGCGTTTTGCAGAAGCAGAAACTCCAGGTTGCGGCAAGCCGCACCCCTACAACCAGGATAGGGGAGGCGCCGCCCAAGAATCGAAATGTGTCATGAAGAACTTATTCGATCGAGCTCGCGAAAACGGTGAGACTCACCCATGGCTGATTGCCTTTACGGTGATGCTCGCGGTTTTCATGGAAGTGCTTGACACCAGCGTCGCCAATGTCGCCCTTCCGCACATTTCCGGCAATCTTTCCGCTGGCGTTGACGAAAGCACTTGGGTCCTGACCTCATATCTGGTTTCAAACGCTATCGTACTTCCGCTCACCGGATGGTTCTCCTCGCTGTTTGGCCGCAAACGGTTTTACATGACTTGTGTGGCCATTTTTACGATCAGTTCCCTGCTTTGCGGGCTGGCCCCTAGCCTTGGCTGGCTGGTGTTTTTCCGCATCCTGCAAGGCGCCGGCGGCGGAGCGTTGCAGCCTATCTCCCAGGCCATCTTGCTTGAGAGTTTTCCCAAGGAGAAAGCAGGGCATGGCGATGGCCATGTTCGGCGTGGGCGTGGTCATGGCCCCCGTTATCGGCCCCACTTTAGGCGGCTGGCTGACCGATAGTTATAGCTGGCGATGGATTTTCCTCATCAACATTCCGGTGGGAGTGTTTTCCCTGATTCTCACTTACTTCCTGATCGCTGACCCGTCCTTCCTCAAGCGCAGAGGATTCAAGGGAGGAATCCATATCGACTTCATTGGGCTGGGTTTGCTGAGCGTGGGCCTGGGATTCCTGCAAGTGGTTCTGGACAAGGGCCAGCGCGAGGACTGGTTTGAATCGCACTTCATCGTGGTCTGCGGCGCCTTGGCGTTGTTTGGCGTGGTGGCCGCCGTGGTGTGGGAACTCAATCGCAAAGATCCCATCGTGGATTTCCGCCTGCTCAAGAACCGGAATTTCGCGCTCGCGACCTTGACCATGTTCATGCTGGGGTTCGTCATGTATGGGAGCACCGCGTTGCTTCCCATTTTCCTTCAGACCCTCTTGGGGTACACGGCGATGTTGAGCGGGCTGGTCCTCTCGCCGGGTGGAATCATGGTGATCATCATGCTCCCCATCGTGGGCAAGCTGGTGACCCATTTCGACGCGCGCTGGCTGGTGATTTGCGGTGTGGTGATCGTGGCCACGTCGCTGTTTCATATGGCGACCTTTAACCTCGACATCGATTTCCACACCGCGATGATGGCGCGAATTTATCAATCGGCGGGGATGGCGTTTCTCTTTGTCCCGATCAATGTCATGGCGTTCTACTTTATCCCCAAAGAAAAATTCAACAACGCCACAGGGAATCATCAATCTGGCGCGCAACATCGGCGGCAGCTTCGGAATCGCCGACGTGGTGACCGTGCTCGCGCGCCGCGCGCAGTTCCACCAGGGCATGCTTCTGAGCCACATGACGCCACTCGATTCGGCGTACCGGGAAATGGTGGGCGGATCGGCAAGAGTTCTGTTTGCGGCCGGATCAAACTTCACGGATGCTCAGGTCCAGGCAAGTGGATTGGCTTATGGGCTTTTGCAACGGCATGCAACCATGCTGGCATTTGTGGACGATTTCTGGTTGATGGGGGTGATGTTTTTGATTCTGATCCCCCTGATGTTTATGATGAAGAAGGCTCGGCCGCAAGCGGGAGCTGTGACCGCGCACTGAGTGCGGCGAAGATTTCACGCGGTCGGCACAACGGGAAGAATTCGACCGAAGTTTTGAAGCAATCTCAGGGCACTCGGAAAAACCGAATAGGAATGTGGCACCGGCACTCCTGCCGGTGCGCTCGGGACACAGCCAGGATTGGCTGTGTCACAGTGACGCGACCCATGACCGTATTGCCCAGGCACAGGCAAGAGTGCCTGTGCCACAGAAAACTATGAACGGCATCTTTAATGGTCCGCGAAAACACGGCGAAATTAATCCCTGGCTCATCGCCGTCACGGTGATGCTCGCGACCTTCCTCGAAGTGTTAGACACGAGCGTCGCCAATGTGGCGCTGCCGCATATTGCCGGCGACCTTTCCGCCGGCGTCGATGAGAGCACCTGGGTTCTGACGTCTTATCTCGTCTCGAATGCCATCGTTCTTCCGCTCACCGGCTGGCTGTCGTCCCTTTTCGGACGCAAGCGCTTCTTCATGGTCTGCGTGGGCATCTTCACCATTTGTTCCTTCCTTTGTGGCATCGCTCCCAGCCTCGGACTGCTGGTCATCTTCCGGATCTTGCAGGGGGCGGGCGGCGGCGCGCTTCAGCCGATTTCGCAGGCGATTCTGGTGGAAAGTTTCCCCAAGGAAAAGCAGGGAATCGCGATGGCCGTGTATGGGATGGGCGTGGTGGTGGCGCCGGTCGTTGGCCCTACGCTGGGCGGCTGGATCACCGATAACTACACGTGGCGATGGATTTTCTTTATCAACATTCCCGTCGGTGTGCTTTCACTCATTCTGACAGCTTTCCTGATCTACGATCCGCCCTACCTGATCCGCCGCAGCCTGCGCGGCTTGCGGATTGATTACATGGGGCTGGGTTTGCTCAGCGTGGGGCTGGGTTTTCTGCAAGTCGTCCTGGATAAGGGCGAGCGCGATGATTGGTTCGGTTCGAACTTCATTATCGGCTGCACCATCGTGGCCGTGGTAGGCCTGGTCGGCGCGCTCGTCTGGGAACTCACGCGTGAAGACCCTATCGTGGATTTTCGCATGTTGAAAGACCGGAACTTCGCCCTGGCGACGTTCACGATGTTTATGCTCGGGTTCGTGCTCTATGGCACCACCGTGCTGCTTCCCCTCATGCTGCAAACGCTGATGGGTTATACGGCCTTGCTGAGCGGACTGGTGCTCTCGCCGGGGAGCATCTTCACCATTCTGGCTTTACCGATTGTAGGCCGCCTAACGCAGAAAATGGAGGCACGCTGGCTGGTGGCGTTTGGGTTGGGGATCACCGGCTTTTCCCTGCTGAACATGTCGACCTTCAACCTGCAACTGGATATTTGGACGGCGGTCCGCGCCTGGACGTTTTCGCGCATCGGCATGGCGTTTCTGTTTATTCCCATTAACGTCACGGCGTTCTATTTCATTCCCAAGGAAAAGATGAACAACGCGACGGGCATCATCAATCTGGCGCGCAACATTGGCGGCAGCGTGGGCATCGCCAACGTAGCCACATTGCTTTCGCGTCGCGCACAGGTCCACCAGGCCATGCTGGTGTCCCACCTCACGCCCTACGATGCACCTTACCGCAACGCCATTCAGGGCGCGCAGCAAATGCTGATGCACCAAGGCGCCAACCCCGCGCTCGCCCACATCCAGTCACAGGGCCTGATCTATGGCAACCTGGTCCGGCAGGCAAACATGCTCGCGTATGTCGACGCCTACTGGCTGCTGGGATGGACGTTCATCGCCATGATTCCGTTTATGTTTTTCATGAAAAGCGCCAAGCCGCGCACCGGCGCATCCGTCGCCGCGCACTAGGGCTGCAGGAATTATCCACGGATTACACAGGTTTCACAGATTCCACAACGGCCAAAAGGGAAAAGCCGCGGACCTAAAGAACAGGTCCGCGCTACGTTTCTAGATTGTGATATTGTCAAGGCGTATGGAGACCCAGTCTTCTGATACTTCGGCGGACGCAGAGCGCGTGCAGATCGAAATTCTGCGCGCGATGCCTTCGTGGCGGAAATTTCAGTTGTGGAATGATCTGAATATGTCGATGCGCAAGATCGCGCTCGCGGGCCTCAGCCAACGATACCCCTCGGCCACGCCACAAGAACTTCACCGGCGGATGGCAACAATTCTTTTGGGCCCGGAATTAGCTACGCAAGTGTACGGGCCTGAGCCCGATCCTCCCACCATCAGGTAGACGAATGGAAGTTCTGGATATCCTCCAACGCGTGATTACTAAGCTGGAGGAGTTGAGAATTCCTTACATGGTCAGCGGGTCCGCCGCGAGCTCGCTGCACGCTTTCGTGCGAACTACTCAGGATGGGGACCTGGTGGTGGACCTGCCTCTGGATCAAATCGAGAAGTTCGCGGCTGCATTCGCGACGGAATTTTACCTCGATCGGGCATCAATCTATCGTTCTGTCCAAATTGGTGGGTCGTTCAACCTCATTCATTTTGAATCTTCCCTTAAAATAGATTTCTTTCCACTGCGGAAGAGAAGGTTCAGCCTACAGGAGTTTGCCCGCCGCCAACCTCGACTGCTTTTGAACAAATCGAGCGCCCCTGCCTACGTTGCGACAGCGGAAGACAGCATCCTCTCAAAGCTCGAGTGGTACCGCGCCGGAGGGGAAGTTTCCGAGAATCAATGGAAAGATGTTCTGGGCATTCTCAAAGTGCAGGCAGACAGCTTGGATTTGAACTATTTGAGGCAGTGGGCGGGTGAATTGCGAGTGGAGGACTTGCTCGAGAAAGCATTAAAGTCTTCCGCCCCGCGCGCGAAGGAATAATGTAGGTCCCTGCGAAAGAATCGAACGTAGCGCGGATCTGCTCGGTAGGTCCGCGCTACTTAATCCAAAATCCAAAATCGAAAATCCAAAATTAAATTCCGAGGACGAGCTTATCGACGCGCTTGGCCACGTCGCGGAGGTAGGCTTCGTCTCCCCGCTTCGAGCTCCGTTGTGGTCCAGCCGGTATAGCCGACGTCGGCAAACGCCTTGCGCACGGCCGCCCAGTCAATGTCGCCGTCTCCGAGGTTCACGAACCTCGCGGTGATGGGGTCCCAGCCCTTTCCCATCTTGAAGTCTTTCAAGTGGACCTTGGCGAAGCGCTTGCCCAGGGTGTGAATCCAATCCTGCGGATAGCCGTAAAGGACAACGTTGCCCACATCGAAATATTGCCTGATCCAAGGGCTATTGAATTCGTCCACGTACTTCCGCATCTCCAGCGGGCTGAGCAGGAACTTGTTCCAAACTTCCTCAATGCAGATTTTGATCTTCAATTCTTCCGCCAGAGGGATCAGAGTGCGAATGTTCTTCTGCGAGCGCGTCCAGGCATCTTCGTAACTCGTGTCGGCATTCACGACGCCGGGAACCAGCAGCACGGTTTCCGCTCCCCACAGCTTGGCGTTGTGGAGGGAGGTATTCATGCCGTCGAGCGATTTCTTCACCACGGCGGGGTCACTGGAAGAAAGCGGGTTCGCCCAGTGGGCCATATTCATGACGGAATGGATCGGGATTTTGGCATCTTCCGAGGCCTTCTTGACTTCCTCGGCCACCTTGGGGTCCTCGACGGTTTGGCCTTCCACTCCTTCGAATCCGACGTCGCGGGCGAGCTTAAAGCGGTCGGCATAACTCATTTCCTTGGGCAGCATTTCGACTTGCACGGCCTTCTTGATGCGTCCACTCGCGGGCGCCGGAGCGGCGGCGGCGAGACCGGCTGCCTCCGGAACCATCGACGCCGCGCAGGCTGCGCCAACGGAAACTTTCAGAAAATCTCTGCGGGAAGAATTTTGTTCCATGATGACCTCCTGATGGGGCTGCCGGTAAGAATTATCTCCCGGCGCCTTATAAAAGTTGAATCGATTGTAGCGGCGGGTTTGCCCCGCCATTTCGGGGCGGCGGTGGCACAGGCACTCCTGCCTGTGCGTGCTGCCCTGATCAGAAAATGGCGAAACTCGACGGGCGAGCTAAGCTCTCCACCACCGCGCGCTAGGGGCGGGGTAAACCCGCCCCCTACGCCGAGCCAGAATTAAGCAAACTTCGTGATATCGATTTTAGGTTCGTACACTTCCTTGGACTTTTGCAGTTCTTCCCACGTGAGCGTTTTGCCGGAATAAGCCGCGTTGCGGCCCAGCATGGCGCTCATGGCGGATTCCGCGCCCAACGCCGCCTGGTTAAGGAATTGTCCGCCGGTGATGCTCGAGACAAACGCCTTTTCCTTTTCCGCGTCGGCATCGTCAAGCGCTCCCTTGAATTTTCCTGCCGCGGAAAATTCTGTTGTCCCGCTGGGCTTCAGGCCGGCATCCCAAGGTTCCTTGCCGACAATACTCACGCGCCAATCGTAGTGGGCTTCGGAGGCGCCATCGGATCCGAACAAATACACCGCGGCATCGAAATTCGGGTGGTCGTATTGGGTCGAACCGAAGCTAATTTGAACGTCCTCGGGATAGGTGAAAACAACATTGAAATTGTCCTTGCAATTCCCCGTGTCGGGGCGGAGCTTGCGGCTGCACGACCCCACTGCCTTCAACGGGTGTCCGTTCATCATCCAATTGCACATGTCGATCACGTGGATGTTCTGCTCGACGATGATGTCGCCGGAAAGCTCGCGGTCCCAGACCCAATTGCGGAGGCGCTTTTCCTCCGGCGAGGCATTCGCCCATTCAGGGCGGTCGATGTGGGCGCAGTAGTAGTACGCCAGCCCGCTGCCGACTTTCCCAATCGCCCCACCCTGGATGCGCTTGGTGATCTCGACCATGGGCGGAGCGTTGCGAATTTGGAATCCCACCGCGAGGCTGAGCTTGCCCTGGGCTTGTTCTCCAATTTTGATGACGTGGTGCGCTCCCGGGACGTCCACCGCCACCGGCTTTTCGCAATAAACATGCTTGCCTGCGGCGACCACGGTTTCAAGATGGTGCTGATGGTAGTAGGGCGGAGTCGTGATAAGAATAAAGTCCACTTCCTTCGAACCGGCGATTTCCTTATAGCAATCGGGACCCTTGAAGAGTTGGGCGGAATCGATGGCGGAGTAACCCTTCGCTTGCTGGATTCCGTCGAAATGCATGCGGCCCTTTTCCAATTGGTCGGGAAAAAGATCGGCGATGGCGGTCACGCGCGCGCCGGCGTTCTCGACGAAACTTGTGGCCTCTTCCGTGGCGCGGCCACCACAACCGAGAATTCCGAAGCGAACCTGGGAGTTCGCGTCCGTCCCCCGCACTTGCTGCGGCTTGAGGATCGTAAAACTGGCTGCCGCGGCGGCAACCCCCAAAAATTCCCTTCGGCCTAACTTGTTCGTTTTTTGATCGATCATTTCCACTCCTCCTTGTTATTTAGGGATTAGGGTTTAGGCGTTAGGGATTAGGGCCGGCAGCGTGAGGCTGGAATTCAACATGCTCGCCTAACCCCTAACCCCCAACCCCTTTTCCTTATTTCCTATCCCCTAGGTTTTTCAAGTAAATATCCTTGAACCGAATTTTCACTCCGCCGCCGGTGTGGAGCTGCAACCCGATGACGCCCTCGGTGAAAGTCGGTTTTGGGTCGGTGAAGTCCACGCACGGCACGCCATTCAGGGCGGTGACGTAGTGGACTCCATTTTCGGTAATCACCAACTCGTTCCATTCGCCGGGTTTGATGGCACGCTCGCACTCGGGCGTGCCCATCGCCACCCAGCCGCGGTGGCCGCTCTCATAAATCGAGCCCGTATTGCGGATGGGGTCGACTTCCACCTGCATGCCTTCGATGTCCGGACCGGTCGCGGGCGAGTTGCCGGTAATGCGCGAGCGGGTAAAGACACCGCTGTTTCCCTTCTCCGGATTGAACTTTACGTGCAATTCAAAATTGCTGAAGGTTTTCTTGGTGGTCAGATAACCGTAATGCCCCACGGTGCTCTCACCCGCGATGGTGCCATCCTCGGCGACCCACTTTTCTTGCCCATTATTCACCCAACCTTTCAGATCCTTGCCATCGAAAAGAGCAATCCACCCTTTTCCCTTGGGCGCCTGGGCCATCGCTTGCGAAGCCAGCAATAATCCAAACACCGTCACGAGCATGCGTTTCATGTCGGAACTCCTTGGTCGTTTTCTTTGAGGCTGACGCCCAAGAGGGGCGCGATCCTCGTCCAGTCCGCGCGAACCGGAAAGGGACGATGATATTCGCAATAGCAAACGAAATCTATAGGAAAGCGGAGGGAGCAGGGTGGACGCCTCCCCAAGCGGTTCGCGAAGCCGCTGCTGGGACCGCGGACAGAGACCGGGACGGTGATTCGTTCGCGACAAACTTGTGCGGAAAGATTCGGGTTATCATATCGTGTTTCGTGGGACTTGGGGAGCCCAAGAGAGCAGAAGCGGTAAAGGAGGAGACTCATGCGCATACACTATGATACGGTCGCAAAAGACTCTGGATTTGCCCGGCCGCAAGGATATCGATTGAGCAAGGGGGTTCGATGCCAGGCACGCTTAGTGGTAATGGCAGCCCTTGGCGCAATGCTGTGGGCGTTGACCTTTCCAACGCGTGGAAGAGCCCAAGATTCCACTTCGCTTGGCGCCGCGGATGGCGGATTGCAGCTCGCACAGCCCATCGAGCCGGGACAGGCTTCTCCACACCTCACTGTCACGCTGGAAGACGCTCTTGCCCGCGCGGACAAAAATGACGCACAATTCTCCGCCGCGGTCACCGATGCCAAAATCGCCCGGGAGGACCACGTGCAGATGCGCGCCGCGGGACTCCCTTCGCTGGGTCTGCAAACCTCGGCCCTCCTTACCCAGGGCAACGGCGAGATTTCCACGGGACGATACGTCACCAATGACGGCGTCCACGTGTACCGCCAGTGGGGCGTCGTGCATCAAGATTTTTCTCCAGGCACACTGACCATGCTGGGTGATCGAAGGGGTGCGGCCCTGGAGGCGTTGGCCCGTGCCAAGGCCGAAATCGCGCGGCGGGGGTTGAAGGTCACCGTCACGAAAGACTATTATGCGCTGGTCGTATCACAGAGAAAATATGCGACGGCGGAGGAGAGCCTGAAACAATCGGACCGTTTCCTGGCGATGGCGAAGGACGAGGAGAGCCAGGGTGAGGCCGCGCACAGCGATGTTATCAAGGCGCAGATTCAGTTCAATCAACAGCAGGCAATATTACAGGATGCGCAGTTGCAGATGGAAAATGACCGCTTGACGCTAGCCGTGCTGCTCTTTCCGACGCTCACGGAAAACTTCTCCGTGGTGGACGACCTTGACCAGGGACAGAGCGTGCCGCCTTTCGGCGATGCGCGAGCGATGGCGGAAAAAGAGAATCCGAACCTGCGTGTGGCCATGGAAGCATTGCGGGATTCGAATCTTGCGGTTACCGCCGCGCGCTTTGCCATGCTTCCTTCCATCACCGCCGATCTTGATTATGGTATCGAGGCCAACCGCTACGCTTTCCGCAGCGTGGCAACCGCATTTCCGGAAAAGGGCCCGCTTCCCAACCTTGGATATTTTGCGACTATAACCCTGAACCTGCCCGTATGGGATTGGGGCACGCTGCGCAGCAAGCTCCGGCAGGCGGAGGATACCCGTCAGCAGGCGCGCCTGGAATTGACCCTGGCCCAACGCGAGTTGATAAGCGAGTTGTATTCTTCCTACAATGAGGCGCGGACTGCCAAGACCTCGGTGGACACCCTGCGCGAAACCGCCGACCTGGCCAGCGAGGAGTTGCGCTTGACAACCCTGAGGTACCAGGCGGGGCAGGCTTCGGCTCTGGAAGTCGTCGACGCGCAAAACACGCTTTCGCAAGCCCGGAACACCTATGATGATGGCCAGGCGCGCTTTCGGCTTGCCCTGGCGCAACTGCAAACGCTAACGGGATCCTTCTAACCGGAATTGGGGACTTGCGTATGGCCAACCACTCGATAACCGCGCGGAGCGGTATGTTGGGTCCGCGCAGAAATTTCTGGCCACGGGCGTCGGGTGCGCGCACCTCTGGCGCCCTCCTCGGCCTCCTATTGGCGGTTGCCGCGTGGCCGGCATGTTCATCAAGAGAGGCGGCTGAGGTTGCCCCAGTCGTGACCGTTCAGGTGGCGACGGCTGAAACCGAAAAAATCGAGCACAAGATAACCGCAGACGCGGTAATTTTCCCACTGCGGCAGGCCGCGCTAGTGCCGAAGATCAGCGCGCCGGTGAGCAAGTTTTTTGTGCAACGCGGAAGCCATGTTCACGCCGGTGAGCTGCTGGCCCAGCTTGAGAATCAGGACCTGGTTGCCGCCGTGACTGACAACAAGGGAGCCTATGAGCAGGCCCAGGCGGCGTATGAAACGGCCACCAAGCAATCCTTGCCGGAGGAGATTCAAAAGGCCGAACTCGATACCAAAGCCGCTCAGGAGGCGATGGAGTCGGCACAGAAAGTTTATGACGGCCAGCAGAATCTCCTGAAGCAAGGCGCCACCGCGCGCAAAAACGTGGACGATGCTGACCTCGCCTTCATCCAGGCCCGCAATCAATACGACATTGCCCGCGGGCACCTGGAGTCGCTGCAGAAGTTGGGTAAAGAGCAGGAATTGAAAGGCGCGGAAGGCCAATTGACTTCCGCACGGGGAAAGTACCTGGGCGCAGAAGCGCAACTGGCCTTTGCGGAAATTCGCAGCCCCATCGACGGCGTGGTGACCGATCGCCCGCTCTACCCGGGAGAGATGGCCGCGGCGGGGTCCCCGCTGATTACCGTCATGGATCTCTCGCAGGTAGTGGCGCGAGCTCACATCGACCAGCAGCAGGCTGCGATGCTCAAGGTGGGCAATCCTGCCACCATCTCGGCGCCGGGCGTTGCGGACGACGTTCCCGGCAAAGTGACCATGGTCAGTCCGGCTCTGGATCCGGGCAGCACCACGGTGGAGGTTTGGGTGCAGGCCGCCAATCCACACGAACGCATGCGGCCGGGTGCGAGCACGCGCATTTCGATCGTCGCGGAGACCGTGCCGAAGGCCGTGGTTATTCCCGCCGTCGCGGTGTTGACCGCATCGGACGGCGGCACTTCGGTAATGGTGATCGACCCGCAGAATAAACCTCACCAAAGAAACGTGAAAATTGGTATCCGCGACGGCGACGATGCCCAGGTTACTCAAGGGCTCGAGGCGGAGGAACGGGTCGTGACCGTGGGAGCGTATGATCTCTCGAAGGAAGACCCCGACGTTCTCGAAAAGACGACGGTGCAGATCGAAGCGCCCCCTGCCCCCGAGCAGGAAAAGGGTGGAGATGAGGGCAAGGACGACGCCAAGGGTGCGGCGGGCGGCGGGGATAAGGATTAACACCAAAACAGTCGGAGCTGCCTCTTGAAATCGGAATCGCCATACTGGTTTGTGCGCCACGCGAAATCGATCGTCTTCCTCATTCTCACGCTGGCGTTCGTCGGCGGATACCTGGCGCTCACCATTCCCGTCGCGGTGTTTCCCTCGACCAATTTCCCGCGCGTCATCATCGGAGTCGATAACGGGGTCATGCCCATAGACCAGATGATGGTGACCATCACCCGCCCGCTGGAGGAAGCCGTCAACAGCGTGCAGGGATTGGAGACGGTACAATCCACCACCAGCCGCGGCTCCGCTGAGATTGATCTGTACTTCAACTGGAACGTGGACATGTTCGAGACCCTCCAGCGGGTCAACTCGGCCGTGGCCGCCGTGCAGAGCTCCTTACCGCCCACGGTGCAGATCGAAACGCATCGCCTGACGTTCGCGAGTTTTCCCATCATTGGCTACAGTCTTACTTCGGACACGACACCGCAGACCGACCTGTGGGAAATGGCAACCTATGAGGTTAAGCCGCGCCTGAACCGGCTCAACGGTGTCTCCGCTGTCCTCGTGCAGGGAGGGGAAGAACCGGAATTCCAGATCAGCCCGAACCCCACGAAGCTGCTCGAGACCCACGTGACCGTAACCGACATTCTCGATGCCGTACGGCGTACCAATCTGATCGACTCTCCCGGCTTGCTCGAACGCAATCACCAACTCTTCCTAGGGTTGGTGAGCGCGCAGGTCCACACGCCGGAAGAGATTGCGAACATTGTGGTCAAGTTGACAAAAGACGGTGTGCCCATCCGCGTGCAGGAAGTGGCAACGGTCAACCCATCGGTGAAGCCCGTTTACACTATTGTCACGGCCGACACCAAGCCGGCCGTACTGCTCAGCATCAACCGCCAACCGGATAGCAACACCGTGGAAGTGGCGCAAGAGGTGCACGATGAAGTAGCGCAGATCCAAAAGACCCTGCCCCCCGGAACTCATCTCAAGCCCTATTATGACCAATCAACCATCGTCACTCAATCCATCGACAGCGTACGAGATGCCATCCTGATTGGCCTGGTTCTGGCTTCCGTCATCATGGTCCTTTTCCTGCGGGACTGGGGTACGTCACTGGTGGCTGGCCTGGTGATTCCCATCACTCTGCTTGTGACTTTCATTGCCCTCAAGGCACTCGGTGAGAGTTTCAATCTGATGACTCTGGGGGGATTGGCAGCGGCCGTCGGACTGGTCATCGACGATGCGATTGTGGTGGTGGAAAACATCGTCCTGCACCGAGACGCCGGTGAAGGCCGCACGGAGGCCATCCATAGCGCGCTCCACGAACTTATCGTCCCGCTGTTAGGATCTACCATTACACCGGTCGTGGTATTTCTGCCGCTCATTTCCATCACGGGCGTCACCGGCACATTCTTTCGCGCACTGGCCGTGACCATGTCGGTCTCACTTTTCACCTCGCTCGGACTGGCGCTCGTCTGGACACCCAATCTGGCGCTGCACTTTGTGCGTAGAAAGCATCAAGACGAATCCACGCTGCCGCCGGGGGATGAGCGGTCGCAGGGCCGTGGAGCCCCGGTTAAGGATAATGCCGAAGACATGCGCCGCCTGATGGCCGCCGAAGAGGCCTCAATGACCGGGTTCTTCGGCAAAGTCATTCGCTTCTATGAACGTTGGCTGCGGCGGGCGCTGGCGCGTCCCCTTTGGCTGGCGGCTTTGTCTGCTGCGCTCATCATCGCGTCCTACATTTGTTATCGCAATCTGGGAACGGATCTTCTACCGGCCATGGATGAAGGCGGGTTCGTCCTCGATTACGTCATGCCTCCGGGGAGCTCTCTCCCGGAAACGGACCGCGTGGTTTCCCATCTGGTGAAGATTTGCCTTGCGGTTCCGGAAGTCGAGAGCACCTCGCGGCGTACCGGACTCCAGCTTGGGCTGGCGGCCGTGACAGAGGCGAATACCGGTGACATCACGGTCAAGCTCAAGGAAAAACGCCACCGCGGTATCGATGAAATCATCAGCGAAATAAGGGCCAAGGTTGCGAAAGAAGAGCCGGAGGTCGATGTCGAGTTCGCCCAGTTGCTCCAGGACATGATCAGCGATCTCATCGGCGCCCCGCAGCCCATCCAGATCAAGATGTTCAATCCGGATGGCAACCTGCTGAACCAGGTGGGCGCCCCGTGTAGCCGACGCCATTGGCAAAATCCAGGTGCGGGGGAAGAAACCCGTGGTCGATATCGTGAACGGTGTCGATGACGCCACCAGCGGTCCGGCATTGGTCTTTCAGGTGAATCCCCAAACCGCGGCGCGAGCCGGATTCACCACCGAAGAGGTGGAATTAGACGCGTCCGCCATTCTGGACGGTGAACCCGCTACTACGCCCGTAGTTGTTGGGGGCCAGGCGCGCACACTGCGAGTGCGCTTTCCCGCCGCCAATCGGGCTTCGCTCGACGCCATGAACAGTACTCTATTGGTTAGCTCCACCGGCCAGGCCGCCACGCTCGGGGCGCTCGCAGAAGTCACCGAAATACCCGGTCAGACGGAAATCCTGCGGGAGAACTTGCAGCGCGACGTCGCGGTCACCGGGCGGCTGGAGGGCGTGGACTTGGGTACGGGCGTCGCGGCGGTGATGAAGGCCGTGGACGCCGTGAAACTTCCCGCCTCCGTCCGCGTCGTGTACGGCGGAACTTACCGCGAACAGCAGAAATCGTTTCACGATTTACTGATAGTTCTTCTGCTGGCTCTGGTGCTGGTGTTCCTGGTGCTGCTTTTTGAGTTTGGCACTTTCAGCGCTCCCGTGGCAATTCTGTCGTCCGCAATTCTATCCACCTCCGGCGTTTTCCTGGCGCTCCTGATTACAGGGACCACTTTTAACATATCGTCCTTCATGGGCCTCATCATGGTCGTCGGCATTGTGGCGAAGAATGGTATTCTTCTCCTCGACGCGGATCAGAAGTTTCGCTCCGTGGGGTTTTCCGCGGAAGAAGCGATGGTGCAGGCGGGGCGGCGGAGATTGCGGCCGATCGTCATGACCGCGCTCGCGGCGGTCGCGGGCATGCTGCCGCTGGCGCTGGCGATTGGAGCGGGCTCGCAGATGTTGCAACCGCTCGCCATTGGCGTGATCGGGGGCATTTTGATTTCGATGATTTTGTCGTTGGTTATCACCCCTGCCGTGCAGTTTTACTTGACGCGTGTGCGGGAGTGAGCGTGCGATGGCAAGCTCTCAATCTAATCAGGAGGCAACGATGAAGGAACTGGGTGTGGGCATTATCGGGACGGGCTGGGTTTCCAGCGAGTATATTCGGGCGTTTGAAGCGAACCCGCACACTGAAGTCCTGGGACTGGTCAGCCGCAACCGCGACCGCGCCAAAGCCAAGGCGGAGGCGTTCCATGCGGCGCGCTGCCGCGCTTATGACCAGTTGGATGAAATGCTCGCGGATCCTTCCATTAACATCGTGGTCGTCTGCACCCCTCACCACCTGCACGTCGCCCAAGGCGTCGCCGCGGCGCAGGCGAGGAAGCATTTGGTGCTGGAAAAGCCGGTGGCCCTGGATCCCGCGGGTTTGCGCGAACTCCAAGCCGCCGTGCGCGCCGCCAAGGTCAAAACCGTGGTCAGCTTCGTGCTTCGCTGGAATCCCCTCTTCGAAATGATCAAGGTGTTTCTGGGAGACGGCCTGCTGGGAAACCTGTTCCTCGCCGAGGTCGATTATTACCATGGACTCGGCCCCTGGTATGCGCAGTATGAGTGGAATATCAGGAAGGATATGGGCGGCAGCAGCCTCCTGACCGCCGGATGCCACGCCATGGACGGCCTGCGCTGGTTTGTCGGCGCCCGTCCGGTGGAAGTGGTTGCCTACGGAAACGTAAGCCGCGAGAATCCCCTGCACTATGAATATGAGCCGAACACGCTGACAATGGTGAAATTTGAGGATGGGACAATAGGGAAAGTGACGTCGTCCATCGAGTGCGTTCAGCCTTACATTTTCAACGTCGGACTCTTCGGAGATCAGGGGACCATTCGCAACAATCAGATTTTCTCAAAGCACTGGAAAGGCCAAAAAGGATGGGCCACGTTTCCCACCATCTTGCCAGACAACGGTGACGTTTCGCACCATCCGTTCAACGAAGAGGTCGCGCACTTCGTCGATTGCATCTTGAACGACCATGAATCGCACGCCAACTTGGAAGATGCCGCCGTGACTCACGAGATATGTTTTGCTTCGCAGATTTCAACGCGCGAGAACCGGCCCGTGAAGCTTCCGCTTTAATCGAGGAGCTGGAAATCAGGACTAGGCAGCGGTGCGTTGGGTAGTTCCATTCTATCTTCCAACGCTCCGCTTTTGAATCCGATCTTCGACGGCTGAGCGCGTCGCGCCGAGCGTCATCACGAGTGATTCTCGCGGGATGCTGGTCACAAACGGTTTGATCAGCCAGCCCAGGCCCATCGGAATGTCGCGCGTCAGCGAAATGGACTCCACCTCAACATAAACACCCTGGTCCTTTTCTTCAAATCGCCATGAGGAATCCATCCGCCACAGGAATCCGCCATCGTGCCCCACGGGCTTTTCATGCTCGCCAGGCTGGTCGGCGTCTGCGACTTCTGCGATGCGCGTGGCGGTGGAATGGCTTCGGCAATGGGTGGAGTCGATCGGAAAATATTGCACGTCGTGATTGGTGTCAAGAGTGATGGTAATGACTTTCTTTTCTCGCAGCCGGTAATAGATTTGATAGTCGTTGCCTTCGCGGTGGACTAATCGCGACCGAACAACCTCGGGTTTGTAAATGTCCTGGTGGTGATCATAGTCCTGGGCCAGAGCCAAGACTTGAGGCAAAATCGCGCCGGGAATGAAGACCGCGCCGATCCAATGGTGAATCAACCCATCGGGCACTTCGAGATCCGAGCCCGAAGCGTCCTGCGTTTCGAGGGTGGCAATATACATGTTGCCCTGGCGGAGGCTGGCCAGAATTTCCGAGCGCTGGGATTCCGGCAGGCCTTCAAGGTATAGAAATGCGCCGGGACGGGTTATTTCCTTTGCGATGCGCGCTTCTGTCACCTGGAGATAGCGATTGAAGGCTTCCTGCGTCTTCGGCTCCAAATCCACGGTCATGACATCGTAAGGCCGGGGAAAAGGCATCCCTAGGAAGAGCATGAAGGCCAGCGTTATAGCGGGACGGAGTGAGTGCATAAGGTGGTGCGGGCCACGGCCTGGCACCTTTTACATCATACTCCCTGCCGCGCGACGCGGGAAAGGGCACTGAGCCCCCTGCTCAAAAGAGCAAGATTCGGGTTGATCAGCTTCCGTGTTCCCTTCAAGATGAAGCAGAATCAAATGAAGGAGACGATAGCGATGCAACCGAACATTGAAGATTACGCACGAATTGAAAAAGCCATCCTTTTCCTGGAAGAAAACTATCACCGCCAACCGGAATTGCGTGAGGTGGCGCAAAGTGTACACCTGAGTGAATTCCACTTTCAGCGCTTGTTCCGGCGGTGGGCGGGGATCAGTCCCAAACGCTTTATTCAGTTCCTCACTCTGGAGCATGCCAAGAAGCTGCTCGAGGGATCGCACAGCGTGCTCGACGCCACTTACGACGCCGGCCTCTCCAGCCCTGGGCGGCTCCACGACCTCTTCGTCAACATTGAGGCCATGACGCCGGGCGAGTTCAAGGCCCGAGGATCGGGGCTCCGCATCAGTTATGGCGTTCATCCAAGTCCCTTCGGTGAGTGCCTCCTGGCGACGACCGAACGGGGCATTTGCGGACTGGGATTCCTGGACGCCGGTGGCCGTGCGCAGGTCCTCGGCGATTATCAGGAGCGCTGGCCGGAGGCTCACTGGGAAGAGAACCCAAGCCTGACTCGTCCCTACATCAGCCGCATTTTTGGCGGCGAGAAGCGCAATGGAAACCGTCCGATCACCTTGGTGCTGCATGGCACGAACTTCCAGATCAAGGTGTGGGAGGCGTTGCTCAGGATTCCCATGGGTTCCGTGGTCCCCTATGAAGACCTTGCTATACGCGTGTGCAGTGCGCGTGCATCGCGCGCGGTGGGTGGAGCCGTGGGAAAGAATCCCATCGCCTTTCTGATTCCCTGCCATCGCGTTATTCGTAAGGCGGGAGGAATCGGCGGCTACCATTGGGGCGCGGCCCGCAAGCGAGCCATGTTGGCTTGGGAAGCGGCGAGGGCCGGGGCGTTGCAGGATGCGCCTGCAAGCATTCTTTGACGCCATCGATGGGTTGTATCGGGCGTAGATGCGAAGCTTTAGAGCGGCAGCTTGCTACCGCTTTCCTTACCGCGAGCTTGGTCGCGAGACTTCGTGCGCATGCCCAATGCCCGACACCGAGGCGACTGGGGAGAAAGCGGCAGCAAGCTGTCGCACTCCAAAGCTTCGCCGACCCCTCAACATAAGTTACTGCCGCATTTTTCGGCACATTTTTCCGCACATTGCACCAACCCTGTCGTTGCTGATATTCTGCCGCGTCGAATACAAGTTCGACGGACGGGTTGATTTCGCGGGAAGTTCGCGGCAGCCCGTGAAGCCCAGTCCACACGGCAGCATTCTACAAGGCGTCCAAGCGCATGAAATCCCAACGTTGGCTGCACATCCTTCCGGTCGCCTTCATTATGTACACGATCGCCTTCATCGACCGGACCAACGTCTCGTTGGCTCTTCCTTCGATGAGCAAGGCGCTCCACATGAACCCCACGCAGGCCGGCGCAGCCGCGGGAGTTTTCTTCTGGGGATACGTAGTGCTGCAAATTCCGGGTGGGTATCTGGCGCAGCACTGGAGCGCCAAGCGGTTTGTTTCCGTGTTGTTGGTGGTGTGGGGTGTCTGTTCGGTGGGTTGCGGACTGGTGCACACTTGGCAGCAATTTTGGGCGATGCGCCTCTTGCTGGGAGGAGCGGAGGGTGGAGTGTGGCCCGCCGTGTTGGTATTGCTCTCGCACTGGTTCCCGCGCGGCGAACGGGCGCGCGCCAACGCGTACTGGATGCTCTGTCTTCCCGTCGCGGTGATTGTCTCCTCCCCACTCTCGGGATGGATCTTGGGCCGGTGGAACTGGCGCGTGCTGCTGATTGCCGAAGGCGCCTTGCCTTTCCTTTGGCTGGTGATCTGGTGGGCCTTCATTGACGACTATCCTCACGAGGCCAGTTGGATTTCCACCGATGAGCGCGCCCATCTTGAGTCGACCCTCCATGAGGAATCCCGCGAACTCGATTCCGCCAAACCCGCCCCGTTTTTGCAAGCTCTGCTGAAGCCTACTGTGCTTCTCATGGTCGCAATTTATCTGATGGAAAACTTCGGAAACTACGGCTATCTGTTTTGGCTTCCCTCGGCGCTCGGAAATGCGCGGAAAATGAGCAACCTGGTGGTGGGCATTCTGTATACGGTCCCCTACATGATCACCGCGGTCGGCATGGTATTAATATCGCGCCATTCCGACAAGCATCACGAGCGGCGCGGCCACGTTAGTGTAGCCCTCGTATGGGGCAGCGCTTGCATGATGACCTGCGCGCTCCTGACGGGCCACGCCCCCATGTTGAGTTTTGTGGCCATCTCCCTGGTGGGCGCCGGGTCCTATGGAACGCTGGGGCCATTCTGGGCGATTCCAACGGAAACTCTGCCCCGCTCGGTTTCCGGACCGGCGATGGGGCTGATCAATGCTCTTGGCAACCTGGGGGGATACTTCGGTCCGCTGGCGGTGGGATTTGTTTACCATCGCACGGGCGACTTCCGTTATGCCTTCGGGTTGCTCAGTCTGGCATATCTGGCCGGAGCAGGGTTGACACGCCTCTTGCCCTCGCGAGCCGCCGCCCGCGAATAGTGGAAATCGCGGCTAAACCAAGGCCACGGCGCGAACGGGCGAGCCGGACCCCTCGCGAATCTTCAGCGGGAAGGCAAGGAAGAGGAAGAAATCCGGAAGCTCGCCCAGATTGCACAGATTCTCGATGATCAGCACCTGTTTTTCCAGGACCACCGGGTGGATGGGTCGCGTACGGAGAGCCTCAGGCGGATCGGGTGAAAGGGTGTCCACGCCGAGGGCAGCAGCCGGTTTCGAGAGAAGATACTCCGCCGCATCCATGCTGACTCCCGGCCAGTTTTCAAGGTAAGGCTGATCGTTCGGGCGCAGCCGCCACTTTTCCGCCCAACCAAAATCGAACAGGACGATATCCCCGGCTTGGATGGGCCCGTGACTGCCTTCCCATTCCTCAAGCTGCTTTTTCGAAACGAACTCACCCGCCTTAGTTCCACGACAATCCACGTGCACCCCGCGGCCCATGAGCTGCGTCAGGGGAACTCGATCGATCGTCACGTGCGCATCCGGCTTGGCATCCTTAAGAAAGTGAATGGGAGCATCCACGTGAGTCCCATTATGCTCGTGCATGACGAGCAGGTAATGGAGCGAGCGCCCTCCTCGATCGTACGAGCTCCATAGGTTGTGGAAGAATTTCGAGTGGGTGGGAAAATGCGGCATGTGTTCTTCCAGCGTTTGGCTAAGGTCAATCACGCGCCGCCCACGCAGTTTCTCCAGAACGGCAAGAACGTCGCTCACAGGTTTCTCCATGTCAAAGTGGAAAGGTCTCCCGCCCTCGGGCAAACCGCAAAGGACTTTTTGGGTCTGAACCGCGGCACGGCCCTGTTATTCTACGGCGGCAAAGTAACCCGGCTTCCAATGCAGGATCACTCCGCGGCGGGGGGTAACAACTTTAATGGAACGGTAAGTTCCGTCCAGCACATCCTTGATGGGCCGGTAACCGAGAGTGTATTGCTCGTCCAAATCGCGGCCTATGGCTTGCAGCGAGTCCGCCAGGTGCACCATCCGCTCGGCCGAAAATTTACCCGTGTCCGCGCCTAATCCCTTGTTTTGGGAACTGTCCCCGACCTGTCCGTGCGAAAGGTAGCCCGTCTCCAGGTCGGTGCCCGAATTTTCGTTCAAGGGGAAGGACGGATAGGCCCCAGTTTCGGTGGAGATGCTGGCAAGCAGTTTGTCCCCGGGATTCGTGAATCCGTAGGCGGCGGTCCCGACGGTATAGATCATCGTCTCGGTCATGCGCGCCATGGACACGGCCTGGTCCACCGTGTGTTCACTCTGGGAGTCCAAGCCATCGCTCAGGACCACCAGGACGCGGCGGTTTTCTTCGGCCGGGCCGGTATTCCGCATCTTCTCGCGGCAGGCCACGTAGATGGCATCGTAGAGCGCCTTGCCGCCGCCGGATTTGAGGTCCTGAATCTTTTCATTCAGCAGGTCCGGGTCGTTGGTAAAGTCCTGGACGATTGAACTCGTGGCGTCGAAGGTCTGAAGGAATACCTGGTTCTTCGTGCCACCGTTCCGGAGGACGAGGAAAACAAACTCGCTGGCCGCTTCCTTTTCATACGATAACGCCCGGCGCGCGGAATTGCTGGTGTCGAGAATCAAGCCGAGACGGAGCGGCGTGCTCGTTTCGCGTTCGAAATGCGTGATTTTCTGCTCCACACCGTCTTCATAGACCTGAAAATCTTCCATGTTCAGGTCGATCGTTGGCTGCCCGCGCTTGTTTTTTGCGGTCACAGGGACATTGACGAGTTCGACGTTGGTGCGGATGGTGTGCGGCTTCTCCGCGTTTTGGTCGGGGTGCTCGGATCCTTCCGGCGTGGCGGGTGTGGCGGGCGCCGTCGGGAGTGTGGATTGTTGCGCTGGAGCACGAAGGGCGTTAGCTCCGATGCCCATGGCGGCCAGGATCAAAAGGGCGGGAATCACCCTCCCGTGTGCCCCGGCATTCTTTTTCCGCCCTTCCCGCGATGATGAAATACCCATTGGCGCCATCGTCTCGGCTTTGGACTTGTCGAAGACTCCCTCGGTGTTCGCAGAGTCCCGTCCCCACCCTTAATATTACCCCAATTGCCCGGCCCGTGGTGAGATGTCCCCGGTGATGGTAAATTAGTAAGGGAATCCAAAAGGAGCATCCACCATGGAAATGGGACTCGTTGGCTTGGGGGAAATGGGCCAGCCAATCGCGCGTAACCTCCTGAAGGCGGGGCACACGCTGAAGATTTACAATCGCACCCGAAGCCGCGAGAAGGTGCTGGTTGGCGAAGGTGCGACCTCGGCGGAAACGCCCGCCGCGGCAGCCATGGCCGGAGTGGTGGCCACCATGTTGGCCGATGATGCCGCTGTGGAAGACGTGGTGTTTGGCGACCACGGCATTCTCGCCGGTTTACCCCGCGAAGGCGTCCATATCTCTCACAGCACCATCAGCACCCATATGTCACGCCGCCTCACCGAGGCACACCGCGAGCGCGGACAGTTTTTTGTTTCTGCTCCGGTTTTCGGACGCCCCGACGCAGCCCTGGCGGCCCGCTTGATTGTGGTGGCGGCCGGTCCCAAGGAAGCGCTTGACCGCTGCCATCCGGAGCTTGAGGCGATCGGCCGCAAGCTCATCGTGATCGGCCCCGACCCCGTCGCCGCTAACACCTTCAAACTCGCGGGGAATTTCCTGATCGCGTCCATGCTGGAAACCCTGGGAGAAGCCATTGCCCTCCTGCGCAAATCGGGCGTCGACCCGGCGACCTTCCTCGAAATCATGGCGGGCTCGCTCTTCCAATCGTCCGTCTATGAAAACTATGGGAAGATGATTGTCGCCCAGCGATACGAACCCGCCGGATTCAAGCTGCGCCTGGGCCTTAAAGACGTCCGCTTGATGACTGCGGCGGCGGACGAAGCGGGAGCGCCCATGCCCATCGCCAGCCTGATCCGCGACAACATGATCAGCGGCGTCGCGCAGGGATTGGGAGACCTGGACTGGGCCGCCGTGGCGCTCGTCGCAGCGTTGAAATCAGGGCTCAAGACTTAGGAGTGACACAGCCACTCCTGGCTGTGTCCGAAGAACCAGTACAGCCGCTGGCTGTGCACAAAATTTGGCACAGGCAGGAGTGCCTGTGCTACCTACCAGCCGTAGGAGGCAACCATGAAAGCGATACGTGTACACGAATTCGGCGGGCCAGAGGTGCTAAAGCTGGATGACGTTCCGGACCTGAAAGCCGCCCCCGGGCAAGTTGTAGTGCGGGTGAAAGCGGCAGGGGTGAATCCTTACGACACTTATATGCGGCAGGGAACTTATGCCATCAAGCCGGCACTCCCCTACACGCCGGGGAGTGATGCGGCAGGAACCGTGGACTCGGTCGGTGAGGGCGTCGCGAACGTCGCGCCCGGTGACCGCGTATACGTGGCCGGAACGATTACCGGCGCTTATGCCGAGCAAACTCTGGCAGAGGCGTGGCAGGTACATCCGTTACCGCCCAGCGTGACCTTCGCTCAGGGAGCGGGCGTCAACGTTCCGTACGCGACTGCCTATCGCGCCCTGTGGCAAGTCGGGCGGGCCCAGGCGGGGGAAACGGTTTTGATCCACGGCGCGAGCGGCGGGGTGGGAGTAGCGGCGGTGCAGTTGGCGCGCGCCGCCGGATTGAAAGTTATTGGCACGGGAGGCACGGAGCGCGGACGCGAGCTCGTGGCCGTGCAAGGGGCCCACCATGTACTCAACCATCGTGCCGCCGGCTATCTCGACGAGCTGATGAAGCTCACGGGAGGGCGCGGCGCGGATGTGATTCTCGAGATGCTGGCCAACGAGAATCTGGCGAAGGACCTAACCGTGCTTGCCCACAAGGGCCGCGTGGTGGTGATCGGCAACCGCGGCAACATTGAAATCAACCCGCGGGAAATCATGCGTCGCGATGCCGCAGTTTTGGCATTTGTGCTCTGGAACGCTACTCGGCCGGAACTCGAAACCATTCATGCGGGAATCGTAGCCGGGCTCGAAAACGGCTCGCTGCGGCCGGTGGTGGGCAATGAACTTCCCCTCGAGAAGGCGGCTCAGGCCCATCGCGCCATTCTCGAACCCGGCGCATTCGGAAAGATTGTGCTCGTGGCGTAGGGCCACGGGGTGTAGCGCGGGCGTCCCGCCCGCTGGTGCGGGACGCCCGCGCTACGTCCGGTTTGCCTCAAGCCCTCTAGCCAGCGGTGGATCTTGCATTCACCCGCCGTCCGGTGTACCTTTCCTCACTGTCGAAAAATCAAAACGGAAATCTTGGCAACCCTATGAAAACTAATCGATGGATGAGCATGGCGCTGCGGACCGCCCGCGCGATGGCAATGGTTATTACCGCAACGTTTGGACTGGTCGTTATTGCTCCGCTCAATGCTGCGGATACCGTCAATATTCGTCCTGGGTACTACCGCGACCCGGCGATTTCCGGCGACACGATCATCTTCACGGCGGAGGGAGATCTGTGGACCGTGAGCGTCAAGGGCGGCGCTGCAAGGCGCTTGACCTCGAATCCGGGGCGGGAAAGCGGCGCTGCGATCTCGCCGGATGGGAAGACGGTGGCCTTCCGCGCCGAATACGAGGGCCCCACCGAGGTTTACACGATGCCGGTGGATGGCGGTTTGCCCCAGCGCCGGACGTGGGACGGTGACGCCGCGGCGGCCGGCTGGACGCCCGACGGACGCCTGCTCATCCGCACTCACCGCTACTCCACCCTGCCCGACCCCCAACTGGTGGCCCTCGACGCGAGCGGCCGGCAGGAAGTGGTGCCACTGGCCCAGGCGTCGGAGGCAAGCTACGCGCCGGACGGCCACACGCTGTTCTTCACACGCTACGACCCACAGCCGAGCCACACCAAGCGCTACAAGGGCGGGACGGCGGAGAGCATTTGGCGCTACGACGCGGGCTCCGAGGCCGTGCCTCTAACCGCTGATTGGCCTGGCACTTCGCACGACCCGATGTTTTGGGACGGACGGGTCTACTTCCTTTCCGACCGCGACGGCGTGATGAACGTTTATTCGATGGACCGTGACGGTCATGGCGTGAAGCAGCACACCAACCATCATGGGTTCGACGTTCAGTGGGCGTCGCTCTCGAATGGCCGCATCGTGTATCAATGCGGCGCGGACCTGTGGCTGCTCGATCTGAAGTCCAGCCATGACGCCATTATCAACATCACGCTCGTCTCCGACTTCGATCAATTACGCGATCACTGGGTAAAGAAACCTCTCGAATACCTCACTGGAGTCCACATTTCGCCCGACGGCAGCGCAGCGGTGTTCACGGCGCGCGGTGAAGTGTTCACCCTTCCGGCCAAGAGCGGCCGAATTGTGAAGGTTGCCGGCAACTCGGGTGTTCGCTACCGTGAAGCCCGCTACCTGCCCGACGGCAAGAGCATTGTCGCGCTCTCCACCGAAACCGGGGAAACCGAGTTCTGGAAATATCCCGCCAACGGTGTTGGCGCGCCCGAGCAGTGGACCCACGACGGCAAGGTGCTGCGCTGGGAAGGCGTGCCCTCGCCCGACGGCCGCTGGCTGGCGCATCACGACAAGGACCAGCAGTTGTGGTTATACGACACCAAGACAAAGCAGCAAAAACGGATCGCGCAGTCGATGGTGGGAGACTTCGAGGACCTCACCTGGTCGCCCGACAGCCAGTGGCTGGCATACGTGGAAGCCGCCACCAACACGTTTTATCAGATCAAGGTTCTGAACGTTAACACGGGCGCGATACAAGCGCTCACCTCCGACCGCTACAACAGCGGCAGCCCCGCCTGGAGCGCGGACGGCAAATGGCTTTACTTCCTTTCCGACCGCATGCTGAGGACGGTGGTGCGGTCGCCTTGGGGGACACGACAGCCGGACCCCTACTTCGATCGATCGATGAAAGTCTACGAGCTTGGGCTTAATGGCGGCGTGCGCTCGCTGTTCGCGCCCGCGGACGAACTGCATCCGGAGCAACCCGCCAAATCGGAACCCAGGCCGGACGAAACGAAGTCCGACAAAGCAACAGAGGCCAAGCCGGATAAACCGGAGGAGCCGAAAACCGATAAATCGGCCGAGGGGAAGAAGCCCGCTCCGGTCACCGTAAACATCGACTTCAGCGGCCTCGCGTCGCGTCTGAACGAGGTCCCCGTTCCACCCGGCAATTATTCCGATCTCGTGGCCACCGCCAAGCGGCTCTGCTGGCTGGATCGCGATGAGGGCGCGCCGCCCAAGCGCGATCTTGCCTGCGTAGACATCGCCGACAAGGGCGACGCTCCCGAAACCGTGCTTGGGGATGTGAAGGGTTACGAGTTGTCGCTCGACCGGAAGAAGTTCCTGGTGTCAAAGGGCGAGGATTTCTACATTCTCGATTCCGAAGCCAAAGCCTCCGCGCTGGGCGACGCGAAAGCGCTTGCCAAGGCCAGGATCGACCTCTCAAGGTGGACGTTCGATACGAATCCGCGCGCTGAGTTTCACGAGTTCTTTGTGGACGCCTGGCGGCTGGAGCGCGATTACTTCTACGACCGCAAGATGCAGGGCGTCGACTGGAACCAGATGCGTGACCGATATCTCCCACTAGTTGACCGCGTGGCAGACCGCGACGATCTGAACGATGTCATCGCGCAAATGGTGAGCGAGCTCTCCGCGCTTCACACCTTTGTCCACGGAGGCGACGCCCGCGAGCCCGAGGACCACGTGGCGCTTGCTTCCCTGGGCGCCGTTCTGAAGCGCGACGAGCAGGCCGGCGGGTACGTGGTGGAGCACATCTATCTCCACGACCCCGATTTGCCCAACGAAGCGCCGCCCCTGGCCCGGCCCGACTCGATTGTCCTCGAGGGAGAAGTGATCGTTAGCATCGATGGCGACGACTTGCTGGGCGTTGCGGACGAGCGGGCGCTACTCCGCGGCAAGGCAGGACGCCAGGTGCTCTTACGGGTCAAATCCACTTCCGGACAGATCCGCGAAGTGATCGCCACGCCGGTCGCGGCCGCCGATGAGCGCAACATGCGTTATAAGGAGTGGGAGTACACGCGCCGCCTGAAGGTCGAGTCGGACTCGCAAGGGCATATCGGCTACGTTCACCTGCGGGCGATGGGATCGGGCGATATCGAAGAGTGGGCGCGCGACTTTTACCCCGTTTTCGACCGTCAGGGGCTGATCATCGACGTGCGCCACAACAGCGGCGGCAATATCGATTCCTGGTTGCTTTCCAAGCTGCTGCGCCAGGTGTGGTTCTGGTGGCAGCCCCGCGTCGGCAATCCCTCCTCGAACATGCAATACGCGTTTCGCGGACACATGGTGGTGCTGTGCGATCGCTTGACCGCTTCCGACGGCGAGGCCTTCGCCGAAGGCTTTCGCCGCCTCGGACTGGGAAAAATTATCGGCGTGCGCACCTGGGGAGGTGAAATCTGGCTATCCTCGAGCAACTTCCTCGCCGACAGTGGAATCGCGACGGCGGCGGAGATGGGGGTTTACGGACCCGAAGGAAAATGGCTAATTGAAGGGCACGGAGTGGACCCCGACATCGCGGTGGATAACCTTCCCCATGCCACGTTCGGCGGCAGCGACGCGCAGCTTGACGCCGCGCTGAAGTATCTCCAGGAACTGATTCAGAAAGATCCGCGGCCGGTTCCCAAGCCGCCGCCGTATCCGAACAAGGCGTTCAAGTACGATGAGTGATCCGCAGATTACGCAGAATTCACAGATTTCACAGGTTCGGAAAATGCAAGACAGCCAGAAAGCGCGGGGGCGAATTAGTTACCGGCTTTCATTTGTTTATTCACGGCGTCCCTTGTGTCCGTCAGGATAGTCCGCAGGATGTTGTGGGGCAGGTGTTCCGCCAGCGGCTGGATCAGCCAGCGGAGCGCCCACGGGATGCCGCGGCTCAAGCCCATCAATTCCATCTCGACGTACACTCCGCCGTCGCGCTGCTCGACGCGCGTCAGGGTGAACATCCGCCAGACGTAACCCGGCCCATGGTCCACCGGAAGCACGTGCTCGCTGGGTTTACCGTAGTCAGAGATTTCCTGGAGGCGGACGGAGGCGCTGAAGCTGTATTCCTTGTCGGCACTGGGCCTCACGATGTCGACTTCGTTTTCGGTCTCGACGGCGGCGGTCACGGAATAAGCCTCCTGCGCCATCACCAGACTCACTTTCTCGTGGTCCTGCGATTGATCGAGCAGCTTTGAGTTCGCCACCATCGGCCCATAAAAATCTTTGTAGTGCGCGTAGTTATTGAGCACGCCCGTCACGTCATCGAGCTTGGCTTTGGGAATGAACATGGCGCCAACCCAGTCATGGATCAGTCCGTGCGGCACCGCGTGTGGGCTGTCACCGTCCACAGGTTCCACCAGAATCTCGCCCGCCCTTACTTGCCGGACAAGATCCTGATCTCCATCCACCCAGAGGAAGGGAGCTTTTCCACTGGCGCGCTCCTCCATGCGCAGCTTGGCGGCACGTACGCTCGAGTCCCAAGCCTCAACCGTCTCCGGCTTGAGGTCCATGCCGCTCGATACCGCGGAAGTCAGTAGAAGAAACAGGATTGCAAGCAACGCTCGAGACTTCACTTGGTGTGGTTTGCGAAGAAAGGGGCCGAAGCGGCTTGAGGGCATCAAGAAGTTCCACCTTGGAGTCTTAGTGAGGTGCGTGCGAGGCTGCCCTTCACAATTCACTCCTAGTCGGACACGCCCGGCTTCGACGATTATTGTGTGCGAGAAACTTTCTTACCCCCATCCAACAGCGTCTACGAACCTCTTTCAGTTTAGCAGAGTCGGGAAAGACTCGTCTTGAGGGGACCTGTGCCGGACATGAAGCACGGTTCCGCCCGCGCGTCCAGTGCCTGTCCCGATCGCCATCGTAGGACGTTGCCTGCCCTGTCCAACGCTGACCTTCTACGGCCGGTGGTAATTCGTTGTGTGGAGGTCAGAAAGAATGTACGATGCGAAAGCTTAAGGTCTAAATCAGAAATTCGGAATAGACGAGGTCGGCATGAAACCAAAAGTGTTCTTTGCCTCCATATGCTTGCTCCTTGCTGCCAGTGCACTCAGCTCCGTCAGTGCCTTGGCGGCCGACGACGGTTGGACGCAACTCTTCAACGGAAAGAACCTCGACGGCTGGTACAGCTATTTGGGGTCCAGCGGGAAGAACAATGATCCCAACGGCGTCTTTAAAGTCGAAAACGGCGCAATTCATATTTTAGATGTACCCGCCGGCAAGGGTGAAAACGGATATCTCGCCACCACTCAAGAATTCTCCAACGTGCGCATCCACGCTGAGTACAAGTGGGGCGTCAAGCGAGTTGCGGAGGGCAAGCGGGATAGTGGCTTGCTGTACCTGGCCGTGGGTCCCGATCGAGTTTATCCGCGTTCCCTCGAATGCCAAATTGAAGAGACCGATACGGGTGATCTGTGGATCGTCGACGGTGCTGCGGTGACCGCCTACCTGATCAGCCCCACCCTTCCAATGTATGACGATGATATGGCGGTCGGCACTCGGGTGAACAGTTATCCCGGCAGCTCTATCCGCGTTTTAAAATCCGGCGACTTCGAGGACCGCACTGGTTGGAATACGGTGGAAGTGATTCTCGACGGAGATCGCGCCCAGCAGTTGGTGAATGGGCGCGTCGTTAACACCGTCCGGGACATCAAACAGCCCGACCCGCAGAATGCGTCGCGAATGATACCGCTCACGAAGGGACGCATTCTCCTGGAAGCCGAGGGCGCCGAAGTCTGGTTCCGTGAAGTGAAAATCAAACCGCTCGCGCCGGGTCGTCGATAGCTGGACGATCATTACCGTGTTGGCGGGGAAGGGCAAACACCTGTCCCCGGCTTTCGCCCCCGACCGACAGAACCGCTCTTATAGTGACGCAACCAACCGCACTGCTGCTGTCAGAACCGCCACAAAGTAGAGTCCGAGGACAGCAGCGGCGGCGAGGTCCAAGAGTCGCGCGGGGAGGAAATGCCTTCGGGCTCGCGCCCGTCGTGCAGCATGCTTCCCGAGGGCAGCGTGACAACGCTCCAGGACTCGGGCTTCCCACTCACGTTCCGTTGGAATCATGGGCAGGCGGGATAAATCTTCAAGCAGCCAATCACCGTCTCGATTCATGAACTCCCTCCTCGCGAGCGGTGGCCTCCAACATGTCCGGGGCTGTGATGAGCTGCGACAACAACTTCCGCGCGCGGCTCAAGCGCTGCCGGAACGCGCCAGGGCCAGGCGGAACGATGTAGCGCAGTGCCCGCCCTTCGGCCCTGCGTCTTTTCCCTGCGCGCGGGCGCTCACTGCGCAAGAAAGCAAGATCAGCAGGCCTTCGATCCTCTCAAAATGTCGGCGATTGTTTGTAAGCAGCGTTAGGTCATGGCGCAAGGCCGAAGCGGCAACGAGCAGATCAAAGTCACCGACAAGTTGTCCGGCGCTGCGCAAGGAGCCACGGAGCCGCCCAAAACGCCGGCATATATCCTCGTCGATGCCCAGGATGACCACACCGGAAAGGAATTCGGTGAGCATCGCTTCACTCCGGGCGGGGTTTTTTGAGAAATGCACACCCTCCCACAATTCAGCGACGGAGATGATACTCAAAGCGAGCCCACCCGCTCGGAGTGCTTGCCGGCGCCGGTTACGGCCTCGACTCCATTAAAATGGTCAATAACCCAATCGGTGTCTACCAGGAACGGGACCAACGTCATAGGCGGGGTTCCGGGCGCGTCGTTACCAAGCGGCTGTCATTAACCTCACGCTTTAGTCGTTCTGCATCGATCAATCCTGCCCAACCGCCAGCCGTGCGACTGAGAAAGTCCGCGTCCCTGCATGAAGGTACACTGACAATTGTCACCGTGACCTCTTGGCCCTCTGTCAGCTCGAGCTTTTCGAGTGGCTCGAGGACACCATCAGAGTAGCGTGCTTTGATTGTTGTTCCCACGTTTTCTACCTCTGCTTCACAAGTTTCGCTTGCAAATACCATTCTGACATTCGGGTCGCTCCTACCCGCACAAATTCGCTTCCGCGCGAACCTGCGCGCGGGTGGCGTCCAGCCGCGGTCGCTGCACGAAGACAGAGTCGCCGCTCACGTATTCTCATCCGGCTGCACGATGGGTCGTCGCAATGATTTGCACTTCTGGCACTTGAACTTAGCCAGCAGGGGTTCGAGATAACGTTCCGGCACCTTCATTTTCCGGCCGCAGATCACACAGGTCAAAACGTAAGACGATGGGTTCTCCATGGCGGCAGTGTAGCACAACCTTTTTGGGCTCTTGGGCAGCGGAAACAGCCGTTGGCGGTAGAGAGGCGATGGTAAAGAGGGTACAGGAGCCAGGAAGAGGCGTAGTGCGCGGGGCAGCCGCGACAAAGCAAAAGGCCGGCGCGGACCGGCCCTCAATTCAAAGTCCCAGATTCAAAATTCAAGATTCAAGATTCAAAACTCGAGACCTGCAACCTCAAATTGGCAAATTCAAAATTCCAGACCGGTAACTCCAAATGGCATATTCAGAATTCACGATTCAAGACCAGCACCGCCAACTAGCGAATTCAAAATGCAAGATTCAAAAACGCATTTCAAAACCGCCAATCGGCAATCGACAAGCAGCAATCGAAAATCCGAAGTTCCTGCATTAGTCCGCGTGCCGGAGTGCGTGTCTCTTGTCCCTCGTCCCGTGCCCCGTCTCCCGTGTCGCGTTCTCAATAGATCTCGAATCGCTCCTGGTGAACGTTGGGATCGCTCTTGATGATGATGTCCTTCTTCGTCAGCGACTCGAGTTCGGAAACAAGGCCGCCTTCGCGGGACTTCAGGGCTTTGGCGACTTCCGGACTGACTCGCAGGGTCATGACGGCGCCGTCGATTCCCTTGGCCATCTTGCGTGCTTCGGCCAGGATTTCGTTGCAGATGGTGTTGACGGACTTCACCCAGCCGGAACCCGTGCAATAGGCGCACGGCTCGCAGAGGGTTCGCTCGAGCGACTGCTTCACGCGCTTGCGGGTGACGGCCACCAAGCCGAAATCGTGGAAGGAGATGACCTTGGTGGGGGCGCGGTCGAGGCGCAGGGCCTCTTCCAGTGCCTGCACGACCTTGGCGCGATTCTTGCGCTCGTCCATGTCGATGAAGTCGATCACGATGATGCCGCCCAGGTCGCGCAAACGCACCTGCCGGACGATCTCATTGACCGCATCAACGTTGGTCTTGACGATCGTGTCTTCCAAACGATTGGTCTTGCCGACGTACTTGCCGGTGTTGACGTCGATCGCCACCAATGCTTCGGTTTGATTGATGACGATGTATCCGCCGGACTTCAGCCAGACCTTGGGCTTGAGCGCTTTGTCCAGCTCGGTCTGGATGCCGAACTCTTCATAGAGGGGCGTGTCGCGGCTGTAGAGCTTGACCTTGCCCACCAGAGCCGGCTGGCAGCGGTTCACAAAATCCAACACGCGTTCGTAGTCGATTTCGCTGTCCACGCGCACACACTTAAAGTCAGGCGTCAGCAGGTCGCGCAACAGGCGCTGGACGAGATCGAGATCGCGATGGATCAACGCTGGCGCCTTCATGCGGTCGGACTTCGAGCGAATCTCCGCCCAGAGCGTGGAGAGGAACTTCAGGTCGGCCTTGAACTCATCTTCCGATCTGCCCTGGCCCGCCGTGCGAACAATGAAGCCTCCGGTGAGCGAGCCTTTGTTTTCCAGAATGATGTTGCGCAGCCGCAGGCGCTCCTCTTCCGAAGCGATCTTGCGCGAGACGCCGATGTGGTCGATCGTCGGCATAAACACCAGGTAGCGGCCGGGGAGGGCCACGTGCGACGTGATGCGCGCGCCTTTGGTGCCGAGCGGCTCCTTGGCGATTTGCACCAGGATTTCCTGGCCTTCCTTCAACACTTCGGCAATCTGCACGGGATGATGATTGCCGCCGGATCGAGAAGCGTCGCGCGGCTTGTCAAAACGACGCGGACCACGATCCGGACCGCCGGGGCCGCCCGGCCCTCGGCGGCCACGGCGGCGGCGCGGGGCGAACCTCGGGCGCTGGTTGGGCTCGCGCAAAGTGTAAGTGCGGTCGCCCGGCGCGCCAGGGGCTTGCGTCCCGGAATCACCAGCGGGGGCGGTTCCCGGCGCGTTGGCCTCGGCTTCGGCGGTAGGTCCCGCAGCACCCTCGGCTGTCAGCTCAGCTTCGGTGGCGAGACCTCCTTCAAGCACGAGTTCATCTTCGGCGCCCTCGGCGAGTTCTTCGAATTCCTCGGAGATTTCCTCTTCGGTGTCGAATCCTTCTTCTAGCCCGCTGCTTTCAGCACGTTCAGACGGGGATTCGGCATCCGCGGCTTCGGGCGAGGCTGTCGCTGTTGCGGATGATGCGGAGATTGGCGCGGCTTCTTCCGCCACGGCCTCAGGGGCAGATTCGGCCGCTGAAACCTCCACGGCTTTCTTCGACTCAGGCTCGCCAGAAGAAGGCCCGGCAATTCCCTCCACCGAATACGAGGCGGCAACTTCCGCCACAAATGACGGAGAGGCGGGGCTGGCAGGCACGGGCTCAGGTTCTGCGGTCGCCGCAGCGGAGGCAGCCGGTTCAGGCTCCTCCGATGCGCGTGTCTCGGCGCGGGCGCTTTCCGTGGGACCGGAAGCGATAATGGACCGGAGCGCGCCGGGAGCAAACTCTATCGCCGCATCAGCTAAGACGGCACCAATCGCCGACGGCGCTGGAGATTCCTCGGCGACGGCGGAGGATTGTGGCTCGGAGGCACCAGCGGCAGGCTGAGGAGCGGCATTATCGGACATTTCGTACGCTTGAACCGCCGGGTTATTGATGGCGGCGGAGTCATTGTCCTCCTCGGACATCTTGTCGCGGATCGTCCCTTCAACTGCCGTGTTCCGCTCTTCTTCGGCGCTTTGCGGGCTATCCACAATTTCCGTCGGGGAAGTAGGGGCATTGCGGTATTTTGCCAAAGATTCGCCCGGGAGGATTTCAAACGCGTGCGGTTCGGTAGATGGCTCCTCGGCGCGCGGGGGAGGTGCGAATCGGTGATCCTCGTGACGACCCTCGCGGAAATCGGGCCGGCCGCGATGCCTCCGACGGCGACCACGTCGCGGATCAAAGCCGCGGCGGTCGTGCAAGTCTCTTGGGGCCGGAGGAGTGACCACCGGAACAGGTGGCGCAACGGTCGCCACGGGTGTCTCGACAGGTGGAGGCGCTACCGGCGCAGGCGGGGGCGGAGCAACTTCCGCAGCCACGGGCGGAGGGGGCTCAAGAGCGATCGGCGCAGGCGGCGGCGCTTGCACCACGGTGGCATCAGCCTGCTGAGTGGTGAACTTGGTGGCTCGGGCCTCGGCTTCCTCAAAGACCTTGTCGTATTCCTCCTGGTCCTCGTAGAAGTCTGAAACGTAAAGGAAAGCGTCACGTTCGAGGCCGATATCCACGAACGCCGACTGCATTCCGGGGAGGACCCGGCTGACGCGACCCTTGTAAATCCCGCCGACAAGGCCGACGTCGGTGTCGCGCTCGAAATACACCTCAACAAGTTGGTCGTCTTCCAAAACGGCGACCTTCGTCTCGTGAGGAGACGAGGAAATATACATCTCCTTGGACATGAAAACTCCTTTTTCCGAAACGCCGGGGAATCAATCCGTACACATGACGGAGATCTGCCAACAGCGTTTCTGGCGGCCGGGCGTCCCGAGTCGCGGGGGACGGAGGCACTGACCTCGGCCGTTTCGAATTTGGCGCCGGAAGATTTCCAAGTGGCGCGCTCGGGCGCGGAACTCATTGGAAACGTCCGGTTTACGACCCGCAGCTAAAACCTGCCGGCGAATCGCTGAGATTACTGTACCGCTCGGCGGGAAGAGACGAACCCCAACCCAGCGGTCGAAGGGCTGCAATCAATTAACATAGCGCCTGGCCCGCACGCTCATCGCCAGCCCCAGGCCGAGGAACGTGAAGAGCAAGGAGGAGCCGCCCTGACTCATGAGCGGCAGGGGAACGCCGGTAATCGGGAGCACGCCGATCATCATCCCCGTATTAAGAACCACTTGAAAGAACAAGACCGCGGCCAAGCCAATCAGAAGGAAGGCCCCCGCGCGGTCTGGCGCCATCTGCGCTCCATCGAGCAAACGCAGAAGCAGAGCAAAATACAACAGCAGAACGAGAAGCGATCCGACAAACCCCTGTTCTTCGGCGAAGGCGGCGAAAATGGAGTCCGCATGGGATACAGGGATGAATCCCAGCCGACTCTGCGTGCCATTGCCCAGTCCCTTTCCCCAAAAGCCGCCCGAACCGATAGCAATCTTAGTTTGAGTAACTTGGTAGCTGGAGCTTTGAGTGTTTTGAGTAGGATGAACGAAGGTCATCAATCTCTCGCGCTGATAGGGTCGGAGGAAATGCCAACCCACCGGCAGCGCGAGGATTCCGGCCAGGCACAGAACGGCGACGTGTTGCCAGCGAATACCCGCAAAGAGAACGCCGGAGGCGATAATCGGAATAAACGTCAAGGCTGTGCCCAAGTCGGGCTCCAAGGCAACTAGGACAGCCGGTATCCCGACAAATATCCCTAGCTTTACCAAGTCCCCCCAAGTGACCGCCTTGATCCGCCGGTTGGCGAAGTAGGCTGCCACAACCAGTATTATAATCAACTTGACGATTTCTGACACTTGGAAACTCATGGACCCTAATTGCAGCCACCGCCGCGTACCGGCAATGGAACGCCCCGCCACGAGAAGTCCCGCCAGCAGCAACACGGATATCCCGTAGAGCCAAGGGGTTTGCTCCAAGATCATGTGGTAATCAATCCGGCTTGCAACCAGCGCCAATAAGCTACTGATAATAAGCCAGTAGATTTGCTTCTTATATTGGCCAGCCAGGGGTGAATGGAGCGTGGTGCTGTAAATCTCCACCACGCCGATGGCGGCGATCGCAAGCGCCAGCCCCAAGAGGAACCAGTCAATGTCGCTTATGCGGAAACGTCTAACCACTCTTGATTCCTTTACTGCTGCCCCAATGCAGATTTGGTTTGCCCTCGCGGAGAGGGCGTTCTCAGTTGGCTGAGCACCCTTACTTGGCTTTCCATTTGATTGGCAGGGGTTTTGGGTCTAAGCTTCTTGTCGAAATAGGCCTTGATAACGTCGCGGACGATGGGCACGGCAACGGTCGAGTGCTCCCCTCGCATCACCAGCGCCGCTACGACAATCTCCGGCTTGTCCGACGGCGCATACCCCACAAACCAAGCCGTGTTCTTGAATTCGGAACTCTTTGCGGACTGCTGCAATGTCTGGCTGACAACCTGAGCGGTGCCGGTCTTGCCGGAGATGTCGATTCCAGGGCAGCGCGCGGCCCCTCCGGTTCCACCGCCCTCATTTACCACGGCCCACATCCCTGACTTGACCGCCGCGATGGTGTTCTCGCTCAAGGGGAAGTCATGCGGGGAAGAATCGGGAGGGTCGACTCCCAACGCACGCAACTGATCTTGAAATGCGAGGTGGGGGCGATGAAAAACTCCGCCCATGGCGACGCCGCCTATGGTGTTTGCCAACTGAAGGGGTGTGGCCAAATCGGCACCCTGGCCAATCGCCACTGAAATCGTCTCCCCGGCATACCATTTGTGCTTGAAATTGCGTTCCACCCATTCCGGGGAGGGAATTAACCCCGACGCTTCGCCCGGCAAGTCGATGCCCGTCTTCGCTCCCAGACCCAACCCCTTGGCGTAGTAATCGATCTTGTCAATCCCCAGCATTTTCCCCATGGTGTAAAAGAACACGTCGCAGGATTCGCGGATGGCAGAGTGGACGTTGACGGCGCCGTGGGCTCGATGCTTTTCGAACACCCAATCGTGATACAGGTGGCCGTAAATCGTGACAGCGCCCGCGCAGTTAACGATGAAATCCGGGGTGATCGTGCCGGTCTCGAGGACGGCAGAGGCCATCACAATCTTGAACACGGAGCCCGGTGCAAGCTGCGCCTGAATGGCCTTATTCATGAGCGGCTTCATCGGGTCATTAGTGAGTTGCTCCCACTCCTTCGGGTCAATGCGTTTGGCGAAATCGTTGGGATCAAAGGAGGGATGGCTGACCATGGCCAGGACTTCCCCCGTGCGTGGATCCAGGGCCACCACCGCGCCGGATTGGTCACCGAGGCCTGCTTCCGCCGCCATTTGCAAGTCCAAGTCGATGGTAAGGCGCAGATCGTTGCCGGCCTGCGCGTTGATCGTCGACAGCACACCCACTTCCTGTCCACGGCTGTTCACGACCACGCGGCGCATGCCATCGCGTCCGGCGAGAACCTGATTATATTCGGCTTCTACACCGAACTTTCCGATCACATCGCCCGGTTTATAGGATGAGCCCAGCTTGGCAATCATCTCCTCGGGAACTTCGCCCACGTAACCCAACATCGCCGCCCCAACTTGGAGCTTGGGATAGAGCCTCTGCTGCACCTGAATCAGATCGAGCTCGGGATATTCCACGCGGTGGGATTCAAGGAAGGAAATATCTTCGAGAGTCGCGGCCTGCTTCAGCAGCACGGGTTGGAATCGCGGCAAGCTGGCAGTCCGTTCGAGCGTGGCGCGGAGTTCTACGGGATCCAGTTGCAGTCCACGAGCGATTCCTGCGATGCGGTCCGGCGAGAGGATGGCGGCAGACTCGCGCATCAGCAGCACGCTGAAAGCGGGAAAGTTGTCGGCCAGAACACGGCCCTCGCGATCAAGAATCCGTCCGCGCGGTGCGATAATCGGGAGGTTGCGGATGCGGTTGCGATCGGCCAGATCCGCGTACTGCCGGTGCTCGCCTATTTGCAGCCGCCAGTACCCTACCAACAAGCCAAAGAAACTTGCGGCAATGACATACTGAAGGAAAGCAATCTTCCATGCGGGCGGGCGTTCGTCACTGGGAAATCGGACTTCCATCCTTACCCATATCGCCGGGGTCGGTTTTCAGCGCGGGGCCTCAGCTTATTCATTGGGTTAACAAGCGTAAGGCCGCGATCCAGTTTCTGGGAACCAGCGTTTCCTCACCCCATGACCGTACCATACTGCGTTTTCGGTGACAAGAAAACAACGGGTAAGCCTCGCACCATGGATGTGAGCTTAAGGCTCGGCTTTCTGCCCGCAGTTCTTCGCCGCCACTACCCCGGCAGGTGTCGTGCGAGCTACCTGACCGTTGGGCGCGAGGGGCATAGGCGTTAAAATAAGGCGTTGTACGGTTGACCCCCGCCGCGTGCAGTGCACCCTGGCTCATGCAAGGTTCCAAACTGCCTCGAAGCGGACTCGGGGGACCCAGCAGTTGCACTTCTACGAGTAGACCGTTTTTCGTTCCTATTCCATGATTCCAGGATTCATGGCCCTCTGATTTATGGCCTTAAGCGCGGGTCCCCCGCTGGAAGTCAAACACCATCCTGCCGCACTCTCCCCTCGGCCACCCTTCCTAGGGCGGAGATCTTAGGGCTGACCCAGACCACACTTTTCCAACCGCCGTGGGCAGCCAGAAACTTGGGCGAACGCAAGTACTCCCAGGCTATTCCAGCGAAGCCGGGGGCCTGCTTACCTCCCAAGGCGTAGTGCAGGTCCTGCCAGGTGCGGCCATCCGGCGCCTGTCCTTTGTAGCCGCGCTCCATGATGCCGATTCCCGGCTGGGGCTGATCCGTCTTGAACATGATCAACTGAAAGCACCCGCAGCCGGTGTGCGGCGCCTCGTCGAGGGAATGCAGTTGGACGCGTGTGATCCTTCCTCCCGTCAGGCGCGCCGCCGCCGCGTTCGCTCCCGACCACTCCCCGGCGGCGGGATCGAGCAGATCACCCTTGGCGCAGGTCCCGAAGGAGTTGATTCCGGCGTGCAAGGCACGGTGATGGATGTTGGTCATGTCATCGTAGCCGTAAAGTGCGCCGGTCTTGATGAACTCGTAGGCCCGGCCGCATTGCGGGGGCCGCTCGGGCGTTAGAATGCAGACGTGATCGGGCGCGAACGCCGAGCACCCTACGCAGGTGATAAACCGGGAAACGCTTTCCTCGGTTGCCGACTCGATTTCCCCCTCCCGCAGGGTTCTCTCGGCTGAGACTTCGCCAGCCATGGCGTTCAAGCGATCGCGGTCAAAGATGACCTCAACGCGGAGCTTGGTGATTTTCGGAAACTCGTTGCGAACCGCCGCCATCAGGGACTCGCCAATTTGCCGGGGGGGCAAATGCAAGCCAGGCGCAAGTCCCAGCAGCAGCCGGCCGGAAGCGTGCTTCGCCAACACCCCTCGCATTTTGTTGAATACGCGCGCCGCGCGGGACTCGATATAGCGCCGGTCGAAGGCGTCCATGGGTTCGGCATCTACCGTCAGGAGAACGCCCATCGGACCTGACGGCGATCCCAGCACGTCGACGCCGGAAACTTCCACTTGCCCTTTCCGCAGGAGATAGAAACTTTCGGGTGTATCCCCCCAGGTGGCGGCCGGTTCGAATTTACCCTCGTCCTCGCGAGAATTCAGGTAGTCGGGCAAGGGCGGAAGGTCAGGGTGATCCAGCAGGCGGCGGATGCCGGGGACCGCGACCACGCCATCGACGATTTCATCGAGCGAGGCCGCGTGGACCTGGCGCCCGAGATGGAAGGGATAGTCCGGGGGCGTGACGGCGGTCACGCCGATGCGCATGGCCGCCAGAGATAAGGTCGATTCCAGATCACTCAGCTTTCCCCGGCAGACCACCAGGCCGGAGGTGAAGTCTTCAATGAAATGCCCCAGCAGATGGGTATCTCCGAACGGCACACGCCCGTAGACAAAGGCGTAGCGCGCCAGCGCGTTGAGCATGCTGTAGACGCCCGTACACTTCTCCGGCGCGCCCATGTACTTGAACTGCCAGCGGGTATTCAGCGCGGCTTGTGCCTCCTTTACGCCGGCATCTCCCAGGAAGGAGATCCAGCCATTCAAGCGTTTACTGGCAAACACCTGGGTCAAGAAGGCATCGTCGTCGGGCACCGATGCGGATGCCCCCGGCTGGTTGCAGGCGTAAAGCTCAAGCAGCACTAGCCCCACCTCGAGGAGGCTGAGGGGATCCGTCTCGATGCGAGCGCGCACATCGGCGCGGACCCGCTCGGGATCAGGGGTCTCCCCATAAACCGCCAAGGCCAAGGGAAGGGGAAATCGCGCCGAGACGATGGGCCGGAATTCGAGCCCCTGGGTTATTTGCAAGAGTTCAGCAAGCCCTCGCTGGAGGATCGCCTTCGCCGCTCGAGAAAGTCCGGTCCCGTGATCATGAGAATGGTTTTGCAAGGCGAGCCTCCAGCAAGGTTTCCAGCCGAATCTTCATTTCCAAATCTCGTCGGCCGGTATAGCATTGCCCATCTTCAAAACACCCGGCCACCGGGGTCTTGCCGCAGGCGGTTAGGCAATTTGCTTGCCTGCGTCGGGGCCGACGGACTGGTCGAACACGGACTCCACGGTAATCTTCACGACGTGGTGCAGCGGCGGCAGACCCCTGGGAGACTCCTTGAGCTGCTTGCTGGTCTCTTCAAACAGCGGGCCGGAGGTTACGACCTCGGCGGTTCCTTTGAGCTGGTAGCCCTTGGCCGTAGCCGCGTCCACAACCGTGACGGCAACTTTGGCATTCTCCTCAAGGTTCTTTCGGGTCTTCAGAGAAAATAAGTCGGCGAAGAGGACGTGATGCTCATCCAGTAATTTGAGAGAACCCTTGGGAGTGACGTTGGGCTGTCCGTCGCGGGAAGCAGTTGCCACCCACGCCAGCTTGCCCGGCAGAAAATCCTGAACATGTTTAGGAATGATTACCATGATAGTGCCTCCAGATCATCAATGGCCGGACCTTATTACGGCGGCCCGGGTTATTGGGTCGGTTGCTAACCGCTGAACAGCCGCAAGCTCAATCGCCACCGACGCGGTTTGCCGAACCCGGCTTTACTCTAGCAGGCTTCTGCAACAAACGCAGTAGCAAGCGCTACAAACCCTACTTATTTCAGGATGTTAAGAACCTGCGGACGCGGACCTACGGAGAAAACCATGAGGATTGGAAAAATCAACGACCGCAGGGACGTGTGGTGGCCGTGTGCAGGAAGAGCGTGCCGTGAATCTAACTTACTGCGGCAGAGTCGCTGATGAAAAGAAACTTGCCGGTGATGCGAATCTTCCCCATATCGCGGAGTTTCCCGAGCGTGCGGGTAACGCTCACGCGATGAGCGCCCACGAGGAAGCTGATTTCCTCGTGGGTCAGGGGGAAAGCAATCGTCCAGCCTCCCGGTCCGCGCGTGCCCACTTCCTGGGCGACGTTAACCAGAACCTCGTAGAGTCGAGTCTCCAAACTCGGCTCGGAAAGCGCGCCCACCTTCCCGGAAAGGTGTTCGATTCGAATGGAAAGGTTTCGGATCACCGCCAGCCCGACCGTAGGATAGTTCAGGACTAGGCTCTCGAAACTCTTTCTATCAATGCCGCAAGTAAGCGTGGGCTCCAAGCACGTGGCGCCAACCGGGTACTCGCCCTTCTCCAGCAGGACGCTTTCGCCCAGGAGATCTCCGGCCTTGCGAATATCAAGGGTGAGGGCGCGCCCGTCCTCTGTAATCTTCCAAAGCTTCACTGACCCCGACTTGATCAGATACATGCTGTCTGCCGGGTCGCCCTGCCGGAAGAGATCCTCGCCCACCGCTAGGCTCCGTCGCACCAGATTCTTGGAGATCGCACCCCACGCCTCCGGTGGCGCACCATCGAAGAGCCAGACCTGGCCGAAACAACGGAGGTGAAGAACAACGCCCGGGCCGGCCAGTTCTGTACACCCGCACGAATTACTCATAACCGTTCGCTTTCTGAGGGCGGCTCTCCGCCACCTATCGCGGATCTTCCGATTTCAACTTCATCTCTTCGCGGAGCCAAATAATGCCGCGGCTATTTGCCAGGTTCGGGTCGACGTCGTTCAGGTCGACAGGGTCCCCTTTCGGACCGCCTCGCGGCTCTTTGGGCGGTTTCGGGGATTTGTTCCCCGCCTCCAGTCCACGCGGCCGCCCATACGTGTTTCCACTCTATCACTTCTGAGCGCTCGTTTGGCGCTCTATCCCCTGATGTGTTATCCCTCCGGCAGGGAAAATATGTGGACGCTGCGAGGTCTGGCTGTGAGAGGAATCTCATTCCGGACGGTTGGTTGTCCACAATGAGCGTACACGTTTTTCAGAGAGAGGAGCCGCCTTGTACGCCCAGGGCAAAAGTCGGCTCGATGAATGGACAGGCTGACAGTCGTCGCACACAGAAACTGCTCTCAAATGGCCGCAGAAGAATCTACCCGCTTTCGCACCGCAAGTTACTTCCGATCGAGAGGTTCCGGCGCTTGTGAGATTCAGGCTGAAAAGTCGCCAAACCGTAGAAGTGCCTCGCGCATTCAAACTCCCGAGATATGGGGTTGTGGGAAGTTGAGGGCCGAATAGGGCCGCGACTGGATTGTGCAACCGGGCTCATCAAGGCAATGCACGCTATTTTAACGCGTACGGGTTCCGGGGGTAGTCGAAAATCACCACCTTAGCCGTAAACCACCACCGGATGGGCTAGGGGTCCTCCTTACGCCTCGCCAGCGATACTGGAACTACATGATGTTGATGGCTTTCGGACAATCGAGTTTGGTACGACATTTGCCCGTAGCCAGGTTGCAAGTTGGCAAGAAGGATTGAGGATTCGAGGAGGTGGGAAATGAAAAACCTAAAACTCTTAACGCTCTTAGGGCTTTGCTTGATGGTCGCGCCGTATGCGCACGCGCAACGAATCGGTGTTGCGATCGGGGTGGGCCCCGCTTATGTGGAGGCGCCTCCGGTGTGCACCTATGGATACTACTCCTATTACCCATACGCTTGCGCACCCTACGGCTACTATGGGCCTAGCTGGTTTTCGGGCGGAGTCTTTATTGGCGCCGGACCTTGGTTCCATGACTATCATGCCGGCCCGGGCCTTTACGCCGGGCGTGGCAACTACGGACGCATGCCGGCGATTCCCGCGCACCCGGCATTTCGGGGTGGCGTTGACCGTGGCGCCGTCCGCGGCAACTTTAATGGCGGCGCCGTACATGGCAGCGAGCGAGCGGGAGGTGCCCATGCCGGGGGCGGTTTCCATGGTGGTGGGCGTAGATAGTTTTTCATCAACTCGAAACTTCGCGGCCGACGGCGTTCGCCGTCGGCCGTGTCGTTTTTGTAGCCGAGCGCGGCAGAGCAGCACTCCATCGGGTTTCGTCGGAACATCCAGGCAGGCAAGACATGCCGGGTATAGTGTCAATTCGCGCACTGGGGCCACCAAATCAATGCGCGCATAATTACCTGCTGGAGGTATATCTCTTTTACTTTCTATTCGTTATCTGGCACCAACTTCTCTCGCCCAGAATGGAGAAGGTCTTGCAGTTTGTCCGAATCGAGTATTCATCCGACGGAGTAAAGGGATTGAATCCGCGGAAGCTACAACAGATCGACTAGCATTAGGGAGTACTTAAGATGTTGCTGTTAGCTTTTCTTTTGTGTTCGTCAATCGTTATTTTCTTCATCCGCGAAGGTATGTCAGATACATACCGCTGCCCATATTGTGCACGGATCGAGGTTGGGCCGCACCATCGGCTGCGGTGTTTTCTCCAGAGCGGAAGGGAACGCAGTCTCCCAGCCCCAAGTGCGGCCCATTCTCACGAGTACCATCATACGGCGAGTCAAGACACGTCGGGCCCGGCGAACTATGGAGATGCGCGAGACAACTACAGAAACAGGATCGTTTCCTCTCTTCGCGCTATCATACGCATACTGGCTGCGGCACGTAGAGCAACGGCGGGTTTAGGGCACCACATGCACGTTGCCCCCTAGAACTGGGGGACTTTCAGCGCGTAAATACCATCTTCAACCTCAGGTGTGTTGGCGGCGACGAATCGCGGCGCGCCGCTGTTGCGCTACCGATCCCTCCAGCCCGTCGCCGGGAAACGCGGCCTCTCCCGCCGCCACGAAGACCCGGCAAAACCCACCCTGACCGCGGTTAAGGCTCGACTTATGTTGGCGTCACTGTTTGATGATGGCGCCGTCGTACTGCCGGATTTCTCCCCATCCTCCATTGAGATGGTCGGGTCCGTCGTGGAAGGGATGTTTGGCCGCAAGTTCCTCATCCACTTCAATCCCCCATCCAGGCGATTCGTTGGCCCACAGATAACCATTCTTATATGTTGCGCAGCCCTTGAAGATTTCGGCTTCCACGCCACTGATGATCCCCCCTTCTTGAATGCCGAAGTTCCAACTGGCGAGATCCAGGTGCAATTGCGCCGTGTGACCCACGGGCGAAACGTCGCCGGGGCCGTGCCAAGCGGTTTTGACTCCGAACTGCTCGGCGAGAATAGCGATCTTTCGGGACGGCGTCAGGCCGCCGGCCTGCGAGAGGTGGACACGGATATAATCGATCAGGCGTTCGGCAATCAGCGGCTGCCACTCGTGCGGGCTATTGAAGAGCTCTCCCATGGCGAGCGAGGTTGCGCATTGCTCGCGGATTTGCCGGAAATAATCGATGTCCTCGGGCGAGAGGACATCTTCCAAATAAAACAAATTGATGGGCTCGAGTTCTTTGGCAAATTGCACGGCCTGATGGGGGCTGACGCGCTCGTGCGCGTCATGAATCAGCCCGATATCTTCGCCCAATTGTTTCCGGCACTCTTCCAGCATTTGCCGCGTCCGGCGCATATAGGGACCCGGCTCGAATACGGGGCCCCCGTGCAAGGATTTCGCGTCCGGGCCGCTGCGCGGTCCGTAAACGGCCATGCCGGGAACGCCAATCTGAACTTTGATGCATCGGAATCCTTTGTCCATGGCTCCGCGGGCGTGATCGACCACCTCCGGACTTTCCAGGCCGCTGACGGTGGCGTAGGTCAGCACTGCTTCACGCGCCTTGCCGCCCAGCAATTGATACACAGGCATGTTGGCCTGCCGGCCCTTGATGTCCCAGAGCGCCTGGTCGATCCCGCTGATGGCATTGTTCAGCACGGGGCCGTTGCGCCAATACGAGCTGTTGTAGCAGGCCTGCCAAGTGTCCTCGATGCGGTCCGCCGGCTTCCCCATCAGGAACGGCTTGAGGTACTTCTCTACGGCGGGCACCACCAGATCGGCGCGTTGGGTAAACGTCGCGCACCCGTAGCCGTAAAGGCCATCTTGGTCGGTGAGGATCTTAACGACCACCAGGCGCACGCCGGATGGCTGCGTGGTGATCACCTTGATGTCTTTGATGATGGGTGACGGCAACCCGCGCACTGCGCGCGCCGCTTGCTCGTCGGCCGCCAGGCGCTTGGCCGGCAAGACTGCGCCCAGAGTTCCCGCCACGGCGATTTGACAACATTCTCTTCTGTTCATCAGTTGCTCCCTTCGAGCCAAAATTTCGGCCACCATATTAACCCGAATTTCTCAATGTGGGGGCGGGAAGGGCTCAGGCAAAGTCCTCGAAGTTCCCCGAAGGGGAACAAGATCATTAGCCGTGGGTGAAACCTACGGACAAGGAGAGCGGGATATTCGACCCCCTAGGGGTGGAACATCCTTCTGGCCCGATTCCCACGGGTTCCGCTAATGATTTTCGGCCCCTGCGGGGCCGACTTCGCAAATAGGTCGTATCATGCACGAAAGAACCTGCAACAAATCGAATGGGCCTAACAAACTGTCGCCCGGAAGCAGCAATTTTCTGAAAAATGAGTGTCGATTCGACGTAAATGTCGAAAGTGAAGACCAAAAAGTCTATTTCTCTTCGGGCATTGTGTCTTGTGATCCTTTGTTTTCATACACATTCCGGCTTTGAACGTATGATATTAATTCTTTTTCATGCTCTGCCGGGAAAATGGGCCGCAGCCGGGTTCACTCCGGCGCCTCGCCTCGATCCTTGGGCGCGTTGAGGCGCGGTCGGCCCCGGCGCATAACTACCTTTATTTTCATGGATATCGTGGCCTAACCGACTTAAGTCTCTTGTTTTCATAAATATCGTGGGAATAGCCAAAACTGACATTTTTTCTACATGTGTTTTCAACAACATCGTGGGAGTAGCCTCATTTTTTAATTCCCTTTTTCCACTCCGCTCGCGACTCCGAATCCAACTAAATTCTGCTTTATCAGATACATACATTTTTTGGAATTTATTCGGCTCAGCGCCTAACTACCTTCTTTTTGTGGCACATCGTGGCCTCCCTCGCTTTTTTGAGGCGCTCAAAGGGTTCCATCGCTCCGAAGGCCTGGGAGGATCGCACCGTCGCCGCCAGGTCCTCGCCCGGCACTTTGATGTTCTTGAGCGCCAAGCCGTGACGGATGCGCTGGGAGCGCCGCATCCGCCAATACGCTTCGCCCATCTGCTCCACCCGATGGCTCTCCAAACCCCGGCGGGGTTGTAAGTCCTTCTTCATCCTCAATGACTACTATCCACTCGATGAATATACACATAAGTAATGACTTTAGTCAAGCACAATCTGTAACTAGATGTGTATACCATAAAATCGGACAAACTGCCCGCCCGAAGAGGGTTGATCCAACGACTCCAAGGTTTTTGAGCCCCAGAGGGGCGACCTAACGAAGCCCAGGCCAACGGCCTGGGTCAACGGAACCCCCATCAACCCCGAGCCCTGAAGGGGCGATCTACCCAATCCCTCAGACCAACCTTCACCACCGAGGCGCAGCGCGGCAGAGCCGCAACCGGAGCTGTGCCATGGCCATCCTGGCCGTGTCCGAGCACGGGCAGGATGCCCGTGGCACAGAATCTTCGCGCGCCGCGAAGAATCGCGGGATTAGTAATACAGAGGAAAACCGGCGGATGCTCCGCGCCACAGGCTGTCAGGGCGCACGGACTCCCCTCGTCATTCGCTAAACCGTATGTTGTGCAATTACACGGTTTGGCGTATATTCTCTTGTTATGCGGTATGCCGCATAACAAGGAGTCCCCATGGAGCAAATCACGCGCACACCCAGGCAGCTTGGTACGCTGCTACGCCGCCGCCGGCGGGAACTCGGCCTGACTCAGGAGGCGCTGGCTTCACGCATCCATCTCCGCCAGGCAACCGTCTCCGCGCTTGAGAACTCAGCCGCCGACAGCCGTCTCGCCACGCTCTTCGATACGCTTTCGGCGCTCGATCTTGAACTTCTTGTTCGCCCTCGGAGCAAAGGATCGGCTCGGGAAGTTGAGGAGTTGTTCTAATGCCCAGGCGCCGCCGCTATGAGCCGCTGAACATCTTTCTGAACAGCCGTCTGGTCGGCCAGCTCCGCCGGGCGCCATCGGGTGCAACCTCATTCCAGTACGACGGCAGTTGGCTCGAGTGGGAGCACACCATGCCCGTTTCGCTTTCCCTGCCTCTCCAGGAGGACGCCTATTCGGGTGCGCCGGTCAGGGCCGTCTTCGAAAACTTGCTCCCCGACAATGACGAACTTCGCCGCCGCATCGCGGCGCGCGCGCACGCGGAAGGAACCGATGCCTACAGTTTGCTCAGCGCCATCGGACACGACTGCGTTGGCGCTCTTCAGTTCTTGCCCCCGGAACGCGAGCCCGGCCCCGCCGGCGCAGTCGATGGGACACCCGTCAGTTCAGGCGAGATTGCCGGGATTCTTGCTCACCTTGCCACCACTCCGCTCGGAATCACCGAGGATGAAGAGTTCCGTATCTCGATTGCGGGCGCCCAGGAAAAGACGGCGCTGCTACGATGGAAAGAGGCATGGTACAAGCCGCGGGGAACCACGGCGACCACCCACATCTTCAAACCATCCATTGGACGGCTCCCCAACGGAGTCGATCTGACCCACAGTGTGGAGAACGAGTATCTTTGCTTGCGTCTGCTGGATTCGCTCGGGCTTGCCGCCGCTAAAGCGCGAATGGCCAGCTTTGGGGACCGCCCGGTTCTGATAGTCGAGCGCTTCGATCGCCATTGGACTGAAGAGGGGCGTCTGCTCCGCCTGCCCCAGGAAGACTCTTGCCAGGCTCTCTCCATCCCGCCCGCGCTCAAATATGAGAGCGAAGGCGGGCCCGGCATCACCGCCATTCTCCGCCTGTTGCGTGACAGCGATACGCCGGCGGAAGATCAGCGCGCCTTTCTCAAGACCATTGTCGTTTTCTGGTTGATGGGTGCAACCGACGGGCACGCGAAGAACTTCAGCGTCTTCCTGTATCCGGGGGGGCGCTATCGGATGACGCCACTTTACGACGTCATCTCGGCCCAGATCAGCGTCGACGCAGGTCAGATCCGGCAGAACAGCTTCCGCCTTGCCATGGCGGTCGGCGATAACCGGCACTACCGTATCAATACGATCGTACCGCGGCATTTTGTTCAGAGTGCAGAACACGCAGGAGTAGGCGCGGAAATCGTGCAGTCGATCTTCGGGGAATTGCGCGAGACAGGTCAAGAGGCAATCGCACAAACTCTCGACCGTCTTCCCGCCCGTTTTCCCAAACAGGTCTCGGCCTCGATACGGACTGGATTTCTTCGCCGTCTCGAGTTGATCGAGCGGTCGTGACCACCTCAATCATCAGGGAGTATGGGGTGAGACGGAACGCAGTAGAGATTATTTTTTCGCTTTCGGATGCCCCAGGCACAGCATGGACATAATAAACCCGTGTATCGTTCCGTCTGGCCCCCGGTCTCCCAGAGGCATTCGCGGGCTGGCGCAGACTGCGGCCTGTTGCAGTCTGCGATCCCGAAGGGACTTGTAATTTGAGATAATCCACATCGGGACCACGAAAAGCGCAGACACTCGACCGCGGGTCTGCGCCAGCCCGTGTTCGTCGCCAGTTTCCTACAAAACCTGGCGACGGGCGGAACGCTTTCCGACACGGCCATGGTGTCCGGCGAAAAAACCAGGAAAACGTGGCGACTGTCCCCGTCGCCCGACACACCGCGATCAGAAAGAGGGACGATGGACTTCGTAGCCGTGATTAACGCGCTAGGACCGCTGGACAAGCTCCTGAGCGAAGCGCAAAGCTCGCTGAGGCAAATCGAAGCGGACATTTTCGGATTCGCCATCCAGGGAGGAAGGTATGAGTACCCCGAGCCAGCTCTGGCGATGTTCTTGGGCCAGATTCACGACCGACTATTAGTCGTGCTGGAGGCGGCCGGGCTCTCGGAGACTCGATCGATGCTGAGTGAAACGTGGAAGAAACTCACAGATGCGAAGGATGGGCTTCGACATACTGATTGCCACGGCGAGGGCGAGTTTTGTGAGAGCCCCGCACTCACACTACTTCAAAATATAGTTGAAGGTTTACGGATGAGTTCGAGCGGAGGTATTTCAAGCGAAGAAGCCTGGACGCTAAATAGACTGGAAGCAATGCTTCGCGATACCCCTGCGTTGGTGCATAGAAGAGCAAACTCTCCTGAGTTGGAGCATGAGCTGCAGAAGATCATGCATGATTACCTGAGCGCTTGTTTTTCCGATTTTCAGCTTAACCCGCCGATTGGCGGCACACTTAAATTCTTCAAGCCCGATTGCGGAATCCGGAGTGTCGCCGCTGCGATTGAGTTTAAGTTTGTCCGCAAGAAAGAAGATGTGGCAGTTGCTTTCAGCGGGGTGGCGGAGGACACTGCAGGGTACAAAGGATCAAAGGACTGGTCGCGGTTTTACGCCGTTTTCTACCAAGTCGAGCCAATCATATTGGAAAGTCATGTTAGAAGTGATCTTAAACGTATAGGTGCGGCGACCTGGACGCCGATCGTTGTAAATGCAGCGCCGAAGGCGCAGGCTAAAAGGAGTGCGAAGAATCGCCGCTTCCAACGCAGATAGCATTTGGGAATAAACCCGCGGGAGGGCCAACTCGGCGCGTCGCATCCTTAGTCGAGGAGGATCGGGGGTTTTTCGGAATGCCACAGTTTAAGGTGGCAGTTTTACATTCAGAAGCTTGATTCTGATATCAAAAACCTATAATGCGGTTCCTGTATATCAGGTTCCGCGATAATTAATGCTCACCTATTCGTAGTTTGAGAACTTAGATCCTGAATCCTATTGTTTATTTCATTCCCATCCGCGCCAGCAGATTGTTGACAACTCCGGTATCCTACTTGATCCATATCGTCAAAAATCTTCATATTGCCGAGAAAATCAATCTCGTCTTGATCGGAACCAAGCTGAAGTACAGGATCAGAACGTGTGAATCGGTCCGCTTCAAAATACTCCCGAGCCGACCGGCAAAGAAGACCGGGTTTCTTGCGCTCAGCCCCTTCTCGCCCAAGCGCGATGGAATGGGCGTCGGCTGCTTCGTGAGCCAAGCTAGAAAGGTCATACCGCTCGGCAATGTCTAACGCATCAAGCGAGGCCTGTTCTTCTTTTAGCGCATTATCTAAGCCCCCTACCGGGGTTCCTTTGGGATTACGACAATGAGAGAGATATCACCTGCGGAAAATGCTTCGGTTGAAGAATACCTAGAGTATTCGCCCGCTCGACTTAGGGCAATAGTAGAGGAAATCAGACGCCAAAAGCGAGAGGGTGCGAGGCCTCGCCCTTCGATGACCCTAATAGACCGGTCTTCGCTGCTAACCGACCGGTATCGAAAAGCACTTCTTGATCTCGTGGCCGCCTTAGTTGACGAGAATTTGACCGGACGGTCCGATATGTGTCAGCAGTTCGCGGACCTTCTGCATCGTTCCCTTACTTATTTGAATTTGCCTTCCAGAGCTGCGGTTGGGATTGCGATGTATTATTCGACCGAAGGCCGGGAGATTCACCGTTGGGAGCACGCCTGGGTGCGTGTCGGAGAGGAGGTAATTGACGGCAATGTTGATTGTCTTGCTGAAAATCCCTTAATTCCCGAAACTGTCAGAGTTTCGCCTTATTGGGGACCGCTCAAAGAGATCCCGGAAGACAGACGCCTCCGACAGGACCACGGGCTTATCTTACCGCCTGACACGGACGTCTCGGACCTTTGGTGGCCGGAACTAAGGGACCACATTGATAGCGAATCGAAGTGACTTGGCTCACAATCACAATGGGAACCCGGGGCCGGAACCCGAGGACGGTCACTTCGTTACACTCGTTTTCGCGCTGCTGGCGGCTGTAACCGCGGGTGGCGCATACGTCGTCTCCCCAATGTATGCGCCGGAGCGCCTTGCCGGGCCGAATGGCATTCGCCCCCTCGGGTCGCAGACATAAACGGCGATGTCTGCGCCAGCCGCGATTGGCTGGTTTCTGACGCGGAAACGGCGCTAGAGCCTTGCGTAAAGTGCATACTTCCGACAAGAATCGCTCCTGAACAAATGGCCGGCGCAAACGTGACATGGCGATAATCTACGCGCCCGCGCGGGCGTCCGCAACCCAAATGCCGCGGACGTGGGAAAGCATGACCGCGCTACTCCGCTCTTATATATCCAGAGCGATTCTTAATGCGTGCGAGAGGCGCGAAAGCTTCGCGGGCGTGAGGCTACCGACGAAGTCGGTTAGCCGGCTCTTGGGGACGCTGACCAGGCCGTCGCAGGCAATCCAGCTCAGATGTTTCAATCCATCCTCCGGCCCGACGTTGACCTCCGTTTCGAGCCCGTGGCCGTGTGTGAACACCGGAGCGCATACGACCGTGGGGAAGCGGGAATCAACGACGGTCTGGCGGCTGACCACGGTCATCACCCGTTGTTTCTTGGGGTCTCCGCCTCCGGGATGACGCAGCAGATACAGATCTCCGCGCTTCATCGTTCCTCCCAGAGGTGGTCGAGCGACTGGTAGGCGAGCACATCCTGCATTTCGGCGTTCAGCTCGTCGGCAAAGCGGTTGATTTTCTCCGCGTCGCGGGCGTTCGCGGCGGCGCGTTCGCGGTGGGAGAGATACCCGCGCAGCACATCGTCAACCACCGCCGACCGAGAACGCTCTTTTCCCGCCACACGGTCGATGCCTCTCACGACTTCGCGCGAGAGGGTGAGCGAGGTTTTCATTTTCGTCTTCATACTACCATTATACTACCTTCGGTAACCCGCGGACGGTAGCGGTGTCATTTGGTGTGGCACGGCCATCTTGGCCGTGACCGTTCACGGCCGGGACGCCCGTGGCACTTCCACATGACACCACTGCCCGGGGCTCATATAAAGATGCCTTGACTCCCGATATCTGCTAGAATGCCTCTATGCGTAGTTCTCTCGCCAACGCGGTCCTCCTGGCGGGTCTCTCGGTGCCCTTGTGTTTGTATGCGCAGCATCGCGGTGGGGGCCATTCCTCGTTTTCCAGGTCCGGCGGGAGTTATCATAGCTACCCTGTCGCGCCACGACCGTTGGCTGGACGCGCCCGTTCCGGGACCTCGAATTCATCCTCTTTGAGGATTCCATTTTCGCCAGTGACCGGCACTTCCCTGATCAATCCCGGCGAGGCGTCATGTCTGCTCAATTCCTCATTTTCGGGCTCGTATTACTGCCGCCAATATTTTCCCCGAGGCGCCTCTTTGGGATTTGAGCCAGTGTACCCGGGTTGGTTTCCAACGGTAGGATACGAGACGGATCAACCCGCCCCCTCGACTCCCGAGCCGGAGCAGGACCCTCAACTCGCGGCGCAGGTGGGGAACCTGGCAGGGGAAGTTGAGATGATGCGTGAGGACGAGGCGCAACGAGATTGGCGCGGCGCACCTGCGGCCGAGTCGCCCGGGGAAGCCGAAGAAAAGCCTCCCGCCACTCTCTTTGTCTACCGAGATGGCCACCAGGCAGAAGTCCAGAACTACGCCATTCTTGGCAATACGCTCTGGGTATTTTCTGACAAGATAACGCGGCGAGTCCCTCTCGCCGACCTCGACCTCGCTGCAACTCAGCGCGCGAATGAGGCACGCGGCGTCGACTTCGCAGCTCCAGCCCAGCAATAAATCCCCATTTCAAATCGGCAAATCGTAGGTAGGTTCAATACTGCTTCACGGAAACCACTTGGTCGCCGCCAAAGGTAACGAAGAGTACGTGCGGAGCGGTCCCGTAAATCCAGTCTTCCTGCTCGACGCCGTCTCGAACTTCGCGCACACGGCGGTCCGGGGTGCCTTTGGCGGAAAGCACGGCATCTCGATCCATCCCCACCATGACCTCGTGATTCTTGATGGCCTCTTTGAACTTGGGAGGGAGGTTCGGCGAGTACAACTCGGTGGGCGCATGCCGCTCGAAATCGAGCGCGCTGGAGAGGATTGTCTTAACCTGCGCGACGCTCAGGTCGGGAAGGGGCTTACCAAAATCCACGGTGATGGATGATCCGAATGCGGCGGTTTGCGGCTGTCCCGATGCAACCGGCGTAACTCCCATCCCCCCATCGATCTCGATGTGTTGGTACCACTTCTCGCGAGTCCGTCCGCCCCCGTTGACCTCAAATGTGACCTGATTCGACTTGAACTCAATCTTGGTGATCACGGCGGGCGCCCCGGGCTGGATGGCCACCCCGTTCAAGTGCATTTCCTTTTGGGCGGCCTCCTGGTCCAATTTCCCCTTCGCATCAACCCGTACGCCTCTCTTCCCGCGAGGCAAAGGAACCTTGGTCACCGCCATTTCCCGGAGGAGACCGCGAATGATTTCAATCCGGGCGTTGCGATCCATTCCCTCTTTGGAAAAACCATAGGGAATGATGAGGAAGGCGCTGGCCAGCCACAAGCCCCGCCATAACCAACTCCGCGTGGCTTTTTCCGCGTGGCCGTAAGTCTCTGCACGCCAGCGAGACATGGGACTCAGTCCTTTTTCGGCTCTTCTTCGAAAGGAGCCGAAAAAATGGTGATCGGCGGGTCCGGCGTTCGTGATATCGCGGGACCAAAAACTAGAGCTTTCATTTTATCACTCGTATAGATGCTTTTTGTAAACGACACGTACACGGTCACGAGCAAAATAGCGCCGGTCACCAACACGCCGCCTTCCGGACCGTATTCGCCGCCGGTCATCCATACGGGGCCTCCCACGCGCGCGGTAAGAACGCTGGCAGGAACGAGTAAGCCACTCACGGGCAGTCCCAGCAAAAAGCCCAGGAGAAAATTCCAGATGAAGTGCATCCCGATGGGCATCCACAAAGAGCGGGTCCGTAAGTAGGCGACGGCGAAGGGAACTCCGATCAGGGCGGTGTTGAGAGTGGACACCCAAGTGCTGTGCGGGTTGGAGCGGTGGGCTAAGCCGAACAACGTGGAAGTGGCAATAATCGCCCCGACTGGAGTAATGGACTCCGTCAATCGTTGAAACGGGTACCCGCGAAAAATCGCTTCCTCATTGGCCGCGGCCAAGGCGAAAACGGCGAAGGCGAAGAATCCCGAGCGCGCCATCGGGTGCGGAGAATAGGAGAAGTGGGCGAATCCGCAAACCCCCTCGAGCCCCGTCGCAACGAATAGCATGGCCGCGCCCACCATCAGTCCATGGCCCAGTTCCCGCCACCAGCGAGGGTGAAACGCCAAGCCCACTGAACCCAGAGGCCGTCGGTCGAAAGCTGCCGTCATTAGCTTGAATGAAGTGATGACTGCTAACAACGTTGCGAGGGATTGCCAAAAAAGAGCGGCAAACAAACTGGGATGGGCCTTCCCGCTGAGGAAGATGACTCCCACTATTTCCGCAGCAACGATGAAAGCAAAGAAGAGCAGGACGACAGAAAGAAGGAATCTCCAGATGGGGCGAAGGCGGTTATCCACAAGGAAGACTTCGGTCGAATTCATCGCGCCTCCACGGCGCGGTCGACCTGATCGGCGTGAACTTCCAGCCCGGTCCTGGAGATGCCGAAGTTGATAATCTGCCCGCCCAGTTGGACCAGGGCAGCTTCCACGGCGGGCTTGGTGCCCGGGCGGACCATGAAGACTACGCATCCACCGCCCCCGGCGCCGCAGACCTTGGCGGCCATGGTTCCATGCTTGCGCGTATGTTCAATCATGCGGTCGATCTTGGGGGTGGAAATCCCTTTGAAGTTGCGTTTGCGATTTTCCCACTCAAGCGCCAGCAACTCTGCCACATCATTCCAGTCCCGCGCCAGCAGCGCTTCCCGCATTTGGCTGGCGATGGTAGTAATCTGCTCGAAGTTTTTGAGGACGGCCTCGTCGTTGTCGATGTGGGATTTCATGACCTCCCAATTGTTGATGGCGGAATTGCGCGGCTGGCCGGTATAGCAAAGAACAAAGCGCTTTTCCACGTCGGCGAAGGGCAAAGGCAGGCGCTCGACCTTTACGCCATCGCGCTCCAGATGGACCGAGTTCGCGCCACCGTAAAGCGCCGGGAAGTAGTCCTGCCAACCCGTGGGCACGCGGATGACAATGGCTTCCACGTTCTTGGCAATCTCCAGGATCGTAGTGCGGGTGCAACGCTTGCCCGTGACGCGCGCCAGGCCCCCGCACAGGGCGATATTCAACGCCGAGGAACCTCCCAGTCCCGCGCCCGCCGGCACCTGCGAACTGGTCTTGATATTCAAGCCGCGGCGGGGTTCAAAAAACATCACCAACTCCCGGAGTAAGGGCAATTGCGACTTGCCGAGGGAGAGGTCGGTGAGGTTTTCCCAGCTTTCCTTAAGCCCCTGGTCCTGTGAGGCGAGGACGATGCGCCGGTCCGCACGTGTGTCGATAACACACGAGGCATAACACCTAATCGCAATATTAACTGTTTGAGCGCCAGGGTGAAAAAGGTAAAGCGGCCAGATGTCCACAGTTCCGCCGGCCAAATCAACTCGGGCAGGTGCTTTCGCTACAATGCGCATGAGGGCTCCTTGGTAATAGTGTCCCTTGTCCTTGGTCCCTTGTCCGTGGTTGGTTGGCCATACGGCCCAGCGGGGGCGACGGACAAATGACGAAGGACCAAGGACGCTTTTCTACTGTTGTGTCACCTGCATCGTCTCATCGATTGAAAGGGTTGGCCAGCCGGCCTTGGCGGGGTCCGCGGGCGCGGCGGTGATCTTGAAATGTTGGCCATCGTCCACCTCGGCAGTGTAATTGTAGCCGCGCCGGTTCGCGCCGGAAAACGTAATCGAGCCATCCTGCTGGAGTTCATCGACTGAGGCGTACGACCCGTGACTTGCCAGATTGATCCTTTCGGCCTGGCCGATGGCGAGCAGATCGCTCTTTACGCCCACCACGTCGATGACCTCTTTAGGCGCCTGCCCCGCCGTCGGCCCCTGTGAGAGCTGCGATTTCATTACAAACCAGATAATCGCCACCACGATCACTAATCCCAGGATGCTTCCCGCTGCTTTCATAAACGCTCCTGTCGAGGGTCGGTCGTACAGTCGGCCCTATTCTGACGCGATGTGCGCGCGGATGCAATAAGTTAGGGTTTTTTTCTCTGTCCCAAGCAAGCTAAGATGTCGGCCAGCGCGGTAGGTATAATTTTTAAGGTCGGGGGCAGAGCCGTGGCGGACATATCCGATGTGGTGATTGTGGGCGGCGGGATTGTGGGCGCCAGCATCGCGTACCATCTCGCCGAGGCCGGTTCGACAAACGTCTTGGTTCTTGAACGGGAGCCTCACCTGGGTCGCGGCTCCACGGGCAAGAGCATGGGCGGCGTGCGCGCGCAGTTCTCCACTGAGATCAATATCCGCCTGTCAATCTACGCCCTCGACTTCTTTGCCCGGTTCGAGGAAGCCACCGGCTACCCGGGCGGCTATCGTCCGCAGGGCTACCTGTTCGTCGCGACGAATGAAAAGCACCTGGATTATTTGCGCACCAATTACCAACTGCAAGTCGCGTGTGGGGTGAAGACTGCGCAGCTACTTTCGCCCGCTGAAGTCCTCCGCCGCATGCCGCATTTGCGTGCCGACGACATCCTGGGAGGCAGCTTCAGTTCCACCGACGGTTTTGTGGACCCGTATAGCGTCATGACGGGCTTCATGCAACGCGCCACGGAAAGAGGCGTGCGCTTGTGGAAGGGCGCGGAGGTCACAGCAGTTTTGCAGGACAGCCAGGGAATTGCGGGCGTCGACACCACGCGCGGCGCCGTGACCACGCGCACGGTGGTGAACGCCGCCGGACCCTGGGCTGCCCAGGTGGCAGCGCTGGCCGGAGTAGAACTGCCCGTCCAACCCGTGCGCCGAATGTTAGTCCCCACCGAACCCTTCCCTCTTATCGCGCGCGAAGCGCCTATGACCATCGACATGGCCACGGGTTTTCACTTCCGCCCCGAAGGCCTGGGATTGCTGCTCGCCTGGAACGATCCGGAAGAGACGCCGGGCTTCAAAGTTAATTTCGATCCGGCGTTTGTCGAAAAAATTCTTCTGCGCGCGGTTGACCGCGTCCCGTGCTTTGAGGCGCTGGAAGTGAATCCCAAACGCGCGTGGGCTGGCCTCTATGAAATGACCCCCGACCATTACCCCATCCTCGGGCCCGTGCCACAGGTCCCCGGTCTATTTCTTGCCAATGGCTTCAGCGGCCACGGCGTAATGCACTCACCCGCCACGGGGAAGGTCCTGGCGGATTTGATCCTGCACGGCCGCTCCGACCTGATTGACGCCCGCGCTCTCGACTTGGCGCGCTTCGCCGAAGGCCGCCTGATTCATGAAACCGCTGTGCTGTAACCGCCACGCGTGCGTTGTCCCGCCTTCCCCTTTGCGCTCCTTCGGAATCTTCTGCCTCGCAAGGTGCTAGAATAGGTCCCCGAAAATTCGATTGAGCAGGAGGAACCCTAATATGGCAACACGGCGTGCATTTATAAAGAAGGCTTTGGGCAGTTCAGCAGCTTTAGCCGCATATGGACTTTTCCCCTCCGAGCGTGTGCTGGGAGCCAACGACCGCATCCGCATCGGATTGATCGGTGCTGGCGGGCGCGGAACGGAAATCTTCAAGACGGCTTTGAAATGTCCCAACGTGGAAGGCGTGGCCGCTGCGGATATCTATACCTGGCGCTTGGAGAAATTGAAGGCAAGCATCCCCTCGATCCAAACGTACGGTGATTTTCGCAAATTGCTCGACGACAAAAGTATCGATGCAGTGCTGATTGCGACGCCGCAACACCTCCACGCGCTTCATTTCGTTCCGTCCATTCAGGCGGGAAAGGACGTCTACCAGGAAAAGACCATGGCGTTCAATCCCGACCACGCCAAGCGCATGCGCAAAGCACTGGACGGTTCCGGACGCGTCGTTACGGTGGGCATCCAATCCACCAGCTCAACCGCCATTCCCAAGGTGCGCGAATATCTGCGGCCCGACCACATGGGCGTGATCACGCAACTGCACACTTTCCACTATCGCAACGCTCCCTATGGCGGCTGGAAGCGCGAAATCCCGCCCGATTGCGACCTTCAACACGTAAACTGGAAGGCCTTTGAAGGCGAGGCGCAAGAACATTCCTTCGATTCCAACCGCCTGATCAACTGGCGTTTCTTCTGGGATTACTCCGGGGGAAACGTTTTTGAAAATATGGTCCATCAGGTGGGATTCTGGTTCAAGCTTCTCAATCTCAAGATTCCACAAAAGGTTACGATGGTGGGGGCCAACTACCTTTCACCCAACATGCAGCCCCCCGACACGATGGACGTGAGCATGATTCAACCGGAGAAGCTCCTGTTTACCTGGAACTCCATGTTCGGCAATAACCTGATGGGCGAGGGTTATGACCAGGTGCTCGGGAACAAAGGATCAGTCCTCCGCGACGATCACGACAACGTGCGCTACCTTCCCCAGAAGAGAGAGTCTGCGGCCCCGAGTATGGGCGAAGCGGCGGGCAAGGCTCCTGACATCGTCGGCGGGGGCGACTCCACATTGCTGCACATGCAGAATTTCTTCGACTGTGTGCGCAGCCGCAAAGAAACCGACTGCCCCTTCGAATTGGGCTTCCGTTCCGCCATCGCCTGCCGCATGGCCGTGGATTCCTACCGGCAAGGCCGGACTCTGACTTGGGACGAAGGAAAGGAAGAAATCGTTTAGCCATGAGGCGGCAATATTACCGCTAGACCGGCGCGGAGAGCCGCCTCACGCAGCTTTTCGTCGAGGGTCGCCAAGGGAACCCTGCGGCGCAAAGCGAGCTCCAGATAGGTGGCGTCATAGACCGTCAGAAGGGTTCGCTGTGCCATCTCAATGAGCACGGAAGGGCGCACCCGGAGCGGATCGATCTCAACCTTCTGTAGGAAATCCTCAAGATCGGCTGCAAGGGTACGCACCTGGCCAGCAGTCAAACGCCCTCGTCGCTCCGCTACCACGAAGGCGTTCGAAACCTCTTGCAGCCAAAGCGAGGGGATAAGGGGAGTCGCTCCTGCAATGATAAGGCTGCGTGCCTGAGAGGCGCTCGACGGCACCGGTCGATCGAGAATCCAGCCGAGGGCGGCGGAAGCGTCCAGGACCAACGCTTTCAAAACCGCCTCCCCTCCTCAATGAGGTCCTTAACGCTTGTTCCTTTGGGTAAGCGCATACGAACCTTTGCGAACGAGTCGAAGATCTCTGTCAAGCTCCGCTTCCTCCTGACCGGCGCGCCGACCAGTCGGGCACGTTCCTTCCCTCGGCAAGTGATGACGATTTCTTCTCCCTGAGCGGCACGCTCGACAAGTTCGGAGAGTTTTTGTTTGGCTTCAAATATTCCGATGGTCATAGGATTTCCTCAATCATCTAGATGATCTATCCACATGGCCAAGAAGTCAATCGGTAGTCACTTTGCACCTTTGGCAAAATAGAAGCTAATCCCCAAACGCTGGTATATACTCCACAATCTTGTCGCCGCCAGGCCTGAGGCCGGGATTGGATGATGGGCAGGTCGGTGCATTTCTCAGCAAGAAAATAGAGGCGTCTTACGGGAGAAGCCCATGAAAAAGATACTCAATGAGCCTTTTGCTTATGTTGATGAAATGTTGGAGGGCCTGTGCCTGGCCCATCCGCAGTATTACAAGCAAACCGGCCCGGCGGGCCGCGTGATTGTTCGCGCCGACGGACCGGTCCGCGGCAAAGTGGGAATCGTCTCGGGCGGCGGTTCAGGGCACTTGCCGGTCTTTACCGGTTACGTGGGCAAAGGTCTGCTGGATGCCTGCGCCATTGGCGACGTGTTCTCGTCCCCCGCGGTTGACCAGGTTGCGGAGGCCATTCGCGCCGCCAATGGGGGCGCCGGAGTGCTGCGCCTTTACGGGAATTACGGTGGCGACAACATGAATTTCGATATGGCGGGGGAGATGGTGGAAATGGAAGATATCTCCACCACGACCGTGCGCGTGGCTGACGATGTGGCGAGCGCCGCACTGGCGGAGCGCTCGAAGCGGCGAGGGGTCGCCGGCTTGGTCTACACCTACAAACTCGCCGGCGCTAGGGCTGACCAGCGCGCGACGCTTGATGAAGTGACAGCCGTTGCCCAGAAGGCGGCGGACGCTTGCCGCTCCGTGGGCGTGGCCCTGACGTCCTGCACGGTGCCGGCGGTGGGCCGCCCAACGTTTGAAATCAGCGAGACAGAAATGGAAATTGGCATGGGAATTCACGGCGAGCCGGGGGTGCGCCGCGGAACCATGCGGCCCGCCGACGCCATCGCGGAAGAAATGCTATCTCTTCTGCTGGCTGACATGCCCTTGCATTCCGGAGATCGCGTTTCAATCTTGGCGAACAGCCTCGGCGCGACGCCCCCGGAAGAGCTTTACATCGTCTACCGTTATGTGGCCCGTAAGCTCGCCGGCTTGGGCGTGGAAATCGTCATGCCCTTGGTGGGGCGCTATGCGACCTCCATGGAAATGGCCGGCATGTCACTCACGATTTGCCAACTCAGTCCGGAGTTGGAAACCCTGCTAAAGGCGCCCTGCGATTGCCCATTCTGGAAGGTCTGAAGCGCTGCGATAATCTTAGCTTGGATCGGTAGCGCTATCATCTATGCTGCCCCTCTAAGGATTCGTCCCGTCGGCGCAATCGGAATGAGCATTAATAGCTGCCGGGCGTTGCATTGCCGCAGCGCCCGTTCGGATTTCCCTTCTTCCGCTCTCATCTCCCGCCACTTTGATGTTGATTTTGAGCCCGAGGTGTTGTAAATAGTTTAGGTCTACATTGTAGATGAATTAGGCGTGGGATTCAATTATGGGTAAACCGTCCGATTTGCTTCAGGGAACGCTGGACCTGCTGATCCTTAAGACGATTTCGCTCGAACCGAAGCACGGGTGGGCCATCGCCAAGCGCATCGAGCAGGTGAGCAACGACGCGCTTCAAATTACGCAGGGCGCATTGTATCCCGCCCTGCATCGGCTGGAGCAGCAGGGCTGGGTACGTGCCGAGTGGCGCTCGACCGACACCGGCCGCGAAGCGAAGTTCTACAACCTCACGAGAGCAGGCCGCGCCCAACTGGAGAAGGAACTCGCCCAGTGGGAGCGGCTCTCGAACGCCGTGGGCTTAGTGATTCGGATGGTCTAGGAGAACCTCGAAGTGAAATTGGAGCGCTGGTGGAACCTGATTCGGATGCGGCTACGCTCCATCCTGCGGCGAGGCCGGGTGGAGCAAGAACTAAACACGGAACTGCGGTTTCATCTCGAGGAGCAAGTAGAAGAGAATATTGCCGCGGGTATGGCGCCTGCCGAAGCGCGTTACGCCGCCTTGCGCAGGCTCGGCGGCGTGGATCAAATCAAGGAGGACTGCCGCGATATGCGCCACACGAATTACATCGAAAACCTCGGGCAGGATCTCCGCTATGCCTTCAGGGCTCTTGGTAAGAGTCCCGGGTTTGCGGCAGTGATCCTGCTGACGCTGGCCTTGAGCATTGGCGCCAACAGCGCGATCTTCAGCGTCATCGACGGCGTCTTGTTGAAGCCGCTCCCGTACCCCGAGCAGAATCGCATTGTTCGGGTATTCTTCACCAGCCGCACCTTTCCCAAATTCCCCCTCAACCCATTTGATTTTCGCGACCTTCGGGAGCGCAGCCGCTCCTTCGATTCGCTCGCCGCCTTCACCCGCGCCGACCTTCAGCTTTCGGGCACGGGGCAACCGGCAAAGCTCAATGCGTTTCGGATTACGGCCGGGTACTTTCGGGTGCTCGGTCTCGTCCCGGAGCGAGGGCGGGAGTTTGATGAGCACGCTGAGATTCCGGGAAACGGGCGGCTGGTGATCTTGAGTGACCGGCTGTGGCGCACCGAGTTCCATGCCACGCCGGACATCGTCGGAAAGAGCATTACGCTGGACGCGCAGCCGTTCACGGTCGTCGGCGTCATGCCTCCTGGCGCCGAGCATCCCGGGAATGATTATCATCCACTGGGCTATGGCGACACGGTCGATGCCTGGTGGCCGTTCACATTTGAGGGTAATCCGAACAACCGCGGGTCGCATTATCTTGAGGGCATTGGCCGGCTGAAACCCGGCCTGAAACCCGAGCAAGCGCAAGCCGAGATGAATGGTCTGCTCGCCCAAATTAAGCGCGAACACGGCAATCAAGACTCGGATTGGCAGCTAAAGTTGGTTTCCCTGTATCAGGAAATCGTGGGTCCCAGCGAGCGCATGCTCTTGGTTCTTCTCGGGGCAGTGGGCGTGGTCTTGCTGATTGCGTGCGTGAATGCAGCCAATCTCCTGCTCGCGCGGGCTGCGGCGCGCCACCGGGAACTCGCGGTACGGTCGGCCCTGGGTGCGCCAAGGTCGCGCTTGATCCAGCAGATGCTGACGGAGAGCCTGCTGATCTCCCTCCTCGGTGGAGGCCTGGGGGTTGCAGTGGCACTGGGCGGAGTGCGGGCTCTCGTCTCCCTGCTACCCGCGGACTTCCCGCGCGCGGACGCAATCCACGTCAACCTTCCGGTATTGGCGTTCACCCTGCTCGTGGCCGTTGCCGCCGGATTTCTTTTCGGTCTGGCACCGGCCTTGCAGATTTCGCGCACCGATCTGCAAAAGGGCTTGCGCGAGGGCGGACGAAGCTCCACCGGCAGCGGCCGCCATACTCGGGTCCGCAGTGTTCTAGTGGTCGCGGAGGTGAGCCTTGCTTGCGTGCTTCTGATTGGAGCTGGTCTCATGCTCCGCAGCTTCGTAAACCTGCTGCGCATGGACCGAGGATTCCGTCCCGAGCACGTTCTCACTGCCAGTATTCCGCTGCCGGAGGCGGATTACAAACCGGGCGAGGCGGCTTCCCACTTCTATGACCAACTCGTGACCAACCTGAGCTCCATTCCGGGTGTTCAGATCGCCGGCGCGGGCAGCGACTTGCCCTGGACTGGCTACGACGAGAATACCGGATTCGACATCGAAGGAAAGAAGCCGCCGCCGCACGAAGGATTTCATGCGCGCTACCACGGCGCCACTCCGGGCTACTTCCGCGCCCTCGGTATTCCGCTCATCCGTGGGCGCTTCTTTACCGAAGCTGATAACAGGGCTGCGCCGCGGGTGTTAATCATCAACCAGGCCATGGCGGCACGCTATTGGCCGCACGAAGATGCGGTCGGCCACCGCATCACCTTCAGCGATAACCCGAAGGAGTCGGACTGGGCGCGGGTCGTCGGCGTCGTGGGTGACGTGAAGGACAAGCCCAATAGCAGTGGCGCCGAGCCCGCATTTTGGATGGCAGTCCTTCAGTGGGGCAACCCCAACCTATCGATCGTGGTGCGCGCCGATTCTGACCCCCGGCAAGTGCTGGCAGCCGTGCGGCGTGAAGTCAGCCGGCTGGATCCCTCCTTAGCGTTGGGCGATGTCCGATTGATGGACCAGATCACCGATGCCAGCATTTCCGCGCCGCGATTCACATTCTTTCTGGTCGGTCTGTTTGGTGCTCTCGCCATCGTGTTAGCGGCTATCGGAACCTACGGGGTGATCTCATACTCGGTGAGCCAACGCACCCACGAGTTCGGGTTGCGCATGGCGCTCGGCGCGACGCCCTGGGACGTGCGACGCCTCGTCATTTCGCAGGGCGTGAAGCTCGCGTTTGCCGGCGTGGCGTTGGGCGTCGTCTCGGCCCTGGTCCTGGCGCGCGTCTTGCGTAGTCTGATCTACGAGGTTAGCTCTGCCGATCCGCTGACCTTTACGACAGTGTCCGTGCTGGTCATTTTCGTTGCGCTGCTCGCATGTTACCTCCCGGCCCGAAGGGCCACCCGCGCGGACCCCACGGCTGCACTGAGAGCAGAATGAGGGAATTGCGAACAGATGCGACCATCGAGACCGCCGAGCACAGAAATCGAGTGTTTTCGGAGCGTTAAAAAGGTGACGATTCTGACTGGCGAACCTTATCGGTCAATTTCGCTAGCGAATTTGTCCGGTGGAGACCCATCTTTCCGGGACCCTGCAACTATATTTCGTTTAAACTCATAGTTCTTCTTATATCTCTTCATTATTAACTTGACAAATTGATAACTATAGTGTAAGCTAGGGTTGAAGGCCTGCGTTCCCTTTGCCGGCCGGAGCCGCCGGCCTGGGGAGGAGGCCATGGCGAAAAAAATAGAAGGCAGTAGGCAGAACGTAGTGGCCGGAAAGCTGGGTTGGTTTCTGCTCGTCACTCGCCACTGCTCTAAGGAGATTTCCATGGATTTAATCGAGAATCTTCACGATGATCAAACGCCAAGCCGGCGAACCGGAAATTGACGAAAGCGGCGACTGAAGCGACTATGTTTATGATAAAAAATGTAGTTATAGGAAATTTGGGAGCAGTCCGACGTCTTCGTCGATTTTCTAAATCATTGAAAGTAAGCGAGTTAAGTTTTTGCCGAGAGAGCACCGAAATAAAAAGATGTTAAAAACGCAGGATGATCCGACTATATCTATGAAAACACAAGGCCGAGCGACAAATTGTCCTGCGAGAAAGCTGGTTTTTTGGGTGAGGTTTGCACGAAACTGCGCCCCAAACTGGCCAAACTGGACCCCCGCTCCGAGAAAGTGCGAGTTTCGGTTCGACCCCGGCGCCGGCATCCTCCCGGCGCTGGCGGACATACCCAAAGTCGGCCGCCACAAAGGGCGGACCAGACCGAAGCCGGCAGGTCAAAGCCTCAAGCTTACGAGGATCGAGGTAAGAATGGCTTTGATTCCCCAATGAAAACCCTCCGCGGCATGACCTTTGCGCCTTTTCACACCATAGAGAACATGATGACCGTCATTTTACGCATTGATGCGGGCGCAAGTTCGGACCCTCTCCTACTGGCTAGGTTTATCGACACTTTGCTAAGTGATTTAGTTTCAATAGCGATTTTTTCGGCAATGTTAACCTCATCATTCAGCACCGTTTGGCACACGGGTTGCCCTACGTGTGGGTGCGAGGGACTTCGGGTCCTAGAAACCCGTCAAGCGACGGGTTGGGGGCTGGGGATTCCGGAAATCGGACGAACCGGGATTTTCAGCCCCCGTAATAATTACCGGCGCAGTTCTCAGGCAAACCCTCAGCACCCAAAATAGATTTTCTAGAGGCAAGTGATGTTGGACATCACACAGCTCAACCGTTTTCATTCGACGCAGGCAGTTACCGCCGCCACCAAGCCAGCGCCACGGTCCGCATCCCCTTCGCATTTTCTCGACTCTCTAGCCCTTGCGAATTTCAAGCCCATTGTCACGTGGCGGGTGACCCGCTCATGCAACCTGAGTTGTTCAAGTTGCCTCTACGACTCGCAGCCCCGGCGCTACGGGTCGGAGCTTAGCACCGCCGAAGGAATGGCGCTCATCACCGATCTCAGGGGAATGGGTATTCACCGCTTGCTCTTCGCGGGTGGCGAGCCCCTGATGCGTGGTGACCTCATGGAACTGGTGGCCCACTCTCATGAATGTGGAATCCAACCCATGCTTCTTACCAACGGCACGCTCCTCAGCGCTGAACGGGCAGCGGGGTTGAAACGCGCCGGATTGCACTCCGTCAACATTCTGCTGGAAGGGATCGGCCGCGAAGTAGACCGCCATCGAGCTGCGCCGGGCGCCATCAATGCCGTCCTGGATGGTCATGAAAATTGTATCGCCGCCGGCCTAGCCGTGGAGGTACGAATTCCGCTGAATCGCTGGAATTATCCCGAACTTGCGGAAATTCTGGATTTTATCGAGAGGCGGCAAATTCAAAAGGCGGTTTTCGCCCACCTCGTCTACACGGGCCGGGGGAATCACCCCGAAGACGACCTGACACACGAGCAGAAGCGACGCGCCCTCGACTTGATGCTCCAGCGCGCGAAAGATTTTCATCGTCGCGGCGTTGCCATCACTCTGGCGACTGACGAAAACCATGCCGACGGCATTTACCTCTTCCTGCGATTGGCAAGCGTGGAGCCCCAACACGCCGAGGCCGTCTATCGGTGGCTACGAGAATACAGTGCGGACGTGCAAGGAACAGGCGTGGGGCTGGCCGGAATCGATTCCCTAGGCGACGTACATCCCGACGCTTATTGGACCAACTACAGACTGGGTAATGTACGCGAGAGACCCTTCTCCGAAATCTGGGAGAAAACTGCGGACCCCCTGCTGCGCGGATTGCGGGATCGCCTGCCACTATTGAAGGGACGGTGCGGTAATTGCCGCTGGAAACAAACGTGTGGGGGGAATCTCCGGGTTCGTGCGGAAGAAATTTTTGGCGATCCATGGCAGTCGGATCCCGCATGTTATTTAACGAATAAAGAAATTAGCAAGGGAGTCACTGAGCAAGTTGAGACATTGGAAGACGACGTGCTCTTAGAAGAGCAGGCTGCGTAAAACAGCCAGTTTTAGTTTCTGAGTCGTGATTATCTGATGAAAACGTTGACACACAAACCGCGGCTCATTTTCTGGGAGGTGACAAAGGGTTGCAACCTGCGTTGCATTCATTGTCGCGCCACCGCTACGGAACTCTCATCCATCAATGACCTACCTACGACCAAAGCCCTGAACATAATAAAGCAAGTCTCTCAGTTATCCCTACCTATCATAGTTCTAAGCGGTGGCGAACCTCTTTTTCGTGCAGACATTTTTGAATTAGCCAGCTACGCGCGCGATTGCGGATTGCGTGTAGCCTTGGCCACCAACGGAACGTTGGTGACTAAGGAAGTTGCCCACAAGATCGTGGATGCCGGCGTGCGCCGCGTCTCCATCAGTTTAGACGGAGCGGACGCCGTGACCCACGATGCCTTTCGAGGCATCCCGGGAGCATTTGACCAGGCCCTGCGCGGCTTGCGAAATCTGAAAGAGCTCGGCATGTCCGTGCAAATCAACATGACCATCGCGCGCCACAACGCCCATCAACTTCCCGCCGTGCTGGAAATGGCGCGGAGTCTGGGTGCCGACGCCCTCCACACCTTCCTGCTGGTTCCGGTGGGCTGCGGCGTGGGCATTGCGGAAGAGCAGATGGTACCTGCCGAGGAATACGAAAAAATCCTGAATTGGTTTTACGACCGCGCACAGGAAGGCGGCATCGAGCTAAAAGCAACCTGCGCGCCACACTACTTCCGCGTCGTCCGCCAACGCCGCGCGGCAGAGCGCCGAGCCGCATCGCTAGCGCAGCCTTCTTACGTCGGCAACGGACATGAGATCGGTCCCACGGATATGACCATGCCCGGCTCGACGGGAATCGGACTTCACCCGCATGGCCACCCCACTGGGGCGGGCCACCCGGACAGCATGCAGGCCATGACCAAAGGCTGTTTGGCCGGAACCGGCGTCGCGTTTATTTCTTATCAGGGCGAGGTTTATCCCTGCGGCTACCTGCCGGCACTCGCGGGTAATCTCCATCAGCAGAGTTTGGCGGAAATTTGGGAGAGCGCTCCGGTGTTCCAGCAGCTCCGTGACACGGACAATCTGAAAGGGAAATGTGGGTATTGCGAGTTTCGCAATGTTTGTATGGGTTGCCGCGCGCGCGCTTTTGCCGCTACGGGAGATTTCCTTGACGAGGAGCCCTTCTGCGTCTACCAGCCCCGAACTCCCGTAACAGTTGAGACTAAGGTTGTTGACCTAAGCGCCGTTGGGCCTTCTGCCGAGGGGTGCTCGCCCCTGCATACAGAGGGGGCGGTTGAGGAGGAAAGCCATGTTGCAATTCACTGATCTGGTGCGCGGCGGTGAAGCGGTTCGCGACGTCAAACAGAAATTCCCCGAAACCGCACCCGTCTTTGACCAGTTTGGACTGCGGCCCTCCTGCGATGACTGCTCCATTGAAATGGCCGCTCGCAAAGTCGGCGCTTCCTTCGAAGACCTGCTCGTTGAAGTTAACAAATCAATCTACAAAAGCCGGGGAGTAACTGCCCGGGCGTCATGAGGTTTGCTGACATGCCCAGCGCTACTCCCATCTTTCGCTTGCTGGCGAGTCCCCGTGGACGCTCGTTCTTCTTGCCGCGCGAACACGGAGCATGGGGAATGCTTCTGGTTCCGCTGGTCACCGGCGCCGCTGCCGGAAGTCCTCGCGGGGATCGCATCATCTGGATTTTGTTACTCGCCGCGGTTGCGTTAGGCCTGTTCTGTCTGCGCACACCAGTGGAAGCTATGTTGCAAGTTTCACCGGTGCGTCCGCAGAACGATGTGGAGCGGAGGCTCATTCATTATTTCATCTTTATTTATTCCTCCGTTGCCCTGTTGGCCCTGACAGTTCTCATTCTTTGGGCGCACGCATATGGACTCCTGCTGTTAGGCGTGGCCGCGGCGATAGCTTTTCTTCTTCAGGCCGTTCTGAAACAACTTGGCCGACAAACGCGCATGAACGCGCAATTGACCGGCGCCATCGCGCTGAGCTCCACTTCAATCGGAGCATATTACCTGGCCACGGGGCATTTCGGCCCCATCGCCGCGATGATCTGGCTGGCCAATTGGCTCTTCGCCGCTAACCAAATTCATTTTGTTCAACTGCGAATTCATTCCGCGCGAGCCTTGACCTCGGGGGAGAAGTTCCTTCAAGGAAAAGGCTTTCTGATTCATCAAGCCTTCTTGCTGTTGTTCCTGGGATTGATTTGGCGAGCCGGATGGCTTCCCGGTCTCATTCTGGTGGCCTTCGCGCCGCTGTTGGTCCGGGGCTTCGCGTGGTTTCTTGAATCACCCCGGCCACTTCGGGTCCATCGGCTCGGGGTCAGTGAGTTGCTTTATGCCATCGCCTTCGGGCTGTTTTTCATCATCGGATTTCATCCCCCGATTGGATAGCGATATCTCATCTATGCGCGAAAATGCCGGCGTCGACAGCCTCCGCGCCCCCAAAAAAGCCCAGTTGGACGTAGGGCCATTGTTTCCCTGTTTCAGTGCGCAGGATATCTCTGACGATTGCCTGGGGCGCGTCATCGAGTTGGCTCGCCTGGCGCCTTCGGAATGGAACCTGCAAACATGGCGCTGGATCGTCGTGCGTGGCGATGCCGCCAAGAAATATATCGAAGCCGCCGCTTACATCAGAGTGCCCCTCAGCTCCGCACCCGTAATTCTGATCTGCCTCGCGGATACCCTGGCCTGGAAGTCTGCGCCCCAACACTTGCAAGAGATGATTGCCAGCCGGAAAATAACGGAGGAAGAAGGCCACGAGGCCTTGCGCCGTCTGCGGGAATACTATTCTGCCTCACCCGATATTGCCAAGCGCACGGCCCTCGCCAACGCTTTTGTGGCGGTCCATCAAATCCTGCTGGGCGCGGCGGAATGCAGCCTGTCGGCATACTGGGTAACGGAATTCGACGAAGCCAAGATCAAAAACCATTTCCATATCCCCGACCACTTCCTTGTGGCCGCGCTCCTACCCATCGGTTACCGCGACGACGCTCAACCACCTGCCGTTTCTAAACTCCCCTTGCGCGCCTGTATCTACAAAGAGAAATTTGGCGAATCCCTCGCCCCCACTCCCGAAAAAACGTAGAATGAGTGGCGTGAATCTCGTCTACCCCACTTCCCGCCAATCCAAATCCACTGTCACACAGCCTCGTTCTCAGCCAATGATCTGCCCGGCAAAGGGTACCTCCGGTCCCATTACTTTCGTTCCATTCCCTGTATAGCGGCCCCTCAACTATAATGCCCGGGTGTATATCGCCCTCGTCGGTTGCTGCCTGCTTTTAAACGCCTGCGGTGCGGTGTATCTGCTGGCTCAGGCGAAGCTCGAGCCGCGTAAGAAAATCCTCTTCGCCGTGGCGGCTCTCGTTTCGATCACGCTGAAGTTGATCCTGGCAAGACAGTGGAGCGATTACGATGTGGGCTCCTACAATCTTGTGGCTTCTCTCGTCCTGCATGGGAAAAGCGTCTACGCGAATACGGAGTACTACAATTACGCGCCGCTTTGGTCAATCTTCCTGGCAGGCCTGAAACAGATTTCCGGATTGCTCCCGGCCGTCGGAGGCAAGGTCTTTCACTTCTACATTGCCGGCTTCCTGGCGGTTGTGGACGTGGCCCTGGCCGCGCTTCTGACCACAAAATACCGGTACTCCGCGGGCATCTTCTTTCTCTGCTGCCCTGTCACCGTAATCCTAACCGGCTCCTATTCTCAATTCGATAACTTCGCCTTGCTCGCCGGACTTGCGGCTTGGCTGCTGGTTCGCGACGGCAACGCCCGGTGGCGCCGCATTCTACCATCTGCGGGCTTGCTCGGCCTGTCGTTGATCATCAAGCACATTTTCTTCTTGTTTCCAGTCTGGCTGCTTTGCTGGCCTAAACTCGGAAGCTTGCGGAAGCGATTGGCATATGGGGCGATCTCGTACGCGCTCTTCGCCCTGTCGTTTCTGCCCTGGGCAGCCGATCCCTTGTCGCGCGCCGGGATCTTGCAGCACGTCTTTCTTTATCGCTCCAGGCTATACTTCTCCGTGCCTCACCTCCTCGCGGCTTCCCGGCATTTTTGGATGATCTCCCCTACGGAGACGTCGCTCCTTACGCTCTTCTGGATCGCCGTGCTGATTACTGCCGGCATTAAAGTGGGGCGGAGTGAGGGCGAACTTTTGCCGATGTATCTGTTGGTGATGTTCGCGGCCTCACCAGCCCTGAATGATTACTATTTCGCCTTGCCGATGCTCGCCTGTGCGATTTTCTACCCGAGCTGGCCGATATGGGCACTGACCGGAACATCAATGGTAGTCTTGTTTAGTTCCCCTGGCGGCATCTATAGTCTTCCCTTCAACAGGGTTTATTACCTCGCGATCCTCACCGGCCAGATCGCGGCCTGGGCTCTCTTCATCGTTCAACAGAGGCAAGCTGGCCGGCCGGACCCCGTTGCGCTCTCCGCCCAAAGCACCGCCCGAAGAGCGATGACTCTTGCCTTTGCGAGCATGACAATGATGTTTCTTATTTTGGTGATCAAAGCATGGGCCTTCGGCCTGACAAATTCAACTTGGGTTTTACCGGTGAATAACGGATGAATCAGACAAATCCCGACGATCGCTCCAAGGCCGCAAACCCCGGCGCCCTCCCGACCGAGCCAAAAAAGGTGTTGACGATCCTCATGCCCGCGCACAATGAGGCGGACATCATCGCTGCGGCCGTTACGGAGTGGCACGCGGAGGTCATCGCCAAAATACCTGGGTCCCGTCTCCTGGTGATAGACGATGCCAGCACCGACCGCACTCCGGAAGTCTTGGGCCAGCTCACCACCAGCTTGCCCGGCTTCGACTTCATCCACCGCGATGTGAATGTCGGGCACGGGAAGTCTCTGCTGTTTGGCTTCCGCCAGGTCAATAGCGAGTTCGTGTTTCAGACCGACAGCGACCGTCAGCACGTTCCCTCTGACTTTTGGCGGCTTTGGAAGTTGCGCGATCAATATGATTTCGTCTTCGGGGTCAGGGCAAAGCGTCAGGACGGCGCCTTCCGCCTCGTGGTGACCACTCTGATGCGCATGGTCAACTGGCTCCTTTGGCAGGTGTGGATTTCCGACGCCAATTGCCCATTCAAGCTCATGCGGCGCGATGCCCTGACAGCCGTGCTCAAGCTTGTCCCCGAAAATTCATTTATTCCCATGGTGATGGTCTCGATTCTGGCGCGAAGAATGCGCTTCCGTGTGACGGAGGTTCGCGTTGAGCACCTGCCAAGGCGCGGCGGCACACAGTCACTGCGCGGGATGGCGCGCTGGGCGCGCGTCACTTGGCGGTGCACCCTGCAGTTGGCGCGGCTTCGCTTCCGTCTTGGAACGGCGTCGGACTGACCGTTATCTCGACCGCCGCCCGGAGTTGGCTCAACTCGCGACGAACCTTTCCACCTTCCATTTTCCAACCTCGCCCGTCCTCCTTGTAACCCTTCACATTCGCAGAAGAGGCTGGGTATGCCAGAGGAGTAAATTGCCTTGCGCGAATGTGATTGACTTCGTATAGAATCTTCATATAATCAATCACGACTGAGCATGACGGTTTTACGATGCAGAGGGTTAAATCCAAGGACTTGGCGCCGAAACGGCTGGAGGAACTCCGCGGCATTCTCGGCCAGGACCGGGTGGTGCGCGTCGAGGAGCTCACCGGGCAACTCGGCGTTTCGGCAGCCACCATCCGCCGCGACCTGGGTGAACTGGAGAAACTGGGCGAGGTGCGGCGGGTTTACGGAGGCGCCGTGAGCACAGGCGGCCGCCTCGATGAGCCGCTGTTTGACGACAAGACCTCTGTGGCTGCGGCGGAAAAGCGCCGCATCGCGGAGGCCGCGGCGAAGTACATCAAGCCCAACGACACGATCTATCTGGATGGTGGCAGCACGGTTCTGGAATTGGCGCGTCTGCTTAAGGATCGCTCGAACATCACCATCGTGACCAACTCGCTGCGCGCCGCCGTGGAACTGGCGGGAAGGGGACCACGCCTGATTCTGGTGGGGGGTGAACTGCGCCGCCTTGCGCAGACAACCGTGGGGCCGCTCACGCGCTTCATGCTTCAGGAACTCCACGTGGACAAGGCCTTCATGGGAACGATCGGCCTGACCCTGGAAGAGGGCCTCACCACAACCGATCCTACCGAGGCCTATACGAAAGAGTCTGGTCATGGAGCACGCGCGCGAGGTCATCCTGCTTGCCGACAGCAGCAAAGCCCACAAGATTTCCTTTACCCGCGCTGGCCGGTTGGAGAAGGTCCGAGTGCTGATTACCGATCACCTGATGGACAGAAAACTATCGAAGCAACTGCGCAAGCAGGGGATGGAAGTTGTGATTGCTTGAGGACTCGGGACACGGGATACCGGACACGCGATACGGGACACGGGACACGCGACCGGTTTGCGATTCGGTTCAACTAAGGCAGTCGGGTATCTCGAATTGCGATTTCGGAGAGATAACGAGCCCTGATCCTCGTGTCCCGTAACCCGTGTCCCGATCACTCTTGGAGAAAACATGACGCCAGCTTATTTGCAAAACTCAAGACCCCAATTCGCTCCCTTTGAGATTGATTGCGGATCGATTCCCGCCTTCCGTTTCCAGGGAAACCTTCAGAGCGAGCTCGCCGCGGGGCGCATCGACAGCTCGACAGCCGTGGGTCTGTTAGAAGACATGCTGATGATCCGCGAGCTGGAGGACATGATCGTGACGGTGCGGTCCGGCGCCTACGAGCCGCTCTCGGGTTTCAATTACCGCGGTCCCACGCACGTCTCCATCGGGCAGGAGGGAGCATCCGTCGGGGCGTGCAGCGCGCTGATTCTGAAAGATCACATCACCAGTACGCACCGCGGCCATGGTGACAGCGTGGCGCGTGGATGCTGCGCCCTGCGCGACATGCGGGACGAGCAACTGCGGAAACGCCTCCCGCACTCGACCGCCGTGGGCCATGAGGAGCTTCTCAATCAGGCTTTGGAAGAGCATGTCTATCGCACCATCGCCGAGCTCTTCGGCAAAGAGGATGGCTACTGCCGGGGGCGTGGCGGCAGCATGCACATCGCGGACTTCACGGTCGGCCATCTGGGTGCAAATGCCATTGTGGGTGGAGGTGTGCCCATCGCCACCGGCGCCGCAATGGGTTTGCGCTACCGGCAGAGCGGCGGTGTGGTTTGTTGCTTTGCCGGGGATGGCGCCTACAACAACGGCGTCGTTCTGGAATCGCTGAACTGGGCGGCGCAGGCACAGTTTACCAACGAATTTGCCGGCGACCGGCCCTTCGGTGTGCCGATCGTCTTTTTCGTTCTCAACAATCACTACGCCATGACCGGGCGGTCCGATAACGAAGTGACCGGAGTCACCCACCTGGCCCAGCGCGCGGCAGGCTTTGCCGACAATCGCATGCACGCGGAGATCATCAACGGCATGGACGTGCTGGCCACCCGCGACGCCGTCCTGCGGGCGGCCCAGGGCTGCCGCGAAGGCCAGGGGCCTTACTTCTTCGACGTGGACACCTACCGCTACTTCGGCCACTCCCTGAGCGACCCGCGCAACGAATACCGCACGCGCGAGGAAGAGACAGCGTGGAAAGCGGTCGACCCCATCGCCACTTTTGAACAGCAGCTTCTGGATTGCGGAATCTTGGACCAGGAAGGAATTGACGCTCTAAAAGCGAAAGTGCGAGACCGCAATGCCCGAGCGGCGATCCGGGCTGCGAAGGCCGTCGACCCTCCCCCGGCAGATGTTATCAAGTACATGTACACCAGCACGTCTGTGGAGACGGTGCCACCCGAGTTCGCCCAGGTCGAGGTCCTTGAACCACTGCCTCCCATCAAGCGCATCAATGGTGAAATCACCTACCGCGACGCCATTAAAGAAGCCGTGATTGAAGAGATGCTCCGCGATTCGCGTGTCATCTTTTATGGCGAAGACGTGGCCGAGTACGGTGGGGCGTTCAAGCTTTCCAAGGGCTTGCTTGAAATGTTTGGGCGCGCACGCGTTTTTAACGCTCCGATCTCCGAAGCGTGTATCTGCGGCACAGCGGTGGGCGCCGCCATGGTCGGTCTGCGGCCGGTAGTGGAATTGATGTATATGGATTTCCTCCTGATGGCGGGCGATCAAGTGGGCAACCAGGCGGCCAAGTGGCACTACATGTCGGGCGCGCAGGTGGAAGTGCCCATGGTGCTCCGCGTATCGGTGGGCGCGGGAAAAGGGTACGGCGGCCAGCACTCGCAAACGCTCGAGTCGACGGTAGTGCACGTTCCCGGGCTCTACGTGGTGTATCCCTCCACGGCGTACGACGCCAAAGGCCTGATGAAATCCGCCATTCGCGACAATAACCCCATCATGTTTGTCGAGTCGCAAGGTCTCTACAACGAGAAGGGCCCCGTGCCGAGCGAGGAATATCTTGTGCCCCTGGGCGTGGCGGACGTTAAGCGCGCGGGCAGCGATATCACTCTGGTCGCATATGGTCCGGCCGTGCCCCTGGCTTTGAAAGCCGCCGCTCACTTGCAGCAGGAATCGGGCGTGAGCGCGGAAGTCGTAGACCTCCGCTGCCTGGTTCCGCTCGACATGGAGACCGTGCTGATGTCGGTGCAGAAGACCGGGCGCTGTGTGGTGGTCAGCCAGGCCGTGAGCATGGGTAGTTTCACCGGTGAGGTCGCATCGACGATTCAGCAACAAGCGTTTGATTATCTCGATGCACCCGTGGTGCGAGTGGGAGCGAAGAATGGCATCGCTCCTCAATCACACGTGCTGGAAGCGGTCTTCTATCCGCGGGTTGAGGACATTCTCTTGGCAGCGAGGTCGATACTGTAAAGACGAAACTGGAAACTAGAAAATCGAAACTCGCCACGATTTCCGATTTTCCAGTTTCGAGTTTCAGCTCCTTCGAGGAACATTCGCATGGTTAAAGCTGTGATCATGCCCAAATTAGGGCAATCGGAAGAGACGGTCAAGATCGTCAAGTGGCGCAAACAAGTGGGCGAAACGGTTGCCAAGGGTGACATTCTTTTTGAAATCGAGACCGACAAGGCCGTCCTGGAGGTCGAAAGTTTTTACGAGGGCACGCTCCTGAAAATTGTCGCGAAAGAGGGAGTGACAGTCCCTGTGCAGGCTAAGGTGGCCTTTGTGGGGAACCCCGGCGAGCCGGTTCCGGAAATACTACTGTCCGAAGTCCCAAGTCCGAAGTCCGAAGCGAAGCAGGGCCCCAAGCCACCAGACCAGAGAAGCCACCCACTCCCGGCGCAGGGCCTACCCGACGTGCGAGCGCGAGCCACGGTTCAAATCCCACCTCCATCTACCTCGGGGAAACCGGCGCCTGAGGTCTTCGAGTCGCAGTTGTTCCGAATCAGCCCACGCGCCGCGAAACTAGCCAGGGAATCCGTCATCGACCCGACACCGATTGCGGGCACTGGACCCAACGGGCGAATCGTCGAGCGCGACGTGAAGCAGTACCTTGAGGCCCAAGGTTACAGCCGCTTGCGGATCACCCCCACCGCGAAACAATTGGCGGCGCGCGAGGGAATCAATCTGCTGAGCTTGGCGCCAAAAGAAGATGGCAGCCAGATCAGCGCCGCCGATATTGAGAGTGTGCTTGCGGAGCGGCCCAAGCCCATGACGCGCATGCGGCAGATCATCGCCCAGCGTCTGACGGAGAGTTACACCCACGCCCCTCACTTCTTCGTGACGGTTTCCGCCGACGTGACGGATCTGGAATCGCTAAGGGCTGAGCGGAAGGCGCAGGATGTGTCGTACACGCTCACGGACTTTATCGTGAAGGCCGCGGCGCTCGCGCTGGAACAGTTTCCCGTCGTCAACAGTACCTCCGACGGCGAGAGCATCCGTCGGCATAGCAGTATCGATCTAGGCCTGGCCGTGGCGCTGGAGCAAGGGTTGGTGGTCCCGGTCATTCGCCGCGCCAATGAACTGACTGTGGCGGAAATTCACTTGCGGGCGCAGGACCTGACAGCCAAGGCGCGCGCGGGCCAGCTTACCCCGGCGGAGATGACCGGCAGCACCTTCACTATTTCCAATTTGGGCATGATGGACGTGGAGAATTTTACCGCCATCATCAATCCCGGCGAGAGCGCGATTCTGGCCGTCTCCAGCGGTTCGAAGCAGCCCGTGGTGAAGAACGATCAAGTCGTAGTCCGAACCATGATGAAGATGACTCTGTCGAGCGATCATCGCGTGATTGATGGGGCGCTGGCGGCGCGCTTTCTGAATTCGATTCGAAAAAACCTTGAGGAGATAAGCCTGTGGCAGCGTTCGATATAGTGGTGATTGGCTCGGGACCTGGTGGTTACCCGGCGGCGATCCGCGCCGCGCAATTGGGCGCTTCCGTGGCGCTAGTGGAAAAAGAAGAGATGGGAGGCACCTGCCTGAATTGGGGCTGCGTTCCCACCAAGACCTTGATTGCGTCGGCGGAATTGTTCGCGCGCATCAAATCCGCCGGGGCGATGGGCCTGCGCGTGGAGAATGTCTCATTTGATTATGCCGCCATGGCCGACCGCAAGGACCAGGTGGTCGCGAAGTTGCGGAACGGCATCAAGCAATTGCTCAAAGCCAATGGCGTTACGGTGATTCAAGGCAGTGCGTCATTCCAGACCCGCAATCGAATTCTAGTTGAGAACGTAGAGCCGGGCTTGAGCCCGGCACATGCCGCCCTGAAGGGCGGCCCTACGTCGACTAGCCGCGAACCCTTGATCCTGGAAGCCGGCAAGACGATTATCTCCGCCGGCACAACCTCTGCCGTGCCGGCATTTCTCCCGCGCCATGAACGAGTTGTCGAAAGCCGGGGTTTTCTGAACCTGCGCGCGCTCCCGGCCACTACGCTGATTCTTGGCGGAGGCATCATCGGCTGCGAGTTCGCCTGCATGTTAGCGCAACTGGGCGTGCAGGTGACGATGGTGGAGCTGCTCGAAGACATTATCGCGGGCGTCGATGCGGATGTCCGCCGCGAATTGCGCCGCCACATGGAAAAGACGCTCGGCATCCGCATTCTGACCGGCGTGACGCTGGAAGAAATCACCGCGGACGGCCGCGGAGTCCGAGGCCGGGCCGGGCAGGAAACCTTGGAAGCCGATTTGCTGCTCGTAGCACTGGGCCGCAAGCCCGGGACGAGTTCATTGAAGTTGGAAAATGCCGGACTTGCCCCCAATGAGCGCGGCTTTCTTGACGTCGACGCATACGGCAGAACGCGCGTCGCTACCATTTATGCCGTGGGCGACGTTACCGGCGGTCCGCTGCTGGCCCACGCCGCCACGGCGCAGGGACTGGTGGCCGCTGAAAACGCCTGTGGACGCTACTCGCGCAAGAACGAAACCGTGGTCCCCAATTGCATCTTTACCACACCTGAAATCGGCACCGTTGGCCTGGGCGAGAACGAGGCCCAGCAGCAAGGCCGGAAGATCAAGACGGGAAAGTATCTGTTCGGCGCTCTGGGAAAGGCGATGGCAATCGGTGAGCCCTCAGGTTTTGTGAAGTGGGTGGCCGATGCGGAGACGGATCAACTGCTGGGAGCCCATGCCATCGGTCCCCACGCTACGGACATCATTGCGGAAGCGGCGGTGGCGATTCGCGCGGAATTGACCGCCGCGGACCTTGCCCACACCATCCACGCCCATCCCACCCTCGCTGAAGCTTGGATGGAAGCCGCCCACGCCCTGATGGGCGAACCTATTCATTCCGCGCCACCGCGCAAAGCATCGTAGGGGCTTGGGCTTCCCGGCTCAACGGCACCACGAAGCGCAGAATGCTCGCGTGTTAAGGTTTCGAGCCAGCGTCCTATGTTGGCGGTGGAAGCCCCAAGCACTTCCGAAACACTTCCGGAATAATGCTGAAAAAGCCTCCAATCCCATCGCCACCCTCCCGGCCATTTTCCATTTGCTTCGCAACCTTGGCAAAAGGGAACGCAACATTATGGCTATCGAAGGCCACGCACCAAATACCTTCGCGCTGAGTCCATGCGCCACCGTAACGCCTGACAATACACTCGCCGAGGAATGAACCCAAGACATTCACGAGTTCTTCCCGAGTGGCCTCGTCCTGAAGCTTGCCTGTCTGGCGCAGGCGCTCGATGTGACCCTCTAACCACTCCACCGACTGCCGGTTGTACCCGAACTCGATTCCGCTGAGTGGACGGAATTGCTGGATCACCATCTCTGCGTTGGCCATCATATGTTCTTCCATTTGAGTCGAAAACCTCTGATGGTCTGCGGTTCGTCCTAGAATCATAACAAAGAGCCGCGAGCCCCAAAAGCCGGGCGGCCGCGCCCTCGCGCAAATCCTCGTAGGGGCTGGGTTTGCCCTGCCCGAGAGTGTGGCGCGTTGGAATGCCAAAAGTGAGTCAAAAGGCAAAGCCGTGCGGAGCAAGGGAGAGGATTCGAGTGCTTACGCCAGCATGAGACGTTCACCCTTTGGTTCAGGGATGGGGTCCCCGAATTCGCGAGCGGTGTCGATCCACAATTGCATGGCCTCATTGGCATGAGCGAGCGCAGCTTCCTGAGTCTCGCCGTGGGCCATGCATCCCGGCAATTCCGGAACTTCGGCAACGAAGACCCGATCTTCGTTGCTCCAATAAATGATGATCTCGTATTTGTGCATATCTACTCCCTTGCGCCTCCAAGCCCGTAGCGCACGACGACGCCCCGTACCTGACCTGGGTTGTAGGGGCCTCCGGCGCTGGTCCGGGCTGAACGCCGTTCGGCCCTACATCGCGCGCAAGCATTGCGCGCATTTCGCCGGATAAGGGCCCGAAGAGGGCAGGCACGAGGCCTGCCCCTACGAGATGCGAGCGGCCTTCTTCTGCCTCAAGACAATTCCGCTCCGCGCTCAGCGAGCAATTTCTTGAGAATGGATCGGTGACACCGCTCTTCGTTCTCGCAGTAGCAGCCCACGGCGAAGTTGGTCTGATGGGAAAGCGCTGCGAGTAAATCGAGCACCCTGGCCGTCTCCGGTTTGTTCATCTCGGCGCGGTATTTGCGTCCGAACGTCTTCCACGATGGCTCGTCCCGCGATCGTAGCGCAAACGCCACCAACTCTGCGCTGGGGGCCAGAATCGGTAGCCACACGTCGTAGAAGTCGCGCTTGGCAAATTCTGCCTTCGGCACTCCCCGCGGCGGTCTGCGTACCGTGCCCACCCGCAAGCCTTCGTTCGGTCTTCTCGGGGATCCGAGTCTTAACACGGCAATGGGCATGTGAGTTCTCCTTCCTTGGCCGGCCACCTCCCAAGAAGCGTAACACAGACCGGTGAGGTATACTCTCGGGCGCACGAAGCGGGGGTAGCGCGGACCTGTTCTGTAGGTCCGCGGTTGTTCTTAGCAGTACGGAACAACGCGAAATTCAGGGAAGAACCGCGGACCTACAGAACAGGTCCGCGCTACGTGTTCAATCCGTTGGTTTTGTGAAAACTCTCGAGGAGCCACGCTGATGGGCCTGTTGTTCTGTTTTCTGGGCGCGATTTCCTTTGGCCTGTTGGGCAGCGCGTTGAAAGCGGCGGAACGAAAGAAAGCGAATGCCGCGGGACTGGTAGTTGCGGCCTACGCCTGGCCGGCAATGATCATGCTCGTGCAGACTCTGCTTCTCAAATCAAGCGGCCACATTCCCGGCAGGGTGTGGGTGATCGCGGTCATTTTTGGAATCTGTGCCGCTGTTGCGTCCTTAGCTTTTCAAGTGTCCATCAGCATCGGCAAGGTCACCGTGGGCTGGCTGATGATGAATCTGTCCGCCGGCGTTCCCGTCGTCGTTTCGATCTACGTGTACCACGAGAAGCTGACCCTCCTGAAAATTGTGGCGTTCGGTCTGGTGCTGGTCTCAATCCTGTTCCTCTCGTGGGGGCAAGTGATGGAAAGACGCGCGGTCAGCGCCGCCGCGGAAGGAGAATGAATTCGTCATGTGGTTCTTGCTGATGCTGGTGATCCTCCTCACCAACGGAATGAGCGCATTCGGCCTGAAGATGATTGCGGCGTGGGGCCTTCCCGAGACCGTCAAATACCCTTACTTGGCGGCGTGGTACGCCGGGGGTCTCGCGGCGATTGCCCTGCCGATGCTGCTTAAGGGCATGAGGGTGGGGAAGACGGAAATCTTTTGGGGAGCTGTGACGGGAGCCTTGAGCATCGGAGGTCAAATCGCCATGGCGGTGGCCCTCGCTTCCGGCGTGCCGGGGCATGTGGTATTCCCTATTGCGATCGGCGGCTCGATTTTCGTTGTCGCCCTGGCCGGGCGGCTCGTGTTCGGCGAGCGCATGAATCCACCCACCGTCGTGGGCGTGGTGCTGGGGTTCATTGCGGTCGTGCTTCTGGGTGTGAGCTGACGTTTCCTATCGGCGAGCGAAAGCCGTCCTGCGTTTACCTAACCGGCAGGGAAAAGCCGCGGACCTGCAAGACAGGTCCGCGCTACTTGCTACTTTTCGGTGAGCCACTCCGCTTTGACTTCCTCGATCACCTCTTTGGCCGCCTGCTCAACCTGTTGCGCTCCCCATGCGGGATCCAAGTGGGCGCGCGGGTCGTGCTCCTCACGCACCGTATGGTCCGGCGTGGGCACGCAATCGAAGGTCTCGCCATCCACGATGGCGTAATCCACATTGTGCAGCTTGCCCGTGCCGGGAAGCCGCGAAAGATCGACCGAGCCTGGCCGCGTTGCCTCGAGCATCGAGGACTCTGCCGCGTCAGCGTGGCCGATGGCGCCGGCAATGAGCGACCGCGGAAATCCCGGGTAGACCCACCTGACCCGCCGCGGTGTGTGGCCATCGTTGAATTCGCGGCAGAGCCGGTCGAGCACCGCCCGCTGGTTATCTGCTCCATGCCCGTTCACGATGAGCACGCGGCGGAAGCGCATGCGCGCGAACAGAATGTGGAGGGCGTCGCGCACCACCCCGGCAAATACTTCTTCGCGAAAATAGGCACTGGCCACGGGGTTCTGGGGAAAATCCATTCCTTCAATAAACGCATCGCGGTCAAATCCCAGCGACTCCAACATGTCGGGTTTGCGCTCACGCTCTGTCCCCACAAAAAGCGGCGGGAAATAGGGGCACTGAAGTTCACGAGCCAGACGGCGAGCGAACGCGTGCGCCAGCAGATTGTCGCAACCCATCGCCAGGTGAGGCCCGTGCCACTCCAGCGGAGCGACCGGCAGAAGCACCAGGCCGTTGCGCTCACGGGCGGCAGCAACTTCGTGGGGAAATAAGTACGCCATGTTCCAGTCACCCTGCTCGATGGGACGTTTGGTCCGGGTTACGCTAGCGTCAGCCATTTCTCCCTCCTTGATATGCAACGCTCACAAGTTGGTTGAGCCACACCGTCTCACGTTCTGAGCATCGACAGCGTTTGATCTGCCCGCATAACCTACATCCGTCTTCGGTTGGAGTGCAAGAATGATCTGGGCGGGCGGCGATCTGACGTAGCGGCGAGTTCACCTCGCCATGGGGCGGCGTGAAGCCGCCCTACGTCAAATCAACGCTCGACAGATGTTGGCTGGATCGTGGGCGTAGTCGGGACGTCAGGCGGTCGCACCGGCCAGCCGCTCGCCGAACCGTCGCGAGGCGGTGAAGACCGCGCCAATCTGCACCAGTCCCGCCAGCTTGTATTTTGCGAAGGAGGCGAGCCCGGCCGAGGCGATGCAGCCGCACTCGCTGCACACGGGATTTCCGCCAAACTGGCAGGGGGTGATCGGGGTTGTGAAATCGGAGGAAACACAAGCCGTCGTCTGAGCGAAAATGCATTCCTGCGGTGACGTGGGCGGGTCCTGGAATCCTTTTAGGACGCGGTCGCCCATTTCCATGAGGGGAAAGATCCGGCGGAGGCGGCGAAGCTCCTCCAGCACTCGGGCGCGATCCTGCGGAGCCAGCCGCTCTTCGCTCACCTCGCCGTGCTGGGGCGTGTAGAGGCTGAACCAAATCTTCCTCACTTCCTTCCGCTGCGACCAGAAGGTGGCAAACTCTTCCAGGTAGCCGGGGCGCTGAACAATCTGCCGGGTAATGGTGCAATGCACATTGATCCGATGCCCGGCGATGTGCTTCAGAATGCGGTCGTAGGTGGCAGGCGCCCGGCGGCGATCGTGTTCGGGCTGAAGGCCGTCAATCGAGACGGCAAGGTACAGATTGGAAAGCTTATGCCACGACTCAGGGATAGGCCGGACGGCGCTGGTCACCAGCATGACCTCCACGCCCATAGCCTCCAATTTGGGTAGCAAAACCTCCAACTCACGGTACCGGACCAGCGGCTCACCCCCCACGATGGAAACGTGCAGCGGGCGATAGCGACGAACCAACGCCAGGACTCCGGTCACCAAGGCTTCCCCTTTGGCGTCGCGGAGTTCCCGAAGCGTCGTTGACCCGCCGAGATGATCCGGGCCGTACGCATAGCATCCGGGACATTGCAGGGGGCATTCCTTGGTGATTTCAATCGACAGAAAAGGCTTATGGCCTTGTAAAATGCGCCCCCAGGCCGGGATTAGATCAACTGTCTTCATTCTTCCTCCCTCTCAACCCGAGCCGACGGGCGGTAGAATCCCCGTGAAATCTCAACGGAGACTCGCGATGCCGCCAAAGCAGACACAGCACCGCTGGGCCAGCAACCGCCACAGTGACATTTAGTCTTTTAGATTACATATATCGGCATTAAGTTGCTAGAAATCTTAGTTTTGGTGCGGAAGGCCTTCCTTTGGCAAGGCGTCCGCGAGGAGCAAAGCAGCCCCACTGAACATCAAAGTGTCCACGAAATAGTTCAGCTCGTTGCCGATATCAGCGGGATGAGCAGCTAGGGTGGGGAGGTAGACAAACATGACCAGAAGAAAGATCACGATGCCCAGCACCGCTGCCGCCAATCGCGCCTTCTTCTGCGCCAGAATGCTTACCCCGGCGTAAAAGAGTACCGCCCCCACAAAATAGGCCCAAACGAGCCGTAGCGGCACCCATGCGAGCGTCACTTTACCCAGGGGGACGCCGGGTATGAACTCGGGGTGCAGAAAGTGCTCCATGCTGAAAAACACTGCGGGTATAGCGATGAAAAACCGTCCAAGGGTCACCATCCACGCGAACCTCCGTATGCGCCCTCCCCACGCGTGGGCCCCTGCAAACGCGAAGGCGCCACCGCTGAAGGAAATATCTCTTAGAGCTACGGCCCACCTGAATCGATCGCCGGGGTTGGCCACGACGTTGGGAATGTGGATCAGTGCGACAAACAGAAAGAGCATGATTCCCACCAGCGCGGCGGCCAAAGGCGCCAGCCGGTTTATCGTGATGGCAAGAGCGGCGGCGAAGAGAGCTACACCCACAAGGTAAACCCAGAACCGAGGTGCAGGCATCCAGGCGGGCACGGCGGATACGATGAACCGGGTGGCGGTGAAGTGCTCTGCGCTGAAGACGGCCATCGGGAGCGTATAGAACAACCGGCCAAACGGCATAACCTTGTCGAGTCCCCGCGCATGCGGCACCTCGCGCACTACCATGATCAGGCCGAGGGCGAGAAGCACCGCCCCCGCGCACCACGGCCAGAACACAGGCCCCGGAATCGAGAGGGCCACTAGCGCGGCGGGTGCGTGAGCGAGTTGCTCGAAGCCGGCGTTTAGTATCCGCATTTTGTTCTTCCTAATCGACCTGAATCCAACAAGCAGTTTCACGCGAAAAGTGGTCGAGCGCAATACCCACTTGAGCCGGCTTCAGTATGGCCACTATGATGGAATCATGCGAAAGGCAGCCGGTTGGTTGTCGCCGCTTATCGCCATCGATCGCGCGCGAGGAACTCCCCTGCACGCGCAAATCTATGAGGCTTTTCGCGCGTCGATTGTCGCTCGTCATCTGCGCGCCGGCGAGCGCATTCCGTCCACGCGAGCGTGCACGCCGCGGTAACACTGCCCAGGGGATACCGCGACCTTTCCATTGCCGCCCGCGCAGCGCAACAAAATCTCTGGCTGTGGCCGCTCTCGCCGACGTACTTGGGTCCGGTGCCCCGCCAAGGGTTTATTCTGGGGTTAGGCGGAATCACGGTAGCAGAAATCCCCCCCGCCGTGCGCCGGCTGCGCGAGGTGCTTTAGCCGCGCCCACCGATTCATTTGGCCATCGATTTATTCAGCAGACAATCTGCCACCGTATGTGGTAGATTACCTTCCACTATGACGAAGCAACCCCCGGGAAACCGCATTGAACTTGTCTATGGCTCGCTCGACATGCTGATTCTGCGCACTTTACTGTGGGGGCCCACTCATGGTCACGGCATTGCCAAATCCATTGAGCGCTCGTCGGATGAGACTCTGCGAGTGGAGCACGGGTCGCTCTACCCCGCCCTCCAGCGACTCCAACAAGAAGGCTGGGTTTCCGCCGATTGGGGCGTTTCTAAAAACAATCAGCGGGCCAAGTATTATCGCCTGACCGCAGCGGGGCGACGGCAGTTAGTGGCCGAAACCTCGCGTTGGGAGCGCTTCGTACGAGCCATTACCGGTGTTCTGCGGCCTGCCGAGTCCGAGGAAGCGCAGTGACTGGTTGGCGATCTTTGATCGAAGGTCTGCACCGCGAACGGATTGACGTTGGTCGTTTGGCATTCGAATCGTGGCTTCGAAAACTTTAGACACACTTGATGCGCGAACTCCGGAGGAGTGGCGGCAGTGGTTGGCCGATCATCACGCGGGTCGATCCGAGGTGTGGCTTGTTTTTTACAAACAGCACACCGGGCAGGTATCCATCGATTACGAAGATGCCGTGGATGAAGCACTATGCTTCGGATGGGTCGATAGCCTTATCAAGCGCGTTGACGACGCGCGTTACGCCCGCAAATTCACCCCGCGAAAACCTGACAGCAGGTGGTCGACCGCGAATCGTAAACGTTATGCGCAGCTAAAGGCAAGCGGGCGATTAATGCCGGCGGGACTGAACCGGCCGCCGACGGATCGAAGCGGTGATGCGCCCCGGCCGTCGCTCGCGAAGGTTCCACCTTACATTCAGGAGGCGCTTGCGGGCAGTCCGGCAGCACTAAGCTTTTTCGAGAGCCTTGCGCCGTCCTACCGGCGGCTGTACATAGGCTGGATCGATTCCGCTAAACAACAAGCAACGAAAGCAAGGCGGCTGGAAGAGGCCGTCCGCCTGCTCGCGGCGGGGAAGAAGCTGGGGCTGAAGTGAGGTTCGGCACACGGGATACGGGGCACGGGAAACGGGATACCGGACGCGGGAATAGTTTTCGGTTTCCGTCTTGCCAAAAGTTTGTGACTGAGAATTGACAACTGAAATCTGCGAACTGACTTTAGCTGTCGGCTGTTAACTGTGAGCTGTTGCGTCTGAGCTTACCTCTCTTTTCTCTTCGAAATCATAACGAAACCTGAAGTCTTGCTCCCGCTGTGTTAGAATTTGCTGTCGCAATCTTATCTCTTAACCAGGAGGAGTTATGTCCAATCAGGGGATTTCCCGCCGCGAGTTTATGGGGCGGACGGTAGGGGGCGCGGCTGCGGCCGGCCTGGGACTGGGGGCGCCGGCGCTGGGCCGGGCAGTGTCTCCCAACGAGAAGATCACGGTGGGTGTGATCGGGGCGGGAATCCGCGGCCTCGAAGACATGCAGAGCTTGTTGAATGCGGGCGCGAATGTGGCCATGGTCTGCGACCTATACGACGGCCACCTCCGCCGCGCGCTGGAAATCCAGCCCAACACGCCGACCACGCGCGACTATCGAAAGGTGATCGAGCGCAAGGATATTGACGCCGTGTTGATTGCCACTTCCGATCATTGGCACATGCCTGTCGCCGTCGAAGCCATGAAGGCCGGCAAGGATGTTTATTGCGAAAAGCCCATGGCGCACACCATCCCCGAAGCGCTGGAGATGGTGAAGGTGTCAAAGGCCACCGGCCGCGTGGTGCAGGTGGGAAGCCAGAGCCTGAGCATGCAATCCACCACTTGGGGCAAGCAGCACCTGGATGCAGGCGACATTGGCAAGGTCTTTATGGTGCAGTGCGAGATTTACCGGCCTGACCCGGTCGGCGCATGGAGATATCCCATCCCGCCAGACGCCACCCCACAAACCGTCGATTGGGAGCGTTACTTGGGCAGCGCGCCCAAGCGGCCTTTCGACGCCGCGCGCTTCTTCCAGTTCCGCAACTGGTGGGACTACGGCACGGGCATCGCGGGCGACGAGTACGTTCACCTGCTCTCTCGCGTCCACTACCTGATGAACATTCAATATCCGCTGAGCGCCGTCGCCAATGGCGGTATCTACAAGTGGACGGGCGACCGCGAAGTGCCCGACATCCACAACACCCTTTACGACTACGGCGCTTTCCAGGTGGTGGTGATGGCGAATCTGGTTTCCAACTGGGATGGCGGCGAGGTTGTCCGCTTCATGGGGGACAAAGGTACCATCGTCCTCACCGAGGAGTCTGCCCAGTACAAGCCTTATGACTCGGATTGGGAGTTCGCATACCCGCTCGAGTCCTGGCCCAAGGACACCAAAGGTCCCTTCATGGAGGCGCGCAAGGACGACCCAACCATGGATATTGGCACCTTCGCCAAACAGCCGAAGCGCCAAGGGGCCTCCATGCGGATTACCGCCGAGGGTACCGAGGATCACATGCGGAATTGGTTCGACGCCATCAAGACGCGGAACCAACCCATTGAAAACGTGGACTTTGGCTGCGGCACGGCGGTAGCGTGCCACATGGCAAACCTCTCCTACCACGAAAAGCAGCGGGTGTACTGGCACGCGGAAAAGGGACAACTTACTGGCGAGAAGGGTGTGGTGGACATGCACTGGCCGAGCGGGTTGAAGGCCGCATCCCACCCCCACACGACAACGTAATACGCTTCTCGCGATCAAGCGCCGGGCCAACTCCACCCGCGGAGTTGGCCCCCTCCGGATCGTCCCTCTTGGTTCAGGCGAATAGGTCCAAGCACGCCACCGTGGCACCTCCATGCTGCCCAAGTTACAGCCCGCCCCTGAAGACAAGGTCCCCCCACCCAGCTCAAAAGCCTCCACGATGGCACACTATGAGTTACCTTCGCAGGCAACACGCCTACGTGAGTAACCCCATTAGAAAACCGACCGTTGCGCAAATTAGCGCAGAATGCTGCAAAACACTACATAGAGGCGTATGCTGGATCACCCTCGATTTGGAAAGTACAGAAAATTAACGATTTCTAGCAAGGCAAGGGGACAAACTCTTCACATCTTTGGCGAAACCCTTGCTATCTATCCTGTGTTCGTCTGGTTTCGGGACAATGGAAGTAGCGACCTACTCTCTAAGAACTCGGCTGATCAGGGAGCCCAAAAAGGGGCAACGCCTCCCCCTCGTAACGGGGACGGTTTGGGCCTCGACGGTGAACAGCCCTTCTTCTGCCGTGTCCTCGCGTCAACTTCAGATTAAAGTTGCGGCAATGAAGACGGCACTGGTCCTTGCCCTGATGATCGGGCTTGGCGTTTCGTGGGTCAGCGCTGCCAAGCACCCCGCCCTCGACCCTAAGGTCGACGGGGCGAAATGTATCGAGTGCCATGCGGACAAAACCAAAGGGAAGTCCGTTCACACGGCAATCGCCAGCGGCTGCCTGAGTTGCCACGAAGTTCGCGTTAACCGGGACATAACCAGGGTAAAGCTCATCACCGCCACCCCTCTGGACCTCTGCATCACCTGCCATGCGGACAAGAAAGCCGCTGATATTAAAGGGAAAATCCACAGTCCGGCGGTTCGCGACTGCCTCAAATGCCACGACCCCCACGTCTCGGACAACAAGAACCAGTTGCTCCAGCCGATGTCGGGAGCGACGAAGCAGGATAATCTCTGCCTCACCTGCCACAACACGGGCGTGGACGTTCCCAAAGGAGGCAGCCGGCACGCGGCCCTCGACATGGGCTGCGACACCTGCCATGTAACTCATAAGACAGGGGATCCTGCGCGACGCGAGTTCGCGTTTCACCTGACTAAGGACGCCCCGGCACTGTGCCTGGACTGTCATGACGTGAAAGATGCGGCCATGCTGAAGGCGCACCAGAATCAACCCATCGCCAAGGCCGATTGCCTTCAGTGCCACGATCCGCACCAGTCCAAGGCACCCAAGCTGATGCAGGCCTTCATGCACAACCCCTTTGAAGGCAAGCAGTGCGACACCTGCCACGCGCCGGCCAAGGACGACAAGGTTGTTCTAACCCAGAAGGATGTGAAGTCCTTGTGCGTGATGTGCCACGAAGATGTGACGAAGCAGATCGCGGCGGCGACGGTGCAGCATCCGGGCGCGGCGGGCGACTGCACGGACTGTCACAACCCGCACGCCGGAAGTTCCCCGGGCTTTTTGCAACCCGGCCCCGTGGCGGCATGTCTCGCCTGCCACTCCGACCAAACCGAGCAGTTCAAGAAAAAGCACTTGCACCAGCCCGCCTCCGAGCAAGGCTGCGCCACCTGCCATGAGCCCCACGGCAGCGACAATGCGCACTTGCTGCGTGCGAAGAGTGTGAACGGGCTTTGCCTGGAGTGCCACGGGCCCTGACGCCAACCCCCAGAAGGTGGAAGGGGCGAGCCTGGTGACGATCTTCGACGGCAAGGTGAAGCTGCCAGAGAACTACTTTAGTAAGGTGCCGATTCTGCCCTTGAAATATGGCCGGGGACACCCGATGGAGAACCATCCCGTTGGCGACTTCATCGACCCCAAAACCAAAGCCTCAGTGCACATGGATTGCCTGACCTGTCACCAGCCTCACTCGGGAGACCAGCCGGGGATGCTGGTGAAAGACCAGAAGAACGATATGAAGTTCTGCAACACATGCCACATCAATCCGATGAACTTGATGGATGTGCAAATTGGAGGGAAATGACATGTTGAGCTTCGCGGTTCGACCGACCCGGAAAGGACACTGCGGTCGAGGCGCCAACGCCCTCCGGTCAAATGCCGCCAACCTGTGGGTTGCGGCGCCCTTGGGGTTGATCTGCTTGTTGTTGCTCCTCTGCCCCGTTGAGCTGCATGCGGGCAAGAAGAAGGCCGATTCCGCTCCCGCGGTTGACGCTGCAAACGCGCGTACGCGAGCTTACTTCGATATCACCAAGATCGTATGGCCCAATCCCCCGGCAATCCCGCGGATCGCGTTCAAGGATATGTATACAGGCGAGAAGGTGGACCCCAGCCTGTACGGCAAGCACAAAGGAAAGCAGACCTGGATGGACCGTCTGGCGGGAGCGCAGCCCGACGACCAGGCGAGGCTCACGAACATCCCCTTCCAACTGATTCGTACCTATGGAGTGGGTGTGGATTCAAAGGGCAGCATCTACGCGGCGGACCAGGCAGTGGGCGCCGTGTTCGTTTTTGATCCGAAAAACAAGGACCACGTTGAAATGATTGCTCATGGCAGACAGGCGAGTTTGGACATGATTGGCGGCGTGGCTCTGGATGACGATGATCGCCTGTTCGTCGCCGACTCGAAGTTGCGCCATATCCTGGTGTTTAATCCCAAGCACGAAGCGATCGCGTCTTTCGGAACGGATGACCTGGTTCGGCCGGGTGGCCTCGCCATCGATCGGGAGAACCGGTTCCTTTACGTCGCCGACACGGGAAACGACGTGGTGGATGTATTCGATGCGGACACCTACAAATTCCTACGCAAGATTGGCAAGCCGAGCCGGAAGCACGACCAGACAGACCCCGGCGCATTCGCGGGTCCCGAGGGCGTGGCTGTGGATAAGGACGGGAATCTCTACGTGACGGATACCCTCAACGACCGGGTGGAGATGTTCGATGCCGATGGCGAGTTCATCAGCACGTTCGGCAAGAACGGCGATGGTCCCGCCGACTTCGAACGCCCCAAGGGAATTGCCACCGACTGCGACGGCCACATCTGGGTGGTTGATGCCGCTCAAAGTTTGGTGAAGGTATTTAACCGGCAAGGCCAACTGCTTATCTACTTTGGCGGAGTGGGAAACTTTCCTGGCCAATTTATGGGCCCGTGGGGAATCGCCATCGGCCCATCAAACGAAGTCGTCGTTTCCGAGACGTTTCCGGGGCGGGTGCAGGTTTTCCATTACATCACCGATGCCGAGGCCGCGGCGGAGAAGGCGCGCCGGGAGAGCGAATTGGAAAAACGGGCGGGATCGCGGGGGACGGGCGGGCCCAATGCCGACAGCAGCGCTCCTGCCGCAGGTCCCTCATCGAAGGGCGCGGCGGGGGCTTTGCCCAGTCCGGCCACGGCCCCGAAAAAGGATTTCGCGGCGCAATAGCGCCGCAACCAGTTTTGGCTGTCGACGGATAGCCAAAGCGCAGCTCGAGGAAGAACGCCGGGCGGCGTAACTTTTATGGAAAGAAACTCCTCAAGGAGGTCTAGCAATAACATGAAGAAACTCACTTTAGCAATTCTCGCAACACTAGTAACTGCGAGCCTGGCGATGGCCCAGACGCCCAATCAGTCGGCGGACATTCTGGGCGCGCATAACGTTGGTGGGCGAGGCTGCGTCATCTGCCACGCTCCACACAGTGGCGTGCTTGGCAACGGCAAGGCAACGACCAACGACGTCAACAACGGCATGTATGCCCTTTGGGGGCAGGACCTTTCTCCCCTTTACGGTAAATCGCTGAGCTTCAGCGGCGATGGCAGCACAACGAAATACCCTGTAACTCTGCCTTATTCCACGACGGCTCTGACGCCATCGGGTAGCCTCACGATGAACAGCGCCAACATGCATGACGCCGACACCCAGGTTATCTTCTGCCTGAGTTGCCATGACGGGGTCTTGACCTCGGTTGGCATGATGACGGGTCATACGGTTGAAACCTTGCCTGTAGTCGGTGGAACTGCGCCGACACTGCTGGCGGCGCAAGCACCGAGCAACGGGACGGCGTATAGCAACGACCACCCGGTTGGGGACTTTGCCACCGTCGGTTGCAATGCTGCCGCGACTCCGGAATCGGGATACAACTGGGACTGCACCGGCGGAGGAGCAACGACCACGGCGGTTTCGATGACGGGTACGAATTCAGCGAAATTCCTCAACTCGTATCCTGCTTCCTTCTGGAATGCGTCAGGAAATCCCTTGTCAACGGGAACTTTGAACGCTGCCACTGTGAACGCTGTAACCTGCACGACCTGCCACAATCAACACAGCATGACGGCCTATTCGAACTCCAAGGGAACGTATAGCACCATGTTCTTCATTAAGGGCTATTACAACCCGAACGACGGAGGCAATTCCGTGGCTCAGTTCTGCCGCAATTGCCACGGTGGGGAATCGAACGAAATGAACGGTGTACTGAGTGTACCGACCACATAGTCTTGGTTCTCGACCATTGAGCAGGGGGAGGGCACTCCCTCCCCTCGTCTCTTCCGAATCCTGAGTGAGGAGCTTACAGCGTGAACCACAAAAACAGAATGTGGAAAGGCCTACAGGTGAGTGAGAGTCGAGGGGGCAAGCGGCGGTCAAGTTCGCCCTCGCCGTTCGGCTATCTGACCCTCTGCCTCTTGTTCGTCCTGGCCGGGACAGGTTCTGTCCGGGCGCAAGTTCCAGCTCACACTCCCAGTTCCGTTCTGGAAGGTTTTGCCACCACTGCGGCATCCCAACCGGTGGGCCGGGCGGTAGTGCGTGTGAACGGTGCGGTGCTTACCGACCACGACCTGCTCCGTGAAATGTACGCGATTTTCCCCTATGCGCGCGTCCACAACGGGTTTCCAAAAACCATGGAGGCGGACATTCGCTCCGGCGCCATGCAGATGATGGTTTTCGAAGAGTTGGTATACCAGGAAGCGAAACAAAGCAAGATGACCATTCCTCCCGCGGAACTGGCAGACGCCGTGAAGGCGTTTCGCCAGCGCTTCCATTCGCCTCAGGAATTTCAGCAAATGCTCCGGGACGAATTTAAGGGCTCGCCCAAGCTGTTTCAGGTCCAGGTGGAGCGCTCACTGCTGATTGACAGGTATCTGAAGGAGCAAATCACGGAGAAGGCTGCGGTTTCGCCAGCAGAGGTTAAGGCCTATTACGACGCGCACACCGAGCGGTTTCTCCTGCCGGAGTCGTTCTCCTTCCAGAGCATCTCCATTTTGCCGCCACCCAATGCTACCGCTCCGCAGTTGCAGGAGGCCCACAAACGCGCCCTCGAGGCGCTGCGCCAGGCCCAGGCTACCAAGAGTTACGAAGAATTTGGCGCGCTGGCCGAAAAGGTTTCCGAAGACGATTTTCGGGTCATGATGGGCAACCACAAGGCGGCTGACATTTCGAAATTACCCCATGGGGTGGTGACCGCCTTGGCGGCCATGTCGACCGGCCAGGTCAGCCAACTCATACAATTCGACGCGAACGATTACGCCATCCTTCGATTGGTTTCTCATAACCCTCCCGGCGCCCAGAAATTTGAAACTGTCCAAGGCGCATTACATGACCAGTTGGTGAAAGAGAAGATCGAACACTTGCGCAATGCCCTTGCCATGAGGCTCAGCAAGAATGCCAAGATCGAAAAGGCGTAGGACCGCACGCGCGCAGTCAAACGGGACCACAGACAACTGCCTGCTGAGCACATTGATCAGCAGGCGGAAGAGAGAATCCTCCCGACCGTTTCTGTGCGGGCATGCTGCGGAGGATCATTCCTGGCCGTGTAATCGACTTTGGAAGAGAACGTGCAAAATGTCAGTTGCTGTGCGGAAGAATTTCACACTCGCGATGATGGTCCTTGCGCTCGCCGCGCCTGCGGCGGCGCAGGTCAGTGCGGGGGAAGCAAAGCTCAACCTGAACGCCACCATCTCGGCGGGATACAGCGATGATTATTCCAACCTCTTGGGATCTGACCACAGCATTAACGGCGCCGGCGCCGCCGATCTCTCCGGGTACTACTATAATCCGAATTTCCTCTCCTTCGAGGTCCAGCCTTTCTACAATCAGTCGCGGCTCAACTCCGCATTCCAATCCATCACTGCCAGCAGCGGCGTAAACGCCAGCGCTCACTTCTTCGGCGGTACGAATTATCCGGGAGCGGTCAGCTACTCGACCTCTTTCAACAGCAGCGGGAACTTCGATGTTCCCGGCCTCGCCAATTACACCACGAATGGCGACAGTGATAATCTCACCGTCAGTTGGGGAGTTCACCGCAAAAATTTGCCCTCGTTGAATCTTAGTTTCTCGAATTCAAACGATTCCTATTCCATTTACGGTGCCAACGCTCAGGGGACGTTCCACGCCAACACTTTTATTTTAACTTCGACCTATGATCTCGGCGGCTTTAACCTGAATGGGAGTTTTCAGTACACGGCGCTCCAGACGCTCACACCGCAGTTTCTAACGGGCGAGGCGTCCGAAAACTCCACCTCCGGCGCGACTTCATTCAGTTTGGGCGCTTCTCACAAACTGCCTTTCAACGGGAGCGTCTCCGCCAACGTCAATCGCGTGGACATCAATACGAATATTGGTGACACCGGCTCGAGCGACAGGTTTGACACCACCGTGGATACGCTTTCAGCGTCGGCCACCTTCGCTCCGCTCAACCACCTGAACGTGGGTGGGACGACTTATTACACGGATAATCTGGAGGGGACAGTTTACAACTCGCTGCTCGCGACAGGGGTCGCTGCTCCCGAGCTTGCGGGTGAAGAAGCATCGCACGACCTGAGTTTGACGGGCTATGCCAACTACGAAATGCCCGCGCAACACCTGACCTTCCATGCGTTCGCGGAACGACAGCAACAAACCTTCCTGGGTACCTCTTTGGCGTCCACCTCCCTGAACGGCACGGCAATGTATTCGAATGAGCTGCTGGGCGGAGCGTTCAACGGCGTTCTCGGAGTGACCCAGACTTTCGTCAATATCTCTCAGGAAAGTGCGTTGGGCTTGAACGCTTCCGTCAACTACACGCACCGCATTAACCGCTGGCGCCTATCGGGCGGCTTCAGCTATGCGCAGAACATGCAAACCGTGCTCATTGCCTATACCACATCGGGCTATAATTACAGCGGGAGTATTGGCCGACGGATCCGCAGAAAATCGTTTTGGCAAGCCAGCGCAGGCGGGGGGAGGAGCCTTCTGACGGACCAACCGGGCTCCGCGAATTCCAACCAAACCTACTCCACCTCCCTCTCCGTACCCCATTTCAGCATGAGCGGTTCCTACTCGTCATCGAGCGGAAATGCACTTTTGACTTCGACGGGTCTGGTGACGAACCCCCTTCCTTTGCCGGTGGTCAATCCGGCATCGGTAGTGTTCTTCAATGGCAGATCATACTCGGCGGGAATTGGGGCTCATCCCACCCGAGGCTTGACGATGTCTGCCTCATATGCAAAGGCTCTAAGCGGAACCAACAGCAACTCCACGCTCTCGAACAACAGTAACGAAAACATGTTTTTCCTTGTATCATACCAGTTGCGCAAGCTCAACTTTGCAGCAGGATACAGCAGGCTGCTTCAGGGATTCAGCGCTGCGGGAACGCCAACGGCACTGGAAGGGTCGTTCTACGTGGGTGTTTCACGCTGGTTCAACTTCTTTTGATCGGTAGTTTGGCAAATGGGCCCTCGGCAAAGCAAAACCTGGCAGTTGGACGGACGGGAGTTGGGGTGGGTCGGCTTGATTCCCAAGCTTCCCTTCGGCCTATTGCCCGGTGCGTGCTGCCTGCTGGCGGTCCTGCTACTTCCCAGCCCCTCACTCGCCGGTTCGAAAACGAAGTCCTCGGGGCCCGCGACCGTGCCGGAATTGGAGTTGACCGGGGGACGCAGGCTCCGATACGAGGGCAGCATCAGCTCGGAAAAAGAAGCGAAAGGCAGACCCAGGATTTGGGGCCGACTGCTCAATGCGGTGGCCGGCGAACCCGACTTTCATGCCCTCATCAATCCCTATAGCGTTGTGACCGACTCCCATGGGCGGGTCATTGTAACCGACCCAGGTGCGTCGGGAATCCATATCTTCGATTTCGTCCAGCACAAATACAAGTTTATCTCCCGTTCGAAGGACACCGATGGACTCACTTCCCCGCAGTGCGTGGCGGTTGATGCTGCGGACAACATCTATGCGACCGATTCCTATAACGGCAAAATCTTTGTCTTCGATTCCACCGGAAAGTTCCAGCGGGTGATCGGCAGCATCAAGGGTGAAGGTTTTTTCAAGCGGGCCACGGGAATCGCCGTTGATTCCCAGGCCCAGCGAGTTTACGTTTCCGACACACTGCGCAACCAGATTTGGGTCCTCGATTGGCAGGGCGCAATCGTCCGGAAGATCGGCTTGCGCGGCACGCGGGAAGGGCAATTCAATTACCCCACCGAGCTCCGCCTGGACGGCGCAAATCTCCTCGTCGTCGATGCCATGAACTTTCGCGTGCAAGCCCTCGACCGTGACGGGAAATTCGAATTCGCCATCGGAGAATTGGGTGACGCCAATGGGTCCCTGTTTCGACCGAAGGGGATCGGCGTGGACTCCGAGGGGCACATTTACGTTGTCGAGGGACTGAGCGGTATCGTCGACGTTTTCGACCGGCAGGGGAGACTTCTCTACGACTTCGGCCAAAGAGGTTCCGGATTCGGGGATTTTCGCCTACCGACGGGATTATTCATAGACCACGGCGACCGGGTTTTTGTGGTTGACTCCTATAACCGCCGTATTCAAGTGTTTCAATACTTCGCTCTAAAGCAACATGATTAAGAGTTTCCCCAATAACGCCGAGAGCTTACGGGCTGTGGCAGGCTCAGCGCCGCGACCCATGCCGTCTGCTGTTCGCCGCCTAATGGTTCTAGCCTTCTTGTGCGTCGGCCTACTGCCCCTCCCGAGCACCGTGTGGGCCCAGACCGCCACACCAGGTGACGTCATCGGCATGCACGATCTCTCCCCGGGCGGAGCCTCCCCCGTGCGCGGCACATTGTCAGGTTCCTGCTTATACTGCCACGCCCCCCATTCCGGCCTCAATGGCACCGCCGGCGTAGCCCAAACTCCGCTGTGGGACCAGAAGCTCTCCAATGTTCAGTCTTATACGATTTACAGCAGTACGACCATGGTCAACACCCCCAACGGCGCGCTGCAGCTTGGCACCAACAGTACTCTCTGCCTGAGTTGCCATGATGGCACGGTTGCCGGGTCACCTGGAAACCTGGTTCCTTATGGTGCCGTGCCCATCACTGGGACCTGGAATAGTGGGGACATCCTCGGCACGAATCTCAGCACGATGCACCCGATCAATTTCAACCTTCCACTCCAGGCCTCATCGGATTTGGTCACGTCCCTGAGCGCCTCCCCGCCTTCAACGGCTGATCTAACCGGCGCCGTACAGCTCATCAACGGAAATGTTGAGTGCGGCAGTTGCCACAATCCTCACGTCCAGAATATCGATCCGGGCGGCTACTTCCTGGCGATCAATAACACCAGCGGAGCGCTATGCATGGCGTGCCACAGCACGGTCCCCACAGGATCCACCACAGGAATGGGCCTAACCAACCCAGAGGTGGCAACCTCCAATGTGATGCGCTCAGCGGGAACGCCCCTGGCTGCACATTCCAATGCGAACAAGATCAACCCGTTAAGCGGATGGACGACAAGCGCTCACGCCACGGCGTCAAACCGTGTGCCCAACCAGATCACCTTCGAGGCAACGGCCAATTCAAGATCGGGCAACACCATATCGGCGCACGCCACGCTGGGAAATTACGGTACCGTGGGGCGAAACGCCTGCTCTTCCTGCCACGTGGAGCACAGCGCCCAGGGAGGGCATTCGTTGCTGCGTGCGGCGGACGACCAAACGTGTCTGGTATGTCATAACGGCAGTTCCAACACCTCCCCACCCATTGCGAATGTTCTCGCGGAAACTGTGGCGCCAAAATTCGGTCATGCGTTCTCGGCGGGTAATAGCCCCCACCTTCCCACGGAGGCGGCTTTGTTGAACCAAAATCGCCACGCTACGTGCGTGGACTGCCACAATGCCCACTCCAATAATCGCGTCGGGGTGTTTCCCGCCGGCCCGGGAATCCGGCTTTCGCAGGGCCAGGTGGCAGGAATCAGTGCGTCCGATGGGAAGTCGGTCGTCAGCCCCGCCAGCAACCAGTATGAGAATTGCTTGCGCTGCCACGGGACCAGCACGGGGAAAGCCTCCACGCCTGTTTACGGCTACCTGCCGATTTGGCTGATTGCCTCGAGCGACCCGCTGAACGTTATTCCCCAGTTCAGCACTTTTGCCACTTCCAGCCACCCGGTTTTTCACGAGAGCACCAGCCCCTTTCCCCAACCTAGCCTGCGCTCGAATATGCTGATGCTGGACGGAATCACACTCGGGCGCACCATGGGCACGCGCATCCTGTGTACCGACTGCCACAATAGCGACGATAACCGGGAATTCGGCGGGAGCGGCCCCAATGGCCCCCATGGATCAATCTTTCCGCACATCCTCGAGCGCCGGTATGAATTCAGCCAGGCTGGGGCGCCCGGTACTGCCGTGACCAATCTGTTCCCGAATCCTACCTTGACCGCACAAGGCGGCTCCGGCGGCGGTCCCTACGCCCTATGCGCCAAGTGCCACGACTTAAGCCAGGTCATGAACAACACCAGCTTCAGCGAGCACGCCCGCCACATTAAGGACGGATTCTCGTGCTCGGTGTGCCATACCGCCCACGGGATGGGCGCGCAATCGGGTAATATTTCCGGCCAACGCCTGGTGAATTTTGACATCAAAGTGGTTGCCCCCAACGGCGCCACCCCGATCTCTTACAACCGCGCGACGAACTCGTGCAGCCTGGTGTGTCACAATTACAGCCATCAGCTTCGCACGGCTTCCGGCGCGGCGAAACATTGAGGCTAGAAGCTGGAAGTGAGAGCTGTATGTTGGAAATGTAATTAACCCCCAGCCAGACAAAGCGACATTTTGACGCTGCATCGAGGTCCGGGCAATAGCTAGCAGTTGCGGGATATCCACAATACTCCTGTACGAAAACCCGATGGGAACAAATTTGCAAAAACGGTTTTTGCACTTCCAACTTCTGAATCTTAACTCCTACAGTTAACTCATGTTCTCATCTCGCACGAACTGGTCGCTAACTCCCAATCGCCTTTCCGAACTCCTGCGCGAACGGCGCGAGCGCGGATTACCGATCCTCGACCTGACGGAATCAAATCCCACTAGGTGCGGGTTCGTTCTTGATGGAGAGAAAATTCTCGCGCCACTTTACAACCTCCGCGCACTTACTTATGAGCCGGACCCACACGGTCTGCGCATCGCACGAGAAGCCGTGGCGCAGTACTATTCCGAGCGCGGCGTGCAGTTGGATCCTGACCAAATTTTTCTTACCGCCAGCACCAGCGAAGCCTACTCATTCGTGTTCAAGCTTCTCGCCAACCCCGGCGACAAAATTCTGGCGCCGCAGCCGAGTTATCCCCTCTTCGATTTTCTCGGCGCATTGAATGATGTTGAGGTGATTCCGTATCCCCTGATTTACGACGACGGTTGGCAAGTGGATTTGGACGCGCTCGCCGCGCGATGGGATTCACGCTCGCGCGCTGTGCTGGTGGTCCACCCGAACAATCCCACCGGGTCCTATGTTCACAGTCGCGAACGAGAGCGATTGATCGAGATTTGCGGCCGGAGTGAGGCGGCCATCATCGCCGACGAAGTTTTCTCCGATTATGCTTTCGGTGCGGATGAGGAGCGAGTAGTGACCCACGTGGAAAACTCGAAGGCCCTCACTTTCACGCTCAGCGGGCTATCCAAAATCTCCGCTTTGCCGCAGATGAAACTGGGATGGATCGTTGTCAGTGGCCCGGAGGAATTGCGTGCCGAAGCACAAGCGCGCCTCGAGGTGATTGCCGACACTTATCTTTCCGTGAGTGCGCCGGTGGCTCTGGCCACACCTCGGTGGCTCGCGCATAAGCGCGCCATTCAATCGCAGATATTGGAACGCGTGCAAGCCAATCTGCGCAAGCTCGATGAGCTGCTCAAACCGGATATGCCCGTGAGTAGGCTAAAAATCGAAGGAGGTTGGTACGCCGTTCTACGGGTGCCTTCCACGCGCAGCGATGAAGACTGGGCGGCGGAATTCCTTACTCAATCGGGAGTCTCTTTGCACCCGGGACACTTTTACGATTTCCCCTCCGAAGGTTTTCTCGTCCTGAGTCTTCTGCCCGCGCAAGAAATATTCGAAGAAGCGCTACGCAAGGTCCTTTCCAATATCCGTGCTCAAAGCTGACCTGCGCGCGGGCGCCATGCTACCGCTCCCCGTCTACCTGGGGCCGTTCTGGGCTGCCACCACGAGCTCACGCACAGGCTCCACAATCATCAGCAGAAGTTCCGCGTGGGGTTTGGCGGCCAAATCCAACATCACTGTTTGCTCTTGCACCCAAGATTGAGGGGCGGGCTTGCCGGAGTCAAGATAATCCAAAGCCTCCAGGCCTGCTCTTGCCACCGCCGACAGATCTTCTGCCAATGGAATGTCTTCTTTGAGCAGCGCCGACCGCTGCAATACCGGTAGCAGCTCCTCGAGGCTGTCACGCCAAGCGATAAGCTGTTTGCGGACGTCGTCTTTATTAGACCTCAGATGATCGACCATGCTGGCAAAAATCCGGCCCTTCTCGCTCTCCGGCCGCGCGGCATCCACCAGCCGATTGTAGGGCGTCAAACTGGTGTATTCGCGCGCGGCCTCGCGTGCATAGTGCTTGACCGGTTCCACCACGTCAGCCAGCGTTTTGAGCGTCTCCGGCGAGTGCATTTCCGCCAGCCGTGCAAGCATCAGCGGATAGCTGGAGTGATGCGTCACGCCCACCCAGTCGAGTTCGCGGCTGACGACTTCGAGCCGCCGATACATGGAATCCACATCCCTAACATTTTGCGGTGACCAGAATCTTTCGGCGATGGCGGCGGTGGAGGGCCAGATGCGCGAGTCGATATTCTCTGGTGGCGTAAACTCGCTCCACATGGTGGCCTCGCCGCCCAGGATGTGCGCTGCCTGTTCGGGCGTAAGACTTGCGGCAGCGCCGGCCAGAGGATCGACTTTGTAGTACTCAGCGGGCGCGAGCGCAAAGTCGAGGTAATAACCATTCGAGAGGATGCTCATGTACCCCAATCGCGCCGTCTTGGCCAGGGACTCCGGCCCGCGCCAGGAGTGCACGACAATGTCTTTCGGGAGGTCGGGATGGAAGACCTCGTCCCAGCCGACCATCTTCTTGCCGTGCTTCTGGACGATGGGCAGCAAGTGACGATTGAAGTACAGCTGCAGGTCGCCGTTGTCTTTCATCCCGTGCGCTTTTTTGAAAGCCACAATTTGGGGGTTCGTGTCCCACTGCTTGCCGTTCACCTCGTCGCCGCCGACGTGAAAGTACTCATCGGGAAAGACCGCGGCAATCTCTCCGATCAGCCCATCGAGGAAGGTGTAAATCTCCTCGCGTGTCGGGTCCAAGGTGGGATTGAAGATGCCCCATCTGCGCTCGATCTGGTAAGGGCCGGGGCCGCTCGCGAGTTCCGGATACCCGACGTACCAGCTTGTGGAGTGGCCCGGCATTTCCAGCTCGGGAACGACGCGAATGCCGCGATCGCGTGCGTAAGCAATCAACTCGGTGATCTGGGCCTGGGTGTAATAATGGCCATCCGAGCCCATTCCTTGCAGCTTGGGATACACCTTGCTCTCGAAGCGAAAGCCCTGGTCGTCCGTCATGTGAAAGTGCAGGACGTTGAGCTTGACCGCCGCCATAGCGTCGATGTTGCGTTTCACGACTTCTTCGGGAATCCAATGGCGCGAGACATCAATCATCAGGCCCCGCCAGGGGAAGCGCGGGCGGTCCGTGATGCGCACCGCAGGCGCTCCAAAGCCCTCTGCATCGAGGTCGACAAGTTGCAGAAAGGTCTCAATTCCACGGAGCACTCCGACCGGAGTAGGAGCAGTGAGGCGAGCCTGTCGCGGCGTGACCTCGAGTTGATAGGACTCGTCTTCCCTCACGGATTGGACTGCCTCTCCCGCATGGTCGCAATGGATGACCAGCGTCGCTTTGCCGGGATCCTTTTCGGGAACGTCGCTCATGGGGATTCCGGTTTGCTTGGATAGGCGACGAAGCAGGCGGACGGCAGCGGCATCAAGCCGCAGCTCCTGATAGCCGTCGAGCGCAACTCGAAAGCTGCCATCGATCACCAGGCGGCCCGAGCCGGGCGTGAGTTCTGCTGGCTGTGGCATCAGGTTGTAGGTTTGAGCCAGCGCGGGATGATTGCCGAGCACGGCAAACATAATAATTCCGATTTGTGTAATTCGAATTAATGTCCTCATTCTTGGTCCCCGTAATCTGAACTGATCGGCCGCGGCGACCGATTCGAGCTTCATTGTGATCATCGCTCACGAAAGAATCCGTTTGATCGTGCGCGCTAGACGATAGATGAACCACAGTCCGATTGCAACTGCACAAGAGGGAACCCTGGGATATCCACCTTGAAGACAGGTCGTGAATTGCTTTCGGTCCATGGTGATTGCCGAAACGCTCAGAAGCGAGTAGTCTATCGTTATGGAGAGAAATGGCCAGAGGTTGGGAAAGTAAATCAGTCGAGTCACAGATGGATACCGCGCAGTCGAAGCAAGAGGATCCCGCCAAGAAGCGTTTGACCCAGGAAGTGGCCGCTGTCCTGCGCAAGAAGGAAACGCTGCTGCTAGCCCGCGCTCACCTGCAACAACAAATGCAGACGAGCCGCCACGCGCGCCATCGAGAAATGCTCCAAAACGCGCTTGCGGATTTGGAAAAGCAGCTTGCGGATTTGGGCGCAGCCGATCGCTCCGCAGAAAGCCACTGAAGGGTAAACCGCGTTCCCACCCAGGAGCGGAAGCGTTCCGCGATGACTGATGGAATTCAGACGGTCGGCCTTGTCATTCACTCTTTACAAATTTCAGGGCGGCGGAGTTAATGCAATAACGAAGTCGGGTCGGCGGTGGCCCATCTTCGAACACGTGCCCGAGGTGCGCGTCGCATCGGGCGCAAAGAACTTCCGTCCGCCTCATTCCGTAATTCGTGTCGGTTTTCAATTGGACGCTCTCGGGCTCCACCGCATCCCAGAAGCTCGGCCAGCCTGTTCCGGATTCGAATTTCTTCTGGGAATGAAAGAGGTCGGCGCCGCAACAAACGCAGCGAAATACTCCGTCCTCGTGAAAATCCCAGAATTGACCGGTGAAGGCGCACTCCGTGCCCCCGTGGCGCGTCACCTGATACTGCTCCGGGGTGAGGATCTGCTTCCATTCGGCGTCCGTTTTGATCACCTTTTCAACGCTCACGCTATTCCCCCTTTTGTACCCTCGCCCGGATAGACCAAACTCCGCGCGGCATCCCACGATACGTAGACCTTTGTTTCGCTGGTGGGGGTGGGTTCACGCGACGCAGTCGAATCGCGGACCACGACGCGCTGGCCGCTGGAAACGCGCACCGCCCAGCGGCGCCGTCCTCCCTCGTAGATCGATTCCACCAACTCCCCCTCCAGCAAATTCAATGGGCCGCCATTTCCGGCGGGAGGGTAGTGAGTCAAGTGCACGCACTCCGGTCGCACCGCAAGCGTGGCGGGCGAATGCTGGGAGAGCTCCGCGGAGTTCGCGGCCCACAGCGCCTGCCCATCCTCCATCTCAAATCGAGTGCCTTCCGGCGTGTGCGCCGCGCAACTCACCGCAAAGAAATTCTCCACTCCCATGAAGTCGGCAACGAAGCGCGTTCGCGGGCGTTCATAGATATCTTCGCTCGACCCCACTTGCTCGAGGCCGCCACGGTTAATCACCGCAATTCGATCAGACATTACCAAGGCTTCTTCCTGGTCGTGCGTTACAAAGACAAAGGTAATGCCCAGGCGCGTGTGCAGGCGTCTTAATTCCACTTGCATTTGTTGCCGAAGCTTCTGGTCAAGCGCGCCCAGCGGCTCATCGAGCAGGAGCACGGCGGGCTCCAGCACCAGCGCTCGCGCCAATGCTACCCGCTGTTTTTCACCGCCACTCAATTGGTGCGGATAGCGATCGTCTTTGCCGGGCAATTCCACCATTTCCAGGATCGCCCCCACGCGCTTGCGGATCACTTCTGGGGAAACCTTCTTTTGCTCCAGCCCGAAGGCAATGTTGCGGAAAACGGTGAGGTGGGGGAAAAGGGCAAAATGTTGAAAGACGGTGTTGACGTTGCGCCGGTAGGGAGGCAGGGCGGAAGCGTCGCGCCCTTCAATCAGGATCTGTCCGTCCTGGGGCAACTCGAATCCGGCGACCAGGCGTAACAGCGTGGTTTTGCCGCTCCCGCTGGGACCGAGAAGCGTCAGAAACTCGCCTCGTCGCACGGTGAGCGAAAAGTCTTTCAGGGCTGCGTGTTCACCGTAGCGTCTGCTGACGTTATGAAGCTCTACGATGCCTTCCGGCGATGCGTCCAATTCTTGGGCTTATCCCAACCTCCCTCTATGAATTGAAACCGAAGGCGCAAGGTCATCGCCGGCCGCAGCGGCTATTTCTTGGCAAGCGTACGAATGTAAGCGACCAACGCATGAATCTGGTCGTCGCTCAACTTGTCGCCGAAGGCGGGCATTGCCGTGCCCTTTTTCCCATTCTTGATGGTGTCTATGATTTCTTTGTCTGACAGGGAAGCCTGCACCTTGGGATCCGTGAAGTCTGGAGTCTTCAGCGCCGGATACCCCTTACCATCGGCGCCATGGCACATCGAACATTTCTGTTTGAAAAGATCGCCACCGTCGTCGGGTTTCGGCCGCGCCGGAAGCGCAAGACTGAAAATCAGCAAGAAAGCTCCCACTCCCAAAATTTTGAAGAGGGTGTATACCTGTGGTCGCATAGGGCTCCTCGAAATGGGAAATATAGGGCTAGGCGCCGCAAAAGTGAGTGGCGAGCCGCTTACCTTTGGCCACCAGCCATTGGCTTACTTAATCGGAACATACCCTGGCGGATGCGCCGATCCTTCGCCGAAGAAGAACTGCTCCATCTGGTTAGCAATGAACTCCTGGGCTTCCTTCGTCGAAGGCACCAGGCGATACTCATTGATCAGCATCCTCAAGAAGTTCAGCCACTGGTTCCATGCTTCCTGGGAGACATTATCGTAGATGCGCTGGCCCAGTTCTCCGGCCCATGGCGCTTCGTCAAGACCGGGCAGCTCTTTATTGAGCTTCACGCACTTCACCATTCGCTCTGCCATGGAAACGTATCTCCCTGGAATTCATTCTTCCATCGATTGTGGCTCATCGCGAGATTCCCGTCGCAGTTCGCGGGCGGCCAACCGCACCCAATTGCAAACTTATTATACAGGAAATCCTGAGTACCATGGGCCAGCCTTCTGTCGGCGTGACCTACTGTAATCTGGCAGTGTCCCAATCCGAGGCGTAACACCGGCTTCCAGCCGGCACCGAAGCCGTCAAGACGTAGATCCTTCCGATTATTGTCGCGCCTGACTCCTCCCAGACTCTGCGTGCGAAGCTTTGGAGTGCGGCAGCTTGCTGCCGCTTTCCTCCCGCGAGCTTGCTCGCGGGTATTCGAATGCCCATCCAAGGCCAGTCCCGCAGGTGGGCTTAGAGAAAGGCGGCCGCCAGCAAGCTGGCTGGTGAAGTAGCGGCAGCAAGCTGCCGCACTCCAAAGCTCCGCATTCATGCCAGCAGGAATACATGTTATGTCGGCTGGCGCGATTCACCGAGGAAGGCACTTCTAAACTCGTGATGAGATATGGGGCCTAGCCACCCGGCTTCTTGCGGCGGATTTCGAGTTCCACTTCCTCGCCGTCAAGTAAGGGAAGCTGCGTTTGCGGGTGTAGCGCGGCATTCTGAAATGTCGCGGAAATGCGTAGAGGCTTCGCCGGGACTACTCCTGACGCTGGTGGCGCCGGGGCGGGTGAAGCAGGTGATGGCCCCACCACGGATCGTGGTACGGGTCGTGGTGGGTGATCATGCGGCGCGATGCCGCGCTCGGCATCGTCCATGGCCTTGTTGGCCAAGCGGTCGGCTTCGCGATTCTGCTCGCGATAGACGTGCCGAATGGAAAAGGACTCGAGGCGCGATATCATCACCCGGGCCTGGTCGTAGAGCGGTTTCAGGTCAGGGCTGCGGACCTTATACTCTCCGGCAATCTGCCGCGCCATGAGTTCCGAATCGGTCAGTACGCGCAGACGTGGATAACCCTGGCTGAGGGCAAAATCCAGCGCCGCGAGCAGACCTCGGTACTCGGCCACATTATTCGTAGTCCTGCCAATGAATTCTCCAAACGCTGTGACGGCTTGGCCCTGTGGCGTTTCAATGGACACTCCGTAGGCCGCTGGGCCGGGATTGCCGCGCGATCCGCCGTCGATGTGGGCAACGATTTCAGGTGTGTTGGGCATTCAAGGATCTAACGCCGTTCCGAGTGGAGGGTTACCTCCCAAAGCGGCATAAACCCTTAAATCCACCACCTACCCCGGCTTTCAGGTCCAAACCCCAAACATCCCCCCCCCGGCAGGGGGAAGGGCTGCGACTAAGAACAGGTCCGCGCTACGCTTGCTTTCCCTGCCTTTCAGGACATCGTCACGCGCGTCCCCTCGCCGTTGGCGGTCTGCTCGTTGGCTGGCTCAATATAATAGACGATGCGGCTACAGTTCTCACACGTCATCACCGCCTCATTGCTACGGATCTCGTTGTAATTCTGCGGCCGCAGCAACACGTTGCACGCGGTGCAGAGGCCGTTGCGAACCTCCGCCACTGCCGCGCCGGTGCGATAAGTGCGGATGCGTTCATAAAGGGCCAGGACGGAAGCGGTTAGTGTTGCGGCCACTTCCTTGCGCCGTGCTTGCAGTCCCTCGCGCTCATCCATGTGTCCTTGCCGCTCGCCTTCGAGGTGCTTGATCTCCGACGCAACGCGCGCTTTCTCGCCCTCCAGCCGCGCCGCCGCCTCCTGCACGCGCTTCTGGATTTCTTCCGCCTCGATCATCTTCTCCAGGATCTGGTCTTCGATCTTGCGAATGTTGGCCTCTTCCCCGTCAATCTCTTTCTTCATCGCCTTATACTGCTCGTTGGTTTTCACCTGGTAGAGCTGATCTTTGTGTTTGGTAATTTTCTCCTGAATGGCTTTGATGTCGCCTTCCAGATCTTTGCGCTCCTTCAGATTTGAGGCGAGGCGTTTCTTCCGGTCCTCGTGCGCGTGGATGAAATCATCAAGCTGTGATTGCAGGGTTTGAATCTGTTTGGGGATGGAATCGATCAGCACCGTCAGTTCCGCAGCCTGTTGGTCAAGTTGCTGGACCTCGATAACGGCCTTAAGGTCAGGATGCACTTACTCTCCTTGGTTTCATGGTGTGCCCCTAGTGGAAAGGCGCCTGCTCCATCTCTGAGTCTCCGCGACTTCCCTCACTCAACATTTTTGCACATTCCCAGGCAGCGCGGCAAGGAAATGCGCGGCGCGGATGGCCGGCCGGTCGAAGGTCAGGGCGGTTTTACGCATCCAATTATGAAGATATCCCCCGCCAATACGGCGAATTGAACTTTACACAGATTGATTGCGTCTTCGCCCGCGGTCTTCCCGCGATGGGTCGAAAACCCACGGCGGCGCTTCGAAAACAACTCTTGACTCTCACGTAACGTCAGAGCGGATGATCTTCACGGAGGCAATCTTGAAACGCGACACGAAGGGTTCGTATCGGGCTCACGAGTTCGCCGAGTTGGCGGGCGTCACGGTTCGTACTCTTCACCATTACGATCACATCGGGCTGCTCAAGCCCGCGCGGCGCACCGAAAGCGGCTATCGGATTTACACGGACCGTGACTTCGCGCGCCTGGAACAAATTGTGGTGCTGAAGTTTCTGGGACTGCCACTTAACGAAATCCGCGAACTCCTCCAGAACGATTCTGCCTTGTCGGGCACGTTATGGCGGCAGCAAAGAGTGCTGGCCGAAAAGCGCCGGCGACTCGATCGGGCCATCGCTGCCATCGAAGAGGCCGCGCGGTCGCTGCGAGCCCGGCGGAAACCGGACTGGAGTTTGTTTAGAAAAATCATTAAGGAGATTGAAATGCAGACTGACATGGAATGGACGAAAAAGTATTACAGCGAGGAAGCTCAATCCAAAGTCGAGGCGCGGAAGCCCCTATGGTCCCCGGAACTGCAAGAACGGGTCAGCAAGCAGTGGGCGGAACTTTTCGCGGATATTGAAGCGTCGCTCGGCGAAGATCCCGCCGGGGGGAAAGCGCAATCGTTGGCGGCTCGCTGGAAGGAATTGGTGGCGGGGTTCACCGGCGGCGATCCCGGAATTCAAAAGGGGTTGAATAAGATGTATGCCGACCAGGCGAATTGGCCCGAAGGGCCAAAGCAGAATTGGCAGATTCGACCCGAAATTCAGGCCTTCATCACGAAGGCCATGAAGTGCGCGGGGGGACGGTAGATAGGGCGGGCTGTATACGGTGCCATGAGTCAGAGGTCGAGTGTGTTCAGCCCAATTGTCGTATCAGTGATACGACAATTCCCCGGTCCGGAGGCCCTGGGGGATGTAGCGCAAGGCCCGCTCTCCGGCCTTGCGGCCCTTCCACCGCGGCGCGCGCGGCGGCGCGCCCGGACGTTCCCGCAAACCGGATTCCGTGAGAGGCCAAGCCATCGCTACCAGACAACCGCAACTGCTCTAAAAAGCCGTGGAGGAGCGCAAAGGGCGCGCACCTCCACGCTACCCCGCTACAGTTGACAGTTAACAGTTGACTCGACAGTCACGGCGTTAGCCACTTGACCCTTTGTGCATACAAGCGTATGCTCTGGATATGGAGATCGTGTGGGACGCCGCGAAAGCAGCGCAAAACGTAGTGAACCATGGCGTCCGTTTTGTTGATGCGGTTCTGGTTCTGGAGGATCCCTACGCGGTCACAATTGCGGATGAGGAGTCATCGCCTGACGAATCGCGCTGGGTCACTCTGGGCGCCGATGCCTTGGGTCGTGTGTTGGTGGTGTTTATACCTACCGCGGCGAAGACATTCGGCTCATTTCTGCCCGCCGCGCGGAACCGCATGAACGCAACGAGTATGGGGCGCAATGATGAAAACTTACGACTTTAGTAGAGGCAAGCGCGGAGCGGTGCTGCCGCTGCCGCCCGGCAAGGAACGGATTACCATCCGCGTGGACACGGACATTCTGGAATACTTCCGCGACACGGTGGACCGCGCGGGGGGCGGCAATTACCAAACCTTAATCAATAAGGCTCTGCGCGAGTACATCGAGAGCGAAAAGAAACCTACCCTTGAGGAAACTCTGCGGCGTGTCATCCGCGAAGAGCTGCGGACTTCGCCCTAAAGTCGAGCCGGAATGTTCCATTTTCGATCCGTCGCCAGGTACGGGCAGGAAGATCGCACTCGATGGCCCTCTCAACGTGCGCCTCCGCCCGAGTGGAACATGATCTCGCCTTCGTCGCGGCGGGTTTACCTCGCCATATTGGCGGCGTAAAGCCGCCGTCACAATCCGCCGCCACAATCGATCGTAGCGCGGACCTGTTCTGTAGGTCCGCGGCTCTTAGTTGACCATGGTGGATGAACCCCGGGCCTGGCGAACGAGCCCCCGCTACGCTGGCTTTTCTTGCTGTAAACTGTGAACTTCTTTTCTTGCTGTGAACTGTGGACTGTGAATCTTGGGGAACATTCCTCGGTGCTGAATTACTGCATGGCGCTGGAACGTGGCGGGTTTCGTAGCGGCGGGTTTACCCCGCCATTTGCAGCGGCGGACGTAGCGCGGGCAGCCTGCCCCGATGAATCGGGTCCCGCCCGCTGTCGCGGGAGCGTCCCGCTCCCGCCGCGCGCGGGCAGGATGCCCACGCCACAGCCGGCGGGACGCCCACGCTACAAGAACCCGGCTACCGCGTCACCTACCTGCCGGTTGACTGCGAGGGCTTGCTTTTTTTGTTCGGGATTGACTGACCACTGACGGCTGACTACTGCATTTCCGATGTGGCGAACAACGAAACGGGTGTGTTGTTTCCAGTCGAACGGATTGCGGAAATTTGCCAATCGCGGGGCGTGCTGTATCACTGCGATGTCGTGCAAAACGCTAGAATTGGGGATTGATCGGTGCACAGACGGGCGCAGCTACTACGACCATGCATAAGCATATTCGCGTTTGGTAGGCAGGGCCTCCATGGCGCGCTTCATTTCGGACTCGATCCGATCTTCAGAAACTGGCGTCTCAAGAATTACAGGCACGTCTTGTCGCAGCAGTGGCGCAATTTCGCGGAACGCAAGGATTGATGCATACGAGAGCGGGTCATGTTTGCTGCTTGTGTTGACTTCACTCACGTGCACTTGTCTCAAACGGCGGTCAAAGGTCTTAAGTAAGATATCCGCCTCTGTCATCGTACTGTCGACTTGCCGTGCGTGGCCGAAATCGAAACAAAACGATGCCTCCGGGAGTTTTGCAAAAATCTGTTTCAGCTCAAGCATGGTTCTGCCCCTGGGTTTGCGTCTGTCCATGTTCTCGACGCACAACTGGGAGCCAAATTGCCTCCACAGCCCAAAATCGTGACATACGTCGGGGTGCAAGACGATGGGCCAGCCGCGCTGAGATAAGCGGACAGTAGGTTGACGACCTCCGCTTCGTGTTCCTTGGGAAAGTCACTGGGTGCATGGACGGAAACATACTCAAACTGGGAAAGGTCAAGCTCGTCCAGACCCTCAAGCATTGGTCGCAGCTCGCATTCCCTGAGGGCAGACAGCTCGATTGCGCGCACAGGCTTGCCCCTCAGCATGTCCACTGCCCTTCGAAAGTCCGCATAGGCCAGCGCCCCAGTAGAAAACCCAATTGTCCTCATCAGGATACTCCGTATTCCTTGGTTAGAGCGTACAACCCGGATTGGTTATCGAAAAATAGCTCCAAAAGCCCGTCTCGAAAATCGTGGCTGAAGGAGCGGCCGCGTTGGAAGATTTCGTCGGTCTCATACTGTGTCTGGCCGAGTTCCTCAAGATGGTTGCGCGAACTGCGGTCGGCAAGCATGCTAGGAATCCGTCATAAGCGATCAATAGCTTGCGGGCTGTAGCATCCAAGTGGCCAAATGCCAGCAATACCCCAGAAAGTGTTTCAAGCGGCGTCCGTAATCTCTCACGGACGGATCTTAGACAGTCCAGCCCCTCTCCGGGCTTGGCGCAATCAACTATCGGTTTCGCTGTGCCGAGCGCGAGGTCACAACTGAAGCAACTGGCAGACCCGAGACGTAAATCATTTTCCGCGACATCCTGAGTTTCAGATTGCGGATCGCGGCGCCCTTACCCCCGCGAGTTCTCTGTTTGTAAGCGAAATCGACGGCCATTGTCCACCACTGTCGTGCAAAATCGTTCATCAAGAAGCGAGGCACATGATGTTTGGCAGTCTTCTTCACAAAAGTCGAGTCTTCCAAGATGTACCGTCTTAGCAGGTTTGTTACGACACGTTCATAGGCCTCGCTCCGCCCCAGGGTCTGCGATTCCAGCAGAAGAAGAATGCGGCGCGTGCTGTTACGATTCGTGTCCTCTTGGCCGCCGATTTGATGAACCAATTCATGGCTGAAAGTGAGAGTGCCAAACGTACCCTCTCTGCCGGGAGGCTTGGCCACGGCTTTGCTGATTATTTTGTCGATCTCCCGTTCTACTTCGAGGTGCTTCGGGTCAGCAAAACCGTCAATGAGCAAGGTCCAGTCGACGTCGCTCCCTTCGGTGAACTCCTCCCGAGCCAGTGACCCATACACAACAACACTGGTGTCGCCGGAGTCAAGACTGCGCAACCTCGCCGCAAGGTCTTCGCGCATCTTATCCGAGAGTGCGCGGGCGGTGTTGATAGCTTTCAGTTCAATGCCGAGTCGTTTCTGCAACTGCGTGATCGAACTTTGAGGCCTATCCATTTAACATCATCATGCACTGAAGGGCGCGTGAACAGCAAGCGTGATTGCTTGCAAAAGCCCAGATTAGTCCGCCCGGGCGCCAAATAGCGGTGCGTTGATCTCAGGGGCAAAGTGTCCTGACCGTACGGAGGAGCTGTGCATTCTCCTTCTCACAGTCGACGAGCGCATCACTGCGGAGCGGCGCTGCGCCGAACTTCGTGAGGGTCTGCCAGCGTCGTCCGAATGCGATCGCGGGTCTTGGGCAAAAGCTCCGGGTGGCGGTCCCCCACGTGCTTTTCTCGTTCTTCTGTAAGCTCTACTTCGCCCGCCAGGTACGGATAGGAAAGTCGCACTTGTTGGTCCCCTCAATGTACCGGCATGACTGCCCTTCGCGCACTACATGCAGCACAGGGCGTGCGCCACTCGGGGTGGTCACAAAATGTGACCACCTGTTTCCGTGGGACGATTATCTCTAGCCCGTAACCCGAGCCGTTCTAACTGTGAACTGTCAACTGTGGACTGAGAACTAATTCCGCCCCTTTCTCTCTTCTTCGAGCGCGTCACCCGGCCATTGTAGGGCCGAACGGCGTTCGGCCGGGACCAGCGCTGCTGGTCCCAGCGGACGTGCCACGGGCATCTTGCCCGTGCTGGAGCATGGCCAGGACCTGTCCCGATGTCTTTGATCGGGATGGCCATCGTACACCCCAGCCCGACTCCGTTTGCCGCCCCGCCGCCTCTGGAAACCTATCTCCGCGAACTTCGCGACATCCGATCCTCGGGCGCTGCGTCAAGGAAACTTCCTACTATCCCGCGCTCTCGAACCTGTTCAACGAAGTGGGTAAGCGCCTCAAGCCTCGGGTACGTTGCATCATCAACCTCGCCAACCGTGGCGCCGGGATTCCGGATGGAGGCTTATTCACCCCCGACCAATTCCAGAAGCCCTCCGAAGCCGAGCCCCTTCCCGGTCAACTGCCCGCGCGGGGCGTTATTGAGGTGAAGTCCACCAAGGACGACGCATGGATTACCGCTGACGGCGAACAGGTTTCCCGCTACTGGGGCAAATACCGGCAAGTGCTGGTGACGAACTACCGCGACTTCGTTTTAGTGGGTCAGGACGCGGAGGGCAAGTTTGCCAAGCTGGAATCCTTCCATCTTGCCGATAGCGAGAAGAGCATTCTGGGCCGCCGCCGCGCATCCCGGCAGCCTTGCGAAAAAGATTGGAGCACAGTTCGAGGAATACCTGCTGCGCGTCATGCGGCACGCTGCCCCGCTGGCCGCGCCGGAAGACGTTGCATGGTTTCTGGCTTCCTACGCTCGGGACGGCCGGTCGCGCATTGAGGGCGTGGAACTCGCCGCACTGGCCACGGTGCGCACGGCGCTGGAAGAAGCCTTGGGCTTGAAATTCGAGGGCGAGAAGGGCGAGCACTTTTTCCGTTCCAGCCTGGTTCAAACCCTTTTTTACGGCGTCTTCTCCGCCTGGGTGTTGTGGAGCAAGCAAAGGGTCGTAGCGCCGGCTTCCAGCCGGCACAGGAGCAAGGCCAGCAGGATGCTGGCGCTACGGCCCGTTTCGATTGGTACACGACGGCGCGCTATCTGCGCGTGCCGATGATCTCCAAGCTCTTCCATCTTGTCGCCAACCCGCAGGAACTCGATGCCCTCCAGCTCACGGAGGTTTTGGACTGGGCGGCCACGGTTTTGAATCGCGTTGACCGCGCCTCTTTCTTTGACAAGTTTCAGGAATCCCATGCCGTGCAGTATTTCTACGAGCCGTTCCTGGAAGCTTTTGACCCGGAACTGCGCAAGGAACTGGGCGTCTGGTACACGCCGCCGGAAATCGTGAAGTACATGGTGGAACGCGTGGACACGGTTCTGCGCGAGGAATTGAACCTGCCGGACGGCTTGGCCAACAAGAATGTTTATGTCCTCGATCCGTGTTGCGGCACGGGTTCTTATCTCGTGGAAGTCCTCGACCGAATTCATCGCACGCTCAAAGAGCGCGGCGAGGATGCGCTGACCGCGAGCGACCTGAAGGAAGCCGCCCAAAAACGCGTTTTCGGATTTGAGATTTTGCCCGCGCCTTTCGTCGTCTCACACTTGCAGCTCGGCTTGCTCTTGCAGAACTTGGGCGCGCCGCTGGACGTAGCGCCGGGCTTGAGCCCGGCACGTGCCGCCCTCAAGGGCGGCGCTACGCACGCCCCCGAACGGGTTGGGGTTTATCTCACCAATGCCCTCACCGGCTGGGAACCACCCAAAGGGCCGAAGGCAAAGCTGCTGTTTTCCGAGTTGGAAGAGGAGCGCGACGCCGCCGAACACGTTAAGCGTGACGTGCCGATCCTGGTGATTCTCGGCAACCCGCCGTACAACAGCTTCGCGGGAATTTCCAAGATGGAGGAGGAGCGCGACCTTTCCGAAGCTTATCGGACCACAAAGCAGGCGCCCGCTCCGCAGGGCCAGGGACTCAATGATCTTTACGTGCGCTTCTTTCGCATGGCCGAAAGGCGCATTGTGGAGAAGACCGGCCGAGGCGTGGTGTGCCTGATTTCAAATTATTCCTGGCTCGACGGCTTATCTTTCACCGGCATGAGGGAGCGGTATCTGGAGGCGTTTGACCGCATCTGGATTGACTGCCTGAATGGCGACAAGTACAAGACCGGCAAGTTGACGCCGGAGGGTGAGCCGGACCCCAGCGTTTTTTCGACGGAGTTCAATCGCGAAGGGATTCAGGTGGGGACGGCAATTGCGCTGTTGGTCGTAGGGGCGGTTCGCGAACCGCCCCTACGGGTGCGCTTTCGCCACCTTTGGGGCAAAACCAAGCGACAGCAGTTGCTCGATACCGCCTTGCAAGATGGGGAAGCAATTTATCAGGAACTGACCCCACCCCTTGAGATTGGCTTACCTTTTGCGCCTGCGCAGGTGACGACGGGTTACCTGCAATGGCCGCTGCTGCCGGAGTTGTTTCCGGTTTCATTCCCGGGAGTCAAAACCAGCCGTGATGATGTGGTCGTGGACATCGACCGCGAACGGTTGGTTAAGCGGATGAAGCAGTATTTTGACAAAAAGAAAAGCCACGAAGAAATGCGCCGCATTTCTCCGTGCGCCATGACCAGCACCGCGCGATTTAAGGCGGAATCCGTCCGCGATCACCTCCTCGAACGCGGCCCATTGCAAAAGAATATCGTCCGCTATTGTTATCGGCCATTTGACGTGCGCTGGCTTTATTGGGAGCCTGAGACAAAGCTTTTAGATGAAAAGCGTCTGAGTATTTCCCGCACGTATTCGAGGGGAACGTATGGCTGGTCTCGCAGCAGAAGCCACGGCGGGAATGGTCAAGGCCGCAGTTCATTCGCAGCATCGGGTGCTTGGACCTGATGGACCGCGGGGCAAGTTGTATCCCCCTATACCTCAAGCCGACAACCGAGACGAAGCCCCTCCTTGCTCCGCATCAAGGCAGAGACCCGCGTATTTTGGCGAACGGCACGCGATTCAATATCAGCGATTCATTGGTCAAGTACTTCAGCTACGTCGCGACGATCGATGACGCCCCGGAGGTCTTCTACCATACCCTCGCGATTCTCCACGCACCCGACTATCGCAAAGAAAACTCCGGGCGCGTTGCGCCAGGACTGGCCGCGCATTCCGCTGCCGGACAGCAAGGAAGCCTTGCTCGCCTCGGCGGCGCTGGGCAGGCAGATTGCCGCGTTGCTGGACACGGAAACCGACGTAGGGGCGGTTCGCGAACCGCCCCTACGAACAATCGCCACCTTCGTTCTCGAAAGCGGCATGACTCTGAATGAATCCGAGCACTTCGCCGTTACCGCCGGGTGGGGACACGCGGGCCAGGGCGGCGTTACGATGCCGGGCAAGGGAAAACTTATTGAGCGCGATTACCATCCATCGGAACGCGAGGCATTGGTAGGGCCGAGCGGCGCTCGGCCCGGGGCCGAAGGCACTTCGGCCCTACCACCGGGCGAACGCGTTTGCCCCTGCTCGGGTGACCGCACCTGCGACGTTTACCTCAATGAATTTGCCTACTGGTCAAACATTCCCCTGCGAGTTTGGGAATACACCATCGGCGGCTATCAGGTGATGAAGAAATGGCTCTCCTACCGCGAGGAAAAACTCCTGGGCCGCCCCTTGACGAAAGAAGAAGTCCGCTACGTGCAGGAAATGGCCCGCCGCATCGCCGCCATCCTTCTCCTCGAACCAGCCCTCGACGCGAATTATCAGAACGTGAAGGCGCACACCTTCCCGTGGAAAGACTGACTGCATCACGATCGTATTGCGGCAGCCCTAGCCTTTCGCTCACCTTTTGACCCGCGGCAAGTCGAACGTATCAAAATAGGGCCCATCGAGATTGAGAAGCGGGGCCGCCCAGGGCACACGCCCGCCCTCCACTCAAAGAAAGACCATCGTGTTGGACACGTGACTCGTCCCAAACATCCACGCCAATCCACCCACGTTCGTGGCGAGGTTGGGAAGCTGCATTACCCCCCACGAAAAGACTGACCGGCAAAAGGAAAACCGGTGACGGATGTTCCCGGGTTTCTGAAGCGCTGGAAACCGGGAAGTTCCCTAGTTTCCCACCTCAGTTTCCTTTCACCAGCTATGGCGTTTTCAGCGCACGTTGAAACCACTCATTTAAGTGAAATTACTTCTTGACGCTTCCGTCTACAAAGGCGGTGACGCGCTTAACTCCGGGCTCAATTGGCACGCTGAACTCCCCACAAAAGCAAAACCCCGCCGGAGGCCTTTCGGCCGATCCGACGGGGAGGAAATGTCAAGCTGAGCATGAGCCCCAGCGCGTCGGTTTGCCAAGCACAAAACTGGTCATAAGATATGCGGCCAGCAATCCCTCGATGGCTTTGTCCCGATCAACCAACGTGCACGTCCAACAGCCGAAGCGGCTGTTGCCGCAACTGGGCGTGCTGGTGTCGATTTGGATGGGGCACTCGCCGTTCGAGGCGCTGGCGTAGGGGCACGCCATGGCGTGTCCGTACGCGGACGGTTGTCGCCACCCCACGGGTTCGGGTTCTGAAGCAGGTAGGCCCAAACCTCTTCCGTGCTGAGGAACTGAATCGGATTCGAGACCCAGACGCGAGGCAAGTCAGGATGCCGGTTCAGGCCATTGCGCGCCTGTCGGCCTGCCATGGTCTGAGCGCGCGTGGAGCTTTCGGCGCGGCGCGCTGCGGTTTGTAGCGGCGGTCTCCGACCGCCGGTCGGCGATCGGAGATCGCCGCTACAGCGAATGGCCACACGCCGGTTCACGAAGTCGTTGACCGGATCAATCTTCATCACCATCCTTTTTCTCACGCGATTCAAACCGTTTGATTCCTGTGTCGTCCGTCAGAAGCTTCATTTGGTGGATGGCAGTTCCACTTCTGCGGGGACAGAACAAAATGGTTCGATCCGGCCTCGTTTCTAAACTGGTCGAATTCGACCAGTTTAAAACCGGGATTGTTAAGCTGCTCCCACAGGCCCAAAAACTCGATCGTGCTCCGGCTCCTCAGCCAGTTTTTCACGATGTCGGCAGGAGCATCGCTGTCTCGGTATTTCGCAATGTCCGTCAGCGAGATGAAGCCCTCCCGCTGCCGGGAGATGATGGTTATTTCTTTGCCCTGCACTTCAATCTTTTCGGCCATTTTTTCTTTGTTCCCGTTTTTCCAAACCCATCGAATTCGAGGGGCTTATAACCTGAGCGGGCCGCGGTGTCGTAACGTCATTTCGGCAATGGCGGGAATCGGAAATACGGTAGACAGCAGACGGTAGACGGGGCGGAAAGCCTGGTCGACCGGAGCGGGCAGGACGGCATCCAAAATCAGCGACGCCAGCATCGTGCTGTCCTTGCCGCCGCTAAAACCGACCAGCCAGGGCCGCTCGTCTTCCAGATAGAGTTGTTGGAGAGATCCTTTGATCTCCTGAAACATCCTTGCTCCTGTCGCGCGGAGTGGACACGCCCGTGACTACGTTTTTAAGTGTTCTTCTAAGATACCATCAATGGAACGTGGCGGAATGGGGAAGAGGGGAACCCGGGGAAAGACGGGATGCTCCCGGGTTTCTGAAGCCCTGGGAACCGGGAAGTTCCGCTGAAAGACAGTCGGAAGGGCAGTGGTTCGTGAATAGTAGCAAGAAAGCCAGTCCGAAGTGCGAGGTCCGAGGTAGGAAGGGCAGGGGCTGGGGACGGGGGATTGCAAATTCAAAATTCAAGATTGGCGGGCGAAGCAGGGGGCGCGCGATGGCGCGCCACACAGCGGTTGTAGCGGCCCCTGGGGCTCAGGCGGAAAGCACGGCCCGGGGGTTTTTCTTGGCGATGGTGAGCAACTTGAGGGCGGCTTGGTCCGGTTGTCGAACCCCCTGCTCCCAGCTTTCCACGGTGTTGGGACTGACGTTGAGAAACCGGGCAAAGACTGCCTGACTGGCGTTGAGCGCCAGGCGGATTCTCCTGATTTCTGCCGGCTTAAGAGGCTTCGGAGGTGGAGGAATTTCTCTGGTCCGGAGATTAACCGGTTGGCCCTGCTCGTAGGCCCCGGCATCCGTCAGGGACTGACGTAAATCGTCAAAAACCTTCACGCGGATTGCTTTCGCCATAGTTCCCCCTATGTCCTCTTCAAATCTGCGACCATGCGCCTTAGGGCGGTCCGTTCTTGCGAGTCCAAATCTTCCTCCTCATTCTTATCGAGCAATATCAGCAAGTGAATGTGGTCATGGTGTGAAGGCCGCCGATTCGATGAATACCACGTAGTAGGATATACCACAGAGTCAGATATAGGTCAAGAATGAATCCGGGGGAACCCCCGGCGGAACCCGGTGACCTGTCCTCGGTTTCTTCCCACCCAGTTTTACTTTGGGGGGAATGTGCAGGATGGCGCGCCTCACATTCGGAAATGTCGAAACTCCCGGCGGGAGTGGGACGCTCCCGCGACAGCAGGTGACCATGACGGGCTGGCGCACAGCGAGCTCGGCCCTGCGTTTTCGAGGTGCAAACGTGAAGCGATTATTGGTTTAACGGGTGGATGGTACGAACGGTAAGGGCAGTGAGATTATTGATCGGCTTTTCCGACCTTTCGCTGGTGATGAACTCTTCGGCCCCGACGGAAAGCGCCGCCGCGATGTGAAGGGCATCCATGGCGTGAAGATCAAATCCCAAGCCTGGGGTCGCGGCGTTGTTCAGAGACTTCCTTCTCAATCTCATCCCAACCCAGGGGTCTTTCCCCCGAGGCCATAATCTGACCTCGAATCTCCCAAAGGCGCTTCCCGAGCGATGTGCGCGGCTGGTAGGGAGGCAGCCTCGCTCCCTCGGAGGTGGTTGGCAATTCGGCAGCCCGGTTCCTCATAGACCTCTCCCCTGACCGCTACTCTAACACAACGCGTAAGAGAACCGCTATTGCCGAGCCCATAAAAGCAATACCCCGCCGGAGGCCTTTCGGCTGATCCGACGGGGAGGAAATCTCAAGCTGAGCATAAGGCCCAGCGCGTCGGTTTGCCAAGCACAAAACTGGTCATAAGATATGCGGCCAACAATCCCTCACTGGCTTTGTCGCGATCAACGACCGTACACGTCCAGCAGCCGAAGCGGCTGTTGCCGCAACTGGGCGTGCTGGTGTCGATTTGGATGGGGCGCTCGCCGTTCGAGGCGCTGGCGTAGGGACCCACCATTACGTGTCCATACGCGGACGGTTGTCGCCACCCCACGGGTTCGGGTCCCGAACCGCTAGCCTCTGCCCCGCCCCCCGAATCCAGAGCCCCAAACCCGAATCGCGAAACGAACTCAGGCGACTAGGCAAATTGTCGCTCCGCCCGGAGAGCGTGCCGGCAGAAAGGTTGTGGTGTGAACCCCATAAGTTATTGAAAACAAAAAGGAAGAAGAGCAACAGCTTGTAACCCATTGAAAAAAAGTAAGTTGCCCAATTCTCTGGGGCACGATCGGCCTGTGTCGGCTCTTTGCGGAATATCCACTTTAGCCGCACGAGGCACTCCGAGGCCGACGCAAGCGCGTCCAGTCCTACCTCGCTCCGCGTGCGTCCCACACTGATCAGGAGTTTCGAGGACCTGGAAAATCGGTGAGCATCATATGCCAAGAAGAACTAGAAAATGATCCGCCGTCACGATTTCACAAACGTCACCGCGCCTTCGGAAGCGGAGGAAACCAGTGCCGCATATTTGGCAAACACGCCGCGCTTGTAACGCGGCTCAGGGGCTTTCCAGTTTGCCATGCGCGCCTGGATCTCGGCGTCGGAAACTTCCATATCGATCCGGCGTTTTTCAATATCGAACACCACGATATCGCCATCGGCGATGGCGGCAATGGGCCCGCCGCTCGCCGCTTCGGGAGCAGCGTGGCCGGCCATCAGGCCGTGGGTCGCGCCGCTGAAGCGTCCGTCGGTGAGCAGCGCCACCGAATCGCCCAGGCCTTCACCAACCAGCGCTCCAGTCACGCCGAGCATTTCGCGCATGCCGGGCCCGCCGCGTGGGCCCTCGTAGCGAATAATCACCACATCTCCGACCTTAATGCTTTTGCTCATCACTGCGCGCATAGCGTCTTCTTCCGAGTCAAAGACTCGCGCGGGTCCGCGATGGTGCGTGCGTTCGTAGCCCGCAACCTTAATGACGCATCCCTCCGGAGCCAGATTCCCTTTCAAAATCACCAAGCCTCCGGTTTTCTTGAGAGGATTGGAGACGGGGCGCACCACAACTTGCCCGGGAGTTTCGGAAGCGCGGGCGGCTTCCTGGGCGATGGTCTTGCCGGTGGGCGTCATCTGCGAGCCGTCCAACAGACCACCCTCAAGCAACTTCTGGGCGATCAGCGGAATGCCGCCGGCGTGATGTACATCCACGGCGACGAAGCGGCCGGCAGGCTTTAGATCCGCGATGATGGGCGTATGCGAACTGATCACATCAAAATCTTCAATCTTCAAGGGGACGTTGGCCTCGCGTGCCATGGCGAGCAAGTGGAGCACGGCGTTGGTGGAACCGCCGGTAGCTGCTACGCTGGCGATGGCGTTTTCAAAAGCCTGGCGAGTGAGAATGTCGAGCGGTCGCACTCCACGGGCGAGCAAATCCATGACAATCCGGCCGCACTCGAAAGCGGCATCGTCCTTTTTCGGGTCCAAGGCAGGAATGCTGTTGAAACCCATAGGCGAGAGGCCGATAAACTCCATTACGGTTGACATGGTGTTGGCGGTGAATTGCCCCCCGCACGCGCCCGCACCCGGACACGCGTGGTCTTCCAGTTGCTTCAGTTCCGCGTCCGTCATCAGCCCGGCGGCGTTCGCACCGACTGCCTCGTAAACATCGCCGACCGTCACGTCGCGGCCCTGGAAGCGTCCCGCGGCGATTGACCCTCCGTAAAGAAGGACGCTGGGGATATTCAGCCGGATCAGCGCCATAGCTCCACCAGGAATGGTTTTGTCGCAACCGACCAGCGCCACCATGGCGTCGAACATGTGGCCGCGCCCCACCAGTTCAATGGAGTCCGCCACCACCTCCCGGCTCACGAGAGAGGCCTTCATGCCCTCGGTGCCCATGGTCACGCCGTCGGAGATGGCGATGGTGTTGAGTTCCATAGGAGTGCCGCCGGCTGCGCGCACCCCGGCCTTAACCTTTTCCGCCAGCGCCCGCAAGTGAAAATTGCAAGGCATGGTCTCAATCCAGGTGTTGGCAATGCCCACGATGGGTTTGGCCAAATCCTCATCCGTGAAGCCGATGGCCTTGAGCATTGCGCGCGCCCCGGCGCGGTCGGGACCGTCGGTGATGATATGACTGAGGTGCTTTAAATTGCTCGACATACTTGCCTCCTATGAATGATAGACACGCGCTTAACTAAACCCGCCATATTCTCAGATTTGTGGGAATCGGGCAAGCTGCGCGCCAGACA